>NZ_JACGXO010000001.1:0-1201983 GCF_014138335.1 Phyllobacterium sp. P30BS-XVII
AGACTGATGGCGTGGATGGGCTGGCGCAGATCATGGCTTGCCTGTGCCAGAAACCGCGACTTGGCAAGGTTGGCTTCCAGCGCTGCATTGTAGGCTTTGTGGACACGCGTGAGCAGAATATAGACATAGGCGGGAACCAGAATGGCGGTCATCACAAGGGTGACGACAACATAGGGTTCACTGCGCCAGAAACTGTTGAAATAGGTGGTGGCTGCCAGGGCAACCAGCGCAACGACCGTGGCCGCTATCAGATAGCGTGGCCCATACCGCAACCCGTTGCCAACAGTAACCCATAACACCATCGCAAACACAGGTGCAGTGATTGCTCCACCGACAGCCATTGCAAATGTCATCGCCAGATAGTCGTTGGACATGGCAAAGATGCGGCGTTTTAGGTTGTAACCAGGCCGTTTTACGATGTTGTGAAGCAGGAACCAGGAAACGGGGATGTAAAAGACGGCATAGATGAGCAGCGCTATGGTAACCGCATTCAACTCGCGCTCGCTCGCGGAAAGAGCGATTATGATGTAGGCTGCAATGAACGGGACTGTAACAATGCGCGATATTGCCTGGCCGCGTTCCGCATCATACCGGTTTCCTCTGTTATCGGCATAAGACGCTATTTTCCCGAAAAGGCTGTTCACCCAGTTCATATTTGTGCCCCTTGCCGATAATTCCCCAGTTGAATGTTATCATTTCGACCAATCGACAAACAGACCTCACAACGGCGCTGTAGCGGTAATCGGGAATTGCGCCTTCTGTCGCTTCATTTGATGATTTTGTCCGTGAGGTCAAAAGAACAATATAGTTTGTAAAACTCTGAATAGAGTAGGCAGGAAATTACAACCAAAACTACTAAAAAGGTTGATGGAGCGGGTGAAGGGAATCGAACCCTCGTATGCAGCTTGGGAAGCTGCCGTTCTACCATTGAACTACACCCGCATATCCGAGAGACCTGCTGGACAGACAATCGAAATCAAAAGCAGACGAGACCGATAGTCAACCGGTTTTGCTGGTCATCCTGCAATCTATTATCAGCCCCTGCGCATCCGCCCCGTCAAGACAGCCACGCCCAGTCCTATCCAACCCAGCACGGCAATCAGCAGGACCGGTGCGGCAGGGATCATCAACCAGCCCATTACGCCCATCGTATAGAGTGTGTCGCCGATATCCATACCGCCTAAAAGGCAGGGGTGAACACTGCCCTCATCCACCGTGCAGCCAAGAGTTGTGGCGATCGCATAGGTCGCCAATACTGAAAACAAGGGCAGCAGGGCAATGATCGTAATGACCGTCAGGACGATGACAATGATGCGTCGTTTGGACTGGGGCTGCTGAGGCATTGCGAATATCCAGTTCCTTCAGGAAAATCCGTCATACGCATCAGCCTCTGCCAAACCAAAGTTTTGTCAATCAGTGACTGTTCACGACCGGAAATGTTTGGAGAGTTTGAGACCCTGCGCCTGATAGTTCGAGCCGAGATCGGTGCCATAAAGGGCTTTTGGCCGCTCCAGCATGTGCTCATAGATGAGGCGGCCAACGATCTGGCCGTGCTCCAGAATGAACGGCACCTCGTGGCTGCGCACTTCAAGCACCGCGCGGCTGCCCGTGCCTCCTGCGGCGGTGTGGCCAAAACCGGGATCAAAGAACCCCGCATAGTGAACGCGAAACTCACCCACCAGCGGATCAAAAGGCGTCATCTCGGCCGCATAGAGCGGCGGCACATGCACAGCCTCACGCGATACGAGAATATAAAATTCATCCGGATCGAGCACCAGTTCGCGGGCGCCACGATCATGGATCGGCTCCCAGAAATCGAAGAGGTCGTGGGCACCGCGCTTGTCAACATCCACCACGCCGGTGTGATGCTTGCCGCGATAGCCAACAAGACCGTTCTTGTCGCCGGTCAGGTCGATGGACAGCGCAATGCCGCCGCCGGAAATGTTGGGCGTATCGGAAGCAACCAGCGTTTCATTTTTATGCAGTGCGGTCAGCTCCGTCTCATCAAGCTGCGCCCGGCCCGTGCGAAAACGTATCTGGGACAGGCGCGAGCCGGCACGCGCAACGATCGGGAAGGTGCGCGGGCTCACTTCGAGATAGATAGGCCCGTGATATCCCGCGGGCACCTTGTCGAATTCCTGAGCGCCATCAACGATAACGCGGGTAAAAATATCGAGACGCCCTGTGGAGCTTTTGGGGTTGGCCGATGCCGAAACGCCCGCAGGCAGAGCAAGGCTTTCCAGCAGCGGGACAATATAGACACAGCCGGTTTCAAGCACTGCACCTTGGCTGAGGTCAATCTCGTGCAGCTTCAGCTTTTCCAGCTTGTTGATAACAGGGGTTCCCGGCCCGGGCATGAAGCTGGCGCGCACACGATAGGCCTTTGTGCCCAGCCGTAAATCGAGACTGGCTGGCTGAATTTGATCGGCATCGAAATCCCGTTCGGTTTTCAGCGCACCGGCCTGATGCAATGCCCTGATACCACTATCCGCCAGAATGCCCGCTTCATGTATACTCATATCAACCGCCGCGACCTCACTAAATTTCACAAAAGCTTTAGCGCCTCACCCGATTGACGCAAGCCGCCAAGAGGATTAAAGCACTTTTATCCCGTGGTGATTTGGCCGGCCGGCTTGCAGCCACGTTAAATAATTTGCTAAAAGAGGCCCGGTCTCGTCCGGCCTTTTTGCGATTCCCGCAAGGCCGGTTTTTTATTGGCCAGATTCTGGCAGATTGAGAAGACGATGACCACAACCCGCAAGCTGCGCCCCGCGACACAACTCGTTCATGCCGGAACCCTGCGCTCCGGTTTCGGTGAAACATCGGAGGCGCTTTTCCTCACTCAGGGCTTTGTCTATGACAGCGCCGAAGCAGCCGAAGCCCGTTTCAAGGGCGAAGAACCCGGCTTCATCTATTCACGCTATGCCAACCCGACCACTGACATGTTCGAAAAGCGCATGTGTGCTCTTGAGGGCGCTGAAGATGCCCGCGCAACCGCCTCGGGCATGGCCGCCGTTGCCGCTTCAATCCTGTGTCAGGTCAAGGCCGGTGATCATGTTCTGGCAGCGCGCGCCCTCTTCGGCTCCTGCCGTTACATCATCGAAACACTCCTGCCGAAATATGGCGTCGATTTTACCCTGATCGATGGTTCGAAGACCGAGAATTGGGAAAAGGCAATCCGCCCGAATACCAAGGCACTGTTTCTGGAAAGTCCGACCAATCCAACACTCGAGATTGTCGATATCGCCGCCGTGGCAAAGATCGCCAATTCTGTCGGTGCCAAGCTGATTGTCGACAATGTGTTCGCGACGCCGCTGTTTCAGAAGCCGCTCGAACTTGGGGCGCATATCGTTGTTTACTCGGCAACCAAGCACATTGAGGGTCAGGGCCGTTGCCTTGGCGGCGTCATCCTTTCCGACAAGAAATGGATCGATGAAAACCTGCACGAATATTTCCGCCATACCGGCCCGGGCCTCAGCCCGTTCAACTCATGGATCATGCTGAAGGGTCTTGAAACTTTGCCCGTGCGCGTGCGCCAGCAAACGGAAAGCGCGGCAAAGATTGCTGATTTCCTCGCCGATCATCCGGCAATTGCCAAGGTGATCTATCCCGGCAGGGCCGACCATCCGCAGGCCGATATTATCGCCAAACAGATGACAGGCGGCTCGACACTTGTTGCGTTTGAACTGAAGGGTGGCAAGAAAGCGGCTTTCGATTTCGAAAATGGTCTGGAGGTGGTGCGGATTTCCAACAATCTGGGAGATTCGAAAAGTCTCATCACTCACCCCGCGACAACCACCCATAAAAACCTTACAGATGAAGCACGCGCAGAACTGGGCATTTCGGATGGGCTGTTGCGCCTGTCTGTTGGTCTTGAAGACGCCGATGATCTGATCGAGGATTTTGACACTGCCCTCAAGGCAGCCAAATAGGCCATCACCGATGCCGCACTGAAACCAATTTCAGTGCGGTTTTGGTATATTTAAGTATAAATTTAGAGATAATATTGAATATTCACATTAATTTTAACCAACTTTATGTATTGTAATGGTTGACGTAATGGCTGCGACCCGCAATATCAGTGGTGAAACAAGGTTTATTATGTATCGCGCCGTTACCCGTGACATTGAAGTTGTCGTAGAACCATTCTATCTGGAGGAGCAGTCCAATCCGGAAGAGAACAGATATGTCTGGGGATATCGGATTACGATTGCCAATGAATCCGATGGGACTGTTCAATTGCGGGCCCGTTATTGGAAAATTACCGATGGAAATGGTCAGATCGAAGAAATTCGTGGACCGGGTGTGATTGGCGAACAACCAGTGCTCAATCCCGGCGACTCATTTCAATATTCATCAGGCTGCCCTCTGACAACAACATCAGGTGTTATGGTCGGGCGCTATTCCATGGAAACCGAGGCCGGAAAATTGTTTGATATCGAGATTCCGGCTTTTTCGCTTGATTTGCCAGACCAATTGCGGACATTGAATTAACTATCGACCAAGCAGTTTGATCTATAGCGCAGTCATTTCAAGCGCCATTTTTGACAAGCAAGAGTACATGACCTGATGACCACCCAAACTGAAATACCCTATGTGAAGGCGCTTGCCTGTTCCATTATCACTTTTGCGGTCGGTTTTGGTGCGCTGCTTATGGGGTATGCTCTGCCAAGCATTCAAGCGGGAAAAGCTGGCATACCGGAACTGCTGGCGCTTGCGCTTGTTCCGGGCCTTGTTGTTGGACTGTTCGCCAAACGGTCGGTCAAGCCATGGCCATTATGGTTGATCATCAGCGCATTTATCGTGCTGCTTATCGTCGTCACCGTTGCTCACGAGGCGCTGGTTTCATGGCGCATGGCCAACGGATTGCTGAAGTAACGGGCAGCTATATTGGCAGCGCGTCAAGCCTTCTTGACGAATTCGGTTCTCAGAACCAAACCCTTGACCTGTTTGGTGTTGCACTCGACCTCACCTTCACGGCCATTCAGACGGATGTTCTTGACCAGCGTGCCACGTTTGATTGTTTCGGATGTCCCCTTGACCTTGAGATCCTTGATCAAAGTGACTGAATCGCCATCCTGAAGCTCGTTTCCGTTGCTGTCACGCACGTCCATAATGGCGATCCTTATTGCCGGGCGCGCTCACGCGCCTGAGGAAAAATCAGTTCTTTGGCAGGAATTCTGCTGGGTCGAACTCATAATGAGTGGAGCAGAATTCGCATGTTACACTGATCTTGCCATCTTCAATGCTGTCGGTGATCTCTTCGGCGGTGAAACCGGAAAGAACACCCGCAATCTTGTCACGCGAGCACGAGCAATCGTCGTTGACTGGGACCGCGTCAAATACACGGACACCGCGTTCGTGAAACAGACGATAGAGCAAGCGTTCGGCTCCAACCTGCGGATCGGTCAGCTCCGAGCTTTCGATGGTGGCAACCAGCGCCTTTACTTCGGTCCAGTCATCATCCTCATCAAACTCTTCATCATCCTGATCAGCATTGGGAGCATCGCCCGCCGGAAGATCGCGCTGGCGAATACGTAACTCGGATTGCGGCAAAAACTGCACGATCAAACCACCCGCACGCCACTGTTCAACAGGCTTACCGTCCTCGCCGCGCTCGATAAGCTTGGCGACCGATAGACGGATATCCGTCGGGATCTGTTCCGACTGGCGGAAATATGTCTTGGCGATCTCCTCAAGATTGGAGCCGTCAAGCGCAACAATGCCCTGGTAGCGCTGGGTGTATTCGCCTTGGTCAACGGTCAGCGCGAGTGTTCCGGTGCCCATCAACTGTTCGGGGGATAGCTCATTTGCAGCAATTGCCTCGGCCAAACGGTCCTCGTCATAACGGGCGTAGGCACGCACTGAATTGGGCGTACGGAAGTCGACAACAAGCATGTCAACAGGCCCATCGGACTGCGACTGAAAAATGAACTTGCCATCGAACTTCAACGACGTTCCCAAGAGAACGGTCAGGACAATGGCTTCCGCCAGCAGTTTTGCAACTGGCTCGGGATAGTCATGCCGACTAAGAATATCGTCCAGCGTCGCACCCAATTGCACAGCGCGGCCACGGGCATCCAGCGCCTCGACCTGAAACGGTACAACGGCATCATCTCCGGCGAAAACATATTCGTCGGAGCGCTTGGCAATGTCAGACATATCAGACACTCGGGCGACCTCCTTCGAGACACCAGGCTAGAATTGCTTTTTGCGCATGCAATCGATTTTCAGCCTCATCAAAAACAACCGAATGAGGTCCGTCAATGACTGAATCCGTTACCTCTTCACCGCGATGCGCTGGCAGGCAGTGCATAAACAGCGCATCGGGGTGTGCATGCTTCAGCAAAGCATCATTGACCTGATAGGGCATGAACACATTGTGACCGCGCGCGCGACCTTCCTGACCCATCGAGACCCATGTATCGGTGACGATGCAATCAACGCCCTCGACCGCAGCAATCGGATCGGTCGTCAGCCTGACATTGCCACCGGCGCTCTTGGCCCAGGCCAGATATTTGCTTTCCGGCTCGCTACCATCAGGCGTGGCAATGTTCAGGTTGAAATCAAAACGCGCAGCCGCTTCAACGAGTGAATGAAGCACGTTGTTGCCATCACCTGTCCAGGCAAACGTCTTGCCCTTGACCGGGCCACGATGTTCTTCAAACGTCATGATATCAGCCATGATCTGGCAAGGATGTGTGTCATCCGTCAGAGCATTGATAACTGGCACGGTGGCGTTCTCGGCCATTTCGGTCAACCGGTCATGGGTCGTCGTGCGCATCATGATGATATCGACATAGCGCGACAGCACCTTTGCCGTATCAGCGATAGTCTCACTACGGCCGAGCTGCATTTCGGACCCTGTGAGCATGATGGTTTCGCCGCCAAGCTGGCGCATACCGACATCAAAGGAGACGCGGGTACGCGTGGAAGGCTTGTCGAAAATCATCGCAAGGACCTTGCCTGCGAAAGGTTTTTCAATGTTGCCAGCCTTGAGCCGGTTCTTGCGCGCACGCGCATCGTCAAGGATCGAACGCAGCACACCGGAAGAAAGCGCCGAGATATCCGTGAAGTGACGGAGGTCCTGCTTGATTGTCATGACAGTTTCCTACGCACTCTTCTGCCGGGCTGTGACCGACAGGCGTTCGGCAGCCGCTTCAATCCGCGACAGAGCCTCGCGCGCTTCTTCTTCCGTTACGACCAGAGGCGGCAACAGGCGAATAACATTGTCACCGGCACCAACGGTCAACAGATGCTCGTCGCGCAGGGCCTGCACAAGCGCTGTGTTTGGAACAACACTCTTGATGCCCATCAACAGACCACGGCCACGCACCTCGGCGATAATATCCGGATAGCGATCGGAAATTGACGCAAGACCCTGCTTCATGAACAGTGCAACCTGCTGAACGTGCTCAAAGAAGCCATCGGCAAGAATGACATCAAGCACAGCATTGCCTACAGCCATAGCGAGCGGATTGCCGCCATAGGTAGTGCCATGCACACCTGCCGTCATGCCCTTGGCCGCTTCAGCGGTTGCAAGACAGGCGCCGAGCGGGAAACCACCGCCAATACCCTTGGCAACGGCCATGATGTCAGGCGTGATGCCCGACCATTCATAGGCGAAGAATTTGCCTGTACGTCCGACACCCGACTGAACTTCATCGAGGATCAACAGCAGACCGTTCTCGTCGCAAATCTTGCGCAGGCGGCGCAAATCTTCATCGGGAACCGGGCGCACACCGCCCTCACCCTGAATCGGCTCGATCAGGATCGCAGCAGTCTGCGGACCAATAGCCGCCTTCAGTGCTTTCTCATCGCCAAACGGCACCTGATCAAAGCCTGATACTTTTGGTCCGAAACCTTCGAGATATTTTTCCTGACCGCCAGCAGCAATCGTGGCCAGCGTCCGTCCGTGGAAGGCGCCTTCGAACGTAATGATATGGAACCGCTCCGGGTGGCCATTCACATAATGATAGCGACGCGCGGTCTTGATCGCACATTCCAGAGCTTCCGCACCGGAATTGGTGAAAAAGACTTTGTCCGCAAAAGTGCTGTCAACAAGGCGCTGACCAAGGCGCTTCTGTCCGGGAATTTCGTATATATTGGACAGATGCCACAGCTTATCAGCCTGGGTCTTCAGGGTCTCGACAAGATGCGGATGCGAATAACCGAGCGAATTGACAGCAATGCCAGCGGCGAAATCGAGATAGCGGTCACCGCCCTCGGTTATCAGCCAGACACCCTCTCCTCGCTCAAAGCGCAGATCCGCACGAGCAAAAGTGTCGTATAGCGGTTGCGCGTTTGCGTCCGTCATGTCGTTTCGGGCCTCCAATACCCTATTTGGATCTGCTGTTTGCTAAGATGAAACCGGCAGCGATGAAATCAAAAAGCCGCCCACAAGGGCGGCCTGACGCAGGTAATATCATCATTCAAATTGCAATTGTCAAATAAACACTTCAAAAACCGGACGAGATATTACCCTTTGCAAAGAACGGTCTTTCCTCAAGTTTTTCAAAACTATAACCGTACCGTCATACGGAAAGCGACATGTCCTCAAGGAAATGTCATTTATCGTGCGTTTCCACGCGCAAGTTGGGGAAAACCCAAAAAAGCATAGCTGCTTCCCATGCCCGACTCTTGTCACAGAGTCATCGCATATTGTAGCTTGAGAAACGGAATAGCTAGATTTCGTGCGGCGGACCTCGTCACCTGGATAGATATAGTATCTGCAATCTGGAGCAATCCAGATGTGAAGGAAGGATTCAGCCTAGAGTCCGCACAATACGGAGCCAAGGAAGATGAACTGGACAGATGAGCGCGTAGAACAGCTGAAAAAGCTTTGGGCCGAAGGTCTGAGTGCAAGTCAGATCGCAGCACAGCTGGGTGGTGTCAGCCGCAATGCGGTCATCGGTAAGGTACACCGCCTGAAATTGTCAGGTCGCGGTAAGACCACATCGACACAAACGCGCAGCAAAAAAGTCAATACAACAGCCTCAAGCGGACATCGCAGCGGTGTTACAACATCCGCACAGATGACAAGCCGGGTGGTGACCAAGAGCGTTGGTGCAACGGCGTTGCAGCAGGAATATTTTGCTGACACCGTGACGCAGACGGTCATGAAAACTTCGTCCACTGACGTCGTTGTGCCCATTTCGCGCCGCCTCGAATTGGTGCAGCTGAGCGAGCGTACCTGCAAGTGGCCAATGGGTGATCCGTTACAGCCTGATTTTCACTTCTGTGGAAATGATGTGGCTGAAGGTGGACCCTACTGCACTTATCACTCCCGCTTGGCTTACCAACCGGCATCGGATCGCCGACGCGTTCGATAAGCGGAAATGCAACTGGAAAAGGCGCCTGATGGCGCCTTTTTTGTTTGTTCTCACGCCTTGGTTTTTTGCGGACCAAAAGCGACCGTAAAAGATGATCCTTCGCCGACACGAGAGCGGACCACAAGGCGAGCGCGATGGCGCGTCAGAATGTGCTTGACGATTGCCAAGCCAAGTCCCGTGCCTTTCTGGGCGCGGCTTGTCTCTATGTTTACCCGATAAAAGCGCTCGGTGAGCCGCGGGATATGTTCTTCCGGTATGCCGGGACCAAAATCCTGAACAGTGGCTTTGATACCGTCGCCATTGTTGCTGAGTTCAACAATGATCTTCTTGCCTGATTGGCCATATTTACAGGCGTTCTCCAGCAGATTTTGAAAAACCTGCGTCAGTTCATCCCGGTCGCCAAGGACCATGACAGGTCCCGGATCAATGTTCCGTTCAATCTCAATGTCCAGATCGGCAGCAAGCGGGCGGAGCGAGTCAACCACATGGTTCAGAACCGTGGTCAGGTCGACCTGATCCTTGACGGCGATATGGGCTTTCATCTCAATGCGCGACAAAGACAGAAGATCATCAATCAATCGTGCCATGCGTTCGGCCTGCTTCTGCATAATCTCAAGAAAATTATCGCGGGCGACGGCATCGTTGCGCGCTGGTCCGCGCAAGGTTTCAATAAAACCACTGAGCGAGGCAAGCGGCGTGCGCAACTCGTGGCTGGCATTGGCGATGAAGTCTGAACGCATGCGTTCCAGCCGATGCGCCTCGGTCAGATCACGGAACGACAGGAGATACTGCCGGTCCGGACCACCCTGATCGAGACGAAGGACGGTGGCGCGATACCAGCGCTCGACCGGAACACGTTCGGAATAGTCAATCGATCCGGCCTGCGCATCGGACATGACTGACTGAACCAGGGTCTGCATTTCTGGCGCACGAAAATGCAGGAGCAGCGTTCCACCCCGTGCCAATGGACCGAATGCACCATTGGCAGCGGGGTTCACATAGAGAATTGTGCCCTCGTGATCGAAGATGATCAGCGGATCAGGCAATTGTGCAGCAAGCTGCTGGCCGGATAGGCGAAAGATCGCGGCATCGTTTATGGGCTGGACTGCGCTCGCATCATCAATGCGCGGAATGCTCGCGGAGAGCGCAACCACACCAAGCAGCAGCAACATCAAAATCGCAAAGCTCAGCCACCAGGAGGCACCGGAATTGAGCACAAGCGCAGTGAGAAAGGCAGCGGCGCCCAGAATGTAGCGCGCACGGATGATCCGTTGCAACGCTCTTTGCCGCAAACCGCGGCTTTCCCGACCCGAACCCAATATGCTCATGCGTTCAACTCCCTGCCCTGCCATGCTTTGTCATCGACACTGGACGCCACAACGCTGTCCCAATAACATGGCTTCATGTCAATTGAGGGAGGCTGTATTGGCCAAGAATTCGAAAAAGAAATCCGACCAGCCACAAGTCGGTAAGACAACGCTTAAACTCAAGATTGATGGGAAGAAGCGCAGCTTCAATATCGATGATCCCAAATTGCCCGATTGGATTGATGATGGTGCCCTTGCATCTGGGGATTTTCCCTACACGGAAAAAATGGACAAGGACGAGTACGCAGACACCTTGGAACAGCTGCAAATAGAACTCGTCAAGATGCAGAGCTGGTTGCAGGAAACCGGCCGCCGCGTGATATCTGTTTTTGAGGGCCGTGATGCTGCGGGCAAGGGTGGTACGATCTTCACCTTGCGCCAATATATGAACCCTCGTAATGCGCGCAATGTCGCGCTGCCCAAGCCCACCGAGACGGAAAGCGGACAATGGTATTACCAGCGTTACGTCTCACACTTCCCGACAAGCGGAGAATTCCTGACGTTCGACCGCTCCTGGTACAATCGCGGTGGCGTCGAACCCGTCATGGGATTTTGCACGCCCGAACAGCATGAATCCTTTCTGGAGGAAACCCCCGGCTTTGAGCGAATGATCGTGGCTGACGGTATTTTCTTTTTCAAATTCTGGCTCAACATCGGTCAGACCATGCAGCTCAAACGCTTCCATGATCGCCGCCATAGTCCGCTGAAGAACTGGAAGTTCTCGCCGATGGACATTGCCGGTGCCGAGAAATGGGATGACTACACAAAGGCTCGCGACGAGATGATGGCGCGGACCCATACGGCCCATGCGCCGTGGACGGTCGTGCGTTCCAATGACAAGCGCCGCGCGCGCATCGCCGTTATCCGCCGCGTTTTATTAAGCCTGCCCTACAAAGATCGGGACCTTGAAGTTATTGGCAATGAAGATGCGCTCATCATTGGTTCTGGCCCGGGGTTTCTTGAATAGATCGCGCGGGGCGATGCGGTGTTTTTTCCCACAGGAATGGCAAGCGGTTTAATTGCCGCAAAGCCCGCCATGCGGCGAAGGACATGAACAGCCAATAAAGCGGTATCCATGGTAAAATCGGGCCGGGCATTCGGGTGCCCGCCAGCGCGCGTCGTCCCAGCGTGTGGAACGATAAATACCCCATGACGATATTGAGGATATCGAGAAAAAGAAGTTCCCGGATATCCGCAAAGACGCCATACCCGGAAAGCCAGCAGAAGGTGGCTCCGGTAATAAAAAACAGAGTGAACGGATAAAGCAGCGAGGAAATAATCATCCCCGCTGCCAACAAATGATAGGCAAGGAAGCGCTGAATGCCCAGTTGCCTCAGCAATATAACAGGCCGGCGCATCTGAACGAGCCAGGTCTGTATCCAGCCTTTGAACCAGCGCGTGCGTTGGCGAAACCATATGTCAATTTCGGTCGGTGCATCTTCAAGGGTTGGACGCGAAATCATATCGATCCGATACCCCAGTCGAGCCAGGCGGGTTCCAAGCTCCGCATCCTCCGTGACGTTGTGCGGGTCCCATCCTCCAGCGGCTCTCAGGCAATCATAACGAAAATGATTGGAGGTGCCACCAAGCGGCATTACCAACCCATGATGCGCAAGCCATGGCAGGAAGCTCCTGAAATGAGCCGCATACTCGAACGCGAACATCCGCGCGATCATGCTTTCATGGGCATTGGCCACCTTAAGTGGAGCCTGAAGACATCCAAGTTTTTCATCAGCCGATTGGAAGCGTTGGAAGGCTTCGAGCAACTGGTCCGGATGGGGGCGATCCTCCGCGTCATAGATGACTACAAATGACCCTTTCGACAGCAACAAGCCGTAATTGAGCGCCTTTGGCTTCGTTCGCGGACCGCTGTCGGATATTGGCAGGATGTCAAAACACTGAGGCATTTCTTCACGTTTGAGCGCAGCCAGCGTCGCCTCATCGTCCGCTTCGCACAGAAACAGAACCTGTAGTTTCGATCGCGGCCAGTTCAGCCCCAACATGGCTTTTACCAGTTGCGGAACAATGTCTGCTTCCTGATAAAGCGCCACCATAACCGTGTAAACAGGAAGCTCATCAGGTCTGATTTCAAGCAGGGGTGATAGGCTATCGCTACTCAGGCTCCTGCAGGCAACCAATCGCAACAGGACGCAGGAAAGGAAGAACAGGGAAAAAATAACGTGCAGCCCCTGCCATGTCAGTCGTGCGTTGTGAAAGACCAACAACAGAAAACAGGTTGCCAATCCGCCGACCAGAATACCTTGCCGGCCTGTCAGGACAATTTTCGCTGAATATTCCTGATGCGTGTCCTCAACCATTCTCGATGCTTCATCGACGAGCAACTTTTCGTGGCCGGATCTTAGAAGCTCACGCACACCTGACGGCGTGGTTACCCTCAATCGTGTTACCAAATCGCCGCGCTCTGACAAACCGCGCTTGATAACAGCAATGTCATTGATGGTTGGCGCGATATAAATCACCGCATTATTGTGGCGGGTGAGCACCGTTGCGATGCGTGCGCGTGGCAGAATGCTCATATTCGGGCCCGTGCGCAAAACAATGGTCGTGCTTCGGGGAACCTCTTCAAAAGCCACCCCCGCAACATCAGCAATACACTGCCCGATCAACCCATCTTCGCCGCATGCACTTGCATAGAGTTCATCGATGAAAGAGGTGTTGTTGTTAATGGAAGCCGTGAAGGCAGCTTCTATCAGCGCTTTCGCCAAACCCGCACGATAGAGTCGCGCGGCCAGAAGAACTTCAATTTCACGGGAAAGCACTGGCCGACTACTGGATATAGGTTTCCTGAATGCTCGCGATGGACAGAACGTGTTTCTTTCGCAATGAACAAGCCAACATTATAAACTCAACCCACAATTCGAAATTGAAAATGAAGTTCAGAACAATTTATAGCTTTATAAACAATAGGTTATACTTGTAGGCGTGATTTACATCTATAACAATCCATCGAAAGTCGAAGCCAGTTATCAAATCCGGTCCTGCCCGGCAGATGGGTACGATGGATAAACCCAACCACAACCATCAAACCTGTCATGTCGGAACCAGCCGTGCTAATCTTCAGGCAAATCACATCAGATTCTGAGATCGAATGCATATCCGGACAATCGCTTTTTGCACTGCAGGTTTCCTCATGGCGGGGCTGTCCCAAGCCGTTGCCGCATCGGATTTTCCGCATTACTGGGATGGGCGGGAGCACGTCGCAAAACCAGACCTTTCCACGGTCGAACGTATCCGGTTTGTCACCACCGTGGATTATCCGCCATTCAATTTCGTTGACGCAAGCGGGCGCATTTCCGGTTTCAATATCGATCTGGTGCGAGCCATCTGCAACGAGTTGAATGTGACTGCGATTTGCCAGATCGAAGCACGGCCATGGAACGAATTGCAGCAGACCGTAGAAAACGGCGAAGCCGAGGCAATCATCGCTGGGTTGAAACCCACAACAGCGCTGCGGGAAAAGTTCGCATTCACCGCTCCCTATATGCGCTTGCCTGCCCGTTTCGTTACCTTAAAGGAAACGGCCCTTGCGGAGCCTTTGGCTGACAAGCTTGAGAACAAAGTGGTTGGCGTCGTTGCCGGGTCCGTTCATCAGGCGATTTTTGCCGACTATTTTCCCAAAGATCGATGGGTCGGCTATCCCACGCGTGAATTGATGTTGAAGGATTTGCTGGACAAGAAAATCGACGCTGTTTTCGGCGACGGATCTGATCTGTCCTTCTGGATTGGCAGCCCGGAAGCCAAGAATTGCTGCACGTTTGCCGGTGGACCTTACATTGCGCCGCAGTTTCTGGGCGATGGTATGATGATCGCCACCACGACGAAAAACACTGATCTCGTTGATGCCTTCAATTTTGCATTGAAATCCATGGAAGAAAAAGGCACGACCTCTGAACTCTATCTGCGGTACTTCCCCGTCGATTTTTATTAAAACCGCCTACCAACAGTCCTGTGTGACGCCGTGGCAATTGACGCGGCGAAGCTGCCGCCATAGTGTCCGCGCGCTTCACCACATGGCAGGAAAACAGGAAACCGAGAATGACTTCGCGCCCCAATACCCAAATCGAACTGACCCCCGAGCTTATCGCGGCGGCAGCAGAGGCCAAAGCGTGGCCCTTCGAAGAGGCGCAGAAGATTATCAAACGGTATGAGAAAACAGGTTATCCTGAAACCGTGCTGTTCGAAACGGGTTACGGTCCATCCGGCCTCCCCCACATCGGCACGTTCGGCGAAGTTGCGCGGACCTCGATGGTTCGACACGCCTTTCGCGTCCTGACAAAGGACAGCGTCAAGACAAAGATTCTGTGCTTTTCAGACGATATGGATGGATTGCGCAAAGTTCCAGACAATGTACCAAACCGGGATATGATGGCGTCGTATCTGGGCAAACCGCTCAGCCGCATCCCTGATCCCTTCTCCAACGAATATCCATCGTTCGGCGCCGCCAATAATGCCCGGTTGCGGGCATTTCTCGACCGCTTCGGCTTCGACTATGAATTCGCATCCGCCACGGATTATTATACGTCGGGCCGGTTTGACGAGACGCTGCTCAAAATGCTGGCGGCCTATGATGATGTCATGAACATCATCCAGCCAACCTTGGGTGAGGAACGCCGGGCAACCTATTCGCCCTTCCTGCCTATCAGCCCGACCACAGGCATTGTCCTGCAGGTACCCATGATTGCCCGCAATGTGCAAAAAGGTACCATTACTTATGAAGATCCGGATACCGGCGAGCACATAGAAACGGAAGTCACTGGCGGCAAGGTCAAGTGCCAATGGAAAGCCGATTGGGCCATGCGCTGGACCGCGCTTGGTGTCGACTATGAAATGGCAGGCAAGGACCTGATCGACTCCGTTACGCTGTCATCCAAGATTTGCCGCGCTATTGGCGGCCGCGCGCCCGAAGGCTTCAATTATGAGCTTTTCCTTGATGACAAGGGCCAGAAGATTTCGAAGTCGAAGGGCAATGGCCTGACCATTGATGACTGGCTGACCTATGCCCCGACCGAGAGCCTGTCGCTCTATATGTTCCAGAAGCCGAAGACCGCGAAAAAACTCTATTTCGACGTGATCCCGAAGGCAGTGGACGAGTACTTCACGTTCCTTTCCGCGTATCAGCGGCAGGAATGGAAGGAGCGGCTGGGCAACCCTGTCTGGCACCAGCATTACGGCAACCCGCCCGTACTTGATATGCCTGTGCCTTTCGCCATGCTGCTCAACCTTGTCAGCGCTTCAAACGCCGAGAATGCCGACGTTCTCTGGGGCTTCATTTCCCGTTATGCACCTGATGTGACACAGGAGAACAATCCGAAGCTCAATGAACTCGTTACCTATGCGATCCGGTATTTCAACGACTTCGTCAAGCCGACGAAGAAGTTCCGCCCGGCTGATGAGGTCGAGCTTGAGGCCCTGAGGGGCATTGACGCGCAGCTCGCGACATTGCCTGCGGATGCGGATGGCAATGCGATCCAGAATGCCATGCTGGACGTCGCCCGTGGCATTGAACGCTATCAGGATCATACCAAGAAGAGCCCCGAGGGTGGACCCGGTGTATCCGTGTCGTTCTTCCAGATGCTCTATGAGGTGCTGATCGGGCAGGAACGCGGACCGCGCTTTGGCTCTTTCGTCGCGCTTTATGGCATCAATGAAACACGGGCGCTCATCAAAAAGGCATTGACGGGTCAATTGGCTTAGTTCTTCCATATCAGGAGTAGAATCCTCGGGAGGAACGGATGATTGACCACACCGGAGTGAATGTCAGCAATTTCGAAAAGAGCAAGAAGTTCTATCAGAAAGCGCTGGCAGCCATTGGTTATGAACTGATTGTCGAGTTTCCTGCCTCTGTCACCGGCAGCGCTGATGTTGCCGGTTTTGGCGAAGGCGGCAAACCGGATTTCTGGATTGCCAGCGGCACGCCGAACAATCCCCCTGTCCATGTTGCGTTTCGTGTTAGCAATCGTGCGTTTGTGGATGCCTTCCATAAGGCGGCGCTTGAAGCGGGTGGCAAAGACAATGGCCAGCCCGGACTGCGCGCCCATTATCATCCCGATTATTATGGGGCCTTTGTACACGATCCGGACAGCCATAATGTGGAAGCTGTCTGCCACGAGCGTTGAGGAGTTAAGCTCTCTACTGCGGCTTCGGCGGAAAGGATGCGTCAGGTGCAGTCACCGGCGGCGGCGCGGGCTGTAGCTCTGGCACATCACCGGAAGAATCAAGCAATGGCGCCTCGTCAATTGCCGGAAGCGTTGGAGGCGGGCTGCCAAAAATGCCAAGCTTCGCCTCCTGCGCCCTTTTCATGTTTTCAGCCAGAGATGTGCCATCTGCGGCCCGTGCCCAGCCATTATCAACCAGCCATGCGGCCAGATTGGTGGTGCCAAGCTTGCATTGGGTCGAAATAACAGCCTCCGGCGGCTGACCGGGAACATTGCATTCAATGGCTTTCGAGCGCAGCCAATTGCGAAAAGCCGTGCGGGCAGCCATGCCGCAAGGCCATGATGCACCACCGTCAATTGCACAGGTTTCATCAGGGGATAGAATGTTGATGCCCTCAACGGTGATCCTGTAGCCGGAGGCCTCAACTGTCCCCGCAGCGGTCGCCACTGGCCGGTAAAGCAATTTGGGTCTTGCCGTATTATCAACCGGCACAGGCGGTGGTGGAGGCGGCGGTACTGCCTGCCCGATCTCGCTCAGCGGTTGACGCGGTTCGATGCGTTGCAGAGGTACTGTTTCCTTACTCGTAAAGGAAAAACCATCCGGATCAACCTGCCGTGCGGCAGTTGTTGTTTGTGGTGCTGGAGGTGCCGCTTCCTGCGGCTGGTCAGAGTTACCCGGCGCTTCACCGCCCGCATCATCGGGTATCTGAAAGTTTTCCGGAGCAATCGTTACATCTTGCCCGCTTACACCTGATGATGGCAGCCCGATATAAAACGGCGAGATGAAGACATAGGCCAAACCAAGCCCGACCAGAATGGTCAGAACATAGAGCGGTATCTGACGCATGGGGGAATTCGCTCCCTGTTATTGGCTGGCCCACAATATCCGGGCAATCCAGTCGATATGAACGGCATCGAATGTCCGGTTGGCGTGCTCCGGGTTCATTGACAGCAGTTCAACAGTGCGCGGGGTCTGGCGTGCGAGAATTTTGGCCATGACCTCACCCTCTTTTGTGCGGACAACGACACGATCGCCGCGACGCACGGGAGCACCGGGCGCGACAATGATTGTATCGCCATCGCGATAAAGCGGCAGCATGGAGTCGCCGGAAACTTCCAGCGCATAGACGGCATCACCCGATCCAACGGGAAATTCGACCACATCCCAGCCTTGCCCCACCGGAAAGCCGCCATCGTCAAAGAAACCGCCCGCCCCCGCCTGGGCAAAGCCCAGCAGCGGTACGGAGCGCATCACACCGCTTCCGGCCCTGTTGCCCTTACCGCCGATAACCAGCAGCATGAATTCATCCAGAGACGCGCCCGTCGCTTCCATGATCTTGGCCAGCGATTCCGTCGAAGGCCACCGCGCACGGCCATCAACCGCATAGCGCTTGGATTTGTTGAATGTGGTGGGGTCAAGCCCGGCACGCTTCGCCAATCCCGAAACGGAAAGCGAATGGCGTTCCGCCAGCGCATCAATGGCCGCCCAGATTCGGTCGTGTGAAAACATCAGATTCTTCCAGATAAAGGAAAAAATACCTTCACTAAAGTTCTAGGAGCGATTTGAGGAAAAGTCGAGTTAAAACGCGGAAAACTTTCTTATTTTAGTGGTGTGGTTCGTGGTTCTTGGTTCGACAAGCTCACCATGAGGGAGAGTGGGGATGCAACGCTAGTCGCAAAGGGTGCAGCACAAATATTGCAGATCACTAAGGATGCAGAACTTGACTCCCTTGCATCACCCCTCTCCCTCATGGTGAGCTTGTCGAACCACGAACCACACAACAACCACGCACGATATTCATGCAAAGCTTGAACTATCTGCAATAAAAATGAGGGGATCAGTATCTGACCCCCTCATTTTTCAATCACGCAGCTTTTTTCTTCTTGGCTTCAACCGGATAGGGATTGAAGCGCTCATAGAAGGTTTCACCTGTTTCAGCCATATCAAGCAGCAGTTTTGGTGCCTTGAACTGGGCGCCGTACTTCTTCTGCAAGCCTTTGGCGATCTTCACGAAATTCGCTGCACCGATGCCATCGATGTAGGACAGTGTTCCGCCCGTATAGGGTGCAAAACCGAAAGCAAGGATCGAGCCGACATCCGCTTCGCGCGGATCGGTAACAATGCCTTCTTCCATAACGCGGGCAGCTTCCAGAGCGATGGTGAAGAGGAAGCGCTGCTTCAGTTCTTCCACATCGATCTTGTCGGCATCCTGCTGCGGATAAAGCGTCTTCAACTCTGGCCAAAGATGCTTCTTGGCTGGCTTGGCCGGATAGTCATAAAAACCCTTGCCATTCTTGCGGCCACGGCGGTCATACTTATCGACCAGCGTATTGACCAGTTCCACATGACGCGGGTCGACAGCTTTCGGGCCAAGATCGGCAAGCGTTGCCTTGAGGATTTTCTGCGACAGGTCGATTGCAGTTTCGTCGTTGAGCGCAAGCGGTCCGACCGGCATGCCAGCCATGCGCGCAACATTCTCGATCATTGCAGGCGGAACGCCTTCCACGAGCATGTTGTAGGCTTCGGACATGTAGCGCAGAACGCAGCGATTGACATAGAAGCCCCGCGTATCGTTGACGACAATCGGCGTCTTCTTGATTGCACGAACGTAGTCGAGCGCAACAGCCAGTGCCTTCTCGGAAGTCTTCTTGCCCAGAATAACCTCGACCAGCATCATCTTGTCGACAGGCGAGAAGAAGTGAATGCCGATGAAGTTCTTTGGCCGTACCGAAACCTTGGCAAGGCCGGTGATCGGCAATGTCGAGGTGTTGGATGCAAACACAGCTGCGGGCTTCAACACGGCTTCGGCCTGTTCCGTTGCCTTGCGCTTGACTTCACGGTCTTCGAACACAGCTTCGATGACAAGATCCGCGCCGTCAAGTTCCGCATATTGCGTTGTCGCCGTAATCAGACCGAGGAGCTTTTCCTTGTCCTCAGCAGTCGCCTTGCCCTTCTGGACTTCCTTGGTGATCAGGTCAGCCGTATGCGCCTTACCCTTATCCGCAGCTTCCTGAGTCTGGTCGATCAGAACGACAGGAATACCGGC
Organism: Phyllobacterium sp. P30BS-XVII; assembly: GCF_014138335.1. Classification (NCBI taxonomy): domain Bacteria; kingdom Pseudomonadati; phylum Pseudomonadota; class Alphaproteobacteria; order Hyphomicrobiales; family Phyllobacteriaceae; genus Phyllobacterium; species Phyllobacterium sp. P30BS-XVII. The sequence continues at coordinate 19,923 of NZ_JACGXO010000001.1, forward strand.
TTTGGCGGTGACATAAGCAATACCTGCACCCATGAAACCGGCACCGATAACACCGACCTTCTTGAACTTGGTTGGCTTGACGTCAACAGGACGGCGCGCACCCTTGTTCAACTCCTGCAGGGAAACGAATAGCGAGCGGATCATCATGCCAGCTTCGGTGCTCTGCAGGATGTTGGTGAAGTAGCGCTGCTCGATCTTCAGACCCGTATCGAAAGGCACGAGAAGGCCTTCATAGACGGATTTGAGGATCGCGGCGGCACCCGGATAGTTACCATAGGTTTCACGGCGCAGAATGGCCGTGGCGGCTGGCCAGAGATTGGCACCCGCTGCCGAATAGATCGCACCGCCGGGAAGCTTGAAGCCCTTTTCGTCCCATGGCTGAACAGGCTTCAGGCCTGCCTTGATCATCTTCTTGGCGGTTTCAACGAGCTTCTTGGCCGGAGCAATTTCATGTACCAGACCCATGGCCTTGGCGCGCGCAGCGGTCAGGCTGGAGCCCGTCGTCATCATCTGCAGGGCGTCCTGCTGGTTGGTCAGGCGCGGGACACGCTGTGTACCACCGGCACCGGGGAAGATGCCAACCTTGACTTCAGGCAGAGCCATTTTCACCGATGGATCATCGGAAACAACGCGGCCATGACAGGCCAGCGACATTTCGAATGCGCCGCCCATGCAGGTGCCGTTGATGGCCGAAACCCATGGCTTGCCCGATGTTTCAAGCTTGCGGAACAGACCACCCATCTTGCCGGTGTTTTCGAACAGAAGCTCAACGGCCTTCTTGGGGTCCTTGGCTTTTTCATCCTGAAACAGCTGGAACATGCGCTTGAGCATGGTCAGGTCAGCACCGCCGGAGAATGTATCCTTGCCAGAGGTGATGACCGCGCCCTTGATGGCTTCGTCCTTGGCAACCCGGTCAACGATGGCGTCGAGTTCCTTCATCACCTCTTCGGTGAAGACGTTCATCGATTTGTCAGGCATATCCCATGTTACGAGCGCAATGCCATCAGCGTCGACGTCGAATTTGAAGTTTGTATAGCTCATCTTCTGCTCTCCCTCAGACGCGTTCGATAATGGTTGCTGTGCCCATACCGGCACCAATGCACAGTGTGACCAGTGCTACATTCAGGTCGCGGCGTTCCAGTTCGTCAAGAACCGTGCCGAGGATCATCGCACCGGTTGCACCGAGCGGGTGGCCCATGGCGATGGCACCACCATTCACGTTGATCTTGTCGCGCGGAATATTGAAAGCCTGCATATAGCGCAGGACAACAGCCGCAAAAGCTTCATTGAGTTCGAACAGATCAATGTCCGAAATCTTCATCTTGGCGCGCTTGAGCAGCTTTTCGGTGACATCAACCGGACCTGTCAGCATCAATGCCGGATCGGAACCAATATTGGCAAAGGCGCGGATACGGGCGCGCGGCTTGGCGCTGAGCGCCTTGCCCGCACTCTTCGAGCCGAGAAGAACGCCAGCAGCGCCGTCAACGATACCGGAGGAGTTACCGGCATGGTGGACGTGGTTGATGGTTTCAACTTCCGGATGCGCCTGAATGCCAACGGCGTTGAAGCCGCCCATTTCGCCGGGCATCACAAAGGATGGGTTGAGGGAAGCCAGCGCCTGCATATCCGTGGTCGGACGCATATGCTCATCATGGTCGAGGATTGTCAGACCGTTCTGGTCCTTGATGCTGAGCACCGAATTCTTGAAGTAGCCCTTCTTCCACGCTTCACCGGCGCGCTTCTGGCTTTCGACCGCATAGGCATCGACGTCATCGCGGGTGAAACCATATTTGGTAGCAATCAGATCGGCTGATACGCCCTGCGGCATGAAATAACCGGGCAGGCCAACGGATGGGTCCATGTACCAGGCACCGCCGGACATGCCCATGCCAACGCGCGACATGGATTCCACACCACCAGCGATAACGATGTCATCGGCACCCTGCACGATCTTGGCGGCGGCAAAGTTTACCGCATCGAGACCTGACGCACAGAAGCGCGAAATCTGCATTCCCGGTGCCTTGAAATCGTAACCGGCTTCAAAAGCCGAAGAGCGCGGAATAACAGCGCCCGCTTCACCAACGGGATCAACACAACCATAGATGATGTCATCAACCAGTCCCGTGTCGAGACCATTGCGGTCGCGCAGTGCTTCCAGCACCTTGGCGCCGAGACGGACAGCAGGCACTTCATGCAGGCTGCCATCCTTCTTGCCCTTGCCGCGCGGTGTGCGGACGTGGTCATAAATATATGCTTCGGCCATTTCATTCTCCCTTTTCGAACCGTAGCTCAGAGGCTGCGGGCGATCAAAAGCTTCATGATTTCATTGGTTCCGCCATAAATCCGCTGAACGCGGGCATCGCGGAACATACGTGCGATCGGATATTCATTCATGTAACCATAGCCGCCATGCAGCTGCAGGCACTCATCGACAATCTTGTTCTGCAGGTCACTGAGCCAATATTTCGCCATGGAGGCAGTAACAGGATCGAGGCCGCCATTGACGTGGCGCTCCACGCAATGATTGTAGAAAACGCGGCCGATGGTGGCTTCCGTCTTCATCTCTGCCAGCTTGAACTGGGTGTTCTGGAACTCGATGACCGCCTTGCCGAAAGCCTTGCGTTCCTTGACATAATCAGAGGTGATTGCAATGGCGCGTTCGGCCATGGCAATTGCTGTACCACCGATCTGAAGGCGCTCCTGCGGCAATTGCTGCATCAGTTGGACGAAGCCCTGACCTTCCTCGGTTCCAAGCAGATTGGAGGTCGGCACACGGACATTGTTGAAGAACAGTTCCGACGTGTCGTTCGATTTCAGCCCGACTTTATCAAGGTTGCGGCCACGCTCGAAACCCTCCTGTCCATCGGTCTCGACGACAATCAGCGATGTGCCCTTGGCACCCTTGGCAGGATCGGTCTTGGTGACAACAACAACCAGATTGGCCAGCTGGCCATTGGTGATGAACGTCTTTGAACCATTGATGACGTAGTGATTTCCGTCCTTCTTGGCGCTTGTCTTGACGCCCTGAAGGTCAGAACCTGCACCCGGCTCGGTCATGGCGATAGCGCCAATCAACTCGCCGCTTGCCATCTTCGGCAGCCACTTCTTCTTCTGTTCTTCCGAACCATAGTGAAGAATATAGGGCGCCACGATTGAATTGTGCAGAGCTATGCCGAAGCCATCGACGCCCACATGGCTGATGGCTTCAAGAATGGCGCTCTCATGGGCATAAGTACCGCCCGCGCCGCCATATTCTTCCGGCATCGAGGCACAGAGCAGACCATTCTGGCCAGCCAGTTCCCAGACAGAGCGGTCAAAAATTTCCTGCTTCTCGAAACGGTCGTAGTGCGGCAAAACTTCGGCTTCGAGAAACTTCGAAGTCATGTCCTGCAACATCACCACATCTTCGGTTTTCCAGTCGGGTTTTGGAACGCCCAACACATCTTCCGGCCGAATAGACATTTCTAACCTCCCTAGAAATCATCGCTCATCACAAATGGGGGCCTCCGCCCCCATTTGCCAGAAATCAGAACGCTTCTGCGGCCAGCGTCATCATCGTGTCCGCGCCGGTCTGGATGCGGGCGAGATGAGCCGATGTCTCGGGCATCACACGTTCCATGAAGAACTTTCCAGTGACCAGTTTGGTCTCGTAGAAATCCTTCTTGGCGGTGCCTTCTGCCAGTTTCGCATGGGAAGCCTTGGCAATCTGCGCCCACATGTAACCCAGCGAAACCAGCCCGAAGAGATGCATATAATCAGTCGAGGCTGCACCGGCATTATCAGGGTTCGCCATGCCGTTCTGCATCAGCCACATGGAGGCAGCCTGCAGATCGTTAAGGCCTTTCTTCAGATGCTTGGTGAAGAAGGCCAGCTTTTCATCGCCGCGGTTCTCTTCGCAGAAATCGCCGACTTCCTTGAAGAAGGCCATGACGGCACGGCCGCCATTGGCACCAAGCTTGCGGCCAACGAGATCAAGTGCCTGCACGCCATTGGCGCCTTCATAGATCATGGCGATACGTGCATCGCGCACATACTGGCTCATACCGTGTTCTTCGATATAGCCATGACCGCCATAGACCTGCTGTGCCATCACAGCATGCTCAAAGCCCTTGTCGGTCAGAACGCCCTTGAGAATGGGGGTCATCAGGCCAAGAATATCGTCGGCAATCTGCTTGTCGCCTTCATCGTCGGAACGGTGTGCCACATCAGACTTGAGGGCAGACCAGAGAATGAACGCGCGGCCCGCTTCATTGAATGACTTGATGGTCATCAGGATACGGCGAATATCCGGATGAACGATAATCGGGTCGGCCTTTTTGTCCGCCGCCTTCGGTCCGGTCAGAGCGCGGCCCTGAATACGCTCGCGGGCATATTCCACCGCATTCTGATAGGCGATTTCGCCAATGGACAGACCTTGCAGGGCAACACCCAGACGCGCTTCGTTCATCATCGTGAACATGGCGCGCAGGCCCTTGTTCTCGCCGCCGATCAGATAGCCTGTCGCTTCATCATAATTCATCACGCAGGTGGAATTGGCGTGGATGCCCATCTTCTCTTCGATCGATCCACACGACACACCGTTGCGGGTGCCGGCATTGCCGCTGTCGTCAAGATTGAACTTGGGAACGATAAACAGGGAAATACCCTTCACACCCTCAGGCGCGCCCTCAATGCGGGCAAGCACCAGATGGATGATATTCTCGGACATATCGTGTTCGCCAGCCGAGATGAAAATCTTCTGGCCTGATATTTTGTACGAACCGTCAGCATTCGGCACAGCCTTGGTACGCAGCAGGCCAAGATCGGTGCCGCAATGGGGCTCGGTGAGGTTCATTGTGCCCGTCCAGGTGCCATCGACCATTTTTGGCAGATAGGTCTGCTTCTGGTCGTCTGTACCGTGGGTAAGGATTGCCGCAATCGCGCCCTGCGTCAGGCCGGGATACATCACCAGCGCCATATTCGCCGAGGACATATATTCCCCAACGGCCACATGCAGCGCATAGGGCAGGCCCTGACCGCCGAATTCCGCCGGTATGGAAAGGCTCATCCAGCCGCCTTCGCGGTACTGGTCAAAGGCAGCCTTGAAACCCTTTGGTGTCGTGACCGTGCCATCCGCATGGCGCACGCAGCCTTCATGGTCGCCGGACTGGTTGATCGGAAACAGAGTGTTTTCCGCCAGCTTGGCACCTTCGCTCAAGATTGCTTCGACTATATCCGGGGATGCATCCGCGAATCCTGGCAGATTGTTGTAGCGTTCATAGCCCAGAACATCGTTCAAAATGAAAAGCGTGTCTTCAACGGGCGCGCGATAACTCGGCATCAGTTTCCTCCAAAACATAAACGAGCAAAACGGCCCGGAGACTTCGGTGCCGTCGGATTTTCCATCTCTCTAACAAATTTTGACGTTTCCGTAAACGTCAAAATTTTGTGATATTTTGCCCCTGTGGATCAATCTTTCTGAATTGGGTGTCTTGTTCAATGAGATTGCGGCGATGAAAAATGGATTCGAGCGATTTCGACGAGTGCCTGAGTTCATAGATTACAATGGTACCGTATCACATTTTTAACGTTTGCAGCCCATCTCTTAACCACTTGTTTACCACGTTTCGCCAATGTCACGGTGTCGGTGAACCGTGTCTATAAGTGATTTGTTTTTCACGGCTTGTCGGACCGCATGGGGCGAACAGTCCCGGCTTTCCGGATAGCAATGTGCAGAACGCATTCAGAAGCTTCGGAAGACCGAGACGACAACGCCAGGAGTGACAGGCGAACATAGCCAGTACTTCCGGCCCTGCCCCGTAGGACAGAATTAACCCGCCAGACCACTGGCGTAACCACGGCAAAGCAGGCGTCCATGACGAACCAAAGGTCACTACTGGAACAGGTCAATGTGAACCGCTCACGCCGCGAGACTTCATCGCTTGATGGTATCAATCGCACGCTCGAAGCGCTGGAAGCCCAGCTGCGCGACTCGATGGAACCCGAATATCCCGAAGATGATCAGAGCGATATTGCTGACCGTTTTGCCGCCCTCGCCTCGCGGGCAGGGAGCACACGCGCTCCAATGCACAAGCCATCCGACGATCTGCCTGCCTTTGCCAGCAAGCCACAGAACGGCAAGCACGATCTTTCTGCCATCGCTGCCCGTATCAAGCAGCTGCGGGAAGAAATGCGCGACGATAACCGCGCGCCCACACGTCCCTATACTGAACCACACACACAAACCTTGCAGCGGTTGAACCAGTCAACGGCCAGCCGCCAGCCGAACAATGTTATCGGTCGTGGCGATGAGAACCATCTCTCAATGCTGCGCGGTGATCTTGACGAGCTGAAGCGCACCGTCACGGCACTGGCTCGTGATGAACAGGTCAAGAGCCTCAACAATCGCCGGGATGCGATGGACGAGCATATCTCAAACACCGGTACGGCAGGTTTAAACAACCATTTCATGCGCCAGATGGATGAGAGGCTTGACGAAATCAGCCGCGCCATCGTCGCAACAGCCCGTCCCGTCCAGACAAGCCATCACGATACCGATGCGTTTGAACGTCTCGAAGCACGTATCGCGACATTGAGCAGCAAGGTCGAGGCGGTTGCCTATGACCGTACCTCTGACACTGTTCTGCAACGTATGGGCGAATTGGCCGAGCGTGTGGATCATCTGGCTGCCATGCGCATGGCTCCGACAGTCAATCTTGATGCCCTTTCGGAACAGCTGTCTGCCGTTACCCGTCATCTGGAAAACACACCAGCCTCCATCAGCATTTCCGATTTCCGCGATCTGGAAGACCGGGTGCTGCACATCATCCACCGGCTGGAAACGGCGCCCCAGCAGGCACCCGCCGCCGATCCCGTATTCATGAACCAGATCGACCAGCGTTTTGAAGAGTTGACCCGCCGTCTCGATGACCATCACATGATGGCCGAGCACAGCGATATCAGGCTGACTGACAATCTCGAAGCCCGCTTTGACGATATGGCGCGCTATATCGCCCAGAACGTCCCGCAGGCCGACGGCGCGAATGATGCCATTCGCAATCTTGAATTGCAGATCGCCGGTCTTGCCGAGCATCTGTCCCAGTCGAATGAACGTTACGCTGAATTCTCAGCCATTCCACCGCGCCTTGATGCGATCGAGGAATCAATGGCCATGAACCGCGACTTTGTCGTGGAGGCAGCGCGTCAGGCGGCAGCAGAAGCCATTCGCAACTCGGCCAATTTCGGCAATACCCATGATGGCGCCATCGCCCGCGAACTCGCGGATGATCTGAAAGCGCTGGAGGGCCTCGCCCGTAAATCGGAAGACCGCAACGCCAAAACCTTCGAGGCTATCCACGATACGCTGCTGAAAATCGTTGACCGTCTCGGCTCGCTGGAAAGCGGTGGGGTGGAGGGGTCACGTGCCGCTGCAAAGGCCATGGCAACGGTCGATGCCTATCAGGCACCGCAGCGCGCGGCAGAGAGCGCCTTTGAAACGCCCGTTTTTTCCAAGTTCGATGACATCTCGGCACAGGTAACACTTGCTGGCGATGACGCTGACGAACTCGAACAGTCGGCTCCAGCGCGCAAATCACTGCTTGGCAACCTGACACGCGGCATGAAATCTCGCAGTAAGCAGGAATTGGCGTACCGGGAACCGACTATCGAAGCGGTTGATAGCGACGAACAGACCGATGACAAGGTTGACCTTGATTCCGAGATTCTGAACCGTCCGCTTGAGCCCGGCTCCGGCATGCCTGACCTGAATTCCATTCTCAAGCGCGTTCGCGATGAACGCCGCGAGATGAACCTTGCGGGTGATGCCACTGTTGGCAAGGCGGATTTCATCGCGGCCGCCCGCCGTGCTGCACAAGCCGCCGCTGCGGAAGTTGAAAGCCAGACCCGTGGTTCCGGCCATGGCAAGGATACTGCGGAAGGCAAGAAGGGCAGCCTTCTTGCGCGCCAGCGCAAACCCATTCTTCTTGCCATCGGCGCAATCATGATTGCCATTGCGGGACTGCAATTGAAGAACGCGTACTTTAGCGGCCCTGCTGCTATCAGCAGCGATGCGGGTTCCGTCGCGGCGCCGCTTGTGCCAACAGTCGACCCCAAGCCACAGGTTGCCGCGGCCGTCGCCCCTGCCACGCCTGAGACATCTCCGGCTGCTATAGCACCGAAGGTTCCCGCGGAAAGCAATCAGGTCGACGATCAGGCCACGGCGCCTGCTCCAACGCAGGAAACCGTAGGCAGCCTGATTGCCGCACAGTCAGCGACAGACGTACCGGCGTCAGCAAAGGTTGATATAGCAGCCACGCCGATTCCCGCCATTCCAATGGAAGCAGGCCCCGAACCACTGCGCGAGGCCGCAGCCAGCGGCAACCCCAAGGCTTTGTTTGAAATCGGTGATCGCTACATGGATGGCCGCGGCGTCCAGAGCGACTATGCCAAGGCCGCCGAATGGTACAATCTCGCCGCCGATAAGGGTTTTGCACCGGCACAATATCGTCTTGGCAATTTCGCTGAAAAGGGCCTCGGCGTTGCGCGCGACCTTGCCAAGGCGAAAACTTACTATCAACTGGCCGCCGAACAGGGCAATGCCAGCGCGATGCACAATCTTGCCGTGCTGTTTGCGGCTGGTGCGAATGGTACACCAGACAATGAATCCGCCGCCATGTGGTTCACGAAGGCAGCAGAACTCGGCGTGAAAGACAGCCAGTTCAATCTGGCCATTTTGTCCGCCAAGGGCATGGGTGTTCCGCAGAACCTTGAAGAAAGTTACAGGTGGTTTGCGCTTGCTGCCAATGCCGGTGACAAGGATGCCGGCCAGAAGCGCGATGAAGTTGCGAAAGCCATGACGGCCGATCAGCTGACCCGGGCACGCGAAGCCACCGAGCTTTGGAAGCCAAAGGCGATGAACCCGGAGACCAATGCGCTCAGCACACCGGCAGAATGGCGCGAAAGCCCTGTTACAACGGGTTCGGTCGACATGGAGAAGGCAATCCGCAATATCCAGCTGATCCTCAACAAGAACGGCTATGATGCTGGTGGTTCGGACGGCAAGATGGGGACGAAGACCCGCGATGCCATCATGGCTTTCCAGAAGACCAACGGGCTGAAGCCAACGGGTAATATCGACAAGGATCTGGTCAAGCGGCTGCTTGAAAAGAACACCTAAATCGACAACGGCGACTGTTGCGACAAATCGTTTCGCCTTTGGGGCAACACGTTGCCCCCGCAACAGTCATTGTTTGACTTGGCGCTTGGCTGAGGGCAAGAAACTTTAAAGCATCCTGTGTCAGTCTACAGCCAGAATGCATTAAAGAATTTCTGTCATCATGGTGTGCGAACAATCGCCACAACGCCGTGATGGGTTCGGGGTCTGAATTGGGTATCTACCTGCCTATAGCCGAGATTTCGGTCAATATCTTCGTGCTGTTCGGCATGGGGGCAGCGGTTGGATTCCTGTCCGGCATGTTTGGTGTCGGCGGCGGATTTCTGATCACGCCACTGCTGATCTTCTACAACATCCCGCCTGCCGTCGCCGTTGCAACAGGTGCCAATCAGGTTATCGCATCCTCCTTCACCGGGGCGCTGACGCACTTTAAACGCGGCTCGCTTGACGTGAAACTGGGAACGCTGCTCGTTATCGGCGGTATAGCCGGGGCCGGTATTGGTATCTATGTATTCGTGCTCTTGCGCGAACTCGGGCAGCTCGATCTCATCGTATCACTGCTTTACGTGGTATTTCTGAGCACAATCGGCGGTCTGATGCTGGTGGAAAGCGTCAAATCCATGCGCCGGACCAAGGCGGGACAACTCGCCACCCTCAAGAAACCCGGCCAGCACAATTGGGTGCATCGCCTGCCCTTCAAGATGCGGTTCCGCGCCTCGAAGATCTATGTGAGCATTATCCCGGTTCTGGTGCTTGGCGCAGCCATCGGCTTTCTCTCATCGATCATGGGTGTCGGCGGCGGCTTCATCATGGTTCCGGCCATGATCTATCTTTTGAAAGTGCCGACCAATGTGGTTATCGGCACATCGCTCTACCAGATCGTTTTCGTGACCGCATTCACCACCGTCATGCAGGCAACGACCAACCAGTCGGTTGATATCGTGCTCGCGTTCCTGCTGATGAGCGGCGGCGTCATCGGTGCTCAATATGGCACGCGTATCGGCCAGAAACTGCGCGGCGAACAATTGCGTGCCCTGCTCGCCACATTGGTTCTGGCCGTGGGGCTGCGCCTTGCCATCGAACTTTTTGTAACGCCCGATGATCTCTATTCAATCGCCATTGCGCTCACAGCACCGGCGGCGTCATGAGAACTCTCATCGTTGCATTCCTTCTGGCCATGGCATCGCTGTCCGCAGCCTTCGCACAGCAAATCCCTGGCAATAAGGAAACTGTCGAGATCGGGCTCTCAACCGATACGATTGCGATTACGTCAGGCTTTCGCGGGACAGACCTCACCGTCTTTGGCGCTCTCGACAATGCCGATCCACTGATCCAGCGGCAGGGACGCTATGATATTGTCGTGATCCTGCAGGGACCCGAACGCAATTTTGTCGTTCGGCGGAAGGACCGGTTCTTCGGCGTCTGGGTCAATTCAGAATCGGTGACATTCCAGCACATCCCGGCATCCTATTCACTGGCCTCAACGCGTAGCCTTCAGGACATTGCCGTTCCCAAGACATTTGCCCAACTGGCGCTTGGCGTGAACAATATCTTTTACGAGCCCATGCCGGATGGCTTCGGCTCCAGCGCATCGCTGCGGGAATTTACGACGGAATTGCCGCGCTTGAAACTCAAGCAAAATCTGTACAGCCAGCGTCCGGGAGATGTTCAGTTCCTGTCATCCACGCTCTTTCGCGCAACACTGTCGCTACCGGCCAACGTGCCTGTCGGCAAGCATGTGGCGCGGGCTTTTCTGTTTCGCAATGGCGAATTCCTGCGTGAAAGCTCCACCAGTCTTAATATCGTAAAAGCCGGTTTGGAATATCGCATCTACAAGGCAGCACATGAAAACAGTCTGCTCTACGGTTTGTTTGCGGTGTTTCTGGCGGTCTTTACCGGCTGGATGGGCCGCCTGATGTTCCGGAAAGATTGATCAGGCGCGGCGGGCGACGATGATCAGACCTTGCAGGGGTTCGCCGCGATCAAAACGGATCGCCTCGCGGTCAATCGTCAAAGCAACCAGACCATGTTCGGCCAGAACCCGGCGCACATAGGCTTGCGAATGCGTATAACGCAGCGAGGATTGCAGGATCAGTTCTCCATCCTCGACGTGGGTTTCCACGGAGAAGGCGAATAGTCCATCGGAGCCAAGCGCTTCGACAAGGCGCGAAAAGGCCTTGTCGAGATCGCCGACATAGACAAAAACATCCGCTGCAATGATGAGATCGGCCGAACCTGCGGGATAATCGAGTTCATTGACGTCACCTTTGAAGAGACGATCATAGACCCGCTTTTCTTCGGCTTTCTGCAGCATGGCCTCGGAAAGATCCATGCCAGCCATATGATCCACATCCGCCCGGAAATAATCCCCCATCAGGCCGGTGCCGCATCCAACGTCAAGCATGGAGCGATAATGCCTTGCGGGCGCTGCTGCCTTGATAGCCTTTGCCAGCAATTCCGGTACGCGGTAGTGCAGCTTTTCCAGAAGCGCCGTCTCAAATGTCGGCGCATAGGCATCAAACAAAGTCTCGACATAGGCCGTCGGCGGATTATCAGGCACGACGGCATAACCCGAAGCCGCCAGCTTCAGCGTCGCGCCAAAACGATCACCGGGATCGCGTTCCAGCAGGCGGCGCCATGTTTCGGCAGCCGCATCGTCATCGCCTGCAGCTTCTTCCATTTCGCCCAGACGGAACAGCCCGGCGGTCCAATCCGGAACAATTTCCAATGCCTGCCGCATCAGGTCGGCGGCGGCTACATGGTCGCCGGACTCGAAAAGCATATCCGCATAGGAAGCGCGGCGGTCCGCGATCAGATCACCCGATGACAGGAAAGCCCGTGCCATGCTGGTTCAGTTCGAAACCAGAACGCGGATAGAAAAGACGTCGATCGCCTTGCCGGTGCGGGCAATATCCGAGTTGATCTTGATGAAACCGCCAGCAGCGGGCTTTTTGCCTTCAGGGAATTGCAACTCGAACAGATATTCATTGCTCGCATCGGTGACATCGTAGCGCTTGCGTCCGCAATCACCGAGCGTACCGAAATCGCAACTCACAGCCATTTGTGTGGCGGAGCCGTCCTCGGCTTTGGCGATAATGTCAAAGATGGCGTGCTTTCCCGCCAGTTGCTGAAGCACACCCTGCCCGACCTGGAAGGTAATATCATCATTCTCGCCGGGTGACTTGATCCGCACGAACTTCTGCACGTTGTCGCCTGCAACGCTGGCTGTCGCCCGGCCTGCCATCGAAACACGGGTCATATCAGCCGGATCGAAAATCGAAATCCAGCTGCCATCAGCGGAAAGTTGCCCTTCCTTCATCGGCTCATGGCTGCCCACAGCAGGGCCACCGCTCGATGCTGGCGGTGTGCTGCCAGATGGCTTTGAATTGATCAGGCCCGATGCAACAAGCCACAGCAAACCGATTGCAACCAGCAGTATCGTAAAAATGATGATGAATTTGGTAAGACCACGCGCTTTCTGATGTTCACGCGTCTTCTTCACCCGCGGCTGATTATAGGCAGGACGGTAATTATCAGCGCGGTTATTATCTGTAGGGCCAAGATCGGAATCGAGCGATGCATCCATGGATGGCTCAACGCGGCCAGATGCCGCCTGTCGCCGCTGCGCAGGTTCTGGCGAAATGGATGGCTCGCGCCGCTCCACAACGGGCTCCGGCGCGCCGCGCGAAGGGTTGCGGGCTTCACCTTCAATGCGGGTAATTGCGGCTTTCAGGCGTTCGCGACGTTCCTCGCGCTCTGCTTCATCGAGCGCACCATTGGCGGTCAGGGAGCGTTCGTGCGCTGTCCACGCCGATTCGTAAATCTTCTGGCGAACGGCAGGATTACTCACATCCGCTTTGGCGAAAGCATTCCGGATGGCTTGTTCAATCGCTTCCAACTGGACGATTTCCCCTTCAAAGCAGCTCGTATGACCGGGCTAGTGGAACGAATTTGACATTCGCGACCCATTTGACATCACCCGGAATATGCGAATGTCAAATTCAAAGTTCCACTAGAATCATAGACTTGATAGTGGTCCTTTGATCCTGGCATTTGCCTTGCTGGTTCGTATCAAAGGGTTGCAAATGCCAGAATCGGACCACTACGCATAGACGATTTAACTGCTTATTCAAGACTACCGCGGCGCAATGATGGCGGTTTTCGTCCTAAGTGATGCTCATTTCAAACAAGTCTCACCCGGCAGCTGTGCGAGCGCGTTGCCGGGTGAACAATATTCAGATGAAGCGGCTGAGAAATGCCCGTGTGCGCGGATGTTGCGGATTGCCGAGAACATCTTCGGGTTTGCCCTGTTCGACGATATAGCCACCATCCATGAAGACCACCCGGTCAGCAGCCTCCCGCGCAAATCCGATTTCGTGGGTGACAACGATCATGGTAAGCCCCTGATCAGCGAGATCACGCATGGTCGCCAGCACCTCGCCGACAAGCTCCGGGTCAAGTGCCGAGGTCGGTTCATCGAATAACATCAGCTTCGGCCTGATCGCCAAGGCTCTTGCAATGGCGATGCGCTGTTGCTGTCCACCGGACAATTGCCGGGGATAGGCGTCCGCCTTGTGCGTGAGCCCGACGCGCGCCAGCAGTTCCATCGCCAGTTCGGTGGCCGCCTTGCGGCTTTGTTTGTGTACACCAATGGGTGCTTCGATGATGTTCTGCAGGGCAGTCATGTGCGGATAGAGATTGAACTGCTGGAACACCATCCCGATCTGCCGCCGCTGGACAGCGATAGCCCGTGCAGGAAGTTTGTTGAGGCGTCCATTGCGTAGGGAATAGCCGATCTGTTCGCCAGCAACGACAATCGAGCCCCGGTTGATCGTTTCCAGATGATTGATACAGCGCAGAAAGGTCGATTTACCTGAACCGGAAGGACCGAGAACAACCACAACCTCACCCGGAGCGACATCAAGATCGATCCCCTTCAACACCTCCACGTCGCCGAAGGATTTGTGGACATTGCGGGCCCGCACCAGTGCATCGCCGGGTTCTGTGCCATTCATTGAAAATTGCGCAGTCATTTGCTCATCTCCTGCGACAGGGCTGGAAGGGCTTCTGCAGCAACGGCAACAACCTTTTCCTGCTTCTTTATAGTGGAAGAACCGCGTTCACCGCGACCGTAATAGCGCTCGATGAAGCCCTGTCCGATATTGAGGATCGATGTGATGAACAGATACCAGATCACGGCAACCATCAGCATCGGAATAACCTCGAAGGTTCGGTTGTAAACAGCCTGCACCGAGTAGAGCAGGTCAGCCATGGCAATAACGCTGACAAGCGATGTTGCCTTGATCATGCTGATCAACTGATTGCCTGTGGGCGGCACGATGGAGCGCATGGCTTGCGGAATAATGATACGCCGCAGCGCACGCGTGCGCGTCATGCCAAAAGCTTCGGTGGTTTCGATCTGGCCCTTATCAACGGACAGAAGTCCACCGCGAATGATCTCGGCCATATAGGCAGCCTCGTTCAAGGCAAGGCCGGCAATAGCTGCGGTCATTGGCGTAATGAGGTCGTTGGTATTCCAGCTGGCCAGCGTCGGACCGAAGGGAATCGCAATGGAAATTTCCGGGAACAGCGTCGAAAGATTGTACCAGAAGATAAGCTGGACCAGCAGCGGTGTGCCGCGAAAGAACCAGATGTAAAGACCCGCAAGCGAGCTGGCGAGGCGGTCATTTGACATGCGGGCAATGGCAAGAATGAGCCCTATGACAACACCAATCGCCATGGCAACAACGGTCAGACCCAAGGTGACATAAAGGCCGCGCAAAACAGTCGCTTCGGTGAACCATTGGAACACAACAGGCCAACCAAAATTCTGATTATTGGCAATGATCCAGAGAAAGTTCGCGGCAACGAGAAGCGTTATGCCCCACAGCAGCCAGCGATCCGTGCGAAAAGGCCGATGCGCATTCGCCACATCGCGAAGTGCAGCCTCTGCATCGCCCGTTATGGGCGACGCCAGTGTTTGCGTGTTCTGGCTCATTTTGCAGCTTTACCGGCGAGATTGATCCCCGGCTCCTTCAACATGTTCTTCTCAAGGCCCCACTTCTTCAAAATGGCGGCATAGGTGCCATTATCCATCAGGGTCTTGATGCTTTCCACCAGTATGGGGCCAAGTGGCGAACCCTTGGCGACCACCGCTCCCTGAAAAATATCGTCAAAGCCGTTCTTCAGGCCCGTGCCTGTCAATTCGAGCTGACCATTGGCCTGCTCGACGAAATAGATCAGCGGGGCCTGCGAGGAGAAGAAGGCGTCGGAACGCTTGGAGCGAACAGCCAGAATAGAAGTCGGCTGGTCAGTAAAGGACTGGACTTCGATAGCTGGTTTGCTGTCCTTCAGGCATTTTTCTGCCTGTTCCTTGATGACTTTTTCAGCCGAACCGCCAGCCATGACGGCAATACGGCTACCGCAGGTGTTGTCGAGCGAAGTAATGCCCTTGGGGTTGCCCTTCTGCACGGCGAACACCACGAACTCCTGTACGTAGTCAACAAAATCATTGGCAGCCTGACGCGATGGATAATCACCGACCGGCCCCATGGCGAACTGGTACCGCCCGGAATTGACGCCGCTCAGGAGTGCGGGAAGACCACTGACCGTCGCATGTTTGATCTCGACGCCCCACAATTCACCGACAGCCTTGGTCAAATCGGCGCTGGCACCCTCCATCTCTGTATTGCCGGTGACAATCTCATAGGGCGGAAAGGAACCATTGTTAACGGAAGTGATGCTGCCAGCCTTGCGGATTTCCTCGGGCAACTTGGCGCGGAGCGCCTCGTTGACAGTCTGTTTGGCAATAGCCACCTCCGCAGCCATTGCAGGTGCAGCGAACAGAGTTGCCGCAAACAATGCAGTATAGGTCAGGTGTTTGAGTTTCATTGTCGTTCCCCTTTTTATTATCTTTGAATGGGTATGGTGTTCAGTTGGCCTCATCGGCCAGTTCAGGCCGGGCAAAGCGGCGATTGGCCAGAACCGGCAGGATCGCACGGGCATGGCTTATCCGCTTTGGATCAATATCCGCGAAGATGAGTGACGGGCCTTCCCCTGCCCGCACAACGGCCACACCCAGCGGGTCGACCACCATGCTCGCACCGATATTGCGCTCGCCGCACTCGCCGACGGCGACGATATAGCAGGTGTTTTCCAGCGCCCGCGCCGTCACCAGCACTTCCCAATGAGCCTCCTTGCCAGGCCCTTTGACCCATGCGGCTGGCAGAATCAGCACATCGGCACCATCAACCGCATGACGGCGAGCCAGTTCAGGAAAGCGCAAATCATAACAGGTCATGAGGCCTAGTTTGAGCCCTGCGATTTCGATCAAGCCCGGGATTTCACCGCCCGGCTGCACATTGGTCGATTCCTTGGCGGCAAAAGCGTCATAAAGATGAAGCTTCAGATATTGCGCGACGATCTCGCCGCCGCGAATTGTTACCAGATTGTTGAAGACGCGCTGACCACCGGTTGGCACATGTATGCACATCATCACAGTCATATCGCTGTTCCGGCTTTCCGCCAGCAACTGCGTCATGAACGGACCATCCAGCGGCTGCGCCGTTTTGAGCACAATATCGGGATCAGTTATGTCGCGGGCAAGAATACCTTCCGGCAATACCAGAAGATCAGCACCACCAGCATGGGCGTCACGCATCAGCTGCGTGCAGATATCGGCATTTTCCTGCCAGACCTTGCTGACGGCGAACTGCCCCAGCGCGACCCTCATGCCGGAACTCCCGCATGGCTGGTTGCGCCAGATGACTGGCTAGTTTGATGTGGAAA
This sequence comes from Phyllobacterium sp. P30BS-XVII, assembly GCF_014138335.1. Taxonomy (NCBI): domain Bacteria; kingdom Pseudomonadati; phylum Pseudomonadota; class Alphaproteobacteria; order Hyphomicrobiales; family Phyllobacteriaceae; genus Phyllobacterium; species Phyllobacterium sp. P30BS-XVII. The sequence continues at coordinate 36,862 of NZ_JACGXO010000001.1, forward strand.
AAGATCGGTGGGCGACAGAAGCATTGGTGTCAGTCCTTGCAGGTGCAGTTGTTCGGCAAAATCTGCGATCATCCGTTCATTGGCGGCAAAACCGCTATCGTTCCAGCTGGCGGGCAAATCTCGCGCAACATGACCGAGTTCGTCGATGATCCACGGCGTGGTGTCGGCATATTTGCGGCGTTTTTCCAGCCAGACGCGCTGGGATTCATCAAGCAGATTGCTCAGCTCTTCCGGCAGCCAGGGGTGTTCGGCGACAAAGGAGGCCTTGAGGCCCAGAAGGTGCATGCCGGGGATGTAACCAACCTCGTGGAAATAGGCGAGTTCTTCAGTGCGGAAATCCGTCAGCACATGGCGGAATTTGGAATCAGGACCAAAAAAACCTTCCGGCATGAATGGCGTGAACACGGCGTCAAGTTCGCCGGTTTCCAGCAACTGCATCATCGGGCGCTCGCCCGGCACCGCTTCAATACGACCGTGACGGCCAAAACCATCGAGCCTGTCGGTGATGGGATGCGCCTCTGTCAGTCGCCCGGCAAACCAGAACGCGTCCTCAATGCCGACACCCGCATGGGAGAGCGCAGCGCGGGTCCATGTGTTGCCCGAGTCGCGCCAGCCGGTGACGCCGATCTTCTTGCCTGCCAGATGCTCAAGCCGGGTAATCGGACTGTTTTTTGCCGTGATGATGCACCGATGGCGGAAACCGCGCATGACGAAATTTGGAACACCAATAACATCCGTCTCACCAGTGGCCCGACCAGATGCGTAGCGGCTGAACGACATTTCAGCGGCATCATGATGCGGATCAGCCGCAACATTACCGACAAGCGTGCCAACGCGGTCGACTTTGACATCAATCCTGTCCGAAGTGACATCCCCCAACGCCAATGGCGTATAATAATCCCAATCGCGAACGGCCAATCGAACAGTGATACGCAAGACATTTCCTCATTGCATTTTCGGTTTTCATGAGGGAAGCTAAATGTTCATTATTGACTGATCAAATGCTTTTACGTTACTGAACATTTAAAAGAGGGACAGAAATGAGCGAATTGGCCTCCGTTCAGTGGTTTGCCGAGAAATTGAGTGACCGAACGATGCGCGGCATCGCCGTTGAGACCAGCGCGCTCATCCGCGCGGGGGCCATACCCGTGGGCACCAAACTGCCTGCTATCCGCGACCTCGCCTACACACTCGGCGTCAGCCCAGCCACGGTCTCGGAAGCCTGGAGCGAATTGCGGCGGCAGAAGATCATCACCGGGCGCGGGCGCAACGGCACATGGGTCAGCGGCGACCGCATCGCGCCAAAGCCCCTGCGGCTGGCCAGTTCAGGCGATTACGGCGATGGCGTGCTCAACCTTGCCATCGCATCCCCCGATGTCAGGCTGCTTCCGCCATTGGCAGAAGCATTGCAACATGGAGCGACAGCAGAAGCACTCAACAGTTATGAGCGCGTTCCCATCCTCCCCGAATTGCAGGCTGCCGTTGCACCAAACTGGCCCTATAAACCGGAGGCATTTCTTGCCACCAATGGCGGCTACAATGCGGTCTATGCGCTTTTGCACGCGCTCGTTATGCCGGGGTCATTCGTGGCGATTGAAGAGCCGACCGCTCTTCGGCTTCTCGATATTCTTGAGGACCTCGGCGCTTACATATTGCCCGTCGCATGCGATGAAAACGGGCCATTACCGGAGGCCCTTGCCGAAGTTCTCATGCGCAAGCCCGCCGCTTTCCTCTTCCAGCCACGCACCCATGCGGTAACAGGGCGCGGTGTCAGCCATGACAGATTTGCCGCGCTTGGCGATGTGCTTGCCGACAGTGACACGCTTATTATTGAGGATGACGGTGTAGGCGATATCTCGTCTCTGCCCCCGATCAGTCTGGGCGATCGTTTTCCGGGCCGGGTCATCCATATTGTCTCCTACTCGAAATCACTCGGTCCCGATCTGCGGCTTGCGGTTCTCTCAAGCTCGACGCGGATTGTCGAACAGATTCAATCTTACCGCAGTTTTAGCGCGGGCTGGACCAGCCGTGTGCTGCAATCAGCCGTTGCGTTCCTTATCAATGATGACGCAACGCAGGCGAGCTTGCAGCAGGCAAAGGCGATCTATCGGCAACGGCGCGATGGGCTGATGCAGGCGCTGCGGGAACGCAGCGTTCATCTGGCGGGGGGCGAAGGGTTCAGCCTGTGGGTTCCCGTTGCATCGGAGCAGTTTGCGCTGGTGACACTTGCCGCAAGAGGCATCGCTGTCGGCATCGGCCGCAAATATGTGGTGAACCCGTCACCCCATATCCGCGTTGCCACCAGCATCTTGCGCGAGCGGCAGGATGAGGTTGCCGATGCGATAGCCCTTGCGGTGAGGCACCCGGATCATCTTTACTGACGCTGGAGCGCGCCCGGTCACGTGGCTTTGATCACGCGGGAACATCAGCCACAACCTTTCGCTTGATCACGGCACGCGGTCTGCTAAAAAGAGTTACGTTTACGGAAACGTCAAAATTTGTTCCATGGGAGGAAAAACATGGCATTGCCCGAAATCCTGACGAAGAAGCTGCGCATTCCTGTTGTTGGTGCGCCGCTGTTCATCATTTCGCATCCAGCGCTTGTGCTGGCGCAATGCAAGGCCGGCGTTGTCGGTTCCTTCCCGGCCCTCAATGCCCGTCCCGAAGCTCAACTCGACGAATGGCTGGCCGAGATCACCGAGGGCCTGCGCGACCACGACGCCAAGAACCCGGATCGTCCCGCCGCGCCCTTCGCCGTCAACCAGATCGTCCACCGCTCCAACAAGCGGCTGGAACATGATCTGTCGATGTGCGTGAAGTATAAGGTGCCGATTGTCATTTCCTCCCTTGGCGCGGTGCCCGAAGTCAATGCGGCCATCCATTCCTATGGCGGGATCGTGCTGCATGACATTATCAACAACCGCCATGCCAATTCGGCTATCCGCAAGGGTGCGGACGGGCTGATTGCCGTTGCTGCCGGTGCTGGCGGCCATGCGGGGCCGCTCTCACCCTTCGCGCTCATTCAGGAAATCCGCGAATGGTTTGACGGGCCGCTGCTGCTCTCAGGCGCCATTGCCACCGGCAAGGCGGTGCTGGCGGCGCAGGCGATGGGCGCTGATCTTGCCTATATCGGCTCGCCCTTCATTGCGACGACCGAAGCGCGGGCTGTCGACGGCTATAAGCAGATGATTGTCGATTCCGCCTCGTCGGATATTGTCTATTCCAATTATTTCACCGGCATCCACGGCAATTACCTGAAGCCATCCATCACCAATTCAGGCATGGACCCGGATCACCTGCCGGAAGCCGATCCATCCAAGATGGATTTTGAAGCGGCAACCACAGGCGCCAAGGCGTGGAAAGACATCTGGGGTTGCGGTCAGGGCATCGGTGCCATCAAGGAAATCGTCGGCGCTGGCGATCTCGTTGACAGGCTGGAGCGCGAATATCGCGAGGCGAAAGCCAAGCTTTGCGCCGCCTAGAACATCCTACTGTCCATTGGGGGCGATGTTCTAACGCGGTGCATCCCTGTCGAGCGTGATCTGCATAAATGTCAGATCAAGCCATTTGCCGAATTTGGTGCCCACTTCAGGCATATGGCCAACGCTCTGAAAGCCCAATTTTTCATGCAGGCGGATGGACGCTTCGTTGCCGGATTCAATTCCGGCAACCATCACATGCTTGCCAAGCGCGCGGGCCCTGTCGATCAACGCCAGCATCAGCGCCTTGCCAATGCCGCCGCCCCGCGCTGTTTTGTTGACATAAACCGAATGCTCCACCGTGTGGCGATAACCATCAAAGGTGCGCCAATCGGCAAATGAGGCATAGCCGGTGACATTTCCTGCCTCATCTACACTGACGAGCACCGGAAACCCCCTGGATTGCCTGTCCGCCATCCATGCCCTGCGGTTGGCAAGATCCACCTGCGTTTCGTTCCAGATCGCCAGTGTGTTCGCCACCGCATCATTATAAATTTCGAGAATGGCAGGTAAATCACCTTCACTGGCCTCACGCACAATCACAACTTGCATCCTTCCGGTCTGTCTACTATAGTTTCAATATGTCTCATAAAATAGATAATGTCGATGCGAAAATCGGTGCCCGCATCAGGATCGAACGCGAGGCGCGCGGCTGGTCCCTGACGGAGCTTGCGGAAAAATCCGGCGTGTCGCGCGCCATGATCAACAAGGTGGAGCGCGGCCAGAGCAGCCCGACGGCCATGCTGATGGCGCGTTTTTCCGGTGCCTTTGGCCTGAGCATGTCAACGCTGATGGCGCGCGCCGAAATGCAGGAGGGACGCCTGTTGCGCCACAAGGACCAACCGCTGTGGATCGACCCGGACAGCGGCTATACCCGCCGCCACGTCTCCCCCGCTTCGGACCTGCCTGTGGATGTGGTGCATATCGATCTGCCGGCAAAGGCGCGGGTGGCGCTCCCCGCCTCTTCTTATGTTTTCCAGCGGCATCTGATCTGGGTTTTGCACGGCACACTCAGTTTTACCGAGGGTGAAACGTTTCATCAGATGGAACAGGGCGATTGCCTGGAACTTGGCGCCCCCAGCGACTGTGTGTTTGCCAATGAATCGGATGAACCCTGCCGCTACGCGGTGATTGTGGTGAGCACGAGGTAACGCAAACACGGGTGTGGGATGGTGCGTGGGGCGTGGTGCGTGGTTCGCCCTTCGGCAAGCTCAGGAAGCTCACCATGAGGGAGATTGGAGATGCAATGCTAATCGCAAGGGTCGCAGAATTTAGCTCCGCCACCCCACCCATCTCGGTCATCCTCGGGCTTGACCCGAGGATGACGGGTAGGGGTATGTCCCTCCCCACAAGGACGGAGATGGGTGGGGTGGCGGAGCTAAATTCTGCAACCTTGGCGATTAGCATTGCATCTCCAATCTCCCTCATGGTGAGCTTCCTGAGCTTGCCGAAGGGCGAACCACGCACCATACAACATGCCCACCCCAATCAATATCCCCGCCCTCTTTCCACCGACAGGATTAACCGCCCTTGCCCCCTTGCTGATCGGCAAAACAGAACACCCCAATCCAGTTATCCCACGCTGGTTGAAGGACAGAAATTTTAGTGGCTCGCGCTAAAAGCTGTTATGACGAGGCTTGCAATTCGGGTGCAATAACGCTATCAGGCGCGTCATCCTCCGGCGTGTTTTTGACGGGCCGGGCGCAAGGATCGGGAAGTCCCTTCCCCGCCGCTTTAGCTCAGTTGGTAGAGCACATCATTCGTAATGATGGGGTCCTCGGTTCGATTCCGGGAAGCGGCACCAGTTTTTTCACGCGAGATTGGATGTTCAACGAATGAGCTTAGAACAAGCCATCTGGTCGTTAGACACGGACTAATACTGTCACTTAAACTCCCACTTTATTAAATAGTGAAAATCACAGGTTTCTACTTGTACACTGTCTTCTTTCCGGGCAACTTCACACGCAAAGTGAACAAGCCGGGGAAATAAATGTATATCAGCCACTTAGTCATAAAAAACTTCCGAGCAATCTCCGATCTAAGTGTATCTTTAAATCAGTATATAAATGTGATCGTGGGTCCAAATGGCGTCGGCAAAACGACAATCCTTCAGGCAATCCGCGTGACGAAAGCAATTGCTGCTCCAAGGACTCAGCAGGAACCACTACAGGTTCTTATTTCGTTAGGTGCGGCTTCACCTCATTTCCCCCAAAGGTTGTTTCTTAATAGCTTGGCAAGAGACCAGTCTCAAACAATAGAGGTCCGTTGCACTTACACTTTGACAAAAGAGGAAATACAAACCGCCAAACAGTTTCTCCCTGAGGTGGTTCAAAATCTAGTCGCTTCTCGGTTAGGTCAGAATTTTTCCAATCCGGCGATGCTTGTGCAATTCTTGCAGTCTCCACAAGGAGTTGCTGCTACAATGGCCGCTACGACGGAGTTAACGGGTCTAATGGGTCGATTGGATGTTGAACCAACATTGACGCTTGGAGTGGCTTTAAATGGGGTAACTGGGCAAATAGCTGTGACCGATCCGCTAGCCGGCCCACTTATAGGGTTTCTGGACCAACGGCTTCCACCGTCACTTTCAACGTTTTCATATTTTCCAGCAGACCGGGCTTTGCCGATGGGCGAGGCCACCCTTCAATTGGGAGGCCCCGATTCTCAGCAGCAACTAGAGATGCATAATTCCCAGCCTCAAATAAAGTATCAGAGATTGAAAAACCTGATTATCAACTCTCTTGTTATTGACGAATTAGAGAGAGAAACTGTTAGACAAGAATTCGAAACGATATTCTCTAAATTACTTAAAGGGCGAAGCTTAAACAGAATACAGGTGAATGAGCTTGGCCTTCTTTCCGTAATGACGGAAGAAAAGTCAACTGGCCGCCTTATTGAGCTGGATAGCCTAAGCAGCGGCGAGAAAAATATCGCCCTTACTTTCCTTATTGTCGCAAAATCAGTTTCTGACAATGGTATCGCCCTATTTGATGAGCCGGAATTGCACTTAAATCCTGCTGTAAGCCGAGATATTTTGCCGTTTATGCTCAATCAATATTCGAAACCTCGTAATATCCAGTTCATTATGTGCACTCATTCCCCTGAAATATTATCTGGCGCATTCTCAAGTGATGATTGCGCATTACTTCATTTGAAGTCTGCATCAGATATTACGAAGGTCGGTAAGAGAGCACTAGACGAGTATGCCGACGCCCTTCATAGGCTGGGAACCTCGGTAAGTGAGTCACTTTTGTATGAAGGCACTATTCTGGTTGAAGGTGACGACGATGTTGCATTCTTGGAGACTGCGTTCCCCGAGATTACCAGAAAACTGAAGATTACGGACCGTGGCGGGAGACGTGAAATTGAAAAGACCATTTCACATTTACAAGAGCTCGAAAAAAAGGGGCAGCAGGTTGCACCAATCTACCTTATTTTTGACAGAGATGATGAACTGACGAACTTGGTAAGCTCGACCGCAGTAAAGGTGATGCAGTGGAAGCGTCGATCTATTGAAAACTATATGCTTGATTCAGATGTGATATCTGAAATTCTAAAGGATGAAAGCGCCACTCGACATCCAATTGGCAGTGAAGGTGATGTTCACAAACTCCTTCGCGACCTTGCTTTCTCGCAGATCGACGCTATTGCAGCAAGGGACGAGTATAATTCTCTAGGATACAAAAACTCCTCGCTATTTAAGAATGATGTCTCTGATACGGGCCTAGACGTTATTGCAGGTAAGTTGTTCGCTCGGATGTCGGCTGCACGTGCTTCTATCCCTGACGTTGAACAGTCGAAATGGACCGAGACCTTTATTGCAGCTGCTCAGCAACGGAAATCGGAGATTTCGTTGATTTGGGAGGCTAAATGGCGTGATCTTTGTGATGGAAAACAACTGCTTTCTGACCTTTATAAGCGATCAGAAATGAAGATGTCTGAGTCTGCATTCAGAACTCGCATCACTCAGAAGATGCGCGACTTAGGTTCGGAAGATTGGCGATTAGTTCAGGGTCTGCTCAACGAGCTGCTTCAGAACTAAATAAGGCTAAGTTGGCAATTAATGATGTGTCAAGAGATGAGATAGGCCTAATTCCTCCCCACATTCCCCGTTATGGTTCGCGGTGAAATTGGTCGAAATGGGCTGGTCTTGGGCAGGGAAAACCCGTCTTCTAAAATAATTTGATCAAATTCCAGTCAGCTGCCGCCTGATAGCCTTCCGCACACGGTACCAATAGGTCTGCTCGGCTCCATCGCAGCGACGCCATGCGCGGTGGTGGCGGGCAAAAGCTTCGCCCTCGGGATCGCGGTGGTTGGCAATGATGTCTTCCGCAACGCTATCGATTTCACTTGCGGGGATTAGTCGTGGCTCAATGGTGCTTTTCCAAACAGCCCATAAAACCAAGCTTATGAATATGAGCACTTGGCCGCCGCAAAAGGCGATAACAAACCAGATCGCGGCTTTGAAAAGAACATCGAATACCATCAAAGAATTAAACCTCAGCATCCTATCCGATCAGTATGAGATGATATACTTCTCAATTATGAGAATGAAAAGCTCTCATTTCTCGATTTGAGCATCTGGTTGCCGCCTCTGTCTCACAAGAGGTGCGCAAATGGAACTTCAACGTCTTTTTGGCGCGAATGTACGCCATCACCGGAAGGCCAAGGGCTGGACCCTTGAACAGCTTTCGGAGAAAACGGGCATTTCGCGCGAAACCATCGGCAAGATCGAGCTGGGAAAAGCCGCGCCGCTTTTTGACACCGCTGATAAGATCGCGTCAGCACTCAATGTGCCGACGCCGGTTCTGTTCGGGGCTGGCACCGTGCCGGGTACAGGCGAGCGCGCGCGGCTTCTAACGGATATTCATCGAACGCTTTCGCGCATGAATGATGAACAGCTTGATCGCGCTGCCAAAATGCTCAAAGCGTTTATGGGGTAATCTGGCATGGGCGATGGCCGTGCCAGACCATGCCTCCACCGGTAGCCGTGCGCTGACTATTTTGTCAGCTTGGCAAGCTGGGTGGTGACGATTGTGCTGAACAGTTCAGGATCGCCTAAAGCCCTTGCCGAGAGCATTGCCCCATGGACCGATGCCAGCAGCATCTGGGCCTCATCCTCGGGCTGTCTGTTCAAGCGGAACAGGCCCTGCTCCGCTCCGGCGCGCAGCACCAAGGTAAGCCATGCCGCAAGACTGTGAAAATGGCTGCGAACGCGGGATGCGACCTCATCGGGCAGCATCTGCATCTCGCCAGCCAGCATCGCGCAGACACAGAAGGGTTGCGAGGCATCGCGAATGCATGTCTGCCAGTAATTCAGATAGGCTTGCAGTTGTTCGGCGGGGCTTGCGACCTGCTCGCGCAGCGCATTCAGCCCCGCTTCCGCCTGCCGCCTGTAGCGATCCACCAGCACCGCGACCAGCTCGGCCTTTGCCGGGAAATGATGGTGGATACTCGCCTTGCGGATGCCGATTGCCGCCGAGATATCGGCATAGCTGAACCCGTTATAGCCTCCCGCAACAATGAGAGACTGGGCGACATCAAGAATCTTTTCTGACGTGGAAGCCGTTGATTTCATAGCACCACCTACCTTCTGGTAGGCCGGATGTCAAGCCTCGCCAGCGCTTGCGCTTCTCACAATGAGGTGTTCAGGCAGCGGGTTGACTCTGCGGCACAACCTTCCTACTGGTAGGTAGATTTTAACAGGGAATTTACCGATGCAAAGCCAGTCTTCAACCCAGTCCAATTGGCTGTGGTCCTATTATCTCACACGCGCCATATTCTCGGTCGCCTGGGTTGCCGCCGCCATTCTCTTCAGCGCGCAGGCCAATCTCGCCGCGCTTCTGCTCGTCATTTATCCGGCATGGGACGCCCTTGCCAATCTGGTTGACGCCAAGAGCAATGGCGGCTTGCAGGCCAACCGGTCTCAGGCGTTGAATGTCGCGGTCAGCACCGTAACGACGCTCGCCGTCATCGCGGCTGTCAGCAGCAGCATGTATGCGGTTCTGGCCGTGTTCGGCGTCTGGGCGATCTTTTCGGGTCTGCTGCAGCTCAATACGGGGGTAAAGCGCTGGCGTTCCTACGGCGCGCAATGGGCGATGATCCTGAGCGGCGCGCAGTCCGCCCTCGCCGGCGGCTTCATGATCAGCCAATCCATCGGCGTAACCGTGCCGACAATTCTCGACATTGCTCCCTATGCGGCATTCGGCGCGTTCTACTTCCTGCTGTCCGCAATCTGGCTTGTCGTCACTGCCTATCGCAAAGCGGAGGCGTAAGCGCGGCATCGCTTTACCGGCCCTACAGCCGCGCCGCCGCGCGCGGCTGTCATTGCCATGTGGCGACTGTTCATTGTAAATATGCGGGTAAATATCCGGCCTGTTTGCTTTTTGGAGGAGACGCAGCATGGACCTGTTCACCGGCGGTTGCCTGTGCGGTAGCGTCCGCATTGTGGCTTCGGGACGCCCCTACCGGGTTGGCCTTTGTCACTGTCTCGACTGCCGCAAGCATCATGGGGCGCTGTTTCACGCCTCGGCCATATTCCCTGAGGATGCGGTGACAATCGAGGGCGAAACCCGCGATTATGCCGGGCGGTTTTTCTGCCCGCGCTGCGGTTCACCGGTTTTCGCCCGCAGTGCCGACGAGATCGAAGTGAATCTGGGATCGCTTGATGCCCCCGACCAGTTTATACCAACCTATGAACTTTGGACCATCCGCCGCGAATCCTGGTTGCCCCCATTTCCACTGGCAAAACGATATGAGCGCGATCGCGAGTCCACCAGCCGCTCTGAAGAGTAGGGCGCGCGAACTGGGCGCAATCCTTGCGGTTATCTCTTGCGCGCCACGATATAAGGTCTGCTGTCGTTGCGGCTGGTTGCGTGGATTTCGCTGGCAAGAATATCGAACCCTGCCTCGCTGATAAAAGCAGTCAATTCTACCATACGGAAAATGCCGGCATAGGGAGCCTTGCCGACAGCGCGCATCACAGGCAGGGCCAGTCGGATGAGCGGATTCATTTCCCCGACACAGGGGGTTTTGGAGATGAACAGGCCGTTTGCATCAAGAAGGGCATGGATGCTGCGCAATGTGCCGGGCAGGTCTCGCACCAGATGCAGATAGTTGAAACCCAGAACCGCATCAAACCGGTCTGCCCCTGATGTGATTGTCTCGGCGGTTGCCGTGCGGAAGGTCAGTCCCGCGAGAGGATTGGCAACGTGCTTGTCATTGGCAATCGCAATCATCTCGGCAGAGATGTCAGTGGCAAGATAGCTTTGCACACCACCGGCAAGCTGCAGCGCCGTTGTTCCGGTGCCGCAGCCCAGCTCCAACACGCGGCATGCGGGGTCGAGCAAAGCGCGGGTACGGTCAAGCGTGCGCTCATACCCGGCCTGATCCGAAACCGCAGATGCGGCATATTTCCGCGAACTTCGATCCCAGAAACGGGCGTCGCTGGCTGTGTTCATATGGTCTGTTCCCTGCAATCCTGATCAGTGCAATCGCTCCGCTTTGCCCTGCGCGCTCTTATTATCGGCAGAATTTCATGCGGGAACATTACCGGCAAGCCAACATCCCTTCCTATTGTAAACGCGGTTTTGTTGACTACAGTCGAGCCGATGAGTGGGGCGACCGGACAGCCAAAGAAGACGGTTAGAAGCCAGCCCTCAACACAGATGTATGCGCGCGGAAAGCACGAGCCTCTATCCCGGGCTGCGCCGCCAAAGCACCGGGTTGTCACACGATCGGATAACAGGTTCGCACATCTCGTCCATGACCGCGTGCTTCACGCGCCGTTCGAAATAGGCTTCCGGCCAGCCAATATCCGCAAGGATATGATCAGGAAGTTCATTGATGTGCCGGTACGTGCGCGCCGCGCGCCAGTGGCTCGCCAGCCTGAAAAAGAAAGACGCAATATCAGCCATATCGGCCTCCATCATTTTGGTTTCCTGAGTTGCGTGGGTTTGGCGGGGGTGAGTTTCACCCCCCGCCCCGTCTTTGCCGGTTGCATCCTCACGCGGATTTTGCTGTCGCTTCGCGCAGCTTGTCGGCGCATTCCTCGCAGCAGACTTCGACTGTCTGGTCGCCGATTTTGACTTCGATGACGGTTGCCTCAAGCTTGTCATCACAGACAGCACAGGTTCTCTCAGCCATGATACTTCTCCTTTTCGCCCGCCAATCGGGCATACCAAGGAGACCACCACGGGCATTTTGCCGCTATCGAGATCTTTAGCTGTTTTTGGAATGGGCCGATTGCGCAAAAGCGGTTGGCGAGCGGCCATAGGCCTGCCGGAAGGCTGCCGTGAAATGGCTGTGGCTGGAGAAACCCAGGTCCAGCGCAAGGGCCGAAAGGTCGTCATAGCCAGCCAGAAGATCAAGCGCGCGGGCAAGGCGCAGACGCAGGTGATAGCGATAGAGCGGAATGCCTTCGACCTGTTGGAACACCTGTGTGAGGTACACAGGCGAGCCGCCGATTTCCCCGGCAATTTCGGCCAGCGTCCAGCGACGGGAAAGATCACTTGCCAAAAGCACTTTGACCCGGTCCGCCAGACGGCTGCGGGCAAAGGTGGCGCGCGGCGCGTGCGAGGTGCGCGGTCCAAGACTACGGGCCACCAATGTGAGCAGCAGGCTTTCAGCTTCCAGAGGTTCTATCGTGGCGTTTTCCAGATGATGGCGCAGCAGCGCGACCAGCGCCTGCGCACGCGGGTCAATGCGCTGGTGCTGGCTGCGGAAACCAAATTCGCCACGCTTCTTGATCAGAGACGCCGGGGCCAATTCCTGCAGGACAGTTTCGGATAGCGTTATCGATAGGCTTGAGTCACCGCCGCCAACGGGGTGGCTAACCTGATAGCCCTCGCCCGCATTGAAAAACAGAACATGGTTGGCGTCAGCCACCGCCTGCTCGCTGCCGACATGCCTGATATAGAGCCCGCGATAGGGGAAGACGAGATGGGTGGCGGACGTACACTCCTCGGCGCTGCGATGCCGGCAATGGCCATGGCAGCGCACATTGCTCATGGAAACGACATCCGTATCCAGCAATGCGCTGACTTCAAATTCGGGCAGGTCTGCCACGTTACAAACGTCATTCATCGAATTCCAATCCCGTTCCGGAACAGATGAACACTACTGTATGGCTCCTGACATCCTCCTGTCAGGAGCGTTGGGGCGGACATGGGTTGAGCACATATAAGGCAGTTTATTGGGGATAAAGCCATGTTTGCCTCGATATTGCCACGTTAAGGAATAACTGCTCGCGGACGATAAAAATGGCCTACGGGACCTGATGACGCGATCAAGCGCAGAACAGACAATTGAACCTGCAATCAACGAGAAGTTTGGCGCCACAAGCCAGATCTCGCGCATCATACGCTTTTCATTTTTCACCCACGCACGCTTTATGGTTGCAATCTTACTGGCCGCGATTGCGTCTGCCGGCATGTTCGCGGGGATTCTGACCGTGATGGGCAAGCGTCCGCCAGTCGCACTTGCCACAGCGGCGCCGCCGGCCCGGCGGCGGCCGGAAGCTGCCCCGAAGGGGGATCGTTTACCACCACCGGCTGTCGCGCAGGCAATCCCCGTCGCCAAGGTGATTGAAAGCCAGGCGGATGGTTCCACCGAGAAATTCGCCTACCATCAGGTGAAAATTGGTGCAGATACCGAAGTGCCCAAACAAGGTAGCCCCGGCCATACCACTGTTCTCAAACAGCGGTTCGCCAGCGCCAGCGGCGATCCGTTCAAGGCTATTCTGACGGAAAAGACCAAGACGGCGAAAACCGCTGTCATGCCGGTGGCGCTGGCAAGCCTTGGTGAAGAGCGCATTCTTGTGCGCGGAACACCTGTCAATGTCAGTACGGCAAAGGTACAGCCAGCACCTGCCGTCGAGCAGGTGGTTGCGCTGCCCACCAAAGACGGCGACATCAACAATCTGCTTGCCGCAGCCAATATGGCCAGCGAAGACCGGGTGGCATTGCAGACTGCGCTGAGTGCCAGCAATGATCAATCGCCAGAGCGGATTGAATTGCTTCTGGAAAAGGCGCCGCACAAGGATGCCCCGGAACGGCTGCTGATGGCACGGCTCTTCCGGCACGATAGCCCGCCTGATGATCTTGGGCGCGACGATGGTGGCATCCTCCAGCGCGTCAACAATCCGCGGCTGTATGAGCGGCTGGCGCATGATGCACATGCGGGCGGTATTGATGCCGCAAACCCTGACACCACCACGGATGAGCGGGCACAGGCCGCCGAGAAGGAATTTCCGGCAGCCATGCAGCAGCTGGAAAAACTGAACGTTCCCGTCCGCATGGCGGCGCGCATTCTGGAGCTTGCCAAGGAAAACGGCATCAAGCTCACTGATGCTGCCCTGCTCGACCAGTCCGTCGAGCTTGTTTTCCGCACCAATGAAAAAGGCGAATCCGAGCCGATTGCCGTCACCTTCAACATGAAGGACAAGACGAAGCGGTTTTATCATTACCGTGCGGCACCGGGAAACAAGGCGGAATTTTTCGATGAGGACGGCCAGTCCGCTTCCAAAACGCTGATGAAAAATCCGGTTCCAAACGGGCGCCTTGGCGATGGTTTTGCGTGGCGCACCCACCCGATTTTGAAAGTGCGCAAACATCACAACGGTGTGGACTATGCGGCGCCGTTCGGCTCACCCATTCTTGCGGCTGGCGATGGCGAAGTGGTGTTGATCTCGTTTGAGCCGGGCTATGGCAAATATGTCCGCATCAAGCATGATGGCGGGTTTTTCACCACCTATTCGCATATTTCGCGCACACCGCCGTCGCTGAAGGTTGGCCAGCGCGTCAGTCAGGGTCAGGTGATCGCCTATATTGGTTCCACCGGTCTTTCCACCGGTCCGCACCTCTATTACGAGCTGCGCATGGGCGATAAATATTACGACCCGACTGCCACCCAGCTGCCTGCAGGCACGGATCTGGAAGGCGACCGGCTCGATGATTTTCGCAAGCAAATCAGACATGTCGAAAATATCGAAAACACTATCGGCTCACGCATCGCCAATGCGTTTGCGCCGCAGGATGATGGCCGGGTACATACGGCCATTCATTAGAGCTGACCGGCCAATGCCGGTCAGTCTGTCTGTTTTGGTGCTTAATGGGCACCCACTTCACTATCGAGATGCGCCATCTGCGCGGCGGCATAACGATCACCAGCAGCTGCACCTTTCGGTACGGCCTGTTCGATACGATCAAGATCATCCCTTGTCAGGACCACATCGAGCGCGCCAAGCGCTTCGGTCAGGCGGTCGCGACGGCGGGCACCCACAACCGGAATAATGTCATCGCCCTGTGCCGCAACCCAGGCTATGGCAATCTGCGCAACCGTCACTCCCTTGGCCGCGGCGATCTCCTGCAAGGCATCCACCAGAGCCAGGTTCCGGTCGACATTCTCGCCCTGAAAACGCGGGCTATGGCTGCGGAAATCCGTTGGGCCGGTGGCATTTTTTTGCCAATGGCCGCTGATAAGGCCGCGCGAGAGGACACCATAAGCAGTAATGCCAATGCCAAACTCGCGGCAGGTTGCAAGAATGCGATCTTCGACACTGCGCGAAATCAGCGAATATTCGATCTGAAGATCGACAATCGGATGCACCGCCGCGGCACGGCGGATGGTTTCCGGGCCAACTTCGGACAGGCCGATATGTTTGACAAAACCGGCTTTCACCAGTTCGGCAATGGCACCAATCGTCTCTTCAATCGGCACATTCGGATCGAGGCGGGCTGGACGGTAAATATCGATATAGTCAACACCGAGCCGTTGCAGCGAATAGGAAAGCGCCGTTTTGACAGCGGCGGGTCTGGCATCAAAGCCTATCCAGCCACCCGCCGGATCGCGCTGCGCACCAAATTTGACGCTGAGAATGGCATCATCGCGCTTTGTGCCCTTGAGTGCTTCGCTGATCAGCAGCTCGTTGTGGCCCATATTGTAGAAATCGCCGGTATCGAGCAGGTTAATACCTGCCTCAAGTGCCGCGTGAATGGTTGCAATGCTCTCGGCCCGATCTGAAGGACCGTATATGCCGGACATGCCCATGCAACCAAGGCCCAAAGCGGAAACTTGCGGGCCGGTCGCACCAAGTGGACGAATTTGCATCGTATCGAACTCCTTTTTGCTGCCGCACACCATGCGGCAGGTAGGCTCTTATAAACCGGAGCGGTTTGTGCGATAATCCAGTTCATTATGCACGGGTTGTACGGAAAATCGGACAATGACTGAACCCAATCTCAGCGATCTTGATGCGCTGGTGGCCGTGGCCAGTTCACGCAGCTTTCGCGGCGCCGCGAAGCTGCGCGGTGTATCCGCCTCCTCGTTGAGCGATGCTATCAGGCGTCTGGAGGAGCGGGTGGGTGTTCGCCTGCTCAACCGCACCACCCGCAGCGTGACACCGACAGAGGCGGGCATGCGGCTGCTCGAGCGGCTGACGCCTGCACTGGGTGAAATCACCGGAGCGCTTGATGCACTCAACAGTTTTCGCGACAGCCCGACGGGAACATTGAAGCTCAATGTTCCCGGCATTGTTGCACAGCGCGTCCTCTCGCCAATCGTGAACGCGTTTCTCACCGCCTATCCGGGCATCACACTTGAAGTATCAACCAATGACACATTCATCGATGTGCTTGCGGCAGGTTTTGATGCGGGTATCCGCTACGATGAAAGCATTGAACTCGACATGATTGCCGTGCCCATCGGCCCGCGCAGACAGCGCTTCATCTGTGTTGCAGCACCTGCCTATATCGAAAAACACGGCACGCCACGGCATCCAAAGGATTTGCTTGAACATGCCTGCATACGTCACCGCTTTGCCAGCGGCGCGGTCGCATCCTGGGAGTTTGAGCGGGATGGTGAACTGGTCAAGGTCAATCCAACAGGACCATTGATCGCCTCCACCATGGAGCTTGAATATGGTGCGGCTATAGCGGGGCTGGGTATTATCTGCACCTTCGAAGAGTTTCTGCAGGAGGGGCTCGCAAGCGGGGCGCTGCTCCCAGTCATGCCGGAATGGTGGCAGAGCTTTTCCGGACCTTTTCTCTATTATCCAAGCCGCAACCACATGCCCACGCCGCTGCGCGCTTTTGTTGATTTTATCAAATCCGGCAGAGACCAGAGAACTTAGGCATCCTCGCCAATAACCGCATGCGGCGTAAGCCCCACAAGGCGCGTATAAAGCTCCGGATCTGTGGCACCCTCCGTGTTGACGATGAAGACGCGCGAATGGCTATCAAGATGAATGGCCTCACGCACCGCCTGATCTCCTGCGACAGCAAATAATCCCGCAAGACCAGCGCCACCGCTTTCCCCGGCAACAACAGGCGTATCGTTGCCCAGCGGCCGGGCCAGCCGGTTCATGGCGCGGACGGCACCTTCTTCTTCCACCGTCATAAACGCATCGGCAGCACGGGTAAGAACCCGCCACGCCACGGGCGAAGGTTCATAACATTCAAGCATCGCCATGACAGTTGCTTCACCATGGGCAATTTTCACTACCTCACCCGCCGCCGCACTGGCAAAGATACAGGCCGCGCGTGCAGGCTCGACCACGATAAAGGTGGGGCGCCTGTCACCGAAGACAAGTGCCAGATGTCCCGCCAGAGCCGCAGCCACACCGCCCACACCTGCCTGCACGAATACATGGGTTGGCAGTTCAGGCAGATCACGCAATGCCTCGCAAATGATGGCCGTATATCCTTGCATCACCAGCCCCGGAATGCGCTCATAACCCGGCCATGATGTATCTGAAACAACGGTCCAGCCCTTCGCCTCGCTTACCCGCGCGGACTCGCGAATGGAATCATCATAGGTGCCATCAACCCGGATCATCTCGGCACCATAACGGGCAATGGCAGCCACCCTTTCATCGCTCACTCCGGCATGGACGAAGATCGCTGATTTTGCGCCGACAAGCCGCGCACCTGCCGCAACCGACTTGCCGTGATTGCCATCTGTCGCGCAGCCGAAGGTCATGCGACTGGCTATGGCCCGCACCTCTTGCGTATGAAGTTCGCTGACATCAACGATCCGCCCGAGTTGGCGATTGGCTTCCTCAAGCACAAGCCTGATGACGGCGTAAGAACCGCCCAGTGCCTTGAAACTCCCAAGACCAAGACGCTGCCCCTCATCCTTGACGTGGAGCGCCGCAATGCCAAGTTCTGCGGCAAGGCCTGGCAATGCATGGAGTGGCGTCGGCACATGATTGTCGCGATGGGATAAAAACCGCTCAACCTCTTTGGCCGCCTCTGCTCCAAGCGTCTGCGCATCGCTTATATCGAGTGGCTTGTTGTGGTCGGGGTGCTGGTTGAGGATCAGCATTGCTCTTTCGCTCCTGTGGTTGGCGTATTTATATTGCGATACAGGTGATAAAAGCGCTCTGATTTGACCATACTCGTGCAAGTTTGTTTCGTGAAAGACATCCAATGGCAAAGAAATCATTGATAGGAGGAAATGATCTGGATCACTTCGATCTTGCGATCCTCGACATCCTGCAAAGGGATAATGCCACGCCGCAGCGCGTTATTGGCGAGGCGGTCAATCTGTCCGCGCCAGCTGTGCAGCGCCGTATCAAACGCATGGAGGAAACGGGCATTATTCAGGCAAATATCGCCGTGCTTGATCCTGCAAAGGTAGGGCAACCCATCACACTTTTTGTCGAAGTTGAGGTTGAGAGCGAGCGTATCGACCTGATTGACGCGGCCAAAAAGAGTTTTGCTGCTGCCGCGGAGGTACAGCAGTGCTACTATGTTACCGGCGAGGCTGATTTTATTCTGGTGGTCATCGTTGCCAGCATGACCGAATATGAAGCCCTGACCCGCAGACTGTTCTTCGGCAACCACAACGTCAAACGGTTCCGCACTGTTGTTGTGATGGACCGCGTCAAGACAGGAATGACCATTCCGCTGACGTAAGAGCGGCGCGATATTGATAGCGCTAAAACCAGAGGGCCTTATTCGGCCTCTTCATCATCATCTTCGTCCTCGTCATCGGACTCAATTACGTCCCATATAAAGGCGTGCAGACGCTCCTCGATGCTTTTTCTGGAAGCACCGGCTTTTTCCATCTCGCGCTTGATTTTCAGGAACTGGGCCTTGTCCTCCGGCGAGAGGTATTTTGCGGCGTTTTCGAGCGACGATAATGAACTGGACATGTGCGGCTCATACCTTCTCAAGCACGACAATGGAAGCAGGATATCACGACAGCCCTAGTTGTCGATGAAATCGCGCTCAAGCTTGTTATGGCCTGACGGATCGAGCCCGTGTCCTAGCGCTTAATGCAGTGGCAACCCGTACAGAAATCTTCGGTTTTCAAAAAATTTTTGAGGCAATGTAGAATCGGGCTTGGCTCGAACGTCCTAGGGCTACAAGCCACATTTGAAGGGATGGAACCATCATGAAACACTCAATATTCAAGGCAATCGTCGGCGCGTTCTTCATCGCAGCAGCAATACCGCTGGCGCATGCACAGGATGCGGCAAAGTCCGCCTATGCCGAAGTCAACGGTATGAAAATCTATTACGAGGTTTCCGGAAGCGGCGATCCGCTCATTGTGCTGCATGGCGCCTATATGAATATTCCATCGATGGGCAAAATCATCCCGATGCTGGCCAAGAACCACAAAGTCTATGCGCTGGAGTTTCAGGGTCACGGACGCACCAATGATATCGACCGGCCAATCACCTATGCAAACCTGGCTGACGATACTGCTGCGTTCATGGATGCCGTGGGCGTCAAGAAAGCCGATGTCTTCGGTTATTCCATGGGTGCCGGCGCCGGGCTGCAACTTGCCATCCGTCATCCGGATAAAGTGACGCGGCTGGTGGCAGCGTCCACCGCCTATGACGCCGAGGGTTTTCAGCCTGAATACAAGGCTTTCATTCCGCAGATGAGTGTCGAGATGTTCGTGGGAATGCCGTTTGCTCAGGAATATCGCAAACTTGCTGCCAATCCTGATGGTTTTCCCGCCCTCGTCAAAAAGCTGATCGCACTTGAACATGAACCGATGGCATGGGGAACGGATGTCAAGGCGGTCAAAGCGCCGGTACTGATTATCACAGCTGATGCCGACGTGACGACACTGGAACACTCCGTGGCTCTGTTCCGGCTGCTTGGCGGCGGCGCGATGGGCGATATGGGCAAGCCTCTATCAGCCTCACGGCTTGCTGTCATGCCCGCCACCTCACATACCGCAATCATCACGCAGCCGGAATTGCTGGAAGCCTTTGTGGAGCCCTTCCTGAAAGATGAAACGCCGAAGGGCATGTTCCAGTAGGCCCATCTTCAACCATCTGCCGGGCGCTGAATGGATCATACGAACCATCCATTCAGCTCCTGTCTGTATGAACTTTGCAAGTTCATGAGCCGCACAGTCATTGCGCGGCAAATCTCGACCGACACTATGAAAGATGATAAAAGACAATCTTCAATGTGTGATAAATATTCAAATACCATTATTATTGTATAAATTTCAACGTCTTACGTAAAACACCCATCCACTCCATAACAATACAAAGACTTACTACAACTATTGAAACACATTACGGATATGATAAATTTTCGCCGCTGATGAATGATGGATTAATATTTCACACGACGCTCACGTCTGCTCTGGCGTCTTTTAAAATCCAAACAAAGCGATATTGTCACGAAGGGGGAAGGTCGTGGTAACAACAACTTGGATTGGCCCATCAGATAACATGCAGGGATGGGATAATCCGCGGGTCGATCCTGTAACAAACCCGTGGAGCGGTAATAACTGGGACGCGGGTAGACCAGGAGGCTGGGATACAGCGGTGCTCAACAACACGAGCACGACCGCCTATGTTGTCGGCGTAGGGAGTTTGATATTAAACAACTCCGCGCTTCTGGTTAGTAATACAATAACGATTTCATGGGGGTCTCCACCAGGAATCATCTCTGGCGGCTTGATATATTTGTATTACGCCCAATTCTTTGCTGGTCCTGGTACTATCGCAACGGGCACAGTCAAAATGGGGGAAGGCTCATCCTATGAATGGTATGGAGCGAACTCCGCTCAAATAATTCAAATGCCTGCTGGAAACTACCCTCATTCGAGCGGCGCAACCTTTACTTTCCACACGCAGTTTGACGGAATAATAGAGTCTTTTTATTTCCGTGACACGATCATATGCGCCATAGATAGGGCGACCATATCCGGGACGGATATAAACGGGCACACGTTAACATTCATAACAAATATGGGAAATTACACCCTCAATTTTGGCAATGGGGTCGACATGGCCGATCTGGCCTTCGACCCAAGTACGGGAAAGCTCACAACAACCCAAATTGACCCCAATGCGCCCTGTTTCGCCCCGGGAACGCTGATCCGGACGGAGCGCGGGGATATCGCGGTCGAAACGCTCGACGTCGGAGATGTGGTGATCACCGCCTCCGGCGAGTATCGCCCGATTATCTGGTTGGGCCATCACACCATGAAACGTAACGGATCAGCCGAGTTTCAGTCCGCTTGCCCCGTCCGCATTCAGGCCGGAGCTTTTGGCGACCAGATGCCCTATGCCGATTTGTGGCTTTCTCCCGGCCATGCCGTCTGCGTGCGTATTCTCGACGAGGTGCTTATCCCGGCTGGCTATCTCATCAATGGCGCAACCATCGCACAGGTCGATGTCGATGAAATTACCTATTGGCATGTCGAACTCGGCAGCCACGATATTCTTCTCGCCAATGGCCTGCCAACGGAAAGCTATCTCGATTGCGGCAGCCGCGCATGGTTTGAGGGAAGCCACGGTGTCACTGACCCGGATCGCAAACTTGGCAGCCCGGCGGATTATTGCCGGCCCCTGATCCTTGACGGGCTGATCGTTGAAGCGGTGGCGAGCCGGTTGCGGGCACGGGCGGAATTGCTCGGCTGGACCAAAACCACCGATATGGATATCCACATCGTGGCCGATGGTGTGCGGATCGAACCGGATCTTGACGAGGGACTGGCACGCTTTCTCATACCGGTGCGTGCCCGCGACGTGCGGCTTGTATCGGAGACATTCATTCCGGCCGAATGGTCCGATAGCGGCGACGAGCGCAGGCTCGGCATTTCCATCAATGGGCTTCACATCAATGACGGCTTGCGCTGCAGCAAGGACATCGACCTCAACGATCCCCGGCTTGATGACGGCTTTCACTATCCGGAGAGCGAAAACGGCAAATCGTGGCGATGGACCAATGGTTCCCTGAAGCTGCCGAGCGAGCTGTGGGCCGATTGCCGAACCCACGTCTTTCTGCGCGTAACCATGGATTCCGGCGGCAGTCCGCACTGGGTGGCGGGGTCGAAAACAAAACCGCAGCGCACCGAACCTGCTGATACAAACCAAACCAACATCGTCCCGCTGCGTGCCGCGTGACGCGAGAAACGCGCTCTATTTGTCGATGAGGTCCGGCTCCGTCTGGTCGGTACGGACCGGGTCGAGCAGGAGAAGCGGCGCGCTGCCGTCCAATTGTCTGGTATGACTGATGATATGAACCCGGTTTTGCGCATCACGAAGGACTGAATAGACCAACTCGCCACCAAGCCCTTTATCTGCCCGCTTGCTGTCAATCTTAAACCGCAGCGTCAACGCCACCAGCCCCAGCATGAAGAAGGGAGGTGTGAGCAGCCATATCGCCTTGATCAAATCCGGCGAGGCTTGAAATGTGTCGAGCAGATGGGCCCAGAAATTATAATCGTTCATGCGCACTCCCTTGTCCAAGAGGAAAGCGGCCACCAAAGGTTTAGCCTCTGGTGACCGGGGAGTTGATAACTCTCGCAGGAAGAGCGCGCCAGCCTTTAGGGTTGCCCCTTGAACATACGCTGGCGCCTCCCCGATCATAGAACGGGAAGTGCAGTATACGGCAGCACAAGGCCGCCTGCGAGGGGTTATCAAGCCCCAAGACCGATCCATTTCGAGCGGTCCAACGCGGACCATAATTGGAATGTGACAGGGGTGGAACTGGTAGAACTACCAGTATGCAGACTTATCGAGCTTGGCGTGGTTCGTGGTTCGCCCTTCGACAGGCTCTGGAGGCTCACCATGAGGGACTTGGGTGGATGCAACGATAATCGCAGAGATTGCAGATCAAAATGGTTGCAGACTGTGGCTCCCCATCATCCCTCCCCACTCCGTCATCCTCGGGCCTGACCCGAGGACCCATAATTTAAAAGCGCGAGTGGTCACGTTCGTTTGATCTCTTTTGCCGTGGGTCCTCGGGTCAAGCCCGAGGATGACAGGGAGAGGTGGTTTGTAGGGAGCCATATTCTGCAGCCATTATGATTACCTTTGCATCCACCCAAGTCCCTCATGGTGAGCCTGTCGAACCACGAACCACGAACCAACAGCCTTGCAGGGATCACCTACCGATCAATAAAATCCCGCACGGCCTTGTTATACCCCGCCGGGTCCTGCAGCATCGCAAAGTGGCTGGCATTATCCAGTATCACCAGCTTGGCGCCGGGAATGGTTTTGGCCATGTAATCCGTATGCTCGCGGGTGATTGCTTCGTCATGATCCCCAAGCACGATAGCAATCGGTGTTTTGATCTTTTTCAGGTCGTCATCGGTCCAGTTTGGCTCGCTGGCCCACATGCCGCTGATCTGCTCGACAAAGGCATCATATTCGCCCGGCGTCGGGGAGATTTTCCTGTAAACCTCGCCAGCCTTTTCGATGTAACCCGCAAAGGTCTTGTTCTGCAGCACATCCGGCTTGACGCCGTCGATCTTGGTATTGGCGGCCTGCGCAAACACTTTGGTCAGGCGCTCCGGGTGATGAATGGCGATATCAATGCCGATAATGCCGCCATCGCTCCAGCCAACCAGCGCCGTCTTGTCGATTTTGAGATAGTCGAGCAAAGCAAGGTAATCCGAGGACATCAGGTCATAGCTGAACGGATTGGCATTGCGGGTGGAGCGGCCATGGCCGCGGCTATCGGCAACGATAACCATATGATCCTTGGATAGATCAGCCACCTGCCCGCCCCAGACATCGCTATAGCCAAGCCCGCCATGGATAAGCAGTACCGGCGGACCCGAACCATAAACCGCATAATACATCTGGATGCCATTGACGGGGGCGGTGCCGCTTTTGACGGCGGCTGGCATTGGTGCGGGATCAGGCAGTTGCTCCCAGCGCTCGGCAGCAAGCGCCGTTGTCACGGCGAAGGCAAACAACAGTCCCAGAGCGGCGATGACTGATTTGAGTTTCATGATGCTCTCCATTTCCCGCAATGATTGCAGTGGGTGAGCAGCAAGATCAGCACTTTTCAGTCAGCGCTGCAATGGGCCGGAGGCGGACTATTCCGCCGCCTCCGCAATGGCTTCATTGGCCTGCATGGCAGGATCAACCGGCTTGGGCTTGCCCGCGCTTGGCAATTGCACCGGCTTCAGAAGCGTCGCCATCAGCAGACCAAACAGGGCAATGCAGGCGGCGGTCAGGAACAGCGGGCTGAATGCGGCAGCATAACTATCGGCAAGCATCTGCTTTGCTTCCGCTGGCAGTGCCGCCATCATCTTCGGCGTCAGTTCCTCGATATTGCCCACACCCGGAATGTTGACGGCCCCATGCGAGATGTTGGCCGCAATGATGGCGCCGTAGGCCGAGATGGCAATCGAGGCTCCGGCCATGCGTGCCAGCGATACCGAGCCGGTTGCTGCACCCACATCGCGACTTCCGGCGGCGTTCTGCACGCCGATAATCGGAATCTGCTGCCCCATGCCAATACCAACACCGTGCATCAGCATCAGGAGACCGATGAGAACCACGGGAGTTCCCGCATGAACCTGCGTGAACAGACCAAAGGCAACCGTACTGAAGGCAAGGCCACCCATTGACAGATATTTATAGCGGCCCGTCATCGAAATCACGCGGCCTGTAAACAGCGAACCGCCGACGATGCCACCCGTCAAAAGGATGAACAGCAGGCCCGCCATCGATGGCGACAGGCCCGTCGTCGTCTGCAGGAAGAAGGCGAAATAATTGACCATGCCGATAGCAATGCAACCGCTGGCCACGGAAATGATCACGAACAAAGTAAAGGTCGAATTGCGGAACAGCGACAGCGGAATGATCGGTTCCTGCGCGCGGCGTTCAACAAAAACCCATATGATGGCGCAGACAATGCCGAAGCCGATAATGCCGAGGGTCTGCGGCGCCAGCAGCGAGCCGAACAACTGGCCGCCATCGGCTGCAAGCACAAGGCTTGTCGTCGTCAGGGCAAGCAGCACTGCACCGGCATAGTCGATCTTGGGCTTGCGGGCAGGTTTGCGGTAGGGAAGCATGAAGATCAGCCCGGCGAGGACAATCAGCCCGATCGGCAGGTTGATCAGGAAGATCGAGCGCCAGCCGAAAAGATCACTCATCGTGCCACCCAGAACCGGACCGATAGCGCCGGAGGCAATGAAGACAAGGCTGAGATAGCTCTGGTAACGGGCGCGTTCGCGCGGTTCAAAAAGGTCAGCGCTGACGGAAAAGATCGAGACCATGACCCCACCGCCGCCGAGCCCCTGCAGCACGCGCGCGGCAATCAGCGTGTTCATGGAGATCGCAAGACCGCAGACAACAGAGCCGAGCGTAAAAATAAAGATGGCCGAAATCATCACATATTTGCGGCCAAACAGGTCGCCAAGCTTGCCATAAACAGGCATGACCGCGCTGATGGCGAGCAGATAGGCAGAGCCGATCCAGGCGAAGCGCTCAAGCTGGCCGAACTCGCCGACTATGGTTGGCAAGGCAGTTGAGACGATCTGATTATCCAGCGTCGCCATGAACATGGCAGCCATCAGAAAGAAGAAGAGAGTCAGCCGTTTGCGCGGGTCCGCGACGAGCGGCTCAAAGGAATTATTCTGGTCCATAGGATGGGGTATCCGGTTTGATTGGTGCAATTTATGTGCTATTAGCATACATATGTCAACAGCAGCGGAATGCTTTTTGCATATTTTAAACCCGGTGCGCATCTGTTATGGTTGAATCATGACTGATACTTTAGTGACACATGAAATCGAAACGCCCGAAACCGGGACAGATGACGATCTCCTGCGCATTGGCCATGCCATGACGCGTATGCGGCTGATGACAGGACGGCGGGTGATTGGCCGTCTTGCCATTCAGAAGGTTGCACCGGGGCTGGAACTGACCCATCTGGATGTGCTTGATGCGGTCAGGCGCGGGGAAATCTCCGGTGAAGTCACTGTTGGCCTGATTGCCGAAACATTGCGGATTGACCCTTCACGCGCCAGCCGTATCGTTGCGGAAATGGTTGCCAAGAATGTGCTGCGCCGGAAAGCCTCGCAGGCCGATGCGCGGCGCATCGTCGTTGTCATGACACCGCTCGGACAACGGCTTCTCGCCGAACTGCGGTTGCAAAAGCAGGCCATTGTCGAGGGCATCGTTGCTGATTGGTCGCCCGAAGAAATCGAAATCTTCGGACGCCTTTTCGAAAAGTACGTCAGCGGATTCGAGGCGTTGTTTGCATCACGCGAATAAGCTTCAGATGAGCTTGCGCGCGGTAAGCTCGTCTTTCAGATAGGCATAATAGATCGGCGCGGCAATGAGCCCTGCCACGCCAAACCACGCTTCCATAAACACCATCGCCAGCAGCAATTCCCACGAGCGGGATTTGATCCGCGCGCCGATAATGCGGGCGTTCAGGAAATATTCGAGCTTGTGAATGACAACGAGGAAGGCGAGCGAGCCAAAGGCTGCCATGAACGACACACTGAGCCCGACAATGACGATAATCGTGTTGGAAATCAGATTGCCGATAACAGGCAGAAGACCGGCCACAAAGGTGACGACAATCATCGTCTTGACCAGCGGCAGATGCACGCCAAGGATCGGCAGGATGACAACGAGATAGATCGCCGTCAGGAATGTGTTCAGCGCGGAAATGCGGATCTGCGAAAAGACGATGTTGCGGAACGCCCCGCTGAGCACGCTTGCCCGCTCGACCAGCGCCAGGGCCAGTGGACCCGGCGTGCGCGATATATTCACCGAGCTGAGCGCAATCATCCCGCCGATCACCATGCCAACGATGATGCGGACAATGAGCACGCCGAAATCGCGGCCGACAAGCTGCAATTGGCCTGCATGTTCGCGCAGCCATTTGGCGGCAATGGATTCCAGTTCGTCAAGATTGGACGGGAAATAGGCTTTCGCCCAGTCAGGCACATGAACCTGTGCCGTATCCATGATCTCGGCCATTTTCTTGAACAGCGAGACGACGCCTTCCGAACCATTGGTCAATTGCCCAAGGCCGCTGATGACAGCTGCGACAATCAGAAGAATGAAGATAATGGCCAGCAACGCAAGCGCCAATGTCTTGGTCAAGCTGTTGGAAACACCAAGTTTACCAAGCACGGGTGCCGCAAGATGGACGAGATTATAGACGAGAAGTCCCGATAGAAGGGCCGAAAGCAGCCCAAGCTGGAGGACAGCAAAGAGAGCGATGAGCGTCAACGCGAAAGACGCTATGTAGAGCCTTGTGGCAGTCAGCAAGTTGCACCTTGAGAAGGGCTATCCGTTTCAAATTGTTCCTAGCCTTGAAAGCCTCTTCGGCGCAAGCGAAAGCCGCGTAAATATGGACAAAATTTAATGGCGGCGGCAATTTCCATGCAACCCCATTACCCGCTAATGTACTGTTTCTCTTAGACCCTTTCGAGGGAAGACATGAACAGGTGAGTGAATGGTATCGAAAACGCGCGCTCTGGTGGTGATCCTGATCATTGCTGCCCTTGGCGCGGGCGCATATGTGACGCGCGAACGCTGGTGGAAAACACCCGGTGCGACAACGCAGGACGCCGCCTCTCCCGCGGCTGGCCAGCGGGAAGGCGGACGCCGTGGCGGCGGACGGCGCGGCGGTGGTTCAAGTCTCGGGCCTACACCGGTTCTGGTGGCTGAAGCCAAATCCGCCGATGTTCCTGTCTATATCGATGGCGTGGGTTCAGTCCGCCCGCTCAACTCCGTCGTCGTGCGCTCGCAGGTCAGCGGCAAACTGGCCGCCATAGAGTTTCAGGAAGGGCAGGATGTGAAGGCGGGCGATGTGCTCGCGCGCATTGATGACGCCATTTATCGCGCCCAGCTGGATCAGGCCACCGCAAAGAAGGCGCAGGATCAGGCGCTTCTTGCCAATACCAAGCTCGACCTTGAACGCTATATCCGGCTTGCCCAGACCAATGCGGGCACACAGCAGCAGGCAGACACGCAGCGCGCGCTGGTCGCGCAATATGAGGCGCAGCTCAAGTCCGACGAGGCTGCCATTGAAAGTGCGCAGGCAACACTGGATTACACGATTATCCGCGCACCCATTGATGGGCGCACCGGTATCCGCAATGTCGATGTCGGCAATATTGTCAGCACATCCGATACAACAGGTATCGTGACACTGTCGCAGATCAAGCCGATTTCAGTGCAATTCTCGATCCCGCAGCAGCGACTGGCCAAGATCAACGTGGCGAGCGCGGCCAATACCCTCCCCGTGCAGGCGCTTTCGGGAGACGGAAAGACGGTCATCGACAGCGGCACCCTTGCTGTTATCGACAATCAGGTCGATCCGACGACGGGAACCGTAAAGCTCAAGGCGAACTTTCCCAATGACAAACTTGTCCTCTGGCCGGGCGCATTCGTCAATGCGCGCTTGCTGGTGCAGACCTTGAACGGGGCAATTGTCGTGCCCACCGCCGCAGTGCAGCGCGGCCCGACGGGAACTTTTGTCTATCTGCTTCAGGAGGGTGATACGGTTGCCATGCATCCGGTGACGGTGGGGCAACAGGATGATGTGCAGGCCGTCATTAACGAAGGTGTTGCAGCGGGCGACAAAATCGTCACTACAGGCTTTGCCCGGTTGCAGGACGGTGCCAAGGTTCAGGTTACGAGCGCTGCGGATGCGGGAACGACGCCTGCTCTTGATGCAAAACCGGCTGATGATGGCAAACAACCGGATGGAACTGCAAAGAGCGGCGAACGGCAGCATAAGCGACGCAATCAGCAGGGCGGTGGTGCAAGCGGCGGAGAGGCCGATAGCGGGACCCCGAAATGAGTGTTTCGACACCTTTCATCCACAGGCCCATAGCAACCTCGCTTCTGGGGATTGCCGTGCTGCTCGGCGGTATCCTCGGCTATCTTGCCCTGCCGGTCGCACCGCTGCCGCAGGTGGATTTTCCGACGATACAGGTGACAACACAATTGCCGGGTGCCAATCCCGATACTATGGCGTCACTCGTCACCGCACCGCTTGAACGACAACTCGGACAGATACCCTCGCTCTCCTCAATGGTGTCATCAAGCGCATTCGGCATCAGTCAGGTAACGCTGCAATTTGATCTCGACCGGGATATCGATGGTGCCGCGCAGGACGTGCAGGCGGCGATCAATGCAGCCGGTTCCCTGCTGCCAAAAACCCTGCCCTATCCGCCTACCTACGCCAAGGTGAACCCCGCCGATACACCTATCATCACCCTTGCCTTGCGTTCCACGAGCTATTCCATCCGCAATCTCAGTGACTTTGCCGATACCATGATGGCGCAGCGGCTGAGCGAGGTCACGGGCGTCGGCAATGTCAATATTCAGGGCGGCGTGCGTCCCGCCGTGCGCATTCAGGCGGATCTGCCGCGTCTTGCCTCCTATGGCATTGCACTAGAGGATATTCGAACCGCGATCACCAATGCCAGCGTTGCCGGTGCCAAGGGTGCGCTCGATGGCACACACCAATCCTACACAATTTCAGCCAACGACCAGATTATCGATCCGCAGACCTATAATTCCATCATTGTTGCCTACAAGAACGGTTCCCCGGTTCTTCTCAAAGATGTGGCAACTGTTGTTGAAGGGTTGGAAAACTCCCGTGTTGGCGCGTGGTATCAGGGCGAGCCTGCCGTCGTCATCGATGTGATGCGCCAGCCCGGTGCCAATGTCATCGATACGGTTGCCCGCGTGCTGCAGCAATTGCCGCGTCTCAAACAGGCTTTGCCAGCAGGTGTGACGCTGGATGTGGTGAACGACCGGACGAACACAATCCGCGCGTCCATCCATGATGTGCAATTGACCCTTGCGATCAGTATCGCACTGGTCATTCTCGTGGTCTTCATCTTTCTGAGAACCATGCGCGCCACCATCATTGCCGGCGTGGCCCTCCCCCTGTCGCTTGTGGCGACATTCGGGGTGATGTGGTTTGCAGGTTTCAGCCTCGATAATCTTTCCCTGATGGCGCTGACCATCGGCACCGGCTTTGTGGTCGATGATGCGATTGTGATGATCGAGAACATCGTTCGCCATATCGAAGATGGCGAAGGCCCACTGGATGCGGCGCTCAAGGGCGCGGGCGAGATCGGGTTTACCATCATATCGCTGACCGTCTCGCTGATCGCAGTGTTTATCCCGCTGCTTTTCATGACGGGCATTGTCGGGCGCATGTTCCGCGAATTCGCTTTGACCCTGACCATTGCCGTTGTTGTGTCCGCAATCGTCTCCCTTACACTGACACCCATGATGTGCGCCCGCATCCTGCGCGGCAAAGAAGAGGGCGAGCGCCGCGGCGTGCTGCACAATATCGACCAATGGATGGACAAGGTCATAGAGGGCTACCGCCGCAGTCTGCTTTGGGCGCTTGATCGCAGCAAACTCATGTTGCTGCTGACGGCTGTCACGCTTGCAGCGACAATTGCGCTTTACGTGATCATCCCCAAAGGATTTCTGCCTTCACAGGATACCGGGCTGATAACGGCGATCATCGAAACCGAGCCGACGACCTCGTTCGACGCGATCAAACGAACCCAGGCTATTGTTACCGACAGGCTGCGACAGGACCCTGATGTGGCAGGTATTGTTTCGGTGGTTGGAACCAGCACAACCAATCTTATACCCAACACAGGCACGCTCAGCCTTGCGCTAAAACCACAGGACCAGCGGTCGGATTCCGCCGCGCAGATTATCGACCGGCTGCGAACAGAAACCACTGGTATTCCCGGCGTACAGGTAACATTCCAGAGCGTGCAGGATATCCGCATCAGCACCCGTTCCAGCCGTGCGCCATACCAATATACGCTGACCGGCACCGATACCGCGATGGTGGTGGACTGGGCGCAGCGCCTCGCCAAGGAATTGCAGCGCGATCCGGCTCTGATCAATGTGGCTTCGGAAATAGAAATGGGCGGCGGGCGCATTTTCGTCAACGTCGACAGGGAAACCGCCTCGCGGCTCGGCGTTTCCATGCAGGCGGTTAGTGACACGCTCAATGACGCCTTCGGTCAGCGCCAGATCGGCACTATCTATGGACAGGCCAATCAGTACAGGATCATCCTTGAAGCCTCGCCGCAATATCAGGCGGACCCGAAGTCGCTCGATAAGCTCTATGTCAGCGGCGCCGGGGGCGCTCAGGTGCAATTGAGCGCGTTTGCCACCGCTTCGTTCACCACGGCACCATTGGTCATTGGCCATGACGAGCAGTTCCCCGCTGTCACTGTCAGTTTTGACCTTGCACCGGGAGCCTCATTGAGCCATGCGGTGACGGCAATCAAATCGGCTGAAAAAGCCATTGCGCTGCCCGAGTCGATCCGCGGGCAATATTCTGGCGATGCGGCGGAATTTGCCAGTTCACTGGCAGGCGAGCCTTGGCTCATTCTTGCGGCCATCATCACGATCTATATCGTGCTCGGCGTTCTCTACGAAAGCGCCATTCATCCCATCACCATTCTTTCCACACTGCCATCGGCGGGTGTCGGGGCACTGGTCGCCCTGATGCTGTTCGGGCAGGACCTGTCGATCATTGCGCTTATCGGCATCGTGCTTCTCATGGGTATCGTGAAGAAGAACGCGATCATGATGATCGACTTTGCCCTTGAGGCTGAAAGAACCGAAGGACTTGATCCGCGCGAAGCGATTGTCAAAGCATCGATCCTGCGTTTCCGTCCGATCATGATGACCACGCTTGCCGCGCTTTTCGGCGCCCTGCCGCTGGCCCTTGCGCAAGGAACCGGCTCGGAGCTGCGCATTCCGCTTGGCATCAGCATTATTGGCGGCCTCGTCCTCAGCCAGCTTCTGACGCTCTATACGACGCCGGTCATCTATCTCGGCTTTGAGCGCCTGCGCAGCCGCATCGTCGGTCGGCCAACCGGTACGCCTGCCCCTGAAGCGGATGGCGGCGTATGAACTTTTCCGAACCGTTCATCCGCAGACCTGTTGGAACCACGCTACTGGCGCTGGGTCTGTTGATGCTCGGCATTGTTGCCTATGGCTTTCTGCCTGTTGCGAGCCTTCCCTCGGTAGATCTGCCGACGATCCGCGTTTCCGCCAGCCGCCCCGGCGCCGATCCCGCGACCATGGCTGCCAGCGTTGCCGCGCCGCTGGAGCGCCGCCTCGGCTCAATCGCTGGCGTTACAGAACTCACATCGGTCAGTTCGCTCGGTTCCACCAACATTACGGTGCAATTTGACCTGTCGCGCGATGTCGACGGAGCGGCGCAAGACGTGCAGGCAGCGCTCAATGCGGCTGCTACGGACCTGCCTTCCGACCTGCCGTCACTGCCCAGTTTCCGCAAGGTCAATCCGGCGGCAGCGCCCGTGCTTATTCTGGCGCTGACATCCGATACGGTCTCTGCCAGCGCTATTTACGATGCGGCAGACACGGTCATCGTTCAGCGTATTTCACAGGTGGAAGGGGTTGGCGAAGTGACGGCCAGCGGAGCGGATCAACCGGCGATCCGTGTCCGCTTCGACCCTGATCGCCTTGCGGCCATGGGCATGTCGCTCGACACGGTTCGCACCGCCATCGTCAATGCCAATGTGGCCGAACCGGTTGGCTCCATCGATGGCAGTGATTTTGCTTTCTCGATTGGCACCAATGCGCAATTGAAAACAACCGAGGATTACGGACGGATCATCATCCGCAGCGGCGACGGGACGGCTGTTCGCCTGTCCGATATCGCCACTGTCGAACAGGGCGTGCGCAACAGCCGGTCAGACGCCTGGTATAATGGCAAGCCCTCGGTTCTTCTCAACATCACCAAACAGGCCAATGCCAATGTCATTGCCACCGTGGATGCGGTGAAAACGCTGCTGCCTGATCTGAAGCGGCTGATACCGCCGGGCATTGATATTGCGGTTCTCTCAGACCGGACCACGACCATTCATGCCAGTGTGAATGATATGCAGTGGACGCTTCTGGCCACCATCTGTCTTGTTATGGCGGTTGTCATGGTTTTCCTGCGGCGTGCCACCCCGACCATGGCAGCCGGTGTGACCGTACCATTGTCGCTCGCTGGCACATTTGCCGCCATGTGGGCCTGGGGTCTTTCCATCGACAATCTGTCCCTGATGGCACTCGCCGTATCGGTTGGGTTCGTTGTCGATGATGCGATCGTCATGATCGAGAATATTTATGCCAACCTCGAAGAAGGCATGAAGCCGATGCGGGCAGCGCTTGAAGGCGCGCGGCAGATTGGCTTCACTGTCATTTCCATCAGCGTATCGCTGCTTGCCGCCTTCATTCCCCTGTTCTTCATGGGCGGTATCGTCGGGCGTTTCTTCCAGACCTTTTCGCTGACCCTTGCCTTCACCATTCTTGTCTCCACGGTCGTATCCCTGACCGTGACGCCGATGATCTGCGGACATAGGCTGAAAGCCCATGATGCCAATGCCCGTCCGGGTGCCTTCGGCCGTATAGTCGAAGGTACGCTTGACACTGTGATCGCCTTTTATGGCCGGACATTGAAGAGTGTCCTCTATCACCGTGTTCTGGCCGTGCTTGTCATTTTTGCCTGTGTTGCCATCACAGCTTTTCTCTATGTCAAAGTCCCAAAAGGCTTCTTTCCATCTGATGATACCGGCTTCATCATGGGCGGTACGCAGGCTTCAACCGATATCTCCTATCCGGCCATGGTGGACCTGCAGCGGCAGGCGGCAGCAATTGCAGGTCAGGACCCGGCTGTTGCCGGCGTTGGCTCCTCCGTCGGTGGCGGCGGGTTTTCATCCGGTGTCAATCGCGGGCAGTTGCTGATTTCACTGAAGCCGGAGAAGGAACGCGACCCGACCGCCATTGTCATTGACCGAATGCGCAAATCACTTGCCTCCGTGGCGGGCCTTTCAACATTCCTGTTTTCCCCCGGCGACATCCGCGCGGGCGGACGTTCGACCCAGTCGCAATATCAGTTCACCCTGTGGGATGCCAATTATAGTGAGCTTGTCACATGGGCGCCAAAGGTGCTGGACCGTCTCAAACAGGAACCCGGTTTGACCGATGTGGCAACGGACCGCCAGCCCAACGGATTGCAGGCCAATGTGACGATAGACCGGGTCGCAGCTGCGCGCATGGGCGTGGCCATCGGCGATATAGACAGCGCGCTCAACAATGCCTTTTCACAGCGGCAGGTCTCCACGATCTACTCGGCGCGCAACCAATACCGGGTGGTGATCGAAGCCAATGCCGGTTACGCGCTCGACCCCGATCAAATCGCCAATCTGCATGTCACCGGAACCGGCGGCATACAGGTGCCGCTCAGCAGTGTCGCCAAGATCGAGCGCACCCTTGCGCCCCTTGTCGTCAATCATCAGGGGCAGTTTCCGTCCGTCACCATTTCCTACAATCTGGCATTGGGGACCTCGCTGGAAGATGCCAACAATGCGGTACAGGCAGCTGTTCTCGGCATGCATCTTCCCGATTCACTTCACGCGGAGTTTGCGGGCGACGCCGCATCACTCACCCAATCCACCGGCAGCCAACCCCTGCTTATCCTTGCGGCATTGCTGACAGTCTATATCGTGCTCGGCATTCTCTATGAGAGCCTCGCCCACCCTCTGACAATCATATCCACCCTGCCCTCTGCCGGGCTTGGCGCCCTGCTTGCATTGGTCATAACGGGCACGGAACTGACACTGATTGCCTTTATCGGCATCATTCTTCTGATCGGCATCGTCAAGAAGAACGGCATCATGATGGTGGATTTCGCACTACAGGGCGAACGAAGCTATGGCCTGTCAGCGGAGGACGCGATTTATCAGGCATGTCTCAAGCGCTTCCGGCCAATCCTCATGACAACGCTTGCCGCCATCATGGGCGCCATACCGCTCATCATTGCGACCGGTCCCGGTTCAGAACTGCGCCGTCCGCTTGGAATTACCATTGTTGGCGGGCTCATCGTGTCGCAGGTGCTCACCCTCTACACCACACCGGTCATCTATCTGATGCTGGCACGACTGCACGAACGCTGGTCGGTGAAGAAACCCATTGCTGCCGGGCAACGGCCATAAAATTTGTAAAATTTTAATAAATTGAAACGCGGGATGAACGGCGGGTTCTACGCATGTTCAGGTTGCAACTCATACCTTTGTGTCAGTTCCACAGGGGTATCTGTCATGCTTGTACAGCGTCTTGGCATTGTCTTTTTCATTTTCATGGCTTTTGCCTTGTCCTTCGGCAGCTTTGTCAATTACACGGCCAAATATGGCCGGGACGCCCACCTCGCCTATCAGGGCAAGGTCATGCAGGACACACGCAACAACTGAGCCATTCCCTATTGTTTGCGCTTCTCCGCCTTTTCAAGGCGCTTGAGCAGATCAACGAACTGCGAGGGTAGATCCTTGTCAGCCTGAGAAGGCTGGGAGGACTGGACGGCATTGCGGAAATCCTGCCGGGTAATCTGTGTGCGCATGACCGTGGCAACCGGTTGATGCGGCATTCCATGTTTTACAGCCATATGACCCTTCCCATCCATTTCTGGAGCAAGATCGGTACTCATCTGCCGACGCGTGCCAAACACCTCAAAAGCCTATGTTTCTGCACCCGCCTATCACCCTTCCAGCAATGCTTGGGCCTGCTGAGATAACGGGCCGAGGCGGCATTCGTTTCAAATTTTACAATCTTATGGTCAACAAAGACTGAAGAGCCTTCCGGCGCGGGTTTGAGCAAAGCCATTTGCATTTATCGACAATTTTATTGGGCATGGCAGGAACTCAAACTCCTTTCTCGCGTTCCATTCAAAACCCCAAAAGGATGCGCCATGTTGATCCGTGTCGGATATGAAATTGCTATCAAGTGCAACGAACCAACGCCGATGACGACCTATCTCAATCTGGAGGCGGGACGCGTTTCCGACATTGTTTGCGAGAGGGGCCCGTCAGCGTCGCCTACGGTTAAACTCGAGAATTTTCACGACCTTTTCGGCAATAGCTGCCTGCGTCTTCTGGCTCCGGCGGGCAATCTTTCATTGAAATATGATGCGGTAGTAGAGGATGACGGACTGCCTGATCCCATTGACGAAAACGCACGGGAGCTAACCGTCGACAAGCTGCCGACCGAGTGTCTCGCCTTCCTGTCCGCCAGCCGCTATTGCGAAACGGATGAGCTGAGCAATCTGGCATGGAGCCTGTTCGGCAATGTCAAGCCAGGCTGGTCGCGGGTTCAGGCCATCTGCGATTACGTCAACCAGCGGCTGACTTTCAGCTATGGTTTTGCCCGTGCCACGCGGACTGCCGCACAGGCTCATGAGGAGCGCGTTGGCGTATGCCGGGATTTCGCGCATCTGGCTGTTGCTTTCTGCCGTTGCATGAATATCCCAGCGCGCTACGTCAATGGATATATGGGTGATATCGGCATTCCTGCCGATCCCGCCCCGATGGATTTCAACGCGTGGTTCGAGGTCTATCTCGGAGATCAGTGGCACACATTCGACGCCCGCCACAACACGCGGCGTATCGGACGCATTGTCGTGGCGCGCGGACGCGATGCGGCTGATATTCCGCTCATCCACACATTCGGGCCGCACGAGCTGACAAACTTCAAGGTCTGGACCTTTGAGGAGACTGATCCGTCTTTTTCCAACCGGCAATTCGAAAAAATATCTCTGGTGACACCATGGTTCAGTCAGCGGTGGTCCCGTCTTTCCCGGCATATTCAGGCAAGAACGGATGCTGAAAGCAGTTTGTAGCGATGGCTCGAATCACCCATCCATAAAAGGGCAAAGCCGGCTCATATTCCTTGTCCGGATTTGCCATATTCCGATAGGTACGTCGGCAGTTTGCACTGCGGTAAGTGCTTTCAGAGCAGCAAGAAATCGTTTCGAATTGCCATGCCACATTTGAGCGACTAGCCTTTTCCTGTCGCGGGATTTTCATTCGATTCAGGGAAGGAATACTCCCCATGTCTTTCGCAAATCCACCGGAAACGACCTATTCGCAGGATGATTGGGACCTGATGCAGGCGGCCTATGACAAGGCGGCAGCAACGCTCCTCGTGAAATCTAGCACGAACGAGGAAGCGAAAATCATCGCCGAAACCGTTATGACCGCATTCAATCGCGGCAATCGCAGTGTGAATTCACTTGCTGCTCTGGCTGTCATCACGGCCGTCAACGCCCACCCGGCTGTCAATGGAGCGGATGCTGAACCTGAGAAACGCTATGCGTGATTGGCCTGTTTGATGATGGTCTATCGGGCATCACAACTTTGACTTTCATTCTGGTTTGCGGCAAAGCAGAGTTGTTGTCGTAATCTTGGGATTAAAGAATGAAGTACGTGGCGGTTGTAACTCTTTTATCAAGCCTGGCTTTGAGTGCTTGTGGATCGACCTATGCAAGCTGGACCCCGCGCTCGTCCGAGATAACAGATTCAAGCCCTACAGAGTGTCAGCGTGGTATTGGTGTTTGTCCGGGACGTTATGGTCGCGGTGAACAAATGCGCCACGGCAGAGACGGGTAAACGCGAAGTCCGTTTATTGACTAAAACCAAGCCGGAATTGAGCATTCAGATCGTCAATGACGCTTCCGGTGTTCTGCCAGCTCTGCAACCCCTGATTGATCCTATCCGATGCTGATTGCTGAAACGCCATATAGCCATTGTGACGTGGACGCACCCAGGCAGCCTCAAGCGTCATGCGTGTTGCTACATAGAAATCTGACGTGGCAGCGTTGACCGCTTCATCTTCCCATGCATCAGCATGTCCGGGCTGGCCGCCAGTCTCCGCATAAGGGCCACGTTGTATATCGCCGCTGGCTATCCAGTAGGCAAAATCAATGGCCTCCGCGCGATGCCCGGAAAATGCAGAGACGGCAATACCTGTTCCACCAAGTGCTGACCCGATCGGGCCATTTTCACCCACAGCAGGAATATCGGCAAAAGCAACGAGATTGGGCCGGAAGCCTTTGATCGCATAATTGACGTAGCCATAAATCAGGGGCGCGCAGGCGATCTGTGATCCGCTCTCAGCCATTCGTTCAAGCACAGCAATCGGGTCCATCTCAAAACAGGCTGGATCAACAAGCGCACTGATCTCGCGCATCATTTCCAGAACACGCATACCATGCTCCCGATTGATCAATTCGGCCGATGCCGTTGCGCAGGGAGTGCCGAGATTTCCGCACAGAGTATAGAACGTCATGAGGGAATGCGGTGGCCTGAGCGGAAGAAGAACCCTGCCCTCTTTGGCAAAGACCAACATCTCGTCCCAAGTTTTTGGTGATTGCTTCAGAAGATCGGGCCGCCACGCACAGACCTGCGTTGCCGTATCAACGGGAAAGGCCCATTGATGACCTTGCCAATGATAACTCGGATAGGATTGCCCTACGCTGCCTTTACTTAGGCCTTCGCGTTCAATCGCCCGACCGGGAACATCGAGCGGAGCAAGACAATGCTCAGCCGTGATCTGCCCGACATGCGGATGATCAATCACGATCAGATCGTAGCTGCGCGCCAGTTCCTCCACGGGAAACGATTCAAAATCCTGAAGCGAACGCTTATCCCATTCGATGGCAACTCCGGTCTTCTCAAACCAAAGTCTGGAACAGGCAACCATGGGATCGTAGCCACGCGGGTGGCTCCACGTCATCCCCTTCAATGTGATCTTACTCACAGGCCGAACTCCCTGCGGATCGCCTCGCTATGTTCGCCGATCCGCGGCGCTGCCCGGTCGGACTTTGCCCGTTTGCCGTTGACCCGGATGGGCGAGCGCGTGGTGAGAATGGAGACATCGTCCTCCCGTTCGACAGTCTGCAGCATGTCGAGAACCTTGAAACCCTCACTCGCCATCAGTTCTTCCCAGTTCAGTACTTTCGCGCACCAGATATCGGCAGGCTCAAGTATAGCAAGCCAGTGATCCGTATCCTCAGTCGCCAGCTTATTGGCGATGATCCGCTTGATTTCATCACGGGCGGTAAACCAGCTGGCGGGTGTATCGCGATAAGGCGCGAGTTCATCCAGTCCCAGAAGGTCGGCAAGTTTCGGCAGGGGTGTCATGGCAAGGGCAAGGTAATTGTCCTTGGTCGGATAGACGCCATAAGGTGCCGAGAGATAGGCATGGGCGCTGCGGAAATCCGAGCGCTTGGGCAGACGGCGGCCATCATTGAGATGCGTGGTCAGCACTTCGAACTGGAAATCGATAAGCGACTCCAGCAGGCTTGTTTCAATATGACTGCCGGTGCCGCTGATGCCACGTCTTACCAGTGCAGCCAGAATACCCTGAACCGTTGCCGCACCCGCAAGCATATCGGCCACAGCAAGCCCGAACGGTACTGGCCCCTGACTTTCATCGCCATTCAGCCACATCAGGCCTGATCGCGATTGCGCCAGCAAATCCTGACCCGGACGCCCGACCCACGGACCCTCCTCGCCATAGCCGCTAATACCGGCATAGACGAGACGCGGGTTGATCGCCTTAACAGCTTCATAATCGAGGCCCAGACGCTTTATGACACCGGGACGGAAGTTCTGAATGAGAACATCAGCTTTCCCGAGAAGTGTCCGTAATGAGGCGAGATCGCTTTCGCTTTTCAGATCGATCGCCAGACTTTCCTTGGCGCGGTTGATCGCGTGGAAAATGGTCGAGTCGCCGCCGATTTCCGTATCGCTCAGATAAAGCCTGCGGGAAAGATCGCCCCCATCGGGTCGCTCGATCTTGATAACCCGCGCGCCCAGATCCATCAGGCGCAGCGACGCATAGGGCCCTGACAGGAACTGGCTCATATCAACGACGAGCAGGCCGGCAAGCGGCAGATCAGCATTATCCGTGGTCATTATTTCTCGGTCTTTCCAATAAAATCGGTGGGGTTCTGGTATTTCACCGTTTGCAGATGCTCACAGTAGAGAACGAGTTCGCCCTCGTTCTTGAACACCTCGTAGCTGGCGCGGATCAGGCCCAATTCCTTGTAGCGCGGGCGCTTATCCAGATTGGTGCGGATTGTATAAATCGTGTCATTCAGAAAGACCGGCTTAATGAACCGCAGCTTGTCATAGCCATAGGAAAAAGCATTGACGCAATTGGTTGCGACGAGTCCGAGACCAGCGGAAAAGACAAAGGCCCCGGCAACGAGCCGCCTGCCGAAAATGCCCTCGCTTTCCGCAAACATCTGGTCCTGCACATAGGGGTGGATGTCAGTGACCAGTGTATTGAAGAGATGGCTGTCGCTTTCGGAAATCGTCCGGCGCAGCGAGCGGATTTTTTGCCCAACGGGCCAATCCTCATAGAACCAGTTTTCGGCATTCCAGACCGGCAGTGCCGCATGGTCGGCTGGCATGTTCTTTGGCTGTGTCGAGGACACGCCGACTGTGGGCGCAAAATCACTCACAGCTGCACCTTGAAGCACATTTCAGGCTTTCAGGAATGGACTGGCGTCCCATAGTGCGATCCTCCTCAATCTTCTTTTGTGAATAATATTTTCACATATGGGTATTTCTGACAAGCCATAAATGAAGAGAAAAAGCTGCTGCAATGCAAAAAGCCCGATGAGCGGACATTTGGTCCAGCCATCGGGCTTTTGGTTCAGAACGGTGGAATTCGACGCTTAGCGCAGGACGATGCCTTTGCCGGTCAGGCGCTCCCGGTCATGCGGCCGATCAAAGTCGATCATTGGCCCAGCCGGGACGATGCCGGTCGGATTGACCGAGGCGATGGAATAATAGCCTGTCTTGATGTGATCGATCTTCACTGTCTCGCGGACATTTTCAAACTGATAGAGTTCGCGCAGATAATTGGATAATTGGTGATAATCTTCCAACCTACGGATGTTGCATTTAAAGACGCCATTATAAGCAGCATCAAACCGGACCAGTGTCACAAACAGACGCCAATCCGCCTCGGTTAAATATTGCCCTGCCAGATAGCGATGATCGGCGAGATGTGCTTCCACACGATCAAGCGCGGCAAAGACATCCCTCACCGCTTCGTCGTAGCTTTCTTGTGTCTTGGCAAACCCGGCACGGTAAACGCCATTGTTGATATCGTCATAGATAAGCGCGTTCCACCGTTCGATCTCCGGCTGCAGCCTCTCCGGATAGAAATCCCTGCGATCACCGGTCAGCCCATCGAATGCGGAATTCAGGATACGGATGATATCAGCCGACTCATTGTTGACGATCTGCCCCTCCTGACGATCCCAAAGCACTGGAACAGAAACCTTGCCTGTGTAAGTGGGCAGGCCAGCCGTATAGAGTTGGTGCAGGTAATGGATCGGCGGTGCCTTTGACCCCGCATCGACAAGATTGGTGTATGTCCAGCCATTTTCCCCGAGGGCAGGCTCAGCCACGGCAATGCCGATGATGTTTTCCAGCCCCTTGAGGTGGCGAAAGATCAGCGTGCGGGATGCCCAGGGGCAGAGGTAGGATACAAAAAGCTGATAACGACCGGCCTCTGCCTTGAATGTGGGAGTACCCTCTTTGTCGAGCACGCCATCTGGCGTAATCCAGTTGCGAAACCGGGTCGGCTCGCGATGGAATGCCCCATCCTTCATCTCACTGGCGGCAACGTCACCTTTGATCCACTGTCCATTCACGAGGGCTGGCATATGCTTATTTCCTGACGATTTCGATTGCGCGTCAGGATCGCATTTCATGGGCGGCATTCATACCGCCCATGCTTTTGACAGACTGTTCTCAATCTAACCCGTGACAGCACCTTCGCTGGCGGATTTGGTGAGTTTGGCAAATTTTGCCAGAACGCCGCGCGTGTAGCGGGGCGCGGGCTGCTGCCAAGCCTTGCGGCGCTCGGCGAGTTCCGCATCGCTCACTTCGAGTTGCAGAAGCTGCTTGTGCGCATCAATGGTGATCATATCGCCTTCCTTGATCAGCGCTATCGCACCACCCTCGAAAGCCTCCGGCGTGACGTGGCCGACGACCATGCCCCAGGTGCCGCCGGAAAACCGGCCATCGGTGATCAGCCCGACGCTCTCACCAAGACCACGCCCGATAATCGCCGATGTCGGAGCCAGCATCTCGGGCATTCCGGGACCGCCCTTGGGTCCAAGATAACGCAGGACAACCACATCACCGGGCCTGATCTTGTCCGACAGAATGGCATCCATCGCCGATTGCTCGTCATCAAACACCCGTGCCGGGCCCTGAATAACAGGGTTCTTCAGACCGGTAATCTTGGCGACAGCACCCTCTGTTGCCAGATTACCCCGGAGGATCGCCAGATGCCCTTCCTTATAGAGCGCCTTGTCGATGGTCCGGATGATATTCTGATCAGCAGGCGGCGCATCTGGAACGTGGGCCAGTTCCTCGGCGATGGTGCGGCCTGTGATTGTCAGGCAATCACCATGCAGCAGCCCGGCATTGAGCAGGATTTTCAAAACCTGCGGAATGCCGCCAACCTGATGCAGATCAACAGCCATATATTGGCCTGATGGCCGAAGATTGCAGATAACCGGCACCTTGCGGCGGACGCGTTCGAAATCATCCAGCGTCCATTCGACCTCAGCCGCATGGGCAATGGCGAGGAAATGCAGAACGCCATTGGTTGAGCCACCTGTCGCCATGATCAGCGACACGGCATTCTCGATGGATTTGCGGGTGATGATATCGCGCGGGCGGATACCCCGGCGTACCGCCTCCACCAGAACGCGGGCGGACTCCGCGGTGCTGTCAACTTTTTCGCCATCCGGATTGGCCATGGTCGATGACGACATCAGGGACATACCCAACGCCTCGAACGAGGAACTCATCGTATTGGCCGTATACATGCCGCCGCAGGAGCCGGTGGAAGGACAAGCATGCCGCTCAATGCCTTCAAAATCTTCCTGACTCATTTTTCCAGCCATGAAAGACCCGACCGCTTCAAAGGATGAAACGATGGAAAGGTCTTTGCCCTTCCATTTACCCGGCTTGATCGTGCCGCCATAAACATAGATTGCGGGAACATTGCTGCGGGCAATGGCGATCATACCACCCGGCATATTCTTGTCGCAGCCGCCAAGCACCAGAACACCATCCATCCACTGACCGTTGACGCAGGTTTCGATGCAATCGGCGATAACTTCGCGGGAGATCAGCGAATATTTCATGCCTTCCGTACCCATTGCCATGCCGTCGGAAATGGTGGGTGTGCCAAAGATTTGCGGATTGCCGCCCGCTGCCTTAACCGCAGCAACTGCCGCATCAGCCAATGGCTGCAATCCGGCATTGCATGGCGTGATGGTCGAATGGCCGTTGGCAATGCCGATCATCGGCTTGTCAAAATCCGCCTTCTCATAACCCAGCGCATAATACATGGCGCGGTTGGGCGAGCGCGCTACGCCCTGCGTGATATGTTTCGACCGTTCATTGGCTGCCATGGCTGTTCCTCCACAAGGACATTTTGGTTCGAAGATCCGATTGCCTTTTGTTTAGAGCGTTTCCAAACAAGTGTGAAATATATAATTCATGCTTGATTAGGTCGTTTTCCATATTACAAACGCGATATGGATCTGCGTCAGCTACGCTACTTTATCACTGTTGCCGAGGAACTGCATTTCGGCCGGGCTGCCGCACGACTGAACATGACCCAACCGCCCCTCAGCCAGACTATTCTCGCACTCGAAGAAGAAATCGGTGTGGAACTGTTTGCACGCACCAAGCGCAGTGTTGTGCTGACACCAGCAGGTGCGCAATGGCTTGATCATGTGCAAAAAATTCTGGATGACGCGGCAGCATTGCCCAGCATCGCCCGGCAACTCGCGCAGGGAACATCCGGCACACTGAAGCTCAGCTTCGTCAGCACCGCCGATTACAGTCTGCTGCCAACGCTGCTCGGCCTCTACAAAGCCGATTATCCCGATGTGCAAATCACATTGCAGGAGGCAACGAGCGATCTCCAGATCGAAACATTGTTGCAGGGCGATATTCATGCAGGTCTGATCATTCCGCCGCAGGCGACGCTTCACGCCTCACTGTCCTATCTGCCGCTGCTTCAGGAAGAGCTGGTGGCCGCCGTACCGGAGCAATGGTTGCTATCAGGAAGATTGAAAAGCCTGAATGGCAAACTGGACATTGCCACAGCCTTGTCGGAGGCCCTGATTATCTTTCCTCGCCGCAGCGCGCCAGCCTTTCACGATGTGATCACCGGCTATTATACGGCAAATGGCGCCGCTCCACTTATTGGGCAGGAAGCGATCCAGATGCAAACGATGATCAGCCTTGTCTCGGCTAGAATGGGGATCGCGCTGGTGCCGGCATCACTGCAAAATCTTGGCCGCACCGGTGTGCGCTATCTGAAACTATCCGGCGAGCCGCCTGTGATTGAAACCGGGCTGATCTGGCGCAGGGATGATCCATCCCCTACCCTGAACCATCTGGTGGCTATCGCTGGGAAAATCAGCGAATTGCCTTGACCAGATCCTTATCCGGAAAGCAGGTCGCGGGCAGCCCCTGCTTCGCCTGCCAATCACCAATGGAGCGTCTTGTCTTGAAGCCCGGGAAACCGTCGGCGCCACCGGCATCATAGCCCTTTTTCTCCAGCGCTTTCTGCAGGCTGGCAATATCCGAAC
Source organism: Phyllobacterium sp. P30BS-XVII (assembly GCF_014138335.1). Lineage (NCBI taxonomy): Bacteria > Pseudomonadati > Pseudomonadota > Alphaproteobacteria > Hyphomicrobiales > Phyllobacteriaceae > Phyllobacterium > Phyllobacterium sp. P30BS-XVII. The sequence continues at coordinate 81,065 of NZ_JACGXO010000001.1, forward strand.
GGTAAAGCCCGCCCACATCACCCCAGCCAACCGAGAAGCCATTGGCGCCATTGGCAATGCGATCACCCACATGGCCGATGAAGAGCGCATAAAGATCGCTCATATTGTATTCTTTGATGACATAGAAATTCTTGGTTACGACAAAAGCCGGTCCATGCCTTCCCGCAGGCATCAGCAGAAAGCCTTCGCGATTTGTTTCGCTTGACGGAAACGACTTGCCGTTGACGCGGGTAATGCCGAGCTTGGACCAAGCGGCGAAAGGCTTGCCCTGATCCGGTCCTTCCAGCGCGCAGCTGACAGTTTGCGGAACATTGACTTCATAGCCCCAGTCCCGCCCACGCTGCCAGCCATACTGTGCCAGATAATGGCCGATGGAACCAAGTGTATCGGGAACCGAATTCCAGATGTCGCGCTTGCCGTCCCCGTCAAAATCCACCGCATGCTGGAGATAGGACGTCGGCATGAATTGCGGTTGCCCGAGCGCGCCAGCCCATGAACTCTTCATGGCGCTCACGCCGATATAACCTTTTTCGACAATCTGCAGTGCTGCGATCAATTCCTTGCGGAACATGTCCTTGCGCGTGGCCAAAAAAGCCTTTGTCCCGAGCACGGTAACGGCATTATAGGGAATCTTGACGCTGCCATAGCCGCTTTCGCGACCCCAGATCGCCAGAACAATGGGACCCGGCACGCCATATTTGTTTTCAACGGCTTTGAGGATTTGCGCATATTGCCCGGCTCTTGCCGTACCGCCTGACGTGACCGCACCAACCGTCTTGTCATTGAAATATTTACCGGGCGAGCCGAATTCCGATTGCTTCTGTTCCTTCGGCGTCTGCGGCTTTTCACCGGGCATGACCAGATCGGGCAGATCGAAATTGAGTGTGACGCCCGAAAAGGCCTGATCGAAGACCGCTTTGGATATCCCTTGCGCCTTCGCTTCCGGCCATAGATCATTGGCAAGCCACATCCGGAATTGCGCTTCGATTTCAGGCTTGGAAGCGGCAAAACCCGCTGTTGCATAGAGAAGTATGGCTATCACCGCCCCAAGGACTGATTTCATCGGGCGTTTGATCAAAGTCTTCTCCTATAACGTCGTCCGTGCGCGCAGGGCCGCCGTCAGCGTACCCTCATCCAGATAATCCAGTTCGCCGCCGACAGGCACCCCATGGGCAAGCCGCGTGATGCGCACATCAAAGTCGGCAAGCTGGTCCGTGATATAATGGGCTGTTGTCTGCCCCTCAACCGTCGCATTAACGGCGAGAATAACCTCTTTGATCTCGCCTTCCGCCACACGGCTGACGAGGCTTGCAATGTTGAGATCATCAGGGCCGACACCATCCAGCGGCGACAGGCGGCCGCCAAGCACATGGTAGCGGACATTCATGGAACCGGCGCGTTCAAGCGCCCAAAGATCGGAAACATCCTCGACCACGATCAGCGTAGCCCGTTCCCGGCGCGGATCGGTGCAGATCATGCAGGGATCAGACGTATCGACATTGCCGCATGTGGAACAGATACGAACCTTTTCCGCCGCATCCTGCATGGCGGAACCCAGCGGGATAAGCAGTGCTTCTTTTTTCTTGATCAGATGCAGCGCCGCCCGGCGTGCCGAACGCGGTCCAAGCCCCGGCACTTTGGCCAGAAGCTGGATCAGGCGTTCAATTTCAGGACCGGCGATTCGTTTCGACATATCGACGGTTTAAAGCAAATTCGGCTTGTAGGGAATCGCAGACGCAACCTGAGCGAAAAGTGGCCGAAATTTCACAACCCTGCATTCGTTGCCGATAGCCGCGAACCAAGTAATCATCACCGCAAGCGTTGAAAGACGCAATGGTTCGAAGGCGAAGCAGCAGCACCGCGCCAGCCGGTGCATCGGGAGAATGGGCTACCCGACTGTAGCAACAGCCTTGCCTTTGAACTTGGAGGTGAAACTATGCGGAGATTCCCGTTTAGTATCACGTTTATTATGAAGAAAACCCGGACGAGCTGGTCATGGACCGTCCGGGTTCAATTCGCTAGATAAACAAGAGAGAGGTGGGCGAAAGCTCGCCTCTCACTCCAAGCTCAATATAGACCAAGCTCTGATCATTTCCAATAAACTTGTGATTGTACCGAAAACAATCAGAACGGCAGCTTGAATCCGGGCGGGATAGGCAGGCCAGCAGTGAGCGCCTGAGTCTTCTCCGCCATAACAGCCTCGACCTTCGCCTTCGCCTCATTATGGGCAGCGATGATCAGGTCCTCAAGAATCTCGACATCATCTTCCTTGAACAGGGACGGGTCGATTTTGAGCGAGGTCAACGCTCCCTTGCCTGACAGCTTCACCGTGACGAGACCGCCGCCCGAATGTCCTTCGGCTTCAAGCGCTGCGATTTCTTCCTGCATGGCGGCCATCTTGCCCTGCATTTCCTTGGCCTGTTTCATCATGCCCATAATGTCACGCATGGGAAAAACTCCTTTTGATCAATCGTCTTCTTCGACGGGTGCCAGCGTATCATCGCCAAGACCTGTCCCGTCCATTGCATCCGGATCGCCATTGGCCTGCCCGGCAGGCGTCGCAATCCGCACATTGATAATCTTGGCACCGGGAAACCGCGAAAGGATCGCTGCCACATCCGGATCGGCACGGGCATCGCTGAGCATGGAATCGCGCCGCGCCGTTTCAGTTTCGTTGATCGTTTGCGCACCCTGCTCGCGTGACAAGGACACCATCCAGCGCGCGCCAGTCCATGCGGTCAGTTTTTGCGACAGATCCGTGATCAGGGTTTTTGGCGCATCATCGGTCAGATTGATCTCAAGCCTGCCCGGCTTGATGCTGACGAGCCGGACGCAATTCTTGACCAGAATCTTGAACTGCATATTGCGCTCTTTTTCCGCGAGCGCGATGATATCGGCGATGCTGTTTACCGGAACCGATGGAGCCTGTTCTTCAACCACAGGCTGCGCTTGCACAACGGGCTCCGGTTGTGCCGTCGGCTCAACCAGCCGCATGGTGGCACCGCCGCCTGAACTTACGGTGTTGCGGGCAGGTGCTACCGCATCCGCTGGTGCCGAACGGCCCAAAGCCTGTCCACCACCATTACCGGGACGCGGGCCATCGCTTCGCGGCGATTGGCCAGATGGAGACGCACCGTTTTCCAGCGATTTCAGCGCTTCATCCAATGTCGGCAGATCGGCGGCATGGGTCAGCCGGATCAACAGCATTTCGGCGGCCTGCACCGGACGGTTGGATGCATCCACCTCGGCAATGCCTTTCAGCAGCATCTGCCATGTGCGGGAAAGCACGCGGATGGAAAGTTTTTCCGCATAGTCCCTGCCGCGTACCCGTTCGTCTTCCGACAGCGAAATATCGTCAGCCACATCAGGGGTGAAACGAATGCGCGTCACCAGATGATTGAAGTCGGCAAGATCGGAAAGCACAACACTTGGATCGGCCCCGACATCATATTGCGCACGGAACTCACGCAGGGCGGAGGCCACATCGCCGCGCATCAGCATTTCAAACAGATCGATGATACGGGCGCGATCGGCAAGACCCAGCATGGAACGCACGGTGTCCGCATCGACATTGCCCGCACCATGGGCAATCGCCTGATCGAAGATCGAGAGAGAATCACGCGCCGAGCCTTCGCCAGCACGGGCAATCATCGCCAGCGATGCCGCATCAACCGTGATGCTTTCCTTGTCCGCAATCTTCTTCAACAAACCAGTCAGCATGTTCGCATCAATGCGGCGCAGGTCGAAACGCTGGCAACGCGACAGAACAGTGATCGGAACTTTACGGATTTCGGTCGTGGCAAAGATGAATTTGACGTGGGGTGGCGGCTCTTCCAATGTTTTCAGCAGACCGTTGAAAGCCTGATTGGACAGCATATGCACTTCGTCGATGATATAGACTTTGTAGCGGGCCGAAACCGGGCGGTAGCGCACCTGCTCAATAATCTCTCTGATATCATCAATACCCGTATGCGAGGCGGCGTCCATCTCGATCACATCGACATGGCGGCCTTCCATGATCGCCTGACAATGTTCACCGGGAACAGACAGGTCGATGGTCGGTTTGTCGATCTCAGCGGTCTTGTAATTGAGTGCTCGGGCCAGAATACGCGCCGTAGTCGTCTTGCCGACCCCGCGCACGCCGGTCAGCATCCACGCTTGCGCTATACGGCCAGTCTCGAACGCATTGGTGAGCGTGCGCACCATAGGTTCCTGGCCGACCAGATCGTCGAAATTCTGCGGGCGATATTTGCGGGCGAGCACGCGATAGGCGCTATCTGCCGTTTTGGTGTCCATCCCGGTTGATTCCGCTCCTGCATTGCTCTTCATTGCGTCAGACAAGTTTGTACCGCCGCACACCGCAGCGTCAATGCCGGATAACGGCTTTGAAGAGGATAAAGGGTGGGAGGCTGGCACGGCGACCCGTGCCTGGCTCGTTGGGGCTGCTTCCTTCCGGACCTGACCCGGTTGGCGAGTGGCTCGTCCACCACCAACCTCCCGAGGCTCATATCGGCAATCTTTACGCAAAAAGCAAGCGGAACGACAAAAAAACTGCTATTTGTTGCAAATCATGACGTTCATACTCGATAGCAAACTTGCAGCTGATACAATTCCCATTGCAAGGCTGGGCCTTTGCGACCTGCGCCTGATGAATGACCGGCGCTGGCCCTGGCTTATTCTCGTGCCGCAACGGGTTGGAATCAGCGAGATTCATGACCTCACGCCGCTTGATCAGACCATGCTTGTTTTCGAGTCTGGTATAGCTGCACAGGCCCTGAAAACGGTCGCCAATTGTGAAAAGATCAATACTGGCGCACTTGGCAATATTGTGCGGCAGCTGCATTTGCATGTGATTGCCCGCAACACGGGCGATCCTGCGTGGCCCGGACCTGTCTGGGGACATGGTATTCGCGAACCCTATGGCGAAAAAGATGCAAGGGACTTTGCGAACGCTATTCTCGGGGCTATCTAATTCTTCACACCATGTGAGTCCCCATCCGGACCAGCCTTCTGGAGCTTTATCCATGCCGTTTCGCCTTTATGATGTTCCGGAAGCGGAAGCGAGCCACTTTGTCGGATTTGCCGGCAACAGGATCAACCGCCATGCGGAAAAGCGCAGCGATGACGTCGTGACGGTTGCACTGGCAGACGCAAACACACGCATGTTGCTGATTGGGCAAGGCCATGTGCTGGTGGCTCAGGGCGACGGCATCGGTAATGCTCTTTTCGGGCTTGAGGAGGCTGCGGCATTGCTGCCGAACCCGAACAAGACAATCTATTTGGGTATGCAGGACGAGACACCGGTTCTTGCGACCTTAAGCGGCATCGATCTGGCAACCTTACCCGAGACAATCAAGGCCATTGAATATCGTCCTGTTTATACGCAGGGTCTTGTCCCAGAGGATCAGGTTGGTGCCATGGCGCAGGCGGTCTCCTTGCTGACATGGCATGAGAATCATCGCTTCTGCGGGCGCTGCGGGTCGGAAACAGTGATGCGCGACGGCGGCTATCGCCGCACCTGCCCCAATTGTGACGCCCAGCATTTCCCGCGCACCGATCCCGTGGCTATCATGATGGTGGTGCGCGGCGACAAATGCCTGCTGGCGCGCGGTGCGCATTTTGGACCGGGCATGTATTCCTGCCTCGCCGGCTTTATCGAGCCCGGCGAAACCATCGAAAATGCCGTGCGGCGCGAGACGCTGGAAGAAACCAACCTGCCGATTGGCCGCGTTGTCTATCATGCGTCGCAGCCCTGGCCATTTCCCTATTCGCTGATGATTGGCTGCCATGCGGAGGCACTCTCTGACGATTACACGCTTGATACGGCGGAACTGGAAGCGGGCCGCTGGTTCACCCGCGAGGAAGTCGTTCTGATGCTTGATCGCACCCACCCGGAAGGGTTGATGACACCCCCTCCCGGCGCCATTGCCGCCCATCTCATCCGCAGCTGGGTTGAGAGCGGAACGTAGGGTTGTGGTGGTTCGTGGTTCGTGGTTCGACAAGCTCACCATGAGGGGCTTGGGTGATGCAAGGCTAATCGCAGAGACCGCACATCACCAACGTTGTACCTCACCAACGTTGCACATCGCAAAAGTTGCATAACATGACAGCCCGCAATAGTTGCAGAACTTGACTCCCTGCAACCCTCTCTCTCCGTCATCCTCAGTCCTCGGGTTTAACCCGAGGATGACCCGAGGACCATGATCGAGAAGCACGAACAATTGTAGTCGTTCCTTCCTTCCCCTTTGTCGTGGGTCCTCGGGTCAAGCCCGAGGATGACGGAGAGGGTTGAGGTGATGACGGAGAGGATTGAGATATCGGGAGCTATATTCTGCAACCTTTGCGATTGTCGTGCATCTCCACTCTCCCTCATGGTGAGCCCGTCGAACCACGCACAACAATCGCTGCAACCATTTTCAAAAAAAATCACACCAACTTATCCAACACCATCCCACCTCGCTTATTCTGATGGTGTCCTTTCCGGCGGGAATGCTCCGGAAACTTTCTGAGTTCAGGAAAGGATCGGTGATTTCACCTGCGGGGAGAACCCAGCCGCAGGGGAAAGGTATTATCTCACAAGGGTAAAACCAGTCATCGGGACGGGTGATCCGGTTGTTTTCTTGGTTGAAACAGGAAAATCTCCGGGGAACGCATGACTACACTACCAATACCAAGACTTCCGCGTTCCCCTTTGGATCGCCCGTCTTTCCCACCTTTCAATAGCCAGACGCAAAAGCGGGCGTGGTAATGGGGAGGTATGTTCTGCAACTGCAATTGGAGATGCAATCACCCCCCTCTGTCCTGTCGGACATCTCCCCCACAAGGGGGGAGATCAGCCTTCAATACCATCTTGCACAATTTGAAACGTTTCCAGTTGTGCAAATGCGTTCATGTCAATGTGATCTCCCCCCTTGTGGGGGCCGAAGGACGGGCGAGACCCGTGGCTCGCCCCGGTAGGCCGACAGCCCAGAGGGGGTAAATGCCGCCACTTCGTGGTGCGTGGTTCGTGGTGCGTTGTCCGTGGTTCGACAAGCTCACCATGAGGGAGAGTGAGGATGCAATGCCAATCACAAAGGGCGCAGAATTTAGCGCCCCTCACCCTGAGCCTGTCGAAGGGCGAGCCATAGCTATGCAGCAGAGGCCAACAGCTATCTACTCATCACTCTGCGAGCTACGGAATGTAGTATCCGCGGGATAGACACCCAGAATCCGCACTTCCTTCGAGAAGAATTCCAGCTCTTCCAGCGCCTGGGCGACATTCTTGTCGTCAGGATGTCCTTCAATATCGGCATAGAACTGCGTTGCCGTGAACTTGCCATCAATCTGATAGCTTTCCAGCTTGGTCATATTGACGCTGTTCGTGGCGAAGCCGCCCATGGCTTTATAGAGCGCGGCCGGAACGTTGCGCACGCGGAATACAAAGGTCGTCATCATGAGTTCGTCCGACTTGCGCGGGGCCCATTTCTTCGTTTTGGTCAGAACGACGAAGCGCGTCACATTGTTCTCGGTGTCCTCGACATCCTCTTCCAGAATATCGAGACCGTAGAGGCTGGAGGCAAGACGCGGCGCAAGCGCTGCCATTGTCTTGTCCTTCACATCGGAAACGAGCCGCGCTGCACCGGCTGTGTCACCGGCAATAACCGGCTTCCAGCCATTCTTGCGGATATATTTGCGGCACTGGCCCAGCGCATGGATATGGCTGTGAACCGTGACAATATCGCTGCGCTTGGTACCCGGTAGTACCATCAGCTGGAAATGAATAGGCAGAAAGTACTCGCCAACAATATGCAGGCGCGATTCCGGCAAAAGATGATGGATATCGGCCACGCGCCCGGCAATCGTGTTTTCGATCGGGATCATGGCAAGATCGGCTGCACCGCTCTCAACCGCATTGAACGCATCCTCAAAGGTCGGGCATGGCAGCGGTTCCATCTGCGGAAACATGTTCCGGCACGCCGTGTCGGAATTAGCGCCGGGTTCGCCCTGAAAGGAGATGCGGTTGGTCTTGGCCATAATCAATTGCCCTTTATGGAAGTAAGAATATCACGTGCCCGTTCGAGATCTTCAGGGGTATCGACCCCCAGTGGCACCGAATCAACGATCTCGACATCAATGCGCATGCCAGCTTCCAGCGCGCGCAATTGTTCCAGTTTTTCGCGCTGTTCCAGCGGCGAAGGCCCGAGGCCGACAAAGCGCTCCAGCGCCGCGCGGCGATAGGCATAAAGACCGATGTGATGATAAAGCGGGCCATTGCCATAAGGCGCTGTCGCGCGGGTAAAATAGAGCGCGCGCATTTTGCCTTCACCAATACCCGATCCCACGACCTTCACGACATTGGGGTTGGTCTTCTCGTCTTCCCTGATGATTTCAACACACAATGTAGCGATATCGGCGGGCCCCTGTTGCAGCGGCAAAAGGGCACGCCTGACCAGTTCAGGATCAATGGTTGGCAGATCACCCTGCACATTGACAATGGCATCGACAGTGCCATCTGGATCGAGCGCCAGCAGCGCTTCATAGATGCGGTCCGAACCGGATTCGTGGTCGCTGCGTGTCATCACAGCTTCCAGTCCGTGCGCTTCGACTGCAGCCTTCACCTCGGCACTATCGGTGGCAACAACAGCGCGGCCAAGTCCAGCGGCGAGCGCGCGTTCGGCCACATGCACGATCATCGGCTTTCCGGCAATATCGGCCAATGGCTTACCGGGAAGCCGGGTGGAGGCCATACGGGCGGGAATCAGGGTCAATGTTTTCATCGTCGCAAGTAACCTACGGTGTCAAAAAGTCTCAGGCAGAACAGCCCTTATATGTGTTGCAAGTCTTGAGCAAAAGACCTAGTTTCCGCGCGATCACGAGGGGACTCTCGTCAAGTAAATGCAGCTGTTTGCATTGACCAGATAATGAGAACCTCCGCAAGAGGAGCAATGATCGACAATGGATTCGAGCGCGTTCAACAAATATGCCATGGCGTTTCTGGCAACAGTCTTCGTTGTCATGACAGCGGGCATCCTTTCGGATTTCGTATTTGATTCACATGCGCCCGAAAAACCCGGTTTTATCATTCAGGCAGCGGAAGCTGGCGGTGAAGGCGAAGCCGGCGCACCGGCCGCTGCGGCTGCCGTGCCGATTGCAACACTGCTGGCATCTGCCGATGCGACACGCGGTGAGGCTGTTTTCAAGCGCTGCCAGGCTTGCCACACCGGCGAAAAGGGCGGAGCAAACAAGGTTGGCCCAAACCTTTGGGACATTGTTGATCGTCCAATGGCCACCCATGAAGGTTTCAGCTATTCCGGCGCCATCAAGGATTTTTCGAAAGGCGGCAAGGAGCTGTGGACATTTGACCATCTCAACCACTTCCTGACCTCGCCAAAGGCCTATATCAAGGGCACAGCCATGGGCTTTGCCGGCGACAAGAAGGACAATGAGCGCGCCGATCTGATCGCCTATCTGCGCACGCTCTCCGATAGTCCGAAACCACTTCCGGCTGCTGACGCAGCACCTGCGGGCGGCGACCAGCCAGCCGAGGGCGCAAAGCCTGCTGAAGGCGCAGCACCTGCCCCAGCGAAATAAGCCAAACAAAAGAACACTGAAAGCCGGGCCTTGTGCCCGGCTTTTTTGTATCGGGCTGATCTCGCCATCAAGACTGCGTGTTTTTTTGCTGAAGGCCTGTTCTCTGCCGCATTTTCTCTTAGACTGAACGAAAAGAGAAATTGTGGAGACCTGATTTGCACTTCCGTCCGCTTGTTGCCCTCCTCGCCCTCCTCGCCATCACCGCGATGGCTCCCCTGTCAAATGCGAGGGCTGCGGAGCCGGAATGGCGGTATGCGGTCAGTATGCTCGGCGAGCCTAAATACCCAGCGGATTTCAAGCATCTGGACTATGTCAATCCAGATGCGCCAAAGGGAGGGACACTTAATCAGAGCGTTGTTGGAACCTTTGATAGTCTCAATCCATACGTCGTGCAGGGAACCCCGGCTTCAGGTCTGGTCGGGTTTGGCGGCGGAATTCTCTACGATACACTGATGAGCGATTCTCCGGATCAAGGCAGCACGAACTACGGTCTTATCGCGGACGCCGTTGCCTATCCGGATGACTTTGCCTGGGTGAAGTTCCGCCTCAATGCCGCGGCCAGATGGCATGATGGTACGCCCATCACCGCCGATGACGTCGTCTGGTCTTTTGACGTGGTGAAGAAACAGAGTCCGCTCTACAACAAATATTATCACGACGTGGCCAAGGCGGAGATTACAGGCGAGCGTGAAGTCACCTTTACATTTTCAAGTCCGGGCAATCGGGAACTGCCGAACATTATGGGTCAGTTGGTTGTTCTGCCAAAACATTGGTGGGAAGCCGCTGATGCCAGCGGCAAGAAGCGCGATATCAGCAAGCCATCCACCGAGATTCCGCTCGGTTCATCTGCTTACAAGATCGAAAGCGTCGATCTGGGCAAGACAATCATATGGTCACGGGTTCCTGATTATTGGGCCAAGGATTTGCCGGTGAATGTCGGACGTTACAATTTTGACCGTCTCCAATACCAGTATTTTAGGGACGTGACTGCCAGTTGGGAGGCCTTCAAGAAGGGTGGCTACAACGATCTTAGGCAGGAGAATATGATCCGGAGATGGACGCAGGACTACACCTTCCCGGCCGTGACAAAAGGTGATGTCGTCAAGGCGCGATTTCCCTTTCATTCAATCGGCAAGATGCAGGGCTTTTATCTCAATACGCGTCGCGACAAGTTCAAAGATCCGAAAGTACGCGAAGCCCTTACCTGGGCCTTCGATTTTGAGAGCATGAACAAGAATTTGTTCTTTGGCCAATACCAGAGGATCAACAGCTACTTTGCTGGTATTGATCTCGCGTCCAGTGGATTGCCAACAGGAAAAGAACTGGAAATTCTTGAGACAGTCCGAGGACAAGTTCCGGAAAACCTGTTTACCCAAGAATTCAAACTTCCGGTGTATGACACCCCTCAGACTGCTCGGGAAAACCTGCGCCACGCGGTAAATCTGCTACGTGAGGCGGGTTACGACCAACAGAACGGCAAGCTCGTCAACACAAAGACCGGGCAGCCATTGACGATCGAGTTTCTTGCGGATGATCCATCTGATGAACGTGTACTTGGGCCGTTCATGGATAGCTTGCGCAGGCTGGGCATTCAGACTTCCATCCGGGTGGTCGACAACAGCCAATACCTCGATCGACTGAATAATTTTGATTATGACATCATGATGATTGTCACGCCGCAGACTCAGTCACCGGGCAATGAACAACGGGACTTCTGGAGTTCCGCCGCTGCAGATACTCCCGGTAGCCGAAACTATAGCGGTATCAAGAACCCGGCGATCGACAAGCTGATCGACCGAGTGGTCTTTGCCAAGGATCGTGACGAACTAGTCGCAGCAACCCATGCACTCGACCGGGTTCTCCTGTGGAACTACTACGTTGTCCCGCAATGGACCAAGGATACAATCGACATTGCCTATTGGAACAAATTCGGCATTCCAGAGAAGCAGCCGGAGTATCTCGGCATCGACATGTTCTCATGGTGGATCGATACCGCCAAGGAACAAGCTCTGAAAGCCCGGGCGCAATGATGCTGAACCGTCTCAACCGCCGGGACCTGCTGAAATATTCGAGTGCGGCGGCGCTGTCAGCACTCGCCCCGCGCGTTGCGCTCGCGGATGTCAAAACCGGCGTGCCGCTGCATGGCCTTTCGGCCTTTGGCGAGCTGAAATATCCGGCGAATTTCACCCATTTTGACTATACCAATCCCGATGCGCCGAAGGGTGGCACCTTCTGCTTTTCACCGGGCACCTGGTTTTTCAATCAATCACCGCAAACCTTCAACACATTGAATGGTTTCAGCGCGCGCGGTGATGCGCCGCCCCGTATCGAGCTGTGTTTCGACTCCCTGATGACATCAGCGCTCGATGAGCCTGATTCGGTCTATGGGCTGGTTGCCGAGACTGTGACGGTTTCCGAGGATAAAAAGACATTTGTCTTCAAGATGCGGCCAGAAGCGCGTTTTCATGATGGTTCGCCGCTGACGGCACATGATGCTGCATTCAGTTATGAAACGCTCAAGACCAAGGGCCATCCCGATCTCATCGTCCTGATGGCGGAACTCAAAGAGATTGTCGCGCAGGATGACCATACGCTGCGTCTTGGCTTTTCCGGCAAGCATTCCGATCGCGCCATTCTCGATATAGCGGCTGTCATACCGATCTTTTCCAAAGCCTGGTATGCGACGCGCGATTTTGATACCTCAACACTGGAAGCGCCACTGGGTTCAGGGGCCTATCGTGCCGCAACAATCCTTGTCGGACAGACAATCGAATATGAACGGGTCCCGGATTATTGGGCAAAGGATTTGCCCGTACAGCGCGGCTCCAATCATTTTGACCGCATCCGCATTGAGTTTTTTCGCGAGCGTCAGGCGGATTTCGAATCCTTCAAGAAAGGCGATATCTATTGGAGAACTGAATCTGTCGCGAAAACATGGGTGACGGAATATAATTTTCCGGCCATTCAGCAAAAACGCGTGGTGAAACGCGAATTCTCAAGCGAAAAGCGTCCAGTTCTGCAGGCATGGGCAATCAATGAGCGCCGCGAGCAATTCCGGGATCAGCGCGTGCGGGAAGCCATTGCGCTCTGCTTTGATTTTGAATGGACCAGCAAGAACTTTTTTTATGACGTCTACAACCGCTCGCAATCCCTGTTTGAGAAGTCGGAATTTCGCTCCGAAGGCAAACCATCCCCGGACGAACTTGTCATTATGGAACCACTGCGCGACACGCTGCCGCCGGAGATTTTCGGTGATGCGCTCCTACAGCCCACATCGGATGGATCAGGGCGCGACAGAGATAATCTGCGCCGTGCCGTCGAGTTGATTACAGCAGCGGGGTTCACCCGCCAGAATGGCAAATTTGCCGATTCCAAAGGCAAACCGCTCAATCTTGAGCTTTTGATTTTTGCCGAAGTGTTCACCCGGTCTTCCACGCCGTTCATCAACAACCTCAACGCTATCGGCATCAATGCGTCGTTGCGGCTGGTTGATCCCACGCAATATCAGGTCCGGTTGCAGGATTTCGATTTCGATATGATCGGCGCTGCCTATTCGCTGGGGCCGACGCCGACCGAGGAAAGCCTGCAGGCGATGTTCGGCTCCAAATCCGCAGCAATTCCGGGATCGACAAATTTTCCCGGCCTCGCCGATCCAAGCGTGGATGCGCTGATCCAGAAAGTGAGCGGGGCCAAGTCTCGGGCCGAACTGATCACGATTATGCGTGTTCTCGATCGGCTCTTGCGTATAAGACGCGACTGGATTCCAAATTGGTATAGTGCGAATCACCTGATTGCCTATTGGGATATGTTCGGTTTCAAGGAGCCGAAGCCCGATTATGGTTTTCCGGTGGAAACGCTATGGTGGCGTGACGAAGCAAAGGCAAAGGCAATTGGCAAGTTTTGAACTGATCCTCCCCTGCGGAGCACCGTCTTAATGGGAGCCTATATTCTACGGCGTCTGCTTCTGATGATACCGACCCTGTTCGGGGTTTTGCTAGTCTGCTTCGTGATTGTACAATTCGTGCCCGGTGGTCCTGTGCAGCGCATTATCGGTCAGTTGACCGGTCAGGGCGGCAATGCACTTGACCGCATCGGCGGTGGCGGGGCTGATTTTGGCCAGACCAATGAATCGCTTGGCACCGGGGCAGCCAATTCGAAATATCGTGGTGCGCAGGGCCTCGACCCTGCTTTCATCGCCAGCCTTGAAAAGCAGTTCGGCTTGGACAAACCACCGCTGGAGCGTTTCCGGCTTCTGGTGTGGAACTATCTGCGCTTTGATTTTGGCCGGAGCTATTTCCGCGATATCAGCGTGGTGCAGCTCATCAAGGAGAAACTCCCCGTTTCCATATCGCTTGGGCTATGGATGACGCTGATATCCTATGCGATTTCCATACCTCTGGGCATCCGCAAGGCCATCAAGGATGGCTCTGCCTTTGACGTATGGACCAGCGCCGTTGTCATTGTCGGTTACGCCATACCGGGATTTCTGTTCGGTATCATGCTCATCGTGTTTTTTGCCGGTGGCTCATTCTTTGACTGGTTCCCGCTGCGCGGTCTGACCTCGAACAATTTCGCCGACCTCTCCTTCTTCGGCAAGATTGTCGATTATGCCTGGCATATCGCCCTGCCGCTGACAGCCATGCTGCTCTCGGCCTTCGCCACGACGACGCTTTTGACCAAGAACTCGTTTCTCGATGAGATCCGCAAGCAATATGTCACGACAGCACGCGCCAAGGGCCTGACCGAGCGCAAGATTCTCTATGGTCACGTTTTCCGCAATGCCATGCTGATTGTCATCGCCGGGTTTCCCAGTGCGTTCATCTCGATCTTTTTCACCGGCCAGCTGCTGATCGAGGCGATTTTCTCGCTCGATGGGCTTGGACTGCTCGGTTATGAATCGATCATCAACCGGGATTATCCTGTCGTCATCGCCACGGTCTATATCTTCGCGCTGGTTGGCGTGGTGATCAGCCTTCTCTCCGATCTGCTTTATACGTGGATCGATCCGCGTATCGACTTTGAGCGGAGGGACGTCTGATGAGCGATACGACCATCGGCACCCAAGCTGCACCCGCCGCAATCCGCCGTCCGCGTATGTCGCCGCTCAACGCCCGGCGCTGGCAGAATTTCAAGGCCAACCGGCGCGGCTGGTGGGCATTGTGGATATTCCTGTTTCTGTTCATTGGCTCGCTGTTTGGCGAATTTATCGCCAATGACAAGCCGATCATCGTTTCCTACAAGGGCGAAATCCTGTTTCCGGTACTCGTCGATTATCCGGAGGAAAAATTCAACGGCTTCTATGCGGTGACGGATTATCGCGATCCGGTCATTCAGGACGAGATCAAGGCCAATGGCTGGGCCATCTGGCCGCCGGTGCGCTATTCCTACCGGACCGTCAATAATGAACTTCCCGATACGGCGCCGTCAAAGCCCTTCTGGCTCTATACGGCCGAGGAGCGTTGTGCACGCTATCCCCAAGGGGTGAACGACGCCAATTGCACGTTCGGCAATATGAATATTCTGGGAACCGATGATCAGGCGCGCGATGTCTTTGCCCGTGCGCTTTATGGTTTTCGTATTTCCGTTCTGTTCGGCCTGATCCTGACGGCGGCTTCAGCCGTGATCGGCGTGACGGCAGGTGCATTGCAGGGTTATTTCGGTGGCTGGCTTGACCTTCTGGCACAGCGTTTCATCGAAATCTGGTCCTCGGTGCCAACACTCTATCTGCTGCTCATCATGGCATCGATCCTGCCGCCGGGTTTCTGGATTCTGCTCGGGATCATGCTGCTGTTCTCATGGGTGCATTTTGTCGGCATTGTCCGGGCGGAATTCCTGCGTGCCCGCAATTTTGAATATGTGAATGCGGCGCGGGCGCTTGGTGTGCGTGACCGGACCATCATGTTCCGGCATCTTCTGCCCAATGCCATGGTGACGACGCTGACCTTCCTGCCCTTTATTCTGAACGGTTCGATCACCACGCTGACCTCGCTGGATTTCCTCGGTTTTGGCCTCCCGCCCGGTTCGCCGTCGCTTGGCGAACTGCTCGCGCAGGGCAAGAACAATCTGCAGGCGCCGTGGCTTGGCCTCACCGGTTTCATCGTTATTTCGCTGATGCTGTCGCTGCTGATCTTTGTCGGTGAGGCGACCCGTGACGCATTCGATCCGCGCAAGGCTTTCAAATGAGTGCGTCCCCTCTCCTTTCCGTGCGTGACCTCTCGGTCGCCTTCACCCAGAATGGCCGCCAGTCGATTGCGGTCGATCACATCTCCTTTGACATTGCTCAAGGCGAGACTGTGGCGCTTGTCGGCGAATCCGGTTCCGGCAAGTCAGTCTCGGCCCTCTCGATCCTGAAGCTCCTGCCCTATCCACCGGCTTCACACCCTTCGGGTCAAATTCTGTTCAACGGGCAGGACCTACTGGATAGCGACGAGGATGATCTGCGCCGCGTGCGTGGCAATGACATCACCATGATCTTTCAGGAGCCGATGACCTCGCTCAATCCGCTTCATTCGATCGAGAAACAGATCGTTGAAGTGCTGAAACTGCATCAGGGCATGGGCGACAAGGCTGCCAAGGAGCGCACGCTGGCACTCCTCAATGAAGTGGGTATCCGCGAGCCGGAGAAGCGTCTTGATGCCTATCCGCACCAACTGTCAGGCGGACAGCGGCAGCGCGTCATGATTGCCATGGCGCTCGCCAACAAGCCGAAATTGTTGATCGCCGATGAGCCGACAACGGCGCTCGATGTGACCGTGCAGGCGCAAATTCTGCAACTGCTTGCCGACCTTAAAAACGCGCAGGGCATGTCGATGCTGTTCATCACGCATGATCTTGGCATTGTCCGCAAGATTGCCGACCGGGTCTGTGTCATGACCAAGGGCAAGATTGTCGAGACGGGACCGACAAAGGAAATCTTCGATAACCCGCAGCACGAATATACGCGCCATCTTCTGGCCGCTGAACCAAAGGGCAATCCGCCCTCCGCCGATCTTTCCGCCGCCCCTGTGATGCGCGGTGAACAGGTCAAGGTGTGGTTCCCGATCAAACAGGGTTTCCTGCGCCGTACCGTTGATCATGTGAAGGCCGTTGACGGTATCGATGTCACCATTCGCGCCGGGCAGACGCTCGGTGTTGTCGGCGAGTCCGGTTCAGGCAAGACCACACTTGGCCTCGCCCTGTCGCGGATGATTTCGTCTCAAGGCGTCATCCGCTTTGGCGAGAAGGACATCAACCAGTTCTCGTTCAAGCAGATGCGGCCCCTGCGGCGCGAATTGCAGATCGTGTTTCAGGACCCGTTCGGTTCGCTGTCGCCGCGCATGTCGATTGCCGATATCGTGGCTGAAGGTCTTGCGGTACACGAGCCGAAACTATCGGCAGATGAACGCGATGCGCGGGTTGTTGCGGCACTCAGGGAAGTCAATCTTGATCCGGAAAACCGCTTCCGCTATCCGCACGAATTTTCCGGTGGCCAACGCCAGCGCATCGCCATTGCCCGCGCCATGGTGCTCAATCCGCGCTTTGTCATGCTGGATGAGCCAACCTCGGCGCTTGATATGAGCGTGCAGGCACAGGTGGTCGATCTGCTGCGCGGATTGCAGCAAAAGCACAATCTGGCCTATCTTTTCATCAGCCACGACCTCAAAGTGGTGAAAGCGCTGGCCAATGATGTGCTGGTGATGCGCAATGGCAAGGCGGTAGAATATGGTCCGTCGGAGGAAATCTTCGCTAATCCGAAGAGCGACTATACAAAAGCACTGATGGCAGCGGCCTTCAGGATAGAAACGGCCGAACAGGGAGCAGTAAGCGAATGACCGGTGCAAGCGACACGATTTTTCTGGCTGTAACGGGTTGGGACCCGGAAGTCTGGCTCTCGGAATTTGCCAAGAACGATCCTGCCCGCAAACTCGTGCTGAACACCGATACGGACAAGGAAAAAGTCCGTTATGCGCTGGTGTGGAAGCAGCGCCCCGGATCGCTCGCTGATCTGCCGAACCTGAAAGTCATTTTTTCGCTCGGTGCTGGCGTTGATCACGTTTTCCATGATGACCGGATTCCTGACGTGCCGATCGTTCGCATTGTCTCGCCTGATCTTACCATGCGCATGACCGAATATGTGGTCTGGCAGGTGCTGGATCACCATCGTCTCGGCCTGCGCTACCGGCAGCAGCAGGCTGGCAAGGTCTGGCATGAGGACCGGCGCCAGCCCGCGGCCCATGAGGTCAATGTCGGCATTCTCGGCATGGGCGTGCTTGGCCGCGATGCTGCGCTCAAGCTGCGCATGCTGGGCTTCAAGGTGAGCGGCTGGAGCCGCCGGCCGCAGACCGTCGAAGGCGTGACCAGCCGCCATGGACCTGACGGGTTGAAGGCTTTCCTGAAGGATGCCGATATTGTTGTGTCCCTGCTGCCATTGACGCCGGAGACCAAGAATATCCTTTCCATGAGCCTGTTTGCCCAGATGAAAACCGATGGGCCTCTTGGACCGCCAAGCCTGATCAATGCCGGTCGTGGCGGCTTGCAGAACGAGGCGGATATTCTGGCGGCGCTCGAACGCGGAATGCTCTCGGCTGTCACGCTTGATGTGTTCAACAAGGAGCCGTTGCCAAAGGATAGCCCATTGTGGACGCATCCGCAGGTGATTGTGACGCCGCACGCAGCGGCAAGCTCCAGTCCATCAGCGCTTGTTCCTGAGATCATCGCGCAGATTGAATCCTATGAGCGCGGTGAGCCCTTGAAAAATATTGTCGACAGGCAAGCGCAGTATTAGAAAAATTTGGCTTTGACCGCCGCTGCTGTTCGGATAGATTGCCCGCGTAAGTGTTCTCAGGGCGGGGTGTAATTCCCCACCGGCGGTAATCACTGGGTGTCGAAAGATGTCAGGTGCGAGCCCGCGAGCGCTTTCCGGTTCGCCGGAAAGGTCAGCAGATTTCGGTGCAATTCCGAAGCCGACGGTATAGTCCGGATGAAAGAGAACAACTGAAAGCAAGGGCTGCCGTCAGGCAGTCCCTGAGCATTTTTGGTTGTGCCCTGATTCACGTCAACTCGAAGGAGACAGACATGGATCAGTTCCAGAATAACAATACCCCACATCCCGCACCACGCATCGCCTTTATCCAGGCCCGATGGCATTCGGAAATCGTCGATCAATGCCGCGTCGGCTTTGAAGGCGAACTCAAAAGTCAGGGCGTGATCCCCGGACGATTCGACGTCTATGACGTGCCGGGATCATTCGATATTCCGCTGCTGGCCAAGAAACTGGCAGAAACCGGGCATTACGATGCAATCGTCGCAACAGGTCTGGTTGTTGATGGCGGTATCTATCGGCATGATTTCGTCGCTGGAACAGTAGTGAATGCACTTCTCACCGCACAGATGGAAACGGGTGTTCCGATGCTGTCAGCCGTGCTGACCCCGCATCATTTTCAGGAGCACACACAGCATATCGAGTTCTTCACCAAGCATTTCCTCACCAAAGGTCAGGAAGCCGCGCGTGCGTGTCTGCAGATTATCGGAACGTTCAGGCGTGTGGCTGAATTGACGGCTGCTTGAGGCACCATCTTACCCTCCCCCAACGTGGGGAGGGTTGTCGCCTAACACACTGTATCTGGGAGCCCACGAGGAAAGAGATATCGGAGCAATCCGCCGGAAAACTACAACCGCCGCACCGCTGTCGGTTTGCCATAAAGATAGGCAATGCGCTCAATGGCATCATGCAGCGGTTCAAGCGTTACGCTCATGGTATGGCCGCTTGCGTGAAGCAGCATGGAATGGCTGGCCATCATGGCCGCGTGACCCTTCCAGAAAACAAAATCCCCGCGTTTCAGATTTTTGTAATGTTCGTCAGGTTCCACCAGTTCGCCGATGGAAGCCGCCTGCATGTCGGAGTCGCGCAATGCGGACTGTCCGGTCATCAGCAGCGACAATTGCAGAAGGCCAGAGCAATCGATGCCAAAACCAGATACACCGCCCCAGAGATAGGGGGTGTGAATCAAGGTTTCGGCCACGGCCACATGATCGTCAGTGACTTCATCAATGGACACGAGATGCTTGGCAATAATCGCCTCACCACTTGGCAAAAGACCATAAAGCGTGCCCCGGCGCTCCTCGCCGCCCTTTATCGTGACCAGCGATCCCATGGACAAGGCATTGGTCGGCGGGAACTTCAGGTCCGAACCCGGATAGACAAAGGTGCGTGGTGCGATAACGATATGGGTTGGCTCGTCATAACGTTGATCAAGCGTGGTATCGACGACATAGCCGACATAGCCATCGCGTTCGTTCTGGACCCAGCACCAGCCATTGCTGTCTTCAAACACCAGGACATCATCGCCGAATAGAAATTGCGTGGTCACACCGGCATCGCCGCGCGCTTCGCCCCGCACATCGACCACCGGATCGGAAATGCGCATGGGCTTGCCTTCAACAAAGCGATCCGCCTCTACCTGCCCGCGCAGACTTTCATCCGCCAGATCGGGGCGGAATGCATTCAACCGTTTATCCAATGTCACAGGGGTAATCCTTTTGCTTTGGCAATCACAAGGTCGCCGAGCTTTTCAACATAGAGCGCACCTTTTACCGTTCTCTTGACGAGAACATTGCGCTTGTCCTTTTCATCACGATGACGATCCACCAATCCATAACCGCCCATTGTGTCAAGCGCACGGGTGATCACCGGTTTGGTCACATCAAGCTTTGCAGCCATACCACGGATCGTATGCGGCGGCGGCTCCAGATAGACAGTCAGCAGCACGGCCAATTGCCGCATTGTCAGGTCATGCGCATCATCCCGCACTTCGGAGATGGCAATTTCCTTCCACAATGTCAGCGCCTGAAACGGCTTGAGTTCAATCTGCATAAGAGGCTTCCGAGATCATTTCGGTTCCGTATCATTTTATTCTCTGCCACGGTAAGTGCAAGCTGTTCATTTTGTTCGGCAAGTCGGGTTAAATTGAGTCTGCATAGAGCGAGGTGTTCGATGGAATATGGCCAAATCATTATCCTGAACGGAGCGCCACGCTCCGGAAAATCCAGCATTGCGGCGGTCATTCAGGAAACATTCAGCGGTGTCTGGATGAATCTGGGCGTTGACCAGACGATGCGGATCACACCGCCGCGCTATCAACCGGGTATCGGATTGCGTCCTGGCGGCGAACGGCCAGATATCGAACCGCTCCTTCCCGTCTTCTATGCGGCCCTTTATGAATCCATTGCCGCGCATAGTCGACTCGGACTGAACGTCGTGGCCGATATCGGACATCACGACAGCTACACAAAGCCGCTTCATATCCTCGTCGATTGCGCGCGGCGTTTGAGTGGCCTGCCGGTGCTGTTTGTCGGCGTTCGCTGTTCTCTCGAAGTCATCATGCAGCGCCGCAATGCCGGTCAGCCGGGCCGTGATGGCCGATATGAGACGGGAACGGTTGATGCGCCAGTCCCGGCAGCCGTGCTCCGCTGGCAGGAGGCTGTTCATCATCCCGGTATTTATGATCTGGAAGTCGACACATCAGCACAAAGCCCTGAGGATTGTGCTGCTGAGATCGCCCAAAGACTAAATCATGGTCCGGTGCATCCGACAGCGTTTGAAGAACTCGCTGCCGGACACTGATCCAAGAACCGTTATTTGCTGGCCGGGAAACGGGCCTTTAACAGATGATAAAGGGCCCGGATGGCCTGCGCTTCACCACCAACAGGTGAATGCGGCTTTTCCACCGGGTTCCAGCCATAAATATCGAAATGGCCCCAGACCCTGGCCTTTTCAACAAAGCGTTTCAGGAACAGAGCCGCTGTCACCGAACCGGCAAAACCATCCGTTGTTACGTTGTTGATATCGGCAACGCGGGATGAAAGTTTTGCCTCATAGGGCTGCCACAGCGGCATGCGCCATACCGGATCGCTTACAGCTTCAGAAGCCTTGGCGACATCAGCCGCGAAAGTCTCGTCGTTTGAATAGAATGGCGGCACATCAGGGCCGAGCGCAACACGCGCTGCGCCAGTCAGGGTCGCCATATCAATCAGGATTTCCGGCTCTTCCTCATCGGCCAGCGCCAGCGCATCGGCAAGGACAAGACGGCCTTCCGCATCCGTATTGCCGATTTCAACCGTGATGCCCTTGCGGCTGGTCAGGATATCGCTCGGCCGGAATGCATTGGCGGAAATGGAATTTTCGACAGCTGGAATGAGAACACGCAGGCGAACAGGCAGTTTCGCATCCATGATGATGCTGGCAAGTGCCAGCACATTGGCTGCGCCGCCCATATCCTTCTTCATCAAAAGCATGCTGCTCGCTGGTTTGATATCAAGACCACCGGTATCGAAGCAGACGCCTTTGCCAACAAGCGTTACCTTCGGTGCATCCTTCTTGCCCCAGACCAGATCGATCAGGCGCGGCTCTTCACTTCCGGCGCGGCCAACGGCATGGATCATCGGGAAATTCTTCTTGAGCAGCGCATCACCCTTGATGACATCGACAGATGCCTTGTGCTCGTCGCCCAGTTTGCGTACAGCGGCTTCCAACGCATCGGGCTCCATATCATTGGTCGGTGTGTTGATGAGATCGCGCGCGAGCGTGACCGCCCTTGCCTGCCGCTTGACGTCAGCCTTATCCGCGCCATCAGGCAAGGCAAGCGAGACTTCCGTATCGTCCTTCTTCACATAACGAGTGAATTTATAACCGCCGAGCAGGAAGCCGAGTGCTGCAAGATCCGGCTGGTTAACCGGACCGGCCAGATGCCAGGCACCTTTGGGCAAAGCCTGTGCGAGTTTGCCTGCGGCCAACCGGTTGTCATCCTTGCCCGTGCCAAGCAGTGCGCCCGATATTTCACCCTTTTCGCCGGGAACAACAAGCAGCCTGCCAGCCTGACCTTCAAACCCGTTTGCATGGGCCCAGGCGAGCGTTACCGCATCAAGTCCAAGGCCCTCCAACCCACCCTTCGGGACGAACCAGACGGGCCTGCTGCCCGGTGACTTCTGTTTGGTGATTTCGGCAGACATGATTGATTACTCCTGAGGTCAATTTTATGCATTTACGCCTGCAAACATGGCGTCATTAACGATCCGTTAGGGTTAACAGAATATTTCTTTCGCATGGGATTGGTTAACGCACCAATGAACGTGCGGTGGGATCTGACGGGGCAAATTATGACAAGCGCAGGGATTATTCAACGCAATCGCCGTCTCATTTTTTCCGCCGCAATGATTGCCCTTGCCGCGGGTATTTCTGGTTGCGCTACAACCGACAAAACAACCACCGGTTCTATTTCCCCGGCTTCCACTGCGGCAGCACCAGCGGGCAATTTCGATGAGATGAATGCGCAGCAGCTCGCGCAAGCATCATCCAGTCTTGGGGCGCGCTATCAAAGCAATCCCAAAGACAAAGCCACGGCGATGAATTTTTCCACCGTGCTGCGTATGACAGGCCGTAATGATCAGGCCCTTGCGGTCATGCGCAGTCTGGCCATTGCCTATCCGAAAGACCGTGACGTGCTTGCTGCCTATGGCAAGGCATTGGCGAGCAGCGGCGAATTTGAAGCCGCGCTTGATGCAATTCGCCGCGCGCAGACACCCGAATATCCCGATTGGAAACTGCTTTCCGCTGAAGGCGCTATTCTTGACCAGCTGGGCAAGACCAGCGAGGCCCGCAACATCTACAAGCAGGCAATGGACATCAATCCAAATGAGGCATCGCTGCTCTCCAATCTTGGCATGTCCTATGTCCTGTCAGGCGAGTTGAACACGGCGGAAACATATATGCGCAGGGCAGTTGGCGCTCAGGGTGCCGATAGCCGTGTCAGGCAGAATCTGGCGCTGGTTATCGGGCTTCAGGGCCGGTTTGCCGAGGCAGAAACAATCGCCAAACAGGAACTCTCGCCGCAACAGGCAGAGACCAATGTCAGGTATCTCCGCTCGATGCTTGCCCAGCAAAACTCGTGGAACATGCTGAAAGACAAGAAGAAGCCCAACAACAGTTGACCCTGCAAGAGCATGGAAACAGCCGCAGGATGATAAGCGGCTTGTTTATTTGATCGCGCCGAATATGCCGCCCTGCGCCGAAACCTGAATGATTGCGGGTCCAAGAATGACCGCGAAAAGCACAGGCAGAAGAAACACAATCATCGGGACGGTCAATTTCGGTGGCAAGGCTGCCGCCTTCTTCTCGGCGGCATTGAGACGGGCCTCACGGCTTTCATCGGACAAGGTTCTAAGCGCGCCGCCGATGGATGTACCGTAACGTTCGGATTGGGTCAGAGCCTGTACGACTGATTTGACCGACTCCAGCCCAGTGCGCGTTGCAAGATTTTCATAGGCCAGCCTCCGCTCGGGCAGAAAGGAAAGTTCTGCATTCGTCAGGACAAACTCTTCGGCCAGCGCCGTTGACTGAACGCCAATCTCCTCCGACACCTTCTTGAAGGCGGCCTCGATCGACATTCCGGATTCAACGCAGATCAACATGAGATCGAGGGAATCCGGCCACGCCATCTGGATTGAATGTTTTCGTTTGCTGCCCGCATTGCTGACATAAAGATTGGGCGCGTAAAAACCGATATAGCCGCCAACGAGGCATACGAGTACGCGTACCATTGTCGGCTGTCCCCAAAGACCATTCAGGCCGAATATCCAGAAGGCTGTCAGGGTGAATGTCAGAAATGGCAGACCGAAACGGGCCGCCAGGAACACATTTAGTGCATTCTGCCCGCGAAAGCCGGCCGTGCGCAGCGATGCCAGTGTCTTTTCATCGGCAAGCGCCCGTTGCAGATCAAGCTTTTCGACAAATTGCCGGACGCCCTGACGCTGGGCCATGCGCAGGCTACCCTGCGAAGTGGACTTATGGCGACTTATGCTTTCAGCGGCAAGACGCGTGCGATCTTTCGCACGCAACTGATCACGCTCCAGAGCCACCGATTTCATCCGCGTTTTCAAACCCGATGTGCGAAGTTTCGGCAGGAAAATCGTCATAACCGTTGCAAAGGCTGAAACAGCCACGAGCACAGCCCGAACGGTGTCCGGATTGTCATGCACGGCTTTGAGAAGGGAAGAAAACACCGCGCCTGCTCCGTCTAGAATTTGAAGTTGATCATTTTGCGCATCACAAGAATGCCGATGGACATCCAAACGGCTGCGCACATCATGATGAGGTTGCCTTTATCGGTCGTGAACAGCAGCGAAATGTAACCGGGACTTGTTATGTAAACGAGCCCGGCAACAACGAAGGGCAATGCTCCGATAATATAGGCGGATGCCTTGGCTTCCATGGACAGAGCCTGCACTTTCGCCTTCATTTTTTTGCGGTCCCGCAATACGCGCGAAAGATTGCCAAGTGCCTCGGACAGATTGCCGCCCGCCTGCGATTGAATCTGGATAACAATGCCAAAGAAGCTTGCTTCGGGACAGGGCATGAACTCCGACATGCGCATTGCCGCTTCCGGAATGCTCACGCCGACCTGTTGCATATCAACAATCCGCCGGAACTCCGTGCGAACTGGTTCCCGCGCTTCCTGCGCTATCAGGCGAATTCCATCATTGAGCGGCAGGCCCGACCGTATGGCACGCACGATGACGTCAATGGAGTTTGGAAATTCATGCAGGAAGGCGGCAACGCGCCGCCGCCGCATATAATAAACAAAGGCGCGCGGCAGACCCAAAGCGCCAATCAGGAAGAAACCGGGCGCCAGATAAAGCGGCGCGCCGAAGAATACGCGCAGAAAGACCAGAACAATTCCGACAATGCCCGAATAAATATAGAAGCGCCTGACTGTGACTTTCAGGCCCGCCTGTTGCAACAGCATTTTGAGCGGAGGGGATTTGATGTTCTTGTCGCGCAGCTTTTGCCGCTGGTCGATATCGTTCAGCGTGTCCTGCACCGATTTGCGGCGCTTTACGGCCTCGGCCTGCTTATCGCGGGCGCCGGATTTACTCAGACTGTCGGTTGCTGCCAGCTTGACCGACTTTAAGCGATCATCAGACTTTTTCTGCTGTTCGATTTGGTCGAAGACGCAGAAATAGGCCAAAGAGGCGAGCGAGAATGTTGTCAGCACGACAAATGCGAGTTGCTCGAAATCAAGACCGAACATCGCCATGCTCCCGCCGTGCTAACGATCTCATGACTGAACTTCCATCGCGTCGATGGCCTGCGCCAGCCTATGCTCTTCATTGTAGTATCGTGCGCGATCCCAGAATTTCGGACGGCTCAATCCTGTCGAGACATGCTTTCCAACAAGGCGGCCATTGGCGTCTTCGCCTTCGATATCGTAGACCATGAGGTCCTGCGTGATGATCACATCGCCTTCCATGCCAACGACTTCGGTCACATGGGTGATGCGCCGGGAGCCATCGCGCAGACGCGCAGCCTGAATGATAATATCGACAGAACCAACAATGATCTCACGCACGGTCCTTTGCGGCAGCGCGAAACCACCCATGGCAATCATCGATTCCATACGGCTCAAACATTCGCGCGGACTGTTGGCGTGAATGGTACCCATCGACCCGTCGTGGCCGGTATTCATGGCGGATAGAAGGTCGAAAACCTCGGGTCCGCGCACTTCACCGACGATAATGCGTTCCGGGCGCATACGCAGACAGTTCTTCACCAGATCACGCATGGTGATCTCGCCCTCGCCCTCCAGATTGGCCGGGCGGGTTTCAAGACGGACCACATGCGGCTGCTGCAACTGAAGTTCAGCGGAATCCTCGCAGGTAATGATACGTTCATCCCGGTCGATATAATTTGTCAGGCAGTTCAGAAGCGTCGTCTTGCCCGAACCCGTACCGCCCGAGATAACAATATTGCAGCGAACACGGCCGATGATCTGCAGCAGTTCAGCACCGGGAGGCGAGATGGCGCCAAGGCGAACCAGTTGATCAAGGGTCAGCTTGTCCTTCTTGAATTTGCGGATGGTGAGAACAGGTCCGTCAAGCGCAAGAGGCGGGGCAATGACATTGACACGCGAGCCATCAGGAAGACGCGCATCGCATATGGGGCTCGATTCATCAACACGGCGGCCAACCTGGCTGACAATACGCTGGCAGATGTTCAGAAGCTGCTGATTGTCGCGGAACCGGACGCCGGACTCCTGTACCTTTCCGAGGACTTCAATATAGGTCTTGCGCGCCCCGTTGACCATGATATCGGCGATGTCATCGCGCGCCAGCAAAGGCTCCAGCGGACCATAGCCGAGAACATCGTTGCAGATATCATCGAGCAGTTCTTCCTGCTCGGCAATCGACATGGCAAAGTTCTTGATCGCGATGATGTCGTTGACGATGTCGCGGATTTCTTCGCGCGCAACGTCTGGATCAAGTTTCGACAATTGCGAAAGATCGATCGTGTCGATCAATGCCGTGAACACCTGCGATTTGGTGTCGTAATAGCTTTCATTCTTTTCGCGTTGCGGTGCGGCTGGTTTTGGCGGCTGTTCGACAACGGCAAGACGCTTTATCTCGGCAACATCACGCGGAGAACGCGCAGCATCCGGTGCAGCGTGCATCGGCAACGCCGTCTCAAGCGCAACGGCCCGAAACTCCTGAATCGGCCGGCCTTCTCCCGTATTTCCGCGTTTGCCGAACATGGGTTTATTCCTTCAATGTCACTTCTTGCGCTTCAGTTTCGACAGGACTGAAGAAAGTACAGGCTTCCTCTTGGCCTTCAGTTCAAGGCGGCCAGTCAGGATATGGGCAATCTCATTGATGTTCTGGACAATTGCATTGGCGGAATCAGTCTCCGCAAGCATCCGCCCATTGTTGGCAGCATTTCCAAACAGCGCCGGATCAAACGGGATCACGCCCAGCGGCGCAATTCCCAGCGGATTGCAAAAATCCGCCGGTGCAATCTCAGGCCGTTTGGGAATTCCAACCTGATTGAGAATGAGGCGCGGCGGCCCGTCATTCGGCCGCAACTGTTTCAACGTATCGAGCAAGTTTTTGGTGTTGCGCAGATTGGCTAGCTCAGGCGAAGCGACAATGACGATCTCGTCAGCCCGTGCAAGCGTCGTGCGGGTCCAGCCATTCCAGGTGTGCGGAATATCCAGCACCACATGGGGGACAGAGCGCTGGGCAACATCAATCAGATGAGCGAAGGAATCGTCACGAAAGTCAAACACGCGATCCAGCGTGGATGGGGCGGCAAGCAGAGACAGGTTTTCCGCACATTGGGCGAGAAGCCGGTCGAGATAGACATCATCAATGCGCTCTGGCGAAAAGACCGCTTCCGCTATGCCCTGCGGCGGGTCCTGATCAAAATTGATATTGGCTGTGCCATAGGGCAGATCCATATCGGCAATGACGACTTCGTTCTTGAAGAGCGACGAGATGGACCAGGCAATATTATGCGCAATGGTGGACGCACCGACACCACCCTTGGCACCGATAAATGCAATGGAACTTCCCAAAGGCTTCGCGTCTGGATCAACGAACAAGCCGCCGATCACGCCGATAATATCGGCCAGATCAATTGGAGCGACCATATATTCGGAAATGCCATTGCGCAGAAGTTCGCGGTAAAGCCAGACATCATTGTAGTGACCGATAATGACGACCTTGGTGCTCGGATCGCACACCTGAGAAAGCGCGGCAAGCTGTTCCAGCATATCGCGAGGCGCTGCCGATGATTCCAGAAGAATGAGATTGGGCGTCGGCATCGTCTGGAAGAGTTCGACGGCACTGCCTATCCCGCCCATATGCAGCTGGGCATGGGTCTTCGCCATACGGCGGTCTTCGCTTGCCCGCGATAGCTGCTGTGCAACAGCATCCGTTTCGCAAAATGCCTGTATCGATATGCGAGGAATAGGCCTGTAAGCGTGCAGCCCGGCGCCTGCAGAGCGTCCATCGCTATCCTTGAATTGATTTTCTGTTTCAAAGGCCAACTGGCTCATCTTGGCATTCCGCTTTTCAAAGAAAGAGGTCCGGATACTTAATAATTGACGTCCTGCGTTCGCACCGGTGTGGGCGCGGCGGCTTTTCTATATGCATCGATGACGACGCCGCGACGCTCTGCATCGATTGATGTCGTGGCTCTTGGTCCAAGCAAATCAGCCGGATTGGCAATCTGTGCCGCGAGATTGTTCTGACTGGCACAACCAAAATTCTGATAATGCTTGTTGTCGGCGGTATCGAGAATATCCTTGGGCCACTGGCCGCAGGGGCCAGTCGACGCGGTCATGGCGGAATAGGACAGGCGAATAGGCGCTGACTCGTCAGCGTCTGCCTGATAGCGCTCACTCGAAATATTGAACGGCTTTACACCGCTCTTGCGCAAAGTTGCGACGATATCATCCCGCAACCGGGCGGCGGCGCGCTCATTGGACGTGCCCGCTGGCAACAGGATATGAATGACGCCAGAACCATTGGCATGATAATTGGCCAGCACGTTCTGAACGATGCTGCGTTGCGTAATTGAAAGCCTCGTGTCGGCATGTCCAACCGGAATATCGGCGACCTGCTCTTTTTCCGAGATGACAATCGGGTGATTGGTCCGATAATCATCCGGAATGCTGCCGACGGTTCCACTACGGTCAGCGCAACCGGCAAGGAGTGTGACCGCAAGAAGAGCAAGCACTGGCTTCATGCGCATAGATTTCTTGTCTGACATGACTGTGTCCTTGCTCATTTGTAGATGTATCCGACAACGCCTTCATAACGTCCGGTCGGTGCGGCGGCGGCTTTCGTGCCATAAACGCGATTGACCTTGCCAAGGAACATTCCCGATGCATCATCAGCCGGATTGAGATTATCGTCTGGACGGGCAAGGGCTGTACGGGCTACCGGGCGGACCAGATAAGGCGTGATGATGATGACAAGTTCACTTTCATTGCGCACAAATTCACGGCTGCGGAACAAGGTGCCAAGGATCGGGATTTTAGACATACCCGGCAGACCGGAGATGGCGGCGCGATTTTCATCGCGCATCAAGCCTGCAATCATCATGGAGCCGCCGGAAGGTAACTCTACAGTTGTATCAGCCAGACGTTTGCGCAGTGAAATCAGATTGGTCGCGGGTGCAGCCGTCCTGCCGCCAAGTCCTCCGCCCGCGCCAAGACTGACAGACCCTTCCATGGTGGGTTCGGAAACGGATGTCCGTACCTTCAGGCTTATGCGGCCGGGAGAAAGAACCACAGGCACGAACTCCAAGCCGATACCATATTCAACTTTCGATATGTTATAACTCGATCGTTCGACACCGGTTTTTGAGTTCTCTGAAACGGTTTGACCGGTAATCAGATTGTATTCACCGCCAACCTTGAATGTTGCCTGTTCGCCCGAAATTGCTGTCAGGGACGGCTCTGCCAAGGTCTTCATCACGCCCGCCGCTTCCATCGCATTGATGTAGGAGTCGATGGTGGCGCTGCCGATCGACAGGGGGATGGACGCACCCGAAGAGCTTATTGATTTACCGACAAGCGAGGCAATATTTTCCGAGCTGAACAGGATGCCGTCCGACTTGGTAGAGCCAATAAGATTAACGCCCAGCTGTTTCATAACCGTGCGACTGACTTCTGCCACGGTAACCTTCAGTGTTACCTGATCTTCGCCAGCAATCTGAATGAGATTGACGATCTTGCTCTTCTGGCGCGCTTCATCCTGATCACCGATAACGACGCTGGTACCTTTGCCATTGGTTACGGACCCCTGCGAATATTGGCCGGTTGTTGCTTCACCGCCTGTGACCAGCAAGGTTGCAAGATCGGTCGCACGCTTGGCGTCAAGCGGGGTCTGCACTGTTCCCGTCAAAATCACGTTATCATTGAGAAGTTCGACCTTGATGTCGGAATCCGGGATGTATTTTTTAAGACTGCCTTCAAGACCAGCGACATCCCGTTCAATCACCAGATCAAAGCTTGCAAGCTGCTCGCCATTTGGCCCGAAAACGAAGATATTCGTCTGACCGACCTGTTTTCCAAAAAGGTAGATGCGGCGGGCCGTGCGGGTAACAGCGTCAGCTACTGAGGGATTGGCAACGAGAATATCGTAAGCGTCTGTCGGAAGATCAACGACAAGCGATTTATTGAGAGCGAGGTTGATCCGCTTGGAAGCACCCTGCCCCTGATTGAGTTTGACCACATTGCTTTCAGCGATGGCATTTGTCTGCATTGGCAAAAGAGCAATGCCGCAGCCCGCTGCAATGAGTCCGGCTTTCCAGAATCGGGACAGGCGGTTGTCGCATTTGCGCATCATGACGATTGATCCGAACCCCATTTTATTTGCGCCCCAATATTTCAGTGACAGTTCCGGATTTGATGAGTTTGACGTTTCCGGCGCGCCCCGGTGAATTGACGAGGTATTCAGCACCGGGCCCTGTCGGCTCCTGCACATCCTGCAGGGATCGCAGCACCAGCGTCATCCGGCTCGCCATCTGCTGCGCCACCGACAATATCTCCGCCTGTTGCGGGGTCAGTTCGAGCGTTGCGGTGGAGCCCACTTTGTTTTTCTGGCCGGTCTCGTCTTCCTGAATTGTTTGATCAATGGCGAGAACCCGCACATTGCTGAGAATTGTTTCGGTAGCGAATTGTTTCTGTTCGCCTTCCACCTGCCGGATCATAATCACGTCGACATAATCATTGGGCAGGATAAAGCCGCCCGCGGCGGTATCAGCTGCAATCTGCGTTGCCACTGCACGCATCCCGGCGGGCAATTGCGCCGACATGAAGCTCTGGCCCTTGCCGATCAGCTTGGCTTCGCGGATCGGTTCTCCCGGGAATATCTGCAGCCGGACAGTCGATCCGCTCAGTTCTTTTTCAGCGTTTGGCCGCTCTGAACGTTTGATATAGCCGTCAGCCAACGCCGCTACGGGCCATGGCTGCCAGCGCATCTGGTTTTGCATTTCGGCACCAACGCCAAGGCCATCCGTGGCAACCAGCACGTCCTGAAGTTCAATTTGGGGCAGAGGGGGCGCGGCAGCTTCGACAACAGGTGCTTCGGGCTTCATATTCGTCGCGATATAGCCAGCTGCACCGGCAGCCGTTATCGCCACGATGAGAATAACAACGCGTGCCTTTTGCATTGACGACCCCAATAGTTTTTCACCCACATTGCCCGGGGAACACCTTGGCTTCGCAATCGTGTAATTATGGTTAATACTTTGCTTAAAATGATGATTAATGGGGACAATCTGGTCGTATTTTGTACTGTCTTAGCCCTAACCTACTCGCATGCCGTGCGAAGAGTCAGAAAGCCAACCAGAAGCTGTCAAATATGAGCCAATCGTTCCACGACCCACAGACACATTGGCGATGATGGAAACACCATCAAACCAGCTGCTCCGAGGGCAATACCGTAGGGCACGCCTTCGTTTTTCTGTGCCAATCGTTGCATGAAATTAAACCGCCCCGCATATACAATAGCCAGATGCGAGCTTCGATATCTGAGGATTGCCAGTGTCAGAGCACCGCCAAGCAGCGACAGAATGAGCAGATAGCCTGCCAATTCCATGTTCCACCCGATCCAGACTGCCGTTGACGTCATGAGCTTGGCATCGCCGCCGCCCATGGTTCCCGTCGCAAACAGCAGGAACGTGACCGCAAGAACTGCACCACCGGCTGCAAAATGCAGGCCGAAAATATCCCAGGGCATTCCGGTGAGAGGAGCAAGTACGGCAAAAGAGACGAGCAGGATGACCGAGACACGGTTCTGGATTGTCATGGAGAGAAGATCGGATACGCCCGCAAATGCCATGGCAAAGGGAAAGACGATCAATATTGCTGCTTCAATCATCGCGCTTGTCCGTCACGCCGAATGTCTGAGCCGTTTTTGCGTTTGAACATCACTGGCTCACGTCTACAACTTTGGTTGAGACACTTTGATAGGTGGCTTTGATGGCGGTTCCGAGCGTTCCTGCGCTGGAGACGATCCCAATGGAGATAATGGCCGCAATCAGGGCATATTCAATGGCAGTCGCTCCGGACCTGTTCCGGGGAAAGCCGGTGAACGCATTGTCGCCCGGTTCTGCGAGATGTTTTACGTTGAACATTGTGATCTCCCGCACTTCTGTTGCCATTTATCGTGGCCATTTTTGTAACGTGATATGGTGGGAGATTATCCGCGACGAATTGCTTTCATCTTAAAAAAGACCGTTACGAAAGGATGAAACTGAAGCCTGAAATTGATCGCTCCACATGGGCTCATGACCTATTGCCGCTCAAAATTATGCTTAACAAGCGGTTCACGGATTAAGCCTTCTTTCACCAATCACGGGCATGGTTCATCCAACGATTTTGCGAAGGGCATTTCCATGGTTCGATATCACGGCACGATCATTGCACTTGCGCTTTTGGCCGCTGTGTCGAGCGCGGCACAAGCTGGTGCTGACACCGGCATCCATGTTGTGATGAATCAGGCCACCGTTCTGAAGCTGGCCCGCCCTGCGGATACGGTCGTTGTCGGCGATCCCGAAATAGCCGATGCGGTTGTCAAAGATTCAAAAACGGTGGTGCTGACAGGTAAAGGTTTCGGTGTGACGAACATCGTCATCATGGACGCCGATGGCGGCGCGATTGTCGATGATCACGTTCTCGTCAGCCGCAGCGTTGCCAACACCGTCCGCGTCTATAGGCGGGCTGCTGTCCAGACACTCTCATGCTCGCCCTTTTGCGAAACATCCCAGAAGACCGACGCCGAAAAGAAATCCGATACGGAAATCGGCGGCAATTGATAATCTCCCCGTTCACCTGCATCAAAGTTGAGAAAGAGTGAATTCACTCATCACAATTTGCATCTGGCTTCAAACGAGATTCTAACATCTGGCTGATAGAGCTTTGTCCGGCGCGATGATACGGAGAAAGACAATCCATGGTGCGGGGAGCTGTTACAACTGATTTACATGAAGGTCATGACCCTGCTGGACCAGCATGCGGCAAACGCAGGCCTTCAATGTTTGCACGGTTCTGCAGGAACAATCGCGGTACCGTTGCAATCGAGTTTGCCCTGATTGCCCTTCCCTTCTTCCTGCTTATTTTTGCTATTATAGAAATCAGCCTGAGCTTTACCGCCGAACAGGTCATGTCCAACACCGTTGACGATCTCTCGCGCAAGCTGAGAACCGGCCAGCTCAAAGCCAGCGATGTAAGCGGCAGCAAGTTGGCGACCCTCATTTGCGGCCAGTTGCTCATGCCCGCAGCGGGTTGCCCTGATCTCGTCGTCGATTTGCAAACATATGCGACCTTCAAGGCTGTACCGAAGACCATTCCGATCAAGGCGGACAATGATGTCGACGCGTCCGGGTTCAAGAATGCTCCCGGTGGCGCTGGAACAATCAATCAACTGCGGGTCTTTTACCGCTGGCCTATCCTGACTGATTTGATGAAGCCCCGCATTGAAAGCATAAAGGGGAAAGGGAAGACCCTGCTCTTCTCAACGGCAACCTGGCAAAACGAGCCCTATCTATGATTGCCCACCAGCCTTCCCAACGTTCCCTGTCTTCAGCGAGAGCCCGCGCCATGCAGCCCTGTAAAAGCCTGTTTGCAATCGCCCGTAATTTGAAAGCCTCTTTTGCGGCTTTCCTGGGAGATCAACGTGGTGTTGCGGCAATGGAATTTGCATTGATTGCGCCGGTGATGATCCTGTTGCTTCTTGGCAGCGTTGAAGTGACGAATGGAATTGACGTCAACAGAAAACTCGCACGCTCCGGCAGTATGGTCGCCGATCTGGTCACGCAACAGCAATCGGTCACGAAAGACCAGATTAACAATATCATGGAAATCGCCGGTCTGACGCTTCTGCCTTACCAGCGTGATTTGCCGCAAATCACGGTGACATCCATCAATGTTCCCGGAGATGGCAGCAGTGCGACGGTTGCGTGGTCGCAGCGCCGGGTCAACCAGTCAGTCACAACGCCTTATGCGAAAGGCAGCACCATCGCCATTGATCCCAATCTGCGCGTCGCGGGTACAAACATCACATTTGTACGTGTTGAGACAAATATCGCCTACCTACCGCTCATCGCCTGGACGATGCAAAATCCTGTCAACACGTCCATTGGCACCTCAGGCAAAGGCATTCCCATGGCGAAGACAATCTATGGCCGCGTCCGTCAGGGTACAGCAGTCGCTTGCAGCAATTGCTGAGATAACAGATCGCCTTCAAGACCTGCTGATACTTGATATTTGTCATCCGCTTCAGTTTCACCTATCTGTGGAAGGTGGTTCTGATGGAGTAATGCATGTCTCGCGCTTTTCTTTTTGTGCTCGATTCCTTTGGCATAGGCGGCGCGCCGGATGCTGCAGCTTTTGGTGATGCGGGCGCAACGACGCTGGGGCATATTGCGGAAGCATGCGCTCAGGGACGTGGGGACAGGACCGGGCTGCGTTCCGGCCCGCTCGCTCTGCCGAAAATGGCTTCACTTGGTCTTTTCCACGCGGCCAGTCTTGCGTCCAACTTCGAAATTCCGTCTGAGACAACTGATCCGGTCGGATTATGGGGAGCCGCAGAAGAGGTTTCCAATGGCAAGGATACGCCGTCAGGTCATTGGGAAATCGCTGGCGTACCCGTAACCTTCAACTGGGGTTATTTTCCCCAGACAATCCCGACCTTTCCCGACAGTCTGATTGCAGAAGCTGTCCGCCGTGCCAATTTACCCGGTATTCTGGGCAACAAACATGCGTCCGGTACTGACATCATCGAAGAGTATGGCGAAGAGCACATTCGCAGCGGCCAGCCGATTTTCTATACGTCAACGGATTCCGTGATCCAGATCGCTGCGCACGAACAGCATTTTGGTCTCGGCCGGCTTTACAAGCTCTGCGAGATCATGCGCGAGCTGGTCGATCCGCTGAATATTGGCAGGGTGATCGCGCGGCCATTTGTCGGTGAAACCAGAGAAACCTTTGAGCGCACCGGTAATCGCCGCGACTATTCCGTCCCGCCGCCTGAACCGACATTGCTCGACCGCCTGACCGATGCTGGCCGCACCGTCATCGCGATTGGCAAGATCGGCGATATCTATGCGCATAAGGGCGTATCACAGGTGCGCAAGGCCAATGGCAATATGGCTCTTTTTGACGAGACCCTGATTGCCATGGACGATGCGCAGGACGGTGATCTGGTCTTCACCAACTTCGTCGATTTTGACATGCTTTACGGCCATCGCCGTGATGTACCCGGTTATGCCGCGGCACTGGAAGCCTTTGACCGCCGCCTGCCGGAAGCTTTGGCAAAATTGCGCGCCGGTGATCTGCTCATCCTGACGGCCGATCATGGTTGTGATCCAACCTTCAAGGGAACAGATCACACGCGCGAACGCGTTCCGGTTCTCTGTTTCGGGCCTGACCTGCCGCATGGATCGCTGGGTATCCGTCCGACCTTTGCCGATATTGGCGAAACGATTGCTGCTCATCTCGACATTGCACCCGGCCTACACGGCAAGAGCTTCTTGCGAGGCACAGCATCCCATGCCTGAACTTCCTGAAGTCGAAACCGTACGCCGTGGATTGCAGCCCTTCATGGAAGGCGCAACCATTGCGCGTGTCGAGCAGCGCAGACCGGATCTGCGCTTTCCCTTTCCGGAAAACTTTGCCCAAAGGCTGACAGGGCGCCGGATCGACTCGCTGGAACGCCGGGCCAAATATCTGATTGTGCATCTGGACGATGGTTTGGGATTGATCAGCCATCTGGGAATGTCCGGCTCCTATCGGATCGAACGGGACGAGGAAGAAACTGCGCCAGGTGTGTTTCACCATGAACGGTCGCGGAATACGACGCATGACCATGTTGTGATCCATGTGGAATCAAAAGATCGTGTGAAAAGTCGTATCATCTACAACGACCCACGCCGTTTCGGCTTTATGCTGTTTGCAGAACCAGGCGCGCTCAACACCCACAAATTCATTCAGGATCTCGGCATCGAACCCACAGGCAACCGGCTGGACGGCGCACTGCTCGCAAAACTTTTCGAAAACAAGAATGCGCCGTTGAAAGCGGCTCTGCTGGACCAGACACTGATTGCCGGCCTTGGTAATATCTATGTCTGCGAAGCTCTCTGGCGCGCCGAGCTGTCACCTCTGCGCGTTGCCGGGACCATTACTGGCGAGAACAGCGAACCTGATCCCATAGCGGAGCGGCTTGCTGCCTCCATTCGCTCCGTCATCTCCGATGCGATTGCCGCAGGCGGGTCCAGCCTGAAGGATTACCGGCAGACCGACGGGGAGCTTGGCTATTTCCAGCATTCATTTTCTGTCTACGATCGCGAAGGCGAGCCTTGCCCGCGTCCTGCCTGTGATGGCACGGTAACGCGCATCGTCCAAAGCGGACGGTCGACATTTTTCTGCCCGATCTGCCAGCATTAGGAGGAGTACCCGCATGGCCTACGAAAATATCATTGTCGAAACGCGCGAGAAGGTTGGCTTCATTCAACTCAATCGACCGCAGGCACTGAATGCGCTGAATTCCGCCTTGCTTGCCGAGCTGAGCGCGGCGCTTGAAGACTTCGAAAAGGACGACCGGATCGGTGCCGTCGTCATCACCGGCTCTGAAAAGGCATTTGCTGCCGGTGCCGACATCAAGGAAATGCAGACGCTCCAATTCGCCGATGCATATCTCAGCGATTATTTCAGCGAATGGGAGCGGGTCACGCGTCTGCGCAAACCACTTATCGCCGCGGTGGCGGGCTATGCGCTGGGCGGGGGCTGCGAGCTTGCCATGATGTGCGATTTCATCATTGCAGCGGATACTGCCAAATTCGGGCAGCCCGAGATTACACTTGGTGTCATGCCCGGCATGGGCGGCTCCCAGCGGTTAACGCGCTTTGTCGGCAAGTCCAAGGCAATGGACCTGTGCCTGACCGGACGCATGATGGACGCTGCAGAAGCTGAGCGTAGCGGCCTTGTGGCACGCGTGGTGCCCGCTGGCGAGCTTATTGAGGAAGCCCTGAAGGCGGCCAAGAAAGTTGCCTCCTTCTCCCTGCCGGTTGTCATGATGACCAAGGAGACGGTCAACCGCGCCTATGAAACAACGCTGTCGGAAGGATTGAGGTTCGAGCGGCGCCTGTTCCATTCCATGTTTGCGCTGGAAGATCAGAAAGAGGGAATGGCGGCCTTTGCGGAAAAGCGCACGCCAAATTTCAAGAATCGTTGAGGGTGAAATATCCACCGGCAAGGCGACGATTCCAAGTTGACGCAACAGGAAACGTCATCTATAAGCCCGACAACGTTTGGTGGCCCCTCGGCCACCCTATTATTTTGTGACGGCCGCTTTGAAGCTGCCGAGTAGCTGACAGAAAAGAGAGGCATCATGGCCAACACTCCTTCGGCCAAGAAAGCGGCGCGTAAGATTGAAGCCCGCACCGAAGTAAATAAATCCCGCCGCTCACGCGTGCGCACCTTCCTTCGCAAGTTCGAAGATGCGGTGGCAAGCGGTGATCAGGCAGCCGCTTCCGTAGCCTTCAAGGCTGTTGAACCGGAAGTAATGCGCGCTGCTACTAAAGGCGTAATGCACAAGAACACGGCATCCCGGAAGGTTTCCCGTCTTGCACATCGCCTCAAGGCCATGTCTGCATAATTAGACAGAAATAGTCTATTTTAAACCCGGCTGGTCTTTAGCCGGGTTTTTTATTTGCCGTTTTTTTGAGCATAAATTCGTTTCCAGTGAAAAAGATTGTGGCATATCAAAACCCTGACATATGCTGGTCACAAATAGTTTCATACAAAAAGCGACAATCATCATTTCTTGTTTAATATCAAATACTTACGGCAGGTAGTCATTGTGTGCCAACCCCAGCCGGGAGAATCTGCCACCCCAGCCACTGTCAAGCGATAATTTAATATTTTTTTTTGATCGCGTGAGTCCGCACTGCAGCAAAATTCGCATTCCAAAAAAGGCTTTGAATCCGAAGGCTTTTTCCGCACCGAACCGGGAGTCGTTAAAAAAATCGTAAAAGCGTTAACCTTTAATTCACTAAAAAAGCGTCGTGCCTGCCCTTGCCCTCCACGCAAAGGTTTTTGTAAGGTCCAGACATCGAAGGGGTGGGCAAAAACCCATTTAACAGGCTTATAAAATTAGTGGGTTCGAACGCAGATTTTTTGTTTGCGTAACGAGTAAGTTTTGTCGGTATTCAGGTTTTATACGGACCTGGGTGTTTCAGAAAAGAAGCAAGTTGGCGGCGCTGGCATCAGCCGGGCGTGAGTCTTTTTGCGCCAAAGTTGAGAAGGATATGGACGTGGCGGTTTTTAGAACTTCAGTGCGAGATTGTTCAGACCTGTATTACGCGTCCCTCTCCTTATCCGATCTATAGCTCCAGGAGATTGAAAGCCGGCCATAGGGGTGATCGGCTCTTTAGGACTGCAAACCGGTTCATGCCGGTCCACATGAGAACACGGGCAATCTAAGCCCGAACAGATAAATATCAGGATGAGGCGATGACAATGACCAGCGGAATAATGGATAACGGCACGAATGCAGCCATGGTCCCGCTCCATATGGACGAAGGGAAAAGTATGGTACCGGCCAGCAGCCAGGGCGAAATGATTTTCGAGAGGGTCAAGACCAAACTCAAGGCCAAGCTTGGAAATGAAGTTTACTCGAGCTGGTTCGGCCGCCTGAAACTGGATGAGACTTCCAAGAGCATTGTTCGCCTGTCTGTACCGACCGCATTTCTCCGTTCCTGGATTAACAACCACTACTCCGACATGATCAACGCGTTGTGGCGTGAAGAAGACGAGCAGGTTCTCAAGGTTGAGATCGTATTCCGCAGCGCCAGCCGTGCCTGCCGTCCTTCGCTGGAGGCCGAGCCTGCATTGCGTGCCGATCCGCGTGCCATCACCCGTGACAAGCCGGTTTTTCCTGTCGGCAACACGTCGCAGGACAAGAAGGCACCGGCGCATTTCGCTGACCGCGCTACCGATCGCCCCGGACAGAACTCTGTCTTTGGTTCGCCGCTGGACCCTCGCTATACATTCGAAACATTTGTTGATGGCACGCCAAACCGCGTTGCTCTGGCTGCAGCCCGCACCATTGCCGATGCCGGTGCCAGTGCCGTCCGTTTCAATCCGCTGTTCATCCATGCCTCTGTCGGCCTCGGCAAGACACATCTTCTGCAGGCGATTGCCGCTGACGCCCTGAAGCGCTCGGAGCGGGCCCGTGTGGTTTATTTGACCGCTGAATATTTCATGTGGCGCTTTGCAACGGCTATTCGCGACAACAATGCGCTCTCTTTCAAGGAACAGCTGCGCGACATCGACCTTCTGATCATTGACGACATGCAGTTCCTGCAGGGCAAGTCGATCCAGCATGAATTCTGCCATCTGATCAACACCTTGCTCGATAGCGCCAAGCAGGTTGTTGTGGCCGCTGACCGTCCGCCATCAGAACTGGAATCATTGGATGCGCGCGTGCGTTCGCGCCTGCAGGGCGGCGTTGCCCTTGAAATGGTCTCCCCTGATTATGGAATGCGTCTGGAGATTCTCAAGCGCCGTCTGGTTTCGGCGCAGCACGAAGACCAGTCGCTTGATATTTCGCCCGAGATTCTTGATCACGTTGCCCAGTCCGTTACGGGAAGCGGCCGCGAACTCGAAGGCGCGTTCAACCAGCTGCTGTTCCGCCAGACATTCGAACCCAACCTCTCCGTGGACCGGGTCGATGAGCTGCTGAGCCATCTGATGCGCGGCGGCGAAGCCAAGCGTATCCGCATTGAAGAAATCCAGCGCATTGTTGCGCGCCATTATAACGTGTCCAAGCAGGACCTTCTGTCCAACCGGCGTACACGCACCATCGTGAAGCCGCGCCAGATCGCCATGTATCTTGCCAAGATGCTTACACCCCGTTCGCTGCCGGAAATCGGTCGGCGCTTTGGCGGCCGTGATCACACCACAGTTCTGCATGCGGTGCGCAAGATCGAGGATATTGTCGGCAAGGACCAGAAACTGTCGCAGGAACTTGAACTGCTCAAGCGCCTGATCAACGATCAGGCCCAGTAAGGCCGACGCCACTTATCAACAGAAAGCCTGTGGTATGGTACGCTGATACCAGCCACAGGCTTGCTTTTTACGGTGACTTTCTGCCAATTTGCTTGACCTTGGGGGAACTTCGCCCTCTCGCCAGAAAAAGCGCCGCAGGCCCGTAAAGGCTTTGGGTCGAAAAAGACAGTGAGACCGGTTTATCATGCGTGTAACTCTTGAACGTTCCAATCTTCTGAAGTCGCTCAACCATGTCCATCGCGTGGTGGAACGGCGCAACACCATTCCGATTCTTTCGAACGTTCTTTTACAGGCCGAGGGTGCAAGTCTTGCCCTCAAAGCGACCGACCTTGATCTTGAAGTAACCGAAGCTACGGCTGCCCAGATTGAACAATCGGGCGCGACCACAGTACCGGCACATCTGCTCTATGACATCGTGCGCAAGCTGCCCGATGGCGCGGAAGTCATGCTGGCGACCAACACCGATGGCAATTCGATGACTGTGACCTCCGGCCGGTCGAATTTCCGCCTGCAGTGCCTGCCGCAATCGGATTTTCCCGAGCTAACCGCGGGCTCCTTCACTCACACATTCCGCATTACCTCGACAGCGCTGAAAAGCCTGATTGAGCGGACCCAGTTCGCCATCTCGACCGAAGAAACCCGCTATTATCTCAATGGCATCTATTTCCATGCCATCGAAAGCGAAGGTTCCCTGAAGCTGCGTGCTGTTGCCACGGACGGACATCGTCTGGCGCGCGCGGAACTCGAAGCGCCGTCAGGTGCCGAAGGCATGCCCGGCATCATCATTCCGCGCAAGACAGTTGCCGAATTGCAGAAGCTTGTCGATGATCCGGATGTCGCTGTCACGATCGAATTGTCGGACACCAAGATCCGCTTCACCATTGGCTCGGTGGTTCTCACCTCCAAGCTGATTGACGGCACATTCCCTGACTATCAGCGCGTCATTCCATCCGGCAATGACAAGAAGCTGACCATCGACCGCCAGAGCTTTGCCTCTGCCGTTGACCGCGTGTCGACGATCTCAAGCGAGCGTGGCCGCGCCGTCAAACTGACCATTGCCGACGGCCAGCTGACATTGACCGTGAACAATCCGGATTCCGGCAGCGCAACGGACGAGCTTGCCGCTGATTATGATTCCGACCCCATCGAGATTGGCTTCAACGCAAAATATCTCCTTGATATCACAGCCCAGCTTTCCGGCTCCGAGGCGATCTTCATGCTCGCTGATGCGGGCTCGCCAACATTGGTGCGCGATACGGGCGATGCAAATGCGCTCTACGTGCTCATGCCAATGCGGGTTTAACGCTGGCTGACGGACGTTTCTGACGCTGGAGTTCCTAGCCTCCTCCGTGGTGTGGAGGGTGAGATGGGGTTCGTGGTTCGACAAGCTCACCATGAGGGAGAGTGTGGATGCAACGCTAATCGCAAAGATTGCAGCACAAAGATTGCAGATCACCACCATTGCAGAACTTGGCTCCCCTTCATCACCTCTCTCCCTCATGGTGAGCTTGTCGAACCACGCACCCTGCATCACCAACCACACTTTGAACCCTGACAAACACCACAGCGATCGGATGGGAGAATGAACAATGCAATGTCATATGATTTCTTTCATCAACGCGACAGTTCACTGATGCGGACGCTTTCCTTTCTCAGTGGCAGCGCTTGAGCATGACGAGCGATGATCCCACAGCAGATGCAGGTAAACCGGCCCGTGTTTCCATCAGCCGGTTGAAGCTCGCGCAATTTCGCAATTATGAAAACCTGTCGCTGCGGCTTGGACCGTCGCATGTGGTGCTGACGGGGGAAAACGGCTCGGGCAAGACCAATCTGCTCGAGGCGATTTCATTCCTCTCGCCGGGCCGCGGGTTGCGCCGCGCGACCTATACGGATGTTACCCGTAATGATGCGCCTGATGGTTTTGCCATCCACGCGGCCATCGAGACCGAAGAGGGCTCTGTTGATGTCGGCACGGGACTGGCGGGCAATGCGCCGGGAGATACGGCACGGCGTGTGCGTATCAATGGTGTGACTGCATCGAGCGCCGATGACCTTTTGGAGTATTCCCGCATTCTCTGGCTGGTGCCGTCCATGGATGGGCTCTTCACCGGTCCCGCTGGTGATCGCAGGCGTTTTCTCGACCGTATGGTGCTTGCTATTGATCCGGCGCATGGCCGCCGCGTGGCTGACTATGAGAAAGCCATGCGCAGCCGTAACCGCCTCTTGACGGAAGAGCGCGGTAATAGCGCCTGGCTTGATGCCATCGAGACGCCTATGGCCGAGCTTGGCATTGCCATTGCCGCAGCCCGGGCCGAGCTTATGCGCCTGATCAACGGCATGATCGAGCGGCTGCCGGATGACAGCCCCTTCCCCAAGGCTGATTGCATCCTCAACGGCGAGTTGGAAGCGCGCATCGGCATCGAATCGGCAACCGATGTGGAGGAAACCTTTCGCCGCGCACTGCATGATGGGCGCACCCGCGACCGGACAGCGGGAAGAACGC
This sequence comes from Phyllobacterium sp. P30BS-XVII, assembly GCF_014138335.1. Lineage (NCBI taxonomy): Bacteria > Pseudomonadati > Pseudomonadota > Alphaproteobacteria > Hyphomicrobiales > Phyllobacteriaceae > Phyllobacterium > Phyllobacterium sp. P30BS-XVII. Next base: position 124,025 of record NZ_JACGXO010000001.1, read on the forward strand.
TGGATGGTCCGCATCGATCCGATCTTCTGGTGCGGCACCGGCCCAAGGGCATGCCCGCTGAACTTTGTTCGACGGGCGAGCAGAAAGCCCTGCTCATTGGCCTTATCCTGTCCCATGCACGCCTGACAGGCGAACTCGCAGGCATGGCGCCCATACTTCTGCTGGACGAGATTGCCGCCCATCTTGACGAAGGCCGCCGGGCAGCACTTTTCGACATCATTGAAGAGCTTGGCGGTCAAGCCTTCATGACCGGCACCGACCGGGCGCTGTTTTCAAGTCTCGCGGGTCGCGCCCAGTTTTTCGACGTGGTTCACGGAGAAGTGCATGCCGGTTAGAACAGACCATGGAAAGTCTGTCTGTCACCGTGTTAGCATGTCCTAGAATCGTACTCTTCTGCAGCAATCCCCATCAAACAAAGCTTCTACGGCCCTCAGCCACTTGATCCAACAAAGGAACCCCTATGTCTGATCTTTCGTCCTTCCCAATCACCAAACGCTGGCCAGCCCAGCATCCTGAACGTCTCCAGCTCTATTCCCTGCCAACGCCGAACGGCGTGAAAGTATCGATCATGCTGGAAGAGCTTGGTCTGCCCTATGAGGTTCATCTCATCGACATTGGCAAAAACGAAAGCTGGACACCGGAATATCTGGCACTCAACCCGAATGGCAAAATTCCTGCGATCATCGACCCGGATGGTCCTGATGGTAAGCCGCTGGCACTGTTCGAATCCGGCGCGATCCTGCTCTACCTCGCCGAAAAGACCGGCAAGTTCCTGCCCTCGGATCCAGCGCGTCGCTACGAGACAATTCAGTGGGTGTTCTTCCAGATGGCCGCGATTGGCCCGATGTTCGGTCAGGTTGGCTTTTTCCACAAGTTTGCCGGTCGTGAAATCGAGGACAAGCGCCCGCTTGAACGTTACCAGAATGAATCCAAGCGCCTGCTTGGCGTGCTGGAAACGCGTCTGGAAGGCCGCCAGTGGATCATGGACGATGAATACACCATCGCCGATATCGCCACGCTTGGCTGGGTGCGCAATCTGGTCGGCTTCTATGGCGCGGGTGATCTTGTCGACTATGCCAGCCTGAAGAACGTACCGGCATGGCTGGAACGTGGTCTTGCCCGTCCGGCAGTACAGCGCGGTCTGGATATCCCCAAGCGCCCGTAAAAGCCTTTATTCCAGCATTGCCTGTTGAAAAACCTGTGAATGCCGCCGTTTTGGCGGCGTTCGCTTTTTGCCCGGTTGCATTCTCCCGGCAGAGCCGTAACTAATAGACCAATCTGACACATATATTAGAGTACCGGACGATTGTTCGAGGTATTCGGATCGTCGCGGTGCTCCATGATGGGGGGGCATTATGATGTGGAATCAGGTCTATAATCCGTTTGGCAATTCCGTTCTTTCAACACTGGCAGCAGCGATACCTGTTGTCGTGCTCCTGGCGATGATCGCATCCAACAAGGTCAAGGTACACATTGCAGCAATCATTGCGTTGATTGTCGCCAATCTCATTGCAATCTTTGTGTTCACCATGCCTGCCGATATGTCGATCCGGGCATCGCTGCTTGGCGTCATCACCGGCTTTTTTCCCATTGGATGGATCGTCCTCAACGTCATCTTCCTCTACCGGCTCACGGTGGAAAAAGGCGTGTTCGAAACGCTGCAAAACACCATTGGCGGCGTAACGCGCGACCGGCGTCTGCAAATCCTGCTGATTGCCTTTTCCTTTGGTGCGTTCTTCGAAGGTGCGTCGGGTTTTGGAACGCCTGTGGCCGTGACCGCCGCAATTCTTATCGGCCTTGGCTTTTCGCCGCTGGCAGCATCCGGGCTTTCCCTGATCGCCAATACGGCCCCGGTAGCCTATGGTGCTCTGGGCACACCCATTGCAGGGCTTTCCAGCGTCACCGGCATTGATCCTTTTCTCCTTGGCGCCATGGTTGGCCGCCAGCTGCCATTCTTCTCGCTGATCGTGCCATTCTGGGTTGTCTGGGCCTTTGCCGGATATAAGGGCATGAAAGAGGTCTGGCCGGCAATTCTCGTCACCGGCGTTTCCTTCGCCGTGCCGCAGTTTCTCATCTCCAACTTTATCAATCCATGGATCGTTGATATCGGTGCATCGCTGATCTCCATGGCCTGTCTCATCGGCTTCCTGCGCATATGGCAGCCAAAAGTCATATGGACATCCGCAGCATTGCGTACCCGCGATGATTCCGCCTCGCAGGTCCCACCGGTAAAGACAACCAAGACAACACCAACCCGGGCAGAAGTCTGGGCCTCGATGACGCCGTGGATCATTGTCTGCGCCGTGCTCCTGCTCTGGGGTACCGACTGGTTCAAGAATACAGTCAATCCATGGGCGACCTTGAGCTACAGCGTTCCCGGTCTCAACAATCTGATCATGAAAGTAGCGCCCATCGCGGCACAGCCAACACCTGAAAAAGCGGTCTTTGCCTTTACATGGCTGTCCTATACGGGCTCAGGCATGTTGATTGCGGCTGTTATTTCCGGGCTCGTCATGGGCTACAGGCCCATGGAAATGCTCAAAGTATATGGGCGCACGATCAAGCTCTGCTCCTATTCCCTCATCACCATTTCCGCCATGCTGGCCATTGGAACGCTGACACGCCTTTCGGGTATCGACGCCACCCTCGGGCTCGCTTTCGCTGCCACAGGCGTGCTCTACCCGTTTTTCGGCACATTGCTGGGCTGGCTGGGTGTTGCCCTGACGGGATCGGACACCGCTTCCAATGTGCTCTTCGGCAATCTGCAGAAAATCACATCCGAACAGCTCGGCCTCTCGCCGATCCTGATGGGCGCTGCCAACTCATCAGGCGGTGTCATGGGCAAGATGATCGACGCCCAGTCCATCGTCGTCGCTTCGACAGCCACCAACTGGTACGGGCATGAGGGGACGATCCTACGCTTCGTCTTCAAGCACTCGATCATCCTTGCCTGCCTTGTCGGCGTGCTTGTGATGCTTCAGGCCTATGTCTTTACCTGGATGATCGTTACGCCGCCTTGAGCGCAAGCGTCGGCCAACAGGCGTCGCGGCTTTAGCTGGCCGCGATTGGTTTAAGTTATTTTCGCATGCCTGTCGGTTTTTAACTCGCCTATACGTCCTATTGTGCAACGCCCGGCGTGGGGCGCATGTCAGAAGGAAAGAATGAAATGACACAATCACAAAAAGTGCAGGTGGAAAACGTCAACCATCCCGGCAACAAACAGCGCCTCGATCAGGCCAAATATGATGCTATGAAAGAGGCCTATCTGCAGGTCCTGCCAGCAGCGACGCCCGGCCTGACCGTGGCTGAAATTCGTGAACGCCTGACCGATGTGTTGTCACAGGAGCACTTTCCCGGCGGCGCCAAGGCCGGATGGTGGGCAAAGGCTGTGCAACTTGATCTGGAAGCCAAAGGCGTAGTGAAACGGGAAAAGACCAGCCCGATACGTCTATATCTGGCCTGAATTGACGCAATTCCATTCATTATCCTTGATGTTAAACACCAAAATTACTCAGCCTTTCAGCCCTTGCCTGCGCATTCGCCCCAGCCTAGATAGAGCCATGGAGGACGCCCTCCTCGCGGCATGACGTGCAGCGGATGAACACAGCCGGGACGGCCCGCATTTGGAAAAGGATGGTCGTCATGGCCTGGATTTATCTCGTTATCGCAGGACTGTTTGAAATTGGCTGGGCTATCGGGCTCAAATATACGGATGGGTTTACCCGTCTGACGCCTTCGGTACTGACCGGGGCAAGCATGGTTATCAGTGTTGTGGTTCTTGGACTTGCCTTGCGTGAATTGCCCGTAGGCAGTGCCTATGCGGTCTGGACCGGCATTGGCACAGTGGGTACTGCCCTGCTTGGCATGTATCTCTTCGGTGAACCGGCAACAGTGATCCGTCTTGTCTGTATCGGCCTGATCGTATCCGGTATTGCCGGCTTGAAATTTCTCGCCTGAGACAAATCGGATGCTGCCTTCAGGCTCAATCTTGTTCTAATGTGAGATATGACCGAGCCTGAAAACCCAGCATTTACCTCAACGGAACTCGAGCGCTATGCCCGCCACATCATCCTTGCGGAGATCGGCGGGCCTGGCCAGCAAAAGCTCAAACGTGCCCGCGTGCTTGTTGTGGGGGCTGGCGGGCTTGGCGCACCGGTGCTGCAATATCTGGCAGCCGCCGGTGTTGGCACCCTCGGCATTGTCGATGATGACCGGGTTTCGCTGTCCAACCTGCAACGGCAGGTCATCCATGATACGGAGCTTGTCGGCTCAGCCAAGGTGGAAAGCGCTGCCCGGGCCATTGCTGCGATCAACCCACACGTAACGGTTGAGGCGCATGAAATACGGGTTGCACCTGACAATGTTGCCGATCTTGTCAGCCGCTATCACATCGTCGTTGATGGTTCGGATAATTTTGACACACGTTATCTGCTGGCAGATGCCTGTGCAGCAGGAAAACGCCCGCTGGTTTCGGCAGCGCTTGGGCGCTTCGATGGGTCTTTGACGACGCTCAAGCCCTATGAGCAGAACGCCAAGGGTGAGCAAAATCCATCCTATCGCGATCTCTTTCCGTCGCCGCCGCCACCGGGACTTGTGCCTGCCTGCGCAGAAGCGGGCGTTCTTGGTGTGCTGCCGGGTGTGATCGGCAGTCTGCAGGCCACGGAGGTCATCAAGCTGATTACCGGTGTGGGTGAACCGCTCATCGGTAAGCTGCTGCTTTACGATGCTTTGAGTTCGCGGTTCGAGTCGATCAAGTATAGAGCAAGTGCAGCCGGGGCCGCGGCGTGAGCGTGATCCATGCCGCTTGAGCTGACACCCGAGCAGCAGGCAATCGCGAGCGGCGCGCGTGGTGAAGGCGCGGCAATGGCAATGCGCATTGTGGCCGCAACGGCCCGGCAGATGGGTGCGCCCTCTCTCATCCCCATTGCATCCGCCCACATTGATGGCGCGCTCTATCACGGCGATTCCGGCACGCTGTTTGCCGAGAAACTGGTGGAAGGCGGAGCGAAAGTTGCCGTGCGGGCGACACTCAATGTCGGCTCGCTTGACTTGACCGGCTGCTCCAAAAACCGGCTTGAGCCGCGTGAACGCGGCATGGCGCGGCGCATGATGGATGCCTACCGGACGCTTGGCTGCGAACCGACATGGACCTGCGCGCCCTATCAGGCGGGCCATCGCCCTGCCCTTGGCAGTGATGTTGCCTGGGGCGAATCCAATGCGGTGGTTTTCTGTAATTCCGTTTTGGGTGCGCGCACAAACCGTTACGGCGATTTTCTGGATATCGCCTGTGCCATATCAGGCTATGCCCCCTATTATGGTTTTCACCGGCCGGAAAACCGTCGGGCCAAAATTATGTTCGATGTCACAGGTCTTGAAGCCAGCTTTCTTGATTCAGAAGTAGCATGGCCGATTCTCGGCAGCCTGTTTGGGCGGGAAGTTGGAGATTCTGTCGGCGTTGTCGCCGGTATCGACCATCATCCGGGCGAGGATGCATTGAAAGCCTTTGGTGCAGCCTCGGCATCAGCAGGTGCTGTCGGGTTGTTTCATGTGGCGGGTGTGACGCCTGAGGCGCCCGATCTTGCCACAGCATTGCACCATCAGACACCTGAAACGGTGATCAAGGTGAGCGGCGATATGATCAGAGATTCACGCCGCAGACTATCGACCGTGGCAAACACGGAAACCATCAATGCGGTAGCGATTGGCAGCCCGCATCTTTCCAGCACTGAATTTGATCGTCTGGAGGCACTGATCGCCGGGCGTCGCCTGAGCGTGCCACTCTATGCCTGCACCGGCCGCCACGCACTGGCTACACTGGAGAGCAGCGGCAAGCGTCAGACACTGGAGAAAAGCGGCGTCATTATCGTTGCCGATACCTGCGTCGTCGTTACGCCTATCCTGCCCGATATCGACAATGCCGTGCTCATGACCAATTCGGGCAAGTTTGCACATTATGCACCGGGAAATACGGGTTATGGCGTTATTTACGGCTCAATGGCCGAGTGTGTGGAAAGTGCCGTAACCGGGTGTCCCGTATTTGGTGCCGCATGACTGAGTTTCAGACGGAAATCCTCGTGAAGGGACAGCCAGCAAAGGCCGAGGCGCTGGTGCTGACGGCCCCGATCAGTTTCTGGGGCGGGGTTAATCCCCAAACAGGGCTGATTGCCGATGTGCGCCACCCGCAGCATGGCGTGGCAATCACCGGAAAGGTGTTGTGCCTTCCGGGAACCATTGGTTCTTCATCTGCCGCCGCCGTGCTTCTGGAGCTTGTCTATGCGGGCCTCGCCCCCGCTGCAATTGTCCTGCATGAACCCGATGCCATCCTTCTGCTTGGATTGATCGTGGCTCAGGAAATGGGCCACGTAACGCCAATGGCCCTGAAACTTGATCGCAAGGCGTTTGGGTCTCTGTCCCATGAGATTTTACAGATAGATGCAGCTGGGATGATTTCAATCCGATAGAACTGTTTGCAGGTTCGTGGTTCGTGGTTCGACAAGCTCACCATGAGGAGAGTGGGGATGCAAGGCTAATCGCAGAGATTGCAGATCACAAAGTTTGCAGAATTTAGCGCCTATACCCCCTCCCTTCGTCATCCTCGGGCTTGACCCGAGGACCTATAGTTTGAAAGAGCCCGCATCCATGTTGACCTGATATTTTTAGCCATGGGTCCTCGGGTCAAGCCCGAGGATGACGGAGAGAGATATTGCTCTCATGGTTGTCGAACCACGAACCATCCCACAAAACTGATACAAATCGGCTATACCCTGTTGGGCAAAACCCGATCGGGCGGGCGATGACCGTCAATGAAGGTGCGGATGTTGATGATCACCTTCTCGCCCATATCAATGCGGCCTTCCAGCGTGGCAGAACCCATATGCGGCAGGATGACGACTTTGCCCGCTTTGGCGAGCTTGCGCAGTTTCGAATTCACCGCTGGCTCGTGTTCGAACACATCAAGTGCGGCGCCGGAGAGTTTTCCGGTTTCCAGCTGGGCAATAAGCGCCTGTTCATCAATGATCTGGCCGCGGGCCGTGTTGACGATAAAGGCGGAGGGCTGCATCAGCGCCAGCCGCCGTGCCGACAGCAGATGGAACGTCGCGGGAGTAGACGGGCAATTGACGGAGACGATATCCACCCGCGCCAGCATCTGATCGAGACTGTCCCAGTAGGTAGCTTCCAGTTCAGCTTCCGTTTTGGGGCTGACGGGCTTGCGATTGTGATAGTGGATCGACAGGCCGAATGCCTTGGCGCGGCGGGCAACGGCTGTACCGATGCGGCCCATGCCGACAATACCGAGGCGCTTGCCCCAGATACGGCGTCCGAGCATCCAGGTCGGGCCCCAGCCCTCCCATTTGCCATCATCGAGAAGAATGGACGCGCCTTCCACCAACCGGCGCGGCACGGCCAGCATCAGCGCCATGGTCATGTCAGCGGTGTCTTCGCTCAGGACATTGGGCGTATTGGTAACAGTGATGCCGCGTTTGGCGGCGGCGGGGACATCGATATTATCGACGCCATTACCGAAATTGGCGATGAGCTTGAGATTGGGACCGGCTGCATTGATGATCTCTTCATCGATACGGTCAGTAACAGTCGGCACGAGAACATTGGCTTGCTGGACGGCTTCAATCAGTTCCGCCTTCGACAATCGCCGGTCATCGACATTCAACCTGGATTCGAAAAGTTCACGCATGCGCGTCTCAACGGAATCGGGCAACTTTCGGGTGATGACGACCAGAGGCTTTTTGCTAACCAATATTCCCCTCCCTTTTTCCGATGGTATTGAGACCTCTTTAACCAAACCATTGCAAACTGCAATCGCTCTTGAGTTCCGCTTCCTGTCTATCAAGGCGGCGCATCAAAGACAAAGAAAAATAGGGATCGTTTCTCGTTCAACCGCATAATCGCCGGAAAAGAGCAGGGAATGATGAAGGACTGGTTTTGTTGGGCATCTCATTTATTCGTTCTTTCGCACTGACTACAGGCATTGTCTGGGCCATTTTGCTGGCCTCGCCTGCCGCGATACCGGGCTTTGCAACGGCGCAAGCCGCGGAACAGGTGGGGCCGAGCGGCCTCCCCTTGCCGCGTTTTGTCAGTCTGAAACCCGGCCGCGTCAATTTGCGCGTGGGTCCCGGACGTGATTATGCGGTGACGTGGCTGTTCCTGAAATCCGGGCTGCCGGTTGAAATCGTCCAGGAATATGACAATTGGCGGCGCATTCGCGATTCTGAAGGGACAGAAGGCTGGGTCTATCAGTCCCTGCTCTCAGGCAAGCGCACGGCCATGACCGCACCGTGGCAGCGCGACAAGGACAATGTCATGCTGAATGTCTATCGCAGCGCCGATGACAAGGCTGGTGTCGTGGCGCAGGTGCAACCCGGCGTTCTGGCAACCCTCAAGAACTGCAATGGGGACTGGTGCCGGCTGGTTTTCAGCGGTGCCAGCGGCTGGATGCGGCAATCGGATATCTGGGGCGCTTATCCCGGCGAGAAATTTGATAATTAGATTTATACGACCTCGCGCCCACGTCGATTTTGCGACCGCTGGAACATAAGAATCGCCGAGATGACAATGATAACACCGATAATGGTGAAACCTGTCACAACGGTGCCAAAAACAATATAATCAAAAGCCATGGTAAAAATCGGCACCAGATAAAACAAAACGCCTACCTTGCTCGCGGCTTCATTGGAAAGCATGTGGAAGAGCAGGAGAACAGCGCCAACGGACACAACGCACACCATCCACACGACGCAGAAGGCGAATTGAGCCGTCCACACCACATTCCATCCCTGAAAAGCAATAATGATGAGAAAGACAATGGAAGCGGCTGTGTATTGATAAATCACTGACGCGATCGGATGGATGTTCAAATGCTTTTGATACACAGAGCCCATCGTGATCGCGAGAACCGATGCAAAAGCAAACAGAACCCCGCTTCCGCTCATGGCGCTTACATCCTTGGCACCGTAAACGACCAGACTAAGTCCCGCAAAACCCACGGCTAGCGACAGATATCCCCTGATACCAATAATTTCCCGCGCAAAAATGGGCGTGAGAATGGGTTGAAGACCCAGAATGATTGCCAGAGTGCCCGGTGCCAAATCATGATCAATTGCCAGAAAAAAGAAGCTTTGATAGGCGACCTGCAGCAACAGCCCGGCGACCATGGATTTCACTATCAGGCTTTTGGATACAGAGAGCGTTTCACGTATTTCCCTTGGCAACAGAACGCTGCTGGCAACTGTAATCACCAACAGCGCCCCGACAGCCCGCAGAACCAGAAACGACCAGACGGAGCCATTCTCAAGGCCCAGTTTTACAAATATTGCGCCGCTGCTCCACATCAGCAAAAACAGCACGGGAGCGACCTTGACGAGATTTCGCACAGACAGCTCGATTTCCATTGTTTTGAACGATGCCCGGCATAATATTCATTCAGAATTGCCCGTAAAATTAGAAATAACGATCTCCTCAATCACACAATATGATTGCCTCCTTTATACAGGATTTGGCCGATGGATATGGATAGCTCACAGTTGCGCGCCTTCGTGACAGTGGCTGAATTGAGAAGTTTTTCGCGCGCATCATTGCAACTCAATCGCGTTCAATCTGCCGTCAGCCAGCTTATCCAGCGGTTCGAGGCGAACATAAATGCGAAGCTCTTTGTCCGCGAGCATGGCAGGATCAGTTTGACAGCAGAGGGAGAAGCACTCCTGCCCTATGCGATAAAGATGCTTGCGATCAACGACGAGGCGGTTGCGATGCTATGCCGTTCGCAGCCAGCTGATTGTTTGCGAATTGGAACATCGGACACCTATGCGGCGTGTTTTCTTCCCCCAATACTCGCCATGTGCAAAGACATTCGTTCAAACCTGCAAATCGAATTGCATTGCGGCTACAGCGAAAAAATCTGGGGTGATTTTGCCTGTGGTGAGTTGGATATCGTCCTCACGCAGAATTGCCCGGCTGACATCATATCCGAAACGCTTCATATAGAGCCGCTGCAATGGGTTTGTTCCAAGGCAAGCGATGTCCACAGGGCAGAAACCGTGCCGCTGGCCCTGTTTACCAGAGGTTGTGCTGATCGGGATTTGGCCGTGAAAACTCTGGCAAAAGCAAAGAAAGATTACGCAATCTGCTATCAGAGTACCAGCCAAGCTGGAATATTGGCAGCGGTGTCATCAGGCATGGCGGTGTCCGCAATAGCGGCCAGCACACAAACGCCGTCGTTCAAGTCTCTTGATGAGTCCGACGGATACCCTGCTTTGGGAAATCTTGAGATATCCCTCGCCTATCGTGATCATCGTGATCATCGTGATGACAGCGCAACGTCGCTCTTCGCAAATGTCGCAAGGTACTATTTCAAGACGCTGCCTAAATCCGCACACGCCTAGATATGAAATTAGTAAGCCGCCCGCCAAAGGAGGACCGCATTGCAATTGGGCGCTATATAGACTAAGTAAACTAAACTAAGTTTACTAGGAGCGCGCAATGCGAACCGTCAATATACATGAGGCCAAAACCCATCTTTCCCGTTTGCTCGAGCAGGCGGCGCGCGGAGAACCATTCGTCATCGCCAAGGCTGGCAAACCTATGGTCAAGGTAACAGCGATTGATGCTCCGACCGGCTTGGACGCACGCCGTTTGGGGTTCATGGCCGGACAAATCACCATACCCGACGATTTTGACCGGATGGCCAGTGACGAAATCAACCAGTTGTTCGGCAGCGACGAATGAAACTGCTGCTCGATACACATCTGCTTCTTTGGGCTGCCGGATCACCTGAAAAGCTGACGCCCGGTGCTCGCGCCGCAATAGAAAACCCGCTGAATGAATTGCTTTTCAGTTCGGCCAGTCTCTGGGAGATCGCAATTAAGCGCGGGCTAGACCGGGTCAATTTCCAGATTGATGCACGTGTACTCAGGCGCGGGCTTCTGGATAATGGATATCAGGAATTGCCGATCACGAGTGAGCACGCCGTTTCAATCGAAAGTCTGCCGCCGATCCACAAAGATCCATTTGACCGCATTCTGATTGCGCAGGCAACGGTAGAGGGTATTACCCTGCTGACAGCGGACACCATCGTCGCGCGATATCCGGGCCCCATCCAGATTATTTAGCTTAGCAATCGGCCGCGTTTTTGCGCAGGTGGATGATCATGCCCGCACAGACATCAAACGTTTATCTCAAAGAGGCGGCAGGCGGCGTTTCACTGATGTTCCTTTGATAATGGCCGTACTGGTCACTGCATATTGGGACAGGGCCTCCAGAACATCGTCCATCTGCTTGATCGTCTGAACAATTAAGCGCGCGAGAAACGGATCGTCCCCGGTGACTCTGTCGCATTCAATAAATTCCGGGCACTCTTGGATAAGCTTCTCGACGATATGCAATTTGCCGGGAAGTGGCCTTATGCGCACCATCGCACGAATTTGATATCCCAACACATTGGTATCCACATCCAGCGTGAACCCTCGTATGACGCCTGTGGATTCCAGTCGGCGTACACGCTCAGTCACGCTTGGCGATGACATTCCGACCATTCGTGCCAATTCGCTTATTGAGAGACGGGCATTTGCATCAAGAGCCGTTAAAATGCGGATGTCAGTTTCGTCTAAAGATGATTTTTGGGATTGAAGGGATTTCATAAATTTTACCTTTAAAATAGCAGGAGCACTCAAGGCATAGGCTCCAATCTTCCATATAAATCATGGGGTGGCGTCTGCATAATTTCTTCAAAGGAGAAATTCATGCAGTTTGGTATTTTTGCCGGTCTGACGACCTGCGCACTCTGGGGTTTGACATTTGTAGCGGCAGGGGTAGTCGAGCCATTTTCCGTATGGGATTTGACTATCGCACGCTATGGCGTTTTTGGCGTGGCCTGCGCCGTATTAATGTTTTGGCGTCGTTTCCGGCCCGTCGGATTACCCTTTCCCAGACTTGCAACGGGACTATTTTTAGGCGCGACTGGCCATGTCGGCTATTTCGTTTGCGTCGCTTTTGCAACGACATTGTCTGGCGCGGCAATTCCACCCATCATTATCGGCACAATGCCGGTCCTCCTCGCCATCATTGCGAATAGACGTGACCATTCCGCACCATGGCGCTCGCTGATACTTCCGCTTGCGCTTATCGCAACCGGTGTTGGCATTATCAATGCGGCGACTATCAACGAAGCTCCAGCGCGTGATATTTATCCTATCCTGCTCGGTATTCTTGCGTCGGTCACAGCACTTGCTATCTGGATTGTCTATGGCCTGGTCAATGCATCGGTCATGCGCGCCAAAAATGCTCCAGACGCTTTGCAATGGACCGGGCTACAGGGATTGGGTGCCGCTATTGGCGGCCTGATGCTTCTGCCTTTGGCTTCTTTTGAAACTGTCAACACCGTCTCCACTGCTGACATTTATAACTTTGCAGGATGGGCTTTGCTGATGGGCGTGGCCGGATCATGGCTGGCCACATGCTGCTGGGTCGTGGCGTCCCGGCGACTGCCGCTTGCATTTTCTGCACAGCTTATTGTTGCCGAAACCATTTTTGGATTGGGCTATGGATTCGTGTTTGAAGGTAGAGGACCATCTGTTGCCGAAACAATCGGCGCACTGCTTCAAATAATCGGCGTTTGCTCAGCTATAAATGTTTTTAGAAAATTCGCGCAGCCAACAGCCGACGAACAGCCACTACCAGCAGCGAAAGAGGCCAACCCAGCGATTTAAGCAAAATCAGCCGCGCTTTTTGCGCAGGCGGATGATGATGTCCACATTGACGATTTCCATGCCCTCAGGCACAGGAGGAAGGCTGCCGACCATGGCAGAACCATCGGGAATATCAATCACTTCATTTTCGCCTTCGACGAAAAAGTGGTGATGATCGGAAACATTGGTGTCGAAATAGGTCTTTGCCCCTTCCACAGCCAGAATGCGCAGCATTCCCGCCTGGGTGAACTGGTGCAGGGTGTTATACACAGTTGCCAGCGAAACCGGCACATTGGCGCCCAGCGCCTCTTCATGCAGTTCTTCCGCTGAAAGGTGGCGATCACCCTTTGCAAAGATCAGGCTGGCAAGCGCAATACGCTGACGGGTAGGACGCAAACCCGCAAAGCGCAGGCGCTCTTGCAAGGGTACGTCGGCATCAATCTCATAAGAAATATGCATGGCCCGTCTGCCACTCCGTTAAATGATATCAAAAGTCTCACCATAGACTGTTGTCTATCGTGTTACATCATTGATATATGCCGTCTTGCGAAATCGATCAATAGGCTGCAATTCAGCCATTCCGTTAGGGATAAGCCAACAGACCGTTTTCAGCAAGAAACACTCTGTGATAGGGTCCGCCCGCGCAAAAGCGCCAGCATTGAAGCAATTGATGGGAGACAGAATGCCAGAACAGAAATCAAGCTACGGGTATGAAGAGCTTCTTGCTTGTGCCCGCGGAGAGATGTTCGGCCAGGGCAATGCCCAGTTGCCAGCGCCACCCATGCTGATGTTCGATCGCATTACCGAGATTTCCGAGACCGGCGGCGAAAACGGCAAGGGCTATATCCGCGCCGAATTCGACATCAAGCCGGACCTGTGGTTCTTTCCCTGCCACTTCATTGGCGATCCTGTCATGCCGGGTTGCCTTGGCCTTGACGCCATGTGGCAGATGACCGGCTTCTATCTGGGCTGGCTCGGCGAGCCCGGAAAGGGCCGCGCCCTGTCGACAGGCGAGGTGAAATTTACCGGTATGGTCACACCAAAGACCAAACTTGTTGAATATGGTATCGACTTCAAGCGTGTCATGCGCGGACGTCTGGTGCTTGGCATTGCGGACGGCTGGTTAAAAGCCGATGGCGAAACTATCTATAAGGCAACTGACCTGCGGGTTGGCCTGTTCAAGGAAAGCGCGGCCTGATAGGGCAGCGCAATACCTTCAAGGAGATCGCGATGCGGCGAGTGGTTGTGACGGGGATGGGTATCGTATCCTCTATCGGAAATAATGTGCAGGAAGTGCTGGAATCCCTGCGTGCAGCGAAATCGGGCATTGTCTTCGCCGAAGACTATGCAAAATACGGTTTCCGCAGTCAGGTACACGGCGCTCCTACGCTTGATCCGACAACGCTGGTCGACCGGCGCGCAATGCGGTTTCACGGTGGTGGAACGGCCTGGAACCATGTGGCCATGGATCAGGCAATCGCCGATGCCGGTCTCGATGAGAGCCAGATTTCCAACGAACGCACCGGCATCATCATGGGTTCCGGTGGTTCATCCACCCGTACAATCGTGGAAGCTGCCGATAAAACCCGCGAATCGGGTTCGTCCAAAAAGGTCGGCCCCTTTGCTGTGCCGAAAGCCATGTCTTCAACCGCTTCGGCAACACTTGCCACATGGTTCAAGATCAAGGGCGTCAATTATTCCATCTCATCGGCCTGCGCGACCTCCAATCACTGCGTCGGCAATGCTTACGAGATGATCCTTTACGGCAAGCAGGACATGATGTTTGCCGGCGGCTGTGAAGATCTCGACTGGACCCTCTCCGTGCTCTTTGACGGCATGGGTGCCATGTCATCCAAGTTCAATGACAGGCCTTCGGTAGCTTCACGCGCCTATGACAAGAATCGCGATGGCTTCGTTATCTCCGGCGGTGCCGGTGTGCTGGTTCTGGAAGAACTGGAACACGCCAAGGCACGCGGCGCCAAGATTTACGGCGAGATTGTCGGCTACGGCGTCACCTCAGATGGTGCCGACATGGTTGCACCGAGCGGCGAAGGCGCTGCCCGCTGCATGCGCATGGCAATCGAAAACGTGAAGGGCAAGGTGGATTACATCAACCCGCATGCCACATCGACGCCCGTTGGCGATCTCAAGGAGATCGAGGCGATTCGCGAAGTGTTTGGCACGGCAGAAGCCGGTTGCCCGCCAATCTCGGCGACAAAATCGCTGACCGGCCACTCGCAGGGTGCCACTGGCGTACACGAATCAATCTATTCGCTTTTGATGATGAACCACAATTTCATCGCCGAAAGCGCCAATATCGAAGAACTCGATCCGGCATTCGAGGACATGCCTATTGTGCGCAAGCGGATCGACAATGCCAAACTGGATACGGTTCTGACCAACTCCTTCGGATTTGGTGGCACCAATGCAACGCTGGTGTTCCAGCGGTTCCAGGGTTGAGAGGGAAGAATATGGGTGAACTGATGAAAGGCAAACGCGGTCTCATTATGGGAGTCGCGAACAGCCATTCCATTGCCTGGGGAATTGCCAAGGAACTGGCCGATAATGGCGCAGAGCTTGCCTTCACCTATCAGGGTGACGCATTCGGCAAGCGCGTTGCGCCGCTGGCCGAACAGCTGGGCTCAAAGCTGCTGCTTGCCTGCGATGTCGAGGATATTGCGACTGTTGATGCGGTGTTCGAGACGCTGGAAAAGGAATGGGGCACGATCGATTTCATCGTACATGCCATCGGCTTTTCCGACAAATCACAGCTCAAGGGCCGCTATGCGGATGTGACCACACGCGATAATTTCAGCCGCACAATGGTGATCTCGGCCTATTCCTTCACGGAAGTGGCTCAGCGCGCCGCAAAGCTGATGAAGAATGGCGGCTCAATCCTGACGCTGACCTATGGCGGTTCGACTCGCGTTATGCCGAACTACAACGTCATGGGCGTGGCAAAGGCGGCTCTGGAAGCCATGGTGCGCTATCTGGCGGCGGATTACGGTCCGGAAGGTATTCGCGTCAACGCGATCTCTGCTGGCCCTGTGCGCACGCTTGCCGGTGCGGGCATTGGCGATGCACGCGCCATGTTCTCCTACCAGAAGCGCAATGCGCCGCTGCGCCGGACCGTTGATATCGAAGATGTCGGCCGTTCTGCTCTCTATCTTCTGTCCGATCTTGCGAGCGGTGTAACCGGTGAAATCCATTATGTGGATTCCGGCTACAACATCGTATCGATGCCAACGCTTGAAGAATTGAAGAAATCCGACGACGGCAAGGAGTAAATCCTCCTGCCAGAACTGACAGTAGTCCCGTGAAATCAGGCTTGGTTTTGCGGGATTTTTGTTGAAAGTGGGCCTCCATTTTTCGTCAGGAATGTCAGGAGAACCACCATGCGCCTCGTTGAAACACTCATTTACAGCCTGCGCCCTGGAACAGGTGCCGAGTTCCACAGGCTGGTGCGCGAAGAAAGCCTGCCGATACACAATGCTGTCGATATGGACATCGTTGACTTCGGCCAGTCGGAACACCACCCCGATGCCTATTACCTCATGCGCGCCTACGACAATCTTGATCATCTGAACAGTTCGCAGCAGGCGCTCTATTCCAGCGATATATGGCGCAAGGGGCCACGTCCCGCCATTCTCGAACGCATCGTCGTCAGCCTCAAAACCATGGCGTGGATGAGCGAGGCGGCTATTGAGGAAACCCGGCTTTGCGGTGTCCGAAGACGAGCGATGAACTAGGGGGCTGGACTCTGATTATTTCTTCGCTTCGATAATCTTGTAACCAGCCACGTCTTCAATCGGCAGAACCGAGCGGAACAGCGATTTCAGGGCCGCCTCATAGGGCATCTGCCGGTTGGCGACCAGCAGCAGCTTGCCGCCGGGCTTCATGCGCTTGGCGGCGGCGGCAATGAACCCCTGCCCCATGGTTGGATCAGCACTGCGACCGGCATGGAAAGGCGGGTTCATGACGATGGTGTCATAGATTTCAGTGATGGCTTCGCCGTTCACATCGTGCCAGTGGAATGACAATGGCAATTGCGTTGATCCGGCAAGGTTCGACTTGGCCGCTTCCAGCGCTTCAAAATCTGCTTCATAGAGCGCCAGTGATTTCAGCTTCTCAGGATGCTTCAGCACTTCACTGGCAAGATAACCCCAGCCCGCACCAAAATCCGCCGTATGGCCGCTAATACGTCCGGCAAAATGCTTCACCAGCAACGCCGAACCCTTGTCGATGGCCGTATGGGAGAACATGCCGGGCGCAGTGGTGAAACGCTCTTCCACGCGCGTTGGCTCGGCAACCAGTGCCTGCACCTGCGTATCGTCGATAGTCTCGGGGCGGGTGAACCAGAAGGCCACTGCATGGTTCTTGGACAGACGGTCCTCAACGGAGGCAAATTTTTCAACTGTCTTGCGGAAACTGTCGACACCGAGTTTCTTGTCACCGCTAACCACAATCAGACCGCCGGTATTCACTTGGCGCAGAGCCTGTGCCAGCCATGCTTCATTGCGCCCACGATGCTTGCCAAGCAGGATCAGCGCGCCATTGAAGCGTTCGTTGCCTTCAAGGCGCGAAACGGCCTTGAAGCCGGCCTTTTGCAAGGCGAGATAATCGGGCCTGAATGGCTGGAGAGCTGTCAGGACAGCCTTCCACGCGGGATCAATGTCGCGATCCACCTCGGCGCCAAGGAAGAGCCATGCGCTATCAGGACCGGGGAGCGGCAATATCTCGTCTTCAAAGGGCAGAAAAAGCGTCTTGAGCGCGCCGTTGGCCATGGCAGTGTCCATTCATCAATAGGTCAATCTAGGGCGAAATTGCCAAGCATGGAAATCCCGCCAAGAAAAAAGCGCGCCACAGGGGCGCGCTTTCATCACGTCAAAGCAAGAGGCTTATTCAGCGTCTTCTTCAGCCTGCTTCTTTTCCTGAACGATTTCCTTGCCGGTTTCCTGATCGACAACCTTCATCGACAGGCGAACCTTGCCACGTTCGTCAAAGCCCATGAGCTTGACCCAGACCTTCTGGCCTTCCTTGACCACATCGGAGGTCTTGGCAACGCGCTCGGAAGCGAGCTGGGAAATATGGACCAGACCATCGCGCGGGCCGAAGAAATTGACGAATGCGCCGAAGTCAGCGGTCTTGACGACTGTGCCTTCGTAGATTTCGCCGACTTCAGGTTCAGCAACGATCGAGTGAATCCACTTGCGGGCGGCTTCGATTTCCTTGGCAGAGGACGACGCGATCTTGACCGTGCCATCATCTTCAATGTTGATCTTCGCGCCCGTCTTTTCGACGATTTCACGAATGACCTTGCCGCCGGAACCGATAACATCACGGATCTTGTCGGTCGGGATGTTCATGACTTCAATGCGCGGAGCAAATTCGCCAAGTTCCGAACGGCCTTCGGTGATGGCTTTCGCCATTTCGCCGAGGATGTGCAGACGACCGTCCTTGGCCTGACCCAAAGCAACCTTCATGATCTCTTCGGTGATACCGTCGATCTTGATATCCATCTGGAGCGCTGTGATACCGCTTTCAGTACCCGCAACCTTGAAATCCATGTCGCCGAGATGATCTTCATCGCCCAGGATGTCAGAGAGAACAGCGAAACGCTCTTCTTCCTTGATCAGGCCCATGGCGATACCTGCAACTGGACGCAGCAGCGGAACGCCGGCATCCATCAGGGCAAGCGAGGTGCCGCAAACGGTTGCCATTGACGACGAACCATTGGATTCGGTGATTTCCGAAACCGTGCGCAGCGTGTAGGGGAACTGTTCCTTGGCAGGCAGAACCGGATGGATAGCGCGCCAAGCGAGCTTGCCATGACCGATTTCGCGGCGGCCGGGCGAACCCATGCGACCTGTTTCACCGACCGAATAGGGCGGGAAATTGTAGTGAAGCAGGAAGGTTTCTTTGTACATGCCGGTCAGCGAGTCGACATACTGTTCGTCTTCGCCGGTGCCGAGCGTTGCAACAACGATGGCCTGTGTTTCACCGCGGGTGAACAGGGCCGAACCGTGGGTGCGTGGCAGAAGGCCAACTTCCGATACGATTGCACGAACTGTCGACAGATCACGGCCATCAATACGGCTGCCAGTGTCAAGAATGTTCCAGCGAACGATCTTCGCCTGAACCGACTTGAACACGGTTGCGATCTGCTCGGAGGAGAATTCCGGCTCTTCAACGCCTTCCGGGAAGAAATGTGCCTTGACCTTGGCCTTGGCAGCATCAATCGCCACATAACGCTGCTGCTTGTCAGTGATCTTATAGGCTGTGCGCAGATCAGCTTCGCAAACCTTGAGAACAGCAGCTTCAACAGCGGAAAGGTCTTCCGCATGGAAATCGCGTGGCTCTTTGGCAGCAACTTCAGCAAGCTTGATGATCGCATCGATAACCGGCTGGAAGCTCTTGTGACCGAACATAACGGCGCCGAGCATGACGTCTTCAGCCAATTCCTTGGCTTCCGATTCAACCATCAGAACCGCTTCGCCTGTACCGGCAACAACGAGATCGAGGCTCGACTCGACCATTTCGTCAACGGTCGGGTTCAACTTGTATTCACCGCCGATATAGCCGACGCGTGCGCCACCGATTGGGCCCATGAAGGGAACGCCTGACAGCGTCAGCGCTGCGGAAGCGCCGATGAGCGAAACGATATCTGGGTTGTTTTCGAGATCGTGCTGGATAACGGTCAGAACAACCTGTGTGTCGTTCTTGTAGCCATCAGCAAAGAGCGGGCGGATCGGGCGGTCGATGAGGCGCGAAACCAGTGTTTCGTTTTCGCTTGGACGGCCTTCACGCTTGAAGTAGCCACCGGGGATCTTGCCGGCTGCGTAGGTCTTTTCCTGATAATTTACGGTCAGCGGAAAGAAATCCTGACCTGGCTTTGGTTCCTTGGCGGAAACAACAGTGGCAAGAACCACGGTCTCGCCATAAGTGGCGAGAACTGCGCCGTCGGCCTGGCGGGCAATCTTGCCCGTTTCCAGAATGAGCGGACGACCGCCCCATTCGATTTCAACTTTGTGTTGATTAAACATACTGTGTCCTTGAGTGGAGACAAACGCGCATCCCTTTGGATAGCAGCGTTATTCTTCCGTTTCGTTTTGACCAATCACGGGCAAGACAACGTGCAACTCGCACTTTCGAGTTGCCTGCAATCCTGCCCCATGACGTGTCGCATGAGTAAGTGTTCACCCCTGTTCGGAATGAACGAAACCGGCGGAGCGCGCTAACGCAACCGCCGGTTCAATCCGTTATTAACGGCGCAGGCCGAGCTTTTCGATCAGCGTCTGGTAACGACCCTGATCAACCTTCTTGAGATAATCAAGAAGACTGCGGCGTGTCGAAACGAGCTTGAGCAGACCACGGCGGGAATGGTTATCCTTCTTGTGGTCCTTGAAATGTTCGGTCAGGTTAACAATGCGCTCTGTCAGGACAGCAACCTGGACTTCCGGAGAACCGGTGTCGCCTGCCTTTGTACCATATTCAGAGATCAGTGCCTGCTTACGTTCAGCGGTAATCGACATCGTATATCCTTTCTTTTGAAGGGAAAAACGGGATGCCCACGGCCGGGATGTCGTCCAGCGGGGGCCGGTTAAAGCGGAGGCAAAGCCTATCGCTGCGGGCCGTATAGTCGAAAATGTGACAAATTACCAGCCGCAAATGATTCGAGGGCATTTCAGCAGTCGAACATGGGGCAAAACGGTCATATTCATTTTGCCATCTTACAATAGAAATAGATTCCGGCATGAGCATGGCAGGATCGTCTTTGCCTCGATTCCGCCAAGCCGCCTTTCCATAGTGCGTTTGCTCACCATCAATCAGGAGTGAAATCATGAACACCATTCATCAGGCGGCTGCCGTGGGTTTTGCCGCGAAGGCTGATAGTTATGTGCGCGGACGCCCCGATTACCCGCCTGCACTCGATATATGGCTGCGTGATGAGCTTCAGCTAACATCCGGCAAGACCGTGGTTGATCTTGGAGCCGGAACCGGCAAATTCACCCTCCGGCTCATCGCAACAGGCGCAACCGCCATTGCAATCGAACCGGTGCCCGAAATGCTGCAGAAACTCTCAGAGAAACACCCTGATATCACAGCCATGGCAGGCACGGCGGAATCGATTCCCCTTGATGACGCATCGGTTGATGCTGTTGTCTGTGCCCAAGCATTTCACTGGTTTGCGACGAAAGCCGCGCTCACGGAAATTCACCGCGTGCTCAGGCCGGGAGGACATCTCGGGCTGATCTGGAACACGCGTGACGAGCGGCTGCCCTGGGTGGCGAGACTTGCAGATGTTTTCAAGCCCTATGAAGGTGACACACCGCGCCATGGCAGTGGCGACTGGAAAAAACCTTTTCCCTTCAATGGTTTCGGTGCTCTCAAGGAACAACATTTTCCCAACAGTCACATCGGGTCCCCGGAGGATGTCCTTGTCAACCGCGTGTTATCAACGAGCTTCATCGCGGCCTTGCCGCCGGAAAAGCAGGAGCAAGTCGCAGCTGACGTGCGGGCAATCATAGCGAGCGAGCCATCACTTTCCGGCAGGACAGAAGTGACGCTGCCCTATGACACGGCTGTCTATAGTTGCGTCAAGGAATGATGTCGTCCAATAAAAAACGGAGATCAAGGAGATGGCAAACGGCATGAATGACACCCCGGCAATTCACCTCTTTTCCTATGGCACCTTGCAGCAGGAGGGCGTGCAGCTATCCTCGTTCGGTCGTCGCCTGAGCGGTTCACCGGATGCGATGCCGGGCTTCAAGCAATCGATGATCGAGATCACCGATACCGATGTCATCCGTGCCAGCGGGAGCAATTTTCATCCCATAGTTGTGCCGAGTGGCGATTTTGCTGACGAGGTGGCTGGAACGGTTTTCCAGATAACCGCATCGGAGCTTGCGGCCGCCGATGCATATGAAGTCTCCGACTATAAACGCATTGAAGTGCGGTTGAAGTCAGGGGTTGATGCCTGGGTTTATGTGAAAGCTTAGGTTGGCATTGTTGCCGCTCTGTGTGGTTCGTGGTTCGACAAGCTCACCATGAGGGAGAGGGGTGATGCAATACTAATCATCGCCGACGCAGATTGTGGCTCCCCTTTTATCAACCCTGCTCCGTCATCCTCGGGTCAAGCCCGAGGATGACGGAGCAGGTGGTTTGCAGGGGGTTAAATTCAGCAATCTTTGCAAGTATCGCTGCATCACCCCTCTCCCTCATGGTGAGCTTGTCGAACCACGAACCACGCACCACCACCCGCAGCACTGCAATCAAAGGCCCAAGACCTAGATCGTGAAAACGCGCTTGGGTTTGAACTGACCCTGCTCGATAAACCCGATAGCCAGAAGCTTGCCCTTGCTGGTCACGCAGGCTTCGTCGGCTTCCACAGGAGCATCGCGGCCGCGCAGGATGACCGGATTGCCCATGCGGATGCGGTGGGCCTGATCATCGGAAAGAGCAACCTGTGGCAGGCTTTCCAATGCGGCACCCGTATCGATAAGAAACGCATCCATTACGGAAAAACGCGCTGCAATGCTTTCATAGGAATTATCCGCGCCTTCATCATCCTCGGCGGGAACCGGCGGATGGGCAGCTTCCAGCTCTGCCAGCGTGACGAAATCCTGTTCGTCAAAAGGTGCAACTTCAATGCGGCGCAGATCGGAAATATGGCCATAGCAGCCAAGGTCGCGCCCCATATCGCGGGCCAGCGAACGCACATAGGTGCCTTTGCCGCACTCAACTTCGAAAATCGCCGTCAATGCATCAGGCTGCTCGATCAGGTCAAGCCGGTCGATTTCCACTTCGCGCGAAGGAATTTCCACCTCTTCACCGCCACGCGCCAGATCATAGGCGCGTTCACCTGCAATCTTGATGGCGGAGAATTTTGGCGGCGTCTGTTGAATGACACCGGTGTATTTGGGCAGGATGGCAGTAATCGCCGCCTTGTCGGGACGGGTATCGGAGGTAACTGTGATTTCGCCTTCCATGTCATCGGTGGTGCGCTCTGCACCCCAGGTGACGGTGAAACGATAGATCTTGGTTCCGTCCATCACATAGGGCACGGTCTTTGTCGCTTCGCCCAGCGCAATTGGCAACATCCCCGATGCAAGCGGATCAAGCGTGCCCGCATGACCGGCCTTTTCAGCCTTGAACAGCCATTTGATCTTGGAAACGGCTTCGGTCGAACCCATGCCCTTCGGCTTGTCGAAAATCAGCCAGCCGGATACCGGACGGCCCTTTTTCTTGCGCTGCCGTGCCATCAGTTATTCCCGTCGCCGCCATGTCCGGGCACGTCACCGGGGTTCGGATCACCGCCGTCATCGTCATCATGATCATCATGATTGTCGAGATCGCGGGTCACTTCAGGCTTGCGCAGCAGCGCATCAATCTTGGCGTAATTGTCGAAGCTCGTATCAATACGGAAGCGAAACTCCGGCATATATTTCATCTGCTTGAGAAAAACGCCCGCCCGGCCGCGAATGAATTTCGCATGCTGATTCAAGGCGGCAATCACCGCGTCACCATCCTTCGCGCCAATGGGCGAGACAAAGCAGGTGGCAATCTTCAAATCATTGGACATGCGCACTTCAGAAATGGCGACGACGGCGTTTTCCAGTGTGTCGTCACGGACTTCACCGCGCTGGAGCACCTGAGAAACCGCATGGCGCACCTGTTCACTGACGCGCAATTGGCGTTGAGACGGGCCGGAGGAAGCAGAACGAGGCATAATTATTGTATCCCAACATACAGGAGATCGCCGGTTTTGGTCCGGCGATCCTGTTATCGATGATTTAAATGCCGCCCTTCTCAGGGCTGGGCATTAGAGTGTGCGGGTGATGTGTTCGACGCGGAACGCTTCGATTGTATCGCCTGCGCGAATATCGTCGTAGTTCTCGAACGCCATACCGCATTCCTGACCCGCAGGCACTTCGGAAACTTCATCCTTGAAGCGCTTGAGTGTCTTGAGCTTGCCTTCGTGAATGACAACGTTGTCGCGGATAAGGCGCACACCTGCACCACGCTCGACCTTGCCTTCCGTAACACGGCAACCGGCGACTTTGCCAACCTTGGTAATGTTGAAGACTTCGAGAATCTCCGCATTGCCGAGGAAGGTTTCGCGGCGTTCCGGCGACAGAAGACCGGACATGGCTGCCTTCACGTCATCCACCAGATCGTAGATGATGTTGTAGTAGCGGATTTCGATGCCTTCACGCTCGGCCAGATCACGTGCCTGCTTGTTGGCACGCACATTGAAGCCGATGATTGCAGCATTGGAAGCTTCCGCCAGAGCAATATCGCTCTCGGTGATACCGCCAGCACCCGAATGGATGATGCGTGCCCGAACTTCGTCGGTTCCAAGCTTGTCCAGCGCACCGGCGATGGCTTCGATGGAACCCTGCACGTCGCCCTTGATGAGCAGCGGGAATTCCTTGAGGCCTGTCACCTGCAACTGGCTCATCATCTGCTCAAGCGAACCGCGCGAGCCAGCCTGACGTGCCACAGCCTTTTCACGGGCAAGACGCGTACGGTACTCGGAAATCTCGCGCGCCTTGGCTTCGTTTTCAACGACGGCAAAGCGATCACCAGCCTGTGGCGGACCCTGCAGACCAAGAACCTCAACCGGCGTTGCGGGTCCCGCATCCTTCAGGTTTTCGCCGCGATCATTGACGAGCGCGCGGACACGGCCCCATTCACTGCCGGCAACGATGATATCACCGGGCTTGAGTGTGCCCTTCTGAACCAGAACGGTTGCTACCGAACCACGGCCACGATCCAGCTTGGCTTCGATGACGACGCCTTCA
Organism: Phyllobacterium sp. P30BS-XVII; assembly: GCF_014138335.1. Taxonomy (NCBI): domain Bacteria; kingdom Pseudomonadati; phylum Pseudomonadota; class Alphaproteobacteria; order Hyphomicrobiales; family Phyllobacteriaceae; genus Phyllobacterium; species Phyllobacterium sp. P30BS-XVII. Next base: position 148,527 of record NZ_JACGXO010000001.1, read on the forward strand.
GCTGTACGGGTCGGATCAGCCTTGAGATCAAGAACTTCGGCCTGAAGCAGGATGGCTTCAAGCAGCTTGTCGAGACCAAGCCCTGTCTTGGCTGAAACTTCCACATCGAGCGTTTCACCGCCCATGGTTTCAACGAAAACTTCGTGCTGAAGCAGGCCATTGCGGACCTTCTGTGCATCGGCTGATGGCTTGTCGATCTTGTTGATCGCCACGATGATCGGAACACCCGCTGCCTTGGCATGGTTGATCGATTCGATTGTCTGCGGCATCACGCTGTCATCGGCAGCAACAACAAGGATAGCAATATCCGTTGCCTGCGCACCGCGGGCACGCATGGCCGTAAAGGCGGCGTGACCTGGTGTATCGATGAACGTGATCTTGTGACCGTTCTGTTCAACCTGATAAGCACCGATGTGCTGGGTAATACCACCGGCTTCGCCTGATACAACGTTCGCCTTGCGGATAGCGTCGAGCAGCGAGGTCTTGCCGTGATCGACGTGACCCATGATCGTGACCACTGGCGGACGCGATACGAAGGAAGACTGATCGTCCTGTACGTTGAAGATACCTTCTTCAACGTCGGATTCAGCAACGCGGCGAACCGTGTGGCCAAATTCCTCGGCAATCAGCTGCGCCATATCCGCATCGATCAGGTCGCCAGCCTTCATCATCTGGCCTTCCTTCATCAGGTACTTGATGACGTCAACCGAACGCTCGGCCATACGCTGGGCAAGTTCCTGAATGGTGATGGTCTCCGGCAGAATGACTTCACGCGCGATCTTCTCACGTGTTTCCTGCTGCATGCCGCGCTTGAATTTCTCCTGACGGCGACGCATGGCGGAAAGCGAACGGCTGCGGCCCTCATCATTGAGCGCGGAGCCCAATGTAAGCTTGCCACGACGGCGTTCGTCTTCACCCTTGACGACCTTGGGTGTACGCACTTCCGGCTTGGCCGGAGCAGCACTGCTGCCGCGACGCGCGCCGGCAGGACTGCCGCCACCGCGACGTTCTTCTTCTTCCTCACCACCAATCTTGCGGACAGGACCCTTGGGAGCAGCCGTCTCCTCGGTGGCAGCTTTCGCTGTCTCCGGCTGGCGCTTGCGGGCTTCCTCTTCCGAGCGATGCTTGGCGTCAGCTTCCTTGCGCAGGCGTTCTTCTTCCTCGGCCTGACGGCGGGCAGATTCTTCACGCTCCTTGGCGCGCAGGGCATCTTCTTCCGCACGGCGGGCAGCTTCAACAGCTGCACGGGCACGATCCTCGGCGTCGCGAACCTTTGAACCTTCCAGTGCCTTGCGGCGGGCTTCAAGCTCGGCAGTCGACAATGTGTTCAGCACCATGCCTGAACGATCGTTCGGACGAGGACTTGCTGACCGGTAGGGCTGCTGCGCAGGACGCTGCGACTGCGACGGAGCAGCGGAACGCGCGCTCGCGGAAGCAGAAGCTGCTGGTACACTTGGTGCAGGTGTTGCCGGACGCGGAGCAGGCGCTGGAGCGCTTGGTGCTGCTGTCTGGACAGGCGCAGGGGCTGGAGCCGGCTGCGGAGCCGGAGCCACAGGCCGTACAACCGGTGCCGCAGGCGCAGGCGCCGTGGATGCAGCGGGCGCCGGGGCCGGGGCAGCAGGAGGCGTTACCTCCGGCTTCTGATCCGGCAGGCTAAACTTGCGCTTCTTTGTTTCAACGACAACAGACTTCGTGCGGCCATGACTGAAATTCTGACGCACTGTACTCTGTTCAACGCCAGGCCGCTTCAAGGTCAGGGTCTTTTTATTGACGCCAAGCGTCTTGTCGTCTGTCGATTTTGTATCGCTCATTCCGTTTCCGTTTCCTTCGCGGCAGGTGCCGCTTTAGCGTCGGCCAGATCCGTACGGCCATCGCGAAAATGCTGTAGCAGCCGAGCTCGATCGATGAACCCGGCAGCTGCCTTCCCCTTGAGTACGGCAGCATGTATCACATTTACCCCGCCTAATGCCAAATCCATTTCATCGCTTTCAAACAATGAAAGGGCGGGAATTTCCGGTCCGCCGGCATAAACTACCGAACGGCGGGCCTGGTCAAGCTTGCGGACGCCATCTTCGGCGGCTTCTCGGGCATGAAGAACCAACGCTGCGGTGCCACTGCGGATAGCTGAGTCCACTTTTGCGGCCCCTGTTACCACAACACCGGCCTTGCGCGCCAACCCAAAACTGCCGAGCGCGAATTTTACCAGCATCTGCTCCACAACCAGCCCGAAATTATCCGGGACAGTCACGTTGGTTTTCAATGCACGCGGGAAAAGCTTTCGCTTGACCGCTTCATCAATATAACGGCGCTCGGCCTTCACCCAGCATCCCCTGCCGGGAAGATTGCGCTTCAAATCAGCGACAACCGTCCCATCGGGGCTTGCCACAAACCGGATCATGTCATCGACAGAACCGCCTTCGCGCGTGACAATGCATGTCCTGTCGTTCATTTCCGGTTCCACGTACAAGGTCTTCTCGCTATCAGCCAGCGACCTCTTCGTCCGGCACTTCATCAGTTTCTACGGCAACCAGATCGTCTTCGGTGATCCAGCCAGCCTTGAGGCGGGCAGTCAGAACCATCTGTTCGGCCTCGGTACGGCTGACTTCAAAAGCGGAGAGAATGCCCGAATGGTTGATTGTCTCACCATCCTTGCGCTCACGCCAGCCGGTCAGTTCATCCACCGCATATCCGGCGAAGTCTTCAATCGTCTTGACGCCATCTTCACCGACAGCAACCAGAATGGCATTGGTCATGCCTGGCAGGTCGCGCAATTCGTCCGTAACACCGAGTTCCTTGCGGCGGGCATCGCGCTCTTCTTCGATGCGACCGAGATATTCCTGCGCACGCTGCTGGATTTCGCTTGCCGTTTCCTCATCGAAACCATCGATGGAGGAAATTTCATCGCCATCTACATAGGCGATTTCCTCAACGCTGGCAAAACCTTCCGACGCAAGAACCTGACCGACCATCTCGTCAACATCAAGCGCTTCCATGAACAGGTTCGAACGCTCGACGAATTCCTTCTGGCGACGTTCGGATTCTTCCTGCTCGGTGAGAATGTCAATATCCCAGCCGGTTAGCTGCGATGCAAGGCGAACGTTCTGACCACGACGACCAATTGCTAGTGATAGTTGGTCATCCGGAACCACAACTTCAATACGTTCCGCATCTTCATCGAGAACAACCTTGGAAACTTCCGCCGGCTGCAATGCGTTGACGATGAAGGAAGCCGGTTCTGGCGACCACGGAATGATGTCGATCTTTTCGCCCTGCAATTCGCCGACAACCGCCTGAACGCGCGAACCGCGCATACCAACGCAGGCACCAACAGGATCGATTGAGGAATCGCGGGAAATCACGGCAATCTTGGCGCGCGAACCCGGATCACGGGCAACGGACTTGATCTCGATGATGCCGTCGTAAATCTCAGGCACTTCCATGGTGAAAAGCTTGGCCATGAACTGCGGATGGGTGCGGCTCAGGAAAATCTGCGGGCCACGCTGTTCGCGGCGCACATCATAGACATAGGCGCGAACACGATCACCATAGCGGAAAGTTTCGCGGGGGATCAGCTCGTCACGACGAACAATCGCTTCACCGCGGCCAAGATCAACGATCACATTGCCGTATTCAACGCGCTTGACGCTGCCGTTGATGATTTCACCAACACGGTCCTTATATTCATCATACTGGCGGTCACGTTCGGCTTCGCGCACTTTCTGCACGATAACCTGCTTGGCGGACTGGGCAGCGATACGGCCAAAATCCATCGGCGGCAGCTGATCGGCGAGGAAGTCACCGGGCTGCGCATCAGGGTTGCGGTCGCGGGCAGCATCCATGCTGATCTGCGTAACCGGATCTTCGACATTATCGACGACTTCAAGCAAACGTTGCAGCTTGATTTCGCCTGTCTTGGCGTTGATATCGGCGCGGATGTTGGTTTCCTGACCGTAACGCGAACGTGCGGCCTTCTGGATGGCGTCGGCCATTGCCGCAAGAACGATCTCGCGGTCAATCGACTTCTCGCGGGCCACCGCATCGGCGATCTGCAGAAGTTCTAGCCTGTTTGCACTGACTGCCATGTCTTTCTCCTTGAAATTCCCCTTGGGGTTCATCGCACCGCTTCTCCCGCGGCGTATGAAGATCAATCCTGTTTAGTCTGTTCCTGCTCAGCAGAATCCGCTGACCCTGCTTCGTCGGCAGCGCCCTCCTCCGGAATCCTGCCTTCGCGCAAATCCTTGTCGCGGCGCAAAGCATCGCGAATGAGATCATCTGTCAAAATGAGCCGCGCATCCGAGATCAACTCGAAAGGCACTTCGATTACCGGCTCATCACCATAACTCGCCTGATCGCTCTCTATCGTGACAGCATCATCGGTTACGGCAGCAATGCGACCACGGAATTTCTTCCGGCCGCTCAAAACAGCCGATGTGTCGACCTTGACGATATGACCGGACCAGGTGTTGAAATCCGATTTGCGCACCAATGGGCGATCAATACCGGGTGACGACACTTCCAGATGATAATGGCGGTCGATGGGGTCTTCCACATCAAGCACCGGCGACATGGTGCGGCTGACCAGTTCGCAATCTTCAACGGTCATCGTGCCATCGAAGCGCTCGGCCATGATTTGCAAAGTCAGGCCGTTCAGACCTGAGAGACGAACACGCACGAGGCGAAAACCGATGGATTCGAGAACCGGTTCAATAATTCCGGCAACACGGGCATCAATGCCCGTCTCGGTTATAATACGCGCTTCATGTGCAGTTGTATCAACCGCTTCGTGTTCTGTTTTGGTGCCGTCTGTCACGCAGAATTTTCCCTGTTTCGGCCCCAAGAAACAAAAAAGAGCGGGACCTGTGTGGACCCACCCCTGTTCTATCGACCAAGAATATGAGTTCTATATATCGAAATGACGGGGTAGTTTCAAGCTCCGTGTCGAATTTCTACACATCAGCTACAGTTCGACGATTTTCAAACCGGAAGACTACCAATCCGTCTTACGTGTTGCGCTGAGAAACGCCGCAGAGGCCCAAGGCAGTCAGAAACGGTCCGGACAGGCGGATTGAGGCTTTTATAAGGGGCCAAAACGCCCGATTCTGGCCATCGCAATGCATTTTCGCATGGCTGCCCTGCGCCGAAGGGCCTAACCATTTGAGGTCAACTCACCTATTTATGCTGCATCGCAATATAACTGCGAAAGGAATGAGCCATGACCACGAGACATATGCCTAACAAGATCAGCCGCTTTCTCAATGTATTCGGCAGTGCCGTCGCTGTTGCTTCTGCAACACGTATCGGTCATCAGCCGGTTGCATCGGATCTGCGCAATCTTGGCATTGACCCTGTTCAGTTCAGCGCTATCCACCGGAACTAGAGCATCGCGCCTTCAATAAGGCGCAAGCTCTCTATCCGGTGGACTGAAACTGATCGCTGATCAGTCTTCGTTTGCGGCAAGCTGCGACAGTACCTTGCCTTTGCCCCGTGCCCGCAGAATAAGCGGCACAACCACAGCACAGACAGCCAGAACAAGCAGAATGATCGCGATGGGCGAACCCACCAGAACGGTGACGTCGCCCTGACTGATCGCCAGCGCGCGGCGCAATTGCTGCTCGGCCATGGGCCCAAGGATCAAACCGACAACCACCGGTGCGATCGGATAACCGAAGCGCCGCAGGATATATCCCAGAATACCGAACACCAGCAGCATACCAAGCTCGAATGTCGAGGGATTGGCGCCAATAGTGCCAAGCGTTGCAAACACCAGAATGCCCGCATAGAGCCAGTGCCGTGGGATCGACAGCAAGCGGACCCAAAGGCCGATCAATGGCAGGTTCAGCACCAGCAGCATGAAATTGGCCACCAGCAAACTGGCAATCAGGCCCCAGACGATTTGCGGATTTGTCGCGAACAATAGTGGTCCGGGCTGCAAACCGAATTGCTGGAACCCTGCCAGCATGATGGCCGCAGTCGCTGTCGTGGGCAGGCCTAGTGTCAGAAGAGGGACCAGCGTTCCGGCTGCCGACGCGTTGTTGGCAGCTTCTGGACCAGCCACACCTTCAATGGCGCCGTGACCGAACTCCTCCGGCTTTTTCGCCAGCTGTTTTTCCACCGAGTAAGACAGGAACGTGCCAATCTCGGCACCGCCAGCGGGCATGGCACCAATCGGGAAGCCGATAATTGTGCCGCGCAACCATGGTTTCCATGAGCGCGACCAGTCGTCCCTGTTCATCCAGACAGAACCCTTGACCGGCTCGATCTTTTCATCGCCGCCCCCACGCGCAGCCGCCACACTCAGCGTTTCGCCGATAGCAAAGAGCGCAACGGCAAGCGTCGTCACTTCCACCCCGTCAAGCAAATCCGGAATGCCGAATGCCAATCGTGCCTGACCTGTCTGAAGGTCGATGCCGATGAGGCCGAGGGCAAGTCCGAGAAAGAGTGCTGTCAGGCCGCGAAGCGTCGAATCGCCGAAGGCAGCCGATACGGTCATGAAGGCAAGAATCATCAAGGCGAAATATTCGGCTGGCCCAAAGGACAGGGCAAATTTGACGATAGTCGGCGCGATCAACGCAAGGCCCAGCGTTGCAATCAGACCAGCAACGAAGGAGCCAATGGCAGCCGTTGCCAGAGCAGGTCCCCCGCGCCCGGCGCGCGCCATTTTATTGCCTTCGAGCGCGGTGACAATGGATGCGCTTTCCCCCGGCGTATTCAGAAGAATGGATGTGGTCGAACCGCCATACATGCCACCGTAATAAATACCGGCAAACATGATGAGCGAACCCGCTGGATCAAGTTTGTAGGTTACGGGCAAAAGCAGCGCGACAGTCAGCGCAGGTCCGATGCCGGGCAGGACGCCAACGGCAGTGCCCAGCGTGACGCCGACCAACGCATAAAACAGGTTCATCGGCTCCAGTGCGACGAGAAAGCCGTGGGCCAAGAGTGTGAATGTATCCATGGCTATGATGCCCTTTAAATGAGGTGCTCAAGTGGCCCGGCCGGAAGCGACAATTGCAGCCCCTTGGCAAAAATCACCCATACGACAAAGGAAAGGACGATGCCGATTGGAACTGTCATCCAGAGCGGCCCCTTACCGAACCCGCGCGCGGTCGCTGCAAACAGCAGGCCCGTTGCAATGGAAAAGCCGACGGTGTTCAGAAGCAGCATCTGGGCGGCGAGTCCGCCAACAATCCAGAAAACCGGCCCGAATTCCTGTTCTTCGCGCGCGGGAAAATCTCCACGACGGGCTTCAAAACCGGTCCATATGGCCAATACAAACAAGCAGGCGGCGATGGCATAAGGGAAAGCGCCGGGGCCAATGCGGGTCGAGCTTCCGCCATGGGCGGTCGCAGTGCTGTAAACAATCACAGCCGCGATGATGGCCAGAACGGCTGCAATGACCAGCGCCGCCCGATCAGGGCGGCGCGCTTCGGAAGTGGTTGGCTTGTCTGTCATTTTACAAGGCCGATATCTTTCAGGATCGCCGACGTGGCTTCCGTGTCCTTGGCCAACTGCGCCTTGAACGCATCACCGGCAAGATATGTATTGGCCCAGCCCTTGGCAGCAAGCTGATCCTGCCATGTCTTCGACTTCACCATCTTTTCAACATCCGCGCCGATAGCAGCTTCCTGTTCCTTGGATATGCCGGGAGCAGCAGCAACCATGCGCCAGTTCTGAATGGCGACATCAACGCCGCCTTCCTTGAAGGTTGGCGCATCAACACCTGCAACCTTGGCATCACTGGAAATGCCGATAATGCGCAATGTGCCGGCCTTGATCTGCGATTCAAACTCGCCGTAACCGGAAATACCGACTGTCACCTGATTGCCGAGAATAGCAGCAAGTGCTTCACCGCCACCGGAGAAGGCGATGTAATTGACCTTGGTCGGATCAACACCTGCGGCCTTGGCAATAAGGCCAGCCGTAATGTGATCCGTACCACCAGCGGAGCCACCACCCCAGGAAACGGAACCCGGATCAGACTTCAGCTTCTCAACAAGATCAGCAATGTTTTTGATCGGGGATGCCGCCGGCACAACCAGCGCTTCAAATTCGCCCGTGAGGCGGGCAATCGGTGTGACCTGTGTCAGATTAACAGGTGAGTCATTGGTGAGGATAGCGCCGACCATCACATAACCGCCGACAATCAGCTGCGCCGGATCGCCCTTTGCCGAATTGGCAAACTGGGCAAGACCGATGGTGCCGCCAGCACCTGGAACATTGACGACCTGAACGTTTCCGGAAATCTTCTCATCCTGCAAGACGGTCTGGATCGTACGCGCCGTCTGATCCCAGCCACCGCCAGGGGCTGCAGGCGCCATGATCTTATAGTCTGCAGCGAAAGCCGCACCTGACACAATCAGTGCGCCGGTCGCGACGAAAGCAAGCAACATTTTACGCATTGTAGAAATCCTCCCGTGACAGCATTCCGCCGTCTGTTTTTGCTGGTCCTTTGAAGAAGCCGGGAGTTGGCAACAGTCAAAGTCATGAATTGACGGCGAGCGTCGAACTCAAGCACAACAATATAACTACGGACAGCCTCCCAGCGGTCTCCTCATCTTCAGATTGATATGAGAAAACTGTCTTGAAGCTGTCACAGGCAATAAAGAGCAGGCAAATATTGCCTGAACACCGAAGTCAGCGGCGCAAAAAGGTCAGATAAGCACCAATGCGGCCTTCGCGATGCGCCTTCTGTTCATAGCGCGTGCCGGGCCAGGCTTCGTAAGGCGTATGCCAATCAGCAGAGGTTTCGGCCTGCCAGTCAAATTCGCTATGAATGCGGCAATGCTGCAGTGTCCAGTTCACATAGGTGTCGATATCGGACGCAAAGCGGAATGGACTACCCGGCTTCAAAACGCGGGCAAAACGATCGAGATTTTTCTGGCTGACGAAACGCCGCTTCCAGTGCTTCTTTTTCGGCCAGGGATCTGGATAGAAGAGATCAATGCCATCAAGCGATGCTTCCGGCAACCAGTCCAAAACCTGTGTCGCATCGTCATCGTAAAGACGGATGTTCTGCAACGGCTTCTCGTGCAGATCGACGACAAGCTTCGCCATGCTGTTGACGAAAGGCTCGACGCCTATGAAACCGGCTTTGGGAAAGCGTGCGGCCTCATGCAGCAAATGCTCACCGCCACCAAAGCCAATTTCCAGCCTGACCTTGTCGACCTCCGCAGTAAACAAACTGCGAAGGTCGTTTGGTGCAGATTCCGACAGATCCAGCTTGAGCAACGGTAGCAATTCATCGCGAATGGACCGCTGCAAGGGCCGTAGCGTCTTGCCATTGCGTCTGCCAAAAAAGGCTTCCGTCGAACGCTCGCGTCTGGGCTCTTCTGTCTCTGTCATCATTACAATCAATCGTAGTGGCGGCTTACGCTGCCAGTACAGTCTTCAGTTGCTTGGCCAGATCGGTCTTCTCCCAGGAGAAGGAACCATCGCGGCCAGGCTTGCGGCCGAAATGACCATAGGCTGAGGTCTTGGCATAGATCGGCTTGTTCAGATCAAGATGCTTGCGAATGCCTGTCGGCGAAAGGTCCATGACCTTGCGCAAAGCACCTTCGATTGCATCTTCACTGACCTTGCCGGTGCCATGCAGATCCACATAAACAGAAAGCGGCTGCGCAACGCCGATGGCGTAGGACAGCTGGATCGTGCAGCGATCAGCAAAACCTGCCGCAACAACATTCTTGGCAAGATAGCGCGCTGCATAGGCAGCTGACCGGTCAACCTTCGTTGTGTCCTTGCCGGAGAAAGCGCCACCACCATGGGGAGCCGCACCGCCGTAAGTGTCAACAATGATCTTGCGGCCCGTCAGACCCGCATCGCCATCGGGTCCGCCGATGACAAACTTGCCGGTTGGGTTGATGTACCAGACGCAATTATCCGCAATCTTGAGATCACCCAGCGCTTCGCGAATATGGGGTTCGACGACCTGACGTACCTTCTTGGAATCCCAGCTTGCATCAAGATGCTGAGTCGAAAGGACAATCTGAGTGGCTTCTGCGGCAACACCGTCCACATAACGAACGGTGACCTGGCTCTTGGCATCAGGGCCAAGCCGTCCAGCATCCCCTTCGCCCTTGTGACGAGCAGCGGCGAGGAGTTCGAGAATCTTGTGGGAGTAATAGATCGGCGCTGGCATCAAGTCAGGTGTTTCGCGGCAGGCGTAACCAAACATAATGCCCTGATCGCCGGCACCTTCTTCGCCCTGCCGGTCGGCGGCGTTGTCGACACCCTGTGCAATATCGGCTGATTGAGGATGCAAAAGCACGTCAATCTTGGCGGTTTTCCAGCTGAAACCTTCCTGCTCATAACCGATATCACGGATCGCACGGCGCGCCGCCGCACGGAAACGGGATGGATTGATGACCGGATGACCCTTGGCGTCATGGACAACCGCGCCGCTCTTGTCCTTCTTGAGAAGCGTATCGGGAACACGCACCTCACCGGCGATAACGACTCGGTTGGTCGTCGCCAAGGTTTCGCAAGCGATGCGTACAGTCCATGGATCAACGCCCGTCTTCTTCGCTTCCTTGTAGATCATATCGACGATTTCATCGGAAATCCGGTCACAGACCTTATCTGGATGACCTTCCGATACGGACTCACTGGTAAAAAGGTAGGAACTGCGTGTCACGGGGAACCCCTCTTGAAACAAATATGCGCTCTATCCGCAGGGAACGAGCATGCGTAGTGTTTGCCAAGCTCGAAGGATTCAGTCAATTGCTTTCGTTTTCAAACAAACAGCATTGGAAGATTTTTTTACTACAATCCGGAAAGAAAGCTCAGTTTGCACAGAATCTTTGTTATTCCGAATCTTCCTCGTGGCTCAAAGTCCGGACGAGGTCGAGGATTTTGCGTCTTATCTTGGGATCACCAATCTTTGCAAAGGCACGCGCAAGCTGGATACCCTCCGAGCTGTTGAGGAAACCAACCACATAGGTGTTGTCACTCTCCTCTTCGAAACCCTGCGGTTTGTCCGGCTGCTCGGGCATATCGTCAAAGAAGAATGTGACCGGCACATTGAGAACGTTACCGATCGCTTGCAGACGACTGGCGCCGACACGGTTGACACCCTTCTCGTATTTCTGAATTTGCTGAAAAGTAATTCCCAGACTGTCGCCAAGTTTTTCCTGGCTTAGACCAACCATGTTGCGGCGCAAACGGATGCGCGCGCCCACATGGACGTCAACTGGGTTCGGTCGCTTTTTATTATCGGGCATGAAAATCTCATTCGTATGAAATGGGGCTGAAAACTAATTTTATCATCAATGTATCAACAGACCAAATATACAGGTATTCGACAGGGCAACGACATAAAAGTCAACCAAGACGCCTTCTGTCACGGTAAAAATACGCCAGTACCGCAGCAAAAAACACGCTGAGTACAATCAGAAATTGAAACCTGCGTAAGGCTTCACTTAATGGTAGCTGAACCTTACCCGGTAGCGCCGCGTCAATAACGCCAATGGCATCCAGTGCCAAAGCGTCAATGATTCGACCATATGGATCGACAACAGCCGACAACCCATTGTTGGCTGCGCGAACGAGTGGCAGGCCCTGCTCGACAGCACGCAACTGCGCCTGACGAAAATGCTGGTATGGCCCCGGCGTATCACCGTACCATGCATCATTGGTCACATTGATGATCGCATCTGCGGGGGCTCCCTGATAACCGAGTTCGGCGGGGAAAATCGCCTCGTAACAGATCAATGGCAGGGCAACGAAACGATCATTCACCTTCAGCGATTGCCGGGACGCTCCTGATGTAAAGCCACCGGGCATTTCCACAACCTCGCTGACGCCCAGACTGCGCAGAATACCTTCAAGCGGCAGATATTCGCCAAAAGGAACAAGGTGTACCTTGTCCGCTGCGCCGACAATCTCGCCCGCGCCGTTGATGGAATATATCGTATTATAATAAAGCGGCTGTTGATTACCGCCCGGCTCTTCCATGCGAATGGCGCCTGCGAGCAGCATCTGTCCATCGTCAAGCGTGTCGGCTATGGCCTGCAGAGCATCCGGCGTCTTGGTCAAAATATAGGGTACAGCAGTCTCCGGCCAGACGATCACATCCGGTTTGGCGACCCCGGCTTTTGGCGGCTGAGCGCTCATACCAAGATATTTGTCAAAAATATCGCGGCGAGCACCTGCATCGAATTTGAGGTTCTGCGCGATTGATGGTTGGACAATACGCACGTTCGGCCCCTTGGCCACAAGGCTTGCCGTCTGCAGCCTGTAGAATCCATAACCGGCATGGGCACAGACCAGAACCATCGCCAGAATCACGCCCGTCCTGATATCCCGGCGACCCGCCAATAGAGCGGGCATGGAGAATACCAGCACAGCCAGCGCATTCATTGCCAGTAGCCCGACAATGACCGACGACTGCATGAGCACGGGAACCGGCATTGCTGCATAGCCAATGGCATTCCACGGAAAGCCGGTCAGAACAAAGGAACGTAGCCATTCTGCAACGCCAAAAGCGAATGCCAGCGACAGGATACGCCCAAGCCCTTCACTCCAGAACAACCGGGCCAATGCTGCCGCAAAAGCGTAGAAAATGGCGAGAACTGCAGGTAGTCCAAGGATCGCCAATGGAATGGCCCAGGCGAAATTGGCAGCATCTACGAGCAAGGCATTGCCGATCCACCAGAGCCCAAAAACAAAATAACCGAAGCCGAACCACCAGCCGATCATGGCCGCTGGCAACAGCCTGCGAATGGGACCTGCCCCCGCATTATCAACGGCACCATCGATCAGCCAGACAAGAACGGGAAAAGAAACGAAGCAAACGGCAAAAAAATCATAGGGTGGCAGTGCGAAACTCGCCAGAGCGCCCATGAGAAAGGCCAGCGCAATACGCTTCCATCCCCATAGAAGGATGATCTTACCGGCCAGACGCTGGATCATACCAAGCCCCACCCCTTCTGATTTTTCTTCAGTCTTAGTCGGTGAGACTTGCGCCAATCATTCGTCCATTTCGGCAGGTTCATCCGCCGCGCCTTGCCGCGGGGTGCGCGGACGGCGCTCGGCATGGCGCAAGGGTACGATGCGTACCTTGCGGATACGGCGTGGATCGGCCTCCAATACGTGGAATTCATAGCCGGGAACCGCCTGCACCATTTCGCCGCGCACGGGAATACGTCCAAGGATAGAGAAGATCAGACCGCCGACCGTGTCCACATCCTCGCCATGTTCGCCAACGACGAAGCCCGGGCCGATCTTTGCGGCAATCTCTTCAAGATCAGCACGCGCATCGGCAATGAAGATACCTTCCGGCTCTTCCATGATCATCACTTCATCGTCGTCATGCTCGTCTTCAATGTTGCCGACGACCATTTCCACAATATCTTCCAGTGATACCAAACCATCGGTACCGCCATATTCATCGATGACCAGTGCAATCTGGATGCGCTGCGCCTGCATGCGCCCCATCAGATCATTGGCCAGCATCGAAGGCGGCACAAACAGAATCGGGCGCATAAGGCTGAGTTCCGCAATCGTCTTGGTGAGTTCGACATTGCCCAGATCAAACTTGGCAGCAGCGGGCGCTTTCGGTGTCTTGGCCGAAGTCCGCCGCTGGGTCTTCACCCGCGAAATCTTGGTGATGTGATTGACCACATCCCGGATGTGAACCATGCCGCGCGGATCATCCAGAGTTTCAGCAAAGACAGGCATACGCGAGTGGCCGGACTTTTCGAAAACCTCAAGCAGATCGCCAAGGGTCGTGGTGATATCAACCGCTTCAATATCGGCACGCGGAATCATCACATCCTCCACGCGCAACTCGCGCAGGCGCAGGATGTTGTGCAGCATGGCGCGTTCTTCCGGCGAGAATGCCGTATCGCCATGATCGGTGCCAGCCAGCGCCGCATCGATATCCTCTCGCAAGGATGTACCCGGGCGAGCGCGCAGGAATGGAAAAATTGCGGTGAGAAGCGAGCGCTTTTCAGTGGCGGGCGCTCTGGTGCTACTTTGCCCCTCGGCGTCACTCTCCTGCCCGGTTATGCCCTTTGCGGGTGCGGCAGGATCGTTCTGGTGCGACGTGTCAGACATGGTCCTCAATCGGATTGATCGTCAGAGACCGATAGCGCATATGGGTCGGGAATGGCAAGATGCGCAAGAATTTTACGCTCCAGTCCCTCCATCTCTTCCGCTTCGCTCTCAACAATATGATCATAACCGAGCAGGTGCAGAAACCCATGCACGATCAGGTGGGTCAGATGGTGGTCAAACGGCTTCTGCTCGTCAATAGCTTCGCGCTCGACCGTTTCCCGCGCAATAACGATATCACCGAGCATCGGCCCCGGCTTCTGGCGCGGCTTGATGGGGAAGGCCGGAAATGACAGGACATTGGTCGGCTTGTCCTTGTCGCGCCAGTCATTGTTAAGCTCGCGGATTGCCGCATCATCGGTGAATACGAGACTGAGTTCACTTTCAGGCTGCGAGCCCCCGTCGAGAATCTGCCATGCAGCCGCAATGGCCCGTTCTGCAAGCGTGCGCAGTTCCGACTCATCGGCCCAGCCGTCTGTTTCAACCAGAATATCAATATCGATCAAAATCGTACCACCAGTGCGAGGATATCTTTCGAGATTCAACCCGATAAGTCAGCTGTTGTGGTTTTCGAGAACCGGAGCGCAGTGGACATTTCAGTCCATGAGCCCCGGAAGCGCAGAAAATCGCATCAGATGACCATCGGGGTGAAGTGATCGAAGCTATCTCAGGGCTTGGCGCCTTCCTTGTCATAGGCCCGGACGATTGCGGCTACGAGCGGATGACGGACAACGTCCACGTCTGAGAACCGAACGGTGACAATGCCGCTGACGCCTTCGAGAATTCTCAGCGCCTCGACAAGACCGGATTTCTGGCCGGGCGGCAGATCGACCTGGCTCGGATCGCCTGTGATGATCATGCGGCCGTTTTCACCCAAACGGGTCAGGAACATTTTCATCTGCATCGCTGTCGTGTTCTGCGCTTCATCGAGGATGATTGCAGAATGTGCCAGTGTACGTCCGCGCATGAAGGCAAGCGGTGCAATTTCGATCACACCGGCAGCAATTGCCCGTTCCACCTTGTCGGCAGGCATCATGTCATAGAGCGCATCATAGAGCGGGCGCAGATAGGGATCGACCTTTTCCTTCATATCGCCGGGCAGGAAGCCCAGACGCTCGCCAGCTTCGACAGCCGGACGGGAAAGAATGATCCGATCGACAAGACCGCGTTCCAGAAGCATGGCGGCATGGGCAACGGCCAGATAGGTCTTGCCGGTACCGGCAGGTCCAACACCGAACACCATTTCGGAGCGGTCGAGCGCCCGCATATAGGCATCCTGCGTCGGCGTGCGGGCAAAAATGGTTTTCTTGCGGGTCGATATCTGGGCAGCAGCCATCTTGCTCTTGTTTTCCATGGTGGGAAGCGTCAACTGGTCGTCAGCGGCAATAGCCATGCGCAAGGCACCATCCACATCGGAAGCGGAGATGTCATGGCCTTTCTGCAGCTGTTCATAGAGCTGGTCGAGAGTCCTGCGGGCCTGTTCCGTCGCACCGGGTTCGCCGCGAATGGCAAGCTGGTTACCCTTGGATCGGACATCCACACCCAGTTTCTGTTCGATGCGGGCAAGGTTCTCGTCGAACTGACCGAACAGGGCACTTGCCAGCCGGTTATTATCAAATGTCAGTACGATATGCGCCAGATCCGAGGCTCCTGATGGAGCGGGTTTCAGCTTTTCGGTGGCGGTCAATCGGCTCTCCTTACCAAAAGGTGTTCAGTCCTTATATAGTCCCATCGCCCGTAGTTTCCATCTCACGAACCCCAACCAGACTGTTGGTTCCTGTGCTGATGATTCGTACCCTGATTATGTCGCCGATTTCGCCGCCATGTACATCGATAATTACAGGTTGTAACCAAGGAGATCGTCCAACCATCTGTCCCGGCTCCCGCCCGGCCTTTTCAATCAGCACATCCATGGTCTTGCCGACGAGACTGCGCTGGAAGGCATATTGCTGTTCGGACAGCAATGCCTGCAGGCGCTGCAGTCTTTCATCCTTCACTGCTTCAGGAACGTGATCGTCCATATCGGCGCCCGGCGTGCCGGGACGCGGCGAATATTTGAAGGAATAGGCGGCGGCATAGGTGACATCGCGCACGATCTGAAGCGTTGCCTCAAAATCCTCTTCCGTTTCACCGGGGAAGCCGACAATGAAATCACCTGACAGGGCAATATCAGAACGCGCGCCGCGAATCCGATCAATAAGCCTGACATAATCCGCAGCTGTATGTTTGCGGTTCATGGCCTTGAGGATACGATCTGAGCCTGATTGCACCGGCAGATGCAGATAGGGCATCAGCATCGGCAAGTCGCGATGGGCATGGATCAGCGTATCGTCCATATCGCGCGGGTGGCTGGTCACGTAGCGCAGGCGCGCAATGCCGGGGATTTCTGCGAGCCGGTAAAGCAGTTCGCCCAAACCCCATTCGCGTCCATCGGGACCCTCGCCATGCCATGCATTGACGTTCTGGCCGAGCAGGGTCAGTTCACGCACACCGGCATCGGCAAGCTTTTCGGCTTCCTTGAGTATCTGCGCGACAGGCCGTGAAACCTCAGAACCACGGGTATAGGGCACCACGCAGAAGGTGCAGAACTTGTCACAACCTTCCTGAACGGTGAGGAAAGCGGTCACACCACGGCTTCTTGTCTGCTCCTTGCGCGGGGCAGGCAGATGTTCGAACTTGTCTTCAATGGCATATTCGGTTTCGACAACCCGTTCGCCCTGACGCACGCGGGCAAGCGCCTGCGGCAGCCGATGATAGGTTTGCGGTCCAACCACTAGATCAACCACCGGCGCCCGGCGCGTGATCTCGTCACCTTCAGCCTGCGCCACGCAGCCCGCCACGCCGACAGTCAGCTCGCGGCCTTCTTTGGCGCGGGCGTCCTTCATCTTGCGCAGACGGCCCAGCGCGGAATAAAGCTTTTCGGAAGCCTTTTCGCGGATATGGCAGGTGTTGATCAGCACCAGATCGGCATCATCAGCCGTATCAGTTGGTGTATAGCCCTCGGCGGCCAGACTGTCAGTCATACGCTGGCTGTCATAGACATTCATCTGGCAGCCATAGGTCTTCACATAGACCTTGCGTGTATTGGCAAGCGCCGGTGAAATTGCTGCGGGGCCGGATGTCTCGTCCGGTTTATGAGAGATGCTGATATCGTCCATGCGAGGCTTCTAAAGCTTTTTATCGTCTTTGAGAATAGCAGAGTCAGGGAGAATGGCCGTCTCGGGGTTTTCCACGCGAGGCGTAACCAGGTCGCGTCCGAGCAGTGAGGACAACATCATCGCCCTCACCCGCTCCTCCATCAATCGTGCCAGGGTCTTGCGATTTGTCTTGGCATCGATGGTCATCGGTTCGCCAAACCAGACATCAACGTCAATCGCACCGTCCTTCAAAAGCCCGATCAGGCTTGGTCCCAAAGGCACATCGCCGGGCCACGAAATCAACGGGCGATGGAACCGCCCCATGGGCACACCATGCACCCGCGTATAGGCAATGGCCACGGGTTGCACGGTGACTGTTTCAACGCTCGTTTCGCGGATAGCAACCTGTGCAGCGCCAAAGAGCGAGGTCTTGAAAGGCAGTACGCGATTGCCATCAGACGTTGTACCCTCGGCGAACAGCACCATGACATCACCGGCAGCAAGGCGCGTGGCAATCTCGCTCGCCTGATCATGGGTCTTGCCGCGTTTTTCACGCTCAACGAAGACCGAGCGTTGCAGCTTGGAAAGCATTCCGAACAATGGCCAGCTTGCAACTTCAATCTTGGCAATAAAAGACAATTCCTTGAGCGAACCCAGAATCACAATATCGGACCATGAGGCGTGATTGGCCGCCAGCAGCAATGGTCGCTCCGTTGCCATGTCACCATGCATGTGAATACGGAAGCCAAGCAATCTGGAGACAATACGATGGTAGAAAATGGGAAAGCTTTTACGCAAACCCAAACCGGCCTTCAGGAAAATATACTGCAAGGGTATCGAGATCGCAGTGATCAGGACAAACGCTGTTGCCGTTACGATGAAACGGGCCCATGCCATCATATCAGCGGACCTGCTTCAGATCGCGGCGCATTGTCAGGGCGGCAGAGCGCCCATCAGCGGTCTCATAATAGCCCGGACGCTTGCCGACCTGTTTAAAGCCAAGGCGGCGATAAAGCGCCAGCGCCGGAACGTTCGTCTCATCGACCTCGAGAAACAACATGTCTGCGCGGGCATTGTGCAAATGGCGCAAGGTCGCATCCATCAAAGCGTGTCCAAGGCCGCGGCGTTGTGATGATGGTGCGACGGCAATAGTCAGTATTTCGGCCTCATCAATCACAAGCCGAGCCAGCACAAAACCGCCGGGTGGTGCCAAGCGGTTGCCCTCTTCCCGCGCAATGAATCCGAAGATATTTTCCTGCACGATCAGCGAATGGAATTCTTCCTCGCTCCATGGTTTGCTGAAGGTCAGCATGTGCAGCTTTGCCAAATGGGTCGCATCGGCGCTCATCAATCGCTCGATGACAAAAGGACGGTTTCGCAGATTGCCCAGGGGAAAGCCCATCATTCCGCGACCTTCCTTTTCAACACGAAGCCCTGTTGCGGCTTAACATCAAGCCCACGCAGATAAAGCGGTTTGGGTGCTTCACCGTTGATCTCGCGCAGCGCGCCAAGGCGGGCAAAGGCTCCAATCGTTCCTGTTGATGTTGTCACAGCCACATCCAGCTTCTGCTCAAGACCGGCGTTGACAAGCGCCGCACCCGAACCGGATAGTACCACATCATTCTGGCGTTCGGACAATGCGGTAAAAACCTCTGGCAGCGTGGTCACACCGGGCACCGAGCCAACCGAACCATCTGACGCAAAGAATTGTGCATAAATCTCTTCCCGCCGCGCATCAATGATGGACAGCACAGGGCGTCCGGCAAATGTCTGCCGGGCATCATAAGCCAGCGCTTCAAGTGTGCTGATACCCACCACCGGACATTTCAGCGCCAGGCCAAACCCGCGTGCCGTCGATACCCCGACACGCACACCTGTGAACGAGCCCGGACCAACGCTTACGGCAATCTTGCCGATACCGCCGATTGATATGGCGGCTTCATTCAATGCCTGTTCGATAAATGCCATTAAGCGTTCGGCATGCCCCTTGCCAATATCCTCACTGATTGCGGCGAGCATAGTCCCGGTTTCAACATCGAGAACAGCGACGGAGCAAAGAGTCGAAGCAGTATCAAGGGCAAGCAGTTTCATGACCAATCGCGTAAACAAGAATCAGCCAGCAAACAAGGTGTGTTCGCTTGACGATGCAGATTCTGGTGCATGGTCTCGCGATTAGTGAAAATCCGCTTGGAGCCGTAGACGAGTTGCGGCCGCGGCCAATCTTTTGTCTCTTGTCCATAACCGCGTGCCGGGCGTCAGCCGTGTTGCAGCCAGCAAGTGCGCATCGATATAGCCGATACCAAGACCAAAGATTGTTTCAGCGTCAATGAAATATAAGATCTCTTTGTCATCGGCCACCTGCACTTTCGGCAAATCCTGAAGGCTGTTCAAAATGAGTTCACGCTGCCGCAAACTCCCCAGAGCCAGTTCCCCCACGATAAACGGATGGATTAATATTTGCGCAGCATCGAGATGTCGTACTAGCTCCGCATCGCCATAGCGCAGATGATCTATCCATACTGAAGTGTCGGCGAGGATCATTCTTGGACGTCCGGCGTAATCTGACGCCGGGGTATAGTGTTCAAATCAGGTTCACTCCCACCCAGAAGTGCCAATCTACGGGCGCTCTCAATGTTGATCAACGCCTTGAGGGCCGCACGCATAAGCGCGGATTTCTCCCGCAAGCCCGTATATTCCTGCGCTTTGGCAACCAAATCATCATCGAGAGCAAGTGTGGTACGCATCTTCATATTCCTTATATAGGCACGAATTTAGCATCGAATGATGCCTTAAACAATGCGTACTAAGGTCTAACCTCTTGCTATTGTGGCTGGCCGTGACCGGACAAAACCTGTAAGGCGCCACGCATTCCGTTGCGAAAGGCATCATCAAAACCAACGCCACGGATTTGCCAGTGAAATGTTTTATGCTGGCCATTGATCCGCCATTCGGCAACCCAGCCCATCGCCTCATTGCTCCACACAAGCTCACCGGAAAGCGCTGTATCACCTATCCCGGCCTTTGCAGCCGCATTGAGTTCTGTAAGATCAGCCGTTGGCAATGTTTGGACAGTCCAGCCCTTTTGCGCCAATTGTGCTTTGGTCGGCAGTGCAATAGGCAATCCAACTTTCGTGGCCGCCGCTTGAAGGGCGCTGCGCATGTCAGCGTCTTCATCATCGTCGCCAGTCATAACAAAGACGCGCTTGGGCGGCCTGATATCGAGAAATACCGCGACACGCGGTCTCGCCGCGCGCCACGGTTGGCGTCCAAGCAAATTCAGTGACGAATCTAGCGCAGTCTTGTTGAAATAGACGGTCAGATCCTGTGGACGATCGTAAGAGCCCTGTTCGTCGTGTATGGGCTGGCCCGACAGGCGATCATGATATTCAAAGCGGGTGACAAGTCCTGCAACATTGGCTCCAAGTGCAATAGCCGCCGGATCGCCGATCAGGCGGGGATCGCCAGAGACTTTCACGAGTACATCTTGCAGACATTGGGCAAGGCCAAGCGCTCTGTTTGCATCGCCGCGCCCTGTCACCACCGCCTGCGACTGGTAAAGGTCGGCATCAGATGCATCATCCGCCGCAACGGCAACCCCACAGCAGAGCAAAAGAACTGTCAGAATAGCGCCAACAATACGGGGAAGCGCTGCTTTGATGTCCATCCGACCTGCCCTTCCCTATCGTTAAAAAGCTTTCGATCAATTGTCCATGATCAGCGCCAGCGGCGCTTTGAACTGTGCCACAAGCCCTTCCTTTTCATATTGTACATCGGCGTCACCAGTGCCCGACAGACCAAACCGGATCAGGCGCGAACCGAATCCCTTCTTTTCCGGAGCTATTGCCGCCGGACCACCGCGCTCACGCCATGTTAGCACGAATTCCATCTGCGACTGCGCCCGCTGAATCTCCCAACTGATATCCACTTTGCCATGCGCGTTGGACAGTGACCCATATTTCAGCGCGTTTGTTGCAAGTTCATGCAGCAGCAATGACAGCGAAAGAACGGCCTTGGGGCCGAGATTGAGATTGGGGCCGCGCAAATTGAACTGTGACGTTTCACCATGCAATGCCAGAACACTTTCCAGTACCGAGCGGATGCGCGCGGCTGACCAGTTCTGATGCAACAGCACATTATGGGCAGAGCTGAGCGCCATGATGCGCTGCTTGAATGCCTCGACAGCATCCTGCGGCGCATCCCGCAATGTCTGCGTCGCGATGGCCTGCACCATGGTCAGGGTGTTTTTCAACCGATGGCTGAGTTCCTGATTGAGAATACCCTGCTCGTGTTCGGCCTGCAGCTTGGCGATGGCGGCATAGGTTCGGTCTGCAACACTGACCACGAATTGAATCTCATCCGTCTGCCAGTCCCGTGGATTTTCATCATGGACGAACATCAGCCCCACCAGTTCGCCGCCATGCATCAACGGGACATTGATAAAGGATCGAGCCTGGATTGCGGCATAACCATCATAGTCAAGGGCAAGCCAGTCCGTGCTGGTTACATCAGAAACGGCGATGGGTATGCCGATTTGAGAGTTCTTGATTGTCGCCTTGAAATTAACCAGCGAATGTCGGCCAGCCATCGACTTTAGATCCGACGCTGTCCAGTCGCGCTCCACATTGAAGAGATCCGCCGTGAGATCGATGATGGCAAATCCTGCGCGACCGGCACCCAGATTCTCTCCCAATATCCTTGAGGCAATCTCTGCGGCGTCGCCGGTCGTATTGGCATCGCGAATACTATCACCAAGTTCCAGCAGTGCAGTCTGCCGGATTTCAGCCTGCTTGCGCTTGGTCACATCCTGAACCGTGCCACGGAAAGCAACCGGCTGCCCATTATCATCATGGACAAGTTCACCCCGGCGGCTCAACCACCGCAGCGCCCCGTCATCGGCGCGCTTTATGCGGTATTCGATATCCAGAATGACATTGCCTTCCAGTCGCGTGGACTGGTTCGATACGAGGTGTTTGTCTTCCTCGTAGGTCAATGCTTCGAACGTTGTCGCCGGATATTGGTCATTAACCGCCAACCCGTAAAGCCTGCACATCTCTGGTGTCACCCGCGATGTGTTGGTTTTCATATCGAGTTCGAATGCGCCGATACCGCCCGCCTGCTGGGCAGGTGCAAGCCAGCCATCAATCCGGTATTGCTTGTTGCGTGCCGCTTCACTGGACAGCGCGCGTTTGAGGGTGGCCCGAACCGTACGGCGCTGCTGGATGACAACATCATTGCGGTCTTCCACCACGCGGCGCAATTCGAGAATGGTGATGACCTGCTCGGCAAGATCCTGCAAAGCTTCAGTCTGTGCTTCAGTCAGCCCGGCGGGACGCGGCGCATTGTCAATGACGCAGAGTGTACCGATTGCCTCGCCGCTGGGCGTGTTGAGCACGGCTCCGGCATAAAACCGGATAAAGGGTTCGCCCGTCACCAGCGTATTGTGCTTGGTGCGCTCATCCAACGTCAGATCGGGAATAATGAGAACTGAACCTGTCAGCAGGGCATGGGCACAGACCGACTGTTCGAGCGGTGTCTCTGATGGTTCGAAACCAGAGCGGGCTTTGAACCATTGCCTGTCGCCGGTGACCAGACTGATCAAGGCCACGGGAGCCTCGCAAATCTGTTTGGCAAGGGAAACGATATTATCGAATGCCGGTTCGGGCGGCGTATCCAGAATGTCATATTCCTCAAGCGCAGCCAGCCTATGGGCGTCCTGAAGCACTGAAAGGGGCAAATCGCTCATGGATGAACCCAATCGCCAAATTGTGTCTGAGAGACAGAGGAAGTATCTGCCCTATCAAATAGTCTAATTTTGGCTTGTGACAATTGCTATTTGCAACCGTCCGTTGTCTTCGTCGTCGCATCCACTCTCAGGTCTGGATCAGCGCTTTCTTCAGCCAGATACAGTCATAACCGGGCGGCATGCCCTCAAGCCTGCCAAACTCGATATATCCCTGCTTGCGGTAAAAATCCGGCGCCTGAAAGGTGAAGGTTTCGAGATAGACACCGACACATCCGCGCAGGCGACCGATTTCCTCTGCTTCCTTCAGCAGCCGCGAACCCGTTCCGCCCTTGCGGCCTTCGGAGGATACCCAAAGCCAGTCAACGAACAGCCAGGAAAAAGATGACCATCCCTTGACGCCGCCATGCACCTTGCCTTCATCATCGCGGGCGATAATCCAGAAATCCTCAGCATTCTCCGGGCCAGCCTTGGAGGTATTGAAGCTCTCCAGCCCCTCTTCAAATGTCCGGCGTGTTGCCTCGTCAGGATCGGCTTCGTGGATTATCGTCAACATGGTCGAACCTCAGATTTCATCCCCATTTACGATATGGGGCAGTTCCCTGCCAAGACATCAAAGCTTTTGGTGGCGTATTCGTGTCCCTTCGCGTCCTGCAGCGAAAAGGTCCACACACCCGATACAAGCTCATAGCTCTTTTCAAACACCCATCCTGCATAGCGCTGCCGCCGGATAGCACCATCGGGCCAGCTGCTGCGCAACATGATCCGGCCATCCGGTGTGTGAATGGCGGGATGCTGTACCACAACCATAATGGGCACGATCTGAAAATCAGGAATATTGAAAGCGGCGTACATAACGCCGAAACTCGTACCAAGGCAGGCGGTGATTTTCTCTGCCCTGATGACTTCAACCGGGCCGTCGACGAGCCTGTTATAGCCCGTCGGCGTATCCGGCGCGGTTTCCGTCCCGACATCCTTGGCCCGCGTCAGGCCCCAGTCAAGGATTTCAACGGCAGGTTCGGCCCCTTGCGCCCTCGCCAACCCTGCCTCCGCAAATAATGCGAAAAGAAGCAGGGCCAGAAGGCGATAGGTGCCCATCCGTCGCTATGCTGCGGCGCGCTGGGCTTTCAGTTCCAGCCTGCGGCGATGCAGGACCGGCTCCGTATAGCCATTCGGCTGGGCCCGACCTTCGAATACGAGATCACAGGCGGCTTGAAAGGCGATTGATCCATCGAAATCCGCAGCCATTGGCTGGTAAAGCGGATCGCCTTCGTTCTGCTTGTCAACGACAGCAGCCATGCGCTTCAGGGTCTCCAGCACCTGCCCACGGCTGGCAACGCTATGGTGCAGCCAGTTGGCGATGTGCTGGGCGGAAATGCGCAAAGTAGCGCGGTCTTCCATCAGGCCGACATTGTTGATGTCAGGAACCTTGGAGCAACCAACACCCTGATCAACCCAGCGCACGACATAGCCGAGAATGCCCTGCGCATTGTTGTCGAGTTCGCGCTGGATATCTTCGGGCGTCCAGTTGGGCCGCGAGGCAACAGGTACTGACAGGATATCGCTGAGTTTGGCGCGTCCGCGCGACTTCAACTGGGCCTGAACCTCTGCCACATTGACCTTGTGATAGTGCGTTGCATGCAGCGTCGCGGCGGTCGGTGAAGGCACCCATGCGGTGTTGGCGCCAGCCTTTGGATGGGCGATCTTCTGCTCCAGCATTGCGGCCATCAAATCGGGCATGGCCCACATGCCCTTGCCGATCTGCGCGTGGCCGGAAAGGCCGCATTCAAGACCCACATCGACATTCCAGTTCTCATAAGCGCCAATCCATGACGCCTGCTTCATGTCGCCCTTGCGGATCATCGGCCCAGCTTCCATGGATGTATGAATTTCGTCGCCGGTACGATCAAGGAAACCGGTATTGATGAACACAACCCGTTCCTTCGCCGCACGGATCGCTTCCTTGAGGTTAACCGTTGTGCGGCGTTCCTCATCCATGATGCCCATCTTCATCGTGTTGGGCTGCATGCCAAGCAGTGCTTCCACGCGTCCAAACAGTTCCGACGCAAAGGCCACTTCTTCGGGACCATGCATCTTTGGCTTCACCACATACATGGAACCGGCGCGCGAATTCATGCGGCGACCGTTCGGGCCGACATCGTGCAGCGCGATCAAACCGGTGATTGCCGCATCCATAATGCCCTCGGGCACTTCGTTACCATCCTTGTCGAGAATAGCCGGATTGGTCATGAGGTGGCCGACATTGCGCACCAGCATAAGCGAGCGGCCCGGCAGGGTAACAGGCTTGCCATCCTTACCCGTATAGTCGCGATCGGGATTGAGTTTGCGCGTGACTGATTTGCCACCCTTATCAAACGTATCCTGCAGATCGCCATTCATCAGGCCGAGCCAGTTGCGATAGATGACAACCTTGTCCTCCGCATCAACGGCAGCAACGGAATCTTCGCAATCCTGAATTGTGGTGAGCGCTGACTCCAAAACCACGTCGGCAATATTGGCCCGATCAGTCTTGCCAATCGGGTGATCGGCATTGACGACGATCTCCACATGCATGCCGTTCTTGACCAGAAGAACAGCCGATGGCTTCGCCGCATCGCCCTTGTAACCCACGAACTGCGCCTGATCCTTCAGCGGTAAAACCGCTCCATTACCGTCCTTTAGCGCCAATGCGCCGTGATCAACCGAAAGAACGGTAACATCCGCCCAGCTTCCGCCGTCGAGAGGCGCACTATCATCCAGAAATGCCTTGGCCCAGGCGACGACCCTCGCACCGCGCACGGGATTGAACGCCTTGCCTTTTTCGGCGCCATCGGTTTCCGGGATCGCATCGGTGCCATAGAGCGCATCATAGAGCGAACCCCAACGGGCATTGGCAGCGTTGAGCGCATAGCGGGCATTCATGACAGGCACGACGAGCTGCGGTCCAGCAGTGACAGCGATCTCCGGGTCAACATTATCAGTCGAGACGGAAAAAGCGCCACCTTCGGGCAGCAAATAGCCTATCCCGCGCAGAAAGGCTTCGTACTCGTCCTGCGTGTATCCCGTGTTGCGCTTCTCGCGATAGAAGGCGTCCAGCTTCTCCTGAAAAGCATCGCGCTTGGCCAGCAGCGCCCGGTTTTTTGGCGAGAGGTCGTCAACGATAGCAGCCAATCCTTCGAAGAAGGCATCGGCATTGACTGAAGTTCCGGCAATGGCTTCGCTCGCCACGAAATCGTAGAGTTCCTTTGCCACCTTCAGTCCGTTGATCTCGATACGCTCACTCATGCCATGCTCCTTCAGAATTTTTATTACCGTATCCTTGAACACACCAAAGCATTCCCAGTCAATTCATCAAAAATGAACATGATTTGTGCCGGAATGGAAATAATCATTCAGTGGGCGATGCGGGGTCTGCCGGTGGCTGTTGCAATCAGCACAGCTTCGATAAATTTCCGCTGATCTTCGACAGTTGCGGCGCTGATATCCCTTGCCATGGCAATCTGCGCCTCGTCAGTGCCCGCCTCCAGTGCCAGATGTTTGACCTGTCCCCGCAACGTGTCCTCGGCGAAGGCGATGGCAAGCTCTTCCTCCTGGAAATCCTTGACCACTTCCCCCGACGAAACCCGGAAGATTCCTTCCACCGGCTGGCTGATATGCGCCTCAACCGAAACACGGACCTGCCCGACCACCGCGCCCAGCGCATTGGCGACATCCGTATCAGCGGGAACGATATCATTGGTGCCGAGCATCCGACCCACCGCAGGATAATAAACGGGCGCTGAAGCACCAAGACCGATGAGCGGCCGGTCAATATCAAGCTTGATACCCGCAATACCGCCTTGCCCCGATAGAGCGCGCTGGATCAGCGGGCTCGCCACCATATCGGGACCATCCAGCCCATCCTCGGCCAATATGGTTTCCAGCACGACTTCGGATGAACGGCGAATGAGCGCATCATAGGTGCGCTGCGACACCTCCTCCGGTGTATCGCATAGCGGACGCCCCGCACCATCCTTGCGGCGGGCATAAAGGATAGCACCGTAACGCGCCGCCTCGCCGTTCCAGTTGCTTTGCAAATTGAGAACATGGCAGGCATCGGAAGGGGTAAAGCCCGAGAGATGCACCAGCCCGCGCGCAACCAGCCGGTTAATGGTCGCGGTTTGCGAAACCGAATTCAGGAGCCGATCCAGCGGCTGCGGCTCGCGTGTGATGCGCACATAAAGCTCCGCTTCGCCCTTGCTCAATCCCGATGCCATTTGTTCGGGCACGCCGGTCAACAGTGCAAACCGTCCATCCAGTCGACCGGGATTGGCGGTTTTGACCTGCCGTGCCAGATGGTCAATGACGATTGCACCGTGATTGGCCGCAAGCAGCGAAAGCGGAACCAGACGGCGTGGGCCAAGCTTGATACGCGGGGCCATCGCATTGTCATCGAGCGACACTTCGGAATCACCGCCCAGCCCGAATGTGCGCATCGCCACCGCCTCGACCATGGTGCGAAAACCGCCAACGGTTGCGCCGTTCGGATCAAGCCGGGGACGACCATTGTCGAGAACCGCAACATCAGTCGTGGTGCCGCCAATATCGGATACGATGGCATTGTCGAGACCGGTCATGTGGCGGGCGCCGACAAGGCTCGCAGCAGGGCCCGACAGAATGGTTTCGATGGGGCGATGCCGTGCGAAAGCCGCTGACACCAGTGCGCCATCGCCGCGCACCACCATCAGCGGCGCGTGAATGCCGCGCCGGTCAAGAAATCCTTCCGTTGCCGCCACGAGCCGGTCGATCATCGCAATCAACCGCGCATTGAGAACCGTTGTCAGCGCACGGCGCGGACCATTGAGCTTGGCGGAGAGTTCGTGACTACAGGTCACCGGAAGCCCGGTTTCGCTTCGCACGAGATCGCGAATGGCGATTTCATGCTCAGGATTGCGCACGGCAAAATAAGCGCAGACAGCAAAGCCCGTTACCTCTTCTTTCAATCGGGGCAATGCTTCCCGAAGGGCGGCGGTATCGAACGGCTGCGGCCGCCCATAGACATCGTGTCCACCGGGAAGAAAGACCACGGGATCGGTGCCCAAAGCCGTTCCCAAATCGGCCTTTTCGAGATCAGCCTGCGAGAATCCGACCATGACGAGAGCAATGCGCCCGCCCTGCCCTTCAACAAGCGCATTGGTGGCAAGCGTCGTCGACATGGATACAAGGCGGATCTGTCCAGGATCGACAGACGCCTCTTCGACAATGCGCTCAACAGCGCCTGATATGCCAACACTCAGATCATGACGCGTCGTCAGTGCCTTTGCCTTGGCGATTACACCGCGCGCCTCCGACCAGAGGACAGCATCCGTATAGGTGCCGCCTGTATCAATCCCGAGGAAAATTGCATTCTCTATCTGTGAATCAGCCATGATGCCCTGCGCCTGTTGAGGCAGGGTTATCGCAAGACACCGCGTACGACTAGCGTCATTCCGACCATTTGCCGCCGCATCGGCACAAGAGTGCCGGAACCATTCAAATCCTGTTACGTTGTGACGTGGGATAAAGGGGACTTCAATGGCATCACAATCTGGCAGTCATGCGGGATCGAAGAAGGTTATCTATGCCGCCATTCTAGGCAATCTTCTGATCGCAGCGACAAAATTCATTGCCGCCTTCTTCACCGGCAGTTCGGCCATGTTGTCGGAAGGCGTCCACTCGCTTGTCGATACGGGAAATGGCGGATTGCTGCTCTACGGGCTGCGGCGCGCGGCCAAACCTGCGGACAAATCGCATCCGCTCGGCCATGGACGCGAGCTTTATTTCTGGAGTTTTATCGTTGCCCTGCTGGTTTTTGCGGTTGGTGCCGGTGTGTCCTTCTATGAGGGCCTGATCCATATTCTTGAGCCGGAGCCGGTGTCGAATCCCATCGTCAATTATGTGGTCCTGGGCTTTGCACTGCTTTTCGAGGGCATTTCCTGGACCGTGGCGCTGAAAGAATTCCGAACCATGAAAGGCAAGCTCGGCTATCTCGAAGCCGTGCAGCAGAGCAAGGACCCGAGCGTCTTTACGGTGCTTTTCGAAGACACAGCGGCCCTCCTCGGGCTCATTGTCGCCTTCATCGGCATCTCAGCCGCGCAATTGTTCAATATGCCGGAGCTTGATGGCGTTGCTTCCATCGGGATTGCGATCATTCTCGGCGCAACTGCGATTTTCCTTGCACGGGAAAGCAAGGGATTGCTGATCGGCGAGTCGGCGCTGCCGGAAGCGGAACAGCAGATCCTTGATATTGCGGGCAAGGACCCGGCTATTCAGCAGGCCAACGGTGTGTTGACGGTGCATATGGGACCCAAGCAGATTGTCGCCGGGCTCAGCATCGAGTTTGAGGATCATCTGACTGCGCCCGATATTGAAGCCTGTGTCGAGCGTATTGAAACGGCGATACGTCAGGCCAATCCGGATATCGTTTCCGTATTCGTCAAACCGCAGACGGCGAGTACCTGGAAGATGAGGCGGCAGAAAATCATTGAAGGCTGAAGTAACCAGAGGGCATACTAGCAAATGACATTCCAAATCAGTTGAGAGATGTACCATGGTCAAGGACACAACGAACCCCGAAGTCGACTGGTATTTTGATGAGACCCAGAAATGGCAGGAAGAATTCAGGCTGTTGAGAACAATCGTTCTTGCCTGTGGTCTCAAAGAAGAACTGAAATGGGGATGTGCCTGCTACACGTTGGATAAAAGCAATATTGTTCTCATACATGGTTTTAAGGAATACTGCGCACTCCTGTTTTTTCAGGGCGCCCTGTTAAACGACCCCGATCATATTCTCATCCAGCAAACGAAAAATGTTCAGGCGGGACGGCAGATCCGGTTCACCAGTGTTCAGGAAATATCCAAGATGGATAACATCCTGAAAGCCTATATTCACGCGGCCATCGATGTCGAAAAATCAGGCGCGAAGGTAACTTTCAAAAAGACGGAAGATTTCGCAGTTCCCGAAGAGTTTCAAAGCAGATTGAATGAGAACCCTGCCTTGCAAGCCGCGTTCAAGGCTCTCACACCCGGACGCCAACGAGCATATCTCTTTCATTTTTCCGCGCCGAAACAATCCAAAACACGCGAGACACGCGTTGAAAAATTCATACCGCAGATTCTCGGCGGAAAAGGGCTGGACGATTAGGGCACGTGAGCGACCGGGGCTGCCGTTTGCAGACCCATTTCAGCTTCGCCAGTCCACTTGGCCTAAAGCCACTTGGATATAGCCTAGTCCTCGTCCACCACGCGCAGGCGCAATTGGCCTGTTGTGGAAGCAGCTGATCGGCTGGCGTCCGGACCTTTTGCAGGTTCACCAGCCGAGGGCTCAACAAACTCCAGCGCCTCGATCTTCTGTCCGCGCTTGGTCACTTTGCTGGAGGAAACGAGAATATCATCAATATCCTTGTTCGCCTGACCAAAATGCGTCTGCAAGCGACGGACGCGATCATCGAGGCGCACAACATCTTCCATCAGGCGGATAACCTCGCCCTGAATGAGATGTGCCTGTTCACGCATGCGCACATCCTTCAGCACCGCCTGAATGACTTGAATGGACAGCATCAGCAGCGACGGTGAAACGATCACAATGCGCGAACGGTGGGCTTTTTGCACGATGCCTTCGAAATTCTCGTGTATCTCGGCAAAGATCGATTCCGATGGCACAAACAGAAACGCCGTATCCTGCGTTTCGCCGCTGATCAGGTATTTTTCCGATACATCGCGAATATGGATTTCGATATCCCGGCGGAACTGGGCCAGCGCCATTTTCTTGGCGTCTGATGTCTCGGCCTCACGAATGGCATTCCATGCCTCGAGCGGGAATTTCGCATCGATAACCAGATTGGGCGCATTGTTCGGCATACGGACAACGCAATCGGGCCGGCTGCCATTCGAAAGCGTTGCCTGAAACTCGTAGGCCCCCTGTGGCAGGCCATCGGCAATAATAGTTTCCATGCGCGCCTGACCGAAGGCACCGCGTGTCTGTTTGTTGGCCAGAATGGCCTGCAACTGCACAACCTGTCCGGCCAGCGACTGGATATTGTTCTGTGCCGTATCGATAACCGCGAGCCGCTCCTGCAATTTGGCAAGGTTCTCATGCGTCGATTGCGTCTGCTCCGTCATGGTCTGACCGATACGCGTGGTCATACCGTCAAGCCGTTCGCGGATCGACTGGTTAAGCTCCGCCTGACGCGAGCCGAAAAGCTCGGCCATAGTCTGCATACGACCCTGCATCTCCGACTGGCTTTTCAAAATTTCAGCCATACGTGTTTCCGCATCGCGGGCACGATCCTCAGCCTGGAACTCGGCCATAAGCCGGGCCCGCCCTGCCCGCCACATTGCGACCACGCAAAGAATGACCGCGAGGGCAACGATCACAGCAGCAACAAGCAGGGCCGTTCCGACCGATACGGTGCTGGCGCCAAGCTGAAATAATGGCTGGTCGAGTGAATGTGATGTTTCCATGGATACCAGACTAACCGATTCGGATGGCAAATGTGAGATCAAAACGAGAACATTTTTGAAAATGCTGTTTCTCTTGACACAAATGCCATTTGTATCGGGATTGACGGTTGAAAGCCGAGATATTAGGTGATGCTCATGTCTATCAAACCGCTTGTCATTCTTCCCGATCCGCTGTTGCGTCAGGTTTCTCAACCTGTGACGCGCTTTGACGCCGATTTGCGCAAATTTTCGCAGGATATGCTCGACACCATGTATGACGCGCCGGGCATTGGTCTGGCTGCCATTCAGGTGGCGGAACCCTTGCGCATGCTGGTGATCGATCTTGCCAAGGAAGATGAACCCAAGGCACCGCAGGTGTTTATCAACCCGGAAGTTGTGTCTTCCAGCACCGAGCGCAATGTGTACGAAGAGGGTTGCCTGTCCATTCCGGATTATTATGCGGAAGTGGAACGCCCGGCAAAAGTACGCGTTGCCTATTTTGATATCGAAGGCAAAAAGCACGAGATCGATGCGGATGGCCTGCTCGCGACCTGCCTGCAGCATGAAATTGACCATCTCAATGGCGTTCTTTTCATCGACTATATCTCGCGTCTGAAGCGGGAAATGGTGGTGAAGAAGTTCAAGAAGCTTGCCAAGGATCGTGTTCCGAGCCGGCTGGCGGTGTAAGCCATGAGCCTTCGTATCGTCTTCATGGGAACCCCGGAATTTTCTGTTCCGGTTCTCAACGCGCTCATTGGCCAGGGCCATGAGATCGTCGCCGTTTATAGCCAGCCGCCACGTCCAGCCGGGCGACGCGGACTTGAACTGACTCCCTCGCCCGTTCATCGCAATGCCCAAGAATTCGGCATTGAAGTGCGCACGCCCAAAAGCCTGAAGAGCGCCGAGGAACAACAGGCATTCCGTGATTTGAATGCAGATGTTGCGGTTGTGGTTGCCTATGGCCTGATATTGCCGACAGCCATTCTCGAAGGCACGCGCCTTGGTTGTTACAACGGTCACGCTTCGCTTCTTCCGCGCTGGCGCGGCGCTGCACCCATTCAACGCGCGATCATGGCCGGTGACACGGAAACCGGCATGATGATCATGAAAATGGATGAGGGGCTCGATACTGGTCCCGTTGCCATGGCTGAAAAGATCAAGATCACGTCGGATATGACCGCGGGCGAGTTGCACGACCAACTCAGCATGATCGGTGCTGATCTGATGGTGCGGGCCATGGCCGCGCTGGCGCGTGACAGCCTGACCCTGACGCCGCAATCCGAAGAGGGCGTCACCTACGCCTCGAAAATCACCAAGGTCGAAACCCGCATTGACTGGACGCTGCCTGCGATTGATATCCATAATCGCATTCGCGGCCTTGCGCCGTTTCCCGGTGCCTGGTGCGAGATGGAGATCGGGGACAGTCTGGAGCGGGTAAAACTGCTGCGCTCGCTGCTTGCAACCGGCGCTGGCGCTCCGGGCACAGTGCTTGATGATGAATTGCGTATTGCCTGCGGAGAAGGTGCCGTACGACTGCGCTCGCTGCAACGGGCTGGTGGCAAGGTCATGGATGGATTGGAGTTCCAGCGCGGTGCCAAGCTCACGCAAGGGGCAAAGCTGCCATGAGCAGCATTTCCATCCGCGCCGCAGAACCGGAAGATCGCTCGCTGATTGCAAGCATCGTTGACGATGCTTTTGAAGGCCCGGATGAGGCAAAACTGGTGCAGCACTTGCACAATAATGGCGATGTTGTTCTCGAACTGGTTGCAGAACTGGATGGCGCAATTGCTGGTCATATCCTGTTTTCAAGATTGCACATTGAGGGTGAGACCCGTTTTGAGGCGGTCGCGCTCGCACCCTTAAGCGTTGCCTCAGAGCATCAGGGTAAAGGCGTGGGCGCGGCCCTGATTAAGGCCGCACATCAGCAGCTTGTGCTTATGGGTGAAACGCTCGCTGTCGTACTTGGCGATCCCGGATATTATGGTCGTTTCGGCTACATCAATGAACGGGCATCGGGTTTCACCAGCCCATATCAGGGTGAATATCTACAAGCACTGGCATTCGGCAATGCGCCGTCAACAGGAACGCTGATTTATTCCAGAGCGTTCGAGGCGCTCTGATGCCGCGTTACAAACTCACCGTTGAATATGATGGCACGCCCTATGCGGGCTGGCAGCGGCAGGAAAACGGCCATACGGTTCAGGCGGCCATTGAGCAGGCCATTTTCAAGTTTTGCGGCGAAACCATATCGCTTGGCGCGGCAGGCCGCACCGATTCCGGTGTGCATGCGATTGCGCAGATCGCTCATGTCGATCTGACCAAGGACTGGAGCAGCTCGAAAGTGCGTGAAGCGCTGAATGCGCATCTTATCGTGGCTGGAGAAACTGTTGGGATCATCAATGTCGAGCGGGTCAGCGAACATTTCGATGCGCGCTTTTCCGCCACGGGCCGGCATTATCTGTACCGGATTATCAACCGCAGGCCGCCCGCCCCGCTGGAAGCTTTTCGTGCCTGGTGGGTGAAGAAGCCACTCGATGCGGAAGCCATGCACGATGCCGCGCAGCGGCTGGTAGGCACGCATGATTTCACAACATTTCGCGCCACGCAGTGTCAGGCAAAGAGCCCGATCAAATCGCTTGATCATCTCAGCGTCGTCCGCAACGGTGAAATCATCGAAATCCGGGCATCGGCCCGCTCCTTCCTCCACAACCAGATCCGGTCATTTGCCGGGACACTGAACGAGGTGGGTTGCGGGCGCTGGACGGCTGACGATGTGAGCGATGCTCTCGCGGCCCGCGACCGCAAGGCTTGCGGTCCCGTTGCGCCGCCCTATGGGCTTTATCTTGTCGGTGTGGATTATCCGATTGTCCCCGGTTCGGGCAGCGAAATACCCAGCATATCCTGAAGGCCAACCATCAGGAGTATGGAACCGACCACGAGAATGGCGAAGAAAACCGCCGTATAAGCGTGGGGTTTCTTCAAGGCGACATAGGTCAGGCGATAGGTCAGGACGAGAACGAACATATACAGCGCAAGACCGAAAACAGTCGTGACTGCAGTCCATTCCGGCAGAAGAACGCGTATGATTGTGGCAGGCGCAGCCAACCAGGACGTCACTGCCGAGCCCCAGTTGCTGGTGATCACATAGACACTGAAGCGATTGCCCAGACCAATGCGCGCCGACAGCAAAAGCAGCACAACCAGCGGCAACACCCATGAGGTGAGATCAACAAAGGCGACGCGGCCGATCACGGAAAGCCGGGTGCCCGCCTCGGGCCGAAAGGCCACCATATCATTGGCAAAAACAATCCAGCCAAGAATGAGCGGCGGCAGTGACACGGTAATGGCGTGGAATGATTGCCAGAAACCATCTTCGGAATAGTCGAAATAATCCAAGCCGTCGGCGTGACCATTCATCATCCGCCACGAACCCCAGAAATAGCGTTGGATGTCCTCGAAACTCAGCATGGCCACTCAGGCAAAAAAGTCGGCAATAAACCGCTCATAGATTTGTGTCAGTGTTTCCAGATCGGCGACCGCCACGCGCTCATCCACCATATGCATGGTCTGCCCCACAAGACCAAACTCGACCACCGGGCAATAATCCTTGATGTAACGCGCATCGGATGTGCCGCCTGATGTAGAAAGTTGCGGGCGCTTGCCTGTTACTGCCTGCACGGAAGCGGTCAGCGTGCCGATCAGCTTCTCGTCATGGGTGAGGAACACATGGCTTGGCCGGTCGCGCCAGACCAGCTCGTAATTAACAGGGGTTTTCCTGCCGGGTCTAAGCTTGCGACGGCCCGACGCCTTGTCGAGACGGTTATGGATTTCCGCCATCAATGTTTCATCCGTCCATGTATCGTTGAAACGGATGTTGAACGTCGCAGTTGCCTTGGCCGGAATTACATTCACTGCAGGATTGCCGACATCGACAGTTGTGACTTCCAGATTGGTCGCCTGAAAATTCTTCGTACCCTTGTCGAAGGCCGGATAAAGCAGGCTATCGACGAGTGTTGTCAGACCGCGAACGGGATTTTCAGCCAGATGCGGATAGGCCGCATGCCCCTGAACGCCGTGGACGGTAACAGTCCCGGAGAGCGAACCACGCCTGCCGATCTTGATCATGTCGCCAAGCTTATCGGGGTTGGTCGGCTCGCCGACAATGGCGGCATCCCAAGTCTCACCCTTGGCCTTGGCCCATTCCAGCAATTTGCCTGATCCATTGATCGACGGGCCTTCCTCATCGCCCGTGATCAGAAACGAGATGGAGCCCTTCAATGCGCCATTCTTTTCAATATGGCGCGCAACAGCGGCGGCAAAGCAGGCAATGCCGCCTTTCATGTCCACGGCGCCGCGGCCATACATTTCGCCATTATGGATTGCCGCCGAAAAAGGCGGATAGGTCCAAGCCGCCTCGTCGCCAACAGGCACAACATCCGTATGCCCTGCGAACATCAGATGCGGACCATTGCCCGAGCGCCGGGCATAGAGGTTTTCCACATCGGGTGTACCATCTTCGCTGAAAACGGGCCGCTCAACGGTAAAGCCCAGTGGCGAAAGCATGGCTTCGAGTGTGGTCAATGCACCGCCCTCCGCCGGAGTAACCGACGGGCAGGCGATAAGCTGGGCGAGGTTTTTTACGGGGTCAGTGGAGGATGTCATATGCAAAGCGATAATCCAAAAGCACCATCGTGTCACGCACTGGATCACGATGCATGCATCTGTTTTAATGATCTGTACCTACCTCAAGCCGGGACCAAATGATGATTGAAAACAATAGCCGTATTGTTGTCGCTGGCGCCGGTTCCATCGGATGCTATGTGGGCGGCCATCTCGCCGCATCCGGGAAAGCCGTTACCTTTCTGGCACGCCCGCGTGTCGAAGAGGAAATCAGGCAGGCCGGTCTGAAAGTCATCACTCTTGACGGCACGGAGCATAGCATTCCCGCTGATCAACTTTCCATAACCGTCGATCCGGCCAGCGCTTTTGATGGTGCCCGGATCATTCTCGTTGCGGTCAAAAGCGGTGCTACGCAAGAGATGGCCGGACTGATCACAAAATATGCCCCGGCTGACAGCATTGTCGTCAGCCTGCAGAACGGCGTTGGCAATGCGCAGGTGCTGCGGAAGAACCTGCCTGAAAGCATGACCGTCATTGCCGGGATGGTTCCATTCAACGTTGTTCAGTCGGCGAGCGGGCAATTGCCGCTGACCGTACGCCGGACGACGGCAGGCACAATTTTGATCGAGAACAGGGCGGAAGGCCTTGCCGAGGTTCTGACGACGCCTCAGCTTCCGGTTAGTACCCACGACAATATGCAGGGCATTTTGTGGGGCAAGCTGATGATGAACCTTAACAACGCGCTCAATGCCCTGTCGAACCTGCCGCTTGCCACCCAACTTGCGGATCGCGACTGGCGCGTCCTGCTTGCAGACCAGATGGGCGAAGGGCTGAAGGTCATGCAGGCGCACAGTATCGTCGCGGCGCGGGTGCAGGGCGTATCACCGGCCATATTGCGCCTGATTCTGCTTCTGCCGAATTTTCTCTTTCGCCGCGTTGCCCGCAAGATTCTGGCAATTGATCCGCGCGCCCGGTCATCCATGTGGGAGGATTTTTCCCGGGGCCGGACCACTGAAATCGATTATCTGCAGGGTGTCATTGTGCAATTGGCGCGGGAAAAGAACATTCCCACGCCACTGGCAGAAAAGGTTATCGCTTGTGTCAGACAGGCTGAAGGCCAACCCATCCGCAGCCATGCAGTCACCGAGATCAGGCAGAAAACAGTTTTATAACCCCGTCAGTCGATTGGCTTGCCTGTCTTGTCCCGCATCGAAAGAAGCGTCAGCGCACTGATTGCCGCTGCGGCAATCACGTAGAAGCTTGGTGCCAGCTTCGTTCCCGTCGCTTCGATGAGAAGTGTCACAATAACAGCGGCAAAGCCGCCGAAAATGGTAACGGCGAAATTATAGGCGAGCGACAGACCGGTGGAGCGAAGACCCGCCGGGAACTGCTCGGCCAGAAGTGCAGGTGCTGGTCCTGTGAATGCCGCAAGCAGAAGACCAAGGATGGCCTGCACAATCGACAGGGTCATCAGATTTGGTGATGCATTGACCCAGGCGAAGAGCGGATAGATCAACACACCAATGGCAATGGCGGCAAACAGCAATTGCCGTTTACGTCCGATCCGGTCCGACAATGCTCCTGCGATTGGACAGCCCAACATCAGGACAAGCCCGCCAATGGTGGTTGCAATGAATGCATCGGCCAGCGGAATGTTGAGCTGTTTGACCGCATAGGTGGTCATGTAGAACAAGAGCACATAGGTGCATACGGTCCACAAAATGGTCACACCGAAACCCGACGCGATACCGCGCGGATGATCACGCAGTGCATCCCGTAGCGGCGACTCGCTCTTTTGCGTGTGGCTGTCGGTGAATACAGGCGTCTCGTCAACGCGGGCGCGAATGTAGAACCCGACGGGGCCGATCAGCAGCCCGAGCAGGAAGGGCAGACGCCAGCCCCAGCTGTCAATGGAGGCCGGGTCAAGAAACTGCGTAACGATCGTGCCGCAGATACCGCCGAGCACAACCGCAAGCGCCTGACTTGTCTGCTGCCAGCTGGCATAAAACCCGCGCTTCTCAGGCGGGGCATATTCAATCAGGAAAGCAGTGGCGCCGCCGATTTCACCGCCAGCGGAAAAGCCCTGTATGAGCCGGGCAAGAACAATGACCAGCGGCCCGATGATTCCAGCCTGCGCATAGGTTGGTGCAAATCCGAGAAGTGCCGTACCCAGCGCCATCATCAGGATTGTCAGGGTCAGCGCGGCCTTACGCCCCTTCTTGTCGGCGTAGACACCAAGAACGACAGCACCAACCGGTCGCATGAAAAAGCCGACACCATAGGTGCCGACTGTCAAAAGGATAGAGGTCAGATCGTCGATGGCCGGAAAGAACAGCCGCGCAATGATCGGCGTGAAGAAACCGTAGACCGTAAAGTCAAACCATTCGAGGCCATTGCCGATCGTAGCTGCGGCAATGGCGTGTCGTCGCTTGGCCTCAAAATCACTGGTGGAGACGGAAGCCTGTACGGTCATACGGATACCTCAGCTGAAATGGGAATCGGCTTTGGCACCAGCTTCTGTCGAGAATCTCCGTCTGTCCAGTTGTAAATCGCCTAATCAGTCACGCAGCAATTCATTGATCGACGTCTTGGAGCGGGTCTTCTCATCGACGCGCTTGACGATGACGGCACAATAAAGGCTCGGGCCGGGTTCATTGTTCGGGAACGGCTTGCCCGGCAAAGTCCCTGCAACAACAACGGAATAGGGTGGAACTTCGCCGTAGAAAATCTCGCCGGTGGCGCGGTCAACGATCTTTGTCGACTTGCCGATGAACACACCCATGCCCAGAACAGCGCCTTCGCGCACGATGCAGCCTTCCACAACTTCCGATCGTGCGCCGATGAAGCAATTGTCTTCGATGATCGTCGGGCCAGCCTGCATGGGCTCCAGAACGCCGCCAATGCCGACGCCGCCGGAAAGATGCACATGCTTACCGATCTGCGCACAGGAGCCAACCGTTGCCCATGTATCGACCATCGTGCCCTCGCCGACATAAGCGCCGAGATTGACGAAGGAAGGCATCAGGATTGCGCCGGGAGCAATATAGGCAGAGCGGCGAACAATGGCGTTTGGCACGGTGCGGAAGCCAGCCTTGCTGAACTCGGTCGCGCCCCAGCCTTCAAACTTTGAGGGGACCTTGTCCCACCATGGCGCACCACCCGGACCACCTTCAACAATCCCCATAGGATTGAGACGGAAGGAGAGAAGCACTGCCTTTTTCAGCCACTGATTGACCGTCCATGCACCATCAGCCTGCCGTTCAGCAACACGGACCTCGCCGCTATCGAGAAGCAGCAAAGAGGTTTCAACAGCATCACGTATTTCGCCGCGTGTTTCGGTGTTTACGGCATCGCGGTCATCGAAGGCCTTGTTGATGGTCTTCTCAAGGCTGGCCAGATCGGGCTTGGACATTTTCGGGTCACTCCATTGCACGGGCGGTTAAGGCTGATGTAAGGCCTAGTAAGATAACTCTGTGAGAGGGTCAATCGCAGCGTCACAATGTTGGACGACGAATAGGATTTAATGTCTGTAAGCGTCACTTGCGTCCGCAGAAGGAGAATAACAATTGAATACCGATGAAAAAAACGGCTGGACGCCATTTTCCCACTCCACAGAAGCCGTAAGACGGGTAGAAACTGCTCCCGAGACCCCGCAAACACAGTCAGACACCTATCGTCTTGCCTTTGCCGATCCTGAGTTCATGACACGCCGCGATTTGCGCGCCGTGCGGCTGCAGCTTGAACTGCTGAAGCCGGAAATGGCGCTGACCGAACGGGGTATCCGCTCGACAGTGGTTCTTTTCGGCGGCGCACGCATTCCTGAACCGGGCGGCGAAGCATGGGCAGCGAAGAACGAGGTGCAAAAGAAGAACCTTGAAGCCAATTCGCGCTATTATGCGGAAGCACGCAAATTTGCGCAGCTCTGCTCGGTCTATTCTTCAACCACATATAATCGCGAGTTTGTTGTCGTCACCGGCGGCGGCCCCGGCGTGATGGAAGCTGGCAATCGGGGTGCTGCCGATGTCGGCGCGCCAACCATTGGCCTCAACATTGTCCTGCCGCACGAACAGGCGCCGAATGAATATGTGACGCCTGAACTCTGCTTCAATTTTCACTATTTCGCGATCCGGAAGATGCATTTCCTGATGCGTGCAAAGGCGCTGGCGATTTTCCCCGGCGGCTTCGGCACCATGGATGAGACCTTCGAAACACTGACGCTCATTCAGACCGGGCGCATGGAGCGGATACCTGTTCTGTTGTTCGGCAAGTCGTTCTGGGAAAAGGCTATCAATTTCGAGTTTCTGGCCGAACAGGGCGTTATTTCACCATCGGATCGCGAGCTGATCACCTTTGTCGATGATGCCGACGAGGCATGGGGTGTCATCAAGACATTCTACGAATTGGCCTGATCGTCGGGTTCATCCTTGCCACGCGGCGGATGAACCCACGTCACCAGTACAACTGATATGATCATCAGCAGATACCAGACACGCCCAAGCCTGTTTGATGCCAAAGACCAGAAACTCGACAAGGCCGCCACAAATACCCGATTGCGGCAAACGGGCAAGGACCCGGTGTGCCGCTGCATCGATAACCGCCTCGGCCGAGGTAACCCGCTTCAAGCAGGAATTTCCGTGCGGACCTGTCCCGGTTGGATGGCATTCAGGAACGATGCCAGATCGTCAGTCACGTAATCAACATGGTCGGTATAATCAGGGTCGCTCTCCCATATCTCGGAGAATGTTGGCTCGAAATTATGCGGGACGATCAGCACGGTTTTCATGCCGAGCGCCTTCGGCTCGACCAGATTGCGCGCAAGGTCTTCGAACATGGCGCTGCTCTTGGCGTCGATCTCATGCAGATCGAGAAAGCGATCATAGGCCTGACGTGCCGGCTTGGGCATGAGTTCCGCGGCGACGATATCAAAAATATCATCGAACTGATCGAGAATACCAAGCTGGCGTGCTGTCCGTTCGGCGTGGCCGCGATCGCCATTGGTGAAAATGAATTTACGTCCCGGCAGGTGTTTGATCGCCATGGCCAAAGCCGGATCAGGAACCAGCCATGAATAGTCGATATCGTGGACCTTCTGCAGAAAATCATCCGGGTCGATGTCGTAGCGATCCATCAAACCCTTCAACGTGGTCCCGTAATCCTTGTAGAATTGTTTCTGAATCTGGCGCGCATCCGTATGGGAGAGTTGCAGAAGATTGGCGATATAGCCTGTCATCTTCACATCAATCTGCGAGAACAGATTGGAGTGATGCGGATAGAGCGTATTATCCAGATCAAAGATCCAGTCCGTTATATGGGCAAAATTCAGTGGATCAGGATGTTTTGTCATTCACAACTCGTCGTTTCGGAAACCATAAAGCAGAAGACAGGCATTCTGTTGCCATATCGACTCAATAGACGAAAAAAGACTGAACTACGACCATTTTTAAATTTTCTACTAACAGCAGCGTCATCAATCCAGCATAGTACTGACGAAGCGGTGTTAGGGTCGAAATGTTCAGAATTTTCTACAAATGCGCATTGGTCACAATTATTGCGATTGTCTGTTCTTTGCTGATCACCGGAAGCATCATGTCTGCTTTCGGTATGCACAACAAAATGGGATTTGTCATCGCCGCGTTTTGCCCGCTTGTTATCGCGCCGCCAATCTCGTTTAAGGTTTTCCAGCAATCGGAGCGATTGCGCATCACTCTCATCCATCTGGGCGAGGTCATGCAGCGGCTGGAAGAGACCAATGCGCGATTGCTGGAGAAAGCCTCGCGCGACAGCATGACGGGGCTCCTTAACCGCGAAGCTTTCTTCACGCATGTCGATAAGATGCGCATGCAGGTGCCGGGATCATTGCTGATTATTGACGCCGATCATTTCAAGAAGATCAATGATCAGCACGGCCATTATAATGGTGACGGGGCGCTGACGGCCATCGCCCATTGCATTTCACGCACTGTCAGCGAAAACGACAGCATAGGCCGTATCGGCGGCGAGGAATTTGCGGTGTTTCTCGCGTCTGATCGCGAGAATGAGGTGCGGGCGGTCGCCGAGACGATCCGTGCGGAAGTTGCCCGTCTCGATTTCAGGACGCCGGAGAATGAACGGGTGCCGCTCAGTGTCAGTATTGGCGGAGTAATCGATCTGTCAGAGGAAACGATCGCCGATCATTTTCAGACCGCCGATCGCAGACTTTACGAGGCCAAGCGCAATGGCCGCAATTGCGTCATCATCAAGCCGGTGATGAAGTCAGCTGCTTAAATTGCCGAAGGGTCCAGCGCCGTGCTGTCTTTCCATCGTGCCACAAGGGCGGCCATATCGGCTTTTTCAAAAGCATCACGCAGCGCGGCAAAGCTTGGGAGAACGAAATACGCACGCTGGAACTTGTCAATTTCATAGCTGGTCCGCATGACCGTTTCGAGATTGAAGGGAACGTGGTGGGCGTCGGGGCTCTCGACCGAATACTGCAGCTCACTGAAGGATGACATAAGACCTGCGCCAAACGCCTTCAGCTCTGCGCCCTCCTCCTGCATCAGGCCGAATTCGGCAGTGTACCAGTAAAGCCGGGCCACCATCTGTTCACCGCCAAGGCGAACGGCAGCTCCACCCTTTTCACCGTAAAGCTGCATAAAATCAGCAAACACAGGCTGGCTGAGAATTGGAACATGACCGAAGAAATCATGGAACATGTCCGGCTCGACAATGTAGTCGAGTTCTTTCTTGCTACGCAGCCAATTGGTGACGGGGAATCGCCGATTGGCAAGATGATCAAAAAACGGTTCATTCGGGATAAGGCCAGGAACAGCCACGATTTCCCAACCGGTCAGCTTGCGCAGCCGTTCGCTCACATCATGAAAATCAGGGATGCGATCAAGAAGACCCAGAGCATCAACACCATCAAGATAGCTGTGATGAGCAAGCCGTGAGGTCAGCTTGGTCTGGCGGTCGCAAAGGGTACGCCACACGTCCTGATCTTCCACCGAATAATCATACTGCTGCTCAACGGTAAAATCTGGCTGGCAGGCATGATAATCGCCACGCAATCCCTGAGCGGCGCATTCGCGGGCATAGGCCTCAACACTGATGGTCATGAATTCCTCCTCGGTTCCCATTTTCAGACAAAGGATATGTCGGGAAAGCGAGTGAATTTGACCTTATTGTCTCAATGTAGCATCCTGTTGAGAGAAATATATAACCTTGCGGAGCAAAGTGAGTGATATCTCCTCGATTTGACGAATTTGAAGTGAAGATGCTGCAAGTGCTGCGCGATAATGGCCGGGTGCCGATCACTGATCTTGCCCAGACCATCGGACTTTCCGCCACGCCCTGTGGTCGGCGTTTCGACACATTACAGGAAACCGGCGTTATCAAAGGCTTCGCCGCTGTCATCGACCGGCGATCTATCGGGCTCATGGTGGAGGTGTTCGTTCAGGTGCGGCTCACGTCCCATAGTGACGATTCGCCGGAGCGATTCATCACCGAGATACAACGCATGGATGAAGTATCATCCTGCTGGACAATGACCGGCGAGCACGACTTTCTGTTGCATGTCATGGTGCCAACCGTCGATGATCTCAACGATTTCGTCATGCACAGGTTGATGCGTCTGAAGGGTGTGCGCGATGTACACACCCAACTCGTTCTGCAAAATATCAAGGGGCCGGGCAAGATACCGCTCGACCACCTGAAACGCTGATCAGGGGACGATCAGTGTTCCGGCACCGCGCTCGGTGAAAAGCTCAAGCAGAACCGAATGCGGTGTCTTTCCGTTGAGGATAACCACGCCCTCGACACCGCGATTGATCGCATCAATGCAGGTTTCGACCTTGGGGATCATGCCGCCCGAAATCGTTCCGTCCTTGATCAGCGCGCGCGCCTGACCAACGGAGAGTTCCTTGATCAGTTTCTTGTCCTTGTCGAGCACGCCGGGAACATCGGTCAGGAACAAGAGGCGCGAGGCCGCCAAAGCGCCGGCAATGGCGCCAGCAAAGGTATCGGCATTGATATTATAGGTATGTCCATCGCGGCCCGGTGCAACCGGAGCGATGACCGGGATCATCTCGGAGCGTGCCAGTAAATCGAGCAATGTACGATCCACTTCAACCGGTTCACCGACGAAGCCAAGATCAACAATCTTTTCGATATTGGAATCCGGATCGATGATTGTCTTCTTTGCCTTTTCAGCAAAGACCATATTGCCGTCCTTGCCGCACAGGCCAATGGCCCATTCGCCCTCGGCATTGATCAGCGCGACAATTTCCTTGTTGATCGAACCGGCCAGGACCATCTCGACAATCTCGAGCGTCTTTGCGTCGGTGACACGCAGGCCACCTTCGAATTTGGACTCGATACCCATACGGGCCAGCATCGATGCAATCTGCGGGCCGCCGCCATGCACAACAATCGGATTGATACCGGACTGTTTCAACAGGGCGATATCGCGGGCAAAGGCCTTACCCAGCGTGGCATCGCCCATGGCATGACCGCCATATTTCACAACGACGGTCTTGTTTTCATACCGCTGCATATAGGGAAGAGCGGCGGATAGAAGGCTTGCCTGAATTTCTGCGGTGTGCTCAGTCTCGGACATGTGGGAAGCAAGCTCCAGCTTGAAAAGGACGGGGGGTTCATAACCCTAAAGACGATCATGGGCAAACATGATTTAGGGTTGGCGGGAACGTTTTTGCATGCGGCCCATTGACAGATGAACCTCTGCACAGATTTAACTTCGTTAATCAAAGAGTTGGAAACGTCTACCGCATGACACCCGAGGGCATATCGGAACTGATTTCGCGAGTCGCTCTGCGCGACCGTGCGGCGTTCGATGTGCTTTACAGCTCAACAAGTGCGAAACTATTCGGCGTATGCCTGCGTATCTTGGGCAATCGCTCGGAAGCAGAGGACGCACTACAGGATATCTACGTCAAGATCTGGAACAAG
The DNA here is from genome assembly GCF_014138335.1 of Phyllobacterium sp. P30BS-XVII. NCBI lineage: Bacteria > Pseudomonadati > Pseudomonadota > Alphaproteobacteria > Hyphomicrobiales > Phyllobacteriaceae > Phyllobacterium > Phyllobacterium sp. P30BS-XVII. The sequence continues at coordinate 193,479 of NZ_JACGXO010000001.1, forward strand.
GCAGACCGGTTTGCAGTCTCTGATACCAGCCCTATTTCATGGTTGGTGGCCATTGCCCGCAATCACTCGATTGATGTGCTGCGCGCGCGCAAACCCGCTGCAGCTGAACTGGAAAAAGCCGTGGGTGTTGCTGAACCATCGCCCAATCCCGAACAGTCTGCAATTGCATCGGGTGAGACAAAGCGCATCAATGAATGTCTCGACCAGTTGGACACTGACCGGGCATCGGCGGTGCGGGGTGCTTACCTGAATGGCGAGAGTTACGAACTTCTGGCGATACACCACAGAGTACCACTGAATACAATGCGGACATGGCTACGCCGCAGCCTGATGAAACTGAAGGAATGTCTGGAACGATGAGCACGATACCACCCGATGACACAATGCCGGAAGGCGACGATTTCGTCGCTGCCGAGTATGTGCTGGGCGTGCTCCCGGAACAGGAGCGGCGCGACGCTGCCCGCCGCATTGAAAACGACCCTGAATTTGCCCGCCTTGTTGCCAATTGGCAGCGCCAATTCGATCCACTGAATGAGCAGTTCCAGCCGGTGACAGCGCCCAATTACCTGAAAGGTCAGGTCGACCAGCGCCTGTTTGGAATAGACTCAGGACGGGTCGCAGCGGGCGCTTCATTCTGGAATAGCCTCGCCTTCTGGCGGACGGTCGCCGTTGCGGCACTTGCCCTTGTTATATTCAACGTCAGTCGAGAGTACGTCCAACGTCAGGCTGGCCCTGCGCCCTCGCAACTGATTGCTTCCATGGCAAGCGACACAGGTCCGCTGCGAAGCGTGGCAATCTTTGATGACAGGTCGAGAAAGCTGAAAGTGACCCTTGTTGCCGGAGAAATCCCGCAGGGCAAATCGCTCGAGCTTTGGCTGATCGCCGGAAAAGACGCCCCGGTCTCGCTTGGTGTCCTGAAGTCGCCCAAGATAACCGAGTTTGCGGTATCGACCCCTGTCGCGGCTAAATTGCGCGATGGCACAACGCTGGCCATCTCGGTTGAACCCGTCGGCGGTTCGCCGAGCGGTGCGCCTACAGGTGCAGTTGTGGCCGCAGGCTCGGTGAGCAGCATTTAGAAAACCGAGCGGTTATTCTTCGAGAAGAAGCGCTATCGCCGCGCGCAGTTCATCCAGACCAGCGCCCTTTTCCGATGATGTGGCCAAGATTGTTGGATATGCCGCTGCGCGCTTCTTGATGGCCTGTGCGGTTTCTTCCATGAGACGCGGAACACCGGCAGGCTTGATCTTGTCGATCTTGGTCAGAACGATCTGGTAAGAAACCGCCGCGCGATCCAAAAGGTCGAGCACCTCGGCATCATTTTTCTTTACACCATGGCGGGCGTCGATGAGCAGGTACACGCGCTTCAAGGTGGTGCGGCCGCGCAGATAATCGAAAACAAGGCGCGTCCATGCGTCGACCTGCTCTTTCGGCGCTTCGGCAAAACCATATCCCGGCATATCGACTACCGCGAGTGGCGGCAGGTCGCCATTTTCGCCTGAATGGCCATCCGGCACAAAATAGTTTAGCTCCTGCGTACGGCCCGGCGTGTTGGACGTGCGTGCGAGGCCCTTCTGGCCAATGATCGCATTGATCAGCGAGGACTTGCCAACATTCGAGCGACCGGCAAACGCGATTTCGATGGGCCCTTCCGGCGGCAGGAACTTCATTGCAGGAACGCCGCGAATGAAAACCCAGCCCTGCGCAAAGAGCATCCGGCCCTTTTCGATCAGCCTGTTCGTATTGTCGTTGGTTTCACTCACGTTCTTTTCCGTCCATTCATTGGGCAGCCATATGCCACCTGCATTCAATGTTATTGCCGCCTTGTCAACTGAACGAGATTGTTCAACGACAAATGAAAAGCCCCCGGTATGAGCGGGGGCTTTTGGAATTCCGGGTTAACCCGCCTATTCGGCGGGCTTCGGTTTCTTCTTGAAGAGCCCTGCGAGATTGTCCCACAGTTCGATCTTTGCACCCTGCCGCTTCATGATAATGCCCTGCTGGGTGATCGACAGGAAGTTGTTCCACGCCCAGTAAATCACCAGACCCGCCGGGAAACTGGACAGCATGAACGTGAAGATCAGCGGCATCCAGTTGAAAATCATCGCCTGTGTTGGATCTGGCGGTGTCGGGTTCATGCGCATCTGCAGGAACATCGTCACACCCATGATCAATGGCCAGACGCCGATCATCAGGAATGCCGGAACCGTCCATGGAATAAGACCGAACAGGTTGAACACGGATGTTGGATCGGGCGCAGCCAAATCCTGAATCCAGCCAAAGAATGGCGCGTGGCGCATTTCGATGGTGACGTACAGAACCTTATACAAGGCGAAGAAGACCGGAATCTGGATCAGGATCGGCCAGCAACCGGCGATCGGATTGATCTTCTCGGTCTTGTAAAGCTCCATCATGGCCTGCTGCTGCTTGACCTTGTCATCCGCATATTTCTCGCGGATTTCAGTCATCTTCGGCTGAACCAGCTTCATACGCGCCATCGAAGCATAGGACTTGTTGGCAAGCGGGAAGAACAGCGCCTTGAGCAGAACAGTCACAACAAGGATGGCGACGCCGAAGTTGCCGATAGCCTTATAGAGCCAGTCGATGAGATAGAACATCGGCTCGGTGATGAAATAGAACCAGCCCCAATCGATCAGGTTCTTGAACAATGGAATATGCAGATTGTTCATGTAGCCATTGATCTTGCCAACTTCCTTGGCGCCGGCAAAGACGAGGTTTTCGATTGTGGTGGACTGGCCGGGTTCAATCGTTGTCGGGTCAGACAGATAATCGCTCTGATACTGCGGGCGGCCATTGTCGAAGTAGGACATACGGGCTTTGAACGGCTTTGACTGTGCCGGAACGAGAGCGGCAGCCCAATATTTGTCAGTAATGCCGATCCAGCCGCCGGTGTCTGTTTTCTCCGGAGCGACTTCTTTTTCTTTCTCGATCGCCGCGAATTTGTACTCGACCAGCTTTCCGGCGATCACGCCAATCGGGCCTTCGTGCAACACATAGGTGCTGGCATGCAAAGGCTTGTAGAAGCGTGTGACGCGGCCATAGGAGGCCAAAGACACCGGAGCTGACGTTCCATTCGTCACGGCGTCCTTGACGGTAAACATATAGTTGTCGTCAACGCTGAACGTGCGCTTGAAAGTCAGGCCTTTTTCATTGGTAAAGGTCAGTGTAACCGGTGTGGATGGGCTAAGCTTGTTGTTGCCATCGACAGTCCAGACGGTCGTTGGACCGGGAACGGTTCCTGTGGCGTCATTCCCGGTGAACCCGATCTCGACGAACTGCCCGTCCGCCATCTGGGAAGGGCTCAACAGCTGAATGGTCGGCGAATTGTTGTCGACAGTCTCGTGATACTGCTTGAGCTGCAGGTCATCGAGACGCGCGCCGGTCAGGCTGATGGAACCGCTGAGGCTGGGCGTGTCGATCACAACCCGTGAAGTCTGACCAAGAACCGCAGCGCGGCTCAGGGAACCTGGCTGTGTCGCATCCGGCGTCTGCCCCGGAATATTTGCACCCGGCGCTGCTGGTGTCGTGCCTGGCAGATTGTTGGCTGTTGTTCCGGCTGCTGGCGCTGGCTGTGCCGCTGTTTTAGCTGCCTGAGCCTGCCGCGAGGCTTCCACCTGTGCCTGCTGGCGCTCAGCCTCGATCTTGGGGCCCATATAGAACACCTGCCAAAGTCCCAGAATAACGACGGACAAAGCAATGGTGATAAAGAAATTACGATTGGTTTCCATTATCGGGTCCTGTTGGGCCGGTCATGTCTTGGAGAAACGCCGGTTTGGTATTTTTTGGAAACCCGTTTTGAGAGTTCCCGGGATAAGTCCGCAAACGGCGCATCAAGCGCGTCACGGCGAGCAACGATCACATAGTCGGTTCCGGGGGCCATGTCACCTGCAACTTTGACGCGTACAGCCTCTCTCAGGCGACGCTTGATGCGATTGCGGACGACGGCATTTCCGTTCTTTTTTGTGACTGTAAAACCAACACGCGGCGGACCTTCCCGGTCTTCACGCTGCTTGACTTCGAGCAGGAAAAAGCCGCCACGGCGTTTTTCTCCGGCCCGAACAGCCAAAAACTCCGCTCTCTTGCGAAGGCGGAGTGGTTTTTGATCATTCATTCCTGCAATGCCAACGTTGGCCAACCGCGCAAACCTGCGCGGAATGCCTTATGCCGACAACCGCTTGCGACCGCGAGCACGACGTGCTGCGATAACCTTGCGGCCGCCTGCAGTAGCCATACGGGCGCGAAACCCGTGACGACGTGCGCGGACAAGTTTGGATGGCTGATAAGTACGCTTCATTTGTTTAATACCGCGGTGTGCGGCCCTTCTTGTGGTCTGTTCTTTGACAGGAGCATATCAGGACCGCCATTAGCGCATAAAAATACGCCGCCGGGGCGGTCAACCCGGACGTGCGCGGCTTATAGAGGCATGATGGTGATAAGTCAATTCATACGAGAAGATTCACAAATAGGCAAAAATCAGGAAGTGATTTATTGTACCGGCGCAACGTTTGACCTACATCGGGCGTTGATGGAGCAAATATGGCGGTAACGCAAAAGGAACAGCAACGGTCGCGCGTGCTAATGCAGGCGGGTCGGCGTTTGCCTGTTCTCAAACGGCTTTCCGGTAAGCTGCTGCGTCTTACACTTCTGTTCGGCATTCTGGCCGGAGTCATGATTTTCGTTCCCATCATGGCCGATATGCGAATGCGCTGGCTTTCGGACCGCCTGAATACGGTCGCTGCCGCCAGCGTCGTGCTCGCTGCGAGCGATGGCAAAGACATCCCCCAGAGTGTGCAGAACGACGTGCTTCTTGCCACGGGCACCAAGGCGATTGCCCTGCGTGAAATGGGAGCTTCGCGCCTGCTTGCGGTTTCGGAAATGCCATCCAAGGTCGACCGGCATATCGACATGACCGTGACCGACCCCTGGACGACGCTGCGCGACGCATTCGATACTATTATCAATGGTGGCAACCGCATCATCCTTGTGTACGGCCCTGTTGGAGACACGGGAAAAGTCATCGAGCTGATCACATCGGACGCGCCTTTGCGCAATGCGATGCTACGCTACGCCCGCAATGTCGCGCTTATCTCGATGTTCATTTCGGCTATTACCGCCGGTCTGGTCTTCCTTGCCATCAGCCATCTGCTTATCCGGCCGATACAGCGCATGAGCGCCAACATGCTGGCTTTCGCCCAGCAGCCTGATGATCCGCAGAGGGTCATCCAGCCCGATAATCGTGAAGACGAACTTGGTATTGCGCAGCGCGAACTGGCTGACATGCAGCTACGGTTGCAACGCACGCTTTCCGAGCAAAAGCACCTTGCCGACCTTGGTCTTGCCGTTTCCAAGATCAACCACGACATGCGCAATATTCTGGCATCCGCCCAGCTGATGTCCGATCACCTTGCCAATGCCAGCGATCCGGCCATTCAGCGCATGGTGCCGAAGCTTGTTCGGACGATTGATCGCGCCATCAATTATTCGCAGACCGTGCTTGCCTATGGCGGAACACAGGAGCCACCGCCGCAGCGGCGGCGCGTTAAGCTTCACACTATCGTCGGCGATGTGGAAGAAATGCTCAATCTCGATGCAAAATCGGGAATCGAATTCAAGAACCTCGTTCCTGAAAATTTCGAGATCGACGCCGATCCGGATCAATTCTTCCGCGTCATTTCCAATCTCTGCCGTAATTCTGTTCAGGCAATGAGCGGCGATACGGGTAGCGACACCTCAATCATCAAACGGCTGACAATTACGGCGGGGCAAATCGGCACCACCTCTATCATCAGCATTGAGGATACGGGGCCGGGGCTCCCGCCCAAGGCCCGCGAGAATCTGTTCACGGCGTTCAAGGGTTCGGCGCGCTCGGGTGGCACTGGTCTCGGCCTTGCCATCGTCCACGAGCTGGTGCGCGCCCATGGTGGCACAATTGAACTGCGCGGCGGTGAAGGCGCCGGGACCGGTTTTGAAATCCGCATTCCGGACCAGCCGGTTTCTCTTGCCGAATGGCGCTCGCGCCGGGATTCAATATCGTGATATGACACTCACAAATGAGTGATTATCTTCCTGCCTATTGGCCCCAGATATTCTTTGTTCTTTCGATCGTCCTTGGCGTTCCCGCCGCGGTCCACGCGACCATGACGAAGGAAGAAGTGCGCGCGGCCATTGGATGGGTCGGCGTTATCATTCTCTCGCCTGTTATCGGCGCGGTTATTTATGCGGTTGCCGGCATCAACCGGATCAGACGCTCCTCCATCACCTCGCAGCGCGCCTTCCTGCACGAAATCGGTCAGGATCATCTCATGCGCTTCGATGCAAATGAGAAGAACGTGCTTGATCATTTCGAGAAGCGCTTTGCGGCGATGAAAACACTGGGAGACCGCGTCAGCCGCTGCCGTCTGACCACCGGCAACAACATCACCATGCTGCAAAGTGGTGATGAAGCCTACCGCGCGATGCTGGAGCACATCAACAATGCCAAACGCAGCATCCTTGTTGAAACCTATATCTTTGACCGGGACAAGATCGGCCTGCGATTGGCCGATGCGCTGATTGCCGCCGTTAAACGCGGCGTCGAGGTCCGGGTTCTCATTGATGCGGTCGGCGCGCGCTACTCAATCCCGAGCATTGTTGGTTATCTGCAAAAGAACAATGTGCGCACCGATGTGTTTAACGGCAACATCATTATCGGCCTGCGCCTGCCCTATGCGAACCTTCGAACCCACCGCAAGATCCTGATTGTCGATGGCACCACGGCCTTCACCGGCGGCATGAATATTCGGGCGGGGTTTTCCGCGGAAATCGTCGGGGAGGACAATGCGCGCGATACACATTTCAGCCTGACCGGGCCGATTGTCACCGACCTCTTCCACATCGCTTCGGAAGACTGGCGCTTCACCACGGGCGAACAATTGGCTGGCGAGCCATGGCTGATTACCTCGCCGGATACCCATGCGGGCGATCCTGTGTTCATCCGCGCGGTTCCATCGGGACCCGACAGAAGCGTGGAAGCCAATCACCGCATGCTGATGGGCGCGTTCTCGGTGGCGCAAAGCCATATCCGCATCATGTCACCCTATTTCCTGCCCGACCGAGAATTGATCAGCGCACTGGTAACGGCGGCAAGGCGGGGCGTTGAAGTCGATATTGTTATTCCCGCCGTCAATAATCTGAAACTCGTCGACCGCGCCATGACCGCGCAATTCGACCAGATATTGAACAGTCACTGCCGTATCTGGCGCGCCAGCGGCAATTTTAATCATTCCAAGCTGCTGGCTATCGATGGTCAGTGGGCCTATGTGGGCTCATCCAATCTCGACCCGCGCTCGCTGCGCCTCAATTTCGAAGTCGATCTTGAAATCATGAATGCAGAATTTGCCACCAAAGTGGAAGCGCTCATTGATACCGCCATGCAATCGGCAAAACCGGTTCTGCTGCAAAGCCTGCGCGCCCGCTCTTTCTGGGTGCGGCTGCTTGACCGGATTATCTGGCTAGGCTCGCCCTATCTCTGATTTCGACCGTTTCCGCCAAAGCGCCTTTAAGATCGACATAGGCCTTGATCGGCAGATGATCGGAGGCAACGCGAGCAAGCGGGGTGTCATGCACTTCGATGCCGGTCACCAGACTGTGCGGATGGCCAAGCACCCGGTCCAACGCCAGAACCGGAAAGCGCGACGGGAAACTCGGCACCGCATTTTTCATCGGATCAAACACCGGATGCAGGAAATGCAGCGACGAGCCTTTGCCCACACGCCATTCATTCAAATCCCCAAGCAACAGCGTTGGGCGGGACGGATCGGCATGGACGGCGTTGAGAATAGCTTCCGATTGCTGCATACGGGAATGGCGTAAAAGCCCGAGATGCGCCGCGATGATGCGCAAGGGACCCGCTTCGAGATCAAGATCAACAACAAGCGCACCGCGTGGCTCAAGCCCCGGAAGCTTCAACTGCTGTACGCGCCGCACAACACCTTCACGGAAGAGCAGCAGGTTGCCGTGCCAGCCATGTCCTTTGGGATAAAGCGAGGCAACACGAACCGGTACGAGATTGTTCTCGCGCTCCAGCCTGTCGAGATCAAGAAGACCTGATCGTTCCCCGAAGCGCTTGTCGGCCTCCTGAACCGCGACCACATCCGCATCGAGTTCACCGATAACGTGGGCAATGCGATCCGGATCGAATTTCTTGTCGATACCAACGCATTTATGCACATTGTAGGACGCGATGACCGTATCGTTTCGCACGACCTTGGTCACACCCGTGGGGCGCTTGTTACGGTTCTTGACCGCCGCGAGGATGCTGGCTGAGACACTGGGTCTTGAATGCCGCATTGGCTTCTTGCTGTCCATCCATAAGAGATATGTCGGGAATGATGGAATGGCAAGCAAATGCAGCGATCAGCTTCTATTGAAATATTTCACACCCGGTTTCCGACGAAATGCGCCAGTTGCGCCCCTACCTCGTAATAGCCTTCGCGCAGGGTACGCAAACCTTCTTCTTTTGGCTTGGTAACGGGCAATGGCAGATCCGCATCGGATAGCTTTCCAACAATATGTTCGGCCAATACCCGGCCAAATACTGTTCCCGGAGCGATGCCCCGGCCATTATAACCACTGAAGCTTATGATCTTTGGCGCGAGCGTGTGGAAACGCGGCAGGTTGTCATTGGTCATGCCGATTTGGCCGTACCAGCCGGCTTCAAAGGTAACATCCTTGATCTGCGGAAACAGCTTGCGGATGGAGCGCGCGGCCCATGCCTTGTGAACGGCCATTCCGGTGCCGCGCAGCGCACCAACACTGCCAAAAACCAGACGGCCGCGCTGATCCATGCGGAAGGAGCTTAATATCTCCTTGGTATCCCAGCCACCCTGCCTTTCAGGGAGAACAGTGTTGCGCACCTCTTCGGGAAGCGGTGTGGTGGCAAAATTGAAATAGGGCAGATGCAGGATTTCGGCTCGCAGCTCAGGCCATGGCGATGTCGTATAGGCATTGGTCGCCACGACAACCCATTCAGCAGAAACCTTGCCGGTTGGCGTATTGACGATCCAGCGGTCACCGGAGCGGGTGGTGGATGTCACAGGTGTTCCCGTATAAACAGCAACACCAGCGCCTATCGCCGCAGTCGCAAGACCGCGCACATAGGCGAGCGGCTGAATCGTACCGGCGCGATTGTCGAGCAATGAGGCGGCATAGGCTTTCGAGCCAACCTTTTGCGCCGTTTCTTCAGCACCGAGCAATCGAACAGCAGCACCGCGTGCCTGCCATTGCGCCGCCCGCTGCTCCAGTTGCTTCACACCGCTTTTGCCAACGGCGCAGTGCAAGGTGCCGTTGCGTTCAAGCTCACAGGCGATCTTGTGTTTATCGACAAGGTTGAACACCGATTGCGGCGCATTACCAAGCAATTCCAGCAGGCGTTCACCATGCACCTGCCCCAGCACCTCAGGCAGATCATTGGGCATCACCCACATGCCTGCATTCACCAGACCGACATTGCGACCTGACCCGCCAAAGCCGATTTCCACAGCATCGAGAACGGCAACCTTTGTGCCTGTCTCGGCCAGATGCAACGCCGCGGACAGACCAGTGAAACCGGCACCGATGACAGCAACGTCAACGGATATATCCCCGCGCAACTTTTGCGTTGCGGGCGCTGGTGGCGCCGTCTTTTCCCAGAGGCCATGGGAGCGTTCATCATTCAGCATGGGGTCACCGTCAGGTCAGTCCGGAATTACCGGCAATCTTGCAAAGACTCGAAGTCAATTCTGCTTATAAGCCGCGTTTTTGGCAACGGAAGTGAAATTCCTCGAACAGGTGATGCGGGAAATGAATGATCTCGGTTTATTGCCGTTCGCTGACCTGATCCGCGATCCAGCCAAAGAAGCTCTGGGCCATGGGATTCTCTTTCTTGTGGTCCGGCACCACAAGATAATAGCTGTTCTCCGTCATCAACGGCTGATCAAACAACACCTGCAAACGGCCGGACGCCAACTCGTGCTCAATCAGATAACGCGGCACGAGGGCAAACCCTAACCCAGCCAGCACAGCTTCAATCACCATGGAGAAATGCTCGAAACGATGCCCCTTATAGGGGCTGACCACGTCCGCCTGTACCGATTCAAACCAGTCCGCCCAGGCTTTTGGCCTTGTCGATAGATGCAGGAGTGGCGCCGAGTTCGCAAGCTCCACCGGTGTGGCCACAGGATTGGCCGCCAACAGCTCCGGGCTGCCGACAGGGACGATCATTTCACTGCACAGATAGGTGCATGTGGCATGAGCCCAGACCGGTTGGCCATAATGGATCGCCAGATCAAAGGGTTCTTCTTCAAAATCAAAGGGCTGCGAACGCGAAGCCACGCTCAACGCCATATCAGGATAGAGCCGCAGGAAATCCGGCAGGCGTGGCATGAGCCAGCGGCTGCCGAATGTCGGCAAGGTGGCAATACTCAGCGATGATGCTGACTGTGACGCCGCCATGGCCCGCAGCATCGTTTCTTCGGTGAGCCCAAGGAGACGGCGCACCTCCGGCAGAAACTTTTGCCCGGCATCGGACAGCACCACCCTTTGCCTGATGCGCTCAAAGAGCAGCACGCCGATCTGGCTTTCAAGCTCGCTCATCTGACGGCTGACCGCACTCTGGGTCAGGTTCAGCTCCTTGGCGGCCTGCGTAAAGCTGCCATGGCGGGCGGCGCACTCGAAGGTTTGCAGGATATCGATGTCCGGGATCAGACGGCGGCTCAACTTCATTCTTATCTCGCATCAACCTAGTTCAAATCATCGCAATCTTTGGCGATATCACCACTCTATAATCCAGATTGAGCATGACAGCGATAGTTTTCGCCGTCGCAGCAACAACGCGGAATGAGACACGATGAAATCAGGCACGTTTACGTCAACTGACGTGATCAGGGCGTCCTTTTCGGCCGCCATGTCATCCATGTACCGGACTGAGGTTCCAGCCTATGGCACGCTGATGTCACTGGTTGCCGAAGTGAACAGCAAAACGCTCGCAGCATCACCAGACCTGAAGGATCAGTTGCAGGAAACCGATACGCTCGACCGTATCTCAGAAGAACGCCATGGCGCGATCCGCGTCGGCACTCCGGAAGAACTCTCCATGCTGCGCAGGGTCTTTGCCGTGATGGGCATGTATCCCGTTGGCTATTATGATTTGAGCGAAGCTGGTGTTCCCGTTCATTCCACCGCTTTCCGTCCCGTGGGCGATGCTGCGCTGAAGATCAATCCGTTCCGGGTTTTCACATCCCTGCTGCGCCTCAACCTTATCGGCGATGCCACCTTGCGCAAAAAGGCGCGCGCTGTGCTTGCCGCTCGCCAGATTTTCACTGACAAGGCGATCGCTCTTGTCGAAAAGGCGGAAGCGCAGGGCGGCCTTGATGCCAAGGATGCCGAAACTTTCGTGAGTGAGATTCTCGAAACATTCCGCTGGCATGACCGGGCAAGCGTCAGTGGGACGCTTTATCAGCGTCTGCACGATGCCCACCGGTTGATCGCCGATGTGGTTTCCTTCAAGGGACCGCACATCAACCACCTGACACCACGCACGCTCGATATTGATGCGGTACAGGACCTGATGCCCGAACATGGCATTTCGCCCAAGGCCGTCATCGAAGGCCCGCCCACCCGCGCCTGCCCCGTTCTTTTGCGTCAGACATCCTTCAAGGCGCTGGAAGAAAATGTGTCTTTCCAGAACGCGGATGGCACATGGGAAACCGGCTCGCATACGGCACGCTTCGGTGAAATCGAGCAACGTGGCATTGCACTGACGCCAAAAGGCCGGGCACTCTATGACAAGCTGCTGAACGATACCCGCAAGACCATTCGTCCGGCTGCCGACGGCTCCAACGCAAAAGCCTATATCGCCGCCCTGTCCGACACGTTCAAAACATTCCCTGATAATTGGGCTGATATTCGCCGCGAGGGTCTCGGCTATTTCCGCTATTCCGTGGTCGAGAGTTTCACCGGTCGCGTGACCTCACGTGATGCGTCGGATATTCAAGCGTTGATCGCGCTTGGAGCCGTACGGTTCGACCCCATCGTCTACGAGGATTTTCTCCCCGTCAGCGCGGCAGGTATTTTCCAGTCGAACCTTGGTGATGAAGCCAGCCAGAAATTTGTCGCCAGCCCCAGCCAGCGCGAATTTGAAAATGATCTCGGCACTGCTGTTCTTGACGAGTTTGCGCATTATGCCGGGCTTGAACAAAGCTCCATCAAACAATGCCTGCAAGCACTGCGCCCCGTAGCACTTGCAAGTTGAACGCTCATTTGACCTTATGGCGGCCTCTCCGGCAAAAGTCCGGCTCTCGCCGCACGGTCAGACAAAAGATATGTAAAGGGAAGTCAAAATGACGATTGCTCAAGACGTAAAAACGCTCCTCGGAAAGCTTGGCGTAGCAGAGGCTGCCTATACTGGCGGCCAGATGGCTTCCTACAGCCCTGTTACCGGCGAGAAGATCGCCGATATCGCCGTTCATTCGGCCGCTGACACCGCAAAAGCCATTGAACAGGCTGACGCTGCGTTCCGTGAATGGCGTCTTGTCCCTGCGCCAAAGCGCGGTGAACTCGTTCGCCTGTTTGGTGAAGAATTGCGCGCCCTGAAGACGGAACTTGGACGCCTCGTCTCGATTGAAGCAGGCAAGATTCCATCCGAAGGCCTCGGCGAAGTGCAGGAAATGATCGATATCTGCGATTTCGCCGTTGGCCTTTCCCGTCAGCTTTACGGCCTGACGATTGCAACCGAGCGTCCCGGGCATCGCATGATGGAAACCTGGCATCCCCTCGGTGTCGTTGGCGTCATTTCCGCCTTCAACTTCCCCGTCGCCGTCTGGGCATGGAATACGACACTCGCTCTTGTTTGCGGCGATGCTGTTGTGTGGAAGCCATCGGAAAAGACACCGCTGACGGCCCTCGCCTGTCAGGCAATCTTTGACCGCGCCGTTGCCCGCTTTGGCGATGTGCCTGCTGGTCTGACCAAGACATTGATGGGCGACCGGACAATCGGCGAAGCTCTGGTGGATCATCCAAAAGTCGCGCTCGTTTCGGCAACCGGTTCGACCCGTATGGGCCGTGAAGTTGGTCCGCGCCTTGCAAAACGTTTTGCCCGCTCGATCCTTGAGCTTGGCGGCAACAATGCCGGTATTGTCTGCCCGTCCGCCGATCTCGACATGGCCCTGCGCGCCATTGCTTTTGGTGCCATGGGAACCGCCGGTCAGCGTTGCACCACCCTGCGCCGTCTCTTCGTGCATGAAAGCGTTTACGACACGCTCGTTCCACGCTTGAAGAAGGCCTATGAAAGCGTTTCCGTCGGTAGCCCGATCGAGACATCGGCACTGGTCGGCCCATTGATCGACAAGGCAGCCTTCGACAATATGCAGAAGTCCGTAAAAGAAGCTGTTGCCCATGGCGGCAAGGTAACTGGCGGTGCGCGGATCGATACGGCACACCCGAATGCCTATTACGTTCGCCCTGCTCTTGTTGAAATGCCTGAGCAGGCCGGTCCCGTGACGGAAGAGACCTTCGCGCCCATCCTTTATGTGATGAAATATAGCGACTTCGATAAGGCGATTGCCGATCACAACGCTGTTGGTGCGGGCCTTTCCTCCTCCATTTTCACCCTCGATCTGCAGGAAGCTGAACGTTTCCTTAGCGCCGATGGCTCGGACTGCGGTATTGCCAATGTCAATATCGGCACATCAGGCGCTGAAATCGGCGGCGCATTTGGCGGGGAGAAGGAAACCGGCGGCGGGCGTGAATCCGGCTCGGATGCATGGAAGGCCTATATGCGCCGTGCAACCAACACGGTGAATTATTCCAAGGCACTGCCTTTGGCTCAGGGCGTTTCCTTCGACATCGATTGATACTCTGACCACTTCCATTCAAGCCCTCGGTCTCTGCGGACCGGGGGCTTTTTATTGCCCTGATGGCAGCGCCAGCTCGAAGATAATTACAATTTTATACTTTACCGAATTCCTACGTATTCAGTTTGCTTAAAGCCTTCTGTGAATTGTTTCAGTTTTGTTTACTTCGTTCTCATCCTCACTGTTCCAAATCACTTCAAACTCACGAATAAAATACTTCTTAAGTCCTGCTTAAGACAAAGAAACACAGTGTTGTTGAAGAAAAGAATACGGGACAGGGAACAAAAATATGCTGACAGTATACAATTGTATCGTCAATGAGCATGATGTCAGACTTGTTTTTCTTGCGGCGGCTATCTGTATCTTTTCTTGCCTGACAGCGGTGGACCTTCTCAGGCATGCACGTTACTCAGCCCACCGCACAATCTGGCTTTGCGTTTCTGCCGCCTCCTGTGGTTTCGGCATCTGGGCCACGCATTTTATTGCCATGATGGCTTTTTCGCCGGGCCTGCCTAACGGCTATGACGGCTTGTTGACTGTCCTGTCATTGTTCATCGCTATTCTTGTAACCGGCTTTGGTTCGTTCATCGCGCTAACAGCCAAATGGAAAAATGCTGACCTTGCCGGTGGAGCCATTATCGGCACGGGCATTGCCGCGATGCATTTCACCGGCATGTCCGCCTTCGAAGTCGAAGGCAGGATCGTCTGGGACCCGATATTCGTTGCCGCAGCATTTGGCGTTGGTATTATCCTTGGCGCGCTTGCTATCCGGCTTGCGCTTTCGCAAGCCGAAGACAAGACCCGTCATGCGGCTGCCGGGTTGCTGACCCTTGCAATCTGCGGTCACCATTTCATCGCCATGAGTGCTGTGTCCATCACGCCGGATTCTTCGATCTTCGTTCCCGAGAATGCCATTCCCGCCAATTTTGTGGCCGTAACGGTGGCATTGGTAAGCACATTTATTCTTATTGGCAGTTCCATCGCCCTGACCATCGACGTTCGCAATCGGCGATACAGACTTGAGTTGCGGCGCATGCACAAGCTGGTCAATGCAGCTGTTGAAGGACTGGTCATCTGCGACGGCGAGATCATTGTAACCGCCAATGAGAGCTTCTGTGCCCTCACTGACACTGATGATCCCAGGCTCGCGGGCAGTTCCATCGCGGCCTTTCTGCCCGACGCCCGATTGCGTTCAAAACTTCTGAGCGATCAGAACGAGTTGATCGAAGCTGATCTTATGACGGAGAATGGCGGAATCATTCCGGTCGAACTGATCGCTCACACCATTGATTTCAATGGCAAATGGCACAGGGCTGTCGCAGTTCGCGATTTGCGTTCCCGCAAGGAGGCTGAAGCCCACATCAACTATCTGGCTCACCATGATGCGCTGACCGGCCTGCCCAACCGCCGCAATTTCAACGCCCGTCTGGATCAGCTGATTGCTGCTTCAATGGGCGGCGATGAAACCTATCTGGCGCTATTCTGCCTTGATCTCGATCGGTTCAAGGAGGTCAATGATTTCTTTGGTCATGCGGCCGGCGACAATATCCTGCAGCGTGTTTCAAGTGCCATCACCAAGCTGCTTGGCAAGGATGAAATGCTGGCGCGACTGGGTGGCGACGAATTTGCCGTTATCGTGCCGGGTCTCGTCACACCGACAGCCGCAAGCCGGTTAGCCGACAAGATTCTGGAAGCACTCCAGTCGGAAAACCTGAATTCACCCATTGGCTTCCTGATTTCAACCAGTATCGGCATTGCGATCTTTCCTGTCGATGCCGGAGACCGCGAGACATTGCTCAATCAGGCTGACACTGCTCTCTATCAGGCCAAGGCGGAGGGCCGGAATACCTATCGCTTCTTTGAAGCCAAGATGGGAGCGGAGGCAAGAGAACGCCGCATGATCGAACATGATCTGCGCAACGCTCTGCCGCGCAATGAACTTCGGCTCGTGTATCAACCGCAAATGCGGATGGATACGGGTGCCGTCACCGGTTTTGAAGCGCTGATGCGTTGGCACAATCCGCGTCAGGGCAATATCCCGCCGACGATCTTTATTCCAATCGCAGAAGAAAGCGGCGTGATCCTGCAGCTCGGCGAATGGGCCTTGCGTGAAGCATGCCGGGAAGCGGCGAGCTGGGACAAGCCATTATCCGTGGCGGTCAATGTTTCCGCGGTGCAGCTTTATAGCCATGATTTCCCGCAGCGTGTACACCACGCCTTGCTGCATACGGGTTTGCAGCCGCATCGCCTCGAACTTGAAATCACCGAGACTGCGCTCATCAAGGATACGAACCGCGCCCTGACCACGCTGCGGCAGTTAAAGGCGTTGGGCGTACGCATCGCCATGGATGATTTTGGTACCGGCTACTCGTCACTATCGAATGTCCGCGCCTTCCCGTTCGACATGATCAAGATTGATCGCTCCTTCATCAAATCCGTGGACAAAAACGAACAGGCCGCCGCCATCGTCAAGGCAGTGCTTGGTCTGGGCCGGGGTCTCGGCATGCCTGTCCTTGCGGAAGGTATTGAAACGCCGGATGAGCTGGAATTTTTGATGGGCGAATCATGCAGCGCGGGACAAGGCTTCTATCTGGGCATGCCGAGCCCGATGGAAGATTTTCGCCACCTCACCAGCGACGACGTAGGGGCGACAGCCAAGAAGCTCATTGCGCTTTGACACGGACGGATGCGGCTTCTTTACCGAGCCGCATCCATTCGCTCCGCGGCATGCCTTTGCTACCCGTAAACACAATTTTATTCTTTTAATTCAGCTGTTTACGCAAAACGCCTTATTTCAGAAACATTACAGAAACAAAACGCCACACCCCAGAAATATCGACGAAACAATGCCCACCCATAAAGAGCAAGTAAAATGGTTTTGTATTCTCGCTAATCTTCAGAATACATTTCTCTTTCTTGCAGGTGGCCGTGATAAACATTTCTACCTTACAAACGATACTTCTTGCCGGGGCAATAATGTCTACTGGCCTCTATGGGGTATCGGCTGAAGAGCGGCCGCTATCGCGCAAAGAACTTTGCGCGAAATTCCAGACACAAGTTCATCAGGCAATCATCGAGCATGCCGAGGCTCCCCGGGCGGCCAAGGCGAAATCACTGCAGAAAAAGGCTATCCGATTTTGCGCAAGCAACAGGCAGGCGCAGGGTGTCAGGACTTTTGCCAAGGCATTGAAAGCGCTCGGTGTGCAACCGGTCAATAATTGACGGTTGTATCACAACAGCCCCCATCTGAGAGGAAACGCATTATGAAAAAGTCACTCTATACAGCACTTGGTCTCGCACTTGCTCTTGCATTCTCCGCACCGGTTCTTGCCACCAGCAGCACGACTGCATCGGCAGCACCGATGAAGAAGCATCATCACATGCGGCACCACATGAAACATCATCGCCATCATGCGAAGCATCATCGTCATCATGCAAAGAAGATGTAATAGCAGCGACTAAATCTGGAATTGTTTTGAAATGATGCTGGTCGGCGGATAATGCTGATCGGCATCATTTGTGTTCCTGCCGAAATGACAGCGCCTACGTCTTGCCGGATTTGCGGTGCCAACCAAGCGCGCGACTTCAATGACATCAACGCGGCATCTTGCTATTTGGCAAATTTCACCATTGAAGCCTTGCCCCGCATCAGCTAGAACCGCTTCGCGCATGCGAGCTATCGCAGCCCCATGCACCCGTAGCTCAGCTGGATAGAGCGCTGCCCTCCGAAGGCAGAGGTCACAGGTTCGAATCCTGTCGGGTGCGCCAGTCTCTTCACCATATGAATCCTGCCAAAACAAAAAAACGACGGACTTTGGGTCCGCCGCTTTCTGCGATTCAATGACTGGAGATCATATTGTTTCGCTATTTGACGGCGCACGTGTCATGCACCGCCAAATTCCATCAACAGCCGATTAGAAGTTGCGCTGGAAGCGAATGATACCCTGGAAGGCATCGTCATTGCCGTTGCCGCGGCCGCCATCAAACGAGGTATAGTTGATTTCCGGCACGATCTTGAAGCCGGGTGTCACCTGATAGCCAACGTTCAAAGCTGCAGCAAATGTACCAGCATCTTCATAGGAGGCCTGTGCATTGACAGTTGCCTTTTCCGATACTTTGAGAGCAACACCACCCCAAACCGCGTAATCACCGTTCCAACGACCGAAATAGTTGTTGTTGAGCTCATCGCCATTTGACTTGTAACCGCCCTGCACCCAAGCGGAGAAAGTATCCGTGAATTTAACATCCAGGCGAACCTTGCCTGCCCACTCTTCAGCTACAGAGTCGTAACCGACGACTGCGCCGATCGAGCCCCAGCCCTGTGCATACTTCGCACCAGCCACAACGTGTGGCATGTAATCGTCGATCAGATAACCCTTGTCACCCTGTTCGGCACCGATCGTTGCAGAGAAGCCATTGCTTCCAGCAAAGGTGTAGCTGATCTGATTTGTGACATAAGCACCGGGAGCAATCACGTCATCGGAGATGATGTCGCCCAGGTAACCCAGATAGGAAGTGAACTGCGAGTCGGCGGCGCCAACACGGAAGCCACCCAGTTCGATTGTGCCTTGATTGAGTTCGGTGGTGCTGTTTGATCCATCCGTGTAGTTGAACCGCACTTCTGCGTAAGAGCGCAATGTACCCAGTTCAGTTTCTGAACGGGCATCAAAGCGCAATTCGGCGCGCGACTGCTTGTACCATGTACCGCGCTCGCCACCATTATACGCATCATCGCCGCCCTTGGCGTCATAGCGTACATAGCCGCTAACCTTCAGGCAGGTTTCAGTTCCTGGAATGTAAAAGAAGCCAGTGCCATATGCATCGCAGACGCGAACATATTCAACGGCCTCCGGTTCGGCGACAACAACAGCATCTGCGGCACGTGCGCCAGAGACCGCGATAAGTGCAGCCGTAGAACCTAGCAAAAGCGACTTTATATTCATGAACTTCCCCCTTAATTGGAATAGTAATACTTTTACGCGTGTAAGCTGACTTAGTTCCGCAAGGAATGCACCCAATTTTGTCCGTCATTTTCGATCTTATCTATCTTTCGCAACTCTGCGTTGCCAATATGTCACAGAATTGACATGCTCCACCTCCTGCGAAGACGCAAACGGCTTGCGCATCACTCCCCGCCATCGCGGGGAAGGGGCGAGAATCGGATGGGCAATGCGGTGCTGGTTTGTCTTTGGTCAAGCTAAATGACCAATTATTCGTCATTCCATCATCGGGATTTAGTTCGGGCTTCCGCCCATAAGGAGGTGTTTACAGGGTTTGAATTGCCAGCACAGCCTTTGACGCTAAATGCACGGCACGCGTTTTTTCTGTCCAAAGCGGAAGCCCCGTTGCTACAGCCACATCCGGATCGGCGGTGTAGATTTTATGTCCCCGCGCGCTCAACAATAAAAGGATGTCGCGATCTGACTGGCTGTGATGACGGGTAAGCTCAAGCGCATTGTAAACATGGCCTGACGAGGCAGGATCAATCCCTGAAATAACAACGCATGTCGCTCCGTTTATCAGTGCATAGAGTACCGCTGTGACACCGTTTGAAAACTTTGTATCAAGATCATCTTCACTGTTGAGGATACCCGTCGCCTTTTTAAAAAGCGCCATTCGCTCATAACGGCTAATTGTCTGCAACCGGTCATAACCATAGTTGAAAGCATCAAGCCCATCGGTTAACCGCCGCCGGTTTTCCGGCCAGCGCATGACATATAGTAGCCTGGTCCGCTCCCCGTTCAGGACCCGCCGCACTTCCCTCGCATTTTCATTCATGCCGTAGACCTGACGAAATTGCATGAAAGTGACATCGGGCACCGGAATGCCCCATCGCTTTGTAACGCTCTGGGAGCCATTGACTGTAATAACGCGAAAACGATCATCAAACCCTTCGGGCAGATGCGATCCGGGGGCGGACCCCACCACCAGCACCGGACCTTTAAAAGGCTCGGTGTGTACCGGAACCTTCGGGCACAGAAGATGGTAGTGCAACTTACGTAGAAATCTCTTTGTGTTAAAACGTTTCTCCAAAACGAACCTTTCCATCGGGCTGTTCACCTCAGTTATACTGATGCAAACGCCTCTCCGGCGTGGGAGGTTCCCGTGCAGGCCACTCAAAATCGCTGCGAAAACGATAGAATGCGTCTCGCCCTCCGCCAGTGCGCAGCGTCATTTCTTCCGGGCTGTACATAAATCCGATCCACACGACAAAAGAACGGTGCCGTCCCTTGTGCGGACCTGTGGCGCAAGCCTATAATGGCCAATGAAAAACTCCTCCTTGAATTCTGACGCTGGTTCCGGCGAACGCGCCTGGCCGAAAATCCTTTTGAATTACCGCAAACCAAATCGCGGTCGCAGCGCATTTGAACTGGCTGTGACGGTCATTCCTTTCGCAATATTCTGGGCTTTGTGCTGGGCGGCCGTGCATTACGGCTTCTGGTGGGGGCTGCTGTTGATCATTCCGGCAGCCGGTTTCCTGCTTCGCCTGTTCATGATTCAACATGATTGCGGACATGGCTCGTTCTTTGCCCACCGGCATTCCGATGACTGGACCGGCCGGGTAATCGGTGTTTTGACCCTGACACCCTATGATTATTGGCGCCGCGCCCATGCGCTGCACCATGCTTCGGCGGGAAATCTCGATGAACGTGGCGTTGGCGATATCACCACGCTGACTGTCACCGAATATCGTGCCCTGTCACGCTGGGGCCGCCTCGGCTATCGGCTATACCGGCATCCGGCCATTATGTTCGGCGTGGGCCCCGCCTGGCTGTTTATTTTCAAGCAGCGCTTGCCATTCGGCATGATGCGTTCCGGTGTCCAACCCTGGGTTTCAACCATGGCAACCAATTTTGCCATCGCGCTTCTGGCGGCCATCCTTATCTGGTTTGTCGGCGTCATTCCCTTCCTGATGATCCATCTGCCGATTGTTATTCTGGCTGGTGCCGCCGGGATCTGGTTGTTCTATGTCCAGCACCAGTTCGAAGAAACCCATTGGTCGCAAGGCGCCGACTGGAAATTTCAGGAAGCCGCGCTGCATGGCTCGTCTCACTACGACCTGCCGCTGGTATTGCGCTGGCTCACCGGGAATATCGGCATTCATCACGTGCATCATCTTTCCAGCCGCGTTCCCTATTACCGGTTGCCGGAAGTTCTGCGCGATTATCCGGAGCTTGGCGATGTCGGACGCATCACCATCATGCAAAGCCTGCGCTGCGTGAAGCTCGTTCTGTGGGATGAAGGGCGGCGGCGCCTGATCTCATTCCGCGAAGCCCGCGCACTGGCATAGCGCAAGCAATTTCACAAAAATATTATCCGGACCTTTTTGCAGCCTGCGCGTTCTGCGCAGGCGTACGTCTCCACGCCTTTTTTGTTCCCTGATCAATATAAAATATATCCGGCTGCCGATCCGGAACCAACTTTGTTCCGACGTGTTTTTGCCGTGATCTCGCCGGGCAGCACCGTCCTGCGGGCAATTTATCTGAAGAACAAAATGAATGGAGACGTACCATGGTTTCGTATGAACGAGGCACAGTGGATACAATCGCAGTGGACGGGCAGCGGCTGGCCTGGGGCGGTATTTTTGGCGGCACACTTCTGACGATTGCGGTGCAGGTCCTGTTTGCAGCCCTTGGGCTTGGCATCGGACTGAGCACAGTCAGTGCAACGGGCGATGGCGCTTCGGCGCAGGGCCTTGGCATCGGCGGCGGCATCTGGAGCGCCATTGTAATGATCATCGCATTGGCAATCGGCGGCTATGTCGCTGCGTATTTTTCCGGTCAATATGCGCGCTGGAGTGGTGTCTTGCATGGTCTGGTAGTCTGGGCCGCTGGTCTGGTTATAGGCCTTTATTTGCTCGGCACAGCCGTTGGCGGTGCTTTCGGCGTTCTCGGCAGCGTCGCGTCCTCGGTCGGCTCGACAGCAGGTCAGGCCGTAGCCGGTGCTGCCTCGACCGCCAAGGACATGATCCCGCAAGCGGCACAGGCCAGCGGCATCACCAAGGAGCAGGCAGGCGCTGAAGTTGACCGCCTTGTTGACGGTGTTCTCAACCGCGACCCAACAGGCACGACATCCCTGACGCCGGAACAGGCGCGCAAGGAAATCGTCTCGGCCCTGACCAGTCATGCATTGGGCGAAGAGACGACTGCGGAAACCAAACAGCGCGTCACCGCTATTATTGCGGCGCAGCTCGGCATTTCGCCTGATGAAGCCAACAAGCGTTACGACGCGGCTGTTGCCAAGATCGATGATGTAAAGGCCAAAGCCAATGCGAAGGTCGAAGAACTGAAAGTTCAGGCCAAGCAGGCTGCCGACAAATCCGCGAAACTTGCCGCCAGTGGCAGCTTTGCAGCCTTTATCGCCATG
This sequence comes from Phyllobacterium sp. P30BS-XVII, assembly GCF_014138335.1. NCBI lineage: Bacteria > Pseudomonadati > Pseudomonadota > Alphaproteobacteria > Hyphomicrobiales > Phyllobacteriaceae > Phyllobacterium > Phyllobacterium sp. P30BS-XVII. The sequence goes on from NZ_JACGXO010000001.1 coordinate 215,732, forward strand.
CTGATCGGTGCAATTGCTGCGGCAATCGGCGGTGCGGTGGGCATTCGCCGCAATCGCTAGGTCTCTGCCGTGTTAAAACAAATCCCGCAGTGCAAATTGCGGGATTTTTTATTGCGGTGCCGCCCCTGTGAAATCAGCGTGTCCTCCCTTGATCAGCTGATGAGAAGCCCTGTAGAAGGCTGGCATCGATCCGACTGTGTAACGGGCGGCGGAAACAATCAAATTGGTGAGGACGACAGCATGTCGAGATTGATTTCAAGCGTAGTCTTGTTTGGCTTGGCGCTGACCACAGGTGGTCTGGTTCCAGCGACAACTGCAAGCGCAGCGCCGACGGCGGCTGAATGCAAGAAGCTCGACCCGAATGGACGGGATTCTGGCGGTGATCCGCATTTCGCCATTGCGATCCGGGACAAGAAAGCTGATCTGGTTGCCAAAATGCTGGCCTGCGGCGCTGACGTCAATCTGAAGTCTCAGGAGGGATGGGCGCCGTTGCATACTGCAGCCTATTATGGTCCGGCCAGTGTGATTGATCTGCTCGTCGCCAAGGGCGCGGATGTCAACGCCAAGGGTGACTATGACAAGATGACGCCGCTGCATATGGCCGCCAGTTACGGCGATGATCCCGCTGTTATCAAAGCACTTCTCAAGCATGGTGCCGACAAAACCGCCAAGACAGAGAGCGGCAAGACCGCACTGGAATTGGCAGCGGACAAACCGGCAATTGCCAAACTGTTGAAGTAAGGTTGAACATTCACCCGACTTTGCCACTTGTTGCGGGCCGTTCAAGCTCCTAGGTTTCGGGCATGTGGTCGATAATCGTCTAAGCAATGCTGCAATATACCAAGAAGCTGCGGGCCGAACTTGGAGCAGGCGTTTTGACGTCTGTGGTCCTGCATCTTTTGGTGGCGGCGTTGTTGCTGTTTCAACTACCGGAATGGAAACCCACACCGCCTGAACAGGAGAGTGTCAAGGTTGAGATTGTTCCACCGCCAAAACCCGAACCACAGCCAAAGCCTGAACCGGAAAAGAAAGAAGAGAAGGTAGAAGCGCCCAAGCCACAGCCTGCACCCGCTCCTGCCCCTGCACCGGCGGCGTCTTCGGACCATCTCCTCAAACTTCTGCCGCGATCGGAAAAAGAATCAACCGAAGACAAAAAGCCCCCTTCCGGCGAGGGTGAGACGCAAGACGCGGCTTCAACACCGCAGGACACTGCCACTGAACAAGCAAAAGCAGACGCTGGACCTGGCGCCACTCCGGTCGAGGCACAACCAGCGGTGCCCAATGTGGCAGAACTGCAATCAACCCCCACACCCAGTGAAACAGCGGGACAGGCGGCACAACCGTCACCCACCCCGACTGCGTCTCTCAAGGACGCTCCAACGCCGCAACAAAAGTCCGAACCTCAGCCCAAAAAAGCCGGTCCGGCATTCAAGCCCAATGGATCAAGAGCCATGAAAAGTTCCGATCCATTTGCCGATCTCAATCAACAGTTTCTGCCGAGCCTTGATCCAAGGATGGGGCAGATTGTTGCCAGGCTTTCACCGGAAGTGCGTCTCAGAAATCTTTGCAGCGATGAGACAATAGCGCGGCTTCGCTCAAAATCGGGCATGCGGCGCGCTGATATCCTGCTGCGTCGCGCAGGCCCCACAGGTGGGGCCGTAACCAGAACCTCTTTCAATGTTGTGCAAGGCGCCTTTCGCAACGATGGGAATTGGTACAACATCGATCTGCAATGTTCTGTAAATGCGGGTATAAGTCGCGTGATATCATTGACCTACACTATTGGCCGTCCCATTCCGCGGAATGAATGGCGGCAACGCAATCTGCCCAATTAGTGGCATCACCCGCCATCCGCCGCTTTTTCAATCGTGGCGATATCAATCTTTACCATCTGCATCATGGCATTCATGGCGCGCAGGGCTCTGCCGGGGTCCTTATCCTGTAGCAGTTCGATCATCCTTGAAGGCACGACCTGCCAGAACAGCCCATACTTGTCCTTGAGCCAGCCACATGCGCGTTCCTCGCCGCCTGCGGACAGTTTCTCCCAGAAATAATCAACTTCTTGCTGAGAAGCGCAATCGATGGTGAGGGAAATGGCTTCGGTGAATTTATATTGCGGTCCGCCATTGAGGGCGACGAATTCCTGCCCACCGAGCTGAAAGACAACGGTGAGTGCGCGCTCGGCTCCGGCAGGCCGAAGAATGTCAACAATCTTCGAATCCTTGAATAGTGATACGTAGAAATTGGCGGCTTCCTCGGCCTGCTTGTCAAACCACAGGAAGGTTCTGATTTTCTGGCTGGTTGTCATGAAACATATCCTCCTTCTTCACAGCGCGCCTTTGGGCGCTGATATGCGCTTTATTGCCGGGTGAGTCGCAGATTTCGTGAATCATAGCTGTTGCCAGAGACCATAGCGCGACACGGGTGCCGCGCTATTTTAATCCACAGGGTGATACAGGCTTGGCTTAAGCAGACCTGTTTCCGGTAATCGCGTGATAGAGCCAGAGCACGACCACGGAGCCGATAACAGCAACAATCAGGCTGTAAATGTTGAAACCGGTAACACCGGTTGCACCAAACAAGCTGAAAATAAAACCACCGGCGACGGCGCCGACAATGCCTAGAACGATATCAAGGATAAAACCCTGACCGCTCTTGTTGACAATCTTGCTGCCAATAAATCCCGCAACAAGTCCTAGTACAATCCAACCGATAACAGACATGCAAGCATTCCTTCCCTATCCATTGGCATAATGTCGTCATGTTTTCGCATAGATTGGATAAAATCAAGCTATGTTGTGCTTTACCCCTGAATGAATAAACTCCCTTGGGGGGACGCAATACAGAATTTGAATGAAAACCGAGCAACATTGAAGGAGATCGAGATGGGAATTTTCGATAATGCGGTACCGGGCGGAAACATTTCAAAGCCGCTCTTGATAGCGCTTGGAGCCGTTCTCGTTGGGAAAATGTTCAGTGGCGGTTCGAGCCAGCCCGCTCCAACTCCGGCAAATCCGCAGACAGCCGACAATGGCAACGCTGCTGGCGGCGGCCTTCTTGGCGGCCTCGGCGGCCTTTTGGAAAGTCTGACCAATGCCGGTCACGGCGAGACAGCCGATTCCTGGGTGAAGCCCGGTGAAAACAAACCCATCGCGCCCAATGAGCTTGGCGTGGCCCTCGGCAAAAAGGCAATCAGTGAGATCGCCCAGCAGACGGGAATGAGTGAAGATGAACTGCTGGCACAGCTCTCCAAGGTTCTGCCCGGCGTCGTCGACAAACTGACACCAAATGGTCAGGTCCCGACCACTCAGCAGATCGCTTCGCTTTTGAAAACGTCTTCCTGACAATAGCGCTGGCCGAAGTGATCGCTTCGGCCAGCGGTCTTTCTCACGCGACGGAGAGTTCCGTCTTGCGTGCGCCAACGCTGGCAAGCCGCATCACGACAAGACCAAGCAGCGGCAATGTCCCACCGATCCAGCCCAGATATTCAAGGCCAATATTGGCGATGATCAATCCGCCGACCAGCGAACCTGATGCTATGCCGAGATAAAGTGCCGAACCGTTTAACGAAAGCGCCAGCGGCGCGCTTTCCGGTGCGATGGCAAGAACCCTGCTGGCCTGTGCCGGTGGGAACATCCAGGCAGCGACACCCCACAGAACCATAACCGCAATGAGTGCGGGACCAGCGATTTCATTAGGCCATTGCATGATCCAGCTGATTGCCATCAACGAGGCAGCATTCAGAAACGAAGCCGCGATGACCGTGCGCGTCGGCCCGAAGCGATCAGACAATTGCCCGCCAACGAAGTTGCCAAGGGCTGCACCCAGACCGAAAGCCAGCAAAACGAGAGGGACCATTTCGCGGGAGAGACCCGTGCCCTGCACGGCGATAGCCGCAATATAGGTGAACACGATAAAGCCACCGGCCATATAGAGCAGCATGGTTACAAGTGCGGGCAAAAGACCGGGATGGCGGATGACGCCGAGCCGCTGCTTTAGCGTCAGCTTGTCGGCACGCAGCCCACGCGGCAGCAGGAACCACACGAAAGTCGTTGCAGCCGCGCCGATCAATGCGACAAACACATAAGTACCGCGCCAACCGGCAAAAGACGCAATCAACGCGCCAAGCGGAGCGCCAAAGGCCACGGCCAGCGTCGTACCGCCAACAATAACCGATATCGCCCGAGCGCGATGGTGCGATTCCGAAATAGCAACCGCCGTTGCCTGAGCGGTCGCCGCATAGAGACCGGCAGACATGCCGATAATCAAACGGGCGGCGGTCAGAAAGGCATAGGATGGGGCAAGTGCGGCAAGAATCGCGCCGATAACGAATGTCGTCGCACTCCCCGCCAGAATGACACGCCGGTCCGCTGAACCAGTGAGGGCCGCCAGTACAGGCGCACCCAGCGCATAGGCCAAAGCGAACATGACGACGAGATAACCGGCCTGCACGAGGGTCACGCCGGTATCGCCGGCAATCTGCGGCAGGAGACTGGCGACGACGAAACCTTCAATGCCAATGGCGAATGTACCCAACGCCAAACCGACGAGGCGAATGTCCATGGGAGTAATCCTTTGTTCAATGATCCTTGAACTATTGAACTCACCGGGATGTGAAGTCAAGAACAAAGTTCAACGATTATTGAACATTGAACTTTTCGCCTGATGTTGCTAGGTAGAAACCATGACCCATCCGCTTTTTCATCCGGACGCCGAAGAGATTTCGCTTCCAGCCATCCTCACAGCACTTGGCGATGAGACGCGCCTGAACATCATCGCTATTCTTGCGCGGAACGGTGAACGCGCCATGACATGCGGTCAATTTCTTGAACTCGGCTCCAAGACCGCTCTGAGCTATCATGTGGCCAAGCTGCGGGAAGCGGGTGTGATCAATGTGCGGCCTGACGGGACGAAGCGGCTGCTGACCTTACGCCGTGTCGATCTGGAGGGGCGATTTCCGGGTTTTCTCGATTCGATCATCGCCTCGGCTAACACCATTCCATTGCGCGAAAACCCGATCATGGCCAATACGCCCGACCCAGCAGGAGAAACCGAATGGACGTAAAGACTTGCGGCTCCATACCCTCACGCCGCGCGCCGGAGGACTGGTTCACCGGAACGGTGTGGCAGGACCCGATCATTCAGGCCCCAGCGCCAGCGCGGCTTATATCCGTCGTCGTGCATTTTGAACCCGCTGCCCGCACGGCATGGCACACCCATCCACTTGGCCAGACCCTTTATGTGGTTTCGGGTTCCGGACTGGCGCAGGTCTGGGGTGAAAAAATCCGTGAAATCAAAGCCGGAGACGTGGTCTGGATTCCGCCGGGAGAAAAACATTGGCATGGCGCAGGCCCGGCAAATTCCATGTCACATATTGCCATGCAGGAAGCACTGGATGGCAATGCCGTCGAATGGATGGAAAAGGTTTCCGATAGCCAATATTCCGGCGCAGAGTAGCGCCGCAAACGCGCAAGTGTCATCGAAATGATATGCGTTGATGGCCTAATCTGCTAGCATACCTCTGGGGTGTGGAAGCAGGCATTGCAGATGAATTGAGAGGAAAAACCATGGCGTTCGAAGACATCAAGGCACAGATCGCACTCCTGCTTGAAGAGATGGTGCAGCGGCCTGCTGATGCTCATGAAATTCACGAGACCTTGCGCGAACACCTCAACGAACTGAAAGCCATGGGAATGCCGCTTCCCGAGGACCTCGTGGCCCTCGAAAAGCAGCTTGAAGTGGATTTTGATTCCTGACCGGTATGCTCAGACAGACCTTTTGAAAGTGTCTTTCTGCAGATCATCATGGGATGCAGCAACCTCCCCCCGTATGGGTCGACCGTCCAGCATTCCCATGTCACGCAGCATGTGACTGGAAAAATCCGTAGCATTGATGGTTGGAGGCACTGTTGGCCGGGCCAGCAATCGTCCAATGTTCGCAAGCCAGCCCCAACGGGAGCTGGTATTTTCCATATGTGTGCAATGTGATGGCGATGGGTTCATAACCTCAACTCCGGGTTCTACGCGCATCCGCGTCTTGGGTGGAGAATAGATGCGCCTGATCGCGCTTGTTTTCCAACAAAACCGCGAGTATCTTCCATAAGTATACCTTATGGATTGCCATCATGAATCTGCCGCCCCTTGCCGCCATCCGGGTTTTTGAAGCCGCTGCCCGTCATGGCAATTTTACCAAGGCGGCGGAAGAACTCGGCATGACACAGGCGGCTGTCAGCTATCAGATAAAGCTTCTGGAAGAGCGCGTCGGAACAGCGCTGTTTCTGCGGTTGCCGCGACAGGTGGTACTAACCGAAGTGGGGGCGCGGCTGGCGCCTTCAACGACCGAGGCTTTCGAAATCCTGCGCGCCGCTTTTGCGACGACACGGGAGAGCGCTGATGGTGTCCTGACCATCACAACCATCCCGACCTTTGCCGCCACATGGCTGGTTCCACGCCTCGGTTCATTTCAGATGGAGCACCCTTCGCTCGCTGTGCGATTGAAATCCACCCGTGATATGCTGGATTTCGCCCGTCAGGAGGCTGATGTGGGCATTCGCAGCGGGGAAACAAAATGGCCCGGCCTGGTCTGCCACAAGCTGTTCTATGCGAATTTCACGCCGATGCTGTCGCCTGCGCTGGCGGCTTCCATTGGGGGCATCAAAACACCTGAGGATATTCTCCAACTGCCGGTGCTTGACCCCGGTGATCCATGGTGGACCATCTGGTTCAAACTCGTCGGCATCGAAAAGCCGGAACTGCGCGGCGACGTGCGCAACCGGCTGGGTGATCAGCATCTGGAGGGACGGGCAGTGCTGGCTGGACAGGGCGTCGGCATATTGACACCGATCTTTTTCCAATCGGAACTGCAACAAGGACAGCTTATCCAACCATTCGATGTTGTAGGGACAGGCAAGCACGCCTACTGGCTTGTTTACCCGGAGGCGCGGCGCAACGTTCCAAAAATCCGCGCGTTCCGCGACTGGGTACTCAGCCACATAGACGAGATAAAAATGTGAAAAGACGGGGCTTAGAAGCCCCGTCATAGTGATCCTTAGAAGATTGCGAGATAACGCAGCAGCGAGATAATACCGATCACCACAACGATCACCTGAACGATCTGTTTGGCGCGGCCATCAAGCGGCAGCATCTGGACAAGATAGAGCACAAGAAAAATCACCAGAACGGTGATCAAAAGGCTGATAAGTATGGACATCACAAACTTCCTGTTTTCGGGATCTGAACAATCGTAGCCTGACAAAACTCTTCGCTGGCTATTTTGTTCCATGAAAGCAGGTAATTAGACCCCGGCCAGATTGCTGATTGCTCCCGGCAGGATAATGTTTCGCAGCATTTCGAACTGTCATGCGTTGCATTGCCCGTAAACTTGCTGATAGCGTTGTCATCACTCCCGCTTTTCAGGATTCTTCCCATGCGCTCGCTGTTTCATCTTGCCTATCACGTCCATGATCTCGATGAAGCACGCGGCTTCTACGGCGGCATTCTCGGCTGCGAGGAGGGACGGAGCACGGATAGCTGGGTCGACTTCGACTTCTTCGGCCACCAGATTTCGCTGCATCTGGGCAAGCCGTTCGAAACCACCAATACGGGCAAGGTTGGCGACCATATGGTGCCCATGCCGCATCTTGGCATTATCCTGCCACTGGAAGACTGGAACATCCTTGCGGACCGGTTGAAAGGGGCGAAGGTTGATTTCGTCATGCCGCCAGTGGTGCGGTTCAAGGGCGAACCCGGCGAGCAATGGACCATGTTCTTTCGCGATCCATCAGGCAATCCCATCGAAGTCAAAGGCTTTGCCGATTTCGCCAGCGTCTACGCCAAATAATCCATCATGGAATTCAAGCCGTCGAACCTGAAGGCTGCGTTCTGGATGACCGGATCGTTGACTGCCATACTCATGATGGCAATTTCGGGCCGGGAAGCATCAAAAGAACTCAACGTCTTCCAGATCATGGAAATGCGATCGCTGATCGGGCTCGCCATGCTCTACCCACTGATCCGCTCCTCGGGCGGGGTGCGGGCGATGAAGACGGGCCGTATCTGGCAGCATCTTGGACGCAATGCCGCGCATTATACCGGGCAATTCGCCTGGCTGCAGGCTTTGTCCATGATCCCGTTGGCGCAGGTCATTGCCATTGAATTCACCACGCCAGCGTGGACGGCAGTGATGGCAGTGGCGTTTCTCGGCGAACGCATGAACCTGTGGCGGACGCTGACAATTCTTCTCGGTATTGTCGGCGTTATCATCATTGTCAGGCCCGGCGTCGGAACGGTCGACGTTGGCCAGTTGATCGTGCTTGGCGCCGCTTTCACCTTCGGCATTTCCTTCACAATGGTCAAATCGTTGACCCGCACGGAAAGCGTGGTGAAAATCATCTTCTGGATGCTGGTGATCCAGTCCAGTATCGGCCTGCTGCCAGCGCTGCATGTCTGGCAATGGCCGACCGTGCATGCATGGCCGTGGATTGTTATCATTGCTTTCACAGGTACGTTTTCGCATTTCTGTATGGCAAAAGCCCTGCTCTATGCGGATGCCACCATCGTGATCCCCATGGACTTCCTGCGTGTGCCTCTCACGGCGGTGCTCGGCTGGCTTATCTATGCGGAGCGGATTGATATCTATACCGCGCTCGGCGCAGCACTGATCCTTTCAGGCAATCTTCTGAACCTGAAAAACAAGAGTGTTCCGCGCGTGCCGCAGACCTCACCTGCGGCTACTGACCGAACAGCGTAGGTACATCACCCGCCTGCCATTTCGGGTATTTGAGCATGACGGCTTCAAACCGGCCGGATGATACAAACTCGCCTAGCCAGCGCTTCACATTGGGCCGGGCAAGTGCGTCCCACCAATCCGTATCCACACTGGCAAATTGCCTGACAAAGGGCAGGATTGCCATATCAGCAAGCGATGGTGATGCACCGAAGAGATAACGCGACCATGCGAGGCGTTCCTCATAATCATCCAGAATGGCCAAAGCCTTCGCCCGTTCGGCAAGCGGCTCAACCTTTTCAAAACGCGATGGATATTTGTAGCGGTCAAGACTGCGCTTGAATGGGCCATCATTGCGGGCAATCCAGCCGCCATCATCCACCCCGAGCCAATGTTCGGGATCGTGCTGGCTCAGGGTCCAGCGCATGATGTCGAGGCTTTCATCAATCACAGTGCCATCCGGCAATAGCAGCATGGGCACTGTTCCCGAGGGTGAAATGGCCAGAAACTCCGGTGCCTTGTCTCTCAGCATGATTTCCCGCAACTCACAGGTCTGATGCGATGCAAGAACAGCCAGCCTTGCCCGCATGGCATAAGGGCAGCGGCGAAAGGAATATAGGACTGGAAGACCATGCGTCATGAAGTGCCTCGATTGCCACGAGTTTTCCTGAAACGGCACGCGATAACAAGTCTTGGCCGCCAATTGTTTGATTTATGAATTCAATTCACGGGTATTACGCAATATCACCCGATTATCAATGGAATGCACTTCGACCATATTCAGCGCAACCGGATCGCTATCCGTCATCATTCCATTTACGGGCCGGACTGAAATCTGACCTGCCATTTCAAAGGATAAGACAATGCCTCTCGCACTTCTGGCGTTGACAATCAGCGCCTATGCCATCGGCACGACAGAGTTCGTGATCGTCGGCCTCCTGCCCACCGTTGCCGGTGATCTCGGCATCACGCTGCCACTCGCCGGACTTATCGTCAGTGTTTATGCGCTTGGCGTCACCTTCGGCGCTCCTGTTTTGACCGCTCTCACCGGCAAGATTGAACGCAAGCCGCTTCTGCTTGGTCTCATGGCCCTTTTCATCGTCGGTAATACGGCTGCGGCCCTGTCACCGACCTATGAGCTACTGCTGGTTGCCCGTGTCCTGAGCGCTTTTGCGCATGGTGTGTTCTTCTCCGTCGGCGCGACGATTGCCGCTGATCTGGTTGCGCCTAATAAGCGCGCATCGGCTATCGCCATGATGTTCCTCGGCTTGACCGTTGCCATCGTCACCGGCGTTCCGCTTGGCACCTTTATCGGCCAGCAACTCGGTTGGCGTGCAACATTCTGGGCCGTCACTGTCCTCGGCATCATTGCATTCATCGCGATTGCCATGCTTCTGCCTTCGAAGATCGCCAAGGCTGCCCCTGCCCGCCTGATCGATCAGCTGCGTGTCCTCGGCAGCGGTCGCCTGCTTCTTGCCTTTGCCATGACGGCACTTGGTTATGGCGGTACATTCGTGATGTTCACGTTCCTTGCACCGGTACTGCAGGAAATCACAGGCTATGCCGGGTCAACAGTCAGCCTCATCCTCGTGCTCTATGGCCTGTCGATTGCCGTGGGTAATGTGGTTGGCGGACGCGTTGCCGACGGCAACCCGGTTGGTGCGCTGATTGTGATGTTCGCCCTGCAGGCGCTCGTGCTGGCAATCTTCACCTTCACGGCTGTGTCGCCAATCTGGTCACTGGTTACACTTGCAGCGCTTGGCGGGTTGTCTTTCTCCAATGTCCCCGGCCTGCAGCTCTATGTGGTGCAGCTTGCCAAGACCCACACGCCTGAGACCGTCGATGTGGCATCTGCTCTCAACATCGCCGCCTTCAACCTTGGCATTGCCGGTGGTGCATTTCTCGGCGGTCTTATCGTGGCTTCGCCGCTTGGCCTTGGCGCCACACCATGGGTTGGTGCAATCCTCGTCCTCGGTGCTCTTGGATTGACGATCTGGAGCCAGGCACTTGACCGGCGGGCGGCTACAACGGCTCTTGCCGCCTGCTAACCAGAACGCTGAATACGCCAAACAAACTGCGCCGGATATCCGGCGCAGTTTTCCATTGACTGTCCTTTGCGACAGAAATCCGAAGCGCGCCCAAGGGTGACAGGGCCGTCAATTTTGCTAAGGTCCGCATGAGATTCGGGAGGGACCTGTCATGCTGGCCGAAGCGGTATTGCCTATCAAGCTGACATTCCGGCTGTGGTGGAGATTCTGGCCGCAACTGTTTGCCGTGGTTCTGCTTGGCGTCATTGCCTCCAACATACTCATGCAATTGGCCGTCGATGCCGCCTTCGCCAATCACTATGCGGGACTGGCGGTGCTGACACTGGTTGCACTGGCCCAGCTGGTAACTACCGTTTGCATGATCCAGATCATCAGGCCCGGCCTGCCGGCACTCAATGCGGCTCAAGAAAAGAGACAGCCTGATAGCGGGGAAGATACCGCACGCAGGAGCCTTTCAAGACTGGCCACCATGGTCTCGGTCGCGCTCATTCCCTTCTTTGCCTATTACGCCGCATGGGGATTTCTTGGGGATACGGTACGGCAATATTCGCGTGCAGCGCTTGACCAGATGCCCTTCGGCGAAAGCGGTGGCAATGTCCTCGACGTATTGGATTCCAAATGGATACTCTTGTCCGTTGCCATTTCGTGGGTGGTGCGAAAATGCGCAAAGATCATGAAGGAAAAGACCGGCCAGTCTGTCTGGCAGATCATTATGGTCGTGTGTGAGACAAACTGGGTTTTCATCGGTCTCTATATTGTCAGCCGCTGGAAAGACAGCTGGATGAAGGCACTGAGCGAAGGCAATCTATGGGGCTACGTCAAATCACTGATTGCCAGCCTCTCAGAGCCGGTTTCATCGGCCTATGCCGCTACGGGTTTCATACCCGTCGAGCAGACCCCGCCAGCCTTCAGCACGGTTGCGGTGGGCTTGTTTTTCCATGCGCTCATACCTGTCATTTGGCTCGTCATGGTGGCGCTGGTCTATGGTTACGACGTGCGCGACGAAAAGGAACTTCTGCGCATCCATCACCGTGTCGAACGGTTCGGCGAGCGTTATAAAACGATCCCGAAATTCCTGCGTGATTTCATTGAACATTTCATTGGCGGCTATCGCTCGCGCTACCTGCCCATCGCCAACAGCGTCAAGCTGACCCTCAATTCCGGGCTGCTTCTGATCCTCACGCTGATCCTCGGTTATCGCTTTATCGAATGGGCTGGGGCATGGCTCTGGCTTGGAACTGCCCGGTTGATTGGTCCGCATTCGCTGGATATTTGGCAGGTTCTTTCCAATGGCGTCAGTTTTCTTTTTGGCAGCTCCTTGCAGGACTCTTCAACCGGGCTTCTGGTCGAGCCACTGCGCATCTGCTTTCTGGCCGCTGTTCTGGAAACTGCATTCTCCATGACCCGCAAACCCAAGGAGGTGGTGGCCGAGCCTATAAAAGCTGCAAGCTAAGCTCTATTGCGGGCGGGCAAAGCGCAGATAATAGGGACGCTCGGTACGCATACCGATTGTCGGCCGCAATTCACCAACCACATTGGCAGGAACAAGATAGATTTCCTCCACCATCCGCCGGTTTCCCTTGCTGACACCGGCAAAGATAGTGGTAACACACGTCTCTATACCCTCTGCCGGACGCGGCAGACCCGGAACTGACGTTGGCAACCATGACCGTCCCGCCGCATCGACAAGCCGGATCGAGCACATCACCCAAAGGTCTTTCAGATCAGGATCACCAATCTCGACAATGAAGCGCGCGATAACAGGTACTGAATTTTCCGGAAGTGACTTGGATTTTTTGCCTTCGGTGACAGTGCGCAATTCAACAAACTGCCAGTCGCTGCCACCATAGCGTGCGCTCTGACCCGGGGCGACGTCAACAGGCAGAAAGTCGTTAGTTTTTCCCATTTCCTTGAGATCATCATAGGACGTAACAAGCAAAGTCAGGGGAACGAGCAGGATCAGCGCCCAAAGGCTGCGCCGTCGCCAACGGCGTTCGGAAAGGTCAGGTGTTTCCTCGTGTATAGCACTCATCTTGTCAGTTCCCTGAAACAAGCATGGGTTTTGAGAGATCGTAGCTGTCGGCTATGAGCGGCTGGCCATCGTTGAATTTTCTGAAATCATCGATGGCAATACGCGCCTCTGAATCAAGCCGTGGCGCAAGCTGATTGGCGAGCACGAATGTGGCACCATTCACCTGATCGGGAATGATCTCGAAAACAATACGGACCTTTTGGGGCATACCGGGCTCAAGCATCGGAGGCATCATGCTCGCCAACGTCCCGAGACGATCGGACCTCTGGTAACGCAGGCCAGTCGGTCCCTGCCATGTCGCGGCAATCACTGTTGTCGAAGCGTCTGTTGCCGCCAAATCTACCGTTGCGATAGCCCACAGACCTGAAGTGGTCAGGGTCTTGCTCTGCCCATACTGGGTGAATGTAAGCACGCGGGCAAACTCCACCTGATCCAATGTTACGTCGAAGCGGCGGGTACGCACCTCGTCATGCATCTTGCCATAAACCGGAATGGGGCCGGTCAAATCCATATAGTGTGGCTTGGTCTGCTGCATGCCGTAAAGCAAGGCAACAGCAAGGCAGACCGCCAGAATGTTGGCGACAAGGCGCATCAGCCCTGCCCTCCGGCGAGCGGCAAACTAACCGTCGCCGCGGTATATTTATTGTACCAGCCGGGCATCCCGTACAGATTATCCTGTGGTTTGAATTTCTCGGCCTCGATACTCACAGATACCTCGTCTTTTGGCACTGCGGCGGCTGGTATGAGCCAGACATAGACAAGTTTTTCCGGCAGACCCGGCTGTAAAGACGGCATCAAGGCCTGATCGCGGGCAAGATAGACCATCGGTTTTTCCGCCTTCGTTTCAATTTCCGAGGGCAAATGGAACGCGCTGTAATAGCTTCTGTCGGACTGGGCCGTCAGGTTCATCAACTCAACTTCAAATACCAGTGCTTTCTGATCGGGCTTTGGCGTCAGACCATAAATTTTCTGATCGGTCGCCCAGACTTTCAGTGGTTTGATCTGCCATCTGCCAGCATCGAGCGATTGCCCTGGCGATAGTTTGGGAATTTCATTTGGCGACCGGGCTTCGGAAACCCCCAATGCTACGGCAACGGCGATTGCCGCGAAACCACCAATACCAGCTGTTATCCAGGCAAGCGCCTTGCTGCTGAGATTGCGCATGTAGGACCACATCGGGCGATCATCCTCCCATCAGCGCGATACATCGCGCTAAACTCTGAGTCGCTTTCTGCGGACCATGCAACGTAAGCGCGTTGCATGGCAAGTCCTTGGGTAGAGATCGAAGGTGCTTAGCGTGAGGCCGCCATGGGCAGGTAACTATGAACCAGATCGACGACCTGCTGATCGCGCGCTCTTGCCGTATCACCGCCCATCACCACAGCAACGAGTTGGCGGCCATTGTCATAGACCGAGGTGACAATGTTGAAACCGGAAGCCCGGACATAGCCTGTCTTGATGCCGTCAGCACCATTGAGCTTTGCCAATACACGGTTGTGGCCTTCCACAAGCTTCCCGTTGAACGTGAACTCATGCAGGGCAAAATAGTAATATTGGTTCGGAAAATGCTTGCGCAGTGCCATGCCAAGAAGTGCCATATCCCGGGCCGTGGTAATCTGTGCGGGATCGGGCAGACCCGATGCATTGTTAAAGGTGGTCCCCTTCATGCCGAGTTGGCGCGCCTTGGTCGTCATCAACGCAGCGAACTGCGGTTCGGAACCACCGAGTGCTTCGGCAAGAGCGACGGCAACGTCATTAGCAGACTTGACCACAATGGCCTTGATGGCCGTATCCACATCGATCGACTGCCCCGGCTTGAAACCAAGCTTGCTTGGCGCCTGAGATGCGGCATGGGCCGAAACCGGAAGCATTGTATTCTTGGTGAGGCGGCCGGCTTCCAGCGCCTCGAAGGTCAGATACAACGTCATCATCTTGGTGAGGGATGCCGGTATGCGCGGCAGATCGGCACTCGCCTGATAGAGCACCGCCCCGGTGCTGCTATCCACGACGATCGAAGCGGATTTCTCCGTCATTACGGTCGGGGTCGTCGTCGCTACGGGCTGCAGTGCCGAAGTGGTTGTGCAGCCACTTGCCACACCAACGACCAGAACAAACAATGCCAGGCATTTCGACATCAGTGACAGAGGGTAAAAAACTCGCGGCACGTTCATTTTCCGGTGTCTGATTTCCAAGAGTGCAAACAGGCAGTTTCTAGCGCAGTATTGTTAATAATACGCTGCACCGCCATCCTGTTAGCTGATTTCTTGATCGAGACCAAGCGGTGTTCCCATCACTAAATTGTCGCTGGGCTTCAAGCGGTCAGTACAACCTTGACGCTACGGGACCGGTCCAGAGCCTCAGCGAATGCCGCCGGAGCGTCGCTAAGCGGGAATTCACCCGTCACAAGCCGCAACACATCAATTTCGCCCGAGACAATCAACTCGACCGCTTCATAGAATTCTTCGCCGAAACGGAATGTGCCTTTCAGGTCGATCTCCCTTGCCATGACAGCATTGGCGGGCACCGGAATAGACCCGCCGGGAAGGTTGCCGACCTGCACGACCGTGCCCCCACGCCGCACGGTACGTATGGCCGAGGCAAGACCAGCGGCGGTGCCCGAAATTTCAAAGCCAATATCAAAAGGCGTTGCCACAGCCAGCTTGGCAAGCTTCTCCTCGCCTTCCGACAGGTCGAATATCTTGTCAGCGCCGAGTTCAAGCGCGAATTTGAGGGGCGCCGCCGCCAGATCAACCATCGCCACCGATTCAGCCCCGGCATGTTTCAGTGCAAGCAAAGTCAGAAGGCCGATAGGTCCAGCGCCGAAAATAATGGCTGAATGGCCTTTGACATGTCCGGCACGCCGCACCGCGTGCAGACAGACGGCAAGAGGTTCGGCCAGCGCCGCCGCCTGAAACGGAAAATCTTTTGGCACCTTCACGCATTGCGCCGGAGTTGCATCAAAATAACTGGCGAAACCGCCCTGCATATGCGGGGTCTTTGAAGCGGAACCCATGAAGTAGATATTCTCGCACAGATTGGCGCGTCCCTCGTGGCAATAGACACAGGTGCCGCACCAGCGCGATGGGTTGACTGCAACCCGGTCGCCAACAGCAAGTCCCGCAACGTCGGACCCGATTTGCGCCACTTCCCCGGCCACTTCATGGCCAAGGATGAGCGGCGATGTCACCACGAAATCACCGGTTCGTGCGTGGCGGAAATAGTGCATATCCGAGCCGCAGATGCCACCCGCCCCGAATTTGATGCGCACCATATTGGGCTTCAGTGTGGAGAGCGTGCCTTCGACAACACGCAGATCCTCGGGGCCAAAAAGGGTAGCAGCTATGGTATTCATTTAATCAGTCCCAGTTGTGTCGGCAGCCACAGGGTGATCGCCGGTATGAAGGTAATGGCAATAAGTGCGATGAAGAGCGGAACAAGCCAGGGCAGGATTGCCATAGTGGTACGCTCAACCGAAAGCTTGGCGACACGCGACAGCACGAACAACACCATGCCGAGCGGCGGATGCAGCAGGCCGATCATCAGGTTCAACGTCATGATCAACCCGAAATGCACCGGGTCAATGTCGAATTTGAGAACCAGCGGCAGCAGGATCGGCACCAGAATGGTGATGGCGGCAATCGTATCGAGGAAACAGCCGACAAACAGCATCAGCAGGTTAACGAGGATGAGGAACACCCATTTATTATCGGTGATCGACAGGATTGTGGCGGAGAGCAATTGCGCGGCCTGACTGACCGTGAGCAACCAAGCGAATACGGATGCCGCCGTTACGATGAACAGCACCGAAGCCGTCGTTTCGATCGTATCAAAACTCGCCTTGGCAAGGCTTGCCAAAGTCATGGTGCGATAACGCACAAGGCCGAGAAACAATGACCAAAGCACAGCCGCAACAGCGGCTTCAGTGGGTGTGAACCAGCCCATGGTCATGCCACCGATAAGAATAACCGGCGTCATCAGGGCCATCACTGCCGAGAAGTCAAAATACCAGTCCACAGCCAGCAGAATAAGAAGGGCGATGCCGACAGAAACATTAACGGAAAAACCCAGAAGCGTTGCGATGTAGATGATAACGGGAATGGAAAAGACGACGAGGATTTCGAGCCCCGCCTCAAGCAGTTGCTTCATCTCGAATGGCGCGTCTGAGCCCCATTTGTAGACATAGGCAAAGATGGCAACCGTCAGCATCATCAGAACGGTCATGACCACACCTGGCATGATACCGGCCATGAACAATGCGCCGATGGAGACATTGGCCATCATGCCGTAAATGACGAAAGGCAGGGATGGCGGGAAGATTGGCCCGAGCGTTGCCGAAGCGGCGGTCACGCCGACAGCCGCCTCGATGGGATAGCCATGGTCCTTCATCGCCTTGATTTCGATGGTGCCGATACCAGCCGCATCGGCAAGCGCCGTACCGGACATGCCGGAGAATACGACAGAACCGATAATATTAACCTGCGCAAGGCCACCCTTCATCCAGCCGACAAGCGCGACGGCAAAGGCATAGATGCGGCCTGTGACCCCGGCGGAATTCATCAGATTGCCAGCGAGAATGAAGAAAGGCACGGCGAGCAGCGGAAAACTTTCAACACCGGCAATCATGCGCTGCGCCACGATAATGTCAGGGGCAACGCCGTAGAGGACGAGATAGAGCACCGAGGCCACCGCCATGGAAATGGCAACGGGCACACCAATGATCATGAGAACAAGAAACGATCCAACAAGAAGCAGCATGGATTAATCCTCTACCTTCTGAAATTCCTCCGGCCGTTCCAGAACGGAATAGCCACGGCGCAAATTGCTGATGAAAACCTGAATGGATCGAAACAGCATCAAGACGAATGCAACCAGAACGGAATAGAAAACGATGTTGCGCGGCAGATCGACCGTGACCATCTGCTCGTCGGCAACAATGTCGACATAGCGCCACATCAACCAGCAGGCGTAGACAAAGAAGCCCATGCGCACGAGGTCAACGAAAATGGCGAGCACGCGCGCCAGCGGTGCCGGAATGTAGTGATAAAGCACGTCGACCTGAATATGCCGGGAGACCCGCACACACATGACGGAACCGAGGAACACCACCCCGATCAGACAGTTGATGGCGATCTCCTCCGTCCAGGCATAGCTGTTGTTGAGGACATAGCGCGTAAAGAACTGCAGGAACACGCAGCCTGTCATCAGCCAGAAGATGATCAGCGTCAGCCAATCCTCCACCGCATAATCGGACAAATTGGCGGTCGGCGCCGCATCTTCAAATGAATGCGCGAGTTCCTCGGCGGTTGTCTGGGTATGAACTTCCTTTGTCATGCAATCTCTCCGTTCAAAAACCATGGGGAGAGATGACCGGAGAGTTTCCCCGGTCATCGCCAGAAATTACTTGATGGCGCGAATGGCTTCCCAATCGGACTTTTCGTAACCGAAGTCTTCGAACTTCACCTTTTCCATGACGTTCTTCTCAAAGTCGGCCTTGTCGACCTCGGTGACACTGAGGCCCCGCTCCTTGAAGCTGGCGACAAGCTGCTTTTCCTTGTCCTCGATGATCTTGGTGGTCTTTTCAGCAGCTTCCTGCATCACATCGCCGAAGATTTTCTTGTCTTCATCCGAAAGGCTGGCCCAACGGGTCTTGGAGATCACCGTGTTGAGGTGATCAACAATATGGCCGGTCAGGACGATGTTCTTCTGCACTTCGAAGAACTTTTTGGCCTCGATTGTCGTCAACGGATTTTCCTGCGCTTCAACAGTGCCGTTCTGCAGGGCGAGATAGACCTCGGCAAAGGCAATCGGTGTCGTATTGGCACCGCAGGCGCGCGGCATGGCGAGATAGGCGGGCACATCAGGCACGCGAATTTTCAGACCCTGCATGTCGGAGCATTTGGCAATCGGCTTGTTGGATGTGGTGTGACGCGTGCCGTAATAGCTGACAGCAGCAATGTGGTTGCCTGTTTTGTCCTCATAGCCCTTGGCAAGGCGCTTGAAGATATCACTCTTCGTATAGGCGATCAGGTGCTCAGGGTTGCGGAAGATATAGGGAAAATAGGTGACGCCAATCGGCTTGAAGTCGCGGGCTGCAAAACTCGAACCGGAAATGATGATATCAACAGTGCCGAGTTTCAGGCCCTGATTGATGTCGGCTTCCTTGCCGAGCTGCGAGGCCGGGAAAACGTCGATCTTGTAGCGACCATTGGTGCGCTTGTTGATTTCTTCGGCGGCCCAGACTGATTGCGTGTGGAACGGTTCGGATGTTTCGTAAACATGGGCCCATTTGAGCACGGTTTGCGCCTGTGCCGCTACGGCGGACAAGGCGAGCGCTGCCACAGCGCCCAGGATGGCTGTCAGTTTGATCTTCATGTCTTTCTCCTCCCAGATTGAAATCAGATCTTGTTGCTTCTTTTGGCGCGCCCCTCAGGTTGCCCCCTCTCCGCGTCCGGCTCCTCACCGAAACTTTCGGAAAATCTTGCCTGCGATTGCAGAAGATGAAATTGCATGGCCGCTTTGGCCGCCACGGGATCACCCGCCGCGATGGCATCACGAATGGCGCGGTGTTCGGCGAACGCCTGCTGCCATGAGGCCGGACCTTCAAAATAACTTGCGAGCTTTTCGAAATAGGGCGTCATGCGCTGGTCAAACAACTCGCCGACAAAGCGGTTCAGTGCGGAATTCTCGATAATGCCAGCCACTGTCGTGTGAAAATCACGGTCATAGCCAATGGATGTCTGCGGGCTATGAAAATTGCTGGCCATCTTGGTCAGAACCTCGTCCATTGCCGAGACATGGACTGGTGTAACCACCCGCGCCGCTTCTTCGGCAATGGCGCATTCAATCAATGAGCGGGCGCGCAGAAGTTCGAATGGGCCCTCGAGATCTTCCGGATGAAACGTGCTCCGTCGCGGTCTCTGCTGGATAACATAGATGCCTGAACCCATGCGGATATGGACAAACCCTTCCACTTCAAGGGCAATCAGCGCTTCACGTATGGTCGGGCGGGAGACCGCAAGCTGTTCGGCCAGTTCGCGCTCGCCCGGCAAGCGTTCGCCAACCGCAAACTCACCCTTTTCGATGAGCGCGCGTATCTGGTCGGCGACCTGCCGGTAGAGCCGGCGTGGCTGGATGGCTGCAAACATGGACCCTCCCCCTGTGCGTGCATCCTCCCGATCACGCGCACCACTGGTAAATTGGCCTTACCAATATTCGACTGATACATTGATATATATGATAGAGTCAATTGTTCTATTTTGCAGCCAATTTATCCGCCCAAAACCGCTACACAGGCCTGTGGAAAGGACATTTGTTACAGATTGTTGCGCAAAGTGATTGCCGCAGATGCCCCCGAACAGGTTAGAGAGAAAATTAACGGGTCGTAAACGGCCGCATAAAACTGGTGGACAATGGTTTCTGACATTCGATTGCTGCGCCCTCTGGCCTGTCTTGGTCTGGTACTGACCTTGGCTGCCTGCACCACGGGCAACCCGACACTTCCAGTCGCTACAGCGTCGATTCCGGTTCCTGCTGCTGCTCCCCGCACCACCGCATTGACGGTAACGGATGCGCCAATCCAGATGGCCTATGCGGGCCCGGCGGTCAAAACGACAACAACCACACCAAGCGCCGCTGTCGAAGTGGCTTCGGTTGCGGAACCCGCCAAGTTTTCTGCGCCGGGCACTCCGGTTGACACCCTCATTTCGCAATATTCAGCCGCCTATGCCGTACCTGAATCACTTGTGCGCCGCGTCGTTCACCGTGAAAGCCGTGGCCGCCCGGAAGCGCGTAACGGTAAATATTGGGGCCTGATGCAATTATTGCCGTCCACGGCTCGCGCCATGGGTCACAACGGCACCGCCAAAGACTTGCTCGATGCGGAAACCAACCTCAAATATGGTGTGAAATATCTGGCCGGTGCCTATCGCGTTGCCGACCGCAATCCGGATCAGGCCGTGCGGCTCTATTCGCGAGGCTATTACTATCAGGCCAAGCGCAAGGGCATGCTCGAAGAAACCGGCCTGAAGGGCGGCACCCCTGTCGTGTCGACCCAAATCGCTTCACTGCCTATGGCTCCTGTCCCAGCCATTACCCAGCAGCAGACAGCCGCAACTATCCAACCCGCCGCTGCCATTGCAATGGCTGATCCGGCTCCTGTCCGTCTCAGCCTCGTTGCCATTCCTGCAGACCGCCCATTCTGAACGGGCTATAAATACGCTAGTTGAATAATTAGCCGATTCATGGCGTTGTGTGCTCAATCGGGGGCACATGAATGTTTCTTTCTATCATTATTTCAATCGTCGCGCTGATTGTAGCGGCAACTGCGCGGCAGCAAATCAGTGTACTGCGCAAGCAGGTTGAGCAATTGCAGCAGCAAATTGCCGGGACACTCCAGCCTGCACCCATAGGGCGCGAGAATAGTAAAACGGCTCGCCGGTTCCGGGAAGATGAGCCTTTAACGACCATCGCCACACCCCAGGTTCCCGCCGCCGAGCCCGTAGGGCCACCAATACGAGCAGTAGCCGCCTCCGCTCGACTCGATCCCAAAAAGGTCGCCGAGATCATGTCCGGCAAATCCGCAAGCGCGCCGGTTACGGTCAAGGCGACGCCCGCAGCAGGTACTCCAGCCGAACAGCCAAAGAAGAAATCCTATGGCGATTTCGAGCGGTCGCTTGGCCGCAACTGGCCAGTCTGGATCGGCGGTGTCGCGCTTTTCCTCGGCGGTATCTTCGTCGTGCAGTATTCCATCGAAAATGAGCTGCTCGGGCCGGGTATCCGGCTTTGCCTCGGCGCTCTTTTTGGCCTGCTGCTTTTGGGCGCGGGTGAATATCTGCGCCGCAAGGAAAAGCCACTCGGCCTTTCCGTTACCGGACCTGACTATATTCCCGGTGTCCTGACCGCCGCAGGTTCGGCGGCACTCTTTGCCGTCGTCTATGCCGCCCATGGCATTTATGGCTTTATCGGCACGTCCACTGCCTTTATAGCGCTCGGAGCAGTTGGTCTTGCGACACTCGCCCTGGCCATCAAACATGGCCCGTGGATTGCCGGGCTTGGCCTTATCGGTTCGTACCTCACCCCGGCTCTGGTGAATTCACAGGCACCAGCACCCTACAGCTTCATGACCTATCTGTCGGTTGTTACCCTCGTCTCGGTTGTTCTGTCGCGCGCGAAAAACTGGCCACTGATCGGCGGCGGCGCAATCATTCTCGCGGCGCTCTGGGGTGCGGCCTATACCGGCTTTGATCCCATGCCCAATGGCGGCGCGCTCGGCCTGTTGACACTCAGCCTGCTGGCTCTATCGGTCTTTAGCCATCTGAAGCCAAGTGGTTACAAACTGTTCGACCGAACAGACGAACCCTATTTCGACCCTGTTACCATAGCGGGTGCCGCTGGCGCAGTTCTTCTTGGTCTTGGCTATATATCGCACGATCTTTTCGGACTGGCGTCCTCGCGCTATCTCATCCTTGCAACGATCATCATTGCCGTATCAACACTGGCACCGCTCTTTATACGCCGCACGCTGCCCTTCCTTGTTCCGGCGGCGCTGCTTTCGCTCGTGCCGCTCACCCTTCTGGACATGCATGCGTTTTTGGATAGCGGCTTCGACAGTTCAGGCCTATCGCTCTACGACCCGATGAAATATCGCAGCTTTGCCATTTTCATTGCGCTTGCTTTCACAGCTATCGGCGTAATTGCCGCAACCGTGCTTGCCCGGCTACCAGACATCATACGCGGACTTGCCTATGCGGCATTGGGAACTGCTGTTCCATTCGTCATGATCATCGTGATGATCTACATCTTCGGCAATACACCGGCTTCAACCGAAGAAATGTTGACAGTGGCGCTGGCAATTGTCGGCTTTGGCGCTGCAACGTGGCTGGCACGCGCATGGAAAGACGACATCAAGCCAATCTCGCCCGCATGGCTGTTTGACGCTGCATCCATCGGCTTTGCCGTTCTTGCGCTATTTGTCGTGTTCGAACCACAATGGCGCGTTCTAGCCGCCTGCATACTTGCTGTTGTCTATGCGCTTGCTACCCGCACGCGCATGGCACCGGTGCTGCGCTTTGCTCCGGCAGTCTTTGCGGTCGTCATCATCGGACATATTTTCTTCGATCCAACCATTGTCGGCAGTGACCGGCTGTCGACAACGCCATTCTTCAACCAGCTTCTGCTCAATTATGGCGGGTTCTTCGCGGCCATGATTGTGGCCCAGATCATCCTTGCCAAGGGGATCAAGGATACGGCCTATCGCCTTGTACAGGCGCTCGCCGTGTTGGCGGGCTTCGTGCTTATCAATATCCTCGTTCGCCATTGGATGAATGGCGGCACATTGAACAGCAGTGGCGATCTCACATTGAGCGAACAGTCGCTCTATACGCTTATCGCCTTGGGCGGATCACTGTCCCTGATGATGCTGAGCCGTGGTGGCCAGGACTGGCTCTACCGCACTGCCGCGCTAATTGTCGGCTATATCGGCATTCTGATTGCCGTATGTCAGCATTTCATCCTGCTCAATCCGCTGTTTGACGGTTTTGTCGCTGGTGGATTTGTCTTCAACAGCCTGTTCATGGGTTATCTGCTGCCCGGCCTTCTGGCAGCACTCGTCGCGCTCAATGCCTTTGGCGAACCACAGATAAAACTGTTCGGCTTGCCGCTGGTCATGGCACAGGCGAACCGCCCCAGACATTACGCCATGGCGCTGGCAATCCTCTCGGGCCTCATGCTCTTTACATGGGTCACACTGACTATCCGTCTCTTCTTCCAGGGCAACTATATCCATCTGGGACAGGGTGTGGATTCGTCTGAGATGTTCACCTATTCCGCCATATGGCTCTTGTTCGGCCTTGGCCTGTTCGGTCTTGGCGCATGGCGGCAGAACAGGCCGTTGCGTCTGATCTCGGCGCCGATCGTCTTTCTTGTCATCGCCAAGGTATTCCTGCTCGACATGGCAAATCTCGAAGGCATCTTGCGGGCGCTGTCCTTTATTGGCCTTGGCCTCTCGCTTGTCGGTGTGGGGCTGTTCTATCAGCGCATTCTCAACGCGGGGGCGGCAGCTACGCCGCCCACCAATGATGAAAGTGGTGAACAGGCCCGCGCCCCTGACCCACTTTAAGCGTATCGGCGGCAGCCATGGCTGCCGTCAGATAATCCTTTGCCTCGCCGATTGATGTAGGCAGGTCGTGACCTTTGGCAAGTCCGCTGGCGATGGCCGCTGCAAGCGTGCAACCCGTACCGTGATCATGGGTTGTTGACAGGCGCGGACCGTCAAAACGTTGTAAGGACGAACCGTCGAACAAGAGGTCCGTACTCAAGGCGCTGTTTCCATGGCCACCTTTGATCAGCACCGCCTTCGGACCAAACTTCAACAGGTGTTCGGCTTGCCGCGCCATTGCCTGTTCATCTTCAGCAATATCAGTGCCGGTCAGGAGCGCGGCCTCGGGCAAGTTGGGTGTCAGCACAAGCGCCAATGGCAGAAGCTGCGTGCGAAGCGCCTCTATGGCTTCCGGCTGCAACAGGGAATCGCCCGAAGTTGCAACCATCACCGGATCAAGCACCACCTTGCGTTGCCAGCGGTTCAAGGCTTCGGCGATAGTATTGATGGTTTCCACGGTGGAGACCATGCCGATCTTGATCGCACCCACCGCGATATCCGAGAGAACCGCATCAATCTGCGCGCGAATGATACCGGGGCTCAAATTCTCGATGGCGGTGACGCCGCGCGTGTTCTGCGCCGTGATTGCGGTCAATACGCTTGTTCCATAAACACCAAGCGCCGAGAACGTCTTGAGATCGGCCTGAATACCAGCGCCGCCGCCGCTATCGGAGCCAGCAATCGTCAAGGCAATGGCGGTCATGCCGTCGCCCTCAACGCCTCATCGACAGCATCGCGCAGCACCTGTGCCGCGGCGCGCGGATCAGCCTGCCGGAAGATTGCCGAAATGATCGCAACGCCATCTGCTCCCGCCGCAATGGCTGGAGCCACCCTGCCAAGGTCAATGCCAGCGATCGCACCCACAGGCAGATCTGGCTTTGCTGTCCGGATCATCGCAGCCAGCCGGGCAAAGCCGTCAAAGCCAATCGGCCCATCCGGATTGTGCTTGGCGGGTGTCTCGAACAGGCCGCCCACGCAGGCATAATCGATATCCGCCGCTATGGCCGCCTGTGCGTCCGCTTCGTTTTTCACGGTGAGGCCGATAATCGCATCCGGGCCAAGCAGCTTTCTTGCGTCACTGACCAGCATGTCCTCACGCCCGACATGCACACCTTCAACACCAGCCACCAGAGCGACATCGATACGGTCATTGACGAGCAAGGGCACACCAGTGCCTTTGAGCGCCGCATGGATGGCGCGGGCGCGTTCGACCATCGCCCGCGTCGGCGAGTTCTTGTCACGGTACTGGATAATGGTTGCGCCGCCGCGCGCGGCCTGCAGCGCCAGCCCGCCCAGATTCTTGTCACCACCGATCGCATCAACATCGACAATGGCATTCAAACGAAAATCTACTTTTGGCATGATTGTTCTTCCTCTATGAAACGTTTCACCGCAGTTCAACGGCGAGGTCCTCGACTTTGGGTACGGATTTGATCAGCCCGGCATCGTGCATGAACACACCGAGGCGCTCATAACGGCTACGGTCGAGCGCAGCGGGACGCTTGGCAAAACGCGGCAAAGTATCCGTCCACGCCTGCCGGTTCAGCGGGTTATCGAGATCGGGATAGGCTTTGATGAACAGCGCCCAGGATTCATCCGGGTGATTGGTCAGATAAACAGCGCCCTTCTCCACCGCTTCGATGAAACGTTTCAAACGATCATCTTTTGCAAGGTCCGGATGGGTCAGGAAGATCAGTTCATCATAGACAGGGACACCGTGCTCCTCCGGGAAGAACGCCGTTCCCTTATGGCCTTCCTGCGCCATTTGGGTGAGTTCAAAGTTCCTGTAACCACCAACAGTCGCATCCACCCGTTTGGCGATGAGCGATGACGAAAGGGCGAAATTGACATTGATCAGTTCGACATCATCGGCTTTCAGGCCTTCCGATTTCAGCATGGCCCCAAGCATGGCATCTTCAAAGCCCGCCACGGAAAAGCCGACCCTTTTGCCCTTCAAATCCTTCAGGCTTTTAATGGGACCATCGGCCAGTACCATCACCGTATTGAGCGGGGTTTCCACCAAGGTGCCAAAACGCACCAGCGGCAGGCCTTCATCATGGCTGAGATAGAGATTGGGCTGATAGCCGATGGCAATATCAGCCTGTTTTGCCGCAACAAGACGCGGCGGCGCGGCCGGATCAGCCGGCGGGATCAGATCGACATCAAGACCGGCCTCACTGAAAAAACCCTTTTCGCGAGCGACAACCAGCGGTGCATGATCAGGGTTGACGAACCATTCGAGAAGAACAGACAGCTTGTCCGCTGCCACCGCCTGTGACGGCAGGAAAGGCAACGCGATTAAGAGAGCAAAGGCAAACGCACAGCGGCGAAACATGGATATTCCTTTATTGATGGGACGAACGAAAATTCTGATCATGACACCTGCATCCAAGGGGTGAGGCGCGCGGCGAAAGCATCGACGAGAAAGCGCAGGACAATGGTCAGCACTGCGAGAATGATGAGAGCGGCAAACAGCGTATCGGTCTGCATACGGGCATTGGCCTGAAGCATGACAAAGCCAAGCCCACGCGAGGCACCGACCCATTCGCCAATCACCGCACCAATGGGCGCAAAGACCGCCGCAACGCGCAGGCCCGAGCCAAGACCGGGCAAGGCGCTGGGAACGCGGATTCGAAACAGGGTTGCCAGCGGCGTTGCCTGTGTCAGGGCAGCGGCATCCAGCAAATCCTGATTGGTGCGGCGCAGCGCATCGGCAAAGGCGGAGGCCACGGGAAAGAAGATAATGAGGCTGGCCATGACCACTTTCGAGGCAAGGCCAAAACCGAACCAGAGCACCAGAAGCGGCGCGATGGCAAAGACAGGTAGTGCCTGTAAAACAAGCAGAACCGGCCACACGATCTGGCCAAAGCCGGGCAAACCGGCAACAAGAAGCGCGGTCAGGATTCCGGCAACAGCGCCAAAGAACAATCCGAGCAGGATTTCGAGCACGGTGATGGCGGCATTGGTCAGGAGATAGTGGCGCTGCTCGATCAAGGCGACAATAACTGAGCCGGGACCGGGCAGGATAAAGCGTGGCGGCTGCAAAGCCCAGACAGCCAGTTGCCAGCACAGAAGTACGGCCAACAAGGCGCCAGTGATGCGGACAAGCATGCCCATGGCGGCGATCACATCGTCACAGAAATAATGATTGCGATATCAGGGTAAACGGCATCTGCAGGACTCCATCAAAAGCGTGGAAATCCGGATATGTGCGAAGACAAGGCAGAGTGCGTGAAGAGTGCTCAATTCCCGTTCCTACGCCGGCATAACCCGGATCAGGTTCAAGGGTCCAGCTCGACGCTATCTCAGCACTGTACAGTGCCCCCCTCGGAATAAAGTCATGATGGAGCGGCGCAAGAGCAAAGTCAATCGCGCCGCTTTCGTGTTGAGGATTTATTGGGTCAGACGAATTTGTGAGTAATCGAATGCACAGCCGGTTGTGAGCGTATACTCGAAATCCGGCGTGTCACCACCGCCATCTTCCCAGCCGTGTTTTTTTACCGAACCATCGCAATTCATCAGCTTATTCATGACAATAGGTTCTTTCTCGCCGGGTTTCGTCGACTGAGCACCACCCTCCGCAAACCTCCATGCGTCGTTTGCTCTGTCGCTTCTGACGAGAAAGGCGTTGGTTTTCTCATCGTTTTTGATGCTCTGATCGTCAGCAAAAGTCAGATTCTCCGGGGTGGGCGTAATCTGATAGCGGGGATCATTCACCAATCCGGGAGTTTTAGGGTCGTTGGATTTTACTTTGGGGGCATCCACACAATTCCTGCCCGAAGGCTTCATTCCAATAGGACAGCCGTCTTTCTTGACGATCATGGTAAAATAAAACGATTTGTATGTGCCCAAATCAAAGGTCAGCGGCGTTGATCCCACTGCGGGATTGGATGTCCCAATGTTGTTAATGTACTTGTATTCGATAGAGCCGACTTGTTTCTCAGCACCATCGGCTCCAACAACAATAATGGAAATTTTCTTGTAATAAATTCCTTTTACGTTCGTGACCTTTATTGTTGCGCTCTTTGGCGTCAATGCTCCTGAAGCTGTCGAAGTGGTCCCGATATCCATCGAATTTTGGTTCAATACCTGCATGAATGTCGTCTTCATTGGCCTCGCGAGTGAAAGCTTAATCCGTGCGGGGACATCGTTCGTAACCGACACATTGTAAGTAGCACCACTAGCGTCAAAGCCTGGAAGATTAGCGCGCAAACTTTGTTGAATGCGAGCCTTCACATCGGGTAAATTGCTGCCATTGTACGTAGAGGCGCCCCACAAAACCGCGACATCTGCTGCATTCTGCAGTTCCGCGTGATCACTGCTTGCACGGGTATAATCCACAGCCAATCCTGTCACGCCGAGAAGCGGCACAAGCAATAGTCCAAACGTCAATGCAGTTGCGCCGCTGGTATCTTTAAGAAAATCTCTGAATTTTTTCATAGCCCGCTCCGGTGTTGAGCGGACCATGGATGAAATGGCGTAAATGCGCCTTTAGCAAATTCATTCAGATTGTCACGATCTGCGGCAAGTCTGGGCGTATGGTAAAAATCCGGTGAAGCAGAGCCTAAGCGGCGGGTATATCCGGCCGCACAAAGCCCTCGCTGGCGATAAGCAGATTGCGCGTATAGGCCTGCGTGACCTTGTGCGCCGCAAGATCATCAGCTGAAAGGCGCTCCACCTCAGCCCCGTTCTGCATCACCATCAGCCGGTCGCACATGTGGGTCACAACAGCCAGATCATGGCTGACCATAAGGAATGTCAATTTGCGGTCGCGGCGGATCTGTTCAAGCAGGTTCAGCACCTCCGCCTGCACCGAGGCATCGAGCGCCGATGTCGGTTCATCCAAAAGCAGGATCGATGGTTCAAGGATCAGGGCGCGCGCGATCGCCACGCGCTGGCGCTGACCACCGGATAGCTGATGCGAATAGCGGAAGCGGAAACTTGATCCCAGCCCCACCTCGTCAAGCGCGCGCAGGATGCGTTTTTCAATATCGGCAAAGCCATGCACGGCCAGCGGTTCCAGCAAAAGCCGGTCGACGGTCTGGCGCGGATGCAGAGAACCATAGGGGTCCTGAAACACCATCTGCACTTCCCGGTAGAATGCCTTGGTGCGGCTCTTGCCGAGAAGCTTGCCGTTGATGGTGATCGATCCGCGTGTCGTTGGGGCCAGTCCTGCAATGGCACGCAGCAATGTCGATTTGCCTGAACCGGATTCGCCGACAAGCCCGAAGGATTCGCCCGGCATCACGTCAAGACTGACGCCGCGAAGCGCGCGGAAGCGGTCGAATGTCACTTCAAGTTTATCGACAATAAGCGCTTTGGAAGGAGATGTGGTCATGCGGCCCACTCCGGCTTACGATCAAGGACGGGAAGCGGATGGGTATCGGCACCGATTTTTGGCATGCAGTTCAGAAGACCTTGCGTATAGGGATGTTTGGCATTGTGCAGGTCCTTGGCGGCAATCTCCTCGACGATCCGTCCGGCATACATGACAATGACCCGGTCACAGAAGGACGATACCAGCCGCAGATCATGCGAGATGAAGATCAGCCCCATGCCGCGGTCCCGCACCAGATTGTCGAGAATGGCAAGAACGTCGAGCTGGACGGTAACATCAAGTGCCGAGGTCGGCTCGTCTGCAATCAGCAGTTCAGGTCCGGTGATCAGCATCATGGCAATCATGGCACGCTGACCCATACCGCCCGAGACCTCGTGCGGGTGCAGGTCAAAAACCCGCTCAGGGTCGCGGATCTGCACGGCAGCAAGCATATCGAGCGCCCGCTTGCGCGCTTCTGACCGGCTGACCCTTTCATGGGTGCGCAGGGTTTCGACGATCTGCCTTCCGATGCTCATAACCGGATTGAGCGAATATTTCGGGTCCTGCAGGATCATGGCAATGCGATTGCCGCGCAGCGAGCGCCGTTCGGCTGCTGAAACTTTCAGAAGATCGATCCCGTCGAAATTCAGCGTCTCTGCCGTGATTTTCGCATGAGACGGCGTCAGCCCCATTATGGCGCGCCCGGTCTGGGATTTGCCCGAACCGGATTCACCGACAATACCAAGACGTTCACGGCCAAGGGTAAAGGCGACGCCGCGCACGGCATCGACCACCCCGGTGCGGGTTGGAAACTGAACCCGCAGATCATTGACGGTCAAAAGGGTGCTCATTGGTTGTTACCCCGCGGATCAAGCGCATCGCGCAGGCCATCTCCCAGCAGGTTGAAGCCAAGGCTGACGATGACAATGGCAAAGCCGGGTGCTGCCGCAACCCACCATTGATCCATGATGAAGCGGCGGCCCGAAGCGATCATCGCACCCCACTCCGGCAGTGGCGGCTGAGCGCCGAGACCAAGAAAGCCGAGACCGGCTGCAATCAGGATGATACCAGCCATATCAAGCGTCACACGCACGATGAGCGAGGACAGGCAGAGCGGCATGATGTGTCGCAGGACAATCCGAAAGGGCGAGGCACCCATCAGGCGCACGGCTGCGATATAGTCGGAGTTGCGTATGGTGAGCGTCTCAGCTCGGGCTATACGGGCATAGGGCGGCCATGAGGTGACGGCAATGGCCAAGACCGCATTCTCAATGCCGGGCCCCAAGGCCGCGACCAGCGCAAGCGCCAGAATGAGCTTTGGAAAGGCAAGGAAAATATCCGTCAGGCGCATCAGGATCGAATCCACCCAGCCACCGGCATATCCGGCGACAGTGCCAACGATCAGGCCGATAGGTGCCGCGATGATGGCAACGAGAATCACCACATAGAGTGTCAGGCGCGAGCCATAGATCAGCCGTGAGAGAATATCGCGGCCCTGATCATCAGTGCCAAGCCAATAGTCACCGCCGGGCGGCAACAGGCGCGCATTACGCAAATCGCCAATGACGGGCGAATGCGGCGCCAGAACATTGGCCAGGGCGGCGACCAGCAACAAAGCGATGATGATGGCAAGACCGGCAAGGGCGAGCCGGTTGCTGGCAAAGCGGCCCCACACCAGATAGGCGCGGCCGAGCCTTGCCTGCAAGCGCGATTGCGGACGATCACTCATCAGCCATTCACGGCGGGACATGGGTGGTGTCTTGATTGTCTGGCTCATCGTGCGCGCGTCCGTGGGTCCAGCACCCGATACAAAAGATCGGACAGAAGATTGATGGCGATGAACACTGTGCCGATGACGATGGTGCCGCCAAGCACCGCGTTCATATCGGCGTTCTGCAGGGAATTGGTGATGTACATGCCGAGACCCGGCCATGAAAAGACTGTTTCAGTCAGGACTGATCCCTCAAGCAAATTGGCGTACGACAGGGCAATCACCGTCACCAGAGGCACCGCCGCATTGCGCAGCGCATGGGCCCAGATGATACGGGTTTCAGACAGGCCCTTGGCACGGGCGGCCACGATATATTCCTGCTCCAGTTCATTCAGCATAAAACTGCGGGTCATGCGGCTGATATAGGCAAGCGAGAAATAACCAAGCAGCGAGGCAGGCAGGATGATGAAGGAGAAGATGTTTCGGAAGGCTTCCCAATTGCCCTGCAACACGGCGTCAAGGAGATAGAAGCCTGTTATGGGCGTGAAAGTATATTCATAAATGACATCAATACGGCCGGGACCGGAGGTCCAGCCAAGCTTGGCATAGAAGACCAGAAGTGCCAGAAGCCCAAGCCAGAAGATTGGCATGGAATAGCCGATCAGACCGATAAGACGCACGATCTGGTCAACAAGACTGCCGCGTTTGACAGCGGCAAGCACACCAAGCGGTACGCCGAAAAGCGTGCCTATGAGCGTGCCGAACGTGGCAAGTTCCATCGTTGCCGGAAACACCCGGCGGATGTCGGTCATCACAGGGTTTGATGTCAGAACAGAGCTACCGAAATTGCCCTGCAATGCGCCTTTCACGTAAAGGATGAACTGCTGATAGATCGGCAAGTTCAACCCGTATTCCTCCCGGATGCGTTCGACCACATGGGCCGGGGCTCGATCACCAACGATCGCCAGAGCGGGGTCAATAGGAATAACCCGCCCGATGAAGAACGTAACGGCAAGAAGGCCAAGGAAGGTGATTGCACCGATCAGCACAAAACGGCCAATGGCGAGGGCAAGGCTGGAGACCCAGGCGCCTGAGCGCCTGGCCTCCAGTTGGGTATCGGTCGTTGTCATCGTGTCAGCCTTGGGCGTTTGCCCCAGTTCATTTCGATACGTTGAAGACGTAGTTGGTATCGAATGATGGTCCCAGCTTGAAATCTTTGAGATTCGAGCGGACGGCGGCAACTTCCGTCTGCTGGAACAGCATCACGAACGGGCTGGTTTCAAGAACCTTCTTCTGCAGATCCACATAGGTTTGTGCACGCTTGGCTGTATCGCGCTCAAGCAGGGCGGCCTTGGTTTCCTTGGTCAGTTCAGGTACATCCCAGGCATTGCGCCATGCGAGCGTTTTGTTGGTACCCGTATCGGCATTGTCAGGATTGCTGGTGAAGGTTTCCGCATTGGAATTCGGGTCCCAATAGTCAACACCCCACTGGCCGATATAGATATCGTGGGTACGTGCACGATACTTGGTCAGCGTCTGCTTACCGTCACCGGGGATGATCTCCAGCTTGACGCCACCCTGCGCAAATGTCTGCTGTACGGATTCGGCAATGCCTGTCACCGGCTGATTGTTGCGCACATCCATCGTGACCGAAAAGCCGTCCTTCAGACCGGCCTTATCAAGAAGCTCCTTGGCCTTTGCCACGTTGAGTGAATAGGGCTTTTCATCCAGTTCGCCCAAAATGCCTTTTGGCAGGAATGTCTGGTGGATTTCACCGATACCCTTGATCAGCTTTTCGCCGATCGCATCGTAATCAACGAGGTATTTCAGCGCCTCGCGCACCTCAGGCTTGGCAAGGTTCGGGTTCTTCTGGTTGAGGCTGAAATAATAGATCGTGCCCTTTGCAGCATTTGTGGTCTTGATGTCGCTGTTCTTGGCAACCTGTTCCAGATCATTCGGCTCAAGGTTGCGCGCAACGTCGATATCGCCCTTTTCCAGCAGCAGGCGCTGGGTCGCGCTCTCCTTCACATGGCGGTAGATAACGCGGTTGAGTATCGACTTGGTGCCGTAATAATTATCATTACGTTCCAGAACGAGGATTTCGTTGGCGCGCCAGTCACGGATTTTCATCGGACCGGACCCGGCATAGTTGGTCTTCATCCAGGCATTGCCGTAGTCATTGTCGACCACATGCTGGGAGACGAGCTTTTTATCAACAACCGATGCCACGGTTGCCGTCAGGCAGTTGAGCACAAAGCTTGGCGCATAGGGCTGATCGACGGTGAAGACAAAGGTGTTGGGGTCGGTTGCCTTGGCTTTTTCGGTGACATTGTCAGCCTTCAGGCCGAACTGGGTAAGAATGAAGGCCGGGCTCTTGTCGATCTTGATGGCGCGCTCGAAGGAATAAGCCACATCTTCAGCGGTCAGCGGATTGCCGGAGGCGAACTTCAGACCCGGCTTCAGCTTGAACGTATAGGTCAGGCCATCATCGGAAACGGTCCAGCTTTCTGCCACATCAGGAATGATCTTGGAGGGATCATTAATGTCGAGACGAACCAGCTTGTCATAGGTATTGCCATTGACTTCACCCATGGTGAGTTCGAATGCTTCACCCGGATCAAGTGTGATGACATCGTCAATGGCAAAGGCTTCCACCAGTGTATCGGCTGGCGTTGCCGCCCATGCAGGAACTCCGGATATTACCAGCGCTGAAAGCGCCGCGCTGCCGACAAGCAGCCGGACTTTGGCGTTTATCTGATTGATCAACATTGTCGTTACCCCTGTTTTGTGTTGTTTCAGTTTGTTTCGTGCCAGGCTGACCGAAGAATGCGCATCCAGTTCCCCCGGCAAATTTTTGCGAGATCCTCGTCCGAATATCCCGCCTCCCCCAAAGCATCGACAAGCGCCTGATTACCGGCTGCATCACCAATCTCACTGGGGATTTTAGCACCATCAAAATCTGAGCCAAGTGCCACGCAGTCAATACCCATACGATTGACCATATAATCAATATGGCGAACCACATCGCTGAGCGGTGTATCGGCATTTTCGCGCGCATCAGGACGCAGCATAGCCACAGCATAATTCAGGCCAACCAGCCCCTTGCGCTCCCGGATAGCATCGAACTGTTTGTCCGTCAGATTGCGCGCGACCGGGGTCAGCGCATGAACATTGGAATGGCTGGCGACCAGCGGCTGATCGCTGATGCGGGCGACATCCCAGAAACCTTTTTCAGTAATGTGGGCGAGATCGACAAGAATACCGAGGCGATTGCAGGCTTTGACGAGATCCTCGCCGGCAGCGGTCAGACCGGGGCCGGTATCGGGGTCCATAGGGTAAGCAAAGGGAACCCCATGACCAAAAACATTGTTGCGACTCCAGACGGGCCCAAGCGAACGGAGCCCAGCCGCATAGAAAACATCCAGCGCGGAAAGATCAGCGCCAATGCCTTCGCAGCCCTCAATGTGCAAAACAGCAGCAAAAAGGTCCTTGCCCATCGCCTCTTCAATATCGGCAGTGGACCGGCATAATTTCCAGCCACCCGCCTGTTCGAGACGCAGCGCAATTGACGCCATTTCCAGCGAAATATCGAGAGAAGGGGCACGCTCCAGAGGCGCAGCGAGCGGCGTGGAGTAATGCCCCTTGGCATCCGGCGCCTTGAAGGCGAGATCGCCGGACGGGACATAGATGGCGCAAAGTCCGCCGATCAACCCGCCCTTCAGCGCACGCTTCTTGTCGATATGCCCCGAGGTGGTGCCGTCGATGAATTCCCTGATCGGGTCGGCTCCGTCTCTTGAATGTTTCCACAACCGGTAAAGCACATCGTTGTGACCATCAAAGACAGGCTGCATTTCAATTCCCAATCCGGTTGTTCGGCAAGGCGCAAGCACCGATAAATCGTTTCATCAATTCCGGCATCACGCACTTCTTCTTCGACAAAAGATCATGTCACCGGCGAACAGGCAAGATAGTAATTGTACAAAAGTATAATAGCCGCCGCATTTGTGCGCAGACGACAATAGCGACCTGTTGCAACCTGTGGATCGTGGTTAAGTGTTAAGGCACTTGTTAGGATCAAAGCCGGAACCAAACCTGCTAAGCACCCTGATATCCAAGAGACCGGCATGCCACCAACAAGAAGACCTGACGTTGAGTTCCCCATTGTAATGTGTACCGTTACGCAGTACACTACGACATGATCACCAGTTTCCGGCACAAGGGCCTTGAAGGCTTCTACTGGAAAGGATCGACACGCGGTATACAAGCTGCACATTCACCCAAACTAACACTAATCCTAACAGCGTTGGATGCTGCGGAAACACCGGAACAATTGAGACTGCCAGCATTCAAGCTGCATCCTCTCAAAGGCGAAATGAAAGGGCACTGGTCAATCTGGGTAAATGGCAACTGGCGTGTCATCTTCCGCTTCAACCGACGGAACGTCGAGCTGGTCGATTATCTGGATTACCACTAGGGACAAACCATGATGAAAAACCCAGCACATCCGGGAACAGTTCTAAAAGAAACGGTGTTCGAACCGCTTGGCATGAGCGTCAGCGAGGCAGCGTTGCGGCTAAACATGTCGAGACCGGCACTCTCGCGGGTCCTCAATGGACACGCGGCGATCAGCCCCGAACTAGCCTTGCGTCTGGAAGCCGCTGGCGTTAGCGAAGCCAAGTTCTGGCTGAACATGCAGATGAACTATGATCTCGCTCAAGCGCGCGAACTAAAACGTCCTGTAATCAAGACCATTCAGCCCCCAAGAGCAGCTTGACGTATAAAGCTGCGGGCAGTTGCCTGACGACAACGCCCGCAGTGGATTTCACTGGAAACCTTACACGTCCAGATTGGCGACGCTCAGCGCATTGTCCTGAATGAATTCGCGCCGTGGCTCGACATCATCGCCCATCAGCCTTGAGAACAGGCTGTCGGCATCCGTCGCATCATTGACCTTGACCTGCAGCAGTGAGCGCGCATTCGGATCCAGTGTGGTTTCCCACAACTGGTCGGCATTCATTTCGCCCAGACCCTTATAGCGCTGCAGTGACAGGCCCTTGCGCCCCGTGGCGAAGACCGCTTCCAGCAGCGTGCTTGGCCCGGCAAGCGTTTCGACCTTTTCCTTGCGGCGCAGAACCGGCGGCTTGCCGTAGACTTCCTGCAGACGCGGCGAGTAGCGGTCGAGCTGGCGTGCATCGGCAGAACCGATCAAAGCCATATCGAGTGTCACAGTTTCCTTTACACCGCGCAGCGAGCGCTCCAGAACGTAACCATCAACACCATCGTCAGGCGTTGCGAGGCGGCCGGTCCAGCCCTTTTCCGTTTCTTCGGCGATCAGATCGAGGCGGGCAGCAACTTCCTTCACCAGCAATTCAGCGCGCGGCGTATCGGAAATGGCTTCCGGATTGAGGGCTCCTGCGATGGTCGCCTGTTCCACAACGGCACGATCGTAACGGGTATTAAGGCCCAAAAGCAGATGCCGAACGGCCAGTGCATCATTGATGACAGCCCGTAGATCAGTCCCGGCGCGTACTTCACCACTGGTCAATTCCAGCGACGCCTCTTCCAGTCCCGAATCAATCAGGAATTCCTCAAAAGCCGATTCGTTCTTGATGTATTGCGAGGACTTGCCGCGGGACACCTTATAAAGTGGTGGCTGGGCAATATAGATATGGCCACGCTCGATCAATTCAGGCATCTGGCGGAAGAAGAACGTCAGCAACAGCGTGCGAATATGCGCGCCATCGACGTCGGCGTCGGTCATGATGATGATCTTGTGGTAGCGCAGCTTGTCCGGATTGAATTCATCCTTGCCGATGCTGGTTCCCAGCGCCAGAATCAGCGTGCCGATCTGGTCGGAGGAGAGCATACGGTCAAGCTTGACGCGCTCGACGTTGAGAATCTTACCACGCAGCGGCAGGATCGCCTGATTCTGCCGCGAACGCCCGCCCTTGGCGGAACCACCGGCGGAATCACCCTCGACGATGAAGATTTCCGACTTGGCCGGATCGCGTTCCTGACAATCGGCAAGCTTGCCCGGCAATGAACTGATGCTGAGCGAGTTCTTGCGGGTAATGTCACGCGCTTTACGCGCAGCTTCACGGGCGGAGGCGGCCTGAATGACCTTCTCCACCAGAACCTTACCCTCAGCCGGATGCTCTTCAAGCCAGCTCGACAGCGCCTCGTTGACGAGGCTTTCGACGACCGCGCGGACTTCCGACGAAACGAGCTTGTCCTTGGTCTGCGACGAGAATTTCGGATCGGGAACTTTTACCGAGAGAACGGCAGTTAACCCTTCGCGGCAATCATCGCCTGTCAGTGTAACCTTTGCCTTCTTGGCCTGCCCGGACGTTTCGGCATAACCGGTCATCTGGCGCGTCAGCGCACCCCGGAAACCGGCAAGGTGCGTGCCGCCATCGCGCTGCGGAATGTTGTTGGTGAAGCAGAGCACGTTCTCATGGTAGCTGTCGTTCCACCACATGGCGACTTCCACCGTGGTGTCATCGCGCTCGCCGCGAATGTAAATCGGCTCGCTGACCAGTTCCTTCTTGGTACGGTCGAGATATTTGACATAGGCGGTCAGTCCGCCCTCATAGAACAGCTCGAGATCAACCGGATCAGCATGACGGCGATCAGCCAGAAGGATGCGGACACCCGAATTCAGGAACGCAAGCTCGCGCAAGCGATGCTCCAGCGTCTTGAAATCAAATTCGACCATGGTGAAGGTCTCTGTCGATGGCAGGAAGGACACTTCCGTGCCCGTCTCGCCATTCGAGTCGCCCGTTATCTCCAGCGGAGCATCGGCAACACCATGGGTGAAGCTCATTTCGTGGATCTTGCCCTGACGGCGAACCTTCAGGCGCAGCCACACCGATAGCGCATTGACCACGGAAACACCGACGCCATGCAGACCACCCGACACTTTGTAGGAATTCTGGTCGAATTTACCGCCCGCATGCAGCTGGGTCATGATGACCTCGGCGGCGGAGACGCCTTCTTCGTGCATATCTGTGGGAATCCCGCGCCCGTTATCCGTAACGGTGCAGGAACCATCGGGATTGAGCGTCACGGTGACGCGGGTCGCATGACCGGCAAGTGCCTCGTCAATTGCGTTGTCCACGACTTCGTAAACCATGTGGTGCAAGCCGGAACCATCGTCCGTGTCACCGATATACATGCCCGGGCGTTTGCGAACAGCATCCAACCCCTTGAGAACCTTGATGGAATCCGCACCATATTCCGGTGAAGTTCCGGTCGTCATCTCAGGTGTATCACTCATATAAATTCAATCTTTTCTTGGCGCCGTAAACTGGCGTGAAGGACCCGGGCGAATCATGCCCGGTTACAGACTTAGATATAGTGGTTAATGTAGGTTTTTCCAATTCTTGAGCACCAAGCTATCCACGGATGATGGCTAAATTAGTGGACATTGGGAATAATTATACCCACATCGTGGCTCTGGAGGCTGCCAAATGGACACTGTCAGAACCGCATTCATTCCCCCTGCCCCTGTACCGCGTACGGGACCGGTCGGTACGATCGAGCTAATCCGCACCATTTACCGCAATCCGCTCGAATTATGGGGCGAGCCCTCATACAATGATCCGTGGGTATCAATCGATTGGGCGTTCCAGCATACGATCATCGCCAATGATCCCGGATTGATCCGGCATGTGCTTGTCGACAATGCCAGGAACTACAAAATGGCGGCAGTGCGCCAGCGTATTCTGCGCCCGATCCTGCGTGACGGACTTTTGACTGCCGAAGGCGAAACATGGAAGCGATCGCGCAAGGCCATGGCCCCGGTTTTCACCCCCCGCCACATCAATGGCTTTGCCGAGGCGATGAAGCGAACGACCGAAAACTTTGCCGAGCGCTATGAAAGCGTGGCGGGCACCGTCGATGTCTCCCGCGACATGACGATGCTCACCTATGACATTCTGGCGGAGACTTTATTTTCAGGCGAAATCGCCGGGGAAGCGGATCAGTTTGCCCATGAGGTTGACCGGCTGTTCGAGACAATGGGCCGCGTCGACCCGCTTGACCTTCTCGGCGCGCCGAGCTGGCTGCCGCGCTTTACCCAGATACGCGGGCGCCGGGCGCTGGCTTTCTTTCGCAAGATCGTTGCCGAGACCATTGTCCTGTGCAAGGCACGGATGGACCGGGATGGCGACAAGGTTCCCAATGATTTCCTCACGCTGCTTCTGCGGGCGGAAGGGCCGGAGGGGCTGTCACGCGCCGAGATCGAAGACAACATCATCACCTTCATCGGCGCCGGGCATGAAACCACAGCGCGCGCGCTTGGTTGGACGCTTTATCTGCTGGCACAGGCGCCATGGGAGCGCGACCTGATCGAGCAGGAAATCGATGCCTTCATGCAGCAGGACCCTTTGCCCGCGCCGCATGATTGGCTGAACGCCCTGCCACTCACCCGCGCCGCATTTGAGGAGGCCATGCGGCTTTATCCGCCCGCACCCTCGATCAATCGCGAGCCGGTGGAAGACGATCAGTACAAGGACCTGTTTATCCCCAAGGGCTCGGCTATTCTCGTCATGCCGTGGACGGTGCATCGCCACCGGCTCTATTGGGACAACCCCGAGGCTTTCATACCCGCGCGCTTCCACCCGGATAATCGCGACAAGATTGACCGTTTTCAGTATCTGCCGTTTGGCGCAGGGCCGCGCGTGTGCATCGGCGCCAGCTTTGCCCTGCAGGAAGCAATTATCGCACTGGCAATACTGCTGCACCGTTTCCGCTTTGATACGGTTGGCGCAGGTAAGCCATGGCCGGTGCAGAAGCTGACCACCCAACCCGATGGCGGCTTACCCATGGCTGTTACGGCGCGGAGGTAGGATGGAAAGTGAATGTCTTTCGGAATATCTAAGTCTTTAACAGGGCGCTGCATCACCGTGGTTCGTGGTTCGACAGGCTCACCATGAGGGAGAGTGAGGATGCAATGCTAATCGCAAAGATTGCAGATCACAGGTGTTGCAGCGCAAAGGTTGCAGACTATCGCTCCGGACATCTCAATCCTCTTCGTCATCACCTTAACCCGCTCCGTCATCCTCGGGCTTGACCCGAGGACCCACGACAAAGGGGAAGGAAGGAACGACTACAATTTTTCGTGCTTCTCGATCATGGTCCTCGGGTCATCCTCCGGTTAAACCCGAGGACTGAGGATGACGGAGAGGGATGGGTTTCAGGGAGCTGAGTTCTGCACCCTTCGTTCTGCAACCTTAGCGCTGCACCTTTATGTGCTGCAATCTCAACGATTAGCGTTGCATCCTCACTCTCCCTCATGGTGAGCTTGTCGAACCACGAACCACGCACACCCTTCTGCAATCTTTGCGATCTCATCTGAACTCAGTGGTTCATTCCGCGATCAATGCCGTTCATTCTCTGCACCTTCATCTCAACGGGACAATCCGGCCCACAGGCTGCTTCATCGCACAGTCTGCAAAGATGATCAGATTGATCGCGATCGATTGTCAGGTTTTCCAGCATTTCCGACACCAGACCGTGCAGAACATCCTGCTTTTGCGGCGACAGGTTAACGAGTGCTTTGTCAAGCACCGCCGCACGGGCGTTGATCAAAGCCTCGCGAATGCGTTGTCCTTCAGGGGTAAGTTGCGGCGTTACTTCACGCTTGTCCTTGCCCGATGCTTTGATAACAAGACCGGCGCTGACAAGCACCTCAACCGTTCGCACGATCACGGAATGGCTGAGCCCGGCAATGGTCGCAATGTCCCGGAGCGTCAGATTGGGATAATGACCCAATGCCACCAGAGTCGCGCAACCAGCGGTTCCGACACCACTGCTTTTCTGCACAGCTTCAATCTGCGCATCGGCAAGTGCCAATGCCAGGGCTCCCAGTAAATTTACCAGTTGTGAATTCATCTGTATCCATATATATGTGTGTTGCATACATTTATATATTTAGGATTTTAATTCATTTTTATCCCACGGAAAAGCGGGAGACCCCATAAATGACGCAGCATCAACAAGCCAAACATCAATATGCGGATAACCAACTGATATTGCTTACTTATTGCCGTGCAGGTATCGGAGCGGCAATGGTGTTGTTCCTTGTACAAAGGCTTTATTTCAGTTTGGAAGCATCTCGGAAGCACGTCTCATCAGATCGTTAGAAAAACCAATCTCTTTGGTAATTTTCGAATCTTTTGAGACGCTGTGCTCTCACAAAGACTAGAACAGGCACCACCTTACTCTCCCCCAAGGTGGGGAGGGTCGAACCGAAGGTTCGGGGGATGAATTGGTACACCGGTTGAATCGTGATGTCCGAGCAGTTGGGCCCCCACCCCGCTGCTGCGCAGCGACCCTCCCCACGTAGTGGGAGGGTAAGGGAGCCAAGGTCTGCAATGATAGAGATTGGTTTTGCAATCAAACCAAACCCCTCATCCTGAGCTTGTCGAAGGGCGCAACGATGGTTCTGCAATGCAAAGGTTGCAGACTATCGCTCCCGACACCTCAACCCTCTCCGTCATCCTCGGGCTTGACCCGAGGACCCACGACAAAGGGGAAGGAACGACTACAATTATCGTGCTTCTCGATCATGGTCCTCGGGTCAAGCCCGAGGATGACGGAGAGAGAGGGTTGCAGGGAGCCAAGTTTTGCAACCTTGGCGATTAACGTTACATCCCCACAAGGGGGATATCAGCCACCATTACGGCCTTTGCACAATCTGAAACATTTCCGGTTGTGCAAAGGCATTGATGCCAATGTGATCTCCCCTCTTGTAGGGGGTCCGAAGGACGGGCGAGACCCGTGGCTCGCCCCGGTAGTCCGACAGGACAGGGGGGGGTGAATGTCTCGACCCAATGGCAGAAACCCCCGACACTCTTTCTTGACAAACAATAATCCCACCAATTGATTTCACATGAAATAAACGCTATATTCCTTTCAGATGAAAGGTATGATTATGTCGGCACTCACACAACGCACACCGGAACGCTCCAGCAAGACTGCGGTTGTCTCAAAAGCTTTGCTGCGCTCGGCGGAATTGCTCGGGCTGACCGCCAAGGAGCTGTCAACAGTGGTTGGATTGTCGGAGCCGACCATATCACGCCTGAAGCGCAGTGAGGACGGCACGCCGCTGACCGGCAAGAGTTACGAACTGGCGCTCCTGTTCATCCGTCTTTACCGCTCCCTCGACGCCATTGTTGGTGGTGACGATACCGTCGCCCGGCACTGGATACGCACTGACAACAGCATGCTTGGCGGCAAGCCGCTCAACCGCATCAAAACCATTGACGGTCTCGCCCATGTCCTCGCCTATCTGGACGCCCGACGCGCTCCGATCTGAGGCGCGCGACAGACACGGCGCCTGCTGGCGTCTTGTTGAAGCCCAGCACCGCGTTTCCACCATGAAACTTGTCGATACGCTCGACGAGCAGGCTCTGCTTGAAGACGAGATCGAGGCGACCAAACCACCGCTGCCGCAAGCCTGTGTGCATCTCGATTATCTGCTGGCAACGCCGTTCCGCTATGGCCGCTATCCCGGCAATTCGCGCTTCCGGCGCGAGGGCTATTCCCCCGGCGTGT
Organism: Phyllobacterium sp. P30BS-XVII; assembly: GCF_014138335.1. Classification (NCBI taxonomy): domain Bacteria; kingdom Pseudomonadati; phylum Pseudomonadota; class Alphaproteobacteria; order Hyphomicrobiales; family Phyllobacteriaceae; genus Phyllobacterium; species Phyllobacterium sp. P30BS-XVII. The sequence continues at coordinate 258,278 of NZ_JACGXO010000001.1, forward strand.
TCTATGCCAGCGAAGTGGTGGAGACAGCCGTTGCGGAAACAGCCTTCTACCGGCTGCTGTTTTTCAGCGAGAGCCCCGGTACGCCTTGGCCGCGCAATGCGCTGGAATTCACCGCATTTGAAGCCCGCTATGCCACCAAGCGCGGCATCGATCTGATGGCTGCGCCCTTTGTGCAGCATGCGGAGCACTGGACGCACCTGTCCGATTACTCGGCCTGTCTTGCGCTTGCCGATGCGGCGCATGAGGCTGAAATCGAGATTATCCGCTACAAGTCGGTGCGCGATCCATCGGGCGGTGCCAATCTCGCGCTGCTCTCCTGCGCCGCCTTTGCCATGCCCCGGCCGACGCATACGACGACATGGCGGCTGGTGTTTTCCGATTATGGCGTCAAAGCCATTTGCGATCAGCCTGATATCCGGCTCGGCTTCAGCCGTGCGATTTTTGCCAATGATCCACGCATGGCACGGCTCTAGCCAAGCCGCGCCGCATGCCAGGCGATGTGATCGGCCATGAAGGTCGAGATGAAGAAATAGGAATGGTCATAGCCATCGCGCATGTTCAGCGTCAGCGGAATACCGGCGCGCTTGCAGGCGACTTCAAGCAGCCATGGACGCAGGCCATCATCGAGAAAACCATCGGCCTTGCCCTGATCCACCAGCAATTCGGGCACCCGGTGGCCATCCTCAATTAACAGCACGCTGTCATAGGCGCGCCAAGCCGCCTGATCCGTGCCAAGATATTTCTCAAAAGCGGGACGTGACCAGCCCGCAACGCCCGGACGGGTAATGGGTGCAAAGGCCGATACGGACCCGAATCGGCCAGGGTTTTTGAGCGCCAGCGTGATCGCGCCATGCCCGCCCATGGAGTGGCCGAAAATGCCCTGACGCGCCATATCTACGGGGAAATTAGCGGCGATCAACGCAGGCAATTCCTCAGCGATATAACTAGCCATGCGATAATTGGTGGCATAGGGCGCCTGCGTCGCATCGAGATAAAAGCCGGCGCCCTTACCAAATTGCCAATTGTCCGTTTCGTCGGGCACATGCTCGCCGCGCGGGCTGGTATCCGGGCAGATAATGGCAACGCCATGCTCGGCGGCGGCACGGCGATATTCGCCCTTGTCCATGACATTCTGGTGGGTGCAGGTGAGGCCCGACAGATACCACAGCACCGGCACCGGGCCATCCTTGGCCTGCGGCGGCAGGAAAACCGCAAAGGTCATGTCGCATTGGCAGGCATCGCTGCGATGACGATAGACCCCTTGCGTACCGTCAAAACTTTTGGCGATCGATAGCGTTTCCATGACAATTCCCGTGAGATTTATGCGTTGATTATTGGCCGAGCGAGACGGCGACATTCACCGCTGCCGCCACAAGAACGGTGTTGAAAAAGAACGAAACAATGGCGTGCAAGAGATTGACCTTGCGCATTTCGGTGCTGGTGACAGCGGTATCCGAGGTCTGCGCTGTCATGCCGATGACGAAGGAAAAATAGAGAAACTCGATGCCGCCGGGTTCCTTTTCGCCGGGAAAATCCAGACCGCCCACATGTTTGCGCGGCGCGTCCTTTGCCCCTTCCGCCGTCTCATCCGGCTGCCAGTAAAGATGCGCATAATGGATGGCTGTCATCATATGAATAGTGAACCAGCCAAGCGGCACTGCAGCCAATGCCAGCGAAAGATCCAGCAAATGCGGGTTTTTCTCACTGTTGATCAGCACGAAAAGCGAGCCCACAGCCACGACAACCGTGCAGAATGTCACGGCAAAAATGATCCAGATCGGCTCATCGGAACGGGCGGCGTTTTTCCTGAGAAAGGCTGCCGTCAGACGGTGAATCTTGAACGCGGAGAGCACGAGATAGACGATGAAAAAAGCATTTGCCCCGATCACATAGGCAAGGCGCGGGTAGAATGCGAGCGAAAGCACCAGCGCCGCAATGCCGATAATCGCTGCAAGATAGAAGGGATTGTGCCGCCGCAATATCAACATCCTACCCCGCTTTGGCCGTCAGCGGCCTTTGCATATCCACATGAGGAATATTGTCTTCGAGATATTCCCCGGAAACCGGCAAAAAGCCAAAGGATTCGTAGAATCGCTGCAAATGGCTTTGGGCGGACAAAGCAATAGGACTATCCGGGTAGCGCCGCTCACATTCGGCAATCGCCTCCGCCATCAACCGGTCACCCAGCCGCTTGCCGCGATGAACAGGCGAGACGACGACCCGGCCAATACGTGCATCGCTGCCAGCGCCATGCGGCTGGCGCAGACGGGCGCTTGCCACCAGCTCATCACCGCTGAAAAGCCTGAGATGCAGCGCCTCAATATCCTTGCCATCCAATTCCGGATAGGGGCATTTCTGCTCGACAATGAACACGTCAACCCGCATGCGCAGCATGGCATAGAGATCACGCGGGCTGAATTCATCAATCCCGCGCACATCCACCGTGTAATCGGCAGGGTTCATCAGAAGACCACAACCGAGCGGATCGACTTGCCGTCATGCATCAGATCGAAGGCGGTGTTGATTTCATCGAGCGGCATGGTGTGGGTGATGAGCGAGTCAATCTCGATCTTGCCTTCCATGTACCAGTCGACGATTTTCGGAACGTCCGTGCGTCCGCGTGCGCCGCCGAAGGCCGTACCGCGCCAGTTGCGCCCGGTGACAAGCTGGAATGGCCGGGTTGCGATTTCCTTGCCCGCTTCCGCAACACCAATGACAATGCTGGTGCCCCAACCACGATGGCAGCATTCCAGGGCCTGCCGCATCACGTTTGTGTTTCCGGTAGCATCGAAGGAGAAATCCGCGCCGCCATCGGTCAAATCCTGAATGGCCTGTACAACCTTGTCATTGCCCACTTCATTGGGATTGACGAAATGGGTCATACCGAATTTTTTGGCCATCTGCGCCTTGGCCGGATTGAGATCAACGCCGATGATCTTGTCCGCACCCACCATGCGCGCACCCTGAATGACATTGAGGCCGATGCCGCCAAGACCGAAGACAACCACATTCGCACCGGGCCAGACCTTGCCCGTATAGATAACCGCGCCAATGCCCGTCGTTACGCCGCAGCCAATATAGCAAATCTTGTCGAAGGGCGCGTCCTCGCGCACTTTCGCCAAGGCGATCTCCGGCAGAATGGTGAAATTGGAGAAGGTCGAGCAGCCCATATAATGGAACACTTCACCGCCATCGCAGGAAAAGCGGCTGGTGCCATCGGGCATAACGCCTTGCCCCTGCGTCGAGCGAATCGAGGTGCAGAGATTGGAGCGCTGCGACAGGCAGGTTTTGCACTGGCGGCATTCCGGCGTGTAAAGCGGGATGACATGATCACCGACTTTCAGCGACGTGACGCCGGCGCCGAGTTCGCGCACAATGCCTGCGCCTTCATGGCCAAGAATGGCGGGAAATTTGCCTTCGGAATCAAGCCCGGAGAGTGTGTAAGCGTCCGTATGGCACACGCCGGTGGCCATGACTTCCACCAGAACCTCGCCCGGCTTGGGTCCACCAATCTCGATTGTCTCGATGGTCAGCGGCTTCTTGGCTTCCCAGGCAACGGCGGCGCGCGATTTCATTCAAACTCTCCCTGATGCGTCTTTTAAGTGCGGTATACTGATTTGCAGTTGTGCAGGATGATAGCCGGTGTCGTCAATCAAATCGGCGACATTTCCCGTCGCCGATCAGGACAACCGGCTGGGAGGGAGGCACAAGGCTATGGACTTGCGGCGGTAAACCTTGTCAAAACGGCCTGACATTTCATCCTTGGATTTTGCCCGTGCCCGATCTGCCTCTCCTGCCCGTTACCGAGATTTTTCCAGCGCTGGATGAAGCACTGGCAGGTGGTCATGCGGCGGTTGTCGTTGCGCCGCCCGGTGCGGGCAAGACAACGCTCATTCCCCTGCATCTGCTTAATGCCAGCTGGCGCGGCGAGCGCACCATTATCCTGCTCGAACCGCGCCGTCTCGCGGCGCGGGCAGCGGCAAGCCGCATTGCCAGCCTGCTTGGCGAGGCGGTCGGCGCGACCGTTGGCTATCGCATGCGGCTTGAGAACAAGGTTTCGGCGAGGACACGCATTCTGGTTGTGACCGAAGGCGTTTTTGCCCGTATGATTCTTGATGATCCTGATCTGAAAGATGTTGCTGTGGTGCTGTTCGATGAATTCCACGAGCGCAGTCTCGATGCGGATTTCGGGCTGGCGCTGGCGCTTGATGTGCAGGCAGCCTTGCGACCGGACCTGAAACTTCTGGTGATGTCGGCAACACTTGATGGCGCGCGCGTTGCGCAGCTTCTGGGCAATGCGCCCGTGCTGGAAAGCAAAGGCCGATCTTTCCCCATCGAAACACGCTATCGCGAGCGCAAGCCGGATGAAAAAATCGAAGATGCCATGGCCAAGGCGATCCGCGATACGCTGGCGACCGAGACCGGAAGCATCCTGGCGTTTCTGCCCGGCCAGCGCGAGATCGAGCGAACTGCCGGAGCGCTGGAAGGACGTGTCGGCGCGGATACGATGATCGTGCCGCTTTATGGCGCGCTTGAGGGCCGTGATCAGGACGCGGCAATCAAGCCTGCGCCTGCGGGCAAGCGCAAGGTGGTGCTGGCCACCTCCATTGCCGAGACGTCAATCACCATCGACGGCGTGCGCGTTGTCATCGACAGCGGCCTTGCGCGCCTGCCGAAATTCGAACCGGCAACCGGCCTGACCCGGTTGGAAACTGTGCGCGCTGCCCGGGCAGCGGTGGATCAGCGGGCGGGACGCGCGGGGCGCACGGAAGCGGGTATCGCATTGCGCCTGTGGCGGGCTGAACAGACGGCGGCACTGGAAGCATTCGCGCCGCCGGAGATTCTGGAGGCTGACCTTACCGGGCTGGTGCTTGATTGTGCGGCATGGGGCGTTGTTGATCCGCGCAGCCTGTCATTTCTGGATTTGCCGCCAGCGCCCGCCATCAAGGAAGCCAAGGCTCTGCTTGAAAACCTTGGCGCACTGGACGGCGACCGTATCACCCAGATGGGCAATGCCATGCGTGCCCTCGCCCTGCCGGCACGTCTGGCGCATATGGTGCTGACCGCGCGCGAACGCGGACAATCCCTGCGCGCGGCGGAAATTGCCGTGCTTCTGACCGAACGCGGGCTTGGCGGCAATGATATCGACCTTGATGTGCGTCTTTCCCGCTTCCAGCGCGAACGCGGCGACCGTGCAACACGGGCACGCGGCCTCGCCAAACGGCTGGCTGGACGCGATGCAGCCCATCAAGCAGAGCCTGATAGCGTCGGACGCCTGCTCATCGATGCCTATCCTGATCGTATCGCCAAATCGCGCGGCAATGGCCAGTTCACGCTGGCCAATGGGCGCGGCGGCGAGGTTGATGCGGCGACCTCTCTGGCACGCTCTCCATGGCTGGTGGTTGCCGATCTGGCAGGCCGGGCCGGAAAGGCCCGCATTCTGGCAGCCGCGGAAATATCCGAAACGGAAATCCGCGCGGCGCTGGCGGATCGCATTGTCAGTGGAAAGCAGGTTACATACGATGCTGCCCGTAATGCCTTGCAGGCCCGCGATGCCACCCGGATCGGCGCCATAGCGCTGTCGGAAAAGAACCTGCCCGCACCCACGGGTGAACAGGCCAATCAGGGTGTTGTCGAAGCGGTGCGCAATCACGGTCTCGATATCCTGCCCTGGTCGAAAGAAACGATGATCCTGCGGCGACGGCTCGCATGGTTGCACAAGGGGCTTGGCGCTCCATGGCCATCCATGGCGGATGCAGACCTCATCGCGACACTCGATGACTGGCTGCTGCCATTCCTGTCAGGCGCATCAAATCTCAACCAGATACCCACACATGTGCTGATTGAGGGATTGCGCTCGCTGGTGCCTTACGATTTGCAGCGCAAGATCGACGCATTGGCACCAACGCATTTCGAGGTGCCAACAGGATCGAACATTCCCATCCGCTATGATGCCGATGACCCTGTTCTTGCGGTGCGTGTGCAGGAACTGTTCGGGCTTGGCACCCATCCTGCTATCGCTGAAGGTACAATCCCGCTGCTGCTCGAGCTTCTCTCCCCCGCACACCGGCCAATCCAGATTACACGGGACCTGCCGGGGTTCTGGAAAGGCTCGTGGGCGGACGTGCGCAGCGACATGCGCGGTCGCTACCCAAGACATGTCTGGCCAGAGGACCCGGCGCAGGCCCTGCCCACCAGCCGTGCCAAGCCGCGCGGCACCTAGAACCGTAACCAACGATGTAAAACGAGAATTCCCTTTGCATCGGGTTTGTTCTAAAGCTCGCCCATGGCTCAAGAATTCGGCATACGCTCTTCCTATCTGTCGCGGCGACTGCGGCTGACAACATTGATCCGCCTGCGCTGGCTGGCGGTTGCTGGTCAGAGCATCGCGGTTCTGTTCGTTGCGCTCTATCTGAAATTTCCGTTCCCGGTCAGCATCTGCTTCGCACTGATCGCCTGCTCAGCATGGCTGAACCTGCTTCTGTCGTTCCGCTATCCGATCAATCACCGCCTTGAACCACGGGCAGCGATTACCGTTCTTGCCTTCGATATCCTGCAGGTGGCCGGGCTGCTCTATATGACTGGCGGTTTGCAGAACCCCTTTGCTGTCCTCATGATTGTTCCGGTCATTATTTCCGCAACATCGCTGCCAGCATCATCAACTGTCATACTCGGCATTCTCGTGACCGTCTGCGCAACGGCACTGGCCTATTTCCACCTGCCCCTGCCCTGGTACCCTGACGAGACCCTGCAATTGCCGTTTGTGCTCGTCGCGGGCGTCTGGTGTTCCGTTGTTTCAGCGCTGGTCTTTACCGCCGTCTATGCCTACCGCGTTGCCGAAGAAGCCCGCCTGCTTGCCGATGCGCTCACCGCGACGGAACTGATCCTGCAACGCGAGCAGCACCTTTCGGCACTTGATGGGCTTGCCGCCGCCGCTGCACATGAACTTGGCACGCCGCTCGCCACCATCGCACTTGTCGCCAAGGAAATGCAGCGCGCGCTTGCCCAGGATGACCGCTTTGCTGAAGATGTTGAACTTTTACGCTCACAGACCGATCGCTGCCGCGAAATTCTGAAGCGCCTGACCAGCCTTTCCTCCGAGAGCGAAGAGCATATGTCCCGGTTGAAGATTTCCTCGCTGATCGAGGAAGTCATCGAACCCAACCGCAATTTTGGCATCAGCATCGAGGTAACAAAACTGCGCGGCGAAGGCCATGAGCCAGTTATCCGCCGCAATCCGGGGATCATTTATGGCCTTGGCAATCTGGTTGAGAACGCCGTGGATTTCGCCCGCGAGACCATAGAGGTCAGCTGGGGCTGGACCGACAAGACAGTGCAGATTGTTGTCGCCGATGACGGAAAAGGTTTCCCGGCTGATATTCTCGACCGAATCGGCGAGCCCTATACCACTGGCCGCGACCGCGAGATCAATGAACATGGTGGTGGCCTTGGTCTTGGGCTCTTCATCGCCAAAACCCTGCTGGAACGCTCCGGCGCAGCCATAACCTTCCGTAATCGCAATGATCCGGGCCAAGGCGCGGAAGTTGTTGTGACTTGGCCGCGCAATCAACTTGATGAACAAAACGGATAACCTTTGACTTTTTGTTCATTGCGAACCATTAACGGAGTATATTTGTAAGAAATGAGCAGGAAACCCTGATGGAACACACGGATCAGGACGATATTGCGGCCATAGGCGGCGATCGAACGTTGTTACTGGTTGACGACGACAAGCCCTTTTTGCAGCGCCTTGCGCGCGCCATGGAATCCCGCGGGTTTACGGTGGCGATCGCTGAATCGGTCGAGGCCGGACTTGCCAGCGTCAAGACGCACGCACCTGCCTATGCGGTTGTCGACATGCGCCTTGGCGATGGCAATGGCCTTGATATCATCGAGGCAATCCGGGCGCGCCGCGAAGATACCCGCGCAATTGTCTTAACCGGCTACGGCAATATCGCGACTGCTGTTAACGCCGTGAAACTCGGTGCCATCGATTACCTGTCGAAGCCCGCCGATGCGGATGAGGTGTTTGCTGCACTGACCCGGCGCTCCGGTGCCAAGGTTGCACCGCCTGAGAATCCGATGTCAGCGGACCGTGTTCGCTGGGAGCATATTCAGCGCGTCTATGAAATGTGTGACCGCAATGTTTCCGAAACAGCGCGCCGCCTCAACATGCATCGCCGTACACTGCAACGCATCCTCGCCAAGCGCGCCCCGCGCTGAGTTTCTATTTCATCGGTTTTTGCAGCGTCTGGAGTAGGTGCAACTCACCATGAGGGAGATACGCCTCCCCCTCATGGTTGTTATGTCGAACCACAAACACCTACTCCACATCCGTTTCAGGCAAATGTATTCCTGATAGTTCGGCAAGCGTCATGCGTGCAGCGCTTACCCGCGCAAAACGCAGGGTCATAGCCTTGCGGGTGGCACCCGGCAATTTATGCTCGGGCGCGTCACGCAGGATTTCGGCACCATAGCCATCCGACAGGATAAACCCGCAATCCTCAGGGAAGATTTCAGCGGGAACACCGGGGTGCGTGGCAAAGAACAGCCGGTCGCAATGGGCCCGGTATTCAGGCCATTTCCTGTCGACCTTCCAATCCTCAATCGATGACTTGATTTCAACAATCCATATTTCGCCGCTCCGCGACAAAGCCACCAGATCCGCCCGCCGACCAGAGGCCAAAGGCAACTCCGGCACGACAGCCAAACCAAGCTCCAGAAACAGCCGCTGCACGCCGCGGCGCACCAGCATGGCATTTTCCGACTGGCGTCCATCGATGAGCGGACTGGTCTGACCGGGAATCACAAGGGGCATGGCGCAAGTATCTTTGAAAACTCTGCAACCGAATACGGCAAAAATGCACCAGTTGGTTGAAGAAAACGTGGTTAACAGAAAACTACGCTTTACGGTTAATCAAGCATTAACAATAATGGCAGTAATGAGGGAAGACAACTGAATCGCCTTGGATTCGGCCAATACTTGATGGGGTGACTATGCAACTCAAGACGATCGCTCTTGCAGTTGGACTGATGGGTGCAACTGCTCTGACCGGCTGTTCCACATTCGGCTTCAACTATTCCACTGCCTCCTATTCTTCTGTGACCGACGCGGGATATGTGCTTCCAGCCATTCCACGCGCCAAAATTCCTCCGCAGTTCCTGCGTCAGGAAGTTCGCTATGATAGTGGGGAAGCACCGGGGACAATCATTGTCGATACCAATGCAAAGTTCCTCTACTTCATGCTTGGGGATGGTCGCGCCATGCGTTACGGCATTGGCGTCGGCAAGCAGGGTTTTGAATGGTCCGGCTCTGCCCGCATTGCCCTGAAGCGCGAATGGCCGACCTGGACACCGCCAAAGGAAATGATCAAGCGCAAGCCGGAACTGGCTGAATTCCGCGACGGCATGGACCCCGGACTGCAGAATCCGCTCGGCGCACGCGCGCTCTACCTCTTCAATAAAAGCGGCGACACCGGCTACCGCCTGCACGGCACGCCGGAATGGTGGTCCATCGGCAAGGCCATGTCCTCCGGCTGTATCCGCCTGATGAATCAGGACATTATCGACCTCTTCAACCGCGCCGAAGTGGGCGCGAAGGTCGTTGTTCTTTAATTTTCCGGCTTATGAATTGCACGAAAAGGCTGCCCCTCGGGCGGCCTTTTTATTTATCGAACTGATTTTTGCCTTGTTGACCTGATCGACAAGGCGCTCATAGATTGTTCTCAATGCGCATAACCGGGAAGGTCCACATGTTTAAAACCGTAGCCACCACGCCATTTGACGATCAGAAGCCGGGAACATCCGGACTGCGCAAGAAAGTTCCCGAATTCAAGCAACCGAACTATGTCGAGAACTTCATCCAGTCGGTGTTCGATTCGCTGGATGGCTATAAGGGCAAGACTTTGGTGATTGGTGGTGACGGGCGCTACTACAATCGCGAAGTCATCCAGATTGCCGTGAAGATGGCGGCGGCCAACGGGTTTGGCCGGGTCCTTGTCGGTCATCACGGCATTCTTTCAACACCGGCCGCCTCCAATGTCATTCGCAAGTATAAGGCGTTCGGCGGCCTTATTCTTTCCGCCAGCCACAATCCGGGCGGTCCAACCGAAGATTTCGGCATCAAATATAATATCAGCAATGGCGGTCCCGCTCCTGAGAAGATCACTGATGCGGTCTTTGCCAACTCCAAGGTGATCAAGGAATACAGGATCGCCGAAGCCGCTGACATCGACATAGATACCGTTGGCAAACAGCAGCTGGCCGGCATGGATGTCGAGATCATCGATTCCGTCTCCGACTATGCGGAACTGATGGAAACGCTGTTCGATTTCGATGCCATCCGCGCATTGATCAAGTCAGGCTTCACGCTGCGGTTTGATTCCATGCATGCCGTAACCGGCCCCTATGGCAAGGAAATCCTCGAACACCGCCTTGGTGCGCCTGATGGCACCTGCGTGAATTTCGTGCCGCTCGAGGATTTTGGCGGGCATCACCCCGATCCCAATCTCGTCTATGCCAAAGATCTCTACGATCTGCTGATGTCCCCGGATGGTCCTGATTTCGGCGCGGCGTCCGATGGCGATGGTGATCGCAATCTGATTATCGGTAAGGGCATGTATGTCACCCCGTCGGACTCACTGGCGATGCTGGCAGCCAATGCGCATCTGGCGCCCGGCTATAAGGCTGGGCTCAAAGGCATTGCCCGTTCCATGCCCACAAGCGGCGCTGCGGACCGCGTGGCCGAAAAGCTGAAAATCGGCATGTACGAGACGCCGACAGGCTGGAAGTTCTTCGGCAATCTGCTTGACGCGGATATGGCGACCATTTGCGGCGAGGAAAGCTCAGGCACCGGTTCCAATCACGTCCGTGAAAAAGATGGTCTGTGGGCCGTTCTGCTCTGGCTCAACATCCTTGCCGTGCGCAAGGAAAGTGTTCAGCAAATCTCACGGGAACATTGGGCCACCTATGGGCGCAATTACTATACCCGCCACGATTACGAGGAAGTGGATTCGGCAGCCGCCAATGGCCTGATCGACACCTTGCGCGCCAAGTTGCCGACTTTGGCTGGCAAGACGTTGCAGGGACTGACAATCACCACGGCGGATGATTTTGCCTATCACGATCCGGTCGACAAATCGGTAAGCCAGCATCAGGGTATCCGCATCCTCTTTGAGGGTGGTTCGCGCATCGTCCTGCGCCTTTCCGGCACGGGAACATCGGGCGCAACACTGCGGCTCTATATCGAGCGCTATGAGGCAGACCCGAAGCGCCACGGCCTTGAAACACAAAGCGCGCTTGCTGATCTTATCAGCGCTGCCGACGAATTGACCGAGATCAAGACCCGCACTGGCCGCGATAAGCCAAGCGTGATTACGTGAGATATGGGGCATATACGGTTAATGCCGTTGGTGGGGGAAATTCACCCCCCTCTGCCCTGTCGGGCATCTCCCCACAAGGGGGGAGATCACATTGGCATGAAAGGTTTCCCACAAATGGAAGCGTTGCAGATTGTGCAACGTCAGTAATACAGCTGATCTCCCCCCCTGTGGGGGAGATGGGCGACAGCCCAGAGGGGGGTGAAATGCCCCACAAACAAAGCTATTCAAACACGATAGCCGGTGCCGCCTTGCCCTTCGTCTTCGCTGTCTGCAGCTGGTCCCAGACCTTGGTGGCAATCTCGCGGTAAACCTTGGCTTGCGCCCCCTCGGGATTGCTGATCACAACGGGCGTTCCGGCGTCAGACATTTCGCGGATTTCCATTACCAGCGGCACTTCGCCAAGGAAGGGAACACCGAGCCGCTCTGCTTCCGCACGCGCGCCGCCATGGCCAAAAATGTCGTAGCGATTACCGGTATCGGGCGCGATGAAATAGCTCATATTCTCGACAATACCGAGCAACGGCACATCGACCTTCTTGAACATGTTCAGGCCCTTGCGCGCATCGATCAGCGCCAGATCCTGCGGCGTCGAGACGATCACCGCGCCAGCAAGCGGCACCTGCTGCGCCATAGTCAATTGCGCGTCACCGGTGCCGGGCGGCATGTCGACAACGAGGACATCCAGATCGCCCCACTGCACTTCGCGCAGCATCTGCGTCAAGGCAGACATGACCATTGGACCACGCCAGATCATCGGTGTTTCCTCATCGACGAGGAAGCCGATCGACATGACTTTCAGACCGTAGCCTTCCATGGGCTTCAGCACGCGGCCGGAGACGACTTCCGGTTTGCCTGAAAGGTGGAGAAGGCGCGGCATGGACGGGCCATAAATATCCGCATCGAGAATTCCGACGCGGTGGCCATTGGCCTGTAGGCCAAGCGCCAGATTGACAGCAGTTGTTGACTTGCCCACCCCGCCCTTGCCCGATGCAACGGCGATAATCGCGCCAACACCGGGAACACCTGATTTAACTGGCGCGGCGGCGTGGCCATGCTGGTGAGCTGCCGCAGGCTGGGCGGCAACGCGGGGCGGCGGAACAGCACCTGCGGGTGCCGGGCGCTGGACGGGACGCTGCGGGGCAACAGGTGCCGGACGCGGCACGGCATCATCGCTGGTCGGGCCGCCCTTTTTCTCGGCGGTCAGCGCAACAATAGCTCCGGCCACATCTGGCATGTTCTTGACAACACGCTCGGCGGCGGAACGCAGAGGCTCCAGTTCCTGGGCACGCGCCGCTGGAACAGTAATGGAGAAAAACACCTTGTTGTCAGCAATGAAAATATCGGAGACGAGCCCCAGATCGACAATATTGCTGTTGAAATCAGGCCCGGTCACTGTTTTCAGCTGATCGAGAACCTGCTCCTTGGTCACGCCTGCCATGCTTGTTGTCCCTTTTGTTCCTTACCGCTTCACATAGTGCAGTTGGATAGAAACGCCAATGGGGCAAAGCGCAACTTCCGCTGCGGCCTGTCCTGCAGCCGCAGCGGAATGGGTGACTTCAGATCAGACTTTCCACACACCCGGTATCTGCCGGGTGGCGATGTTGAGACGGTTCCACACATTGACATTGGCAATAGCCAGAACGAGGTCTCCGAGCTGCCTTTCATCGAAATATCTTGCAGCTTCATTCCAGATATCATCCGGTACCGGGTCGGATTTGTCGGCAATGCGGGTGACAGCTTCCGTCAATGCCAGTGCCGCCCGCTCGGCATCGGAGAAATAAGGCGTATCGCGCCATGCCGAGACGGCAAAGAGGCGCTCATCGGTTTCGCCAGCCTTGCGGGCCATGCGTGGATGCATATCAACACAGACGCTGCAGCCATTGATCTGGCTGGCCCGCAAATGGACCAGTTCCAGCAGACCTTTGGGGAACTCGCTCGTGCTGGTGGAAGCAGCGAGCGCCTGTAAGGCTTTCATGGCGTCAGGATTGATCATTGCGGGATTGCTCATACGTGCTTGCATTTTCTTTCCTCTCGTTTTCGGGGCCCGGCGTTTGAATATCCAGGCTTTTGCTCTTGACGGTTCAGCGGCTCCGATTTCTTGTCACATCCGCCGGCTTTCGTTCGTCATTGCTTTGACGGAACAGGATGAGGAAATGTGACAGATGAACGAGAAAAAATTTCTGGCAGAGCAATTCGAGGCCAATCGCACGCATTTGCGGCAGGTTGCCTACCGTATGCTGGGCTCCATGACCGAAGCTGAGGATGCGGTGCAGGAAGTCTGGCTGCGGCTCAACCGCGCGGAAACGGGTGACGTCGATAATCTTGGCGGGTGGCTGACAACCGTGATCTCCCGCATCTGTCTCGACATGCTGCGCGCACGCAAATCACGCCGTGAGGACCAGCTAACCCCGCAAACGCCAGAACCGGTGGCGGGCGGCGATCCTGAACGCGATGTGGTGATGGCGGATTCAGTTGGTGCAGCGCTCTTGGTGGTATTGGAAAAGTTGGCGCCTGCCGAGCGGCTGGCTTTCGTGCTGCACGATATGTTCGGCGTGTCCTTTGACGAAATCGCGCCCATTGTCGACCGCACGCCGGATGCGGCGCGGCAGCTTGCCAGCCGGGCACGGCGGCGGGTGCAGGGAACCGAGACCACACCGGAACGCAATCTTGCCCGGCAGCGTGAAGTGGTAACTGCCTTTCTGGCCGCGTCGCGTGGCGGGGATTTCAGTGCGCTTCTGGCGCTGCTTGATCCGGATGTGGTCTTCCGTGCCGACAATACTGCGGTACAGATGGGCTCACTAGCGGAAATTCGTGGTGCCGAGGCTGTGGCCAATACATTCAAGGGACGAGCACAGGGCGCACTGCCAGCACTTATCGATGGTGCGCTGGCTATTGTTGTCTCTATCCAGGGCCAGTTGCGTGTTGTGCTGAACCTGACAATGGTAGATGAAAAAATCACCGATATCGAGGCTATTGCCGATCCGGAACGCCTCGGTGGCTTCGATCTGGTGATGCTGGACAATTGAACCATCATGAACGAGGCCGGATAGCGGCCTCGTTCATCGTTGCGGGAAATCAGGAGGCGATGAGAAGCCGCAGCTTCTTCAACGCCATCTCTGTGGTTTCCTTGTAGTCGATGGTGCTTTTCAGCCGGGCATCCCGGTCGAGCAGCATCACCGATGCCGTATGGTCCATGGTGTAGTCGCCATTTTCTGTCGGCACCTTGCGGGCGTAAATCTTCCAGCCCTTGATGAGTTTCTCGACTTCCTTGGGATCGCCGGTGATACCAGTGATCCGGTCGGTAAAGGCAGCGGTATAGCCCTTCATCACCTCGGGCGTGTCACGCTCAGGATCAACAGAGATGAAAAAGACACGCAGATCCTTACCTTCATCCCCCAGAGCCTTGAGCCAGCCCGCCATTTCAAACAGCGTGGTCGGGCAGACTTCCGGACAGTGGGTAAAGCCAAAGAACAAGGCTGTCGGATGGCCCTCGAACGCCGCTTGGGTGATTGGCGCACCGTTCTGATCAATCAGGGAAAACGGAGCACCAAGCTTGACCGGCTCTATCTCATTGCCATTGCGGGCACTTAGATAGGTAAAGGCAAGGAAGATCATCAAAAGAGCGATGACCGACCACAGCGCTATGCGAACATTGCGTACATTCATCACTGGCCATGCCCCGTGGACGTCGCGCCAGCGGCTTCCACTTTCAGATTGACCTGAACCTTGCCTGCCTTCTGGAATTCCAGTGTGACGGGGACGGTTTCACCCTGCTTCAACGGCTGCTTGATTTCGAGCAGCATCAGGTGCATGCCGCCCGGCTCAAGTTCGATGGTTCCGCCAGCGGGAATTTCCACACCATCGGCAAGCTGGCGCATTTTCATCACCTCGCCATCCATTTTCATTTCGTGGATTTCGACGCGGGCCGCGGCAGGGCTGGAGCCACCGAGCAGACGGTCGGCTTCCTTGGCTTCATTGGTGATCGAGATATAGCCGCCGCCCACTTTGGCGCCCGGCAGAGTGGCGCGGGTGAAGGCATCGGTGAACACAAGATTGCCGACCTTCACAGCATCCTGTGCCCCGTCTTTTTTCATCTTGGCCATATCGCCCTTGCTCATGGCCGAGTGATCATGGGCCAGTGCAGGCACCGAAAAAGATGCCGCCAGAAGGGCAATAGCCGCAAATTTGAGAGTGGATTTCATGGACGTTCTCCAGTTCCGTTTGGTTATGAGAATACGCGTTTGAGCGGGGAAGGAATACGCTGGATCAGCTGATCCAGAACAAGCATCGCCAGAATGGCAAACCCGGTGAGCGGGAAGAGCACACCGAAGCCGAGGATGACCAAAGTCAGCGCCGCAAAGACGCTTTTTTGCGAAGGCATGGGCGGCACACCAAGACGACCCGAAGGACGGCGCTTCCACCACATGACCACGGCGGAAACCGCCGCAAGAATAATGGCAAAGCAGGTAACAAGCATGACAATCTGGTTGAGGAGACCCCAATACTGGCCCATGTGAACGCCAATGCCAAACTCGATTGCCTTGGCACCCGCGCCGTAATCGGCAAACTTCAGATCAACCAGTGGCTTGCCTGAGTATTGATCGAAATGGATTGTCCGCTGTTTGGCGATGTCATCGGGAAAGATCGCCGCCGTATAGACACCTTCCGGATCGGATGGCAGCGAAACCTCGAAACCGGGGGTAATGCCTTCGGCCTTGGCGGATGTGACGATCTGATCGAGGCCAACGCTCTTTACGACGCCATCAACTGTCGAGGTTGGAACAGGTGCATTCTCGACGGTCCAGCCTGCTTCGGTCAGCACATCCTTTGTCGGGATTTGCGACATAGGCGTCTCGTTCCAGAGCTGTGTGGGATAGCCAAGACCGTTATTCGCCAATGTTCCATTGAGCTTGTCGCCCCAATAGGATGACCAGGGCATGCCTGTAATGGCAAGAAAGAAGATCAGGGCACCGGCTACCGCACCAGTCACCGCATGCAGATCGCGCCAGAACACCCGCTTGTCGGGCGTGCCGCGCACTGTAATGACACCGCCACTCTGCTTGCGCGGCCACCAGAGATAGAAGCCGGTGACAACGAGGATCAATGCGAGACCGCCAACGGCTTCGACCACCCGGTCAAGTGCAAAGCCGAAATAGACCAGACTATGGATCTTGCGCACGACCCAGTTGAATTCCTGCTTCTCCGCAACCTTGCCAAGAACAGAACCGGTATAGGGATCAACAAAGACAAGCACCTTCCCGGCATCGGTGCCGACAATTACCCGTGCCGATTGGATTGGCGTTGATGGATCACGATAGCGCAGGATTGCCGAATCCGGGACCGCCGCTTGCGCATTCTTGATCAATAGCGATGGCGCAAGCGTCTCGCTTTTGGGCGTGACGACATTACGATAGGCAAAGACCGTATTGTCGATCTCATCCTTGAAGAGATAGAGCCCGCCGGTGATGGCGAGATTGAGCATGAAGGGAATGACCAGAAGGCCAGCGAAAAAATGCCAACGCCAGATGGCGCGGTAGAGAGATTGACTGATGTCCTTGGGCTTCTCCGAAGCCAGAGTTGAGACGCTCATGCGTGTTCCAATCGTCCGAAAGCAACAATGATTGACCTGTCAAAGGCCAATGGATGCGCCAAAAATGGCGCAACCCTTCCGTTCGATGGCGGACCAGCGTGCGAAAGGGTTCCTGTCAGACGAGTGGGGGAGCCTGCGGCGGCGCTGCCGGAGGATAGAGGCTGCGGGCAATCAGGACCGCTTCACGCTTGATGGCAAGCGAGCGAACAGGTTCGACCTTCAAGCCACCCGTATGGGGCGGGGTGGCAAGAATGAACGATGCGGAAAGACGGCATGCCTCGCAGCTATTGCCATGATAGGCGCTCTTGTGCGGGTCCTGATCACCACTGCCGGGAAGGCAGAGCACGGGAACGGTGCCGTCAGGCAGCGTATAGGCAGCAAGATCAATCTGATCGCTGGGCGCGGCGATGACGGGCTGATGGGCAAAGGCGACGAAGACAAGCGCCAGCGCGCACAGCATGCGCACAGCCAGTTGCCAATCGTATCCATATTTGCGCATCACATCCCCGTTGTGCGATTTTGGCCCGTTGTGCGGTTCCGGCTAACCAGATACTCCAGCTTGCAGGCGAAATCTATGCGGCAAAGCGACAAATGCCCGGAGATACTTATGACGAGAGAAAATTGATCTCGATCAGCCATGCATGGGACGGCATAGTTTCGAATGTTACCGTTTCCGATGTTGCAAGATGCAACACATCGTCGGGTCCAAGCATTTCACCCGACGCAAGCTGGGCATTATCGCGTAGAAGCACAAAAGTCGCCTCGCCATCGCCACGCACAACCGCCCTGTCCAACCGGCTAAGCTGCGCCTGATATCTTCCGCGCCTGATCATAACATTGAGATCCGTCACCTCATGCAAGACCTTTGCGCTTGTGGGCGTATCGCCGGGGAATGCCATAGCCGGACATGACGGATCGAGCTTTTCAGGCGGTCGGCCGTCCACCGTCAGCACCATCTCGCCTTCAAGCACGGCCAACACCCTGTTGATCCCGGCAAAGGCCGAGAACGGGCCTGAATTGGGTACTTTCGCCATGCTGATACGCCAGTCGAAACTGTCGACCGATGCACCCTCAGGAAAAACGGCAATTTCGGTGGTGACACCCTTGCCGTTCTTCCATGGCATCTTCCGGTGATCAGCCGCACGCAGGATGCGCATCAGCCGAGAATACCTGGCAGGTTGAGGCCCTTCTCTTTGGCGCAATCAATGGCAATCTCATAGCCCGCATCCGCATGGCGCATGACGCCGGTTGCCGGATCGTTCCAGAGAACGCGCTCAAGACGGCGCTTGGCATCATCAGTACCATCGGCGCAGATAACCATGCCCGCATGCTGCGAGAAGCCCATGCCGACACCGCCGCCATGATGGAGCGAAACCCATGTGGCACCGGATGCCGTGTTGAGCAAAGCATTGAGCAAAGGCCAATCGGAAACCGCATCGGAGCCGTCCTTCATCGCTTCGGTTTCGCGGTTTGGCGAGGCGACGGAGCCGGAATCCAGATGATCGCGACCGATGACAACGGGCGCTTTCAGCTCGCCCGTTCTTACCATTTCATTGAACGCAAGGCCAAGACGATGGCGATCCCCCAGACCAACCCAGCAGATACGTGCGGGCAGGCCCTGAAACGCGATACGGTCACGCGCCATGTCGAGCCAGTTGTGCAGGTGGGTATTGCCGGGTGTCAGTTCCTTCACCTTGGCATCGGTCTTGTAGATATCTTCAGGATCGCCTGAAAGTGCAGCCCAGCGGAACGGGCCAATACCGCGGCAGAACAGCGGACGAATATAGGCAGGAACGAAGCCGGGGAATGCAAAGGCGTTTTCAAGCCCCTCATCCTTGGCAACCTGACGGATATTATTGCCATAATCGAGCGTCGGCACACCGGCATTCCAGAAGGCAATCATCGCCTCCACATGTTCGCGCATGGAGGCACGGGCGGCTTTTTCGACGGCCTTGGGGTCGCTCTCACGCTTGGCTTTCCATTCGGCCATGCTCCAGCCCTTGGGCAGATAGCCGTTGATCGGATCATGCGCCGAGGTCTGGTCGGTCACGATGTCAGGACGCACACCGCGACGCACCAGTTCGGGCAGGATTTCAGCGGCATTGCCAAGAAGGCCAACGGACTTGGCTTCGCCGGCCTTGGTCCAGCGGTCAATCATTGCAAGCGCTTCATCCACCGTTTCAGCCTTGGCATCAACGTAGCGCGTGCGCAGGCGGAAATCGATGGAATCAGGATTGCACTCAACCGCGAGGCAGCAGGCACCGGCCATAACAGCGGCCAGCGGCTGTGCGCCGCCCATGCCACCAAGACCACCGGTCAGAATCCACTTACCCTTGAGACTGCCGCCATAATGCTGGCGGCCAGCCTCGACAAAGGTCTCATAGGTGCCCTGAACAATGCCCTGCGTACCGATATAAATCCATGAACCCGCGGTCATCTGGCCATACATGGCCAGACCCTTCTTATCCAGTTCGTTGAAATGGTCCCATGTGGCCCAATGGGGAACGAGGTTCGAATTGGCGATGAGCACACGCGGCGCATCCGCATGGGTGCGGAAAACACCAACCGGTTTGCCGGATTGCACGAGCAGGGTCTCATCCTCGTTCAATGTTTTCAGGGTGGAGACGATCTTGTCGAAATCATCCCATGTACGGGTGGCGCGGCCAATGCCGCCATAAACCACCAGTTCATTGGGGTTTTCGGCGACATCCGGATCGAGATTGTTCATCAGCATGCGCAGCGGCGCTTCGGTCATCCAGGATTTGGTGTTGAGTTCCGTACCACGGGGGCTACGAATTTCACGGATATTATGGCGTGGATTGTTCATCATTAGCTCCCCAGCTTGAAGGCGGTTTGTTCGAGATTTTCGAGAATGTCTTTGAGATGTTTGCGCAGGCGCTCGGCCTTCGTCTCATCATAGGCAAAGGGCGGCGCTTCGGTCTGCAAATGGGTGGACTGTGCCAGTTCCATCTGGATCGCATGAATACCCAGTTGTGGCTTGCCATAATGGCGCGTGGTCCAGCCCCCCTTGAAACGGCCGTTCATGACGCCATCATAGCCGGATGCCGCAAAGGCAAACCGACCGGCGGCTGCGGCCACCTCAGGCGCGCAGCTTGCGCCCTGATTGGTGCCAATGTTGAAATCCGGTAGCTTGCCCTCAAACAGGAAGGGGATGTGCGAGCGGATGGAGTGGCAATCATAGAGAATGGCAAGGCCGTGAATATCCTGCACGCGCTTGATCTCAGCGGCAAGCGCCTCGTGATAGGGCTTGTGAAACTGTTCAAGCCGCTTTTGCGTATCGGCGGCGGCAGGCTTTTCGCCATCGCGCCAGATCGATCTGCCGTCAAAATCCGTTTCAGGAACGAGGCTGGTTGTATTCTGCCCGGGATAGAGGCTCACATCATCAGGATCGCGATTGGCATCGATGACATAACGATGGAACGTCGCACGTACCGTCGTCGCTTCAGGCAGAAGGCCATCATACAGCGTGTGAATGTGCCAATCCGTATCGGCAAGCAGCTTGCCGTTTTCGTTGAGGCGGTCCCAGATATCAGCTGGAACCTCCGTGCCCGTATGCGGCAGGCCCAAAATGACCGGGGATGAACCCTGTTTGACATCAACAACACTCATAGGGCGGTATCCAGTGCTGGCAGGATGTCGGAGGAAATGGCGGCATTGAGAATGCCGGAACCGACAAGATCGGAAACCGCTTTCAGGTCGGGCGCCATATAGCGGTCTTCATCCAGCGTCGGCACAACGGAACGGATCGCCGCATGGGCACGGGTAAGTTCCGGGCTTGTCTGCAACGGGCTGCGCAGATCAATGCCCTGTGCTGCCGTCAGCGCCTCGATGCCGATAATCGAGAACAGGTTGTCGGTCATCTGCAACAGACGGCGTGCGCCATGGCAGGCCATGGACACATGGTCTTCCTGATTGGCTGATGTCGGGGTGGAATCAACCGAGGCCGGGTGCGACATCTGCTTGTTTTCCGACATCAGTGCAGCGGAGGTCACTTCGGCAATCATCAGGCCGGAATTCAGACCGGGCTTGCGGGCGAGGAAAGCAGGAAGGCCATAGCTCAAGGCTGGATCGACCAGCAGCGCAATGCGGCGCTGGGCAATCGAACCGATTTCGCAGATTGCGAGCGCAATCTGGTCGGCGGCGAAAGCCACGGGTTCCGCGTGGAAGTTACCACCCGAAACCACAGAACCATCGCTGAGAACCAGCGGATTGTCGGTCACTGCATTGGCTTCGATTTCCAGTGTGCGGGCAGCCATGCGCAGGAGATCAAGGCAGGCACCATCCACCTGCGGCTGGCAGCGGATGCAATAGGGGTCCTGAACGCGCTCGTCACCTTCAATATGGCTTGCGCGGATCGGCGAATTTTCAAGCAGACGGCGAAGCGCTGCACCCGTATCGATCTGACCACGATGACCGCGCAGGGTGTGAATATCCGGATGGAACGGCGCGGATGAGCCCATCGCCGCATCGGTGGACAATGCGCCGGTGATCAGAGCCGATTGGGCGGAACGGTGCGCGCGGAACAGGCCAGCCAATGCCAGCGCTGTTGAAACCTGCGTGCCGTTGATCAGCGCCAGACCTTCCTTGGCGGCAAGCACAACCGGCTTCAGGCCAGCCTTGGCAAGGCCGTCACGGGCGGGCATCTGGGCTCCAGCAAACACCACATCGCCCTCGCCGATCATCGCGGCAGCCATATGGGCCAGAGGTGCCAGATCGCCTGAAGCACCAACCGAGCCTTTTTCGGGGATAACAGGAATGACACCCTTGGCGAGCATACCCTCGATCAGGCTGATCAGTTCAGGGCGAACACCCGAAGCGCCACGACCGAGCGAAATAAGTTTCAGCGCCATGATCAGCCGGACGATATTCTCCGGCAGCGCATTACCAACGCCGCAGCAATGCGACAGAATAAGATTGCGCTGGAGTGTTCCCACATCAGCCGCATCAATGCGGATCGAAGCAAGTTTGCCGAAGCCGGTGTTGATGCCATAAACAGGGGCGTTCCCGGCGGCGATTTCGGCGATACGCGCAGCGGCAGCTTCGATGCCCTTGTGGAACGACTGATCAAGCTTGACCGGCATTCCCTGCCAGTAGATTTTTTCCAGTTCGGCAAGCGGAACGGAACCGGGGTGGAGGACGACAGTCATGGTTAGGCCTTCAAGATGAGCTGGTGGAGGGGATTGAAGCCAATGCGGTAGCAAAGTTCTGCGGGCTGCGTGGCGTTCCAGATGGCGATTTCGGCACGCTTGCCCGGAGCGATTGTGCCAAGATCATCCTGCAATCCAAGCGCATGGGCGGCTTCCCGCGTTGCGCCTGCCAGCGCCTCTTCGGCGGTCAGGCGGAACAGGGTGCAGGCCATATTCATGGTCAGGAGCAGTGATGTCAGCGGCGATGTGCCGGGATTACAATCCGTAGCGATAGCGATACGCACACCGGCTTCGCGCAGGGCTTTGACCGGCGGCGCCTGCTCTTCCCGCAATGCATAGAATGCACCGGGCAAAAGCACAGCCACTGTGCCAGCAGCAGCCATAGCCTTTGCACCATCCTCATCCAGATACTCAAGATGATCGGCAGACAGCGCACCATAGGAGGCGGCTAATTTTGCACCGCCAAGATTGGAGAGCTGTTCGGCATGCAGCTTGACCGGGATGCCAAGCGCCTTGGCCCGGTCAAAAACGCGGGCAATCTGCGCGGGCGAAAAGGCTATGCCCTCGCAGAAGCCATCGACAGCATCAACCAGTCCTTGCGCATGGGCGGCATCAAGACCCGGCAAAACAACCTCGGAGATATAATCATCCGCGCGGCCACGATATTCAGGCGGAACCGCATGGGCAGCGAGGTAGCTGGTACGGATGCGCACCGGGCGTAGCGTGCCGAGGCGGCGCGCCACCCGCAGCATTTTCAGTTCCGTTTCTATATTGAGGCCATAACCGGATTTAATTTCAACGGTGGAAATACCTTCCGCCAGCAGGGTATCCAAGCGCGGCAGGCTTTGTGTAACAAGCTCATCTTCGGAAAGACCATTGGTTGATTTGACCGAGGAGACAATACCGCCGCCTGCCCGGGCGATTTCCTCGTAACTTGCACCCTCAAGCCGCATTTCAAACTCGCGCGCACGGTTGCCGCCAAACACCAGATGGGTGTGGCAATCGATCAGCGCCGGTGTTGCCAGACGTCCGCCGAAATCCTGCGTCTCAACGCCTTTCCAATCACCCGGAATGGTCGCGCCAACCCAGGAAATGCAATCATTTTCAATGCCGATCGCACCCGCATCGATCAGGCCATAGGCAGCACCGGTATTCTCCAGCGTCGCAATTCTCAATCCGGAAAGAATTTTCCTCATTGGCCTTGATACCATCCCCATTAGCGCTTGCTCATGACGTTATTATGTATATACATATTATGTCAAGGAGCCGTTGGGTTTGTTGTGTGTGGGGGTTTGGTTCGTGGTTCGACAAGCTCACCATGAGGCCCTTCGACAGGCTCAGGATGAGGGGAACGCAATTCAGCAACGTTGGAGATTATCGTTGCATCCTCACTCTCCCTCATGGTGAGCTTGTCGAACCACGAACCAAAAACCGAGTGAACCGCTTGTACGTAGGAAATAAAAAATGAATCCAGTCGCCAAATCGGTATTTGCCCGCTCTGCCCTTACAGAAAACGGCTGGGAAAATGATGTTCTGGTGCAAATCGATGCAACTGGACAAATTGTTTCCGTCGAAGCCAACAGCACCGCCCTCCCCAGCAGCTATCGCACCCCTATCCTGCTCCCCGCTCAGGCCAATCTGCACAGCCACACCTTTCAGCGCGCCATGGCGGGGCTATCAGAAGCACGCAGCCCTGAAGGACGGGACAGTTTCTGGACCTGGCGCGCAATCATGTACCGGTTTCTCGACATTCTCGACCCCGAGGATATCGAGGCCATCGCCGCCTTCGCCTTCGTCGAGATGCTCGAATCCGGCTATTCCAGCGTTGCGGAATTTCATTATGTCCATCACCAGCCGGGTGGAACACCCTATGCGAGCCTTGGCGAGTTGTCCGAGCGGATCGCCGCTGCCGCCAGTGCCACCGGCATGGGCCTGACATTGCTGCCTGTCGCCTATGCGCAGGGCGGTGTCGATGGCCGGGCGCTTGCGGGCGGGCAATTGCGCTTTGGCAATGATGTCGAGCGGTTTTCGCAACTGGCGGAGGCAGCCGAAAAAGCGGCCCGCCATACCGGTCCGGACGCAGGCTTTGGCGTCGCGCCGCATTCAATCCGCGCCGTCAATGAACATGACCTTCTGGAGCTGGAGCGCCGGTTTAGAGCCATGCCGTTCCATATTCACATTGCCGAGCAATTACCGGAGTTGGAAGAAGTTCAGGCTGTCTATGGCCAACGCTCCATGAGCTGGCTGCTGGATCACCTCCCCGTCAATGAACGCTGGTGCCTCATCCATTCGACACATATGACGCCCGAAGAAACATTGCGCGTGGCCAAAAGCGGCGCGGTTGTCGGCCTTTGCCCGCTGACGGAAGCGAGCCTCGGTGATGGCATATTCGACGGTGTGCGTTACCTCAATGCGGGAGGACGCTTCGGTACGGGATCGGATTCCAATATCCGCATTTCACCATCGGAAGAGTTGCGGCAGCTCGAATACAGCCAGCGTCTGCGCGATGTCTCGCGGGTGACGCTTTCGGTTGACGGCAAGTCCAACGGGCGAACGCTCTATGATGCTTCGCTCGCCGGCGGAGCACAGGCGCTTGGCCGCAAGGCTGGCAGTCTTGCCGCCGGGAAATGGGCCGATATGGTCGCGGTTGATGCCGACAATCCGGCGATCCTTGGTCTTAAGGGCGACCGGTTGCTTGACGGCTGGATTTTTGCAGGCGACAGGCATGCGGTAACCGATGTGTGGTCGGCAGGCCGCCATGTGGTGCATGACGGACGCCATCATGCACGCGAGCAAATCTTTGCAACCTACAAGACGCGGCTTGCGTCAATTCTGGAGCGGGTGTGACAGCAACAGCGCGAAAATCCTTCCACGCCATCAAGGCCGAAATGGCCCGCCGCATCGCCGAGCGGGTCTGGGCTCCCGGTGCGCTGATCCCGGGCGAGGAAGTTTTATCTGTCGAGTTTGGCTGCGCCCGCGCAACTGTCAATCGCGCCCTGCAGGAATTGGCGCGTGGCGGCGTGCTTGTACGCAAGCGCAAGGCCGGAACACGGGTTGCCCTGCATCCAATGCGCGAAGCACGCTTTGTCATTCCTATTATCAGGCAGGAAATCGAGACAAAGGGCGGAAAATACCAATTCAAGCTGCTTTCCAACCGGGTTGAGAAGGCACCGGCAACCATTACCCAGCGCATGGGCCTCACCAAGGGCAAGGAAATGCTGCATGTGCGGTGCCTGCATCTGTCCGACGGCAAGGCCTATCAATATGAAGATCGCTGGGTCAATCTGGATGCGGTGCCTTCCATACGCGGCGAAACATTCGAAACCATCAGCCCAAACGAATGGCTGGTGACGCACTCGCCGTTTTCACAGGCCGAGATTGTCTTTCATGCCGGTGTGGCCGGGGCTGAAGAAGCTGAGATTCTCGGTGTTGCCGAAAAGGATGCGGTGTTCATTGTCGAGCGCGTTACGTTCGTGCCGCAAAAGCCGATTACATTCGTGCGGATGATCCACCCCTCGTCCCACCGGATGGTGACGCAGCTTTAGATAAAATTCCTGAAATTCCTGAGGATGCGGTTCGCACGGCTTACGCTGGTAAAGACCGCTGAGGTGCGGTGATTTGTCAACTTGCCAGAACAATTGTCTACTAAAATACTCATAATTTCCTAGAATAATTCTAAGCTATTGATATTTTTCATTGTTTTCCGAAATTATCATTTGACTTTGAATCGAAGCATTGCCTTTATGCACGGGCACAAGAGTGCATACCTTTGATGTCTGGGCCTTGAACCCGTTCGATTGGAGGACCCTGTGATAGGTCTTTTTCTGCCACGCCTGCGCGTGGTCTCTACGCTGCATCCGCGGCGTCCACATTCTGCTTCCGGCCTCAACAGGCTGACGCAGCCCGTTGCCTGGTTATGCCGCAACGAATTTACTGCCTTGATCCGCAACAATGAGCAGGATGGGAGTGGACATGTATCCACGCACATCTGAAATCGGGAACGGTACGGGTTGTTATTTCGACCGCGCGCCGGAAAAGCTCGTGCTTGAAGGCTATCGCCGCTGGACTGCCGGGTTTGAAACCGGCTCGGTGATTGCCTGGGAAATGGCTTATGGACTTTACAGCGAAATTCTCGGCACCCGTGAAGGCAATCGCGCCCTGTCGGAACTGTCTTTCTTTATCCGCACGCTGCGCCATTGCGCCCTGTGCCCGCTGAAGACATTCCCGTTCGGCTCGCACCATGTGTGCAAGGAAGAATGCCTGACTTTGGGTCTGATCGCCGGACTTCAAAATTGCGACATGCTTGCAGCAAGAACCTGCCTCAATGCCATGGCATGTCCGTCCCGGCATGAGGAAGTCGAAAACGCAGCCATTGGTTTTGCCGAAACATTGGTGGAACTGGATCAGGTGCTTTTGCCGATCCCGAAATTTGCAATCGATGACATCATTTCTCGCCCGATGCGGGCGAAGTACCATTAAGAAGAAGGGGAAATATAATGATCATCAGCTCCCGCATGGAACGACGCCTCTCAATCGCCGCGACTGCCGTATTGACTCTGGCGATTTTTATCACGCCGCTCACGGTGCGTGCTTCCATCGAAGCCAAGGCCGTAACGAGCACTTTCACGGAAGTTGCGTCGGTGGAACCGGCCGACCTGCTGCTCAGAAAATAAGAGCCTCCAGTCCGGTACCGGCCTCGTGCCGGTACTGTTCTTCAACGCGGACAACACAAGCTGCCGATGAAATATTATTTCGCACGCAACCAGTTTTCTTCACCGCACTAAACCCAACCATCCATTTAATTGACGCTTGCGCTTGACAGCCGGGGAAGAATCCTGTCGCGGGCAAAATTCCGGGCCAACGGATAATAGACTACTGTTTCTGTAGACTTAGGTATTCAGGTAGAATTTTCTAATTTATCGATATAAAAGGAATTCTTTCCAACGCCCGCTATGCGGGTCGCTCTGCTACGCTTCAGGTCACACTACACGGAGGCAGGCATGAAACATTCCCGATTTTCGCTATCGCTGGCGGCAGCATTGTTCGCCGCAACAGTTTCCTTTCAATCGCTGTCTGCCGCCCATGCGGATACGACGCTTCTGAACGTCTCATACGATCCGACCCGCGAACTCTACAAGGACTACAACGCGGCTTTTGCAGCAAAGTGGAAGGCCGATACGGGCGAAACCCTGACGATCCAGACCTCGCATGGCGGCTCCGGTGCGCAGGCCCGCTCCGTCATCGATGGCCTTGATGCCGATGTGGTGACACTGGCTTTGGAGAGCGATATCTCAGCCATCGTAAAGGCGACCAAGAAGATCAATCCTGATTGGCGCACCAAATATCCGCACAATTCGGCTCCTTACACATCCACAATTGTTTTCCTCGTGCGCAAGGGCAATCCGAAAGGCATCAAGGACTGGGGCGATCTGGTCAAGGATGGTGTCGAAGTCATCACGCCAAATCCGAAAACATCGGGCGGCGCCCGCTGGAACTACCTTGCAGCATGGGCTTGGGCCTATGGCCAGTACGGCGGCGACGAAGCCAAGATCAAGGACTATATCGGCAATCTGTTCCAGCATGTTCCTGTGCTTGATTCCGGCGCACGCGGTTCGACCACAACCTTTGCCCAGCGCGAGCTTGGCGACGTTCTGCTCGCATGGGAAAATGAAGCCTATCTTGCTTCGGATGAATTCGGCGCTGACAAGTTCGACATCATTGTCCCGCCGCAATCCATTCTGGCTGAACCGCCCGTGGCTGTTGTCGACGGCAATGTCGATGCCAAGGGCACGCGCAAGGTAGCCGAAGCCTACCTGCAATATCTCTACTCCGCAGAGGGCCAGACCATCGCCGCCAAGCATTTTTATCGCCCGGCGGAGCCTAAACTGGTGCCTGCTGACATCTTGAAGAAATTGCCGGAGTTGAAACTGGTGACGATCGATGATCCAATCTTCGGTGGATGGGCTAAAGCACAGCCCTATCACTTCGGAGATGGCGGAACGTTTGACCAGATTTACAAGCCGAAAAAGTGACAGCATGATTTCCAACCTTGCCAAGGCAGGTTGGCGGTTTAAGAGGCCGAGTGTCATTCCAGGGTTCGGAATGACACTCGGCTTCACTCTTGCCTATCTGACCCTCATCGTTCTTATTCCACTGGCCGGTCTGGTCTGGCGTTCCGCCTCGCTCGGCTGGGGCGGCATGTGGCATGTCGCAACAGATCCGCGCACACTGAACGCGCTGAAAATCAGCTTTGGCACATCGTTCGTGGCCGCGCTTATCAATGTTGTGTTCGGCGTTATCGTTGCATGGGTGCTGGTGCGCTACCGCTTCCCGGGCCGCCGGATCATCGACGCCATTGTGGATTTGCCCTTTGCATTGCCAACGGCTGTTGCCGGTATTGCGCTGACGGCGCTCTATTCCAAAAATGGCTGGATCGGTAAATGGCTCGATCCGCTGGGGATCAAGGTCGCCTTTACACCGATTGGCATAACGATTGCCCTGATCTTTATCGGACTGCCTTTCGTCGTGCGCACCGTGCAGCCAGTGATGGAAGAAATCCGCAAGGAAGTGGAAGAGGCAGCCGCCACCCTCGGCGCTACGCGGTTCCAGACGATCACGCGTGTGCTGTTGCCCGGACTGACACCAGCGATCCTCACCGGTTTTGCCCTCGCCTTTGCCCGTGCTGTTGGCGAGTACGGATCGGTGATCTTTATTGCTGGCAATCTTCCCTATATCTCGGAAATTGCGCCGCTTCTGATCGTTATCAGGCTTGAAGAGTTTGACTATACGGGCGCCACGGCAATCGCGGCAATCATGCTGATCATTTCGTTCACGATGCTTTTTGTCATCAATCTCATTCAGGCCTGGAGCCGCAGGAGGTATGGCTATGCGACATGAATTGCCACAACCTCCCGAGCCTGCAACCAAAGCCTGGCACCCGGCAACCACGGAAAGCCGAACGGCGCGTTTCGTGCTGATTGGCGTGGCGCTGGCCTTTCTCGGGCTGTTCCTGCTTCTGCCGCTCATCTCGGTTTTCTTTGAGGCGTTTCGCAAAGGTCCCGCGGCTTACTTTGCAGCCTTTGCCGATGCGGATGCGCTTTCCGCCATTCGGTTGACCCTTTTGGTGGCGGTGATTGCTGTTCCGCTCAACCTCGTCTTTGGCGTGGTCGCAGCCTGGACCATTGCCAAGTTCGAATTCAAGGGAAAGGCGTTTCTGACGACGCTGATCGATCTGCCTTTCTCGGTTTCCCCGGTTATTTCGGGACTTGTCTATGTGCTGTTGTTCAGCAGTCACAGCGCGCTGGGGCCTTGGCTCAAATCGCAGGGGATCGAAATCCTGTTTGCTGTTCCGGGCATTGTTCTGGCAACGGTTTTCGTAACCTTCCCCTTCGTTGCGCGGGAACTGATCCCGTTGATGCAGGAACAGGGCACGACCGATGAGGAGGCCGCGCTTTCGCTTGGTGCCAATGGCTGGCAGACTTTCTGGCATGTCACCCTGCCGAACATCAAATGGGGCTTGCTCTATGGCGTGCTCTTGTGCAACGCCCGTGCCATGGGAGAGTTTGGCGCAGTGTCCGTCGTTTCAGGCCATATTCGTGGCCTGACCAACACAATGCCGCTGCAGGTCGAGATTCTCTATAACGAATTCAATACGGTCGCTGCCTTTGCAGTGGCTTCGCTTCTGGCGCTGCTGGCGCTGGTGACGCTCGTTCTCAAAACTCTTCTGGAGTTGAGATATGGTGCGGAACTGGCTGCCAATGGCGGACACTGAGAGGAATTAAGATGGACGTTCGCGTAAGTGGTGTACGCAAGGAATTTGATCGCTTTCCGGCGTTGCACGACGTATCGCTCGATATCAATTCGGGGGAACTGATAGCATTGCTCGGCCCATCGGGATCAGGCAAGACAACGCTCCTGCGCCTGATTGCTGGTCTGGAAACCCCGACCGAGGGCAAGGTGTTCTTCGGTGATGAAGATGCATCTCTGAAATCCGTGCAGGAACGCAATGTTGGCTTCGTGTTTCAGCACTATGCCCTGTTCCGGCATATGACTGTGATCGACAATGTTGGTTTCGGTCTCAAAGTACGCCCCTCTGCCAGCCGCCCGAGCAATGAGGAAATCCGCCGCCGCTCGTCAGAGCTGCTCGATTTCGTGCAGCTGAGCGGACTGGAAAAGCGCTACCCGGCCCAGCTTTCCGGTGGCCAGCGCCAGCGCGTCGCCCTTGCCCGCGCCATGGCGATTGAGCCGCGCGTATTGCTTCTTGACGAGCCATTCGGTGCGCTTGACGCCAAGGTGCGGAAAGAACTGCGCCGCTGGCTGCGGGAAATTCACGACAAGACCATGCACACGACGGTTTTTGTGACGCATGATCAGGACGAGGCACTGGAACTCGCCGACCGTGTGGTGGTGATGAGCCAGGGCAAGATCGAGCAGATTGGCACACCCGATCAGGTCTATGACACGCCCAATTCTCCGTTCGTCTATGGCTTTATTGGCGAATCAAGCTCGTTGTCGGTGCGGATAGAAAGCGGCGAGATCTGGCTGGCGGATCGCGCGCTCGGCCTCAAGAACGATGCTCCCGACGGCGAAGCAACACTTTATTTCCGCCCGCATGATGTCGAACTGGTCGATGGTTGCGGCGGCTGCATTGCCGGGACTGTCATCGCAAGCCGACGCGTGGGGGCGACAAGGCGTGTGGAACTTGAAATCGGCGGCGCGGCGGAACGCGTCGAGATTGAAATTCCCGCTGATCATCCGGCCAAGGAAAAGAGCCGCATCGCCTTTCGTCCCAAGCATTGGCGGGTTTTTCCGAAGGTTTAACCCTCCTTACGACCGACACGGAAAGCCGGAGTTCCCCTCCGGCTTTTTTGCATGTCCGCTATATTTGCTGTTACTGATCGGGAAACAGTCTGTTCACAAAGCCTATGGCATTCCGTGAACGGCTACAACGTGGTTTGCGCGCAATGCCCCTGTGCAGTCCGCTATGAATTGCCTAAGATAAACAGATGGAAATTTGACTCATTTTCATCAAAACTGATCGGCAAGGGTAAAAGTGATGGTAGCTTAGTTGCTCCGACCCGATTAGATCGTGACTCCTCTATGGGTCAATCGACCCGTTATTATCGTCTGTGTTGCAGCCCTGAAGATTTTTTCTTCACAACCGAAACGAAGGCAAATGGCCCTACTGTCTTTTTTTAAATCTTTCACACCACAGAAGAATGCCGTTGGTCAGATTTTTTCGGTCCAACCCAATCCAATCAGAGCACACTACAAATCCATCGATGATCTGCGAGATATGGGTGCGCGCGTGGCGCGCGGCGAAGACATCCGCTTGCCCGATTATGAACCGATGGTCTTTGAGCAACGCACCGTCGAGAATGCGCGGCTGATCCTGCACTCCTATCGTTCCTCCGACGCGGCTGCACGCAAGGGCGAAACGATTACACCGGCAGCGCAGTGGCTCCTCGACAACTACTATCTCGTTGATCAGAACATCCAGCAGGTCGAACGCGATCTTCCGAAAAAATTCTTCCGTCAATTGCCGCCATTGAAAGGCAAGCCTGAGATTCCGCGCGTCATGGCCCTCGCCTGGCTTTATGCGGCTCATACGGACAGCCAGTTCTCGCTCAGCAGCCTGACCGCCGTGGTCGAAGGCTTCCAGACCGTTTCGCCGCTGCATATTGGCGAGCTTTGGGCGCTGCCTTCAGCTGTGCGCTTCATCCTCATCGAGAATGCGCGCCGCCTGTCTTTGCGCGTCGAGCGTGCCCGGCGCATGCGCGCCTATGCCAATAGCGTTGCCGATGAAATCACGCTCAACGCCGACAAGGACACGCTGCCGCAGCTTCTGGCGCAGTACACCACGGCTGCGCGCGACAGCACATTTGCTACCCATTTGCTCTATCGCCTGCGTGGCGGCGCGATGCATTCCGGTGCTGCCGTTGCCTGGCTGGAAGAAGAGCTGGAGAAGAACGGCAGTGACGCGGAAGACGCCATTATCCAGGAACATACACGCCAGTCCACCGGCGGCGTTACCATGGGTAATCTTATCCGCAGCCTGAAAGCCATTGACGACGTTGACTGGATTACATGGTTCGAAACCGTCAGCGGCGTTGACGCGGTACTGCGCGAACATTCCAACTTTGACGCGCTCGATTTCCACTCCCGCAACGCCTATCGCGTCGCGATTGAAAAGATCGCGCGCCGCTCCGGCAAGAGCGAGCAGGATATCACACAGGCTGCACTTGATCTGGCCCATCACAGCGCCGAGACCAAAGGCGACGAGAAAAGCGTTACCGTGCAACGCAAGCGCGATGTCGGCTATTATCTCGCGGGTGATGGACGCTCCGAACTCGAGGAAACCTGTGGTTCCACGCCAACCGTGCTGCAACGCTGGGTGCGGTTCTACAAGATGCTTGGCCTTGCCGGTCTGTGGGTTCCTGCCTCCGTTATCTCCATCGGCATTCTGTTTCTGATCCATTATTGGCTGCGCCGCTATGGCCTGCCGAGCGATACGGTTCTTCTGCTGACGATACTGGCCGTCTTCCCGACGATGGAAACCGCCAATGGTTTCGTCAACTGGATCATTCCGATGTTCATGCCGCCAACACGGCTCATTGGTTTCGAGTACAAGAACGGCCTGCCGCCGGAAGCCAAAACCCTCGTGGCGGTGCCGACGCTGATCACCTCACGCGATTCCGTTGACGAGCACATCCGCAATCTCGAAGTGCATTATCTGACCAATCCGCGCGGCGAAATTTATTTCGCGCTGCTGACCGACTGGGCCGACAGCAAGGTCGAGCAGAACGAGAATGATCTCGATATTCTTGACTATGCCCGCGAGAAAGTAACCGCGCTCAACCAGCATTATACTCAGGGCGGAAATCCACGTTTCTTCCTCCTGCACCGCAAGCGTCTGTACAATGCACAGGAAGGCCGCTGGATGGGTTGGGAGCGCAAGCGCGGCAAGCTGCATGAACTCAACCTTCTGCTGCGCGGCGATAAGGATACAACCTATTTCCCCAGCAATGAGGAAGTGCCCACAGACATCAAGTTTGTGATGACACTCGACTCCGACACGCGTCTGACGCCGGATTCCGTCAATCGTCTTGCGGGCAAGCTCAGCCATCCGCTGAACCGTCCGATCTATAAGGAAAAATCAGGCCGTGTGACGAGTGGTTATGCCATTCTCCAGCCGCGCGTTACGCCGTCTTTGACGACGGGTGACGATGCGTCATTCCTGCAGCGTGTTTTCTCGGTCAATCGCGGTATCGACCCCTATGTCTTTGCCGTTTCAGACGTTTATCAGGACGTGTTGGGTGAAGGCACATTCACCGGCAAAGGCCTCTACGATATCGACTTCTTTGAACTGGCCCTTGACGGCAAGATCGATGAGAACACTGTTCTCAGCCACGACCTTCTCGAAGGTGGCTATGCCCGTGCGGCTCTCGTCAGCGATGTCGAGGTGGTTGAAGATTATCCTACCGGATATAATGTCGACATTTCCCGTCACCATCGCTGGACCCGTGGTGACTGGCAGCTTCTGCCTTACCTCTTCAGCACCAAGCCGGGTGTGACAGCTGTTACCCGCTGGAAAATGACCGACAATCTGCGTCGCTCGCTGACACCGGTTTTCTGGATTATCGCTTCGATTGCCGGCTGGACATTGCTGCCACCGGGTGTTGCCGCGCTATGGCAATTCTTCATGATCTTCAGCATGTTCATCGTCCCGACGATGATCCTGTTCACCAACCTTGTGCCGACAGATATGAACCTGTCGCTCAAGGGCCATTTTCAGGCGATCCTCACCGATATCTTCTCCGGTGCCGCCGATATTGCACTGCGCATTACATTCATCGCCAACATGGCCTGCCTGATGGCGGATGCCATTGCCCGCACGCTCTACCGCGTGTTCATCTCGCGCAAGAACCTGCTCGAATGGCGTGCTGCGGCACAGGCCAAGGCCAGCGCGCCGGATACGCTGCAATATTATGCCCGCCTGATGTGGCCAGCTGTTATCGTCGCCATTGTTGCCATTGCACTGCCGCTTGCCACCCATAACCGGGCATGGTTCCTTGCCGTGCCTTTTGCGCTGATCTGGTTCTTCTCACCTGTCATTGCATGGCTGGTCAGCCGTTCGGC
Source organism: Phyllobacterium sp. P30BS-XVII (assembly GCF_014138335.1). Classification (NCBI taxonomy): domain Bacteria; kingdom Pseudomonadati; phylum Pseudomonadota; class Alphaproteobacteria; order Hyphomicrobiales; family Phyllobacteriaceae; genus Phyllobacterium; species Phyllobacterium sp. P30BS-XVII. Next base: position 292,555 of record NZ_JACGXO010000001.1, read on the forward strand.
CAAGCCGCTGGATGATCTGAATGTCCGCTCTTCTGATAAGAGCGAGCTGCGCCGGTTCGCCCGCCGCACCTGGCATTATTACGATACGTTCGTCACCAAAGAGCAGAATTTCATTCCGCCTGACAATTTTCAGGAAGACCCGCATCCGGTTATCGCGACACGCACATCGCCAACCAATATCGGCATGTATCTGCTGTCAACGGTGGCTGCACGCGACTTTGGCTGGATCGGTTTCAACGAGACGCTGACGCGTATCGATGACACGCTGACCACGCTAGAAAAGATGGAAAAATATCGCGGCCATCTTTACAACTGGTATGAGACGACCACTTTGCGGCCCCTTCTGCCACTTTACGTCTCGTCGGTGGATAGCGGCAATCTCGCCGGTCATCTGGTGGCGCTTTCCTCCGCTTTGGAAAAGTGGGCCGAAGCACCATCTGTCTATCTGCAAAGCGATCTCGACGGTATTCTCGATGTCAGCGATATCCTTGAAGAGGCGATCAACGATATTCCCGATGAACGCCGTGTGCTGCGGCCACTGCGCCGCCGTTTGGATGAGCGGGTGGCGAACTTCCGCCGTGCCATCACAACCATCAAGGAAGAGCCTGAAACCGCTTCCCTGCGCACTATCAATCTTTCGCTGTTTGCCGGTGATATTCAGCGGCTGACCGAGGAACTGCATGGCGAGCTTGAAAGCCCGCTGAGCACCGTTGCCAATGGCTGGGCGCTGCTTCTGGTCAAGACCTGTCAGGCCCATACGGACGATGCCATAGGAACACATGATGGTACGGACAGCCTGCGCGAACGTCTGGTTTCGCTGGCAACCCGGGCCCGGCAACTGGCCTTTGATACGGACTTCACCTTCCTTGAACGCAAGGAACGCCGTCTGCTCTCAATCGGTTTCCGTGTCGACACCAATGAGCTTGATGCCAGCTGCTACGATCTTCTGGCTTCGGAAGCCCGTCTTGCCAGCCTCTTTGCCATTGCCAAGGGCGATATCCCTGTTGATCACTGGTTCCGTCTTGGCCGTCTTCTGGTTCCGGTTGGCTGGCGCGGTGCGCTGATCTCATGGTCAGGCTCCATGTTCGAATATCTCATGCCGCCACTGGTCATGATCGAACCTTTGGGCTCCATGCTCGATCAGACCAACAAGCTGATCGTTCAGCGCCAGATCGAATATGGCGAGTCAAAGGGTCTGCCGTGGGGTATTTCGGAAGCCGCCTATAATGCGCGCGATCCGGAGATGAACTACCAGTACACCAACTTTGGTGTTCCAACGCTCGGCCTGAAGCGTGGCCTTTCCAAGAACTATGTGGTGGCGCCCTATGCCAGCATCATGGCGGCGCAGTATCGCCCGGCGGAAGCTGTGGTCAATCTGAAGCGCCTGCGCGAAATGGGTGCGCTGGGTCAGTACGGTTTCTATGATGCCGTCGACTTCACCCGCTCCCGCGTTCGCGAAGACGAGGAATATGCCGTCGTTCGCAATTACATGGCGCACCATCACGGCATGTCGATTGTTGCTGTCAACAATGTGGTGTTTGAAGGCCGCATGCGTGACCGCTTCCATTCGGACCCCGTGATTGAAGCTGCCGAACTGCTGCTGCAGGAAAAAGCCCCACGCGAAATTCCAGTTCTGCAGGCGAAGGCCGATAATCCCATGCGCAAGGCCGTGGAAAGCGGCGAAGAAACGGCGTCTATCCGTTTCATCAAGAACCCGCTTTCCGCCCCGCGCGCCACGCAGATCATGTCGAACGGCCATTACTCGGTCATGGTCACTGCCAATGGTGGCGGTTACAGCCGCTGGAATGGTCTTGCCATCACGCGCTTCCAGCCTGATCCGCTTGAAAGCGGCTATGGCACGTTCCTGTTCCTGCGCGATCTCGACAGCGGCGAATGGTGGTCGGCGACCGGTGATCCCGTTCGGGCTGCCGGCGAAAAAAGCACAACCATCTTTGCTGACTACAAGGCTGAATTCGTCAAGGAAAACGGCACCATCCAGACCACGGTGGAAACCATCGTCGCTTCGGATTCCGATGGCGAAGGCCGACGCATCATCATCACCAATACCGGAACAAAAGACCGGATCATTGAAGTGACGTCCTATGCGGAACTGGTTCTAACGGCTGACGATACGGATACTGCGCATCCGGCCTTTGCCAAGATGTTTGTGGAAACCGAGATCGACCCGCGCGGCGATACGATTTATGCGACGCGCCGCAAGCGGGGCAGCGGCGAGCCCGATATTCACGTGGCCCATGTGGTCACGGATGGTTCGGGCGCGATGCGCGAAATTCAGGCGGAAACGGACCGGCGGGCATTTATTGGCCGCGGCCGTAACCTGCGCAATCCGGCCGCCTTCGATGAGGGCGTCACCCTCAATGGCAGTCAGGGATTTGTGCTCGATCCCATCGCTTCGCTGCGTTGCCGCGTACGGGTTCCTGCGCACAAGCGTGTGACGCTGGTTTACTGGACCCTTGTCGGGCCAGACCGGCATGAGCTGGAAGAAGTCGTCTCGCGCTTCCGTCACCCGGATTGCTTTGCCCGCGAATTCTCGCTGTCTTGGACAAGTTCGCAGGTGCGGCTGCATCATATCGAGATCAATCCGGATGAGGCCGCGGACTTCCAGCGCGTCGCAACCAGCCTGATCTATACGGACAAGGCTCTGCGCCTGCCGTCCGAAAGCATCGCATCCGGCCTTGGCAGCCAGTCCGATCTCTGGCCCATGTCCATCTCAGGCGACTTCCCCATCCTTGCACTGCGCATCGACGATGAAGCCGATATGGAAACGCTGAAGAATGTGCTGAAGGCACAGGAATACTGGCGGGCGAAGGGGCTTGTGGTCGACGTTGTCGTCATCAATGAGCGCTCCTTCTCCTATGCTCAGGATTTCCAGCGCGGGCTCGAAGCGATCTGCGAAAACAGCCGCAACCGTGGCGGGCAATATGGACCGCGTGTCCATATCTTCACGGTGCGTAAGGACCAGATGAGCGATGCGAGCTATAATACCCTGCTCGCCTCCGCCCGTATCGTCATGCATGCCCAGAACGGTACGCTGGTCGAGCAGTTGAAGCGTACGGAAGAACTGGCGGCGGCAGACCTGCAACCAGCCATTACTGCTTCCGGCAAAACGCTCGCTACCGGTGACACCGGCCTTGATGACATGCGCGCCATTGCCCCAGCACCGACCCAGCTGGCAAGCAAGCGTCGCCAGAAAACAGATGGCGGCGATCTTGCCTTCTGGAATGGTTTTGGCGGTTTCGACATGAAGACCAATGAATATGTCATCCGTCTTGCCGACCGGGCCAACACACCGCAGCCCTGGATCAATGTGATTTCCAATGCGGGCTTTGGCTTCCACGTTTCGGCTGAGGGTGCAGGCTTCACATGGTCCAGCAACAGCCGCGACTATCAGTTGACGCAATGGTCGAACGATCCTGTGATCAACCGGTCGGGCGAAGCGATCTATGTCGTTGATCTCGACAAGGGCACGGCATTCTCGCCCACCGCTTCGGTGCTGCGTGATCCTTCGGTGCAGTATGAAACACGCCATGGCCAAGGCTATTCGACGTTCCTGTCGCGACATGGCAATGTTGGCTTGGAACTGACCCACACAATCGATACGGAAATGCCGGTGCGTGTGTCCAGTCTCAAGATCACCAATAATGGCGGAACAGCCAAGCAATTGCGTGTCTACGGTTTCGTGGAATGGATGCTTGGCAATTCGCGGGCGAAAACGGCGCCGTTCATTGTGCCATCGCATGATGTGGAAAGCGGCGCACTGTTCGCCCGCAATCCTTATGGTGCTGACCGCAAGGATCACGTCGCATTCTTTGCCTCAAACGTGAAACCGCAATCGGTGACATCGGACAGGACAGAGTTCTTCGGCCCATTGGGTTCGGTTGATCAACCCGTGGCTGTGCTACAGGCAAAAACCCTGTCGAATGTGGTTGAAGCGGGGGGCGATCCCTGCGCGGCAATGGCTGTCGATTTGGAAATCGCTGCCGGAGAAACCAAGGAAATCCTGTTCTATATCGGCGATACTGCCGGTGCCACCGAAGCTCGCCGTGTGCTTTCCGAACAGCTGAAAAAGCCGTTTGAGAAGACGCTTGCCGCTTCCAAGGCAATCTGGACCGGGTTCCTCGACGGGTTGCAGGTGGATACGCCTGATGACGCGTTCGACGTGATGGTCAATCGCTGGCTGCCGTATCAGAGCCTTGCCTGCCGCATCTGGGCACGCACGGCCTTCTATCAGGCCAGTGGTGCCTTTGGTTTCCGCGACCAGTTGCAGGATACACTGTCCATGCTGGTGCTTGATCCGTCTCTGGCCCGTCACCAGATCCTGAATGTCGCTGCCCGCCAGTTCAAGGAAGGCGATGTTCAACACTGGTGGTTGCCAACATCGGGCGCCGGTGTACGCACGATGATTTCCGACGATGTGGTCTGGCTTGGTTATGCCATTGCGCACTACACCTCGGTAACGGGCGATATGAGCATTCTGGATGAGCAGATCGCCTTCATCGAAGGTAAGGCTCTGGAAAATGGCGAACATGACGCCTTCTACCAGCCGACAATCGCTGCTGATAAAGTGACAGTCTACGAACATGCAGCGCGGGCACTTGATCTTGCCATCGCCCGCACGGGTTCGCATGGTCTGCCACTTATGCTCACCGGCGACTGGAATGACGGCATGAACCGTGTCGGCGAAGAGGGCAAGGGCGAGAGCATCTGGCTGGGCTGGTTCCTGATCAGCACCTTGCGCGATGTTCTGCCGATTGCCCGCCAGCGCAAGGACACTGACCGCGTCAAGCGATGGGAAGCCCATATTGAAAGCCTCAAGGCCGCGCTTGAAAAAGATGGCTGGGACGGCGAATGGTACCGTCGCGGCTATTTCGACGACGGCTCGCCTCTGGGCTCCAAGACAAGCGAAGAGTGCAAGATCGACTCGATTGCCCAGTCCTGGAGCGTGCTCTCGGGCTATGGCGATGCGGATCGTGCCAAGCAGGCGATGCAATCCGTCGCGACGCATCTGGTGGATGACGAAGTGGATATCATCAAGCTGTTCACACCGCCCTTCAACAAGTCGCGTCACGATCCGGGTTATATCAAGAGCTATCCGCCGGGCGTGCGTGAAAATGGCGGTCAATATACCCATGCGGCCACCTGGGCTGTGCTTGCCATGGCAAAGCTCGGCAATGCCGACGAAGCCTATCGCTGGTTCAGCAAGCTCAATCCTGTGAACCATTCGCTGGATGCCGATAAGGCCGAATCCTACCGGGTTGAGCCCTATGTTGTCGCCGCTGACGTTTATTCGGTTGATCCGATGCGCGGACGTGGCGGCTGGACCTGGTACACGGGTTCCGCTGGCTGGCTTTACCGGGTGGCGACGGAAGGCATTCTCGGTATCAGCCGCCAGAATGACCGGTTGTTCGTTGACCCTGCCCTGCCAACCGCGTGGACCGATGGCTTCAGTTTCGTCCTGCGCAACGGCAAGGCGCGCTATACGGTCGAGGTGAAACCAGCCGCCAAGGGCGGCAGGAAGATCACTGTGGATGGCAAGAAGCTGGCGAAGGCCGATGCGGGCATTCCGCTTGAGACATCAGGCGAGCACAAGGTGCTTGTGGAAGTTGTGCCGGGAAAATAGCCAGCGGCTTTCACCGCTGACTTCAATATTTACTCCGCCGCCTGCGCTTCGGTGCTGGCGGCGGTTCTGTTTCTGGAAACGAGAAACGCCAGAATGAAACTGGCTGTCAGCAGAAGCACGATGGTTGGTGCCGGAGCACTATCGAGAAAGAAGCTCAGATAGATACCGGCAAGCGACGTGACCACTGCAACCGCCGCTGATACGAGCAGCATCTGCTCGAAGCGTTTGGTCAGAAGAAAGGCAATCGATCCCGGCGCAATCAACATGGCAACGGCAAGGATGATACCAACAGCCTTGAGCGCGCCGACGATGGTGAGCGACAGGATACACAGCAAGCCGTAATGCAGGAATTTGACCGGTAGACCAATCGCCTGTGCGTGCTGCGGGTCAAAGGCGTGCAACAATAAATCCCGACGCCAGATACCGAGCGCCAGCAAAGTGACTGCTGCAATGACGCCTGTCTCGGCAATATCACTCCATGCCACGCCGAGCATATCGCCGAACAGGATATGATCGAGATGCACGTCGGACTGGATCTTGGTGTAAAGCACGATGCCAAGCCCGAACATGCCGGAGAATACCACGCCCATAACCGTGTCTTCCTTGACCCGGCTGTTCTGCTTGAGAAAGCCGGTTGCCAGCGCGCAGATCATCCCCGCTGCGAAGGCACCAATGGCAAGCGGTATGCCTGCAATATAAGCAAGAACAACACCGGGCAGCACCGCATGAGAGATGGCATCACCCATCAGCGACCAGCCTTTCAGAACAAGAAAAGGCGAGAGCAGGCCCATGGGGACGGCCACCAGAAGCGTGATGACAAAGGCCTGCTGCATGAAGCCGAAATTGAATGGCTGCAACAGAAGCTGGATTACATCGCTCATGCGCCCTCCTCCAGCGCCAGTTTCGCGCGGCGGCGTGCGGCAAGTGTTCCGTGTTTGGGAGCGAAAACAAAAGCGGTGAGAAAGACGAGCGTTTGCAGAACCACGATAATGCCGCCGGTGGCGCCGTCGAGAAAATAGCTCAGATAGGCTCCAACAAAACTGGTCAGCGCGCCAATCGCCACACTCGTCTGGATCAGACGCGGAAAACGATCATGCAGCAGATAGGCCGTCGCTCCGGGGGTGACGACCATGGCCACAACCAGAAACGCGCCCACCGTCTGCATGGCTGCAACCGTCGATGCGCTGAGCAGCGTGAAGAACAGAATTTTAAGCACAGGCGGATTAAGACCGATTGATCGGGCGTGGTTTTCATCGAAGAACGTCACCATCAAATCCTTCCATTTGACGAGAAGGACCGCCAGCGAGACGCCGCAAATGATGACCAGTTGTAACGTATCTTCAGGTGTGATCGCCAGAATATTGCCGAGCACGATGGTCTGGATGTTCACCGAGGCCGGTGACAGCGACATCATGAACAGGCCGAGACCAAAGAAGGAGGTAAAGATAAGGCCAATAATGGCATCCTCTTTCAGCTTGGTTCGCTGGTTCAGGAACAACATGGCGACGGCCGCAAGACCACCGGAGAAGAACGCCCCAATGGAAAAAGGCAGGCCGAGCATATAGGCACCGGCAACGCCCGGTACGATGGAATGGGAGAGCGCATCGCCAATCAGCGACCAGCCTTTCAGCATCAGATAGGCCGAAAGGAATGCGCAGACACCGCCAACCAGCGCGCTGACCCACATGGCATTGACCATGTAATTGTACGAGAACGGTTCAAGCAGAATTTGCATCATGGCTTCGACTTGCCTTTGCCACTCTTGGGCTCACCGTAGATGACGAATGGCCGCTCGTCATCGCTGAGCACCGTCACGCTGCGCGGGTCCGCATCATCGTGAAGATCGACACCGCCAAGAATGAAGTGCCGGAGCACACCGCCAAAAGTCATTTCCAGATTGGCCTGCGTGAACACTTTTTCGGTCGGACCAGAGGCAAGAACCGTGCGGTTGACCAGCACGGCCCGGTCGCAGAATTCGGGCACACTGCCGAGATTATGGGTGGAGACAAGCATAACCTTGCCATCATCGCGCAATGATCGAAGCAGGCCGATAATCGCCTCTTCGGTGCGCACATCGACACCGGTAAACGGCTCGTCCAGCAGAATGATATCCCCTTCCTGTGCCAGCGCGCGGGCCAGAAACACCCGCTTCTTCTGGCCGCCGGAGAGTTCGCCGATCTGCCGCTTACGGAAATCGGTCATACCGACCCGTTCCAGCGCTGCCGTCACCATGTGCTGGTCACGCTTTTTCGGCATACGCAGAACGTTCATATGGCCGTAGCGTCCCATCATCACGACGTCCTCAACCAGTACAGGAAAATTCCAGTCGACATCCTCGCTCTGCGGCACATAGGCAACGACATTGCGCTTCAGCGCCTGCCCTGCCTTTTCGCCAAGGATCGATACCGACCCTTTGGCAAGCGGGACAAAGCCCATGATTGCCTTGAACAGGGTGGACTTGCCGCTGCCATTCACACCCACCAGAGCGGTGATCGAACCGCGCGGAATGTCAAAACTGGCATTGCGCAGGGCCGTATGACCATTGCGATAGGTGACGGTGACGTCATGTACGGAAAGACCAGCCCCTCGCTTTGCAGCGGAGGGGCTGGCGAGCGCTTGGGAGGTTACGCTCACGGGGCAAATCCTTTGGCTACGGTTTGTGCGGTGGTTCGCAGCAGGTCGAGATAGGTCGGCACCGGTCCATCGGGATCGCTGAGCGAGTCGACATAGAGAACACCGCCATATTTGGCGCCGGTCTCGCGCGCCACCTGCTTGGCGGGCGATGCGGAAATCGTGCTCTCACTGAACACAACCGGGATTTTTTCGGCACGCACCTTGTCGATGACCTTACGAACCTGCTGGGGCGTACCCTGCTGATCCGCGTTGATCGGCCAGAGGTAAAGCTCTTTCATGTCGAAATCACGGGCGAGATAGCTGAAGGCACCTTCACTGGTCACAAGCCAGCGGCGCTCAAGAGGAACGGCAGCAAGGCTCTCGCGGATGGGCGCAACGGTGGCTTTGATCTTATCCGAATAGGCCGCAGCATTGCGGTCATAGATTGCCGCATTATCCGGGTCATATTTGCCAAGCGCCTTACGGATATTCTCCACATAGATCAGAGCAGCATTGGGCGACATCCACGCATGCGGATTTGGCTTGCCCTCATAGGGCCCCTCGGAAATACCCATGGGTTCAACGCCCTCGCTGACAACAGCACTCGGCACGTTTTTCACATTGCCAAAGAATTTTTCGAACCAGCGTTCAAGGCCAAGACCATTCCAGAGAACGAGATTGGCGTCCTGTGCTTTCAGAATATCACCGGGTGTCGGCTGGTAATCATGGATTTCCGCATTGGGCTTGGTGATTGAATCCACATCGGCCGCGTCACCCGCAACATTGCGTGCCATATCGGCAATGATCGTAAAGGTAGTAACCACCTTGAACTTTTTGCCATCAGCCGCGGATGCCGGGCCAAGAATCGTCAAAAGAGCAAAAACAGCAATCAACAGTCGGGAAAATCTCATATCGCCTCCAGCATACACGGGAAAATGACGCGGGTTTTCAGCGCCATTGTTACTCCATAACGTTCGCTTTTTCATTCGTCAATGCAAATGCAAATGATTTGCAAAAAGAAATTCTTACCGACGGGCTGACACACCGGTTGCTTCAATCACTGAAATTCTGTGCAACAATGCCGATATCTGGGTGAGCCAGTTGAGAATCTTTGCAACTGAGCGCGTTCTGGCGCATAATCGCGCTCATGAAACATGCACTCAATCAGAAGCCGGATTACGAGAAAGAACTGCGCAAGGCGGGCGTTCGCATCACCCGCCCCCGCCGAATCATTCTCGATATTCTGACCTCCACGGAAGACCATCCGGATGCGATGAAAATCTTCCATCGTGCCATCGAGATTGACGACAGCATTTCGCTCTCGACCGTGTATCGCACCATGAACCTCTTGGAGGAGATGGGGGCGATCCATCGCCATGCCTTCAATGGCGGTCCGTCGCGCTTTGAACAGGCGCATGGCGAGCATCATGACCACCTGATCGATGTCGATACGGGTGATGTGATCGAGTTCCAGTCTGACAAGATCGAGAAGTTGCAGGAAGAAATCGCCCGCGCCCTTGGCTATGACATCATCCATCACCGGCTTGAGCTTTACGGGCGGAAATCAAAACGGCCTGAATAAGTCTGCTTTGAGCAACGGATGGACAAAACAATGACCGCTCTTCCTCCCTTTCTCGGGCTTCCTGATCGACTCCCCGAGGGCCGCACGCCCCGCATGGTTATCTTCGGAGCCGGTCACGGCAGCACTTATCCCGGCAAGGACAGCAGCGGCTATCACTCGGCTGCCGGCGCGATCCGCGCTGCGAGCCAAAACGATACCGCCCTTATCGAGCACTGGGACTTTGATCTCGGCGGTCCACTTTTTGACGGTAAGCCGATCTGTTGCGTTGATACAGGTGACATTTCAACCACAATCCATGACAACGCTGGCAACCGGGCCCGGATCGAAGCGCGGACGCGCGAGGTTTTGGCATTGCCAGCCTTACCTATCCTGCTCGGCGGCGATTGCTCCGTGACAATACCCTTTCTCGCCGGCTTTGCAGATCACGGGCCTGTCTGGATTCTTCAGATAGACGCTCATATCGACTGGCGCGACGAAGTGCATGGCGAGCGCCACGGTTATTCCAGCCCGATGCGCCGGGCGAGCGAGATGCCGCACGTTGCCGGGATTGTGCAGATCGGTCTGCGCAGCGTTGGTAGCGCGCGCCTCGCCGACATTGAAGCAGCCCGGCACTATGGCAGCCATTTTGTGACCGCCCGCGAGATTCATACGCAGGGCGTCGAAGCTGCTCTCCGGCATATCCCTGAAGGAGCACGGGTTGTAGTCACCCTCGACTGCGATAGCCTTGATCCCAGCATCATGCCCGGTGTGGCGGCGCGTACGCCGGGTGGCCTTTCCTACACGCAGGTAATCGACCTGATCGCGGGTCTCAGCAAGCGCGCCCGCATCGCAGGATTCGACCTTGTCGAACTCTATCCTCCCGCCGATATTGACAGCCTTTCGGCCCTGACCGCCGCGCGCATTGTCGTCAATGTCATCGGCACCCTTGTCCGGCAGGTTTAACCTTGCGAGCTTTCGGCGCAGAAGAGCGTCAGACCTGTTCGTGGGCGTTTTAGCCAAAAGTGCAAAACGCTGGAACAAGACTGATCTTGCGCACAAACGTACAAGACCGCTGCTCCCGATTGGCTGATAACTCCCGCTTGCTGTTATCCAAGGGAGTCATGCATGCAAAGCGGTTCGTCAAAGCCTTATAATGCCATCAATTTTTCCGAGAAATTTGGCCTGTTCACCGAACAGTGGCAGCCCAAAGTGGTGGCCGAACTCAATGATTATCAGTTCAAGATTGCGCGGCTTGAAGGGGATTTTATCTGGCATGACCATCCGGAAACCGATGAGGCATTCATCGTGCTGGACGGCGAATTACGCATCGATTTTCGCGATGGGTCTGTGACAATCAAACCGGGTGAAATGTATGTGGTGCCCAAGGGCGTCGAGCATAAGCCCTATGCGGAAAGGGAAGTTCGCTTGATGCTGATTGAACCACGCGGCGTTGTGAACACCGGCAATGGGAGCAAAGAACGCACCGCCCAGAACGACGTCTGGGTCTGAAATTCACACTATCTGTGCGAGATTCCGCCGCAGGAAATCATCAAGCCGGTTAACGGCTGCATCCGTTGAATTGGGGTTACGCATGACCCCGACCTCAAGGTCATGCAGCGGTGGCAAGCCCTCATTCTCGCCAACTATGCGCAGTGAGGACGGCACACTGCAGGCGGCGAGACCCGCCACCGCCAGACCCGCCTGAACAACGGCAATCAGACCAAGCAGGCTGGCGCTGGAATAGGTGCAACGATAGCTGCGATCCGCATCACCCAGTGCCTGCAAGACATGGGTGCGTCCCGCACAGCCCGGTTCGAACAGGGCAATAGGCAGCGGGTCATTTTCCCAGGTAACGTGGGTTGGCGAGGCAACCCAGACGAAACGTTCGCGGCGGATAATTTCAAGCGGCTGCTTTTGAACGCGCGTCACAATAGCCAGATCGACCCGGTTATCCTCAATCGCCTTGACCAGCGATGTGGATTGTTCACAAACCAGTTCCACAGTAACCAGCGGATGGTCAGCGGCAAACCGCGACAGGATGGGTGGCAGGAGGAAGGCCGCATAATCATCCGGCACCCCCAGACGCACACTGCCGGTCTCCTCAGGGCGGGTGACATTGGCCCATGCCTCATCGGACAATCGCAACAGGCGGCGTGCATAATTCAGAAAACTTTCGCCGGCTAAATTTGGCTCGACGGAACGGGGATTGCGGATCAGAAGCTGCTTGCCAACTGCCTGCTCCAGCCGCTGCATCTGCATGCTGACAGCTGACTGGCTTCGGCCCACGCGCGGAGCAGCCGCCGAAAGACTGCCGCTTTCGACGACAGCAACAAAGGTTCGCAACAGATCAAGGTCGAGGGGTGCAGCCATAATACCATCAGCATAACGAATAGCTTCTTACAAATCTATTCGTTTGTTTGGATGAAAATATCGAGGCTAACTGGGCATCCAATTATTCAGGGATGCCCGTTATGGCCGAGCCGCTTTCAGAACGTTTTCCAGCTACCCAACTTGCCATTGCTATGGTTATCATTGGCACAGTGGGCGCATTTGCAACGGAAACACGGCTCGATCCGGTAACGATTGTGTTCTGGCGCTGTGTATTCGGCACGATCTTTCTCGGCGCATGGTGTTTTCTGCGCGGCTATCTGCCCGATCGAACGCTCTCCTGGTCGCGACTGGCGCGGGCAGCCCTCGGCGGTGTCTGCATGGTGCTGAGCTGGGTTTCATTCTTTGCCGGTTTCCGCATGACATCCATTGCGACCACCACAATCATCTATCATATCCAGCCGTTTTTCGTTGTCCTCATCGGCGCAACCGTGCTCAAGGAACGCATCACCCGTGACCAGATCATCTGGATGCTCGGCGCATTTCTTGGCGTCGTACTGGCGAGCGGCCTTGTTGGCACCACCGCACCCGTCAGCGCAATCTGGGTTCTTGGTATTGTCATGTCGCTCGGCGCGGCAATGCTTTATGCAGCGGCCACGATTCTTGCCAAGGGCCTTGGCGAACAACGGCCCGAGATCACCGTGCTTTGCCAGACAATTGTCGGCATTTTCATGCTCGCGCCGTTTGCCAATCTGACGGGACCTGTCCCGCTGGCTTCGTGGGGGTGGCTCGCCAGCATTGGCATTTTCCATACGGGCATTGCCTATATCCTGATCTATTCGGCCTATCCGCGCCTGCAAACACCTGTCATCGGCGTATTGACCTTCATCTATCCGATCGTCGCCATCATTGTTGACTGGGCAATTTACGGCCATCCATTGGGAATAGCGCAAGCCGCCGGAATGCTGCTGATTGCCTGCGGCACACTTGGTGTGCGGCTTGGCTGGCAGATCCCGTTCCGGCATGTTTCGGCTGCCTGATGGATAGAAACGAAAAAACCGCCCAAAGGCGGCTTTCTCTTCAAACACTATAAAATAATCAGGCGGCGTTGGATGCAGGCTGCGCCGTCAGCAATTCATAGATAAGGCTCGCATCATGGGCGGTGCGCAGTTTGGCAATTCTCTCGGGATCACGCAGCATGCGTGCAATGCGTGACAAAGCCTTCAGGTGATCAGCACCGGCATTTTCAGGGGCCAGCAGAAGGAAAACAATATCCACAGGCTGATCATCAAGCGCTTCAAAATCAACAGGTGTTTCGAGCTGCGCAAAGACCCCGGTAATTCGCTTCACGCTGTTGATCTTGCCATGCGGAATGGCAATGCCATTGCCAACACCGGTCGAACCAAGGCGCTCACGCTGCAGGACAGTGTCGAACACTTCCCGCTCCGTCAAACCGGTCAAGGCGGCGGCCTTTTCCGACATGATTTGCAAAAGCTGCTTTTTGGAATTGACTTTCAATGCGGGCAGGACAGCGTCGGGCTGAATGAGATCACCCAGATCCATTATTCTCTTCCTTCCTGATTACCGCCCGCGCTTTTAAGGCGCGGACGGTAGTTCAAATTTCGCCTATGAGCCGGCACCGTTCTGACCGGCCACGGCCGATGGATCGATCCAGCCGATGTTGCCGTCAGCGCGGCGGTATACGATATTCACCTGCGTACTTCCAGAGTTGCGGAAGACAACCACTGGACTATCTTTCAGATCAAGCTCGACCACAGCAGACGCGACACTCATGCTTCTGAGCGCCATGGACGTCTCAGCCACGATTGTCGGTGCGTAATCTTCCGGAATATCCTCATCCTCATCCGGTACAGGAGCTACGACCCGGTAGGAAATATCGTCGAAAACACCGTTGGAGCCCGGTGCCTGATGCGATTTCAGACGCCGCTTATAACGGCGAAGACGCTTGTCCACGCGTTCTCCGGCTGCATCGAAAGCAAGCTGAGGATCTTGTGCCTCGCCCGCTGCCTGCAACACCGTGCCGGTATCGAGACGGATCAGGCAGTCTGCGATAAAACGCGACCCCTGCTTCTCCACTGTGACGTGGCCTGTATATCCGCCATCGAAATATTTGGTAACCATCTCGCCGATCCGTTCGTCAATGCGAATGCGGAAAGCGTCACCAATGTCCATATGTTTCCCAGATACACGCAGACTCATGATACCTCACCTTCGTTGTGACTTTTCATTGCCCGAGCCAATCTACACTGTTGTTGTAAGACGAGCAAAGACATCCCGCACATTCCATGCGAGCGATTCATCACATTTCACTTTCTGATTCTTCATATCCAAAGGCGCGCTTTCGCTTCAATTGACGCAAATTACCGGCGCTTCACTCTCCCTTGACCAGACTTCTATGGTCCGGTTCATTTACCCACTCGCCGCGATTCTACACCTGTGTGGCGGATGAATCCAGAGTTTCCGTCACCCTTGCGCACAGAAGCCTGTGCTTTTTTCTCGCGGCGCCTTTGGACTGAGGAAGCGATGTTCATCGCCTCCCGGTATTTCGCAACGGTACGCCGTGCAATATCAACGCCCTGGCCCTTCAAAAGATCCACAATTGTATCGTCGGACAAAATATCCTCAGGCTTTTCATTGTCGATAAGAAGCTTGATTTGATGCCGGACAGATTGTGAAGAATGCTGCTCGCCGCCTTCGGTGGCCGAAATTCCGGCATTGAAAAAATAGCGCAACTCGAAAACACCACGCTTCGTCAGCATGTATTTATTGGCGGTTACGCGGCTCACGGTCGATTCGTGCATACCGATGGCGTCAGCCACATTTCGCAGGTTAAGCGGCTTCAGATGTGCCACACCAAATTGCAGAAACTCGGACTGCTGGCGTACAATTTCCGTCGCCACTTTCAAAATTGTCTGCGCACGCTGGTCCAGACTACGGGTCAACCAGTTTGCATTTTGCAGACATTCGCTCAAAAAACCCTTCTCCGCCGGGGATGCCGCGACTTTGGCAATCGTGGCATAATAGGTATTGTTGACGAGAACGCGCGGCAAAGCATCGGGATTGAGTTCGATGTTCCAGGTCCCACCCGGCGCCATAGCGACCTGAACGTCCGGAATGATGCTATCAGCCACGCCTGAGGAAAATGCCGTTCCGGGCTTCGGGTCCAGAAGCCTGATCTCCTTGAGCATATCGAGAAGGTCCGTATCGGTGACACGGCACAGTTTCCGCAAGCTGTGGAAATCCCGTTTGGCGAGCAGTTCCAGATTTTGCAGAAGCATCGTCATCGCCGGATCGAGCCGGTTTTTGGCACGCAGCTGAATGGCCAGACACTCGGCCAGATCGCGGGCAAAAAGGCCCGCAGGTTCGAATGTCTGCAGAATAGCAATGAGCCTGTTGATATGGGCCGCATCAACTCCCAATCTCTCGGCAATTTCATCCACATCGGCGCGCAGATAGCCCATTTCGTCAAGATGGTCTGCAAGCTCCGCCGCAATCAGCCGGTCCGCAGCATCAACAAAAGCAAAGATGATCTGTTCGCCCACATGGTCGCGCAAAGTCAGGGGCGAAGCCGTTACCTGTTCGAGGTTGAACCCTTCACCGCCCGTCGACACATACCCATCACCGGAGGACGATTTCCACTGCGTCGCCAGATCTCCCGCAATGAAATCATGGGTTCCGGGATCATCGGGAAAGATATTTTCCAGCGAACTGTCGAATGTATCGGACATGGAACCGGAGCTGGTGGTCTCGCCACTGACAAGCCAATGTTCGCTCTGCCCGTCCGCGTCGGCCCCATCCCCATGTTCAGCGGCGTCGCCACTATTGAGGTTGCGCGAGTAATCACCCGCTTCTTCGGGTCCCCGCTCGTCTGATATGGTCCGGCTTTCAAAGGAAAAAGGCTCGTTCGCCGCATCATCGCGTTCCAGCAGGGGATTTTTTTCAATCTCCTGTTCGATAAACTGCTCAAGCTCGACATAGGTCAATTGCAAAAGTCGAATCGACTGCATGAGCAGTGGCGTCATCACCAGCGACTGTGTTTGCCTCAAATCGAGTTTTGGCGACAATGCCATGGTGAACGCGAGGACCCCTGTACGAAATTCTTTTCAATGTACAGAACTGGCCCAATCCTTGCTTGTCAATTCCGACAAAGCAAAAAACGACTCTTTTCAGGAAAATTCGTCTGGATACACGGTTCAAGAAGCAATTTCCGGCGAAAAGTCACCAGAAATCGACAAAATCAAAGCTTGAACTGATCACCGAGATAAAGACGCCGAACATCAGGATTGGCAATAATTTCATCCGGACGACCATGGGTCAGAACCTGACCAGCATGAATAATATAAGCGCGGTCGATCAGCTTCAATGTCTCGCGCACATTGTGGTCAGTAATGAGCACACCGATGCCACGGCTGGTCAAATGGCGCACGAGTTGCTGGATATCCGCCACGGCAATCGGGTCAACACCGGCAAAGGGTTCGTCCAGCAGCATGAAATTGGGACGCGAAGCCAAAGCGCGCGCGATTTCGAGACGCCGCCGCTCACCACCCGACAGCGAAAGCGCCGGGGCCTTGCGCAAATGGGCAATGTGAAACTCTTCCAAAAGGGAATCCAGTTCCTGCGCCCGCGCCGAACGATCCTTCTCGACAACTTCGAGTACGGCCTTGATATTGTTTTCGACGGAGAGACCCCGAAAAATGGATGCTTCCTGCGGCAGATAGCCAATGCCAAGGCGTGACCGGCGATACATCGGCATCGTGGTGACATCAAAGCCATCGATCTCGATATTGCCCTTGTCAACAGGCACCAGCCCGGTGACCATGTAAAAACAGGTGGTCTTGCCAGCTCCGTTCGGACCCAGAATACCAACAGCTTCACCGGCGCGCACGCCAAAGGAAACGCCATTGACCACCTGACGGCCATTATAGCTCTTGGTGATGCCGCGCGCGACGAGCGTGCCCTTCATCCGATCCGTAGCAGTTGGATCAGCGGCCCGCATCTCCTGAGAAATGCGAGCGTCTGGCGATACGGGAGTCTGGGTGGATCGACGCGAGAACAGGGACACTTATACCGCCGGTCTAGTTTTTCGGAGCACTTTTCGGTGCAACAACGATGGAGACACGGCCAGTCTGGCCATTCTTGCAGCTTTCCAGCTGCGCCTGTCCGCTCTTCATCTGCACGGTCAGCTTGCAGCCGACGCCGACATTGTCACCCTGAGACAGAACAACCTTGCTACCGGTCAGGACCAGAACCTGCGTCTTCATGTCAAACGTGCCGTGATCGCCCGTGGCAACCTGATCCTCTGACTTGACGTAGACCTTGTCATTGACCTCGATATGATCAATGTCCTGAGCACCGGCTCCTGCTGGCGAAGCAGGGTTGGCTTCCGTCTTTTTTGCAGCTTTGTCGGCAGCTTTTTCCGCTTCGGTCTTTTCAGGCTTCTTCACGTAATAAACGACCATCGAGCCGGCCTTCATCAACGTGGTGCCCTGTACAACCGATACGTTGCCAGTAAAAGTTGCTGTACCGACGTCATTGTGAACGTCGAGGCGATCAGAATCGATCTGGATGGGCTGATCGCTCGAAAGCTTCATACCGTTTGGAGCAACGGTCTTGCTCGCATCCTGTGCTGCAACAGGACCAATCATGGAGGTTGCCAAAATACCCAATGCAACAGTCGATATGCTGATCAGTCTTGTCCCGCGCGACATTGTCTCAATCTCCTAAATCCGGGATATCCCCATGAGGCCCGCAATCACTGTTGTGATTTGGCTTCCTTACGACCTTCTTGCAGCTTTGCGGGCTGAATGACAAGCCTGACACCCTTTTCAAAGACCATTACTTTGCCGCTCTGAGTAATTTTCATGCTGTCTGCGACAATACTGGCACTGCTATTCTCGATCCTGACCGGTTGATCGGTCGACATCGTGTTCGCTTCTATATTGATATCGGCGGATTTCAACTGTGCTTTCATACCATCTGAAGTTGTCAGCGTTATGTCGTTGTCCAGCTTCAGCTGACGGTTGGCATTGTCATAAAGACCTGACTTGGCATGCACCTGCGCACGCAATTGCGAGCCAACAGGAATTTCGGCGTTGATGTTCTCAAGAGTGATCAGGGCGCTGTTACCGACATCCTGCAGGGCGCGTTCCGCACCCATCTTGTAGGGAAGCTTGTCCTTGGTGAAGCCATCAAGCTTCGGATTGGTCATGACAAGCTTGCCGTCCTGAATGCCGGCACTGTCCAACGAAATATTGCTTGGAATGTTGGTCGTGGAAAAGAAAGTGAACCAGGAAAACACACCGGCGCCAACCAATGCGATCGTCGGCAGCGCGAACTTCAGGAAGCGCACACGCCGGGAATGACGCTCCGCCGCACGAAAAACGTGCGATTCCTTTTCGGTGGCAGCAAATTGCCGCGCAACTTCCGCATGCTGCGCAGCAGCTGCTGTTGCATCACCGTTAGGATGCGTATGTTTAAGTTCAATGGACATAAGTTGGTTATACTACCGATTGAAATCTACTGGCGCTGCGTTAGTCGGACGCCAATGTGGTTATTTTTCGATGAAACGAACGAGCGCCCATAGCACAAGCCGCATCTGATCGAACAAGTATGCCGTCATCTGCCCATATACAAGGTGCGCGGCGAATTGCCTATATCGCTCAATACACTAGACTCAAGGCTCTGGACATCCTCAGAATGTTGCCGCAGAAGAATGCTTGCATTCAATTGGACAGGAAACGGACAAGACGATGGCAAACACCGCTGACGCAATTATCGACAGGCGTCGTCTCCGGCGCAAGCTGACATTCTGGCGCGTTCTTGCCCTGCTCGTGGTGGCACTTGCATTGATCGGGCTCTACGGTTTTCTGTCCGGCTCCGACCGTCTTTCGGGCAAAACTGCCCCGCACATCGCCAAAGTCCGCATCGAGGGAACCATCTTCGAAAATGACGAACTCATCAAACGCCTTGGTGAAGTTGCTGATTCTGCTGCGGTAAAAGGCGTCATCCTCTCGGTGGATTCGCCCGGCGGCACGACTGCTGGCGGGGAAGCCATTTACGAAGCCGTCCGCAAGATCGCAGCGAAAAAGCCCGTGGTCGCGCAGGTGGGTACTCTTGCCGCTTCGGCGGGTTACATGATTGCCAGCGGTTCGGATCATATCGTCGCACGCCAGTCTTCCATCGTCGGGTCTATCGGCGTACTTTTTCAATATCCTGACATTTCGGAATTGCTGACAAAGATCGGCGTCAAAGTCGAAACCATCAAATCCAGCCCGCTCAAGGCCGAGCCAAACTTTTTCAATCCAGCAAGCGATGAAGCCAAAGCGATGATCCATCGCATGATCATGGATTCCTATGACTGGTTTGTCGGAATTGTGCAGGAGCGGCGCAAATTTACCCGCGAGCAGACGCTTGCGCTCGCCGACGGCTCTGTTTTCACTGGCAGACAGGCTCTTGCCAACAAGCTTATCGATGAGCTTGGCGGTGAAGATAAGTCTGTTGCATGGCTGAAAACCAAGGGTGTGGACGAGAAACTGCCTGTGGTTGAATGGAAACCCGTTCAAAAAACCGCTTTTAGTTCGCTTTTGTCGCAATCAGCGTTGAAAATGCTGGCAGAATATCTCGGCATTCCGCAGGAAAGCGCCGGCTTGCTCAAGGATTTGACCGGTGATCGTATCTTCCTTGACGGGCTCGTTTCAGTTTGGCACGTTGACGGCAAGCCTGTCGGGGCGCAATAGGATATTTAAGCTTACAGGATCAGTGACATAGTCATAATGGCCGTGTCATCTGAACTTGAACCAGAAGGGATTATGCCGTGATCAAATCAGAGCTCGTCCAGATCATTGCCAACCGCAATCCGCACCTGTTTCAGCGTGATGTCGAAAATATCGTCGGCGCCATATTTGATGAGATCACCGATGCTCTGGCGGAGGGAAACCGGGTCGAGCTGCGGGGCTTCGGTGCGTTCTCGGTAAAAAACCGTCCCGCCCGCAGCGGCCGTAATCCCCGTACCGGCGACAGTGTCGAGGTCGAAGAAAAATGGGTGCCATTTTTCAAGACCGGCAAGGAAT
Source organism: Phyllobacterium sp. P30BS-XVII (assembly GCF_014138335.1). Lineage (NCBI taxonomy): Bacteria > Pseudomonadati > Pseudomonadota > Alphaproteobacteria > Hyphomicrobiales > Phyllobacteriaceae > Phyllobacterium > Phyllobacterium sp. P30BS-XVII. The sequence continues at coordinate 312,788 of NZ_JACGXO010000001.1, forward strand.
TGCGCGACAGGCTGAACGCCGACTGAGCGCAGTGACAAGCCGGGGCGGCTCGATTGCCTGACTATTTGTGAAGTGCCGTCACCCTGGAGAGAGAAATGATCAATCGCGTTGTTGTCGTCCTCATTCTTGTGCCGCTTGCCGTCATTCTGATTGCCTTGTCGGTGGCCAATCGCGGGCTGGTGACTTTCACGATTGATCCATTCAATCCGGGAAATCCCGGGCTTTCCTATTCGGCCCCTCTGTTCGTCTGGCTGTTTCTTGCACTCATCATCGGCTTGATCCTTGGCAGTTTTGCCACCTGGTTCAATCAGGGCAAGCATCGTAAGCTGGCTCGCCAGCGAAAACAGGAAGCGGAACTCCTGCGCATAGAAGCGCGGAAATCAGCCGCCACCCAGTCAACACCCAATCTCCCATCGCTGCATTAAACGGCATATTTTCAAGGATTTACGATGAAACTGGTCTCACCGGCTGAGGTTGACGGGCTGTTGAACTGGCCGGATATGATCAATGCCATCGAAACGGCGTTCCGTCAGGGTGTGATCCAGCCTGTCCGCCACCACCATACGGTTGATCGTCCTGACGGCGCTGCATCGACACTTTTGCTGATGCCCGCATGGTCGGATTTCGATGCACTTCGCGATTCCACGAAAGGCTATATGGGCGTCAAGATCGTCACCGTCTCGCCTGACAACGGTGCTATCGCCAAACCTGCCGTCATGGGTGTCTATCTCCTGCTGGATGGAAAAACAGGTGAACCCAAGGCCCTGATCGATGGCCAGCGATTGACCACATGGCGCACCGCGGGTGCTTCCGCCCTTGCCGCCCGCTATCTTGCCCGCGAAGACGCATCCAAACTCGTTATCCTTGGCGCAGGCGCGCTATCCGGCTTTCTTGCCCGTGCGCACAGCTCTGTCAGGCCAATCCGTGAGATTTCCATCTGGAACCGCAATTTTGACAATGCGCAGAAAGTGGCTACGGACCTTGTTGCCGACGGTTTCAATGCCAAAGCTGTCACCGATAAGGATGCAGCCATTGCCGATGCCGACATTATCGCGGCAGGAACGCTTTCTACCGAGCCACTCATTCTCGGCAAACATCTGAAAAAGGGCGCTCACGTCGATCTTATCGGTGCATTTACCCCTGCCATGCGCGAAAGCGATGATGAGTGCGTGAAGCTTGCGCGGGTGTTTGTCGACACGAAAGAAGGTGCGCTGAAAGAAGGCGGCGATATTGTCCAGCCGATCAAGGCGGGCGCAATCAGCGAAAGCCACGTCGTTGGCGACCTGTTCGATCTCACGCGCGGCAAGGTCAAAGGGCGCCAATCACCTGACGAAATCACCCTGTTCAAGTCAGTCGGTGCAGCCCTGGAAGACCTTGCGGCGGGTATTCTGGTCTATGAAAAGGCGATTGCTGCCTCGATTTGAGTGTTTTTGCTTTCGCCTTTCCTCGTCTTGGCATAGGAAACCACCATTGGATCAAAGGCCAAGGGAATACGAGGGCATAGTCGTTTGAAATCGTCTGGTGGAAAAATCAGGAAAGCCGGGGGTACCGGCGCCCGGGGTACTGACCCCCGGGGCGCAAGCCCCCGGGCCGCAAGCCCCAAGGGTGCGAGCCCGAAGAGTGCAGGACCAAAGGCCGCTCCCTACAAGCAGCAGGCCACCAAGCCGCGCCCGCAATTTGCCAAACCTGCCCCTGCGCCTGAGAATGACACCCGCGTCAAGGCCGCGCCGCGTTCTGAACCCCTGCCGAAGCGTGTCCTGACCCGTCGGACAGGTGCGCGGCCAACTGAAAAGACCGGCTTGATCCTCGAAACACTGCCATCCGATGATTATGCGCTGCTCGATAGCGGCAATGGCCTGAAGCTTGAACAATATGGGCCCTACCGGATCATCCGCCCAGAGGGGCAGGCGATCTGGCTCCCGGCATGGGACAAGGCCGAATGGGACAAGGCAGATGCTGTCTTCACGGGCAATACGGATGAAGAAGGCGTCGGACGCTGGCATTTTCCACACGTACCACTCGGCGAAACATGGCCTATGGCCTATGAAGGCATTCCGTTCTTCGGTCGCTTCACTTCATTTCGCCATGTCGGTGTGTTTCCTGAGCAGGGAACACACTGGTCGCACATGGACCAAACTATCCGCAACGCCAAGCGTCCGGTAAAGGTGCTCAATCTCTTTGGATATACCGGCGTTGCCTCGCTGGTTGCGGCGCGCGCCGGTGCGGAGGTAACGCATGTCGATGCCTCCAAGAAAGCAATCGTCTGGGCGCGGGAAAATCAGGAAATGGCTGGCCTTTCCAGCAAGCCTATTCGCTGGATTTGCGAAGATGCGATGAAGTTCGTCGCCCGCGAAGAGCGGCGCGGCAGCGGCTATGATATCATCCTGCTTGATCCCCCCGCCTATGGCCGTGGCCCGAATGGCGAGGTCTGGCAGCTTTTCGACAACCTGCCTGATATGGTCGACCTTTGCCGGTCGATCCTCACACCCAACGCCCTGGGCGTCGTTTTAACAGCCTATTCCATCCGGGCATCATTCTTTGCCATCCATGAATTGATGCGCGACGCCTTCACCGGGCTTGGCGGCGAAGTACAATCGGGCGAACTGATCCTGCGCGAACGCTCCTCCGGCCGCGCCCTTTCCACGTCCATGTTCAGCCGCTGGGGTGCCAAATGACAAGACATGATGATCGCTCCCACGGCAGTTCCATTTCGAGCCCCGGCAGGGTCAAGGAAGTCACCAGCCTGACCAATCCGATCGTCAAGGATTTGCGCTCACTGGCACTCAAAAAATTCCGCGACCAGCAAGGTGTATTCCTCGCGGAAGGGTTGAAACTGGTTATCGATGCGCTCGATCTCGGTTGGGTTATCAAGACGCTCGTCTATTCCAAAGCCGGTAAGGGAAATTCACTCGTCGAGCAGGTTGCAGCACGCACCGTTGCCAAGGGCGGCGATGTGCTTGAGGTCAATGAAAAGGTGATTTCCGCGATCACCCGCCGCGACAACCCGCAAATGGTTGTCGGTGTTTTCGAGCAGAAGTTGCAACCACTGCCGGCGATCAAACCGCAGGGCAACGAGGTTTATGTGGCACTCGACCGGGTGCGCGACCCCGGTAATCTCGGCACGATCATCCGTACTGCCGATGCGGCAGGCGCCAAGGGAATCATTCTGATCGGCGATACGACGGACCCGTTTTCACTGGAAACCGTGCGAGCCACCATGGGCTCGCTCTTTGCCGTGCCACTGGCGCGCGCGACGGAAGCCGAATTCCTTTCATGGCGCAAGGGGTTTTCCGGCCTGATCGTCGGCACGCATCTCAAGGGTGCCGTGGATTACCGGACGATCCCCTATAAGGGAAAGCCCGTCATATTGCTGATGGGTAATGAGCAGCAGGGCCTGCCCGATACGCTGGCATCGACTTGCGACAAGCTTGCCCGCATTCCACAGGAAGGCCGGGCGGATTCACTCAACCTTGCCATCGCCACCGGCGTCATGCTGTTCGAGATCCGCCGCGAGGCGTTGACGCTCGACGGCGACAAACAGGATAAATGACCCCATGAAGAGCAAATCCTTCTTCAGCCTGCTCGCCATCGTGGTTTTTGCCGTGGCCAGTGACCAGATCATCAAATACCTCGTCGAGACGGGTATGGACTATCAACAGCAGATCGATGTGCTGCCATTTCTTGCACTTTTCCGTGTTCACAATAATGGCATCGCTTTTTCGATGCTCAGCGGCATGCACGACCTTGCCCTTGTTGGCCTGACTGTCATTGTCATCGCCTTTGTCAGCTATCTCTGGTGGACCACTGCCGCGGCACGATGGATTTCGCGTATCGGCTTTGCGCTGATCATCGGTGGCGCTATCGGCAACCTGATTGACCGCAGCCTGCTTGGTTATGTCGTTGATTATATTCTTTTCCACCTGCCATCCTGGTCGTTTGCCGTCTTCAATCTGGCCGATGCCTATATTTCTGTCGGTGCAGCACTTGTCGTGCTTGAAGAAATATTTGTCTGGCTGCGCGATCGTAAAACGCCGAACGGCCAGACTGGGGAAAACTGAATAAAAGCCAGTGTTTGCAGCGTTCCGCGCGTCATGTGCTCGTCATCCAATTGTTGTATTCAGGCATCTAGTGATTGCCGATCAACCATGATGAGAGCGAATCGTTATGAGCTTCGCCTTGCTTGAACCTGCGTCTATCTCTAAAGATCAGCACACGATGTCGCAGGTTGATTCAACACGCTCGCCGTTTACGGCGCCACACCTGGTCTCGGTGCTTGGACGCATTGGGACGATGGAAGTGTGTCTTGCCCAGACCGAGGACGAAATTGTCTCGGCTCAGCAACTGCGTTTCAAAGTATTTTTCGATGAACTGGGTGCAAAAGGCTCCGCTTCGCTGGAACAGCGGGACGCAGATCGTTTCGACCCCGTATGCGACCATCTTCTGGTTTATGACACCTCGATTGTCGGACCAAAGCACAAGCAGATCGTCGGCACATATCGCCTGATGCGTTCGGAAGTTGCCCACAAAACAGGTGGCTTTTACACGACGAGCGAATACACCATCGACAATCTGGTGGCCGCCAAACCGCAAATGCACTTTCTTGAGCTGGGGCGTTCCTGCGTTTTGCCTGAGTACCGTTCGAAGCGCACGGTGGAACTGCTCTGGCAGGGTATCTGGAGCTATTGCCGCTATCACTCGATTGATGTGATGTTTGGCTGCGCATCCTTCCAGGGAACTGTCCCGGCGGCACATGCATTGCCACTGTCATTCCTCTATCATAATTGCCGCGCAACACCCGATTGGGACGTTCAGGCTTTGCCTTCGCTGTACCAGCCAATGGATCTCGTCCCAAGCGAAGCGGTTAATCCAAAGGTCGCATTGTTTGCCATGCCGCCATTGATCAAAGGCTATCTGCGTCTTGGTGCCATGATCGGTGACGGTGCGGTGGTTGACCATGATTTTGGCACGACTGATGTGCTGATTATTCTGCCAGTCAGCCGGATTTCCAGCCGCTACGTCAGCCATTACATCTCAAACGCCAAGCGTTTCGACTGAAATTTGCCCTTCCCTGTGTGTTTGAACAACATCATCTGTGGAGAAAACCACTGATGATGTTGCCGCACGGTGTGTAAAGTTTTCGATAGCGCATAGATTGGTCTTCTGATCGGAATCGGTCAAAATCAGGAGAACGTCTTGGCCGACATGCCATTCACAGCGGAAACACCATCCTATGAAGCTGACCTCTCGGCGCGCCCAACGCCGATGATGGAGCAATATATTGAGATCAAGGCAACAAACCCCGACAGCCTATTGTTTTACCGGATGGGGGATTTCTACGAGCTGTTCTTTGATGATGCCGTGCAGGCGTCGCGTGCGCTCGGAATTACGCTGACCAAACGCGGCAAACATCTGGGTGAAGACATTCCCATGTGCGGCGTTCCTGTGCATGCGGCGGATGATTATCTGCAAAAGCTGATCATGCGCGGTTTCCGCGTCGCGGTTTGCGAGCAGGTGGAAGACCCGGCTGAAGCACGCAAACGCGGCTCGAAATCCGTGGTGAAGCGCGATGTCGTGCGTCTGGTTACACCGGGCACCATCACCGAAGAAAAGCTGCTTGATCCCTCCGAAGCCAATTATCTAATGACGCTCGGGCGGGTCAAAGGTGCCGCACAGGGCCAGTTTGCCCTCGCATGGATTGATATTTCCACCGGAACGTTCCGCGTCAGTGAAACGGACCCATCCCGCCTGCTTGCCGATATTCTCCGGGTCGATCCGCGCGAGTTGATCGTTGCCGATCCGGTTTTCCATGATCCGGAACTGCGCCCGACATTTGATGTGATCGGCCGCTCCGTCAGTCCGCAGCCACCGAGCCTTTTTGACAGTGCCACGGCAGAAAACCGCATTCAGCGCTATTTCGATGTGGCAACACTCGACGGTTTCGGCAACTTCTCCCGTGCAGAACTGTCGGCGATATCAGGCGCTATCGCCTATGTGGAAAAAACCCAGATTGCCGAGCGCCCGCCGCTGATGCGGCCGGAACGGGAATCCGAAGGCGCCACGCTTTTCATCGATCCCGCCACCCGCGCCAATCTGGAAATGCTGCGCACATTATCAGGCCAACGCGATGGCAGCCTGCTGAAATCCATCGACAGGACAGTAACCGGCGGCGGCGCACGGCTTCTTGCGGAACGCCTGACCTTGCCGCTCACCAATCCCGATGCCATCGCCGAACGGCTTGATTCCGTATCCTGTTTTCTTGCTGGCCAGTCGCTTGCCGATCTGACACGCGAAGCCTTGAAGGGCGTTCCTGATATGCCGCGTGCCTTGTCGCGGCTTGCGGTTGGACGTGGCGGCCCGCGTGATCTGGGTGCGCTGGCGCGTGGGCTCGAAGCGGCAGCTGAGATCGCCTCGTTCCTTGGAAGAGAAGTACTTCCGGCGGAACTTTCTGCAGTTCGCAGCTGCCTTGGCGCTTTACCGGTAGATTTTGCCACCCATCTTGATCATGCGCTTGATGATGAGTTGCCTTTACTCAAGCGCGATGGCGGCTTTGTGCGATCCGGATACAATGCGGAACTCGATGAAATGCGCGCGCTGCGCGATCATTCGCGCCGCATCATTGCCGGCTTGCAAGCCGACTATATGGATCTGACCGGTATCCGCTCACTCAAGATCAAACACAATAATGTGCTCGGCTATTTCATCGAGGTAACCGCCAATAATTCATCTGTCATGACCGATACGGATGAAGCCAAGGGCAAATTCATTCACCGGCAGACCATCGCCAATGCCATGCGTTTCACCACAACGGAACTGGCTGAGCTTGAAACCAAGATCGCCAATGCAGCAGAGCGGGCGCTGGCGATCGAGCTTGGCATTTTCGAAACGCTCGTCACGGAAACGGTTGCCAATGCGGACGCAATCCGCGCCGGTGCTGCAGCGCTGGCGGCGCTCGATGTTTCCGTATCGCTTGCCGCGCTTGCCGAAGAACAGGGCTATTGCCGCCCGCTTGTTGATGACAGTCTTGCCTTCGAGATTGTCGCCGGTCGCCATCCTGTTGTTGAACAGTCCCTGCGCCGTCAGGCGGCCAATCCTTTTGTGGCCAATGACTGTAATCTCTCGCCCGAAGGAACCGCCAAAGGTGCCATCTGGCTTTTGACCGGACCGAATATGGGCGGTAAATCGACATTCCTGCGCCAGAATGCGTTGATTGCCATATTGGCGCAAATGGGTTCGTTTGTTCCAGCGGGCTCGGCTCATATCGGCATTGTCGACCGGCTGTTCTCGCGCGTCGGTGCCTCGGATGATCTGGCGCGCGGACGCTCCACTTTCATGGTGGAAATGGTGGAAACCGCCGCCATCCTCAATCAGGCGAGCGATCATTCGCTGGTTATTCTCGATGAGATTGGCCGTGGTACGGCAACGTTTGACGGTCTTTCCATTGCATGGGCGGCAGTGGAGTACCTCCACGAAAAGAACCAATGCCGGGCGATTTTTGCCACGCATTTCCATGAAATGACCGCGCTATCGGAAAAGCTGACGCGGCTGAGCAATGTCACCATGCGTGTCAAGGAATGGGACGGCGATGTCGTCTTCCTGCATGAGGTGGCCAAGGGTGCTGCTGACAGGTCCTATGGCGTGCAGGTGGCGCGGCTTGCGGGGCTGCCGGAGGCGGTGGTCAATCGCGCCCGCGACGTTCTGCATCAGCTTGAGGCTGGGGAGACGTCAGGAAAGGCGGACAAGCTGATTGATGATCTGCCCTTGTTCTCGGTTGAGGTGAAACGCGAGGTGAAAGCCCCCACCAAGGGCAAGGACAGCGCGCTGTTGGCGGCTCTTTCAACAGTAAACCCCGATGAAATGACACCGCGTGAAGCGCTCGACGCCCTCTACCGGTTGAAAGGCCTTGCCACAAACCCGACATCGTGAGCGCATAGGGGCATTTCGTTTATAGCAAATACACGCTATAGCGTGCGGCCATCATTCATAAAGTCGTGTTCATGAGCGCAGACCTGAAACTGGAACAGATCGTCAGTCCGGCCAAACTTCATCGTCAATTTGAAGATCTGGTCAAGGCGGCAAAGAAACAAGGCGCCGCTTCCGTCAATCGCAATGACGTGCTGCAGCTCCTGAAAGAAACACTCGGTTCGGGTCGCAAGACTGCTGAAGAGATGTTGAAAAAGGACGGCGGCGGCACACGCTGCTCCGTACGCCTGTCCTATCTGATGGATCAGATCATTTTGGCACTCTATGAGTTTGCCATCACGCACGTCTATCATTCGACCAATCCCTCCTCGGCTGAGCGTATGACCGTTGTTGCCGTGGGTGGCTATGGTCGCGGCGGTCTGGCTCCGGGTTCCGACATCGATCTTCTGTTTCTTCTTCCCTATAAGCAGACGCCGTGGGGCGAGCAGGTGGTCGAGTATATTCTCTATATGCTCTGGGATATGGGCCTGAAGGTCGGTCACGCCACCCGCAATATTGACGAATCCATTCGCCAGTCACTGGCCGATATGACCATCCGCACCAGTATTCTCGAAGCGCGCTATGTCTGCGGCAATGACGAGCTTTTCACCACATTGGTGCGCCGGTTTGATGCGGAAGTCGTCAAGGGTACGGGACCGGCTTTCATTGAGGCCAAACTCACCGAGCGCAACGAGCGCCATCGCAAGGCGGGTGCCACACGCTATCTGGTCGAGCCGAACGTCAAGGAAGGCAAAGGCGGTCAGCGCGACCTGCACACGCTTTTCTGGATTGCCAAATATTACTACCACGTCAAAACCAGTGATGAACTGGTCAAGCTTGGCGTGCTATCAAAGGCCGAACACAATATTTTCCGCAAGGCCGAGGACCTTCTCTGGGCCGTGCGTTGCCATATGCATTTCTATACGGGCAAGGCGGAAGAGCGGCTGTCTTTCGACATTCAGAGCGAGATTGCCCAGCGGCTTGGCTATACCGCCCATCCCGGCCAGCGCGATGTCGAGCGCTTCATGAAGCACTACTTCCTCGTGGCCAAGGAAGTGGGCGACCTGACCCGCATCATCTGCGCGGCGCTGGAAGAAGAGCAGGCAAAGCATGTTCCGGGTTTCAACCGGATTTTCCTCACCTTCTCCCGGCGCAAGCGCAAACTGCCGGGAACATCGGATTTTGTCGTCGACAACCACCGCATCACTATCGCCAATGACGGTGTTTTCCATAAAGACCCTGTCAATCTCATCCGCCTGTTTCATCTGGCAGATCTGCATGGCCTTGAGCTACACCCGGATGCGATGCAGCTCGTTACCCGTTCGCTCTCACTGATCAAGGCGGAGCTGCGCGAGAACCCCGAGGCCAACAGCCTGTTTCTCGAAATCCTGACTTCCGAGCGCAATCCGGAATTGATCCTGCGGCGCATGAATGAATCGGGCGTGCTGGGTAAATTCATCCCGGATTTCGGCAAGGTCGTCGCGATGATGCAGTTCAACATGTATCATCACTATACGGTTGACGAGCATTTGCTGCGCTGCATCGCCGTGCTTTCGGAAATCGAGCATGGCGATCTTGGGCAGGAACATCCGCTGGCCAACCAGATTATGCCTGGTATGAAGAAAGACCGGAAGCTGCTCTATGTCGCGCTATTGCTGCACGATATCGCCAAAGGCCGACCTGAAGATCACTCCCATGCGGGAGCCCGTATTGCCAAGCGCATCTGCCCGCGTCTGGGCCTGTCCAAATCCGATACGGAAACCGTATCATGGCTGGTGGAACAACACCTGACCATGAGCATGGTGGCACAGTCGCGTGATCTCAATGATCGCAAGACCATTGAAGACTTTGCCGAGATCGTGCAGACACTCGACCGGATGAAGCTGCTCCTGATCCTTACCGTTTGTGACATCAAGGCGGTTGGACCGGGCGTATGGAACGGCTGGAAAGGCCAGTTGCTGCGCACCCTGTTCTATGAAACGGAACTGATGCTGACCGGTGGCTTCTCGGAAGTGTCGCGCAAGGAACGCACCGACCACGCCCGTGCGCAGCTTGAGCATGCTCTGTCATCATGGCCACAGGTTGAACGCCAGTCCTATCTCGCCCAGCATTATCAGAACTACCTTTTGACAGTCAGCCTTGATGATCAGGTGCGCCACGCCAATTTCGTGCGCGAGTCCGACAACACCGAAAAGACGCTGGCAACCATGGTGAAAACCCATGATTTTGAGGGCGTAACCGAAATCACCGTGCTTTCGCCCGATCATCCGCGCCTGCTGTCGATCATCGCCGGAGCCTGCGCCGCAGCCGGTGCCAACATTGTCGATGCGCAGATCTTCACGACCAGCGATGGCCGGGCGCTTGATACGATCCTGATCAGCCGCGAGTTCCCGACCGATGATGATGAGCGCCGCCGTGCCATGCGGGTTGGCCGCCTGATCGAAGATGTGCTTTCGGGCAAATCCTATCTGCCTGAAATGCTGGCATCGCGAACCAAGCCGAAGCGCGCGGTCAAGGCATTCCGCATCACACCGCGCGTCGAAATCAACAACAAGCTGTCGAACAAGTTTACCGTTATCGAAGTGGAAGGTCTGGATCGTCCGGGTCTGCTCTCCGAGATCACAGGGGTCATTTCCGATCTGTCGCTCGATATTGCCTCGGCCCATGTGACGACATTCGGCGAAAAGGTCATCGACGTGTTCTATGTCACCGATCTCGTTGGCCATCAGATCACCAATGCAGCCCGGCAAAACCGCATCCGCAAAAAAATGCTCGCCTTGTTCGGCGAAGGCGATATCACCACGGCACAGCCGCAGCGGCACAATATCCTGATGTCGGCAGAATAGGTTCAGCACCCATGTTTATTCGAAAACTGGAACAGGTATGAGTCTGGTCAAAAAATTCGCGACGGTGGCCTCCGGCACCCTGATGAGCCGTGTTTTCGGGCTGACCCGCGAAATGCTGATGGCAGCGGCACTTGGTACAGGCCCCGTCGCCGATGCCTTCAATGCTGCGTTCCGGTTTCCCAACACGTTCCGCCGCCTGTTTGCCGAAGGCGCGTTCAATGCCGCTTTCGTGCCGCTGTTTGCCAAGGAGATCGAGGCGAACGGCATGGAGGGCGCCAAGCGCTTTTCCGAAGAGGTCTTTGGCGTTCTCTTTACTGTCCTGATGGCACTGACCATTCTGATGGAATTGTCGATGCCGCTGATCGTGCGCACCGTGATCGCACCGGGCTTTCTCGATGATCCGGTCAAGTTCGACAATACGGTGTCGATGGCGATCATCATGTTTCCCTATCTCGCCTGTATGTCGCTGGCGGCGATGATGAGCGGTATGCTGAATTCGCTGCATCGCTATTTTGCCGCCGCGGTCGCGCCGGTGTTTCTCAATGTCATTCTTATCGGTGTCCTCGCCTATGCCTGGTATAAGGGCCATGATGGTATCAAGATCGGCTATGGCCTGTCCTGGGGCGTCATGGCTGCCGGTCTGGTGCAACTGGCCATCGTCTGGTTTGCTGTGCGCAATGCAGGCATTTCCATTGGCTTCCGGCTACCGCATTTCACGCCGAATGTGCGGCGTCTGCTGGTGCTTGCACTCCCCGCCGCAATTACCGGCGGCATCACCCAGATCAATCTTCTGGTGAACACAAATATTGCGTCCGGCCGGGAAGGCGCTGTCACATCGCTCGCCAATGCGGACCGGGTTTATCAGTTGCCGCTTGGCGTTGTGGGTATTGCCGTTGCAACCGTGCTTCTGCCCGAACTTGCCCGCGCGCTGCGCTCCGGCAATCTGAAGGAAGCCGGAAACCTGCAAAACCGCTCCGTCGAATTCATCCTGTTCCTGACACTGCCAGCTGCCGCTGCGCTTCTTGTCATGTCCGAGCCAATTATCCGCCTCTTGCTGGAACGCGGTGAATTCACCGTCGAGTCGACGCGGCGCGTCTCCAATATCCTCGCGGTTTATGGCCTTGGCCTACCGGCCTTCGTTCTGATCAAGGCGTTCATTCCGGGTTTCTTTGCCCGCGAAGATACCAAGACACCGATGATCTTTGCGGCAGTTTCCGTGGTTATCAATGTTGCCATGGCTCTCACGCTGTTTCCGCTAATGGCGGAAACCGGCATTGCCACCGCAGAAGTAACGGCTGGTTGGGTCAATGCCATTCTGCTCTTTGCAACCTTGGTCTGGCGCGGTCATTGGGGCCGCGATATTCCGTTGCTCACGCGTATTCCGCGCCTGATCTTTTCGGCTGCGGCGATGGGATTTGCGCTTTATTATGCGATCCAATGGGCAGCACCTTATCTCGCTTCCCACACACCCGTTCATGTTCAGGCACCTGTTGTCTTTGGGTTGATCCTGCTTTCAATGATCATCTATTTCGCGCTGGCTTTTGCAACGGGCGGCGCGAGCTTCGGCATGATCCGCCGCAATGTAAAACGGGGCGCAAAGACACCTGTAGCGCCACCGGAGGACCCTGCCGCATGAGCCGCCATATCGGGATGATCACCCTTGTCGTGCGCGATTATGACGAGGCAATTGAATGGTACACCAAGGTGTTGGGATTTTCGCTTGTCAGCGATACCGCGCTCTCCCCAACGAAGCGCTGGGTTGTCGTCGCGCCTGAGAAGGATGGAGCAAAGCTCCTGTTGGCGCAGGCTGACACGGAAACGCAAATATCCAGCGTCGGCAATCAGACCGGCGGACGGGTAGCACTGTTTCTCTATACGGATGACTTCACGCGGGATCATTCGACAATGCTGAAATCAGGCGTGCGTTTTTTGGAAGACCCGCGTCACGAAGCCTATGGCAGCGTTGCCGTGTTTGAAGATCTCTATGGCAACACCTGGGACCTCCTCGAACTCAAATGAACCAGCACGTTTCGATAGGGCTTGAATAGAGCGCCCTGCTCTGCCAAAACCTCCTCTCCATTGCCATCGGGTCCGATGACCCGATCCCCGAACGATCAAGGACTGACCATGAGCACGTTTGAGCCGCTCGTCTTTTCCGGTGTCCAGCCAACCGGTAATCTGCATCTTGGCAATTATCTGGGAGCCGTGCGGCGTTGGGTTGCCCTGCAGGAAAATAACAACTGCATTTACTGCGTCGTTGACCAGCATGCGATCACACAGGCGGTTTCCGTCTGGGGTGGACCGGCCGAGTTGCAGCGCAATACACGCGAAGTCACCGCGGCTTTTCTGGCTGCCGGTATCGATGCCAAGAAGCACATTGTCTTCAACCAGAGCCGGGTGCGCCAGCATGCGGAACTCGCCTGGGTGTTCAATTGCGTCGCACGCATGGGCTGGCTGAACCGCATGACCCAGTTCAAGGACAAGGCGGGCAAGGACCGGGAAAACGCTTCCGTTGGCCTCTTTGCCTATCCCAACCTGATGGCCGCTGACATTCTCGTTTACCGGGCAACGCATGTGCCTGTCGGTGAAGACCAGAAGCAGCATCTGGAATTGACGCGCGACATCGCCCAGAAGTTCAACACGGATTTCTCCGATCGCATTGCCGAACTTGGTCTTGGCGTTGAAACCCAGTCCGGCGATGAAACCATCCAGAGCTTTTTCCCGCTGACGGAGCCTGTCATTGGCGGTCCAGCCGCGCGCGTGATGAGCTTGCGTGATGGTACGAAAAAAATGTCGAAATCCGATCCGTCCGATCTGTCCCGTATTAACCTGACGGATGACGAGGACACGATCTCGAAGAAAATCCGCAAGGCGAAGACCGATTCCGAGCCGTTGCCATCGGATCTTGAAGGTCTGAAGGAACGGCCGGAAGCGGATAATCTCGTCGGCATTTACGCGGCGCTCACCGATACGGACAAGGAAAATGTCATCCGCGATTTCGGCGGCCAGCAATTCTCCGTGTTTAAGCCCGCTTTGGCCGATCTGGCCGTGGCAAAGCTTGCACCGATTGCCAGCGAAATGCGCCGCCTTTCCGCCGATACTGCCTATATCGACTCCGTCCTTAAAAACGGCGGCGAACAGGCAAGTGTGTTGGCGGAGAAGACGATGCGCAATGTGCGTGATATTGTCGGATTTCTTCAGGATTAGGATCAACAGTTAGGGCAGGTTGAACAGATGGTATCAAGACGTCTCAGCCGCGAAGCTGGTCACCGCCGCAAGTTTCTGGCGGTTATTGACGAAACGCCTGAATGCGAGCGGGCAGTTGCCTATGCCTCGCGCCGCGCCAAGACCACCAATGGCGTGCTGGTTCTGCTGTTTGTCATCGATTCCGCTGACTTCCAGCAGTTTCTCGGTGTCGAGCAGATCATGCGTGCGGAAGCCGAAGAGCGGGCGCATTCGACGCTGAACAAGTTTGCCGCATCCGTGCGGGAAACCATCAACATTGAGTCCGAGCTTGTGGTGCGTGAGGGAATCACTTCCGAACAGATCCAGAAGCTCATCGAGGAAGATCAGGATATCGCCATTCTGGTTCTGGCTGCTGGTTCCGGCAAGGACGGCCCCGGCCCGCTGGTGCAGGCTCTGGCGGGACGTGAATCCTTTTCCATTCCCGTGACTGTCGTGCCTTATAATCTCTCAAACGAGGATATTGACGCAATCACATGATTGCATCTTGAAACCGTGATACAATCCGCCTTGAAGAGACCGGCCGAAAGGCCTATATGCTTTTGAACTGTTCTAAACTAGACACGCGAGACATCCGCCATGTTCATCCAGACTGAAGCCACGCCCAATCCGGCGACCTTGAAATTCCTGCCTGGCAAGGTTGTGCTTGAGGAAGGCACGGCTGATTTCCGCGATGCGGCGACCGCTTCCGAAGCATCGTTGCTTGCAGCCAAGATTTTTGCTGTTCCCGGCGTTACTGGCGTGTTCTTCGGTTATGATTTCGTGACTGTCACCAAGGCCGAAGGCCCCGAGTGGCAGCATCTGAAGCCAGCCATTCTCGGCGCGATCATGGAACACTTCATGTCCGGTGCCCCCGTCATGGCCAGCGCAACATCCGTTGCGGCCACGGCCCAGCTGGAAGGCGAAGGCGAGTTTTTCAATACGGCGGATACCGAGATCGTCGACACGATCAAGGAACTGCTGGAGACCCGCGTGCGCCCGGCTGTTGCACAGGATGGCGGCGATATCACTTTCCGCGGTTTTGAGAACGGCACCGTTTACCTGCACATGAAGGGCGCCTGCTCGGGCTGCCCGTCTTCAACGGCAACGTTGAAGCATGGCATCCAGAACCTTCTCAAGCATTTTGTGCCTGAAGTTCAGCAGGTCGAAGCCATCTGATTGCTTCTGCATAATCATGACAAAGGCCGCTCACTGCGGCCTTTTTGTTGTCCCTCGCCAAGGCTCACTGCCACGGATTGATGATATCCAATCCGCAATCGGCAAAATCCTTTCCATTCCGCGTCGCAAGCTTGGCACCTCTCGATTGGGTGATTGCCGCAATCTGCGCATCGAACTGGCTGATGGTTTTGCCTGCCCGGCGTCGCTCCAAAAAGATTTCGGGATAGGTTTCAGCAGCGGAACCGTCAAAAGGCAGGATACGACCGGCAAAATCTTCGCTGAACATTGACTGGGCAGTGCCCAACAATGCCGCTTTGCGCTTTCCATCTGAAAGCAGCGACAGGCCGTATAAGATTTCCGCCTGCGTGATTGTGGTTATGAACAGCGATGCAACGGGCTGTTCGCCAAGCCATTGCACAACCCGTGCATCCGGCTCCAGCTTCATCATTTCCGAGATGATATTAGTATCGAGGATAATCATTCGCTGAAATCAACCGGTTTGCGGGCGGCTTCGCGCGGGGCAATCGGCAGATCGACACCACCCAATGCCTTGAACCGCTCCTGAATTGCCTCGGCAAGGTTAGCGGGTGCAGCTGGCTCGCGTGAAAGAGCCGCACGCAGGATATCGCGTGCCTCATCCTCCATGGACTTGCCATGCTGTGCCGCCTGAATACGCAGCCGTGTCTTCAACTGGTCATCAAGATTGCGAATTGTCATGCTGGCCATCACAGCCTCCATTCCTCACTGATTGCATATTAAGCAATGATTGCATTACGTTCAATGATTAATCACTGCCCGCGATGTGCTGAAATGCAAACAGCCCCGCATGGCAGGGCTGTTCGAACGTTCAAATTGGCTGAAATCAGTTGACCGCGCCGGGACCGGGCGTAGCTCCGGGCGGGCATTTGCCCAGAATGATCATCCCGAGCACTTCATCCTCGGTGACATCCCCCACCTTGGCGGTGCCGACAACCTGACCGTTTTTCATCACAGCCACGCGATCAGCCAGATGGAATACGTCGTGAATGTCATGACTGATCAGGAAGATGCCAATGCCTTCACTCTTCAACTGCTTGATCAGTTCGCCGACCTGCGCGGTTTCCTGTGGTCCGAGTGCGGCTGTCGGCTCGTCCATGATCAGGATGCGGGCATTGAAGAGGATTGCACGGGCAATGGCCACCGACTGGCGCTGACCACCTGACAGGGCTTTCACCGGGTCCTTGAAGCGCTGGAAACGCGGATTGAGGCGGCCCATTACTTCGCGGGCACTGTGTTCCATGGCGACGTCATCAAGCGTACCCCACGGCGTCATCAATTCGCGCCCGAGATAAAGATTGGCAGCTGTATCAACATTGTCGGCCAGAGCCAGCGTCTGGTAAATCGTCTCGATACCATAGGCCTTGGCATCGCGCGGATTGCTGATTGATGCTTCCTCGCCATTGACCTTGATCGTGCCGCTGTCACGCTTGTAGGCACCGGACAGGATTTTGATCAGGGTCGATTTGCCCGCGCCATTGTGGCCGAGCAAAGCCACCACTTCGCCGGGAAAAAGATTGACGGAAGCACCATCGACCGCGCGGATACCACCGAACGCTATCGAAATATTGTCCATGTCGATGAGAGGCGTCTGTGTATTGGTCATGATTTTTCCTCCCTCAAGCCGTGCGGCGGCGATAGATCGTGTCGAGCCAGACAGCGACCACCAGAACAAGACCGACAACGATATTCTGCAAAGGCGTATCAAGCCCGAGCAACACCATGCCTGAACTCAGCGACTGCATCAGCAGCGCACCAATCATCGCACCGGCAATCGTGCCAACACCACCGGCGAGCGACGTGCCACCAATAACCGCCGCGGCGATAGTGAGAAGCTCGTCGAGCGTGCCTTGCGCATTGGTTGCCGCATTGAGGCGGGCTGTGGAAATCGCCCCTGCGATGGCGCAGAGGATGCCCATTATGATGAAAATCTTCATGGTGACCCAGCGCGTATTGATGCCCGCAAGGTCAGCGGCTTCCGGGTTGCCACCCATAGCAAAAACATAACGGCCAAAACGGGTACGCGTCGTCACGAAAGTCATGATGATGCCCGTCGCCACTGCAATCAGAACCGGAATGGCAATGCCATGTGAAATGAACAGGCCGCCATCGGGAATAGTGATACCATTGGTTTCGGCATATTTGCGCACGATGCCAATGGGCCAGTAATAGGCATTGGCAATGGCGATCGCCCCAAGCACCAGAGCGCAACTGATGGCCGCCATGAACACTTCCGCCCAGACAGGACGGCGCGGGAAATTAAAGCGCTTGCGCTGGCGGCGGCTGTTGACCACCATGATAATGATGGCAATGCAGGCAACAATGCCGACAATCCAGCTCCACATGGAACCGATCGAACCTTCAGGGCCACCACCCATCAGGCGGAAGGTGGAATCCATCGGTGCAACCGTGCGGCCTGAAGTGACCCACCACGCAGCGCCGCGCCAGACAAGCAGACCGCCAAGGGTGACGATAAAGGCGGGAACGCCGAGAAATGCGATGATAAAACCCTGAAAACCGCCGATGACAGCCCCGGTGATAATGCCGATGCCAAGCGCAATGATCCATGTGGCGGGATGCTCGAAGCCGATAAGCTTTGGCAGCATTTCCGTCTGCATCACACCCATGATCATGCCGACAAAGCCCAGCAGCGAACCCACCGACAGATCGATGTTACGCGTGACGATGATCAGCACCATACCCGTTGCCATGACGGCCACGGATGAGGTCTGCACGGACAGATTCCACAGATTGCGCGGCGTGAGGAACTGTCCGCCGGAGAGAACCTGAAACGCAATCCAGATAACGACCAGCGCACCGATCATACCAAGAAGACGGGTATCAAGCTCGGTCGCTTTGAAGAAACGAGCGACAAAGCCAAGTTCGGAGGCGCGGGCCCGGTCAATGCTGACTGCCGGATCACTCATTTTTCTCTCCCCATTCTAAGGTTCTTTTTAAAACGCCGCCGATCCTGTGGATCAGCGGCGCTCAATTTTAACAGATTATCTCAGGTTTACTTGCAGGCCGCGACAGCGCCAGCCTTGACGCCCTGGCAGACAACGTCCTTCTTCACCCAACCGGCGTCGATGATGACGTTAAGGTTGTCCTTGGTGATCGGAACCGGTGTCAGGAACACGGCATTGACTTCCACCTTGTTCGCGCCGCCAGCAAACTTCTGGACTTTCGGGATTTCAGTCATCTTCTTGCCATCGGCAAGCGCAGCAGCAATACCGGCGGCTTCCTTGCCGAGTTCACGCGAGTCTTTCCAGATCGAAACGGTCTGGGTGCCAAGCGCGATGCGGTTCAACGCGGCAAAATCAGCATCCTGCCCGGAGACAGGAACCGTACCGGCAAGACCCTGAGCCTGCAGGGCAGCGATAGCACCGCCAGCAGTGCCGTCATTGGCCGCAACAACAGCATCGATCTTGTTGTCGTTTTTGGTCAGGAACTGTTCCATGTTCTTCTGCGCATTGGCTGGCAGCCAGCCATCCGTATAGGCTTCACCAACATTCTTGATCTTGCCGGATGCAATGGCGTCCTTGAGGACTTCCTGTGCGCCCGAGAAGAGGAAATCGGCGTTCGGATCAGCGGAACTGCCCTTGATGAAGGCATAGTTGCCTTCCGGCTTCACGGCGAGAACGCCGCGTGCCTGCATACGGCCAACTTCCTTGTTGTCGAAGGTGATGTAGAACGCATCCTTGTTTTCGATCAGCCGGTCATAGCCAACGACCGGAATGCCTTCAGCAACAGCTTTTTCGACAGCTGGTCCAATCGCGCTCGAATCCTGAGCCAGAATGATCAGTGCGTTAGCGCCCTGTGAGATCAGGCTTTCAACATCGGTGAGCTGCTTGGAAGCTGATGACTGCGCATCGGCTGAAATGTACTTGTCGCCACTGACTTCCAGCGCCTTCTTGATGGCAGCTTCGTCAGTCTTCCAGCGCTCTTCTTGAAAGTTCGACCAGGACACGCCAATGATCTTGTCCTTCGCCAGCGCAGGGCCGGCCAAAGAGACAGCAAGAGCAACGCCCGCCAAAGCGGTTGCGTATTTTTTCATGATAATCCTCCCAGTGCGCATGGCACGTTAATCCCGTCAGATACCCAGCCTTTCACCTCCGGCCAGATATCCAAACCTCTTTATTTCGAGGCTCGAAAAAAATAGTGACTTAATTTGATTTCCATGTCAACATAGAATCTGATCTGCTAAGTTATTGCATTGCAACAATATTTTTGCATCGCATCAAAAAAAGATTTCGGGAGGAGATCCTTTGTTGATTGATGAGATAGCCAGACCCGATGATGTTCGGCGCCAGAATCGCAGGCTCGTGCTGGCCGCGTTGCGTGGCCACGACCTGTTGTCGCGAACCGATATTGTGGCGCAGACTGGCCTGAGTGCCTCAACCGTTTCAGCCATCACGACAGCCCTGATCGCCGAGGGAATCATCAATGAAAGCCGTGACGGGGATGTCACTGCCAACCGTCGAGGCCGACCACAGGTTGCGCTGACGCTCAATCCTGAGATTGCCACGATTGCGACCGTTGAATTGGCGCTTAATCTCGCCCACGCCGTGCTGTTCGACTACAAGGGACAGGTGATCGGCGAAGAAATCCGGCGCATTCCGACGCTGGATGCAACCACTGGCGATCTGACGCGGGCAATCTGCGAAATGCTTGACGGGCTGCTTTCGGCCATGCCTGACAGTGCAGGCAAGCTCATGCATATTTCGATGGGTGTGCAGGGTGTCACCGATGCTGCCAGCGCAACCATGCTGTGGTCGCCGATTACCCCGGATATCAACGTGGCTTTCGGCGAAGTCCTTTCGGCGCGATACGGTGTCAGTGTATCTGTTGCAAATGATTGCAGCATGATTGCCGAGGCATTGCGTTGGACCGACCCGAAACATTATGCGGAAGATTTCGCCGCTATCCTGCTTTCGCACGGTATCGGTATGGGCCTTTATCTCAAAGGCAAGCCCTTTCTTGGCGTGCAGTCTTCAGGGGCTGAATTTGGTCACATGCTGCATGTACCCAATGGCGCACTTTGCCGCTGCGGCCGGCACGGTTGCGTTGAGGCCTATGCCAGTGATTATGCCATTTTACGCAAGACGGCCGGTCTGGATGAAAAGTCCCAACCGGCGCAGGATGTGGATGCCGTTACGTTTGGCGACGTGGCAGATCGTGCCCGCGCCCGTGAGGGCGTAGAGCGCGAGGCGTTTCGCAAGGCGGGACAGGCTATTGGCTCCGGTTTGCGTAGTCTCTTCTCGTTGATTGATCCCATCCCCATTGCGCTGGTAGGACCGGGTGCGGGTGTTTTCGATCTCATTGAAGCTGATCTTCGCGAGATTGTATCCGGTACAACCGGTTGGGGCGGCAAGCCTGACCTGACCATCCGCTGCTATCCAGACGAACATCCTCTCATTCTGCAGGGTTGCATGATGACATCATTGCTGCATCTTGATACCCAGCTTTTCGCTCCCGGCGATCTGCGTGAGATGCCGCTTCGGCGCGTGATTTAATTTTCATATTTCAAAGGATTTTCCATGTATCTCGGTCTCGATTTAGGCACATCTGGCGTCAAGGCGCTGTTAATTGACGACAAGCAATTGGTCATTGGCTCCGGCACGGGAACGCTGGATGTTTCACGCCCGCATTCCGGCTGGTCGGAACAGGACCCAGCCCATTGGATACGCGCGACGGAAGAAGCGATTGCAGCGCTCAAGACCAGCCACCCCAAGGAACTTGCAGCGGTCAGGGGGATCGGCCTGTCCGGGCAAATGCATGGCGCAACGCTCCTCGGCGCCGATGACAGGGTTCTACGGCCCTGCATGTTGTGGAACGATAGCCGCAGTCACAAGGAAGCAGCGGAACTTGACGGCAACCCCATCTTCCGCGCGTTGAGCGGCAATATTGTTTTTCCCGGCTTCACCGCACCGAAAGTGGTGTGGGTCAAGAACAACGAGCCGGAGATCTTCGCCAAAACCCGGCGGATATTGTTGCCAAAGGATTATTTGCGGCTTTGGCTGACGGGCGAACACGTCTCTGAAATGTCCGATGCCGCGGGAACTTCGTGGCTCGATGTCGGCAAACGTGCATGGTCGGACGAACTGCTTGCCGCATCCGGGTTGGATAAGAGCCATATGCCATCGCTGGTCGAGGGAACGGAGACTTCGGGCACTTTGAAAGCGGATCTCGCGTCACGCTGGGGTATGAGCAATCAGGTGATTGTTGCCGGTGGCGCCGGTGACAATGCAGCCTCTGCCTGCGGCATGGGAACGGTTGCCGAAGGTCATGCCTTTGTCTCGCTTGGCACTTCAGGCGTGCTTTTTGCTGCCAACAACGCCTATCTGCCCAATCCGGAAAGCGCGGTTCACACCTTCTGCCATGCCCTCCCCGGCACATGGCATCAGATGGGCGTGATCTTGTCGGCGACCGATGCGCTCAACTGGTACGCGGGCATCACCGCGCGCAAAGCCGCTGAATTGACCGATGAGCTTGGCGACAAACTGCGCGCTCCATCGGGCGTTACCTTCCTGCCCTATCTCTCCGGTGAGCGCACGCCGCTTAACGACTCCGCCATTCGCGGCTCATTTCAGGGGCTTGAACACTCCAGCGACCGTGCAAGCCTGACACAGGCCGTTCTCGAAGGCGTCGCCTTTGCTTTCCGCGATTGCCTGCAAGCCCTTGCCAGCGCGGGCACGAAGCTTGATCGCGTCACCGCCGTTGGCGGCGGATCGCGTTCCGCCTATTGGCTGAAAACGATCGCGACAGCGCTCGACATACCTGTCGACGTTCCGGCTGACGGCGATTTCGGCGCGGCATTCGGCGCGGCAAGGCTTGGCCTGATCGCTGCGGAAAAGGCCGATCCGCGCAGCATTTGCGCTCAGCCCGCAACGGAAAAAACCATAGAGCCCGACAAGACGCTCACATCGGAATTTGACGCCGCCTACCGGCGCTATCACAGCCTCTATCCAGCATTAAAGGGAGTTCAATCATGAGCAGCGGATTTTTTGGTGATATCAAACCAGTCAAATATGAAGGGCCGGACAGCACCAATCCGCTTGCCTACCGCTTTTATAACCCCGAAGAACTGATCAATGGCAAGCGCATGGAAGATCACCTGCGCTTTGCCGTCGCCTATTGGCATTCCTTCACATGGCCGGGCGGCGATCCTTTCGGTGGCCAGACATTTGAACGCCCATGGTTCAATGACACGATGGAAGGTGCAAAGCTGAAGGCCGATGTTGCCTTCGAGATGTTCTCCCTGCTCGGCGCGCCCTATTTCTGCTTCCATGATGCGGATGTGCGTCCCGAAGGGGACACACTGGCCGAGAGTAACAAGCGGCTTTACGAGATTGCCGATTACTTCGCAGGCAAGATGGAAGCAACAGGCACGAAGCTTCTCTGGGGCACGGCAAATCTTTTCTCCAACCGCCGCTATATGGCGGGTGCTGCGACCAATCCGGACCCTGATGTCTTCGCCTATGCCGCAGCGACGGTTAAAACCTGTATTGACGTGACGCAGAAGCTCAAGGGCGAGAACTACGTGCTGTGGGGTGGCCGCGAAGGCTACGAGACTTTGCTCAACACCGATATGAAGCGTGAACTGGACCAGATGGGCCGATTCTTAAGCCTCGTTGTCGACTACAAGCACAAGATCGGCTTCAAGGGCGCGATCCTGATCGAGCCGAAGCCGCAGGAGCCAACAAAGCATCAGTATGATTATGATGCGGCAACTGTTTATGGCTTCCTCAAGCGTTTCGGCCTTGAAAATGAGGTGAAGGTCAATCTTGAACAGGGCCACGCCATTCTGGCGGGTCACTCGTTCGAACACGAGCTGGCAACCGCAGCAGCGCTTGGCATTTTTGGCTCCATCGATATGAACCGCAATGATTACCAGTCGGGCTGGGATACGGACCAGTTCCCCAATAATGTGCCTGAGGTAGCGCTGGCTTATTATGAAATTCTCAAAGCTGGCGGCTTTACCACTGGTGGCACGAATTTCGACTCCAAACTCCGCCGCCAGTCGCTTGATCCGCAGGACCTGCTCATTGCGCATATTGGCGGCATGGATACCTGCGCCCGCGGCCTGAAAGCAGCGGCCAAGATGGTCGAAGATAAGGCGCTGACTGGCTTTGTCGAAGAGCGTTATGCGGGTTGGTCAAAGCCCGATGCGCAGGCGATGCTGTCAGGCAAGCTATCGCTTGATGATATTGCTGCCCATGTGGAAGACAAGAAAATCCAGCCGCAGCCACGTTCCGGCCGGCAGGAATATCTGGAGAATGTCGTCAATCGTTATGTTTGATGGCTTGGGGGTGCTTTCACCCCCAGCCCCTCAAACCTAAACGTGCTGACCGCCATTGATGTGGATTTCCGAACCCGTGACATAGGAGGACGCCTCCGAGCACAGGAAGTAAATCGTCTCCGCAACCTCGGCGGTTCTGCCCAGACGACGCAGCGGCAGTTGCTCCACCAGTTTATCGGTTCCCGGCGACAGGATTGCCGTATCGATCTCTCCGGGTGCTATCGCATTGACGCGAATGCCATGCGGACCAAAATCCGATGCCATTTCGCGTGTGAGCGAGGCGAGGGCGGCTTTCGATGTTGCATAGGCGGTACCGGCGAACGGATGAACGCGGCTTCCGGCAATGGAGGTCACATTGACGACTGATCCCTGTCCTGCCTCCAACTCCTTGAACAGACCCCGCGCCAGCATGATGGGCGCGAAGAAGTTCACCTGAAACACCGTCGACCATGTCTGCATCGGTGTCTCAATGGAATCCAGCCTGTTTCCACCCGAATTCTTGGGTGAAATACCGGCATTGTTGATCAAAGCGTGCAGTTTGCCGCCTTCAACTTCAAGCCTTTTGCGAATTTCCAGAACCGCATGATCCACATCAGCAGGGTCAGCGAGATCGACCTTGATATGATCGTCAGGACCGGCGGGCCAGGGGCAATCATCGGAAAAATCCTGACGCGAGCAGGTGATGACACGCCAGCCGGCGCGGGAAAACCGCTTGACCGTCGCGTGGCCGATGCCACGGCTTGCGCCAGTCAAGACGAGGACTTTGCGTGCTTCATCGCTACTCATGGGAATTCTCCGTTTGCAAGAGCCATAGAGCAAGCGCCTGATAAAGGGAACTGCTGCCGTTTTCATTTTGGCGTGTGTGATCAGGCTCTGCGAAATTCGCGGATATTCCATTGCTGCTGTTGATCCACCGGAGCGAAGCAAATATCGTGACCGAAATTTGAGGGGGAAGCATGAACGGATATATCCTCGCGATCGATCAGGGCACCACATCGAGCCGCGCCATCATCTTTGACAAGAACCGCAAGGTGGTTGGAAAAAGCCAGCAGGAATTTACCCAGATCTACCCCCAATCAGGCTGGGTCGAGCATGATCCGGAAGAAATCTGGCAATCCGTGCTCAGCACCTGCGAGGTGGCCATAGAGAATGCCAAGATTCAGGCTGGCGATGTTGCTGCTATCGGCATTACCAACCAGCGGGAAACCGTCATTGTCTGGGACAAAGTAACAGGTAAGCCCATCCACAATGCCATTGTCTGGCAGGATCGGCGCACCGCATCTTTGTGCCAGAAACTGAAAAAGCAGGGCTTGGAAAAGAAGTTTACCAAAAAGACCGGCCTGCTGCTCGATCCCTATTTTTCCGGCACCAAGCTTGCGTGGATTCTCGACAAGGTGCCCGGCGCGCGCAAACGCGCGGTTAATGGTGAGTTGCTGTTCGGCACGGTTGATAGCTTCCTGATCTGGCGTCTTACCGGCGGCAAGGTCCATGCCACTGACGCCACCAACGCCTCACGCACTCTGCTGTTCAATATTGCGACCAATGAATGGGACGATGAACTGCTGGATATATTGCGCGTTCCTCGCGCCATGCTGCCCGATGTCAAGGATTGCGCGGCCAATTACGGTTTCGCCGAAGCATCGCTGCTGGGTGCCGATATTCCTATTCTCGGCGTTGCAGGCGACCAGCATGCGGCAACCATCGGTCAGGCATGTTTTGAGCCCGGCATGTTCAAGTCCACCTATGGTACCGGCTGCTTTGCCATCCTCAACACCGGCAGCGACATGGTGCTGTCAAAGAACCGGCTGCTCACGACGATTGCCTATCGGCTGAACGGCAAGACGACCTATGCGCTTGAAGGGTCGATTTTCATTGCCGGAGCGGCGGTGCAATGGCTGCGTGATGGATTGAAGATCATTGGTTCGGCACCTGAAACCGGCAAGCTCGCCGATCAGGCCGATCCCAGCCAGAATGTCTATCTCGTACCTGCCTTCGTTGGCCTCGGCGCTCCGCATTGGGATGCGGAAGCGCGCGGGGCGATCTATGGCCTCACGCGCAATTCCGGCCCGGCGGAATTTGCCCGTGCAGCACTGGAATCGGTCGCCTATCAGACCCGTGACCTGCTTGATGCCATGCGCAAGGACTGGAAATCATCAGATACGAAAACGGTGCTGCGCGTCGATGGCGGCATGGTCGCGTCAGACTGGACCATGCAACGCCTTGCGGACATTCTCGACGCACCTGTTGATCGTCCGACGATCCTCGAAACCACAGCACTCGGTGCGGCATGGCTTGCCGGGTCAAAGGCTGGAATCTGGCCAAACCGGCGTGAATTTTCAAAAACATGGGAGCGTGATATGCGCTTTACCCCCGAGATGGATGAGAAGACCCGTAAGGCAAAAATCGCCGGCTGGAAAATCGCGGTCAAACGGACCCTGACGCACTAGGCTGCAAGAGGTACGGCCGTCTCTTCTTTCCTTTGATAGGCAAGCCTGCGCCAGTTTCTGGAAGCATAGGCATGGGCTTGCCGCAAGGATATCCAGAGGCCCAGTTGCTTAAGCGGGCGCAGCGCTCCGGCGGCGGCAAATCGGGTTGTCCGTTCAACATGGGTTCTGCCATCGGGTAAAGGCGTCAGAGTGAACGTATCTTCGAGATATCCAACCCAGTCTCGACACCAGACAGTGCTTTCCTGCATTTTGTACTGCAACTGCCTGTTTTCATCGAAAATGAGAATGCGCTGATTAATCGTGCCACGGTCCGTCGTGCACTGCCGGGTATTGCCGACCGCCGCCCTGCCTTCCAGCACGCGGCAACTTATGGGCTTTGGAACACCGAACCGAAACAGGAGCGGACGCGTATTGTCCATCTTGGCATGAAGAAAATGCGGCCAGATATGCTGCGGCTCGCAATCGAATACCCATTCGGACTGGATCATCATCTCTGTTCTCCATCGGACAATTCATTTAGTTAATTACCTTATTGATTTATTGTTCTTCGTCAACAGTTAGTTGAAAAACTAATTAACTTATTGTATGAGGGGGATATGACCGTCCAACTCATCTTCGAAGCCCTCGCATCGCCCGTACGGCGAAAGATTCTTGCTTACGTGGCCCACACCGAGCTTAATGCCGGTGACATCGCCGCGCGCTTCAATATGACAAAGCCATCCATTTCGCAGCATTTGTCATTGCTGGAAAATGCCGGGCTTATATCCAGTGAGAAGCGCGGCAAATATGTCTATTATCGTCAGGTATCCGATACGCTGGCGAGCACATTGACCGGGTTTGTGCAGGATATCTGCCCAATTGGGCGACCGCTGCGCCGTGAAAGCGCAGAAATCGCCGAACGGAAGCAACCGGCTGAGGAGTAGAACTTTCCTCAATTCCCCATGATCAGGTCGAACAGCGTCGTCTTGCGACCTTTCTGGCCGTTGCCGCCGACATCGCCCGGTGGTGTAGGACGTGTCGAGCCTGTCTGGTCTTCCAGCCCTACCGATGGCACAGGCGCACCCGGATTAAGCTGAGCCGATGGAACACCTTCTGCAGCCGGGACGGAATCGGGCAGTGCATCATTGCCGTCAATGACGGTTTCATTCATGCGGTAACTGCCGGGCAATTCGGCAACCGGTACGCCCTTATGCGCGGCAACCATGAATTCCTTCCAGGCCAGTGCAGGCAAGCCGCCGCCGGTGACTTTCTTTGTTGGCTTGCCATCATCATTGCCGAACCACACACCGGTGGTCAGGTTCGACGTATAGCCAATGAACCATGCATCGCGGAAATTCTGGCTGGTGCCGGTCTTGCCAGCCGCTGGCCAACCAAATTTTGCTTTGGTGGCCGTACCGCTTTCGACAGTCTGGCGCAGCATCGCATTCATCATGCCGACATTGCGCTCGCTGATCACCTGATCCTGCTTGGGGCTTTTATATTCATAAAGCACCTTGCCTTCATTGGTGGTGATACGGCGGATGATATGAACCGGTGCCTTGTAGCCGCCATTGGCAAAGGGCACGAAAGAATCGGTGAGTTCCAGAAGGGTGACTTCCGAAGTTCCCAGCGCAAGTGAGGCATTGGCGTTAAGGTTCGAGACAATACCAAGCCGATGCGCCGTATCCACAACAGTGCTCGGCCCGACTTCCATAACCAGCTGCGCGGAAACCGAATTCAGCGAACGAGCCAACGCCTCCGCCAATGTGACCTTGCCGAAATATTTGCCGTTGTAATTGCCGGGCGTCCAGTTGCCGATGCGGATCGGTGCGTCGACACGCACGGATTCGGGCGTGCGTCCCTGCTCCAGTGCCGAGAGATAGACAAATGGTTTGAACGTGGAGCCCGGCTGGCGTTTGGCTTCACTGGCCCGGTCGAACTGGCTGTTGGCGTAGTCATAGCCGCCTACCAGTGCGCGAACAGCCCCTGTACCATCGACGGAAACAAGCGCGCCCTGTGAAACATTCAGCTTTTCGCCGTTTTTCTGGATGAGATCACGGATCGAGGCCTCACCGAGCTTTTGCAAGCCAAGATCCACCGTCGTGTCGATGACCACGTCGGCGCGCACATCCCCGATAAGGTCAGGCAGTTCTTCCATAACCCGGTCGGCGACATAGTGCTCCGAGCCGCTCCAATAGGCAGCGGCTCGGGTCGCGGGCTGCTTCATGGCAAAGGTCAATTCCTTGTCGCCAATCATGCCCTGATCGCGCATGGCAGCGAGCACAAGCTGCGAGCGCTCCGCCGCAGCTTTGGGATCGCGGGCTGGAGACAGGCGTGAGGGAGCCTTGAGGAGACCGGCGATGACAGCCGCTTCGGACAGGCTGACATCATGGGCCGATTTGTTGAAATAGCGCCGTGAGGCAGCGGCAACACCGTAGGAGCCGGAACCCAGATAAACCCGGTTCAGATACATCTCCAGAATCTGATCTTTCGAATATTTATGCTCAAGCCACAGCGCAAGCAACACTTCCTGCACCTTGCGCTCCAATGTGCGGTCCGGGGTCAGGAACAGGTTTTTTGCCAGCTGCTGCGTGATGGTCGAGCCGCCCTGAACCAACCGTCCGGAGACCAGATTTGTCGCCATGGCGCGCACGAAGCCGATGGGATCAACGCCGAAATGCGAATAGAAGCGCCGGTCTTCAATAGCAACCACGGCCTGCGGCAGATAAGGCGACATCTGGTGCAGTCCAATGGCTTCGCCGCCCGTAGCACCGCGATTGGCAATCAGATCGCCTTCAACCGAAACGATTTTCACATTGGGCGGACGATCAGGGATCGACCATGTGGTTGTCTGGGGCATTTTTGCAGCAAAATAGATGACAGTGCCTGCCACTGCGATACCGCCCCAGATACACAGAACAAACGACCAATAGACCAGACGCCGCAAAAGGCCGAAGAAGCCGCGACGCTGCCCCCGCCCGGAACGGCTGCGCTTTGATCTGGCGGATTTGCGCGGCGACGTCCTGCGCTTCTGGCTCCGCACGGGTCTGTCCTCGGGGTCAGCACGCATGTCATCGTCATCCGAACGGCGGTTCGAACTGAACCCCGGCTCGATGCGTTGTCTGCCCTTGTCGCGTGATGCCATTGACTGAAATACCCGCCCCAACCGGTGCCGCAAAATCCTTTGCGACCCGTTGCAGGGTAAATGCGGCGATTTAAGGTGGGGTTAAAACCGCGTTCACTTTTCCGGAACAACAACCGGCTCGCCTTTTCTGACGATATATGTTGCTAGCTCCGACGTTTTGCCGCTGCTGACGTTCTTCGCAACGTGGGCAACGCCATCGGGAATAAACAGTGCCTCACCCGCCTTGAGCGTTACGGGCGGCCTGCCTTCAAGCTGGTACTCCATTGTTCCTTCAAGCACATAGGCAACCTCAACACCGGGATGGGAGTGCTTTATGGAGACAGCGCCCGGTTCGAAATCGACCCGCACCTGACTGAATTCGCGCCCGGCGACACCGAGGTCATTGTGCAGAACATCGGTCCTTTGAACCGCCTGTTGCTGTGCATGTGCCAGAGACAGCGGCATGCCGATCCCGAAAGCCAGCACCGCAGCAGCCATGATACGCGTTGTTTTCATGTCATCATCCTTTCGCACCTTAAATGGCGGATGAACTTCCCATTCATCCGACGTCCGGATTTGAACGCAGGCTTGTATCCGGGATATTTCGGCTTGGAGGATTTTTGTAACACCATGTATTTGCCCCAAAGGATATATCGGTCTGTGTGTTCCGCAGCCTGGGCTTATCGAACCAATTGTTTTCATTACGAAATCGTAATGCCACCAGTCATCTCCCGTTCATTTTCGCAACGCTACGTTGTCTTCACGGAGCGAAACAAACGCTCGCGCTACAAAGGAGACGACCATGAAACGCATTACTCTTCTCGTCCTTTCGGGCACCTTCCTCACGGTATTTGCCGCCGGTGGAGCATTCGCCCAGACCGAGACCCCTGCAAAGGACCCTGCCCCGGTAGCAACGGATGCAGCAGCAAATGCCGGCCATTCGAAACGCGCAAAAATCGATGCCAATGATGATGGCGTGGTTGATCTTGCCGAGTTCACCAACATGGATCGCCTGAAGCAGGCCGACACCAATGGCGACGGCACGCTTTCCAAGGAGGAAATCGATGCCATGGCCTTGAAGCAGCTGGTGGAACAGCGGGCGCGCCGCATCACCAACCGTCTTGATGTCAATGGCGACGGGGTGGTGACACTTGCCGAAGTTGAAAAACAGAAGGCAAAGCGATTTGCGCTATTGGATCGCAACGATGATGGAAAGCTCGATAAGAGCGAATTGCGGCACGGTTGGAAGCATCACAAAGGCCGCGAACATGGCGGGCACAAGCATCGTCATCATGCCGATAGTGAGAAGCCAGCCCCCAAGGAATAATTGACGAGTGGGTGGCGGTCGCCCCCGGCAGGCGACCGCCATCAGACTGGTATCAGCCAAGCCGCATGGATAGTTCAACATCCTCGCCAAACGGCGTAGAAAGATACCCGTTCGCAGGCGAGCGCACATAAGCAAGATATTCAGGGCTATAATCGGCATTATCAGCGACGATGAATGCTCCCGGCCGCAGACGGCTCTCCATCAGACCGAGGATTTCCGGATAAAGTGCCTTGGCACCGTCGAGCAGAAGCAGGTCCACTGTTTCAGGAAGGTCAACGCCCAGCGTCTGCAAGGCATCGCCCTCGCGGATTTCCACCAGATCGATGAGACCACCATCGGTCAGGTTCCTGCGCGCCCGCACCACTTTTGACGGTTCGAACTCACTGGTGATCAGGTAGCCACCGCCATTGTCCCGCAAGGCTGCGGCCAGATGCAGGGTAGAGATACCGAAAGATGTTCCGAATTCCACGATCGTGCGTACATTGCCGCTTCGTGTCAGCATGTAGAGCAACACGCCGGTCTCTCGCGAGACGGCAAGCGGCAGATCCTTGAGGCGCCCGTAAAAATCGAGGTAGTCGGTTTTGCTGCGCATAAGGCGCGACCGCTCGGCAGAGGAGAGCGCGGCCACCGCAGGGCTCTCCTGCACGGACTGGCTGTCGGCCTCTTCGAACAAGCGATCCAACAGCGGCGCCAGCGGGGTTGATGTCAGGGTGGTCATAGGCAGTCTCCGGTTTGAATTGAGCGCTTGCTTGCGCCGGATCAAAAATACGACTAATTCGTCATATTCGCTATTCGCATTGCCGGAGGCCGCCATGACGGATCGACCAAGAGCCCAGATTTCCTCAAGAAAACAGCCCAAACAGGCACGCTCGGCGGACCTTGTTGCCGCAATTTTGGATGCAGCTGTTCAGGTTTTGGAAAAGGAAGGTGCCCAGCGTTTCACCACCGCAAGGGTGGCCGAGAAAGCCGGTGTCAGCGTCGGCTCGCTCTATCAATATTTTCCGAACAAGGCAGCAATTCTCTTCCGGCTTCAAGGAGACGAATGGCGGCAGACGAGCGATTTGATGCGCAACATTCTCGAAAACGTTGCGCAGCCGCCTTTTGAACGGCTCCGTATATTGGTTCACGCCTTTATTCGCTCCGAATGCGCTGAGGCGGCGATCCGTATGGCACTCCACGATGCCGCCCCGCTTTATCGCGATGCACCGGAATCGCGGGAAGCGCGCGCCTCGGGAGCCCGCACCTTTGCAACCTTCATGCGGGAGATACTACCCAAGGCTTCGCCAGAGGTCCTCGCCTTGGCGGTTGATCTGATCGCAACGACATTCAGCAGCGTGGGAAAACAGTTTTCGGAAAGCCCACGAACTCCTGAGGAGATCGAAGCCTATTCGGAGGCCATGGCCGATATGTTTTGTGCTTACCTCAAGGACCTCGGCGGCCGCGCAAATTGATACTGGAACCGGGGCTAGAGCCTCAGCGGCATGGAAAGCAAAGCGCGGAACCTTCCGGTCTCATCATGCCCCGCATTGCACGAGCCAATACCGGGAAACCGGGTTTCCAAACGATGGGCAACGTTGGCAAGACCGATACCCATGCCCTGGATTTTAGCCGGCCCCGCCATACTGGACTTGGCACTGTCATTTTCCACCGTCAGATACAGAACCTGCCCGCTGCTTGTGGCGCTGATGGTTATCTCGACCATACCCGGCGTGGTACCCACACCATGTTTGATGGCGTTTTCGATCAATGGTTGAAGTATGAGGTTTGGAACAAGCGCGTCTTCAAGCTCCGCTGCAACATCGATGCGCACCTTCATTCGATCAGAGAAGCGCTCACCTTCAATGTTCAGGTACTCAGCCTGCAAGGCCAGCTCTTCACCCAGCCGAACGTCATTCATCGGGTCAATTTCAAGGGTGGTGCGCAGGAATGAGGAAAGAGACAACACCATACGCCCGGCGCTTTTGGTTGCGCCCTCTTCTATCAACCCGGCTATGGAATTGAGCGTATTGAAGAGAAAGTGCGGATTGACCTGATAGCGCAGCGCGCGCATTTGCGCCGAGAGGGCTTCCTCCCGCGAGGCCGCCAGCAACCGTTCATTTTCCCGCATCTCATAGGCATAGAGGATGGATATGAACAGACAGGACCAGCCGAAAAACAGCGACATATCGTAAACGAGTGTATAGCCAAAATCAGTGAAGTTGAATTTTGCCACCTCGGGCCATGCACTCACCACATAGACAAGGTGATCGCAGACCGAATGCATGGCGCCACCCACTATGGCCAGCGAAAAGCACGCGAATATTTTTACGGCCAGATTGGCGTTTCTCAACCTGAACAGGACGAATGTAATTGAGAATGTTATGAGCAAACTGAACAATGACAAGATGAGCTTGGCAATGATCGAGTTGATCTGCGTCAGGCCCAGAATCTGGAACAGCGTATTGCTGATGACAAATTCACTGGCCCAGTAAAACAGACCCAAGCGGAATGCTGTTCGCCGTATGTCTGTGACATACGAACCATCATTCACCGCGACCCTTTCTTGGACATATTCCATAGCGCTCTTATCCCCCAAACAACCGCA
Organism: Phyllobacterium sp. P30BS-XVII; assembly: GCF_014138335.1. Lineage (NCBI taxonomy): Bacteria > Pseudomonadati > Pseudomonadota > Alphaproteobacteria > Hyphomicrobiales > Phyllobacteriaceae > Phyllobacterium > Phyllobacterium sp. P30BS-XVII. Next base: position 345,790 of record NZ_JACGXO010000001.1, read on the forward strand.
TCTGTCGAGGAACGCGTAACCGTCTGAGCCAACGGGATTGGCGGGAAGAGAAAACCCAAATTCTCTATTGTTTTCAGAGCACCAGAGCTGCCTGGGCTTGTTAGCGAATGAAACGGACGCTATGCCCATCCGGTAACAAAGAGAAAGGCAATTCCATGAACATGATGTCCCTGCCAGCTATCCTCGGCATATCGGCTGGAGCCGCTATCGTGACCACATTCTCAAAAAAGAATCGCGAGAAAACAGCAGCAAAAAGGGCATTGTTATTTGTTGGCGGCTTTGCGGCCACTCTCGTGGTGCTTCTCGCTCTCAACTTCGGCATCTATTATTCCAAGACTGCCTGATGCCTTTAAGGCAGCTTTGATGGAAACGCCGCCCTTACCGGCGGCGTTTGATTTTCGTAACAACGATCAGACCGGCTGTGCCAGAAAATCGATGTGATCACCGTCAAATGTGTTCACATCATTCATGATTGCAGCAATGTCAGTTCCCCGATGAAGCAGGTTTCCTTCCGGGGTAATGACCGAAACCTTGTAGCCAAGCGAAAACAGGAACCCCAGATAGTCTTCCGGTTTGACACTCGATATCCATCCGATCAAGCTGGGATTGAATTCACTGATAATCAGCGGACGGAAACGCCGGAGTGTCCGGATCATCCCGTTCAGTGCCTTATACTCCGCCCCTTCAATATCGATCTTGACGAAATCCACCCTGTCCCATTCATGCAGGACATCATCAAGACGCACACATGGCACGAGCCGCTTGATCTCAAGCGACTGGCCGGAAAAGACTGTCGCCGTTGTTCCGTTTGATGATGACCCGCTCAACGAGAGAACATCCGTCCTGTCGCTCACCGCTGTCAGCAGAATTTCGATCTGGGTGAAGGCATTGGCGTCACGGCTTGCGGCAAGCAACCGGCCATTTTCCACATTCGGCTCAACAGAAAGAACGCGCCCGGTATGGCCCACCAGCGCCGCCGACAGCATTGAGAAATATCCGATATTGGCACCAATATCGACCACGCGCATGCCCGGCTTCACACACTCCTGGAAAATGCGGGTGACATTCGGCTCATAGGCACCGGAGACGATGTGTTCGCCGACATCACCGTCGTTACGGTCGGCAAAGACCCAGGTGTTATTGATGAACACTTTCTCCAAACCCGTCTGCGCCGGGGGATCGAGCATGCGACGGCCCTGAAACTCAAGGGAGTTCAGATATTTCCTCACGACAGTTTCAAGCGGCAAACCAACAAATGTATAGTGGTCTTTCTCCACTTCGTTCATCAGGCGTCCAAGTATCAACCGGAAACAGTAGTCAATGTCTGCCGCTGTCGCTTCCATAGGCCGGTCGTCCTCCTTTTAACTTTACGCATCACCTTATGACGTCATGTATACAAAATTAGATTGCAGAAAATCGAATATCACAAGATTTTTTTCGTTCGCCTATTTGAAAAAATACTTTGAGCGATTTTAACCGCTCGCCAGTTTAACTTTATGCCTTCGACGTAAATCATTGGAAATCGACAGAAGCGTCAATCAATGCTTTGATTGGCATATTCAATCGATCGCGAGGGGGTTCGGTCGATAATTTTTGCGTTTTATATGAAAATAAAACAATTGAAGTGAAACAAGAAGCTGCTAGAACGGCCTCATTCACAGCGGGGAGATATCCGATGAAACTATACGGACACGGTTTAAAACTGATTTTGGCAATGGGTTTTCTATGCGGCACGATCAACTGGGCGCAGGCGGATGCCACGAATCCCACAAGCGATCTTAAAGGAACAAGCGACAATGCGCAGGTTAAGCGCTATGACGGCTCCTTCATTGTCAGCTATGAGAAGTTCTCCTTCACGGACTTCTCCGTACCGCTTGCCCCATTGAAGGCGAGCGAAAACACCGAGGAGCGGGACAGCATGAACAACAGTGTTTTTGCTCCGGAAAAGAAACTCGATGTCGAGGGCGCGCTGACCCGGATCACCTATGTGACACCGGCCGAGCGTTCACCGCTTGAAGTGTTGCGCAATTACGAGGACGAAATCACAGCTGCCAAGGGCGAAATCCTGTTCGAATGTAAATCCGAAGGTTGTGGTGGTGACGCGACACGCTCGGCCAGCGGCGGCGGCGGCGATATGAGCCTGATGATGCAGTTCTTCCACGAGGCTGATCTCAAGGATGCGGCGTTTTCCAACGGCGCCTGTGCGCTCACATCACATATCAAAGATCAGCGGTTCTTCGCGGCGAAACTGTCAGCAGCTGATGGTGACACCTATGTCACCGTGCAGACCTATACTCTTCTTGATGATCTCTATTGCAAGGAGTTGAATGGACGTACGATCGCTCTGGTGCATGTGCTTGAGCCTAAATCCCGCGACAAGAAAATGGTTGTCGTCGGCGCCAAGGAAATGGCCAGCTCTCTCGGCTCGCAGGGGAGTATCTCGCTCTATGGTATTTATTTTGACACGGACAAGGCAGAGCTGAAGGCGGAATCTGCGCCGACATTAAAGGAAATCGCCGGTCTTCTCGAATCCGATCCCAAATTGTCCGTGATCATCGTTGGCCATACGGATAATCAGGGTAAATTTGCCTACAATGCCGATCTCTCAGGCAAGCGGGCGGCGGCGGTCAAGAAGGACCTTGTCTCCACCTACAAGATCAAGGCGGATCGCCTGACAACTGCAGGTGCCGGGATGATGGCACCTGTTGCCAGCAACGACAACGAGGAAGGCCGCGCCAAGAACCGCCGGGTCGTTCTGGTCAAGCTGAACTAGATGGAATTCAATCGGGCCGCGCCTGAAAAGGTGCGGCTCATGGTTGAGAAGTTTGCGCGGGATGGTTAGGTTATGAGGAGAAGCAGCATCAATACAGTGCGTGGTATGTGGTGCGTGGTTCGACAAGCTCACCATGAGGGAGATGGGTGATGAAAGGCTAATGGCAGAGATTGCACTTCGCCAAGTTTGCAGAACTTGACTCCCTTTCATCACCCATCTCCCTCATGGTGAGCTTGTCGAACCACACACCCATAAACCACTCACTCTTGCGCTGCAAAACGCCCCATACTGGAGTAGATAATGCGGTTTGTCGTTCTTGCCTGTGCGTTGATGATCCTGAACGGTTGCGGTGGCGGCGCCATTGCACGGCTGAACCCATCACCGGACTCTGAAGCGCAATACCGTCTTGGCGGGTGTCAGCTGCGGGGGCATGGAACCTGCAAGGAACAGCTTGATCCGGCAGCCACGCAAGCGCCGCCGGGCACGCCAGCCAGCTGAAATTGCTCTTCAATCCGAATTAATACATTGGCGCATTTTGTCGATTCTTGGCGCGCGAAAAGATTATTATTCTTGTGCTCTTGAAAATCGAACGCAGCAGTTATATTTTAGTGTTGCGTAACGAGCGGTTCTCCTCCCATTTTTTCGCTCGTTACGTGTTCCCCTCTGGACGCATTTGCGTTCACAATTCGCCGGGCTCTTGCCCGGCTTTTTTGTATCTTGATCCGGCAAGATGATATTCCGAGCCAATTGGCCACCCGGATCGCCCGTTCGCAGCGTATTTTTGCTACCATCACCTGAATTTTACTTCCCGTTTTGAATTATCGCGTATCAAAGAGAGTAAAATCGGGGGGACGGACCAATCATGAACGCTGGCGAGAAAATGCGCGTCGACTGGGTCGATATTGCCAAAGGCATCTGCATTATCTTTGTCGTGATGATGCACTCGGTGCTCGGCGTCGAGAGCGCCGCCGGAGCGCGTGGCTGGATGCACCCGGTCGTGTCTTTTGCCCAGCCATTCCGCATGCCTGATTTCTTTCTGATCTCCGGTCTGTTTCTCGGGCTGGTAATTGATCGCTCATGGCGGCGCTATGCCGATCGAAAGATTGTGCATTTCATCTATTTTTATCTGCTCTGGCTGACGATCCAGTTTCTGTTCAAGGCACCGGGTATCGTCGGCGAAAGCGGCGTTGGCGGCGCTGTCAGCGCTTATCTGCTTGCACTTGTTCAACCGTTCGGCACGCTCTGGTTCATTTATCTCCTGCCGATATTCTTTGTCGTCACGCGGCTCGTCAAATCCATCAATGTCTGGATCGTTCTGCTCATTGCCGCTGCTCTCGAAACGTTCCCTATCCACACGGGTTGGCTTGTGCTTGACGAATTCTGCAGCCGCTACGTCTTTTTCTTTGCCGGTTATGCCTTTGCGCCGGTGATTTTTGAGCTGGCGCAGTGGTTGAGACAACGGCCATGGACGGCGCTTCTCATTCTTGGCGTATGGGCGTTCGTTAATGGATGGCTGGTGTTTCATCCGGCGTCGGCACCCTTTGCTGCCTGGATCCCCGAAGAGGCCTATACGTCAGGCGGGCTTGGCGGATGGAGCAATGTGCCCATCATCTCACTGCTGGCAGGTTTTGCCGGGGCATTGGCCATCGTTTCGATTTCGGCTTTGATCGCCAGGCTTGGCTCCGTACCCGCAGTACAATGGTTTGTCCGTGCTCTGCGTTGGCTTGGTGCCCATTCCATTGTCGTCTATCTGGCGTTCTTCCTGCCGATGGCGATCGCAAGAACCCTTCTGCTGCGATCAGGCTTCATTACGGATATCGGCACGATTTCGGTGCTCACCATCATCAGCGGCGTGCTGGGACCAGTTATCCTTTATGGACTGGTCCAGTGGACAGGTTATGGCCAGTTCCTGTTCAGGCGCCCGCAATGGGCCCATATAGACAGCGCGCCCACACCGCATGGCAGGGGCGCGCTCGCATCGGCTGAATGATCTATCAGCTGTGGGCGAAAATATCCTGTTCGTCCCAACCCATCAGATCAAGCTTGGAGCGGGTCGGCAGGAACTGGAAACAGGCAGCAGCCTCTTCCGCGCGTCCGTCACGCTTCAGCCGCTCGATGAGAATGGCACTGAGGCGATGCAGATAAAGCACGTCCGACGCCGCATATTCGAGCTGTGCCTGTGACAATTCAGGGGCGCCCCAGTCTGACGATTGCTGCTGCTTGGACAGGTTCACGTCAAGCAATTCGCTGCAAATCTCTTTCAGGCCATGCCGGTCCGTATAGGTGCGGGTCAGGCGCGAGGCAATCTTGGTGCAGAAAACCGGCTTCGGCATGACACCGAAGGCGTGATAGAGGACTGCAAGGTCAAAACGGCCAAAATGGAAAATCTTGGTGATGGCGTCATCACCAAGAAGTTTCACCAGATTGGGGGCTGATGTCTGTCCCTTGTCGATCTGGATGACATCCGCCGAGCCATCGCCGGGCGAAATCTGCACAACGCATAGCCGGTCACGATGGGGGTTGAGCCCCAGGGTTTCCGTGTCGATAGCGACGGCATTGACCTGATAATTGGCAAGGTCGGGCAGATCATTGCGGTGAAAGCGGATGGTCATCAAAATCTCTCCGGTTTTATTTCGCCAGCACGTCAAGAATGCGTGCCCACGAGCGCTGCCCCTTGTGGAAGGAATTCAGCTCATATTTTTCATTGGGGGAATGGATACGGTCATCTTCAAGACCGAAGCCAACGAGCAGCGATTCCATGCCGAGCATATGCTGGAAATCGCCAACAATCGGAATGGAACCACCCATGGCGATGAGAACAGCTGGCTTTGGCCATTCATCGCTCAGCGCGGTCTTCGCCTTGGCCAGAAGCGGCGAGTCGTAGGAAAGCTGAATTGCCGGCGAGCCACCATGTTCGTGGAATTCCACCGAGCAGTCGGCAGGAATACGCGCCTTTACGAAGGCACGGAAAGCCTCGCGGATTTTTGCCGGGTTCTGCTTGTGGACAAGACGGAAAGACACTTTTGCGGAGGCCTGAGCCGCAATCACTGTCTTGAATCCCTGTCCGGTATAGCCGCCGATAACGCCGTTGATCTCCGCAGTTGGGCGCGCCCAAACCAGCTCCAGAATGGAACGGCCCTTCTCACCGGATGGAATGGACAGGCCGATAGGTCCAAGAAAGTTTTCAGGCGTGCAATCAAGCCCCTTCCATGTCTGCAATATCTGCGTTGGCGTCTCTTCAACTCCATCGTAGAAGCCCGGAACAGTCACGGCACCTGTCTCATCATGCAGATCAGCCAGAATCTTTGTGAGAATATGGATCGGGTTGGCAGCGGCGCCGCCGAACGAGCCGGAATGCAAATCGCGATCCGCAGCCTTCACAACAATTTCTTCGCCGACCAGACCGCGCAGACCAACGGAAATTGCCGGGGTTTGCATATCCCACATGCCCGTATCGCAAACGAGCGCGAAATCCGCCTTGAGTTCGTCCTTGTGGGCATTCAGGAAAGGTTTTAGCGACGGCGACCCGGACTCTTCCTCTCCTTCGAACAGAATGGAGATTTTTACCGGCAGCTTACCGTGTACTTCCTTGTAAGCGCGGCAAGCTTCGACAAAGGTCATCAACTGCCCCTTATCATCAGCCGTGCCACGACCGGTCAGAATCTTGCGGCCATTGCCCATATCCTTGATCTCAGGTGCAAAGGGATCGTTTTCCCACAGCTCAAGCGGGTCGACCGGCTGCACATCGTAGTGACCATAGAAGAGAACATGCGGCGCATCGGCGCTTGGTCCCTCATGGTGAGCCACGACCATGGGATGCCCCGGCGTGTCGCGCACGCTGGCGTCAAAACCAATGGTCTTCAAATCGGCAACCAGCCATTCGGCAGCCTTACGGCATTCTGCCTTGAATGCTGGATCGGTCGAAATGGACTTGATCTTCAACAGTTCGAACAGCCGTTCCAGACTTTTATCGAGATTGGCATCAAGGGCGTTCAAGACAGGTTCAAGCGCTGACATGGTATTTCCTGAATTTGTTGGACCGGGACTTATGAAGGGAATTCTTCTTAACCCATTTTCGGGAAAACGGCAGAAAAAAATGGACCCGAAAAAGAAATGGCCGCCGTGGCGGGGGGACCACAGGCGACCAGATCACTACACTCAGATGCGACAACCCGGAGAGGGGGGATGAGGTTGCCGCAAGTCCGGGGAAGGCGGGGGACGAGCCTTAAATCCCGGACATCGATCTAACGTCGACAAGTTGGATTTGGGTCTCAAACCGTGGCATTTCAAGGGCACGGAACATTACATCTTTGTAACAAACGCGTGATGAGCAGGTGATATGTTCATGCCGCGGGATTTCCGGCATAACGTTCGCTCAAACGAGGGGCGAATCTCATGCCGAAAGCCGCGACGGACTTGCCAGTGCTTTTCTTCCCGACAGGCGCAGATTGGGAAGCATGGCTGGTGATCAATCATGAAATCTCTCAAGGCGCTTGGCTCAAATTCTGCAAGAAGTCAGCCGAGATAAAAACCCTGTCCAGACAGGAGGCAATTGATGGTGCGCTTTGCTATGGCTGGATCGATGGCCAAGCCGACAAGTTTGACGAGCATTATTGGCTCGTCCGCTTCACACGGCGCAAGAGCACGAGCCCTTGGTCCGACATCAACCGCAAGCGCGCCAATGAACTGATCGACCAGAACCGCATTAAACCTGCCGGTCTTTTGGAAATCGAGCGGGCAAAAGCCGATGGGCGTTGGGACAAGGCCTATCTGCCGCAAAGCAAGGCAACCGTGCCCGACGATTTGCAGGCGGCCCTCGACGCAAATCCCGAGGCAACAAAAATGTTCCAGTTGCTGACCAGCGTGAATCGCTATGCCATCATTTACCGCGTCAATGATGCGAAGAAGCCCGAGACAAGGTTGCAGCGCATCGAAAAGTTCGTGACGATGCTAGCGCGCGGTGAAACCATTCATCCGCAAAAGACCAAGCCAGCAGGGTGAAAGCCATCGACTCCTGAATTCTGTCAGGAGGAGTCTGTAATTTCACGATCTTTCAGTGCATGGGAAAGACAGATCATTTCCTTTTTCAGGATGTTCATTTAATCGTAGGCACCATGAAAAAAGGTGATCATCTCTTTCTCGTCGACGGCTCCGGCTATATCTTCCGGGCCTATCATGCGCTGCCGCCCCTCACACGCAAATCGGATGGCCTGCCTGTCGGTGCCGTGTCCGGCTTCTGCAACATGCTGTGGAAGCTGCTGCGTGAAGCCAGGGACACATCCGTGGGCGTTACGCCGACGCATTTTGCCGTCATCTTCGACTATTCGTCGAACACATTCCGCAAGGATATTTACCCCGAATATAAGGCCAATCGCTCGGCACCGCCGGAAGACCTTATTCCGCAGTTCGGGCTGATTCGTCAGGCAACCAAGGCCTTCAATCTGCCGTGCATCGAAAAAGAAGGCTACGAGGCTGATGATCTGATCGCCACCTATGCGCGCATGGCTGAAGCTGTTGGTGCGGAAGTGACCATTATCTCATCAGACAAGGATCTGATGCAGCTCGTTACCCCCATGGTGTCCATGTATGACAGCATGAAGGACAAGCAGATCGGCATCCCTGACGTTATCGAAAAATGGGGTGTGCCGCCGGAAAAGATGATCGACCTGCAGGCACTGACAGGCGATTCCACCGATAATGTGCCGGGTATTCCCGGCATTGGTCCAAAGACTGCCGCACAGCTTCTGGAAGAGTTTGGCGATCTCGATACGCTGCTTGCACGCGCGGGTGAAATCAAGCAGCAGAAGCGCCGTGAAAACATCATTGAATTTTCTGAAATCGCCCGCATCTCGCGCCAGCTTGTGACGTTGAAGACCGACACACCCATTGATGTTGGTCTTGAGGACTTTGGTCTGGAACCACAGGATGGGCCAAAGCTGGTTGCCTTCCTCAAGGCGATGGAGTTCACGTCCCTCACCCGCCGCGCCGCTGAAGCCACCGGCATTGATGCGTCCCTCATTGAGGCATCGCAGGTAGGGGTTGATACGGTTGCCGAGGCGCATGGCCCGGATGTTGAAATCTCCACCGGTGCGGCGGCATCAGCTGCATCAGACGACAAGCCACAGGATAAATCGGACACGGGCGCAATGCTGCCCGCCGATCTGGTCAAGGCCCGCACGGACGAGGCGCTGGCCTCCAAGATCGACACATCAGGCTATACCTGCATTCGCGATCTTGCGACATTGCAGGCTTGGATCAACGAGGCGATGGAAGCAGGTATCGTTGCCTTCGATACCGAGACAACATCGCTCGATCCCATGCAGACCGAGCTTGTCGGCGTCTCCCTCGCTATCCGGCCCGGACATGCCTCCTATATTCCACTCAATCACAAGTCGGGAACCGGTGATCTTCTGGGTGGCGGCACTGTCGAAGGACAGATCCCGCTTGATGATGCCTTGCGCGCGTTGAAACCGCTGCTTGAAAACCGCTCGGTGCTCAAGATCGCGCACAACATGAAGTATGACTGGCTGGTCATGCATCGCTATGGCATCGATGCACATCCCTTCGATGATACGATGCTGATCTCCTATGTGCTTGATGCGGGTGAAGGCACCCACGGCATGGATGCCCTGTCAGAGCGCTGGCTGGGTCACACACCCATTGCTTATAAGGACGTGACCGGCAGCGGTAAGTCATCGGTTACATTCGATATGGTGGATATTGATCGCGCCACCGCCTACGCGGCTGAAGATGCTGACGTAACCCTGCGCTTGTGGCGCCTGCTCAAACCGCGGTTGGTCGAGGATGGTCTTGTCTCGGTCTATGAGCGGTTGGAGCGGCCGCTCGTTGCCGTATTGGCGCGGATGGAAGAGCGCGGCATATCCGTCGACAGGCAAATCCTGTCGCGACTGTCAGGTGATCTTGCCCAGGCCGCAGCCGCCATCGAACACGAGATTTACCAGCTTGCCGGGGAAAAGCTCAATATCGGCTCACCCAAGCAGCTTGGCGATATTCTCTTTGGCAAAATGAGCCTTCCCGGTGGATCGAAGACCAAGACGGGACAATGGTCAACGTCGGCGCAGGTGCTGGAGGACCTTGCTGCGGAAGGACACGAACTGCCGCGCAAGATTGTCGACTGGCGTCAGCTGACCAAACTCAAATCCACCTATACGGACGCCCTGCCCGGCTATATTCACCCGGATACCAAGCGGGTGCATACATCCTACGCCATGGCGGCGACTTCTACCGGACGGCTTTCCTCATCGGAACCGAACCTGCAGAACATTCCTGTGCGCACCAGCGAAGGCCGCAAGATTCGCACGGCGTTTATTGCTGCGCCGGGCAACAAGCTGATATCGGCCGACTACAGCCAGATCGAATTGCGGGTTCTGGCGCATGTCGCCGAGATTCCCCAGCTTACCCAGGCCTTTGCCGACGGCATCGACATTCATGCGATGACGGCTTCGGAAATGTTCGGCGTTCCCGTCAAGGATATGCCATCGGAAGTGCGGCGGCGCGCCAAGGCGATCAATTTCGGCATCATCTATGGTATTTCCGCCTTTGGTCTTGCCAATCAGCTTTCCATCCCGCGCGAAGAAGCCGGGCAATATATCCGCACCTATTTTGAGCGGTTCCCCGGCATCAAGGACTATATGGAAGCCACCAAGGCCTATGCCCGCCAGAACGGCTATGTCGAGACGATTTTTGGACGCCGCGCGCATTATCCTGAGATTCGCTCATCCAACCCGCAGGTTCGCGCATTCAATGAACGCGCATCGATCAACGCGCCGATTCAGGGTTCAGCCGCCGATATTATCCGCCGCGCCATGGTGCGGATGGAACCGGCCCTGAATGATGCAAAACTTTCGGCACGTATGCTGTTGCAGGTGCATGACGAATTGATTTTCGAAACCGCGGAAGCGGAAGTCGAAGCAACCATTCCCGTTGTTCGCGAGGTCATGGAAAATGCCGCCATGCCGGCCATTTCCCTGTCCGTACCGCTACGGGTTGATGCCCGCGCTGCGGATAATTGGGACGAAGCACATTAAGGCGGGTTTCTAACGAACTGAAAGTGGGCATGTGGGCAGGGTCGCTGTGCAGCAGCGGGGGGACGCCCCTCGATAAACGCTGCATGATTTTGGTTCCGCCCCCCACCCCGGACCTTTGGTCCGACCCTCCCCACAAGGGGGAGGGTAAGGGTGGTGCCATCTTAACCCTTACTGTAACCGGTCCAGCACTTTGCGCTGGGCATGCATTTCCAGAAAAATACGGTAATCCCGATCAAAGCGTGTCCGAGCCTTCGGTTCCGGCTGGCGGGGATGCCCGCCCTGTTTCATGGCCATGCAGGCGGCGGGCAGATCAGGATAAAGTCCCGCAGCCGTTGCCGCCACCATGGCAGTTCCAAGCAGCACTGCATCTTCAGCCGCCGATGTAATGACGGTGCATCCCGTCGCGTCGGCATAAAGCTCCATCAGCAATGGATTTTTGGTGTGCCCACCGGTGACATGCATCGTATCAATGGCATAGCCGCGCTCGTTCAGCGCATCGAGAACATGGCGCACGCCAAGCGCAATGCCGACGGAAGTGCGCCAGTAGAGACGGCACAGGCTGTCAAATGATGCATCGAGCGTCAGACCGCTGATCACGCCCACCGCATGCGGGTCCGCCAATGGCGACCGGTTGCCGTGAAAATCCGGCAGAACATGCAGGCGGCCAGCCAGATCAAGCCCTTCCTTTTCCCGCAGTTCCATAACGCGATCGGTGATTTTCTTGTGCAGGGCCGCATTGGGCTCGCCTGCGGCACCATGCCAGCGAATGATATGATCGAGCAGCGCGCCGGAAACGGACTGCCCACCTTCACTCAACCAGCAATCCGGCAGCGCGGCACCATAATAAGGCCCCCAGACACCATTGAAGGAAATCGGCTCTTGCGAGAGGGCCATCAGACAGCTGGAGGTTCCGGCGATCAAAGCCAGATGCCGGTCAATCTCCGAGAGGTCGCCAGCAAAACCACCGAGGACACCCAGCGCTCCCGCATAAGCATCGATCAGACCTGCGCCGACATGGCAGCGGGTGGTCAGGCCCAAAGCCTTTGCCGCCTCCGGGGTCAACGTGCCAACATCGGTGCCAACAGGACTTGCGCACTCGGGCAGATTGCCGCGCTCAACCATATCATCAAGACCGACAGCCTTGAGATAATCCGTCTGCCAACCCGGCTCTTCATGGGCGAGATAAGTCCATTTGCAGGTAATCGTACACTGCGAGCGTGCCAGTGATCCCGATGCTTTCCAGCTAAGGAAATCGGCAAGGTCAAAGAAATAGCCTGACTTGTTCCATGTTTCTGGCAGATGCCGCTTCAGCCACATCAATTTCGGCGTTTGCATTTCCGGCGACATGACGCCGCCGAGATATTTCAGGACATCGTGCCCCGTTGCCGTGCATTCATCTGCCTCATCAAGTGCGCGGTGATCCAGCCAGACGATCGTGTCCCAACGATTATCGCCTTCGGTCGACACGGTCAGCGGCTTGCCGTCCGTGTCGCGCACCACCAGCGAGCAGGTGGCATCAAAGCTGATACCGGTTATATCCGATGGATCGACCTTTGCCGCCGCTATCGCGCCCTGTACGGCAATACAGACGGACTTCCATATATCTTCCGAATTGTGCTCGGCATGGTCAGGCAGTGGGCGATTCATCAAAATGGGGTGCTCGACCCGCCCCAGCAGATTGCCATTGGTGTCAAGAATACCCGCCCGGGCGCTTCCTGTTCCCACATCCACAGCACATACGAAATCTGGCATTCGAACCTTCCGGCTTGTCGTGAACCGGAACGCTCTATTGAACGTTTGTTCGGGCTTGCAATAGCGATAGCAAACCTGGCAATTCCAGCATGTCGCCGAATATAAGGTCTGGCCCGAGAGACGCAAGCGCAGCTTCCAGCCTACCACCGCGTGCATGGGTTCCGCCGGTAAAGGCAAAAACTTTCATCCCGGCACGTTTGGCCGCTTCAATGCCCGCAGGACTGTCTTCAATGACCACGCACTCTTCAGGCGCAGTATTCATGGATTTGGCCGCGTGCAGAAACAGATCAGGCGCCGGCTTGCCGTGCTTGACCATCGTTGCGCTGAAAATATTCGGTTCGAGCAGATCAAGAAGCCCGGTCAATTTGAGCGAGAGCCGAATCCGTTCCGGTTGGCTTGATGAGGCGACGCAGCGCGGCAGGTCAAGCCGGGTCAAGGTCTCTGCAATACCGGGGATCGGCTTCAGGTCCTTTCGGAAGCGCGCGTAGAGATTGGCGCGCATATCCTCCAGATCCGCATCACTGGCGGCAAAGCCATAATCCTCATGCAGAATCTTGCTGATCGTCGTCATGCTGCGCCCGAGAAACATCTCATATGCTTCATCTTCGGACAATGACGTGCCGCTTTTCGCGATCATGTCGAGCAATACGGCAATGGAGATCGGCTCGCTGTCGACGAGCACCCCATCACAATCGAAGATGACGAGCTTTGTCATGGCGTCAGAGCTTGTCAGCGAGATAGAGCGTCAGCGTCTCGCGCGTGCCCTTTTCCCAAAGGGTTTTGAGAATACGGGAAAAGGATTCCACGAAAACGGGTGATGTTCCGACGTCACCGAAAATATCTGACATTGCCAGAAATGCCTTGGGATCGCTTTTGGCTTTCACTGCTACCGTCTTCAATCGCTCCGCATTTGCATCAAGATAGTTCGTCGGCTTGCCGCTATCGGTCGTTCCCTCGCAGAACCGGCACCAGAGTGCCGATACCAGCGAAAGGCCGGTAATGCTCTGTCCTGCCCTCAGCCGGTCCGCCGTTGTCGGCAGGATAAATTTCGGCTGGCGGTTGGAACCGTCCTGACACAGGCGCTGGATCGTGTCGCCAATCTTCGGGTTGGAAAAGCGCCGGTCGATCAGGTCGTAATATTCCTCGAAGGTAATGCCGGGCACTGGTGGCAAAACCGGAATGATCTCTTCACGTTCCAGTTTGCCGAGAAAGCCACGGATCAACGGCTCTTCCATCGCCTCATGGACGAAATGGATATCCATCAGCGCAGCCGGATAGGCAATGGTTGCATGGCCGCCATTGAGAATGCGGATTTTCATCAATTCATACGGCGCAACGTCCTGCACAAAGGTAACGCCGACCTTCTCCAGTGCCGGGCGGCCCGTGGGGAAATGGTCCTCAAGCACCCATTGCTTGAAAGGCTCACAGAAAACCGGCCAATTATCCTCGACACCGAAATCGCTCGCAAGCATTCCGCGCTCGCGGTCAGAGGTTGCCGGTGTGATGCGGTCAACCATGCTGTTCGGGAAAGCAACATTCTCCTTCACCCATTCGGCAAGGTCCGCATCGACAAGCGCGGCAAGGCCGCTGATGGCGTCGCTGGTGACATGGCCATTGCCCGGAATGTTGTCGCAGGACATGACAGTAAACGGTGCCGTGCCCTCAGTGCGGCGACGGATTAGCCCAGCCAGTATGAGGCCGAAAACCGTTTTGGGATCACTGATATTGGCGGCATCGGCAACGATTGCAGGATGCTGCGGGTTGAACACACCCGACGCCGGATCGATGAAATAGCCGCCTTCGGTGATGGTCAGCGACACGATCCGGATTTTGGGATCGGCAAGACGCGCAATGGTATTTTCCGTTTCACCCGGCTTCAGATAATCGATCATCGACCCGGTGACATGCGCCGTGCGATGACCACTGTCCTGTTCGACCACAGTCGTCAGCCAGTCCTGTTCTTTCAGCTTCTGGCGCATTGTTTCATCGGAAGCCAGAACACCGGCACCGATGATGGCCCAATCATGATCGCTGCCCGCATTAAAGAGATCATCGAGATAGACAGCCTGATGGGCGCGATGGAAATTGCCAATACCGAAATGAATGATACCGGCGGTCAAATCGGCCTTGTCGTAGCCGGGTACGGCGACATTGGCGGGAAGCTGCGGCAACGCGCTTCTGGAGAGTTTAACAGTCATCGGGCTTAACCCCTTCTTTCAAATGAAGATGCGCCTGCGCCCATTTTTCAGGGCGCAATTCCGCCTAGTTCATCCAGTTGCCGCCATCGACATTATATGTCTGCGCAACCACGTAATCGCTGTCACTGCTGGCAAGGAAAACCGCCATGCCGGTCAGGTCCTCAGCCGTACCCATGCGGCCATAGGGAACCGCCTCGCCAACCAGACGCTTTTTCTCGCCAAGTGGCCGGTTTTCATATTTGGCGAAGAGCGCATCGACCCCTGCCCAATGTTCGCCATCGACAACACCCGGCGCAATCGCGTTGACATTGATCCTGTGCTTGATGAGATCCTGCCCGGTCGACTGGGTGAGGCTGATAACGGCGGCCTTTGTTGCGCAATAGATCGCAACCAGCGCTTCGCCGCGACGGCCAGCCTGACTTGCCATATTGATGAT
Source organism: Phyllobacterium sp. P30BS-XVII (assembly GCF_014138335.1). Lineage (NCBI taxonomy): Bacteria > Pseudomonadati > Pseudomonadota > Alphaproteobacteria > Hyphomicrobiales > Phyllobacteriaceae > Phyllobacterium > Phyllobacterium sp. P30BS-XVII. The sequence goes on from NZ_JACGXO010000001.1 coordinate 360,997, forward strand.
CTTGCCACCCTTTCCGCGCGCAATCATCGCTTTCGCCACAGCCTGAAGCGTGAAGAGCGTGCCGGAGAAGTTCACCGCAAAAAGCTTGTCATAGCTCGCACGGGTGATCTCGACCGTCGGCGACATATCGAACAGCGCCGCATTGTTGATCAGGATGTCGATCCCGCCGAACGTGTCGACGGCTTCCTTGACAGCGGCATCAATGGACGCCTGATCCGTTACATCAAGTCGAACCGCATAGGCACCGTTACCGAGTTCCGACGCGGTTTCCTGTGCCCGCTTCAGATCAATATCGGCAATCACCACATGGGCGGCGCCTTCCTTGAGATAGGCTTCCGCGAAGGCACGGCCAATGCCCCGCGCCGATCCCGTGATGAACGCCGTCTTGCCTGCCAGTCTGCTCATTTCAAATCACCTGTCCGTCCGCGCCAAATCGATGAAGCCGCGCCGCATCCGGCGTAAGGAAAATCGGCTGGCCATGTTTTGTGTCAAAATCGCCATCGGTCCGCACGGTCACCTGACCGATACCGTCGACATGGGTATGAATGAAGGTGTCAGAACCAAGATGCTCGGTCACACCGACCTTGCCCTTCCACGCGCCTTCCGTTGTCGAAATGCGGATATGCTCCGGGCGAACGCCCAGCGTCGTCGCCTTGTGCCTGGCGGCTTCTGCGCCTTCAATAAGGTTCATGCGCGGTGAACCGATAAAGCCCGCAACAAACACATTCTTCGGGCTGCGATAAAGCTCCATCGGCGAGCCAACCTGCTCAATGCGTCCGGCATTCAGCACCACGATCTTGTCAGCCATGGTCATGGCCTCCACCTGATCGTGGGTCACGTAAATCATGGTTGTTTTCAGCTGATGGTGGAGATCGCTGATCTCCAGCCGCATATTGCCACGCAGCGCCGCATCGAGATTGGACAGCGGCTCGTCAAACAGAAACGCTTTTGGCTGACGGACAATCGCCCGGCCGATGGCAACGCGCTGACGCTGACCGCCCGACAATTGTCCCGGACGGCGGTCCAGATAATTGGTCAGATTGAGGATATGCGCCGCGTCCTTGACCTTCTTGTCGATGGCGGACTTTTCCTGCCCGTCCATTTTCAGCGGGAAGGCAATGTTGCCGTAAACGGTCATATGCGGATAGAGCGCATAGGACTGGAACACCATGGACAGGCCGCGCTTGGCCGGAGCCGCGCTCGACATATCCTTGCCGTCAATGATGATGCGCCCACCGCTCAGGTCCTCAAGACCGGCAATCATGCGCAGGAGCGTGGACTTGCCGCAGCCGGACGGACCGACGAACACAACAAACTCACCATCATTGATTTCAAGATCGATTTCAGGAATGACCGAGGTGGTTCCAAATGACTTCGATACTTTTTCGAGTGTAATGCTTCCCATAATATTTTTCCAATCTCTATTGGCTACGCCAAAGGCCGAAATCTATTTCACAGCGCCAAACGTCAGACCGCGCACCAGTTGCTTTTGCGAGAACCAGCCCATGATGAGGATGGGGGCAATCGCCATGGTGGATGCGGCAGATAGCTTGGCCCAGAACAAACCTTCGGGGCTTGAGTAGGATGCGATGAACTGTGTGAGCGGCGCTGCATTGGAAGTCGTCAGGTTCAGCGTCCAGAAGGCTTCGTTCCATGCCAGAATGATATTGAGCAGCATGGTCGAGGCAATACCGGGCACAGCCATGGGCGTGAGCACATAGATGATTTCCTTCATCAGCGATGCGCCATCCATGCGCGCCGCTTCGAGAATTTCGCCGGGAATTTCCTTGAAGTAGGTGTAGAGCATCCAGACGATGATCGGCAGATTGATCAGGGTCAGTACTCCAACGAGACCGATACGCGTATCGAGCAATCCCCAGTCGCGGAAGATGAGATAGAGCGGCACCAACACACCGACAGAAGGCATCATCTTGGTGGACAGCATCCACATCAAAATGTCCTTGGTGCGCTTTGTCGGCGAGAACGCCATCGCCCATGCGGCCGGAATGGCAAGCGCCAGACCAATCAGCGTTGATCCGACCGAGATCACCACGGAATTGCTGAAATGTTTGAAGTAGTTGGAGCGGCTCTGCACCTCGTGGTAATTTTCCAGCGTCCAGTCAAAGAACAGGAACTGCGGCGGCGTTGCGATAGCCGTGCCTTCCGTCTTGAAGCTGGTCAGGAACGTCCACAGGATCGGGAAGAAGATCAGAAAGCCGATCGTCCAGCCGATAACCGTAAAGATGACCTTGCTGCGTGTTGTCGTTGAGCGGGCCATGATCAGAGCCCTTTCTGGCCATATTGGCCGTATTCTGTTTCACGGATGGCGAGACAATCCGCGCGGAAGGTGGCGAGGCCGATGTGGTTCATCGGACGAAGGTGCCTGACAAAGCGGGTGTTAGCCAGCCGGAAACCCGAAGGGACGGGGCCTGTTGCGCCAATTCCGGCACAAAACCACTCGCCGGCACGAAGAGTGCGGGACTTCCTGTCTTTGCTTGATCTTGTCACAACATGCCTCCGTCAGAATTGGTCAATATGGTCAGAAAGGGCTCTTACCTCTCCAGGTTCTTGCCGATAAGGCGAATGAGGAAGAAGGCAACGATGTTGGCAAGAACCACCGCCACGATACCGCCAGCGGAAGCGCCACCCACATCGAACTGCAAAAGTGCCTGCATATAGATGAGATACGGAATATTGGTCGTCTGGATGCCGGGTCCGCCATTGGTGGTGACAAGAATTTCGGCGAAGACACTGAGCAGGAAGATTGTCTGGATCAGGATCACAACCGTGATCGCCCGCGACAGATGCGGCAGCACCAGATAAATGAAGCGCGAGATCGCCCCGGCGCCGTCCATTTCAGCCGCTTCCTTCTGCTCGCCATCCAGTGATTGCAGGGCGGTCAACAGAATGAGCGTGGCGAAGGGCAGCCATTGCCAGGCGACAATGAGAATGATCGAGAACATCGGCACCTGCGCAAACCAGTCGATCGGCTGGAAGCCGAACAGCCGGGCAATCCATGCGAAGAGCCCGTTGACCGGATGCATCAGCATGTTCTTCCACACCAGCGCCGACACCGTCGGCATGACGAAGAACGGCGCGATGACCAGCAGCCGGACGATACCCTGTCCGAAGAAAGGCTGATCCAGCACCAGCGCCAGCATAATGCCGCCAATAACAGTGATGAGCAGCGTGCCGCCCACCAGAACCAGCGTATTGCCAAGCGCGGTGAAGAATGCCGGATCGGTCAGAAAGTACTGATAGTTGAGAAAGCCGATAAATTCCTCGGTTCCCGGCATTAACAGATTGTAGCGCAGGAACGAGAAATAGAGGGTCATGACAAGCGGCACGATCATCCAGAGAAAGAGCAGGATGACGGCGGGCGACATCATGATACGGGCTGTTGCACGTGTCTGAAGCGTAGCCATGGTCAGGTTCCGATACAGTTTGTGAAAACCGAGAATCCAAATACCCTAAAGGAGGCCCGGGCGGCTTCTGACATTCGCGTCAGGAGCCGTCCGGAGCCAGGAGGATTCTACTTGATATAGCCGCCCTTTGTCATCTCACGCGTCGTGAGAGCCTGAGCGCCCTGCAAAGCCTGATCCACAGTCATGGAACCGGCAAGCGCAGCGGAGAACTGCTGGCCCACGGCGGTGCCCAGACCCTGGAATTCAGGGATGGCAACAAACTGGCCACCCGTATAGGGCACCGGCTTGATGGTTGGCTTGCTGGTGTTCGCGGCGGTCATCGCATCAAGCGTGATCTTGGCGAAAGGCGCGGCCTTCTGATATTCCGGATTGGCATAGAGCGAGGAGCGCGTGCCCGGAGGAACGTTCGCCCAGCCTTCCTTGCTGGCGACGAGTTCCGTATAGGCCTTGTCGGTTGCCCAGGAGACGAACTTCTGCGCGGCTTCCGCCTTCTTCGTGCCAGCCGGAACGCCAAGATTCCATGCCCATAGCCAGTTGCCGTGGTTTTCAACGCCGCCGGTCGGGAAGAGCGCATAGCCCACCTTGTCGGCAACTTTCGATTCTTTCGGGTTGGTTACGAAGGACGCAGCCACCGTCGCATCGATCCAGATGCCGCACTTGCCTGTCTGGAACAGCGCAAGGTTTTCATTGAAGCCGTTGGACGATGCGCCGGGAGGTCCAGCTTCCTTCATCAGGTCCACATAGAACTTCAGCGCATGTTTCCATTCCGGCTGGTCGAACTGCGGATGCCACTTTTCATCAAACCAGCGCGCGCCAAACGAGTTGGCGGTTGCAGTCAGGAGCGCCATGTTCTCGCCCCAGCCAGCCTTGCCGCGCAGGCAGATGCCGTAAGTCTCGGTGGACTTGTCAGTCATCTTCTTCGCCGCATCGGCAATCTGATCCCAGGTCGGCTTTTCCGGAATGGTCACACCGGCCTTTTCAGCCAGATCCTTACGGTACATGACCATGGCGCTTTCGCCGTAGAATGGCGAGGCGTAGAGCTTGCCATCAACCGAAACCGCATCGCGGATCGCAGGCAGCAGATCGTCCTTGTTGTAATCCTTGGCAAGGCCATCGAGCGGCAGCAGCCAGCCCTGCTTGGCCCAGATAGGCACTTCATAAGTGCCGATGGTCATGATGTCGTACTGACCGCCCTTGGTGGCGATATCAGTGGTGACACGCTGGCGCAGCACGTTTTCTTCGAGCGTTACCCATTCCAGCTTGATGTCAGGATTTTTCTTGGTGAAATCATCGGTCAATTTCTGCATGCGAACCATGTCGCCATTGTTGACCGTGGCAATGGTCAGCGTCTCAGCCCATGACGTACTTGCGGCAAAGCTTGCCATAGCCAGAACCGACGCAGCGCCGAGCAGAAGCGTTCTCGTTAACATCTCATTCCTCCCGTGAATGTTATGAGCAATTGCTTGTCTTATGGGCAAATACTCACACAAATGCAAAACAAGTCAAGAGGCAATCGTTGCTGCGGCGCAGCATCGCCCCTTCAACCTGAGCGGAAAAAATGAAATTATGTGGCCAACAACAACGCTTCGGCGGTTCGCTCATCCGTGATCAAGCCATTGATAAGGTTGCCCTTTATCGCGGCGACAATACCCGGCAGCTTCTTCGCACCCTTGGCGATGGCAATCACCATTGCCGTCTCGCGCGATGGGATATGCGCGCTGGCCACGCGGTCATTGGTGAGGCCCTGAATGGCCACGCCGTCGCGATCAAACGCCCGTCCGACGATCTCGCACACGGCGCCCGCCTGCCGCAAAGCCAGCAATTCGGCGCGGGAAATGAAGCCATCAACATAGAGCGGCGCGTCATCTTCGAGGTCGCCAATGCCGAGAAAAGCCACATCGGCCTGCGCCGATAATTCCAGCACCGGACGGATCATCGCCTGCGCATGCAGCAGCTCGCGCTCTTCGGGCGAGGAGGCGATGACCGGCAGCGGCATCGGGAATGAGCGCGCCTTGATCTTGTCGGCAATGTTGAAAATGACATTGTAAAAGGCGGCCGAACCATCGGGCGAAATATTGCCGGTGAGCGACACAACCTTGTGTTGCGGACAGTCAATGGGCGACAGAAGTTCAATCGCCGCTTTCAGCGTGCGGCCCGTGCCAATGCCCAGAATGATCGGCGCTTCGGATTTCAGCCAGCGCGTCATTTCCACCGCCGCCGCATCGGCCACACCCAGCGTGGTCGAGGACGATCCCGGATCAGTCGGCACCACCTCGACCATTTTCAGATCAAAGTGCTTTTTCAACTTCTCCGCGAGGTCAAGACAATGGGCGATGGGATGATCCAGCGTCACCTTCACCAGCCCTTCCGACATGGCCAGCGACACCATGCGCTGCGCCGACTGGCGGGATATGCCAAGCTTTGCCGCAATCTCGTCCTGCGTGTTGCCCGCGACATAATAGAGCCAACCGGCCCGCGCCGCATCATCCAGCCGCGATGTCGTAATCTCCGGCTTACTCATTTCCGGCCTGTCTGGAAGAGCCGGTGGCATCGTTGTTGCGTGGTTCGACGGGCTCACCATGAGAGAGAGCGGTGCTTGCCCCGCCGGCCTTATGTCCATCGGAGTGGCCAAGATCGCGTTCGGGCCAAACGATATCGCGCACCTTCTGCTTGAGCACCTTTGCCTCGGGAAAACCACCATCGCGCTTGCGTTCCCAGATGAGATCACCCTCGACGCGGATTTCAAAAACACCGCCGGTGCCGGGGATCAGCGCCACTTCGCCCAGATCCGCGCCAAAGGTGGAGAGCAGTTCCTGCGCCATCCAGGCGGAGCGGAGGAGCCAGCTGCATTGGGTGCAATAAAGGATGGTAATGCGCGGTTTGACTGTCATACCGGCTTCTTAGCATTTCCGCATCGGGATGTAAGCTCCCCGTTTACAGGCAGGGCTGCGGTGTCAGTATTTCAGTATTGAGATAGGCCCTCACCCCCCTCTGTCCTGTCGGGCTACCGGGGGGTTAATGCTTGCAGAACCATCGTTGCGCCCTTCGACAAGCTCAGGATGAGGGAGAGTGAGGATTGCAGGGAGCCAAGTTCTGCAATCTTTGCACTGCAACACCTGTAATCTGAAATGTCGGCGATTATCTTTGCAACCCTCCCTCTCCCTCATCCTGAGCTTGTCGAAGGGCGCGGCTATGGTTCTGCAACCACTCATTTTCAAAAAAATCGTGCCAACTTATCCAACACCATCCCACCTCGCTTATTCTGATGGTGTCCTTTCCGGCGGGAATGCTCCGGAAAACTTTCTGAAGTCAGGAAAGGATCGGTGATTTCATCTGCGGGGAGAACCCAGCCGCAGGGGAAGCGGTTTTATCTCACAAGGGTAAAACCAGTCATCGGGACGGGTGATCCGGTTGTTTTCTTGATTGAAACAGGAAAATCTCCGGGGAACGCATGACTACACTACCAATACCAAGACACCCGCGTTCCCCCTTTGGATCGCCCGTCTTTCCCACCTCATCAATAGCCAGACGCAAAAGCGGGCGTGGTCATGAGGGAGGTATGTGGCTCTTTCTCAGAGGTGGAATTTACCAGAGCGTCACATACAGATCGTCCCAATCGGGATTGATGCTTTCGATCAGTTCGATCTTCCATTGGCGATACCAGCGCTTCAACGATTTCTCCCGCTGAATCGCATCGCCAATCCGCATATGCTCCTCATACCAGACAAGCCGTGTGCAACCATATTTCCATGCAAAACCGGGCGTATGTCCCTCGCGGTGCTGATAAATGCGTCCCTCAAGATCAGACGTCACGCCGATATAAAGCGTTCCCCGCTTATGATTTGTCAGAATGTAAACATACCCAGCCACGCCAAGTCTCCTTGGCGGATTTTGGATGGGACTGATGATTTCGTAAATTCGACGAAAGGTGGAGATGTAGAAAACATAGCGGCTCTTTCTTCGTACATCGCAGAGTATGCCTCCCTCCTCCATCCTTAGATGTCTCTCATCTCCGTCATTCTCGCCCCCTTTCCGTCATCCAAAAACATCCCCCATCTCCGTCATCCTCGCCCCTTTCTCCGTCATCTTAAAGCATCCTCCTCTCCGTCATCCTCGGGCTTGACCCGAGGACCCACCTCTAGAAACCTCTGGAATGCGCAGCACTTGGTGCAAATGAGGTGCTCCTCAGTCGTGGGTCCTCGGGTCAAGCCCGAGGATGACGGTAAAGGGAGAGAGGAGTGAGCCGCTCCACTTCACCCCGCTTCCCGGCGCTGCAACTCCCGGCGCACCCGCCGCCAGATGCCCTGCTGGAGTACATCACAACGGCGCCATGCGCGGTCTTCCTCGATATAGGCCCGAAGGGCGGCGCGTGGACCATGCTCTGCAATCAACTGATCGGCCATCCCGTCGATTTTCTCCTTCGGGATCAAGCGCGGCTTTATGGAAAACTCCCACGCATCAAACAGAAAAATACCCCAGATGGGAGAGGTGAAAATGAACCACTTAAAAAAACAAAACACGATTATAACCTATAACGAAACGTGGTAGTATAATCGCTCGTATTGTACATCGACCCGTGGCATTTGCCAGAACATTTTGTTCCGATGGAACAGTTTGCATCGAACCTGAAGAAACGCGCAGCCGAACTCGGCATTTCCAACTCGGAAGCTGGCCGCCGGGCGGGTTTGAGCGAAAGAAGATACGGAAACTACATCGCTAATAGCCGCGAGCCCGATCTTGCAACGGTGGTTCGCATTGCCAAAGTCCTGGAAACAACACCGAACAAACTGTTGTCATTCGGGGAGGATACGAATGACCCCGAGCCGATTGAGCGGCAACGTATCCGGGCTGCTATCAGGGTACTGTTGCCCGACGATCTTGAGACCGTTGCGATCATGGTCGAGGCTCTGGCAAGCAAGCGCTACAAGAGCGTGGAATAGATTATTGGCAGCATTAACATAATGCGTGGTTCGCCCTTCGGCAGGCTCAGGAAGCGCACCATGAGGGAGGGGGATGCAATGCTGATTACAACGTCGCAGAACTTGGCTCCCCGCAATCCTTATCTCCGAAGACCACAGTGGCTCCATCCTCGGACCTCCCTCGCCGCCATCCTCGGACCTCCCTCGCCGCCATCCTCGGATACCTCCTTCACCGTCATCCCCGGATACATCCTTCACCGTCATCCTCGGGCTTGACCCGAGGACCCACGGCAAAGAAGCACACGCGCGTTGCCCCGGAGCATTCCAGCTATTTTTAAAGGTGGGTCCTCGGGTCAAGCCCGAGGATGACGGAGAGGTGCGTTGCAGGGAGCCAAGGTCTGCAACGCCGTGATTAGCGTTACTGCACCACTCTCCCTCATGGTGAGCTTCCTGAGCCTGCCGGAGGGCGAACCACGCCCACAACCCCGTCGTCAACCCAGATCAGCGGCGGGTCATCTCGCGGGCAATGCGGGTAAAATCGGCCTGCTTGATGCCGATATCGGCGCGGTCTGCCGGGCTCATGGCATTCAGCAAAGCCATGGCATTGCGGAAATCCTGATCCTTACGCCGACGCCCGCGCGGGGTGAAATCAAATATGAAGCTCATTGGTGGTATCCGTGTCTCTGTTTTCTGGACACAGGATAGTTCCACAGGCTCAGATTGTGCAGTGCAATATTGGAATGGCAGGTATACCAATATAACCTTATCAAGTAAGTCTGTTCTTTAGATGGGAAGGCAACCAACCAATAACTATTATTTCCTCCAGTGAGTCCCATAGAAAATATATTCTCAAACAATATCGTTCGTCTCTGGAATTCCCCTTCTCTATATGCCCATGGAGAAAGCTTCGACGTCCATTTCTAGTAACAAAATACTCGTGCCCATACTCACTCGCCCGCTCCTCAGATATGGAGCCGGTCATAACCAAATGATTGCTATTTAAAATCGCATCGAACTCCTCTCTTCGCATTCTACCTAAGCAAACCTCTCGATAGTCTTCAGCCAACAGTTTAAGAGTATCACAAACAACATCAATATTTTCGTACACAGCGCTCTTAAGAGCTTTTCGAGCCCGCGCATGTAGTACTAATTTACCTGGGAAATTGCTCTCGACCCATTCGGAAATCTCAATATAATTCGTGGGTCGGCTTCCAACCTCTAATGCTCCGCCAAGTTGAGCAATTTTGATTTCCAACGCTTCGGAGCGAGCCCTCATCGAATATAGTTGGGCGCGATAACTGTCTCGCTCAGCCTCCATTTTGATGCGCAGCTCTTCTTCTTGCATCGCCAGAGATAATGAAGCGTCGGCTTGAGATTCCGCTGCAACTCGTGCATTAATTTCGGCTTGAAGTATATCCGCGTCAGTTGCATCCGTAACATTCAGATTGACCAAACGTGACTTTGAAGCCGCTGCCCTGATATCGGCAAAACTTGGAACAGAAGTGGCAAGATTTTCGCGATCAATAGTCGCTCGGAAACAATCCCTGCGAATGTCTCCCTCATAAGAGCGTATAAATCCTTGCGGTGCTTTTTCGAGTATTCGTTTGATTATAAGAGGATGCCGGGTTACTTCGTCTTCTTCAGAAAATTTTGGCCTGTATATTCTTATTCCCTTATCGAAAACCGAATATTCCTTTCCAATAATACTCGAAAGATGATAAGAAGCGTCAGGTATTATCCTCGCAACATGCGCGACACCACTAAGTTTGTGGGCCATATTCTCAACATTTGCTATTGTATTAAAGCTATCATCCGCGGCAACAACGACAACATTTCTCCATCTTTTCTTATTCTTTATGAGATCAAATAGAAATAGAGCATCATCTTCATTTTTTATTTCTATCACAGATGAAGTTAATCTAATCCCATAATCTTTGTATCCATAATGATCCGTGATCGACCGCAAAACCCTCGGCACTGAATGATCAAAGCCAAAATCATAATTCTTCGAATAGCAGTTTAGCCTGCTACCCATTAGTATCTCATCTCCAATTCGGCCTAGCGTTAACTCGACGCTCCATGATCTTCCGACGGTCTCGTCATCTGGTTCGGAGAATCGTATCGCCCAAATATTTCCACCGGGAATATTTAAGGTCTCTATTGAAATTGAACCATCAGTATTTTCATACTGTTCGATACTCAATATATTCTGCGGAAGGCTTCCAAGCTTTCCTGAAACATAAGAAATAATTGAGCCTTTTAGTTCATACACTCTTTCTTCTATGCCATGATCCGACGGAACTACCCCGCTTGTTGCCAGAATCAGCCTAGTTCTTGGGCTCTGAACGGTCGACAGCATGAATTACCCCGAATTATTCTATTTTTTATTTCGGAATAATAGCAGACATTATGGACATATATAATATTCGCCATAATTTAATTCACAACCATTGCAACTTCCGGAATATAGAGAAGAAACTACAATGTTAAAAAATAACACACTTATATTGATAATGTTTGAGGAAATTGATCCTTTGGGTAGTTTTTACTTGAAGATTCAGCTGGTTACCACCCCACCTGTTCGGCCTCGTCGACCGTCAGCGGTTTGATACCCGGTGCTAATGGCTCGGGTTTTTCATCCTGAAGGACAGGGGTTGCCGGGGTGGGTTGCCGGGCCGTGGTGCAGGCGGCAACGCAGGCAAGAGTGCAGATAAGAAGCGTGCCAAAGGCAAACACCCGCGCCAAAGCGCGGGTGAGCCTGAAAACATCTGCCATGTCTGAAAAGCCGGTTTTCACGTTTTCCAGTAGGATCAGTTATCGCTCATCTTCAGGGCCTGAATAAAGGCTTCCTGCGGGATTTCGACCTTGCCGAACTGGCGCATACGCTTTTTGCCTTCCTTCTGCTTTTCCAGAAGCTTGCGCTTGCGCGAGACGTCGCCGCCATAGCACTTTGCCGTCACGTCCTTGCGCAGGGCCGAGATGGTTTCGCGCGCGATCACCGTGCCGCCAATGGCCGCCTGAATCGGGATCTTGAACATGTGCTTGGGGATGAGGTCTTTCAGCTTTTCGCACAGATCACGCCCGCGCTTTTCGGCGGCGGCGCGATGCACCATCATCGACAGCGCATCGACAGGCTCGCCATTGACCAGCACCGACATTTTGACGAGGTTGCCCTCGCGGTAATCGGACAGGTGATAGTCGAACGAGGCATAGCCCTGACTGATGGATTTCAGGCGGTCGTAGAAATCGAACACCACTTCGTTGAGCGGCAGGTCGTAAGTGACCATGGCGCGCTTGCCGACATAGTTGAGATCGATCTGGATGCCGCGCCGGTCCTGACACAGTTTCAGGATCGAACCGAGATAATCATCGGGGGTGAGGATCGTTGCGCGAATCCACGGCTCCTCAATGGAGGCGATCTTCATCACCTCGGGCATGTCAGCGGGGTTGTGCAACTCCTTCTGCGTGCCATCGGTCATGTTGAGCTTGTAGACCACGCTTGGCGCGGTGGCGATGAGATCAAGGTTGAACTCACGCTCCAGCCGTTCCTGAATGATTTCAAGATGCAAAAGCCCAAGGAAGCCGCAGCGGAAACCGAAGCCGAGCGCCGCAGAGCTTTCCATTTCGAAGGAGAACGAGGCATCGTTGAGGCGCAGGCGGCCCATGGCGGCGCGCAAATCCTCAAAGTCAGCCGCATCAACCGGGAAGAGGCCGCAGAACACCACGGGTTGCGCCGGCTTGAAACCGGGCAGGATACTATCGGTCGGGCGCTTATCCTCGGTGATGGTATCGCCGACGCGGGTGTCGGCCACTTCTTTGATCGAGGCGGTGATGAAGCCGAATTCGCCGGGTCCAAGCTCATCCACAGCAAGCATTTTTGGCGTGAACACGCCTGTACGCTCAACCGGATATTTCGCGCCGGTGCCCATCATGCGGATGGTCTGGCCCTTTTTCAGGACGCCATCAATGATGCGCACGAGAACGATAACGCCGAGATAAGCATCGTACCAGCTATCAACAAGCATGGCTTTCAGCGGCTTGGTGCGGTCGCCTTCGCGCGGCGGCGGCAATTGGTTGACGATGGCCTCAAGCACATCGGGAATGCCAAGGCCCGTTTTGGCCGAAATCAGCACGGCCTGGCTGGCATCAATGCCGATGACCTCTTCCACCTGCTCGCGGATACGCTCCGGCTCGGCGGCGGGAAGATCGACCTTGTTCAGCACCACGACAATCTCGTGGTTGTTGTCGATGGCCTGATAGACATTGGCAAGGGTCTGCGCCTCAACGCCCTGCGAGGCGTCAACGACAAGCAGCGAGCCTTCGCAGGCGGACAGGGACCGCGACACCTCATAGGCAAAGTCGACGTGGCCGGGCGTATCGATCAGGTTGAGGATATAATCCTCGCCATTGTTCGCCTTGTATTTCAGCCGGACAGTCTGCGCCTTGATGGTGATGCCGCGCTCGCGCTCGATATCCATCGAGTCGAGGACCTGTTCCTTCATGTCGCGCAGCTCAAGCCCGCCTGTCTGCTGGATCAGGCGGTCGGCAAGGGTGGATTTGCCATGGTCGATATGGGCGACGATGGAAAAATTACGAATATGGTCAAGTGGAGTGCTCATGCGCGCGATTTAGCAGTGAACCGGCAAAACGCAAAGCGGGAAATGCAGGTACACCGTCACATGTCTGCATCGAACGTGCTATATTTTGCCCCTGTGCCACACACGGGGGATGTGATGATGGACGAATTCTTCAATTTCAAAGAGACGGACGGGTTCCGCGTCAAGCTATGGCGCGGCGAATATATGTGTCTGCTGGGCTTTGATGTGGATGCGCCGGAGGATGATTTTGTCGGCTTCGCGGTGGAATATAAGGAGCCGAAGGGCACGAAATTCCTCAATCTGCGCAACCGCATCGCCTTTGATTATGGCGAACCCGCCAAGAAGGCGGTGACGGGCGGCGGCAAGTTTCCCACGACGGAAGCGCCGCTGCAGATGTTCCGCTGGGTGCATTTTCCCTATGAGCCGCAGGACGGTATCTACACCTATCGCATCACCAAGATGCATATGCCCGAAGATGGCAAGCTGGTGCGCGGCACGGTGATCGAGCTGCCGATCCGCTATGATGCCGTCACCTATGACGGGTTTCTCGATATTGGCTTTACCCGCAACTTTGCCTCGTCGCAGGCTTTCGAGGACAAGAAAAAGCGGCTGCACCTGACCAATGACATCATCCCCGCCAATGCGGATGATGGTCTTGCCTTTGCGTCCAGGAAAGCCGAAATCGCCAAGACAGGCATTTATGACTGGCTGGGTTTTGAGGCGCACCGGCTGCTGTTCGGCTTTCTCGACTGGGCGGTGAAAGACCCGACCATCGAGGTCGATGCGCTGGCCTATGATCTGAACGAACCGGATTTTCTGGCGCAGCTGGAAAAGCTCGGCAGCCGCCTGCGTGTTATCATTGATGACTCTGGCGAGGTCGACAAGAAAACCGGCAAGATGAAAAGCGGGCACGGAGCGCCAAACAGCGGCGAGACGGCAGCGGCGGCGCGGCTTGCTATCAGCGCCGGGGCTGACCATGTAAAGCGCGGACATTTTCGCGGGCTGCAGCACAACAAGGTGCTGATTGCCAAGCGCAATGGCGTGCCGGTGCGCGTGCTGGGCGGGTCGATGAATTTTTCGTTTCGCGGGTTTTACATTCAGGCCAACAATCTGTTCATCTTCGATGATGAAACGGTAGCAGGGCTGTTCGAACAGATGTTCATGCTGGCCTTCACCGACATGGCGAATTTCCATAAAGACCCCTTTTCCAAGGTCTGGCATTCGGTCAAGCGCGAGGGCCGTCCGGCGGTGCATATCTGTTTTTCGCCGCACAAATCATCGGAGCTGTCGCTACAGCCAGTGGGCGGAGCCATCGATCAGGCCACATCCTCGGTGTTCTATTCCTTCGCTTTCATGAACCAGACGAAATCCGGCCCGGTGCGTGAGGCACTGGACCGGCTGATCAAGAAGCCGCTGTTCAGCTATGGCGTGGTCGACAAGAAGGGCGGCATGGAAATCCAGAAGCCGAGCGGCGAAAACGGGCTGGTTGATTTTGCCTATCTCGCCAAGAATGCGCCGGAGCCGTTCAAGAGCGAATGGTCAGGTGGTAGCGGCATCAATATTCACCACAAATTCGCGGTGGTGGATTTCGACAAACCAACGGCAAAGGTGTTTACCGGGTCGAGCAATTTTTCGCCATCGGGCGAAATCGGCAATGGCGATCATCTCGTTATCATCGAGGATCAGCGGGTGGCGACAGCCTTCGCCATCGAGGCGCTGCGCATGTTCGATCATCTGAACTTTCGCAACCGCATGCAGGTGGAAATTGCAACACAGCCCAAGAAGATAACGCTGAAAAAGCCCAAGGCGATTTCTGGAGAGGCCAATGCGTGGTTTGACAAATTCTATGTGGCGGGCAGCCAGCGTGAGCGGGACAGGCTGACCTTTTCGCGTCAGTCGTAACGCAGCTCGCTCGCCTTGCCGCCAAATACCCGGTAGGCAAAGATCGAATAACCGATGATGACGGGCAGCACGACGATGACGCCGACAAGGATGATGCCAAGGCTCTCGGGCGCGCTGGCAGCTTCGAAAATCGTCAGCCTGTCAGGCACCACATAGGGATAGAAGGAATAGGCAAGCCCGGTAAAGCCGAGGGCAAAAATGCCCGCCATCATGACGAATGGCAAGGCGGAATGCCGGTCATTGGCGGCGGGCAGATGATCAAGCACATACCAGAGCGCACCGAATAGCGATGCCGTAACGAGCGGCAGCGGTGCAAGCAGAATGATCTCCGGCAGTGAAAACCATTTGGCGAAAATGCGCGGGCTGGCGAGAGGCGTTGCCAGCGAGATCGCGATCATGCCGAGCGCGACGAAAACCAGCGAGCGGCGCATGAGCAGCACCGCTTTATGTTGCAGCGCGCCTTCGGTTTTGTGGATGATCCACGCAGCGCCAATCGCCGCATAGGAGGCGGTGAGGCAGAGCCCGACAAGCAGACCAAAGAGAACGCCGGTCCATGATTGATCAAGCCCCAGAATATAGACGCCGAGCATATAGCCCTGCGCCATGGAAGCGGTGATCGAACCGGCATAAAAGGCGAAATTCCAGCGCGGTTTCACATGCAGATCGACCTTGGCGCGAAAATCAAAGGCGACACCGCGCAGGATCAGGCTGATCAGCATGATGACAACGGGGATATAAAGGGTCGAGAGGACAACGCCATGCGCGGCGGGAAACGCCACCAGCAGCAGACCGATGGCCAGCACCAGCCAGGTTTCATTGGCATCCCAGAACGGACCGATAGCGGCAACCATGATATCCCGTTCGGCATCATCAGTCCCGGCAAAGAGAATGCCGACACCGAGGTCGAAACCGTCAAGGATCACGTAAACAAGGATCGAGAAGCCCATCAGCCCGGCAAAAATAAGGGGAAGAATGGTGGCTGCGCTGTGGGTCATGCCCGCACTCTTTCGCTGGGATTGCATGGGGATTGTCGGTGGTTCGACAAGCTCACCATGAGGGAGATGAATGGGCTGCAAAGCCAATCGGAAACTTTGCAGAATATAGCTCCCTGCAATCCACCCATCTCCCTCATGGTGAGCTTGTCGAACCACGCACGATCTTCATGCAAGTGAACATGCCGGACCACAAACCACGCATAATCAAATGGCCACATAATCAACTCTCCCTCACCGGTTGGCCCAATGGCTGATCCTCAACACCCGGTTCCGGTTGTTTGTCACCCTCTTTGGCGGCCTTGACCGCGAGGCGGATGATCACCCCGATGTAAGCCAAAAGAAGCACCGCATAGACAATGAGATAAGCCACAAGCGAGGAAGCAATCACTCCTGCGGGCACTGGCCCAAGCGCATCGACTGTTCTGAGCACACCGCTGACCAGCCAAGGCTGGCGGCCAATTTCAGTGGTGTACCAGCCCGCGAGTGTTGCCACCCAGCCGGAAAGCGCCATCGGCACCATCAGCATGGCGAGCGGACGTGCGATGGTTCCGCGCCGCCACAGCATCCATGCGGCTGTCCATGATACGAGCAGCATCAGCACACCGGTTCCAACCATGATCCGGAAAGCGAAGAACAGCGGCAAAACAGGTGGATGGTTTCCCTCGAACTGGTTGAGACCCGGCACCACGCCATCGGCACTGTGCCGCAGGATCAGGCTGGCTCCATCGGGCACCGCAATCTCGAAACGGTTTTCCCTCGTTGCCTCGTCGGGCAAGGCGAAGAGTACGAGCGGCACATTGCTTCGGGTTTCCCAATTGGCTTCCATAGCGGCGATCTTCTGGGGCTGATGCTCGAGCGTGTTGAGCCCATGCTGATCACCAGCAAAAATCTGAATCGGGATAAGCACAGCCGCGAGATAAACCCCGGTGCGCAGGGTCTTCCACATGGCATCCGTGCGGTCGCCCAAAAGCCAGCGCAGCGCAGAAATACCGGCGATCAGAAACGATGCGGTCAGGCCCGATGCCAGCAGCATATGCACGAGGCGGTAGGGCATGGACGGGTTGAAGATGATGGCAACCCAATCAGTGGCATAGGCTTTGCCGCCGCGCATTTCGAAACCGGCTGGTGTCTGCATCCACGAATTCAGCGCGATGATCCAGAATGCCGATATGGTGGTGCCGAAGGCAACAAGGAAAGTTGCCAGCGTATGGACGCGGTTGGACACACGGCGAAAGCCGAAAAGCATGATGCCAAGAAAGGCAGCCTCCAGAAAAAAGGCGGTGAGGATTTCATAGGCCAGCAGCGGACCGGCAATATTGCCGACAGTCTCCATATAGCCCGGCCAGTTCGTGCCGAACTGGAAACTCATGGTGACACCTGAGACGACGCCGAACGCGAAGGACAGGGCGAACACCTTGACCCAGAAATGATAGGCCTTCATCCAGGCATCGTCGCTGGAGCGAATATAGCGGAGCTTGAAATACAAAAGTACCCAGCCGAGCGCGATCGTGATCGTCGGGAACAGGATGTGGAACGAGATATTTGCAGCGAATTGTATTCTCGACAGAATGAACGGTTCCATGACGGCGTCCTTTCGCTGCGGACATATGTCACCGGAATGCGTTCAATGAGAAGTAGACATGCTGTCGCGCGGCATCACCTCTCGATAATAATGGCCGCGGAGAATTCGCAGCCATTGGGTAGAAGCGGGATCGGGTGAGCGCTAGTTGAGCGAATTGACCTTCACCGCCAGCAATTCGCCCTCATACATCATCGGGACGAAAATCGTATCGTCATTTGATCCGATATCGACATCTCCAGGTTTGAACTGGGCGGCCAGCCGGGGCGACTGTCCTTCCACAATTTCATAAAGCGCGCCCTTCACAGGATCGCTCAGATAAAGGCGTCCGCGTAGGGCAATAATCCCGTCGACATTGGCAAAGCGAGTGGCCTTCAGGAAAGGCGTGACGGCCTTGCTTGCCAGATCAACAGAAACGAGCCCGCCCTGCTCGTCCGTGCTGAAATCCGCATGTATTCCTGCGCCCCATGAGCCGACGACCAGTCGGTTGCCGTCAACGATAATCCCATTGGGTGACTTCAGGTCAGCGCTTTCCAGCCACAGTTCAATCTTGCCGCCGGAATAGCGATAGATCCGGTTGGCCAGCATATCCGTGACAAAGACATCGCCATTCCCGGAAGCCGCCACATCATTGAGGAACACCGCCTTGTCAGCGGCTAGGCTTTCAACGATTTTGCCCGTATCAAGGTCGACAATCCGCAATTTGGTAATATCCGAGACAAAAAGTTTGTTGCCGACGATAGCCATCCCCTTTGGCCCGTCAAAGCCGCTGGCCCAATCCATCTTGATAATCTGGCCATCCAGCGAGATGAGTGACAGATAGCCATTGCCATCCACGGCATCCGGCGCACCATTGATGTTGCTGACGATCAGACGCTGGTGCGCCTTGTCATAGAGAGCGGATTCCGGCGTTTTAAAGCCGGAGACCTTCCAGACTTCCCTGGCAGGGCCAGCATAGGCCTGACCAATGAAAACACTCGCGGCAACCGCGACAGCCGATAAAATCCTGAAACCTGCGTGCATGATGTTTCTCCTTGCATAATCAAGGGAAGCATTAGATCATTGTACTTTATGCGAAAGATGCCTTCATTGAGGCATCATAATCCGATACTTCTATGCTCGATCCGGGATACATTCTAATGAACAAGATGCTGTTTGAAGCCTTGAAGCGCGGCCTGAAAGCCAAGAACATCACCTATGGCGATCTGGCCCGGCGGATGAAACTGTCGGAACCAACCATCAAACGCATCTTTCAGGAGAAGGATTGCAAGTTTGGCCGTCTTATAGAGATTTGCGAGGCGGCGGGAATCGAGATCGAACATCTGATCGGATCAATGAACCGCGCACCGGATCAGGGCACCAAGGTGACGCTCGATGTACAGCGGCGGCTGGCGCAAAATCAGTCGCTGTTCTTTGTGTTCATCCTCATTCTGGAAAAGTTCACGCCTGAGAGCATCATGCGCATTCATGGCCTGAGTGAAGCCAGCATGTTTCTCTATCTACGTGATCTGGAAAAGCTTGGCCTTTTGCAGATCGGGCGCGGCCTGAACTTTCGCCTGCTGGTGGAGCAGCCGGTGCAATGGGACTTTGATGGGCCGCTGCATCAGACATTCATCATGATGAACCGCAATTTCATCAGCTGGTGCATTGCCCATCGTGGCAATGATGGCCACTTCCTCAGCTTTTCCCGCCCCATGCGCCGCCAGACGGCGGATTTGCTGCGGCAGGAAGCGGAAGAACTGGCCGAACGCGCCAAGCTGCTCTCCCACTACGATCAGCAGACCACAGCGGAAGCGGATCTCGTCGGCTATAAATGGGCCTGGGGTTTCGGCGGCTCGCCCTTTGGCGAGATGATGCATGTGGACCCGCATCCACGCGAACGGATAGCATCGAAACTGGCAACGGCGGACTGAACCAGACGTTCGATCCGCCGCCTGCCTGTTCACATTATACGGCGATCTTGCCGCCACCCTTTTTGGTGATGGCAACAACGGCGGGGCGCACCGGCATATCATCCTTGAAATCGGGCCAGCGGGTGGACAAGTCTTCGTAATAGGATGGACGGCCAAACCCCTTCCAGTCCTCACCGCCATCACCCGGATGCTGGACGGCAACCATCATGGTCTGCATATCAGGCAGCATGAGCGGGCCGCACATTTCTGCACCCACAGGCACGCGGAAGAACAGTTTTGATGTGGCACGCGCGCCGCCTTCCGTATCGATAGCCCAGATGCCATCGGTGCGGCCTGTATCCTTCGGCGAATTGCCATCGGTGGCGACCCAAAGGCGACCGGCGGCATCAACCGCACAATTGTCGGGCATACCGAACCAGCCGTTCTTAGTCGTCTCGGTGGAGAACGACGCGCCGACATCGGCCACAGCCGGATCGCCGCACTTCAGCAGGATTTCCCACTTGCCCTTGGTCGCGGCAAAATTGCCGTCTTCCTCGGCGATTTCGACGATATGGCCGAATGCGTTCTTGGCCCGCGGATTGACGGCGTCAACCTGATCATCCTTACGCTTGGTATTGTTGGTCAGCATGACATAGACTTTGCCATTGACGCCATTCGGGCCGATGTCTTCAGGACGGTCCATCTTCGTCGCCCCAAGCAAATCACCGGCGCGGCGGGTTTCGATGAGAACATCGGCCTGCGAATGGAAGCCATTGGCTTCGGTGAGCGGGCCTTGACCAAAGACAACAGGCAGCCAGTTAAGCGAACCATCGACATCGAACTTGGCAACGTAAAGTGTTCCGTCATCAAGCAGATCGAGATTGGCGGCGCGATTATCGGGATTGAATTTTCCCGCTGTCACGAACTTATAGACATAATCAAAACGCTCGTCATCGCCGAGATAGAACACGACACGGCCATCCTTGGCGACGATGGAATCAGCGCCTTCATGTTTGAAACGGCCCATTGCTGTGCGCTTCTTGGGAATGGAATTGGGATCATTCACATCGATCTCAACAACCCAGCCAAAGCGATTGGCTTCATTCGGGTCTTTCGACAGATCGAAACGGTCATGGAACTTGCCCCAGTCGTAAACACCTTCCGGGATACCCATACGCTTGTAATTGGCGGCTTCCTTGCTGTTCTCAGGCAGTTTCCCGAGGAAATAGCCGTGAACATTTTCTTCGCCTGATACATAGGTGCCCCACGGGGTCACGCCACCGGAGCAATTGTTGATCGTGCCGAAAACTTTGGTTCCGGTGGAATCAGCATTGGTCTTGACGCGGTCATGACCGGCAACCGGGCCTGACAGCTGCATTTGCGTGTTCGCTGTGATGCGGCGATTGAGCTTGCCGTCCTTCACCACCTGCCACTTGCCCTCGACCTTCCTGATCTCGACAACTGTGCCGCCATGGGCTGCCATTTCAATATCGACCCGCTTCTTGTCGGCGGGCGCGACGCTGATCTTGCCCTCAACGACCTTGACGATGCCGGGGAACATCAGATGTTCATTGGTGTATTCATGATTGACCACGAGAATTCCGTGTTCGGATGAGCCGTCAATCGGAATGAAGCCAACATAATCATTGTTGTAGCCGAACTGCTTTGCCTGCGATTCCGGGGTCTGGTTCTTCGGATCGAACTCAGGTGAGTCCGGGAACAGGGCATCGCCCCAGCGCAGCAGCACATCGGCATCATAACCCGCGGCAACATGATGCTTTTCATCAATACCGACTTCGACTTCTTCGAAAGAGAAGACTGATTTGGCGTCGGCAGCGCGGGCGTCATCAGCCAGCATCAGCGCCATCGGGCTGACGGTTGCGGCAATGGCGGAAACGGCGAGCGAACCCTTGAGGAAACCACGGCGCGAAAAGCGCGCGGCAATGATCTCACCCATGGTGGCATTGTCGGAGAGGTTGTGGCCGGGGCCGTCATTCTCTTCAAGCTGGCTGGTACGGAATGGCTGCTGGGAGGGAAGTTCGTTCATGATGCTGACCTCTGGCTATCTGGCTGGGGGGAGCGGCTTCGAACCGTCCCCGACCGCTAGAAGGTCAGCGTAACAACTTCATGACAAAGCGATGAATATTCGCAAGTACCCGACCAAGGTATAAGAAGCGCTGTCACACCGGTCGATAAATCTGCGCCACCGCTCCACCGGGGAACGCTCTTGAGCTGATCAGCTTGAGAGGCATTGGCGCGGCGAGTTCGCAGAAGAGTGGTAGGCCGTTGCCCAGCACCACGGGCGCCACGATGAGAGCGAACTGATCGACCAGCCCTTGCGCGACAAGACTGCGGGCGAAACTCACCCCGCCATGCGCGATGATCGGCTTGCCCTCGCCAGCTTTCAACTTCGCGATTTCTTCCGCGAGATTACCGGTCGCCACATAGGCCTTGGCCCAACTTGCTGCGCCGGGCTGCAGCTCGGCAGACTGTCCCGCCGCCGCGATATTCACATTCCCAAGGATCGCCTGCCCTTGCCGTGAGAAGACGACTTTGGGAATCTGGTTCATCGGCGGCGCGAACTGGTCGGTGGAGGTCTGCCAGTAATTGGCCATGGCCTGAAAGCTGTGGCTGCCCATAATATGCAGGCTGGCATTCGATATATAGTCAACGCCCCAGGCCTTCGCCTCCTGATCAGCGCCGAACATCCAACTGTTACGGCCATCGGAATCACTCACAAAGCCGTCGATCGATATAGCCATCTTCAAGATCAGGTCTCTCATGGTTTCCTCCTTATGGCGCTACTGCCCAAGGACGCGCCAGATCGACCGATTCCGACAAGGCGCATTTGAAAAACCGAAAATACCCCGGTCCCGACGGCCATACCGTTCTAAGCCGCTGCGATAAGCCCGCCATAAATATCAAGATCGACATTGCCGCCCGACAGCACCACGGCAATCGTCTTGCCTTTGATCTCTTCCTTGCGCGCCGCCGCACCGGCAAGACCAACACAGCCACCGGGCTCGACAATGACCTTGAGATAGGTCGCTGCATCACGCATGGCAGCCGCAACTGCGGCATCCGAAACAGCAACACCGCCAGCCAGATTTTGCTTGTTGATCGGAAAAGTCAGTTTACCGGGCTGCGGCGTTAGAATGGCATCACAGATGGACCGATGACCCGGCTCATTGGCAACAGGCTCGCCCGCAATCAATGAACGGCGCAGATCATCAAAATTGTCTGGCTCGACGCCCCAGATACGCGTTTGCGGTGAGCGGGCTTTGACGGCAACGGAAATGCCGCTGATCAGACCGCCGCCGCCACTTGGCACGAAAACATCATCAAAGGTAATGCCGCGCTCCTGCGCCTCATCAATCAACTCAATCCCGATTGTGCCCTGCCCGGCCATGATAGCAGGATCGTCATAGGGCGGGACCAGAATCATGCGGCGATTATTGATGAAGTCAGCGGCGATCTCCTCCCGGCTTTCCTTGTAGCGGTCATAGAGCACAACTTCCGCGCCATATGATCTTGTATTGGCAATTTTCAGTTGCGGAGCGTCTGACGGCATGATGATGACAGCCTTGATGCCAAAGAGCTGGGCGGAACTTGCCACACCCTGTGCGTGATTGCCGGAAGAGAAGGCGACAATACCGCGCTTGCGCTCATCAGCCGTCATCTGGCTGATGCGATTATAGGCACCACGGAACTTGAATGAACCTGTTCGTTGCAGGCATTCCGGCTTGAACAGGATGCGTGCGCCATATTTGGCGTTGAGCCCTTCCGACTCGATCAGACGCGTCGGAACGAGCTGGCCCTTGAGACGGGCGGCGGCATCCACAATGTCGGTATTGGCAATGGCTAAAGCAGTCATCATGTCCTCGGCTACACCTGCGTGATGGTTTTGCCATTCATAGCACCACGCGCCAATCCCGGCATCCAAATCATTGTCATCATTGTCCCATGTGCCCTCTTGAAAGTCTGGCTATAACGCTATAGTTTAGAATTATTCTAAAGTAGGAAAATATTATGCTCAGCCGCTTCTTCGGACCCCGCCGCCACGAACTTCACGCATTGTCGGAACAGCAGATTCTGGCGCTCGCCATTTCATCGGAAGAGGATGATGCGCGAATCTATCTCGCCTATGCGGACGGGCTTCGTGAGGACTTTCCACAAAGCGCCAGAGTGTTCGAGGATATGGCGGAGGAGGAAAATCACCACCGGCAGGTGCTTATCGATCTGCACCGCGAACGCTTCGGCGACCGGATTCCCTTAATCCGCCGCGAGCATGTGCGGGGCTATCTCGAACGCAAGCCCGATTGGCTGGTGCGTCCGCTCGGCATCGACAAGGTGCGCGAGATGGCCGAAAAGATGGAAGAGCAGGCCTATCGCTTCTACACGGAAGCAGTGAAGCTTGTCAGCGACGCCTCGACCCGCAAATTGCTGGGTGATCTGGCAATTGCTGAAAAAACCCACGAGTCACTGGCACACCGGCTGGGCGAACAGCACACGCCCGATGCGGTGCAGCAGGACGAGAAGCTGACCGAGCGGCGGCAGTTCCTTCTGACCTATATCCAGCCCGGGCTTGCCGGGCTCATGGATGGTTCGGTTTCGACGCTTGCACCCATCTTTGCCGCAGCTTTTGCCACGCAGGACACATGGCAGACATTTCTTGTCGGTCTGTCCGCTTCGCTGGGTGCCGGTATCTCGATGGGCTTTACGGAAGCCGCGCATGATGATGGCAAGCTGTCCGGGCGAGGATCGCCCTTGAAGCGCGGCCTTGCCAATGGTGTGATGACGGCCATCGGCGGATTGGGTCACGCCCTGCCCTATCTCATTCCGGATTTCTGGACAGCAACCACTGTCGCGGCAATGGTGGTTTTCGTCGAACTTTGGGCGATTGCCTATATCCAGCACAAATATATGGAAACACCGTTTTTGCGCGCGGCCATTCAGGTCGTGCTTGGCGGCAGTCTGGTGCTGGCCACGGGTATTCTCATTGGCAATGCCTGACGGCCAGCCATGTAAGTTTTGTCTTTACGACGAATCAAAAGTGACAAAACCCGGTGGTTAACACCGGGTTTCTTTTTATCTTTTCAACCGGAGAATTGCGGTCTGCCCTAGGTCTTAAAGCTAATTTTCGATGAATTTAAGCTGTTTTAACCATCCGCATTCAGCAAGCGTTCATCTTTAGAGGTTAAATTTTAGCTAAATAATCGCTAACCGATTTTTTCGGGCGATTGAGATTCAGGATACGAGAAAATGACCATGATTGTTCAACTGCGCGATACGCTTCGCGTCGTCCGTGAATTCATTGTTCCGAGTTACCGTCCGGAGCGCCATTACATGCGCGGCCCCGGCCCCGCTTGTGCCCAGCGCAACCACGGTCAGGCATGATGGTAAACACGCGCATCAGACGGAGCCTCATCACGGGCTCGCAAGCCATAGTCACGCATAACAGCCGCAATCCGCAGCCGGTAATCGGCAAAGACCCCGGCGCGGCCTGCGCTCTGGGCAGCGCGATGTTCCTCGGTCTGGCGCCAAGCCGCAACTGAGGCTTCGTCACGCCAGAATGACAGGGAAAGATAACGGTTCTCGTTGGCAAGGCTGCGGAACCGTTCGACGGAGATAAACCCGTCCATCTTTTCCAGAAGCGGGCGCAGATTGGCCGCCCGCTCGAAATATTCTTGATCGAGACCTTCCGCAGGCTCAACTTCGAAAATCACCGCAATCATTTGATCAATCCCCCATTATTGCCCGTTACCCGGCACAGGAACGTACGGTCCTCGCGGCGGATGAATTTTCTCTCACGCGAGAACTCGTAATTGGCACGGCCAAGCGGATCAGCCGTCAACCGGGCACGATAGGCCTCATAGGCCGCCAGATCTTCAATATTGTAAATACCATAGGCGAGCGTGGCAGAACCTTCATGCGGCGCATAATAGCCGATCAGATCGGCACCGCAGCGCGGGATCGCCTCGTTCCAGTTGCGCGCATAGTCAACGAACGCATCTTTCTGATACGGATCGATTTCATATCTGATAATACAGGTGATGCTCATAATGGCCGCTCCCTTGTGTGGACTGGCCTTTTGTAGAGCGGGCTGGCGCGTTGATGCTTCGATCCCGGCCGAAGTGTTGACCCGGCGCCAGGCGCCGGGTCAAAGAATGATCAGGCGTCGAGGCCGTCAAACAATGCCGTCGACAGATAACGCTCGGCAAAGGACGGAATGATCACAACGATATTCTTGCCCTTGTTTTCGGGGCGCTTGCCAAGTTCGATAGCCGCAGTCAGCGCTGCGCCGGAAGAAATTCCAACGGGCACACCTTCCAGCTTTGCCACCAGACGCGCATTGATGAAGGCATCTTCATTGGAAACCTGAATGACCTCATCATAGATGTGCGTGTCGAGCACCTGTGGCGCAAAACCGGCACCAATGCCCTGAATCTTGTGCGGGCCGGGATTGCCGCCTGACAGAACAGGTGAATCCTTTGGCTCAACCGCAACAATGCGCACATCAGGCTTGCGCTGCTTCAGCACCTGACCGACGCCGGTGATCGTTCCGCCTGTGCCGATGCCCGATACAAAAATATCGACCTTGCCGTCAGTATCATTCCAGATTTCCTCGGCCGTGGTCTTGCGGTGAATTTCCGGATTGGCCGGATTGTCGAACTGACCGGGAATGACCGCATCCGGCGTGGTCTCAACCAGTTCATTGGCCTTGGCAATCGCGCCCTTCATGCCCTTGGCGCCTTCGGTCAGCACCAGTTCGGCACCCAGCAGTTTCAGCATCTTGCGACGCTCGACCGACATGGTTTCCGGCATGGTGAGGATCAGGCGGTATCCCTTGGCAGCGGCAGCAAAGGCCAGTGCAATACCTGTATTGCCAGAGGTCGGTTCAACAAAAGTGGTTTTGCCGGGCGTTGCCTTGCCCTGCGCTTCCAGAGCTTCAATGAGGGCCACGCCGATACGATCCTTGACGCTGGCAATCGGATTGAAGAATTCAAGCTTGGCCAGAAGATTGGCACCAACACCCTGATCCTTTGCCAGCTTATCAAGGCGGACAATCGGCGTATCGCCAATCGTATCGACAATGGAATTGTAGATACGGCCACGACCGGGTTTGCGCGCGTCACCAGTGCTCATGAAAGTGCTCCCTCGAATTGGACAGGTTGATATCTTATGGCGCGAGCATGAAAATTCATAGTCGAACTCATGCGCAATTGCCCTGTCATTGAGAAAAATCTGCTAATATAGATATCCGATTAGAATAAAATTCTACATTTACGAGGTCCGGCCAGCGATAGCCAAAGCGGCACCCGCCATGAAAGCCGCCGCTGTCCGGTTCAGTCTTTTCAAGGCACGCGGGGATTGCAGGAACCAGCGCGCCTTGGAAGCAAGCGCCAGATAAGGCACGAGCACGACTATCAAAGTCAGGACTGTCACCACGGCCAATACGGCATAATCCGCCAGTGTAATGGCGTGCAGATCAATCAGGGTCGGCGTGAGCGCGATATAGAAAATCATGGTTTTCGGATTGCCGAGCGTTACCGCAAGGCCCGAGAGAATGCCGGAAACAACGCCGCCATTGCTGCGTTTGGCTTCAATCTTTTCAGCCGAAATGCCGGAGTTCCAGAAACACCAGGCAAGATAGGCAAGGTAGGCCACGCCAGCCCATTTGATCAGCAGAAACACGGTGCCAAAAGTCTGCGCGACCATGGCAAGGCCAAGCACCACGGCGGTCAGATAAGTCAGATCGCCAATGACGAGGCCAAAAGACATATACAGCGCCGAGCGGAAACCCGAACCCAGCGCACGCGCAATCAGCGCGGTAATACCCGGCCCGGGAATGGCGGCAGCAATGGCAAGAGCGCCTGAATAGGTGATGAAACCGGCAAGTGTCATGATCAATCTCTATGTGGAACAGACGGCGAGAATACTCTGATTTTCGGGAGTGGCAACACGGCTCAAAGAGACGCCGAACCAAGGTAGCGTTTCAATTTTCAGGACTGGAGAAATTTATAATAATTTCTTTCAACTCATCATAAAGGGCCGGATTTTCCGCAATCACACTATAGGGCGCACAACGGATAATTGCACGAATGCTGCTTTTCGCCAGCAGGTCAAAACTCTTTGCTTTGGATGGTTTGATGATTTCAGGCTTGCCAATAATCGTACCGTCCTTGTCCAACTTGAACTTCACAGTGACAGTGCGTGCAATATCCTTACGCATATCTGGTATATTCCAGCAGGCCTGAATGCTCAGTCTTATCTTTTGAGCAATTGCTTGGACTTGCAGATCCAAAGCCTCTTTGTCGGAAGCCTGAACTGCTGATGTCCCGAGGGGTATCGCCAAAGAAAGAGCAATGACAGCTCGTCCAAACATCCCTGACATCCCATTCATGACACCAGAAAACCCTGTCCCAACGGATCATCATCCTCGACGATAAACTCCGCCTTGCCGCTGTAATAGGCATGCCCGGAAACCCGCGCCGTAATGGCATCGAAAGCGCCCGCCTTTGTTGTCGAAGCCACAGCCCCGGCAAAACGCGAGCCGACAATGCTTTCAAAAATCCGGGCCTGACTTGCATGAATCTGGCCCTTGGCATGCATGGCGGCAAGACGCGCTGTGACGCCCGATCCCGTTGGCGAGCGATCCAGCTGCGCATCGGCAAAAATACAGACATTCTTCGTCGGCGCTTCCGACCAGCTACCGAGCCCGTCAGTCAGGATCGTACCATAGAGAAAGGCAAGGTCCTTATGATCCGGATGCTCCAGCGGCACAGCCTCTTTCACGGCCTCGGTCAAAAGCCTTGCCGCGTCAATGAATTTGCGGGCGGGATCGCGGCCAAATTCCAGACCGAACTGCTTGCAATGGGCGAGCGCATAATAGGCGCCGCCATAGGCCACATCGAATGTGACCTCGCCATAGGGTTGAAGGTTGATGGTGCGGTCTCCAGCAAACAGGAAAGCCGGAACGCTCTCGAAGGAAACACTGGCTGACTTGCCGTCCTTCACCTCAACCGAGGCCACCACCATGCCACAGGGGCATTCGATATGAACCGTGGTGACAGGCTCGACCTTTGCCACCAGACCATAGTCGATGGCATAGCGGCCAAGCGCGAGGATCGCGTGGCCGCACATGGTCGAATAGCCTTCATTGTGCATGAACAGCACGGCGAGATCAGCGCCGGGTAAATTCGGTTCGACCAGCAGCGCACCATACATATCAAAATGGCCGCGCGGCTCGAACATCAGAATCTTGCGCAAATGGTCAAGATTGTCCCTGACATAGGCGCGCTTCTCGAGGATCGTGCCTTTTGGCAGCACAGGATATCCCCCGGTGATGATACGCAGCGGCTCGCCGCCCGTATGCATGTCGACAACAGTCAGTGGCGCGGCCATCAGGCGATGCCCAGAAGCGCGGGCAGCTTGCGCATATCGTCGAAGAGGATACCGCCCGCCGCAACGAGACCTTCATGGTCAGCATGTTCATCGCCGCAATATGAAAAGACCCGCATTCCCGCCGCTGTTCCCGCCGTCGTTCCGGCAACGCTGTCTTCAATCACCACTGACCGGGATGGTTCAAAGCCCATCTGCTTTGCCGCATGCAGGAAGAGATCAGGGAACGGCTTGCCCCGCGCCACCATCGAAGCGCTGTAAAGCACGTCCTGAAAGTGGCCGATCAGCCCGGTTTTCCCGAGGGTCAGGTGCATTTTTTCGATATTGGCCGAGGACGCCACACAATAGGCAAGCCGGGCCTGTTTCACCGCATTGATGACATCCTCAATATGCGGGATGGCCTCAACGCCATTTTCAAAGATGACTGGAATGGCCTGATACCAGCGCTCAACAAAATCCTCGCCCAGCGAATAGCCTTCCGCCTCGACCTTTTCTTTTACCGCCCGCATCGGCATGCCGCACAGGTTCTTGCGCGCTTCATCGAAGGTGATGGGATAGCCCGAAGCATTGAGCATCTTGATGAGATGATGATTGGCAAGCGTTTCGGTATCGACCAGAACCCCATCACAGTCGAAAATCACCAGATCGGGGCGCGTCATATTTACTTGTCCTTGTCGATGCCTTGGGAATAGAGGTTTTGCAGCTCTGCGAACGTCACACCTGCCGTTGAGAACCCAAAAGTACCATTATCGAGCACTTCGCGGGCCGCATCGCGAATAGCGGTAAAGGCGGCGGTGGTCAGCCTTGGTCCCAGCGAAACACGCCGCACACCAACAGCCGCCAATTCACTGACACTAAGCGGAGCCGGAGCCAAAACGCTGACCGGCTTCGACACCGACGCGCAGATGGTGCGGATACTTTCAAGATCGGAAATGCCGGGGGCGAACAGCACATCGGCGCCCGCCTTGTCAAAAGCCTGCAGTCGCTTGATGGTATCATCAAGGTCGCGACGGCCACGCAGGAAGTTTTCGGCCCGGGCGGTGAAAACGAAATCATTCTTCAATGCTCGGGCAGCTTCCGCAGCCGCTGCAACACGTTCAACCGCATGGGAAAAATCGTAAATCGGCTTGTCCGGGTCGCCGGAAAAATCCTCAATGGAACAACCGGCAAGACCCGCAGCTTCCGCAGCAAAGATCGTTTCGCCCGCGCTGTCGGCGCTATCGCCCTTGCCTTTTTCCAGATCACCGGAGACAGGCAGGTCGGTTGCCGTAACCAGATCGCGGCAATGCTGCATCATGACATCAAAGGTAATGGCGCCATCGGGCAGAGCGCGCGAAAAGGCAAATCCGGCACTGCTGGTCGCCAAAGCCTTGAAGCCAAGAGAACCGAGAAACTGCGCTGTGCCGGGGTCCCATGGATTGGGCATCAAGAGAATTTCCGGCCCCTGATGCAGCTGACGGAAAATCTTGCCCTTGTCCATGATATCCTCCTACATCATCAACTTACGACGTTCCCGTTGATCCGAACCCTCCGGCACCGCGTGCCGTCTCACTGGCATGCTGCCGCTCTTCAACGGCAAGCTGGACCACTGGAGCCAGCACGACCTGCGCAATGCGCATGCCACGCTCGACATAGAAATCGTCATCTCCGAGATTGATCAGGATTACTTTTACCTCACCCCGATAGTCGGAATCAATGGTTCCCGGTGTGTTAAGACAGGTAATTCCGTTCTTGAGCGCAAGGCCGGAACGCGGCCTGACCTGCGCTTCATACCCCTCCGGAATTTCGAAGATCAAACCGGTGGGAACCAATGCCCGGCGACCGGGTAACAAAAGGAGCGGCCTGTCCTCCGGCACGGCGGCACGCAGATCCATGCCGGCAGAACCTGACGTTTCATAGGAGGGCAAATCAAGGTCCTGCCCATGCGGCAGCCTGACAAGACCGAGAGCGGGACGCACAGATCGTGCGGAATCGGATGATTGAGACATGAGATCACCTTTTTCACCAGTCCGCGGGATTGGTCAACCGGCAAGATTTGCCGCGATCATTCTTTGCACACAATCTCTTTCTAGCTGTCAATGCGGCCAGACGATTCCCAAGCGCCGCGTGACGCGCTATTGTCAGCCATATCAGACGTGAATCGGGTGAATCATGTGTCGTTGGGCAGCCTATCTCGGACCTCAGCTTTATCTGGAAGATGTCATTGCCTCGCCCTGTCATTCGCTGATCGCCCAAAGCCATGATGCCCATGAAGCCAAGACCCGCACCAATGGCGATGGTTTCGGCGTTGCCTGGTATGGCGAGCGCTCCGAGCCCGGCCTTTACCGTGATATCCTTCCCGCCTGGTCCGACCAGAACCTGAAGAGCCTTTCCCGGCAAATCCGTTCCCACCTGTTTCTCGCCCATGTGCGCGCTTCCACCGGCGGCGCAACCAGCCGGACCAATTGCCATCCGTTTGTCTCGGGCAAATGGAGCTTTATGCATAACGGGCAGATCGGCCACTTTGACAAGCTGCGGCGCGGGCTGGAAGCCAAGCTCGATGATGCGCTCTATGTGCAAAAGCTTGGATCAACGGACTCGGAACTGATTTTCCTGCTTATGCTGCAACACGGGCTCGACAAAGATCCGGCACAGTCGCTGGTCGAGACGGTCAATGTGATCACGGCGGAAGCGGAACGCGCCGGTGTGCCCCCCTTCATCCGCCTGACGGCTGCCTTTTCCGACGGCGCACAGCTTTATGCGGTGCGCTACGCCACGGATCGCTTTGCCCCGACGCTCTATACGGCGACCCTTTCACCAAGCTCAGGCCTTTGCGTTGTCTCGGAACCACTCGATGGTGAAGCGGAGAACTGGATGCCCGTGCCGCCGAACAGTTTCGTGACGGTCAAGAACAGCAAACGCATCGCCATTGAACCTTTTATGGCGCAGGAGAAATCCGGGCCGGTGCTGGAGAATGCTTGATCCGCGACATCACTATCAAGCAGCTTGGTGTGTCATGGAATCGAGCGCGACGATCTTGTCGATTTCCGCCTGCTTGTTGCGGCTTTCAGTCTTGAGATCATAGGACGTCTGCATATTCATCCAGAACTCAGGTGAGGTTTTGAAAAACTTTGCCAGCCGCAAGGCGGTATCCGGCGTGACAGCCGTCTTTTCTGCGACGATGCGTTCAATGCGCGTCCGTGAGTCAAGTCGAATGTATCATGCCATGATACAGCCTTAGTATAATAGCTATTTGAATTGATGGTCGACGGCAGCGGCTTCGGCTGATAGAAGGCGCGCAACCCTTGAATTATTGAGTTTGAGCCTTTTCATGTCTTCTGCCGACCATCCCGTTTCGAAACGCCGTACCTTTGCGATCATCGCGCACCCGGACGCCGGTAAAACCACGCTGACTGAAAAGCTGCTGCTTTTCGGTGGAGCGATCCAGCTTGCCGGTGAAGTCAAGGCCAAGAAGGACCGTATCCAGACGCGCTCCGACTGGATGAACATCGAGCGGGATCGCGGGATCTCGGTCGTCACATCCGTGATGACCTTCGAGTACAAGGATTGCATTTTCAATCTGCTTGATACGCCCGGTCACGAAGACTTTGCTGACGATACTTATCGTACACTCACAGCTGTCGACAGCGCCGTCATGGTCATCGATGCCGCCAAAGGTATTGAAGCACGGACGCTGAAACTGTTCGAAGTCTGCCGTATGCGCGATATTCCAATCGTTACCTTCGTCAACAAGATGGACCGGGAAAGCCGCGATCCCTACGAAATTCTTGATGAGATCGAGCAGAAACTGGCGCTGGATACCGCACCGATCACCTGGCCGATCGGCCGCGGCAAAAGCTTTGCCGGCACCTATAATCTGCAGGATAACACCGTAAGGCGGCGTGATGAGGAAGAGAAGCCAACGCCAGTCAACGGCCCGGAGGCATCAGGTGCTTCCGGACTGCTGCCCGAAAACGAGCGGCAGGCATGGATTGACGAGGTGACGCTGGCACGCGATGCATGCAATCCGTTCGATTTGCAATCGTTCCGCGAAGGTCACATGACGCCTGTCTATTTCGGCTCAGCCTTGCGCAATTACGGTGTGCGCGACCTCATTGAAGCCTTCTGCGATTTCGGCCCAAGCCCGCGTGCGCAGGATGCCGATACACGCCGCGTCGAGGCGACCGAAGACAAGATGACCGGTTTTGTGTTCAAGATTCAGGCCAATATGGACCCTAATCACCGCGACCGCATCGCGTTCCTCCGCGTGTGTTCCGGCAAGCTATCGCGCGGTATGAAGGCGAAGCTGGTGCGAACCGGCAAGCCGATGAGCCTTTCGGCGCCGCAATTCTTCTTTGCCCGCAGCCGCCAGATTGCGGATGAGGCATGGGCCGGTGATGTGGTGGGCATTCCTAACCACGGCACCCTGCGCATCGGCGATACGCTGACCGAAGGCGAGGACATCCTGTTTCGCGGCGTACCGAACTTTGCGCCTGAAATTCTGCGCCGCGTGCGGCTTGATGATGCGATGAAAGCCAAGAAGCTGCGCGAAGCACTGCAGCAGATGGCGGAAGAAGGCGTTGTCCAGCTATTCCTGCCCGACGATGGCTCGCCCGCAATCGTCGGTGTTGTTGGCGCCCTGCAGATCGATGTTCTGACAGAACGCCTGAAAGTGGAATATACACTACCAGTCGGTTTCGAGCCCGCACGCTTTACCATTGCGCGATGGATTACCGCCGATGATCCGGCGGAGTTGCAGCGTTTCATCAATGCACACCGGGCCGATATTGCCCACGATCTCGACAATGATCCGGTGTTCCTGGCGCAGAATTCATTCTCATTGTCCTATGAGGCGGAACGCTGGAAAGACATTCGTTTCGCCGCCATCAAGGATTATCAGGTTCGCGAAAAAGCGGCCTGATAGCGTAATTCTCCAATCAAAACAGCTATTAAGCCTTTCCCTCTGCTTTTTGTAGCAAGGGTAAGGCTCCCCTGTCCATGCGCAGAATTAGATATTAAACCAAACGGTTGACAATTATGTTCAAGCGTTTATATTAAACCCTATGGTTGAATATAGCACACCCACTCTCGACGCGGTTTTTCATGCCCTTTCCGATCCAACGCGAAGGGCAATGCTGCACCGGCTGTCAACAAGCGAACGCACCGTCAGCGAGTTGGCGACGCCGTTCAACATGTCGCTCGCCGGAGCTTCCAAGCACATCAAGGTGCTGGAAGCCGCGGGACTGGTTCGTCGCCATATAGAGGGGCGGACGCATATCTGCGCCCTTCAGGCGGCCCGACTGGCTGAGGCACAGGAATGGCTGCGTTATTACGAGCAGTTCTGGGAAGAACGTCTCGACGCTCTGGAAGATATTCTGCGTGCAGAAGATCGCGCGCTTGCCGACAAGACAAAACACGAGCGCCGCAAAGCCTCGAAATCGAAATCCGACACCAAGGAGTAGAAGATGAGCCTGCATCAGGGAAATGACCAACTTGGAGTAGCAATTGCCCAGCGCACCGTTCGCATCGAACGGCTGCTCCCCGGCCCCGTTGAACGCGTATGGGAATACCTCACAGACCCGGAAAAGCGCGGCAAATGGCTGGCCAAAGGGCCAATGGCCAATCATGCTGGTGGGCCTGTCGAGTTGATATTCCGCCATTCTGAATTGTCGACCGCACCCACCCCGGAAAAATACCTGCAATATGAAGGGCACAAGAATGCCGGAACCGTTATCCGCTGCGAACCGCCGACATATCTTGCCATGACCTGGGAAGAAGGCGCAGGCGAGCCATCGGAAGTCAGCTTTGAACTACGGGCCGTCGATGGCAATACCCTGTTGACGTTGACGCATAGCCGCCTTGCCGATCATGGCGCGATGGTGAGTGTCTCAAGCGGCTGGCATACGCATCTAAGTGTGCTGATCAATGTGCTTGATGGCGTTGAGACCACCGACTTCTGGGGAAAACTCGAAAGCCTCGAAGCGGAATATGATCGGATACTACCGGCCTGACCAAGCCTTTCGCATCAACACTGGCATACCCATCAAAGGACAGATCACATGAACCCGCATTATGAAGGCAACCATAATATCGCGATGAAAGTGCCACCGCACCAGTATGAAGCAACAGTCGCCTTCTACCGTGACGTAATTGGGCTGAAACCGCTGGAAAACCATCTGCCCTATGTCGGGTTTCATTTCGGTTCCATTCAGCTCTGGATCGACAAGGCACCCGGCATGAGCCAGGCCGAGCTATGGCTGGAGATTGCAGCGGATGATGTACGCTCGGCGGCCGTACATCTGAAGGATGCAGGCATTGTGCGCTGCGACGAAATTGAAGCATTGCCGGAGGGGCATCAGGATTTCTGGATCACCAGCCCCTGCCAGATCATCCATCACATCTCGCAAAAAGGCGATGGATGGTAAGTATCAGCTTACTAATTATATAAGAGGCCGGCTTCACGCCGGCCTTTTGTATATAGCAAATCAGTGCCGGAACTTGCGCTCGAGCAGCAAAACTTTTTCGCCCGTGTATTGGATCTCGTCAATGCGCTTAAAGCCCGTCTTTTCAGCAACCCGGACGGAAGCGGTATTCTCTGGCGAGATGATGCAGCGGGCATAGTCCTGCTTGAAGAAGCCATCGCCCCAGGCAGCGGCGGCGGCGAGTGCCTCACTGGCGTAACCCTTGCCATGGATCTCCGGCGCCAAAACCCAGCCCATTTCGGGTGTATCGCCAAAAGGCGGTTCGATATCACGCAGGAAATTGGCAAAGCCAAGGTCGCCAATATAGCGGCCGGTGGCTTTTTCCTCCACAGCCCAGAAGCCGTAGCCGTTCAAAGCCCAAAGACCAGCATATTTTAGCAGGCGTCCCCAGGAAAGTTCGCGGGTCGAGGGCTTGCCTGTAATGAATTCGTAGACGGATGGATGCGTCCACACGGTGTGCAGGGCTTCAAAATCTCCAAGGCGATGCTCACGCAGGATAAGGCGCTCGGTTTCAACAACAGGAATGGTGGAGGTCATGTAAAATCCGTGGTCGACAGTGATACGACTTTTTGACGGCTATTATTTATCAAGTCAATTGACTTATAATGTAAGTAAACACTTACATATTACGACCAGCGCTGCGTCGCGCGCTAAAACTGATTGCCGTCACACCTCGATTGTCTGCAAGGCTGCAGCAATACGGGCAGCCAGCCGCTCCGCCACCTCTTCCTTGCTCATATCGGGCCATTCCTCGACCCCTGAGCGGGTGACGATACGCACCGCATTGCGGTCACCGCCCATAACACCCGTCGTGTGGCTGACATCATTGGCCACAATCCAGTCGGCACCCTTCTTGTCGAGCTTCTTGCGGGCATTGGCGAGCAGATCCTGTGTCTCGGCAGCAAAGCCAACCACGAGGCGCGGACGCTGCTTGTTATGCCCGACACCGGCAAGAATATCGGGATTCTCCACCATTTGCAGAGCGGGCGCTGCTTCACCTGATTGCTTTTTGATCTTCTCGCCTGCCTCGTTTGCGGTGCGCCAGTCGGCGACAGCAGCCACCATCACCGCCGCATCGGCGGGCAAAAACTGTTCCACAGCATCGCGCATTTCACGGGCCGATTCCACATGCACCACCGAGACTCCCTCGGGATCGGAAATCGTAACCGGCCCGGAGACCAGATGCACCTTTGCACCCAGCCGCGCCAATGCAGCGGCTATGGCATGGCCCTGCTTGCCGGAGGAGCGGTTGGCGATATAACGCACGGGATCAATGGGTTCATGCGTCGGTCCTGACGTCATGACAATGGTTTTGCCGGAAAGCGGTTTTGGTCGGCGGTCCAGCAATTTTTCAATTGCGGCCACAATCTCCAGCGGTTCCGCCATGCGGCCGGCACCGCTCTCGCCACTTTCGGCCATCTCGCCACTGTTCGGCCCGACAGACTGGATGCCATCTTTCGCAAGGGTTGCGCGGTTGCGCTTGGTTGCAGGATGGTTCCACATCTTCGGATTCATAGCCGGAGCAATCAGCACAGGTTTGTCGGTTGCCATCAGCACCGCCGAGGCCAGATCGTTGGCAAGGCCGTTTGCCATCTTCGCCATCAGGTCTGCCGTTGCGGGGGCAACGACAATCAGGTCCGCCTCGCGCGATAGGCGGATATGCCCGACATCATGTTCGTCTTCGCGGGAAAACAGCTCGGTAAACACTTTGTCTGCCGCCAGCGCACCAACAGAGAGTGGCGTAACGAACTCTTCCGCTGCCTTGGTCAGCACAGGACGCACATGCACACCGCGCTCACGCAATCGCCGGATGAGATCAAGACATTTATAGGCAGCAATGCCGCCACCAATGATCAGAAGAATATCCCGCCCGGCGAGAAACTGAGCCGGGTTTTTCTTAGCCTCCCCCTTAAGGAGGGGGTCAGACCGCAGAAGCGAGACGGGAGAGGATAAGGCAACATCGTGCGTCATTTCACCAAGAAGAAGGCGCACTTCCTCTTCCATGGAACGACCATGGGCAGCGGCGCGCAGCCGCAATTTTTCTTTGGTGGCATCGTCAAGATTGCGAATGGTAATGCTGGCCATATGATTGCACTCCAGAGAAAAAGACCGCATATAATGCAATCATTGCAATCATATTAGCGCAAATTTCCTCAAAAAAGAAGCGCGTAAGTGATGATGACAAGGCAGATTGCAATCACCCAAAGCGCAACGCGACCAGAGCGGGTGTGCCGGGCTTCGGCTTTGCCAATGGCTTTTGCAGTCTCATCATCGAAGCGAACCCCCTGTTCCGCCATCCGGTCCATTTCCTTGGACAGGCGATCCGCGCGTGCAACGAGTTCCGGTGCCTGCCGGGCCAGATGCAGCATTGCCCCAACACCTTCGCGCGCATCGGCAAGAATACCTTGCGGGCCAAGATTGCGGCGAATCCATTCACCGACAACAGGCTCCGAGGCCTTCCACATATTGAAATGCGGATCGAGCGTGCGGGAGACGCCTTCCACCACAACCATGGTTTTTTGCAGCATGACGAGTTCGGGCCGCGTCTCCATGTCGAAAAGCTCGGTGACTTCAAACAGCAAAGTCAGCAGTTTGGCCATGGAAATGGTTTCGGCCGGCTGGCCGTGGATAGGTTCGCCAATGGCGCGGATTGCCTGAGCAAAGCTTGCCACATCGTGATGATGCGGCACATAACCCGCCTCAAAATGCACTTCAGCCACACGAACATAGTCGCGGGTGATAAAGCCATAAAGGATTTCCGCAAGGAACCGCCGCTCCTTCTTGCCAAGCCGCCCGGTAATGCCAAAATCCACCGCAACAATATGGCCCTTGTCGTCAACGAACATATTTCCCGGATGCATGTCCGCATGGAAGAAACCGTCCCGCAGCGTATGGCGCAGGAAGGACTGGATCAGTGTCTCGGCAAGACCAATCAGATTGTGTCCGGCGGCGCGCAAGCCGTCAATATCTGACATCTTGATGCCGTCAATCCACTCAAGCGTCAGCACATCGCGTCCGGTGCGCTCCCAATCCACAGTTGGCACGCGAAAGCCCGGATCATTCTTGGTGTTTTCGCCGATCTCCGAAAGGGCCGCTGCTTCCAGCCGTAAATCCATTTCAATGCGGGTTGTCTGTGCCAGCGTGCGCGTCACTTCAATGGGACGCAGGCGGCGTGTGGCGGGAACATAGCGTTCCTGCCATTGCGCCACCATGAAGAAGCTTTCCAGATCATTGTTGAAACGCTGACGCACGCCAGGGCGCACAACCTTCACCGCGACCTTACGGTCTTCGCCATTCACCTTGACGTAGGCAGGGTGAACCTGCGCAATCGACGCGGCAGCAATTGGTTCACCGAGGCTGACGTATAGATCGGCAACAGAGCGCCCCAGCGAGCCTTCAATGGCCTTTACCGATGCCTCCATCGGGAAAAAATCAAGCTGATCCTGCAGAAGCGCCAGATCATCGGCCACTTCCGTGCCGACAACATCGGGCCGCGTCGCCAGAAACTGGCCGAGTTTGACATAGGACGGTCCAAGCTTGTTGATCGCCCGCGACATGCGCTCCGACCGCCGGGCCGTGCGGGCACGCCGCCGCGCCAGAAGACCCGCCACACGATGGCCGAATGCCGGAAGGCCGCTCAGCCCTTCAGCTGGCAAAGCGGAGATAACGCCTTCGCGCGTCATGATCCACCCGGCCCGGATCAGGCGAAATACTGCTGCAAACTTACTCATTCAGAACGTCACAACTTCCAGCCGGAATGCAGGGCAGCAATACCGCCGGTAAAATTGCGCCAGCTGACCCGCTCGAAACCTGCTGTGCGGATCATCTCGGCGAAATCCGCCTGCCGGGGAAATTTGCGAATGGACTCAACCAGATACTGATAGGAATCCGCATCGCCCGTGACAGCCTTGCCGATCTTCGGAATGGCATTGAACGACCAAGCATCGTAAATCTTGTCGAGAACCGGCAGTTCCACTTCCGAAAATTCAAGGCAGAGAAACCGCCCGCCGGGCTTCAGCACGCGGTAGGCTTCGGCCAGAGCATGATCAATACGCGGCACGTTGCGGATACCGAAAGCGATCGTATAGGCATCGAAGCTCGCATCTTCAAAGGGAAGGTCCTCGGCATTCGCTTCAACAAACTCGGTATTGTCGGCAAGGCCCTGTTTTTCAGCGCGGTCGCGGCCAACACCCAGCATGGAGCCGTTAATATCGAGCACGGTTGCGTGGGCATTGCGGTTTGAAGC
This sequence comes from Phyllobacterium sp. P30BS-XVII, assembly GCF_014138335.1. NCBI lineage: Bacteria > Pseudomonadati > Pseudomonadota > Alphaproteobacteria > Hyphomicrobiales > Phyllobacteriaceae > Phyllobacterium > Phyllobacterium sp. P30BS-XVII. Next base: position 400,416 of record NZ_JACGXO010000001.1, read on the forward strand.
CTCAACGATACGGAAGGCGATATCGCCGGTGCCACCGGCCACATCAAGCACTTTCCAGTTTGATGTTTTGGATGGCGCGAGCCATGCAATCATCGAATCTTTCCAGACGCGGTGCAGACCGCCGGACATCAGATCATTCATCACATCGTAGCGTTTGGCGACGCGATGAAACACGTCATTGACGCGTGTCTGCTTTTCTCCGTCGCCGACATCCTGAAAACCGAAGGATGTTTCCATGCCGCCATGGGCACCGGTGCGTTGCTGGCTCATTGTGCTACCTGCTGATCTCTTTTGCGGCGGGAGCATAGAAGATTGAAACGCAGAAGGCTATTGTCTGTTGCGCGATGAAGCGACGCGCGGCGAAATTTGTTGAATGGAGACCGTTCATGGTGTTGAAGGCCGAACTGCATTGTCATGTCGAAGGCGCCGCCTCGCCTGCCCTTGTCGAGAAAAAAGCCGCCAAATACGGCGCTGATGTTTCCGCCTTTATTATCGATGGCAAGTTCGTCTGGCACGATTTTACGTCCTTTCTGCGCGCTTATGATCAGGCATCCGCGCTGTTTCGCACAGAGGAGGACTATGCGGACCTGACAGAAGACTACCTTTTATCCCTCGCCAAACAGGATGCGATCTATTCGGAAGTGTTCATCTCGACGGATCATGCCATCAGTGCCGGTCTGTCGCCTCGCGCCTATATCGAAGGGCTGGCTGAGGGCATGCGCCGCGCCAAAGCAGCCACCGGCATCGAATCACGCATGATCGCCACGGGTCTGCGGCACAAGGGGCCCGATGCTGTGATGCAGGCGGCAAAATATATCGCCGAAAACCCGCACCCGCTTGTGTCAGGCTTTGGCATGGCCGGAGACGAGCGCATGCATCACCCCGGGGATTTCGCCGGCGCATTTAATGTTGCGCGCGATGCAGGATTGGGAATCACCGTCCATGCGGGCGAACTCTCCGGATGGGAAAGTGTTGCCAATGCGCTTGATGCGCTGAAGCCGTCGCGCATCGGCCATGGTGTGCGGGCAATCGAAAATCCGGATCTGGTGCGGCGGCTGGCGGATGAACAAATTCTGCTGGAATGCTGCCCCGGATCGAACATTTCCCTGCAGGTTTACACGGATTTCCCGTCCCACCCCTTTCCGGTGCTGGCCAAGGCGGGAGTGCCCGTGACACTCAATTCTGACGATCCGCCCTATTTCCATACGGACCTGAACCGGGAATATGAAATCGCTGCTGAGTTTTTCGGGTGTGACGATGACGACCTGACTGAGATAACAAGAACGGCGCTGAAAGCTGCCTATATCGACGAAACCACGCGAAACAGCCTGCTTGAACGCTTAAATACCGACAAAACTGTTAGCGCCTGAGTCACAGACTTTGCGGGATCGGTTGCAAGCCGTTAAGGTCGGATAAAATTTGAGTAGGAGTTTCCCCATGGGCGTTACGATCGTTTCCCACCCGCTTGTTCAGCACAAGCTCACCATCATGCGCGACAAGGATACGTCCACGGCTGGCTTCCGGCGGTTGCTCAAGGAAATTTCGCTGCTGCTCTGCTATGAGGTGACGCGCGATCTGGAGTTGACCACAATCAAGATCCAGACGCCGATGATGGAAATGGAAGCGCCGGTGCTGGAGGGCAAGAAGCTGGTTTTCGCCTCCATCCTGCGGGCAGGTAACGGCCTGCTCGAAGGCATGCTTGATCTGGTGCCCGCAGCGCGCGTTGCGCATATCGGTCTTTACCGCGATCATGACACTTTGCAGCCGGTTGAATATTACTTCAAGGCGCCTGAGGATATCGTCAACCGGCTGATTATCGTGGTTGACCCGATGCTGGCAACTGCCAATTCGGCCATTGCGGCAATCCAGAAGCTGAAGGATCGCGGCGCAACGAATATCCGCTTTCTCTGCCTGCTCGCCGCGCCTGAAGGCATTGAGCGCTTCACCAAAGCCCACCCGGACGTGCCTGTATTCACGGCTGCCATCGACAGCCATCTGAATGAAAAGGGTTACATCATGCCGGGGCTTGGCGATGCCGGTGACCGGATGTACGGCACAAAGTAAGCCTGCACCATTATTGGATGTGGCGTGGTTCGTGGTTCGTGGTTCGTGGTTCGACAAGCTCACCATGAGGGAGAGTGAGGATGCAACGCTAATCGCAGGAATACAGAACTTTATTCTCCAGCCCCAACCTCCGTCATCGGAGGGGTCTAACCCCCGTCATCCTTTCCCCATCTCTGTCATCCTCGGGCTTGACCCGAGGACCACCGGCTAAGAAGTTCAAATGAACCCGGATGCTCGGTGCTTTTAAATTGTGGGTCCTCGGGTCAAGCCCGAGGATGACAGAGAGGGAGATGTCTCATGCGAGCGCCCTGATTCCAACAAAAAGCGAATTGCCTATTTACGCTTTTTACCCGCCAATGCGCCTTAGAACAGGTTTGATTGTCCTCGGCTTGCGGTCGGAAAAACCGTAAGCACCGAGGATTGCGCGGGCGGCAGTCTGCGCATCCGTTTCACCTCGAGCATGCACAAGTGCGATAGTATCGCCCTGTTCCATGCGCGCACCGATCGGTTGCAGGGCCGTAATACCAACCGCGTGATCAATCGGGTCCTGCGGGCGAATGCGCCCTCCGCCGAGCGTGACAACGGCAACGCCAATCGCGCGGGTTTCTACCGATGACACATATCCGGCCTGCGGGGCTTTCACTTCCAATGTCACCGGGGCAACCGGCAGATAATGCCGCGCGCGCGATACGAAGTCTGCCGGACCGCCAAGCCCTGTGACCATGCGGCCAAAGACTTCCGCTGCCTTGCCGGAGTTCAAGGCTTGTGTCGCCATATCCATGGCGGCCTTTGGGCTGGCAGCAAGCTTGGCCGAAACCAGCATTTCCGCAACAAGCGCAAGCGTGACCGCTTCAAGACGGGAATCGCGGAGATCACCAGTCAGGAAATCGACTGCGTTCTGCACTTCTACGGCGTTGCCCGCAGCCAATGCCAGCGGTTCGTTCATGTCGGTAAGCAGGGCAGTTGTCGTCAGCCCGGCACCGCTGGCAACCGCAACGATGCTCTCGGCCAGAGCAACCGCATCGCGGCTGCGCGCCATGAACGCGCCATTGCCGGATTTCACATCGAGCACCAGCGCATTGAGCCCTGCAGATAATTTCTTCGACAGGATGGAGGCGGTGATCAATGGAATGGATTCCACCGTCGCTGTAACATCGCGGATGGAATAGAACCGCTTATCGGCCGGGGCGAGATTGGCGGTCTGGCCGATAATAGCACAGCCAACCTCATGGACGACTTTGCGAAACAGCGCATTATCGGGCTGACTGCGATAGCCGGGAATCGAATCCATCTTGTCGAGCGTGCCGCCCGTATGGCCAAGGCCTCGTCCGGAGATCATCGGCACATAGGCACCGCATGCGGCGGCAATAGGGGCGAGCATCAGCGAGACATTATCACCGACGCCGCCGGTGGAATGTTTGTCGACAGCGGGGCCCGGCAAATCGGACCAATCGAGAATGTCGCCGGAATCACGCATGGCGAGGGTCAGGGCAACCGCCTCATCACGCTTCATGCCGTTAAAGAATACTGCCATGGCAAAGGCGGCAACCTGCCCTTCGGTGATAGCACCTGAACTCATGGCGTTGACAAAAGCCGTGATATCCGCAGCGTCGAGCGCATGACCGTCGCGCTTGCGACGAATGATTTCCTGAGGCAGCAACATGATCTAGCCGATCTCCCGAACCAGCGCCCGGATGATTTTCTGCAGGCGTGCGCCGCCCTTCGGCGCAACATCCTTGGTCTCTTCATGTGAGAGTTCTGCCCCGGTCATACCAGCCCCGTAATTGGTAATTACCGAACAGGCGGCAACGCGCAGACCAAAGAAGCGCGCCAGAATAACCTCCGGCACGGTGGACATGCCCACCGCATCGGCACCAAGCGTGCGTGCCATGCGGATTTCCGCAGGCGTTTCAAATGATGGCCCGGAGAACCACATATAGACGCCCATCGGCAGCTTTTCACCGACTTCCCCCGCAGCGATGACAAAGGCATCCTTGAGCTTTTTATCATAGGCAGCCGTCATACCAACAAAGCGTTGGTCCGAAGCCTCGCCGATCAAGGGATTGAGCCCGGAATAATTGATGTGATCGTCAATCAGCATGACACTGCCCGGCGCCAGATCATGACGCACCGAGCCCGCGGCATTGGTCAAAATGAGCATTTCAATGCCAAGATCAGCCAGTGCCGCCATGACAGGGCGCATAACCGCGGCATCGCCCTTTTCATAATAATGGGCGCGGCCAGCCAGCATCAGCACGGGTTTGCCGGAAAGATATCCCGCGACCACTTCACCCGCATGGCCGGAAACGCCACTATGGGGGAAGCCAGGCAAATCCGCATAGGGAATGCGGATAGCATCATCGACCGCATCCACAAGCGATCCAAGTCCCGAGCCGAGGACCATTGCCACACGCGGGGCAAGGCCTTTCAATTTGTGGATAAGAGCCCCGGTGGCAGGCGCGATCATGCGGCGTTCCCCTTGCCGAGGACTTCTGCTTCGAAGCCATAGGGGAAAATATCCCGCATTGTCAGCGTTTCGACAATGCCATCATTGTCACAAAGATGCAGGCGCGTATCGGGTCCGGCAAATTCGGCAAGCCGCTGGCGGCAGCCGCCGCAAGGGGTGCATTTTGCCTTCTTTTCCGCAACCACAACGATGTCTGTGATTGTACCGCCGCCGCCCATGACAAAATGCGACAGGGTTGTCGTTTCGGCGCACCAACCTTCCGGGTAGGAAATAACTTCAATGTTGCAACCGGAATAAATGCGGCCATCGCTGGTGCGCACCGCTGCACCCACCGGGAACTGCGAATAGGGCGCATGCGCTTTCTGCATTGCTGCAAATGCCGCGTCGAACAGGTCTTTACTCATTCTATCGCTCTTTCACATAAGCCACGCCGCCCGCCTTGGGCGGGATTGCCTTGCCGATGAAACCGGCAAGCAGCACGATGGTGAGAATGTAAGGCAAGGCCTGCATCAGCTGTACCGGAACTTCACCGATCAATGGCAAAGGATGTCCCTGATTGCGGATGGCGAAAGCATCAAGGAAACCGAAGAGCAGGCAGGCAAACATGGCCTGTACGGGACGCCACTTGGCGAAGATCAGCGCAGCCAGTGCGATGTAACCTTTGCCTGCGGTCATGTCCCGGCCAAATCCTGCACCATCGGCCGTAGAGAGATAAGCACCGGCAATGCCACAAAGCAGGCCGCAGCAGATGACGGCCCGGTAGCGCAACCACGGCACGGAAATACCGGCAGTATCAACCGCCGCAGGATTTTCGCCAACAGCACGCAGACGCAGGCCAAAGCGCGTACGATACAAAACCCACCAGGTAAACGGGACAAGCAGGAAGGCCACATAAACAAGCAGGGGACGGCCCGAAATGAACCCGGAATAGAACGGGCCAATCACCGGAATATCACGCAATGCCTCTGCAAACGGAAGATCGATTGCATTGAATCTGGCCGCATCCGCAATGGGCGGTGTTCGCCCACCCTGCTTGAACCACGCCTGCCCAAGCATCACCGTTGTTCCGGCGGCAATAAAATTGATGGCCATGCCGGACACAATCTGATTGCCGCGATGGGTGATCGAGGCAAAGCCATGCACCAGACCAAGCGCTACGGACACGAGCACGGCGGCAAGCAGCCCCATATAGGCTGAGCCGGTATAGGCAGCGGTTGCGGCAGCAGCAAAGGCGCCTGCCAGCATCTTCCCTTCAAGGCCAATATCAAAAATACCGGCGCGTTCCGAATAAAGTCCGGCCAGACAGGCAAGCAGAAGCGGAACCGAAAGGCGGACTGTCGCATCCAATACCTGAGCCGTTGCTATCAAGAAGTCCATCATTGCCCCCCTCCTGTCGCTACAGCGGGTGTCGCCTGTTGTTTGGTCCGGGCAAATCGCTGGAAAAGACGCAACAGAGATGGCCGGAACATATGCTCCAACGCTCCGGCAAACAGGATGACCAACCCCTGAATGATTACGATCATATCGCGGGAAATATTGGGCATGTCGAACGCGATTTCCGCGCCACCCTGATAGAGTACGCCAAAAAGGATGGCGGCCAGGACAATGCCCACCGGGTGCGAACGCCCCATAAGCGCGACAGCGATGCCAACGAAACCAGCTCCCGCAACAAAATCCAGCTGCATACGATGCTGAGCACCCATGATCGGATTGATGGCCGCCATACCGGCAAGAGCACCCGAAATCAGCATTGTCACGATCGTGATCCGCACTTCACTGATACCAGCATAGCGCGCCGCCTTGGGGCTGTGGCCCATGGTGCGGATTTCGTAGCCAAGCTTGGTTCGCCAGATCAGCAGCCAGACGACAAAGGCTGCGACCAATGCCAATAGAAAGCTGATATTGAGCGGCGCGGAGCGCATGTTGAGGCCAAACATATTGAGCAGCCAACCAAGATCCGGCAATTGACCGCCCGCACCAAAAACACGGGTTTCCGGCGCCTGACTCCCTGGCGCTTTCAAATAATCGACAAGCAGTTTGACCATGAGGCTAGCGCCAATAAAATTGAACATGATCGTGGTGATGACCACATGCGAGCCACGCTTGGCCTGCAACCAGGCCGGAATGAAAGCCCAGAGCGCGCCGACAATAGCCGAGGCAATAATAGCCAGCGGAAAAGTCAGCCACCATGGCAGTATACTGCCAAGACCTAGCCCGACCAGAGCAACACCCAGCCCACCGACATAGGCCTGCCCTTCGCCGCCAATATTGAACAGGCCGCAATGGAAGGCCACGGCCACGCAAAGGCCGGTGAACATGAAGTTGGTGGCGTAGTAAAGCGTGTAGCCAATACCATCACCGGAGCCAAGCGCGCCCTTGACCATCAGGACAGCGGCGTCGATCGGGCTTTCCCCAACCAGAAGAACAACCAGACCTGCAACGAAAAACGCCACGATCACATTGATCAGCGGCAGCAGGCCGTAGTCAGCCCATGCGGGCAATTTGGCAAAAGGCTGGCTCATGGCAGGGCCTCAATGATGGCATCAGAAGTGGAAATTTTGGCATATTCGCCATCAAGAATGGAAAGCGTCAGGGCGTGGACATCTTCGGCAGACCAGTTTTTGCCGTGATGATCCTTGCGATCAATGCTCGCCACCGCATCCTCGGGAACAATCACCTCAAATCCGAGATTGGCGGCCATGCGCACCGTTGCATCGACAGAATTCTCCAGCAAGACACCCGTGACCACCAAGCTACGCACCTGCAATTCGTCGAGTACATCCATCAGATCAGTACCGATAAAGGCATTATTGGTGCGCTTGTCGACAACCGGTTCTCCGACCTGTGGAGCCACTTCGGATTTGAACTCATTGCCCTCCGTTCCGGGACGATAGGGTGATCTCGGATCAGTGGAATCATGTTTGATGTGGACAATGGGTAGACGGCGTTCGCGCCAGGCACCCAGCAGGTGGGCAATGTGCTGTTCCGCTTCGGGCTGGCCACGGCGACCCCATTTGGGATCATCGATTGCATATTGGACGTCAATCACAAGAAGCGCCTGGGTAACGCTCATTCTGCGGCCTCCTGCTGTTCGACACCTGCCATCAGAAGACCGAGTTCGCCTTCGCTTGCATCCGAATCGCGCTCACCGACGATGCGACCGGCAAACATCACAAGAATGCGATCCGACAATGAACGGATTTCATCCAGTTCTACGGAAACAAGCAGAACCGCCTTGCCAGCATCGCGCATTTCGATGATGCGCTTGTGGATGAATTCAATAGCACCCACGTCAACACCGCGCGTCGGCTGGCCGATGATCAGCACGCCCGGATCGCGCTCGATTTCACGCGCCAAGACGATCTTCTGCTGGTTGCCGCCGGAAAAATTGGCAGTTTTCAAACGCGGATCGCTGGGGCGGATATCGTATTTCTCAATTTTCTTGCGGGCATCGGCCTGTATGGCCTCAATGTCGAGAAAAGGTCCATTCAGATAAAGCGGATCATCATGGTATCCGAGAATGGAATTCTCATATTCTTCAAAGGCAAGCACCAGCCCCATATGGTGCCGATCTTCCGGCACATGGGCGAGACCGCGATCGCGCAATTCACCCGGATCAGCCGCGCCAGTTATATCGATGACCTGACCATCCAGAAGCACACGACCGGAGACCGCCGTGCGAATGCCCGCAACTGTTTCAATGAGCTGCGACTGGCCATTGCCTGCCACGCCGGCAATACCGACGATTTCACCGGCACGGACGGTGAAAGATGCGTTGTCGACCATGATAACGCCGCGACTGTCGCGCACGGTGAGATTTTCCACCGAGAGCTTTACCTCTCCCGGCTTGGCTTCGCCCTTCTGCACACGCAGAAGCACCCGGCGGCCAACCATCAACTCCGCCAGTTCCTCGACCGTTGTTTCGGTTGTCTTGCGCGTTGCCACCATCGAGCCCTGCCGCATCACAGAAACATTGTCGGTTACGGCCATGATCTCGCGCAATTTATGCGTGATGAGGACGATGGTTTTGCCCTGCGCCTTCAATTGCTCCAAAATCCGGAACAGGTGATCGGCTTCAGCGGGTGTCAAAACGCCTGTTGGTTCATCCAGCACGAGAATTTCAGCGCCGCGATACAGCGCTTTCAGGATTTCCACACGCTGCTGCAAACCAACCGGCAGTTCTTCAATCAGCGCATCGGGATCGACATCAAGCTGATATTCCTGTTCCAGCCGTTTCAGTTCGGCACGGGCTTTGGCGATGCCGCGCTTCAGGAGTGGCGCACCCTCGACACCAAGCATGACATTTTCAAGCACAGTGAAATTTTCCACCAGCATGAAGTGCTGATGCACCATGCCAATGCCAAGCGCGATGGCGGTATTGGGATCGCTGATCCGGGCAGGCGCGCCATTAATATGGATTTCGCCATTATCGGCTTGATAGAAGCCGTAGAGAATGGACATCAGCGTGGACTTGCCAGCGCCATTCTCCCCGATGATGCCGTGAATAGTGCCTTTTTCAACGCGCAAATGGATATCGCGGTTGGCATGAACGGCACCAAAACGCTTATCAATCCCCACAAGTTCAATTGCCGATTCTGCCATGTCCCCATCCGCTGTTGATCAGCTTTTTACGTCTTTTCGAACTTTCGACCCTAACACGGGATTATTTTCTTTCCAGTCAAGAATTACACGATTCACATTCCATCGCGGCTCTCGACAAGCTTACCCCTGCTCTGGCAATCTCCTGATATGACCGACCAGATCGCTCCCTTTGCCTTCCATACCACGCCGCGCATCGTCTTTGCGGCTGGCGCCAGCGGTGACGTCGCCACCCATCTGCGCATACAGCCCAAAGACCGGCTGCTTATCGTCACAGACGCAACCATCCTTGCCTTGGGACTGGCGCAACCGGCCATCGCCAGTCTGCAAGCCGCCGGAGCGGATATCACGGTGTTCGGCGAGGTGGAAGCGGACCCATCGTTAAAAACACTGTTAAGTGCCGTCGAAATGGCCCGAGAGAACAGTGTGAACCATGTGCTCGGATTTGGCGGCGGTTCGTCGCTTGACGTGGCCAAACTGGCAGCGCTGCTGGCAGGCTCCAATGAGAATCTCGATGACGCCTGGGGCGTTGGAAACGCCAAAGGCCCGCGCCTGAAACTGACGTTGATCCCAACCACGGCGGGCACGGGTTCCGAGGTCACACCCGTCTCCATTATTACCGTGGGCGGCAGTGAAAAACGCGGTGTGTCGTCACCGCTGATCCTGCCTGATGTTGCCTTGCTTGATCCAGACCTTACCTTGGGTCTTCCACCGCATGTCACCGCAGCGACCGGTATTGATGCCATGGTGCATGCCATCGAGGCTTACGCCTCAAAGAACGTCAATAATAATCCTGTCTCGCGAGCGCTTGCTGTGGAAGCACTGCGCCTGCTTGGGGCGAACATTGAAAAGGCGGTCTTTACAGGCAAGGATAAGGCCGCGCGTTCCGCCATGCTGCTCGGTTCAATGCTGGCAGGACAAGCCTTTGCCAATTCGCCGGTCGCAGCCGTCCATGCCCTCGCCTATCCCATCGGTGGTACGTTCCATGTGCCGCATGGTTTGTCCAATGCCTTGGTTTTGCCCCATGTGCTGCGTTACAACGCCGCCGAATCCACAAACGGGGCGGCGGTGCTTTATGCAGCACTGGCACCTCATGCATTTGCAGATATCAATATGAGCGGGGGAATACAGCTCATTTGCAACAGGTTTATTGATCGCTTGGCCGAACTCTCGGCAAAACTCGGGCTCCAGACCCGGTTGCGGGATGTTGGCATTGGCGAGGGCGATCTGGCCTTCATGGCTGCTGATGCCATGAAACAGGGGCGGCTTCTGGTCAACAATCCACGCGACGTGACTGAGGCCGATGCCTTGGCGATCTATAGAACGGCCTGGTAACGGAGACAGGGATGACTGCTGATACGGACCGCGTCACCAAGCTTGAAGTTCTTGTGACGGAACAGGAAAAGACCATTGAGGAGCTTTCCACCCAAATTGCCGAGCAATGGAGGGTGATCGAGGGTATGCGCCGCAAGCTTGATGCCTTGACGGACCGCTTCCTCGTTCTGGAAGAGCAAACTGCGCCGGACGTTCCGGTGACCAAACCACCCCACTGGTAGGCACAAATCCCAATGATCACTGTTGAACCTCTGGAAAATCGCCCCGAACTTGTTCCCGTGTGCGCACGCTGGAATTTCCATGAATGGGGGCAGGCCTATGGCAGAACCATGGAGCAGACGGTCGACGCCCTGATGCCCATGCTCGATCCGGATAGCCGGCAAAAGGCGTTTGTCGCGCTGGTATCGGGAATACCGTCAGGCCTTGTGCTTTTGATCGATAATGATCTGGACAGCCACGAACATCTCACGCCGTGGCTTGCCAGCCTTTACGTTGCCCCCGCCTTCCGCAACAAAGGCGTCGGAAAGCAATTGATAGCAGCCGCGGAAGCAGCTGCCAGAAGTCAGGGCCACGAAGAGCTATACCTCTATACGGACAAACCCGATTATTACCGGTCCGTTGGCTGGCAACCGCAGGAAGAGCTTGCCGGTGAAAATCAGGGGATGACGATTCTCAACCGCAATCTTTGATCAGACCCGGTGCACCTTGAATGCTTCCACAATCAGCTTCAAGCCGAGCGCACCCATGACCGCTCCAGCACCACGATCAATCCACGCCTTGAAACCGGCATAGGTAGCGCGGGCTCTGGCCGTCGAAAACATGGTGGCAACGAACATGTACCAGCCCGTTTCAATGAGGAATACCATGGGCGGCAGAGCGAGCAAAAGCCAAAGTGGCGCATTGGCTGGTAAGAGCGCTGCAAAGAGGCTGGCGTAAACAATTGCAGTTTTTGGATTGCTCAGCTGGGTCATTAACGCAAACGAGAAAGACCGGGCCACGGACATGCGCGCGCCGGTTCCCGGCAGAGCCAAGGGCTCGGAAGCGCTGTTCCAGATACGGATGGCGACGTAAACCAGATAGGCCCCGCCAGCCACTTTCAAGATCAGATAAAGCCATTCAACCTGCATCAGCAAAGCAGTCAGTCCCAGAACGGCAAGACAGCTGAAGATCGTACCGCCAATGCCCATGCCGAGCGCTGCGGCAATTCCATGCAGGCGCGGCGAGGTGATGGCGATACGCGAAACAAGAACAAAGCTCGGGCCGGGGCTCATAGCTCCCAGCAGCAGAACTCCAAGAATACTGAAGAAAACGGCTATCGCAGACATAGGGCATCCTTTTTGGGTTGGAACAGGCTGCCCAGGCGCGCGGCATCTTAAATCTGCGCTTCCCGATGGTGCCCCATCTCAATGCGCCAGTTGCGCAGGTGGGCATAATCTCACAATCCGACGGGAACACAAGCAGACGTTGGTGGCAAAAAATAAAGCCGCCGGTCTTGCAACCGGCGGCTCGTCAAATGCGTGGAGAATCAGCCCTTATATGGGCAGGCATTGTCCGTGTTGTAGTTGTGAACCTTGACCTTGCCAGAGATAATGTCGGCCTTGGCGGCCTCAACAGCTTTCTTGACATCATCGGTCAGAAGTTTGGCGTTGTTTTCATCGGCGGCATAGTCAACACCGCCTTCCTTGACGCCGAGAACATTGACGCCCGCTGTGAACTTGCCATCCGCGCCATCCTTGAAAGCATTATAGGTGGCAACATCAACACGCTTCAGCATGGAGGTCAGAACCTTGCCCGGATGCAGGCCGTTCTGGTTGGAGTCAACGCCAATACCAAGCTTGTTCAGATCAGCTGCCTTCTGCAACACACCGATACCGGTACCGCCAGCCGCAGCGAAGATCACGTCCGAACCCTGATCGATCTGAGACTTGGTAATTTCACCGCCCTTGGCAGGATCATTCCACGCAGCAGGCGTATCGCCAGTCATGTTCTGGATAACCTTGGCATCCGGATTGGTTGCCTTGACACCGCCGACATAGCCGCAGGCGAAGTTGCGGATCAATGGAACGTCCATACCGCCAACGAAGCTGACAGTGCCTGTTTTCGACGACTTGGCAGCGATGACGCCGACGAGATAAGAACCTTCATTGTCGTTGAAAACAACCGAGCGCACATTCGGCTTGTCAACGACGGCATCGATGATGACGAACTTGGTGTCGGGAAATTCTGTCGATACTTTTTCAATCGCCGCAGCGGCGGAGAAACCGGCAATGACGATGGGTGAATTGCCATCGGAAGCGAATTTGCGCAGAGCCTGCTCGCGCTGGGCTTCATTCTGGATTTCGAATTCGCGGAATTTTACACCGGATTCCTTGGTGTATTTTTCCGCGCCGTGAAATGCAGCCTCATTGAAGGATTTATCGAATTTGCCACCGAGATCGAAGATCAAGGCAGGTTTATTGTCCGCAGCATAGGCTGAAACGGACATGGCTGTGGCAGCCAGCAGACCAAGAACAATACGCTTCATTTGATACCAACCCTCTGGATTTTGTTGACGAGGACCAACATTCTGCTGGTTCCGGAATTCGTTGCGACCCATCCCATTATGGCCGCCCCGAGAGCAATCTTGCACGGCTCCGGGCAAAATTCACGCGGAATTTTGCCTCCCGGTCAAATATCAAAGAATAACTCAATCTTAACAGTAACTTAAATGGATTTTACCTGTGGAATAGGACAGGAATATCCTAACCTTCTCAACGGGCCGCAAAGCGCCCTACCCGGTTCTCTCGGCGATATCCCAGCGCATATAGAAGAAAAGCCAGAATGGCGAAAACAACGAATGTTGGAGTTTCGAGGACCCAGAGCATCAGGGGATTCCATAAAATGGGATAAAGATGAGCGTTGAAGTAAGTCTCAACGAGGGTAAGCGATGAAGCGGACAGGGATTGCCAGCTTTCGCGCAAGGATGTGGTGACCAGATGGGATGCGCCGACGGACCGGGCGGCATCGAGAACCGCCGCGATGATCGCCATGGCAAGAGCTATATAGGCGAAAAGCCTTAAAACGGGTCGGATCACATCACTCTCCAAAATCATCATTCAGCGCCGCTCCGGCAACGCAAAAATCGCATTCTAGCGCGGAACATTGCCCGATTGAATGCGGATTTGGCGATATTCTGATCCCGGAATGTGAAATTTCCCTGAAAATTCCCAACAATTTCAGAGGCAAACCCATGAAAATGCATCAAAGCGCAATTATGTTGAAATAGGTGTTGAACAAGTGCTTGTTCTGACTATAGTGCGCGCCGCACGGGGTCGTTGTTGGCTAACCATCTTCAAGTGACTCGCGCAAATTCCAAAGACTGAGTGACCGATGGTTGACGGTGCTCCTGAGCCGGTTTTTCCGGCTGAGAATGACCAACCCGACCGGCCCCATGCCGGACGATCTGCGGAGAGGTGGCCGAGTGGTTGAAGGCGCACGCCTGGAAAGTGTGTTTACGTCAAAAGCGTAACGCGGGTTCGAATCCCGCTCTCTCCGCCAGTCCTTTCAAAGTCCATTGTTTTCATTGTAAATCAAAGCGCCAGGTGCATGGCCTATACCAAATTTGGCATCATGCGGACTTCGCACACGCGCAACGGCACGGGAAAAACTCATGTTTGATCACGTTAAATTCGGAGTGAGAGACTTTGCGGCAAGCAAGGCGTTCTACCTTGAAGCACTCAAGCCGCTCGGTGTCGCTGTTATCGCTGAGGGGCCACCAGCCTATGGCGTCGAACTTAGCCCAGAGGGTAAGGCTTCATTATGCCTGTATCAATCCGAGGAGAAACCGGCGCATCTGCATCTGGCGTTTACAGCCGAGAATCGCCAGCAAGTCGATGCATTTTACCGCGCCGCTCTGGAGGCGGGTGGCAAAGACAATGGTGGCCCCGGTCTGCGCCCGCACTACCACGCCAACTATTATGCAGCCTTTGTGATTGATCCTGATGGCCATAACATCGAAGTGGTTTGCCACATGCCCGCGGCTTGATGGACCTTATTGGAAACGGTTCAACTAACGCGTACCACATCATCTTTGTCTTCGAGATTGGAACATTCCAACAGCAGCTGACGGAATTCTTTGAAAGCGGGCGTGCCGAAGCCCGGTCGGCTGGCAACCCATGTGTCGACCCGCATCAACGGTTTGATTGTGAATCGTGCAGCATCGGGCACGAGATCGAGCACGCTACGCGGCAAGATGGAGAAACACGACCCCGCCGCGGTACACGCTACCATGGCATGATAGGACCCCACTTCCTGAATCCGCAGCGCCGTCCTTTTTGAACCAAAGTCCATGGCCCACTCCTCCGCCAGCATGCGATAGGTGCAACCGGGCGCGAAAGCGGCAAGGGCACGCGGCTTGATTTCTTCCGAATGCTGGATCTCGGGATGCCCCGGCGGCAGCAACAAGACCAGTTCCTCACGAAATACCGGCACCTTATCCAAGACGTCCGGCGCGAGCCACCACTCGCCTTCAGGCACGGCGATCAGCGCGCAGTCGATTCGGTGAGCAAGGAGCGCCTCGATGAGCTGACGGGTTGGCGCTGTCGAAAGATCAATGGTGACCTGCGGCCACCGCATGTTGAACTCGGCAAGCGGCATCGGCAAACGTGTGGCGGCGGTTGACTCCATTGAACCGAGACGCAGGATACCGAGCGGTTCTCGAGGATTGACGGTTTGCTGCGCCTCCTCAGCCAGATTCAGGATGCGCTCTGCATAATCCAGATAGGCCGCGCCCTCTGTGGTAAGTTCCATGCGCTTCTTGTCTCTCTGGAATAACGGCACACCGACCTCCGCTTCCAGTTGCTGGATTCGGGTCGTGACATTTGAAGGCACGCGACCCAGCAATTCAGCTGCTCGGGTGACGCTCTGCTCCCGGGAGACTGCGCGGAAAACAGCGAGCGATGCAAGATCCATAAAATTCTCCATTGCAGAATAACTTTTACTATGTATTCTTTATATGAGAATTAAAGTCAATCATTCTCCAGATGAAGTATGTCAGACGAGGTATAAGCGCATGCTCAAAGCACTTGGCGTCCAGCTTCCTATTGTCCAGGCGCCCATGGCCGGAGTTTCCACTCCTGCTCTTGCCGCGGCAGTCTCCAATTCAGGCGGATTGGGATCACTCGGGATCGGAGCCAGCACGGTGGCGCAGGCCCGTCAGGCGATTGAAGAAACACGCGCACTGACTTCCCGGCCCTTCAATGTGAATGTTTTTTGCCACGAGCCGGCCCGCCGGGATACGGAGATTGAAAGCAATTGGCTGAACTATCTCGCACCCTTTTTCTTGGAATTCGGCATTGAGACACCGGCTACGCTTGATGAAATCTACAAGACCTTCCTCGCGGACGAAGACGCGTTTCGCATGCTGCTCCATGAACGGCCGGCAGTCGTAAGCTTTCATTTTGGCCTCCCTAGCCCCGACAAGATTTCTGCTTTTCGCAAAGCCGGTATCACGATGCTGGCGACTGCGACCAGCCTGTCCGAAGCCAAGGCGATTGAGGCAGCCGGGATCGATGGAATAGTGGCGCAGGGAATTGAAGCTGGCGGCCACCGCGGCGTTTTCGACCCGCAAGGGGTCGACGAGAGGCTGAGCACGTCGGTTCTCGTCCGAATGCTTGTCACAAGGACCAGCTTGCCGGTTATTGCGGCAGGTGGCATCATGGATGGCGCAGGCATCAGAGCATCGCTCGATCTTGGAGCGACTGCTGCACAGCTCGGAACAGCATTTATCCTATGCCCGGAATCCACAGCAAATGCCGGTTATCGGCAAAATCTCAAGAGTGACCGGGCCACGATCACACGATTGACGTCGGTTCTCTCAGGACGCCCGGCGCGCGGCATTGTCAATCGCTTCATCGAATATTGCGAGGCTGCCGGAAGCCCGATACCCGCGCCCTATCCGGTAGCATATGACCTTGCAAAGCGGCTTCATGCTGGCGCGGCGAAACATGGCAATAACGAGTTTGCCGCCCAGTGGGCTGGTCAGGGAGCGCCAATGGCGCGTGAACTGCCCGCCGCGCAGCTGATAAAGGTGCTTGCCGGTGAGTTGCAAGCTGCGGGTCATTGATTGCTTTGCCTCGATGGTCAAGTCGTCCTGTAGCCTGCATCTCCCGCATGGTCATCCACTTGTCAGATAGTTGCGATAAAAAGGCGGAAAGGCGTTGGTGCGGCTCACGGATTTCGAGATGCGCAAAGCCATGGCATCGGCAGGATTGGAGACGCGATCATGAAGTATATTCTCGCGGGGTCGAAAGTGCTGACTGGTTTCGTACTATTGTGCTCGGTGGCCTTTGCACTGAATATCCAGCCAGCGGCTCAGGCGCAAAACGCTTCCACTGCCGTGAACCAAAAAACTTTCCTAACTCTGGATGGTAAGCCACCGTTGATTGTCGGACATCGGGGCCTGCCGGGGTTGGTGCCGGAAGAGACCGAAGCGTCCTATGATCTTGCTGCGGCTCTGGGAACAGACGCCCTCGAAGAGGACTTGCATCTGACCAGGGATTGCGTGTTGGTAGCACGCCATAATCCATGGTTGAGCGACAATACCAACATTGCCGACGTGGCAAAGAGCAATGCTGATGTTGCGGCCCGCAAGCGCACGGTGCCGGGTGTCCCGGTTAAGGTGAAGTGGGCGCAGACTCCGGTCAGCGGGCCCGCAGAATATCTCACCGACCTTACCAATCCGGCGGATGCCAAATCGGTGCTGAAATCCCTGATCGTTGATGGCGAAGACCACACCAATGATTGGTCGATTACCGATTTCACCATGGCGGAACTGAAGAATTGGATTGCCGGTACGACGTTTGATGCAGCCAATGAACGGCCAAAGGTTTTCAATGGCAAATTCCCGGTCCTCAGCTTTCAGGAGATCATCGATATCGCCAAGGCAAAGGCCAAAGAAACCGGGCGCGTGATCGCTGTCTATCCGGAGACCAAGAATCCGACGTGGAACAATGCGCAGGCCATCGCCAATGGCTGCGGAGCGCCGGGCAGCCGCCCGCTTGAGGACGCTTTGATGAAAATCATCAAAGATAACGGCCTCGATTCAAGGGACGCGCCGATTCTGGTACAGAGTTTTGAGCCAAGCAGTCTGAAATATATGCATGATCACGGACTGCAGACCAGACTGGTCCAGCTTATTGATGGCGACGGCGTTGATTTCAAAACCGGCAAAGTTCTTTATGACGACATCACCAATTCCCGCCCTTTCGACTGGACAGTCTCCGGCGACCCGCGCTGGTTTGATGCCATGCTGACTCCCGAAGGCCTCGCTGAGATCAAGACCTATGCCGACGGCATCGGCCCATGGAAACCTCAGATCGTGCCTCTCAAGATCTCGCCATGGAAAGAGACCAACGCAGATGGCACACCTTTCAAGGGATCAACGCCCGAAGCCTCGACTCAAGATCCCACGAGCCTGATCGCCGATGCACATAAGGCTGGTCTGTTCGTGCATGTCTTCACCTTTCGGAACGAAAAGAAATATCTGGCCGCCGATTACCACGGCGATCCCAGCCTCGAATATCTCAAGTTCTTTCATTTGGGCGTAGATGGCGTCTTCACCGACTTCACACCCACCGGGGTGAGTGCGCGCGTCACTTACCTGCAGGAACCGGGATTGGAATGAGCCGCTTGACCAAAAATAGCATCCATTTACAAATCATGAATTTCAACCTCCGAGCCGCGTCAGCCATCGTCAAGGGTTTGACAAAGCTACATCCAATAGGAGTTCAGCCTTGCGTATATTTAATTTATTCGTCATCAGCCTCGGTCTTGGTCTGGTATCTGCGACCCACGCAGAGGCCCAGACAGTCTCCAATATTGCTGTCCTGAAAGGACTTTCGCCGCTGACCGTGCTGAGCAAATCGGCAAATGGCAAAGCAGCATTATCTTCGAACTACGCTGTAACCGGCGGAATACAGACAGGCGACATTCGTCAGGCGACTTTGCTGCCCTTTACCGAACAACAACAGCAAGCACTCAGAGATGCCTTCATCACCGATGGCAATCTGGCCCAACTGGCAGATGGGCTTGGCACCACCTTGGGCGGAGCCTATGTGGCGCGTGCGCATTATCAGGATCGTGAGCATTTCACGAATGTATCGCAGGCCGTGGCAGATCTGATCGCCTATACCAATGCGACGACAGCGCCCGACTCTAATTCGGGAAAGTATTTCTTCGCGAACACCACGACGGATGGCAAGAATCCAGTCTCGGCGGAAGCTTTGGAAATCCTGCAGAAGATTGGCGGCAGCGTTGATGTTTTCGGCACCAATTACGGCCGCCCAGCCGGTAGTCCCGGCGCGGATGCCTTTGGTGATTCCCGCCCGTTCCAGACGCAGCCACAGACTCTCACGATCATCGGTCGGGACTATCTTGGCGTACCGGCGAACAATACCGTCTATAATCGCGGACCGGTCATGAACCTGACCGACAGCCCTTCTTTCCCCAGCGGGCATACGACTTACGGCTATATGGGGTCCATTCTGCTGGCGGTGCTGGTGCCGCAGAGATATCCGCAAATGATAACGCGCGCTTCGGAATACGGTAATGACCGCATCCTCATGGGTGCGCATTATGCCATGGATGTTCTCGCAGGACGCACCCTCGCAACCTACGATTTGGCGCATCTGCTTGCCAATGACAGCGCCTATATTGGGCAAACTCTAAAGAATGCTCCCGTCATCAAGGACTATCAGGCGGCGGTCAAAACAGCACAGGCGGAGTTGACCGAGGCACTCAAGGCGGGCTGCGGTGCTGAAATCCGCTCCTGTGCGCATGACGATACGAGCCGGTTCAGTGACCCCGCCATAAACCAGTCGGCCTATGATGCCACGCAGACCTATGGCCTGCCTGTTGTCTATCCGGAGAATTTTGGTGTGAAGGAGGATGTCAACAAACTGGCGCCTGAAGCCGGCTATCTGCTGACCACGGCATTCCCCTCCCTGACGCTCGAAGAAGCCAACCAGATCCTGACGGCCACGGAAGGCCCCGGCGGTGGTTTCCTGGATAATGGCTCATCATTCGGTGTCTATTCGCGGCTCAATCTGTATGCGGCATCTTTGGCTGCAATGGAACTGTCTGAGCGCAAGAAGGTACAGTAACGGTAGAAGTTATCTTGCAGGTGTCTGCCCCTTGATGAACGCATCGCGTGATCATGGGGCAGATACATGCCAGCAGCGTGTTAGATTGTGTGGGGGACGTCTGCGGCCTGCACTATAACCGATCTGGTAGAAGTGACGATCAGGCACGCATTCATGCGGCCTTATCAGGGGCTCAAAAGGCTACTGTGTAGAAGAATAGCGCCCACTTGCCTGCCGGACGTTCTGCATATATATTGACAAGATGCTTGACCATCCGTCCCGACCGTCTTCACCACCGCACATCCCGATGGATGCGCTCAGCGAAGTCCTGCAAGACTTTCGCATGAACGGCGTCAATTATGGCCGCTGCGAGCTACGACATCCATGGAGCTTCGCCTTTCCGCAACAGCAGCTGCTGCGTTTTTACTTTGTCAGCAAGGGTCCGTGCTGGATTCATACAGAAGTGCAAGGCTGGCAGGAGCTGCACGATGGCGATCTGGTGTTGCTGCCGCAAGGCATTGCCCATCAGCTGGCCAGCGCGCCTGATGTTGTGGGCGACTCACTGGAGAGTTGCCAGGTTACCAAATTGGGAAGCAATGTCAGTGAAGTGGTGCGGGAAGGGACGGGGGCGGCAAGCACCCTTTTCTGCGGTTCCATGGCTTTGGGTGCCTGCGCACTCAATCCCTTGATCACTTTGATGCCGCCAATCATCAAAGGCTGCGACGTGGCTGGCAATGATCCGATTGTTGGCCCCTTGCTCGCGGCTATGACAGTTGAGGCTGCACACCCTCAGATGGGTAGCGCCACTATCCTATCACGCATGGCGGACCTGCTCACAGCGCGGCTCATCCGCTGCTGGGTCAATTGCACCGGAGCCTCGACCACCGGTTGGCTCGCCGCCATCCGTGACCCCCATATTGGCCGTGTTCTGGCAGCAATGCACCGGGACCCCGGCCATAACTGGACACTTGAAAACCTCGCTGGCCTTGCGGGCCAATCGCGCACGATTTTCGCCGAGCGCTTCAGCGCTGTTTTAGGCGAAGGCGCAGCACGTTATCTTGCCCGTCTGCGTATGCAGCTTGCCCGCGAGTTATTGGGCCAAAGCGGTATGTCGGTTGCCGAGGTCGCTACGCGCTTGGGCTATGAATCCGAGGCATCTTTCGCACGCGCGTTCAAGCGTATCACCAGCGTCTCGCCGGGTGTTGTGCGCCGCACAATTTCCGGACGAATGGACATGGATTTCGGATTTTAAGATACATATCATCCGAGGCGATTCGTCTATAAAGTTCTCCAAACCTTGGAGATACTTCAATGACAGACACGACATTACAGCTTGAAGACGCGGCGATAGAGCTTGACGATGCTGCGCCAGCTGCGTGGAGCGCGGCCACCTGGTTCGCGGTCCTTTCGATGGCAGCCGCCAGCTTTGCGCTGGTGTCAGCCGAATTTCTACCGGCAGGCCTGTTGACGCCAATGGCGCGCGATCTCGGCATCAGCGAGGGAACCGCCGGACAGGTCGTCACTGCTACCGCCTCGGTCGGCGCGGTGACGGCTATGCTGAGCAATGTTCTTATCGGCAAATTGAACCGCAAGACGGTACTTGTTGGTCTGAGCGCCCTGGCGATTGGTTCCAATATTCTTGCGGCGGTAGCGACCGATTTCTGGTTGTTATTGTTAGGCCGGGCCGGGCTGGGCATCGCCCTCAGCGCGTTCTGGGCTCTTTCGGTTGCCGTGGTAGCACGGCTGGTTGGCGCCAATGCCACTGGTCGGGGCATGGCTATCGTCACC
The DNA here is from genome assembly GCF_014138335.1 of Phyllobacterium sp. P30BS-XVII. NCBI lineage: Bacteria > Pseudomonadati > Pseudomonadota > Alphaproteobacteria > Hyphomicrobiales > Phyllobacteriaceae > Phyllobacterium > Phyllobacterium sp. P30BS-XVII. The sequence goes on from NZ_JACGXO010000001.1 coordinate 421,788, forward strand.
CTCGGCGTTTCGCTCGCCACCATTGCCGCACCGTCAATGGGTGCATTGATCAGCGACTGGGTGGGTTGGCGCAGCGCCATGGCTATGACCGCCGGACTGGCAGCACTTGCCATGCTGCTGCAGTTTCTCAGCCTGCCAACCTTGCCCGCAACCACAAGCAACAGTCTTGCCGATGTCTTTCGGCTGACAAGGCGGCGGGGCATTCAACTCGGCATGCTTGCCATCCTTCTGCTCATGACAGGACATTTTGCTGGCTCGGTTTATGTGCGCCCCTTCCTTGAACACGTTACGCTCCTTGGAACCGGGCCGATTGCCTTGGCACTCCTCGGATTTGGTATCGCAGCTGTAATCGGCAATATCGCTGGCGGTCGTATGGCCGATGCCAATATCCATATGGCGCTCGCAGTCACTGCCGCCTTAATGGCCATTGCTGCACTCGCTTTGGTACTTTGGGGTGTTCACATTGGCGTTGCCTTCGGTTTCGTTACGCTGTGGGGCCTCGCCTTCGGCATGGCGCCTGTCGTGCTACCAACCAATTTGTCCCGCGCTGCACCTGATGCGCTGGAAGCGGCGGGCAGTCTGATGGTCACCTCTTTTCAGGTCGCCATTACCATTGGCGCGGTTGTCGGCGGCTATGTGGTGGATAATTATGGTGCGACGGCGCCCTTAACCCTTACCGCTATCCTTGCCGCATCGACAGCTGTGCTGGCACTGCTACAGCCCCGTAACTGATCTTTGCGGCAGCGCGATAGGTCCGGAATAAAGATGCGGCGAGAATTCGCCGCATCTTCAAGGTGACAGATGAGACCGTACCCAAGGCGTGAGCAGCGCTTCCTCCATCTGACAGGCATCATCGCCTACACGATGCAAGGCCCACCGACCGCTGGCGCTCATTGCGCCAATCGCCACGCGAACAAGCGCTGGCAAGTTTGGTCTTCAGGAAAACTCCAAATTTCATATATTTAACTGCTATCATAGGCGATATTTCACGTCTCGAAATTGCGCGGGATTGGAAATTTAGCTGGCATTGTCGAATTCCGCCCAGTTCGTTCGACTATGGATACAAACAGTTTTGCTATGAAAGGGTGGAAGCAATGGAATATCTGTGCCTGGTCTATTTTGACGAAAAGATGCTTGCTGATCGATCAGACCAAGAGAAGGCAAGCTTGGGGCGCGAGTCGAAGGCATATGACGAGGAACTTGCCGCAAGCGGACACCTCATTCTGGCCCATGCACTCGAGAGGCCGAGCAACGCCGTAACGGTTCGCGTGCGTAATTCAAAAATGTCGACGACTGACGGGCCTTTTGCAGAAACCAAGGAAATACTGGGCGGATTCATTCTTATTACCGCCGCTGATCTCAACGAAGCAATCCGAATAGGAGCAGGCATTCCTTTAGCGAAACTTGGCAGTGTCGAAGTTCGACCAATTATGAAGTGGTAACGCGTGTGATCCGGATGGCTGCACCAGACGGGGTCAAACTCGAGTGAATAAATGCAAGCGGTAATCAGCAGCATTTATCGTACGGAATCTCGCCGGGTTCTTGCGACGCTGATCCGGTTTGTCGGTAGCTTTGATTTGGCAGAAGAGGCTTTGCACGATGCTTTTGTTGCAGCAGCAGAACAATGGCCACGTGATGGCGTGCCCTCCAATCCACGCGCTTGGCTTGTTTCAACCGGGCGCTTCAAGGCGATCGATAAACTACGACGATGCGCAAGGTTTGATGCCTCTTTGTCAGAACTTGCCCTGCGGATTGAATTGGATGAGAGCGAATGGCCTGATGATCATCAGGAAATAGAAGATGACAGGCTACGCCTGATCTTCATCAGCTGCCATCCTGCCTTGACGCCGGACATGCAGCTGGCGCTGACGCTGCGTGAGGTGTGCGGTCTTACAACGGAAGAAATTGCGCGGGCATTTCTGACTTCAGCACCAACGGTGGCGCAGCGTATTGTGCGGGCCAAAACCAGAATACGAGAGGCAGGTATTCCTTATGAAATACCGGCAGTCGCTGATCTGCAGGACCGGACGGAGGTTGTGCTTCATGTTATCTATCTTATCTTCAACGAAGGCTATTCTTTCACTCCGGATTCCGTGTCCGAACGGCAGAATCTATGTGAAGAGGCCATTCGATTGGGGCGCTTGCTGAATTCACTGCTACCTGATCCGGAGGCGGCAGGGCTTTTGGCATTGATGCTTTTGCAAAATTCCAGACGGGATGCATATAGATCAACGGACAATGAAATCATTCTTCTCGATGAGCAGGATCGATCACTCTGGCGAGCGCAGGATATTGATGAGGGAACCGAACTGGTCAACAGAGTGATGGCCTCTGGTGTCATCGGGTTTTACACATTACAGGCGGCTATCGCAGCCGTTCACGCGAATGCACCAAGCACGACGAAAACGAACTGGAGCAGAATTATTGCTCTCTACGATCTCTTGCTGCAGGCCGATCCCTCACCTGTGATTGAACTCAACCGGGCGGCAGCCGTCGCCATGCGAGATGGGCCCGATGCCGGCTTGTCTCTGATCGAAGCTATTCTGGATCGCGGGGACCTTCGCAACTATCATCTGGCCTATGCGGCCCGGGCTGACCTGTTGCGGCGATTAGGCAAATTTGCTGAAGCCCGGACAGCCTATGAGCGGGCATTCCAGTTAACAGTAGCAAGCCCGGACCGGCGCTTCATCGAGCGAAAATTGGCGGAACTGAAAACGCAGCTTTAATTTCACCGTCCAGAACATCTCCACCTTTTCAAAATGAACCCCGCATGTCGAAAAGCGGCGCCTCCAATCGACTAGCATTATTAGTCAAAGCGCGAGGGCGCATATATGTGGAGAGTTCAATGAGCAACCCAGTTTCCGAACGCATGCAAGGCGGATGTGCATGTGGTCACATACGATATCGGTTGGAGAGAAATCCGATCGTTGTGCATTGTTGCCATTGCCATAGCTGCCAGAGAATGAGTGGCTCGGCATTCAGTATCAACGCGATGATCGAAACTGATCAAGTCACATTGATCGGTGACGGTGTACCGACAACCTCCACTGATGATCCATTGATGTATCGATGCCCGAAATGCCAGCTACCTTTATGGGGCAATCACCCCATGTTTGGGAAAGATATGGCCTTTGTGCGCGTAGGAAACCTTGATAAGGCCGATCAACTGGCACCGGAGGTGCATTATTTTACCGCCAGTAAGCATCCCTGGGTCGCCATACCGCCGCATGTGCCAGCCTTCGAACAAGGTAATGAGGGAGATTCCGTATTGGGCAAAGAAGCCCAATCACGCTTGAATACTGTTCTGGAACACAAGCAATGATCGCCGATCGTCTTATGTGTGAAATCAGTTTCCTGCGCTGCGGCCACTCCAGAACTCAGGCGTATCCCAGCGAGGTCAACAGGCTTCTCGCATGGGGTGGCACATCTTCATCGGAAAACAGTGAGCCATATGAGCGCGTATGGGCGAATGGATCTTCGGATACATAGTCGTCATTCGACACTTCATCTGCACCGAGCAGCACATAGCGGGCATGCTCGGCACTTGTCAGCCGAATGCCGCAATATCGCGCAATATAGGCTGAAACCTCGGCAGGATATCGCAACAGGTCTTCCTGTTTGACCGCGAGGTGATCAACATCCTTTTCCCATGACTTCCACGCCTCTATGGCGTTAACCCACTGCTCAAAGCCGTGATTCAGATTATCCGCCATCCCCTTTCGCAACATGCTCGCCACGACGTCGCGTCCATCCCTGTAAATGTAGATGATTTTGGCATTGGGAAAGTGCTCCTTGATTTCCTTCACATGGAACACGTAGTCGGGCCATTTATCGCCCCACTTCCAGCGTGGCTTATTGCCATAGATAGAGTGAAGTGCAGCAGGGAAACCGTGCTCGGCTTCGTTTCCCTTCAAGTTCATTTTATAATTCCAATGCTGCAGCCAGTCGTTGGTTTCAACTTCCACATGCTTGTTGTGAAGCCAATCAGACAAGGAATACTCGTGTTGCCACGCACTCCATGCAAACAAAGCCCATTCGTTTGAAATAGTGATACCGTTTTCGTTCAGTATTCGAACGAGTGCCGTTGTGCCGCTCCTTTTACAACCACAGATTATAATTGGACTGAATTTTGAATCGTCTCCCATATCACCCTGCTTCATCAACCCCGAATGAAAATATATTCTTTTATTTTATTATTTACTGTCAAGACAGATCGCGAAGCGCAAAGTAGAAAATACAAAATTCTGCGCTTACTTTGTCAGACAGAAAATATTATTTTGGAAAAAATAGGGAATGCCGACGGATTTCCGATCATTTTCATATGGAAGAACCGGCACTGGAGGGGTAGGCTCCGCCCGAGATTACCATTCATTCCGCCGTTCAGGCCCATCAAAGACATCCACTCATCATTCAATCATTTGACGTTTCGCTGTCATGGAGAACCATATGTCCACACCATCCGTTACGATTTCCGACCTTGCCGGCAAAGCCGTGCTGATCACCGGCGCGTCAACGGGCATTGGCGCGGCACTTGCCCGGGCCTTTGCTGCACAGGGCGCATCTGTTGGCCTGCACTACAACTCCAGTGTCGATGCAGCCGAACGATTGGCCGGAGATATCAGCGATTCTGGCGGCAAGGTCGTGCTCGTGAAGGGCGATGCCTCACGCTCCGGCGAGATGGCCCGCGTGGTGGAAGAAACCGCTGCCGCCTTTGGCCAACTGAATGGCCTCATCAATAATGCGGGTGGCATGGTTGCCCGGCTTGCCTATCAGGAAATGACCGATAATCACTATGACGCAGTAATGGACCTCAACGCGCGCTCGGTACTTTCGGCCTCCACAGCGGCCATACCACATCTGAAAGCGCAGGGTGGTTTCATCATCAACACCACATCCATCGCCGCGCGAAATGGGGCAGGCAATGGTGCCGGGCTCTACGGCTCCTCCAAGGCATTCGTCTCCAATGTGACCCGCGGCATGGCCAAGGAACTGATCCCGTTCGGCATTCGTGTCAATGCAGTCGCACCGGGAGTGATCGATACGCCGTTCCACGAACGTTACTCAACGCAAGCGCAACTCGATGCCATGCTGGCAACAATTCCCCAGGGCCGTTTGGGTACGGCCGAGGATTGCGTCGGCGCTTATCTTTTTCTCGCCTCAGCTGCCCTCTCCGGCTATCTGATCGGGCAGACCATCGAAGTGAATGGCGGGCAGCTTATGCCGTAAGCAGGTCGCCGCTGGTGTGATTGAGAATTGCACCACTCTGTGGAAAGGTGCCGTCCGGGAGAACCAGAGAACCAGCCGATTCGGCGTATTCGCCGACCGGCAGGTCAAGGTGAGGGAGGCGCGCATTGCTTGGTTTGCCAGCATTGATCGGCATGATCGTTGTCGGGATTTCCGTGGGCGTTTTTGCCGTGCATCTGGCTGGCGGCAGCAAACGCCCGGCACTTGCGGATGAGCAGCAAGCCCAATCCATCTTTCTTCTCGATTATCCTGAAAGCCAGATCGAAACGATTATTTACACTCAAAGCCGCCGCACGGCTTTTCTTGAGCTTCCCGCCCATCGCACCGGCATTGTTCACGGCATGGGCAACAAGTTTCTGACGCGGAATATTTCTCTCGATGATGTGCATTCCGCTGAACCCGCAGGGGTTCTTGACCTGAAACTGCGGCTTCATGACATGACATGGCCCCGCCAGACATTTTCCTTTGCCAACGAAACGGATAGAAATACTGTTCGGCGCTGGCTTTCCGCGGGAGGAATTACCAATGAACCCACCCATGTTCTTTGACGTCACAAAGCTGGCGGTTCCGTTCTACATCATCGCCATTCTGATTGAGCTGATGGCTATCCGCTACTGGCAGCGCAAAGGTGATTTTGAAACCCGTGATACATTGACCAGTCTTTTGATGGGAACGGGAAATGTTGCCGCCGGTCTGCTGCTAGGCTTTGTGTCGCTAACGGCGCTGATGTGGGTCTGGCAGTTCCGCTTCTTCGATCTGGGATTGCATTGGTGGGTTTTTATTGTTGCCTTTGTCTTCGATGATTTGCGTTATTACTGCTACCACCGCATCGCGCACCGGGTGCGCTGGGTCTGGGCTGAACACGTCAACCACCACTCCAGTCAGCACTATAATTTGTCCACTGCCCTGCGCCAATCATGGACGGGCCAGATTACCGGCATGTTCATTCTTCAGGTGCCGATGGTCCTGCTCGGCTTCCATCCGGCTGTTATCGCTTTTGTCTATGGTTTCAACCTTGTCTACCAGTTCTGGATTCACACGGAAGCGATTGGCAAGATGTGGCGGCCATTCGAATTCATCTTCAACACGCCGTCGCATCACCGGGTGCATCACGCAACCAATCCCCGTTATCTTGATGCCAATTATGCCGGCACGCTGATCATCTGGGACCGCATGTTCGGGACATTCGTGGCAGAGTTGGATGAGGATGTCCCGCGTTATGGCATCGTCAAGAATATTGGTACGTTCAATCCCATACGTGTGGCTTTTCATGAATGGGTGGGCATGTTGAAAGATACATTCTCGCCGGGCCTGACACTGCGCCAGCGCCTGCTTTATCTGGTGGCGCCGCCGGGTTGGAGCCATGACGGCAGCCGGAAAACTTCGGCAGACCTCAAAGCCGATTATGTCAGGCTTCATCCGGATGAAGCGGGCAAAGCCGGATTGCCCAAGGCGTAATAGTGTCCTGAAATTTAGTGGGGTCATCATGACAGACGGAGCAGGGTCCAATATCCGCTCGGCATACAATGTGCTCTTTGCCATAGCCGCGATCGCGGCCATAGCCAGCGCATTGCTGGGTGAGAATGCGCGTTGGCTGCATTACATCAGCAAACCCCTTGCAACGGCATTGCTTCTGTTCATCGTTGTGCAAACCGTCACACCGGTTTCAAAGCGCTATCAATGGGCGGTCGCAGTTGGTCTCGTCTTTTCGCTGTGCGGTGACATTTTTCTGATGCTGCCGCAGGATATGTTCGTCGCCGGGCTGATCTGTTTCCTGATCACCCATTGCGCCTATATTATTGCGCTTACCAGCAATGTCCGCCTCGCTGCGGTACCAGCCACCTTTGTAGCCTGCACCCTGTTGGCCCTCGCAATTGTCTGGGACCTATGGTCAAGCCTGCCTGCAGAACTCACGCTGCCCGTAACCGTCTATGCTCTGGTTCTGGCGCTGATGGGCGCGCAGGCCATCAGCCGGGCACAGCACCTCGCAACACATTCTGCAAAACTGGCCGCAATTGGCGGCGTGCTTTTTCTTGCCAGTGATACGCTGCTTGCCTATGGGAAATTCCGCTTCACCATACCGTTTGGCCCATTCTGGGTGCTCGGAACCTATTATGCCGCCCAATGGTTTATTGCCCGATCCGTGGCAAAGTCTGAATAGCAAGCCGCGACCATTTCACCCTCTGGCGCATTAGGCGTTTGCGGGGTGGAGAATTGCGGATAGATTTCCTGACTCACCGGGAGCTGTGACAGGTCTGATCAATATGCGGAATACGATAGCCTCATTCTTTCTTATCGCCGTCTTGCCGGTCACTGCCGCATTTGCCGATGAGCTTAAGCCGATGGATCTGAATTCCGTCGATCCTGATCTGCTTGAAAGCTTTTTTGGCCCATGGCAAATCCGTGATGAGGGTGGGGACAGGGTGTGCAAGGTGACACTGAAGCGGGAAGAGACGATCGGTGGCTCACAGATTGATATCGATCCCGAATGCGTCAAGGCCTTTCCCGTCATGGGGGACATTACCGCCTGGCGCTTGAAAGAAAACTGGACCATTGAGCTTGTGGATGGGCTTCGCCATACGCGCGTGACCTTCGAAACGCCTGACGACAACTACGTCGCAGAACCACAAACCGATGGCATATACACCATCGAACAACTTGCGGGCGATTGACGGGTACCGGCTTCAGATTTCGGGACCGGGTGCCGCCTGCATCATCCGCACAGCGTTGATCTTCCAGCTACCATCGGGCTGTTTTGTCAGTTGATACAGGGCAGTCCAGTCCTTTCCATCAGGACCACTGATCACCACTTCCTGCATGATCTCGCTGTCCGATACTTTATTGCGGCCAAAGGCAAAATTGCCCGGTCGGTAAACTGGCTGATAGGCTCGCTTCACCATATCGAAGAACACATCCTTATTGATAAATTTGCCCTGAATACCAGGGGACGCAAAGGAATAGGCGGTCGTTGCATCATCGCTCAGAAATGCGGTGATCTGCTTTTTGATGATCGATTGTCCTGTGTCGAGCGGTTCATCGGCCGCCGCTGGAGTGGCAACCAGCACCAGACTGACAATCACAGCAATTGGAAATGCCCTCACCATGCCGTCTCCTTTACCCAGTGGGACAACCGGCCAACAGGATAAACCTCTTGCCGGTGAAGTCCATCACCGGATTTTCTCCTGCAGATACGGGCGTGCGGTCTCATTGGATCACTTTACTGCGAGGCCGCCCGGGAATTGCGACTCGTTGCCACTTCGGAGCGGTTGAGCGATTGCTATTGAACGGGTCTGATGAAACAGTGAGGACAGTTCGATACTTGCAGGTGACACGGCAATTTCCCCTGCCGCGGAAATATGTTCCCATGAATACAGCTGATAAACATGATGGCACGGACGGTACATCCATGACCGATGCTCCCGTCATCGCAGCGGTAGCGGAGATTGAATCCCGCTATTGGCGTCAGAACCTTGTTGTCTGCCTTCTCGGTTCCTTCACCACGATTGTGGCCATGACGCTGCTTCTGCCCTTCCTGCCGCTTTATGTCGAACAGCTGGGCGTGAAGGACCATGCGGCAATCGTGCAATGGTCGGGTGTTGCCTATGGCGCGACCTTTTTCACTGCCGCACTGGTCGCGCCGCTCTGGGGCCGCCTTGCCGATCTCTATGGCCGCAAGCTGATGCTCATCCGTGCCAGTCTCGGGATGGCTGTCGCCATGTCATTGATCGGCATGGCAACCGATGTCTGGCAGCTGGTGGCCTTGCGCCTTGTTGCGGGGCTGCTCGGCGGCTATGCCTCCGGTTCCACCGTACTGGTGGCAACCCAAACGCCAAAAGCCCGCACCGGCTGGGCACTCGGCACACTTTCATCGGGAATCATGGCGGGCAATCTCGTCGGTCCGCTGATCGGCGGCGGCTTGCCACCCCTCATCGGTATCCGCCAGACGTTCTGGCTGGCTGGGGGCGTGATCTTTCTCACCTTTATTGCCACAAGCCTGTTCATCAAGGAAGAAAAGCGACCGCCGAAAAACAAAACTGCGAAGGCGAGCGGCGGATGGTCAGCCATTCCAGACAAGCGCCCGATCATTGCCATGCTGGCGACGGGCATGCTGCTGATGCTCGCCAATATGTCGATTGAACCTATTATCACAGTCTATGTGGCACAGTTGGTCAACGACGTGAGCAAAGTTACCATTGTCTCCGGCATTGTCATGTCGGCAGCGGCGCTAGGCAGTATCCTTTCCGCATCAAGGCTCGGCAAACTCGCTGATCGCATTGGCCATTGGAACGTAATTATCGCCGCTTTGGCCATATCATCGCTGCTGCTGATACCGCAGGCATTTGTCACACAGGGCTGGCAGTTGATCGGGTTGCGATTCCTGATGGGGCTGGCACTTGGCGGGCTCTTGCCCTGCATAACCAGCGTCATCCGGCACAATGTTCCCGATCGTATCGCGGGCGGCATTCTTGGCTATTCGACATCATCGCAATATGCCGGACAGGTGGTGGGGCCATTGGCGGGCGGGTTCATTGGCGGTCATTTCGGCATGCGCGCCGTGTTTCTGGCAACCTGCGTGCTTATGGCCTGCGGCGCAGCCTATTGCTGGCTGGTGCGGCCACAGCGGTCTCAATGACCCCAGATTTTAAGAGTTGCCAGCTTTCGCAGCCGCCGCAGCTAGCGCTTCGCCGTCCATACGATAGAAAAGCTTGTCGGGTATGGGCGAAGCATTAAAGCCGTCATAAAAGGCCAGAACTTTCGGATTGTTGCGATCGGCTGTCCAGTCGACGCGCTTGTATCCACGCTCAAGTGCCAGCTTGGCGAGTGCCTGCATCAGGCTGGTTCCCGCTCCGCTGCTGCGATAAGCCTTTGAAACAAAAAGCTCCTTGAGAAACAGGCCAGACTGCAGGCCGGGTCCGGGATAGACGGAGGAAAACGCTGCAAACCCAATCAGTTCATCGGTGCCTGCGACGAGAATTTCCGTCCCGTCAGGCATGTCACGCAATCCCCGCAATATCTCCTCGCGAGGTGGGCAAGGTACCTCGTAATGCGCCTGCATCTCTTCAAAGAGAGCCGCAAGTTGCAGATAATCCGACGGATTGGACAAACTGACCTTGATCAATCCCACATTCCTTTCCATGCAAAGGCGGCTCTGATGCGCACCAGAACCGCCTCCCTTCGTCTCTCCAGCCTTACGCTTTATTCGCCTGCATTGATGGTCACTGGCGTCAGCTTATTGGCCTTCAGACCGTATTTTTCCAAAAGCGCATCATAGGTACCATTCGCCTGCAGTTTTTCAAGCGCCACTTTGACCGCATCACGCAGTTGAGTCTCGCTTTTCAGGACAGGAATACCAGCCAGAGACTGGCTGAATGCCTCGCCCAGCGTAACGTAAGTGTCAGGTTCAAGTTTCTGGTTGTAGGGCAAGGTTTCATTGCCTTGCGCCGCTGCCTGCAGACGTTGGCTTTTGATCTGCGTGCGGGCATCAGCCGATCCCTCTGTACCCATGACGGTGATCGCCGGTTTGCCCTTGGCGACGCAGTTGGTCTCGCTCCAGGCGGTGATCTGCGCTGGCCAGTCCGTTGATCGGCTGGCGCCTACTGACTTGCCGCAGAGATCTTCGACGGACTTGATTTCACCGGCCATGGATTTGGACGTGTAAAACTGCGCGCCGGATTTCATGTAATCGACAAAATCAGCGGTTTCCTGACGGGCCTTCTTGTCGCTCATACCGGCCATGGCAAGATCAACACGACCTGTTTGCAGGGACGGAAGCATCTGGGCAAAGGCAATTTCCTGCCACTCAACCTTCACGCCGAGTTCCTTGCCGATGGCTTCGCCAAGCTCAATGTCAAAACCCTGCAATTCATTGGTGGCTGGGTCCTTATAGGTAATCGGCGGATAGTTTGGCATGGTCGCAATAACCAGTTTACCAGCGTCCTTGATGCGGGCTGGAAGTTCCTGCGCGGTGGCGGAAAAGCTGAAAGCAAGCGCGCCGCCGAGAATTGCAAGCCGGGTTATGGTTTTCATTGTCTGGTTCCTCATATCTGTTCCCCTTTGGCCGTTTCTCCCGGCCTGTTCATCTGATCTTTGATCAGGACAAGACCGCTGCGATAAAGTCCTGAGTACGTTTTTCTTTCGGACTCGTCAGCACTTCGTGCGGTGTTCCCGTTTCGACAATCTTGCCGCGATCCATGAACACGACCCGGTGTGCGACCTCACGGGCAAAACCAAGCTCGTGGGTAACAACGATCATGGTCATGCCGCTGGTGGCAAGATCGCGCATGACGCTCAGCACTTCGCTGACCAGTTCCGGATCAAGCGCCGATGTCGGTTCGTCGAACAGCATCAGTTTGGGCTTCATGGCGAGCGCGCGTGCAATGGCAATCCGCTGCTGCTGACCGCCGGAAAGTTCACTCGGATAGGCGTCTTTCTTATCGGCAAGGCCAACGCGCTCAAGCAATATCATTGCTTCCGGGATGACGCTGCTTTTTGCCCGTTTCTGGACGATAACCGGCCCTTCGATGATATTCTCCAGCACGGTCATATGAGCGAAGAGGTTGAACCTCTGGAACACCATGCCGCTTGCCAGCCTTTGCCGCGAAATCTCAGCATCGGTTAATTCATAGAGCTTGTTGCCGTCCTGACGAAAACCGATGAGTTCATCATCGATCCAGATAGCGCCGGAATCAATCCGCTCCAGCTGGTTGATGCAACGCAGGAGCGTGCTTTTGCCGGAACCGGAAGGTCCGATGATACACAGGACTTCCCCGTGACTGATTTCCAGCGAAACCTTCTGCAACGCATGGAATGGCCCAAAATACTTGTTGACGTCTACCGCTGCGACCATGACTGACATGTTCAGGCTCCTTCTGCGGCGGGTTCGGTACGTCTGCCGGTCCGGCGCCCGAGGCTCTTTGAATAATGTTTCTCAAGCAGGTGCTGGCCAATGGAAAGAACAGTCACAACGACGAGATACCAGATGGCCGAAACGATCAGCAATTCCATGACGCGATTGTTGGCGTAATAAACAGCCTGTGCATTTCGCAGGATTTCCGCATATTGGATGACGCTGGCAACCGAAGTCAGTTTGACCATGCTGATAACTTCATTGCCCACAGGCGGGATGATCACACGCATGGCTTGCGGCAGCACGATACGACGCAGCATGGTAAGCCGCGTCATACCGATGACCTTCGCCGCTTCAATCTGACCATTATCGACGGACAGGATACCGCCTCGCACGACCTCTGCCGTATAAGCACCCTGATTGATGCCGAGGCCCAAAAGCGTGGCCATGAACGGCGTCATGAAATCGACAGTGCGCATTTCGAAGAGGCCGGGGATGCCGAGCGTGGGGAAGATCAGAGCAAGATTGAACCAGAGCAGCAATTGCAAGAGCAGTGGCGTGCCGCGGAAAAACCAGATGTAGAAAACAGCCACATATTTCAGCACCGGATTGGGCGACATGATCATGATGGCAAAGATAACGCCCAGCGCCAACCCGAGGGCCATCGCGCAGATTGTCATCAGAATGGTGTTCCAGAGCCCTGCAAGGATAGCTGGCGCGGTGAAGAACTGGCCGACAACAGGCCAGGCAATCTGGCCTTGCGCAAAGGCTTTGACGATCAGCGCCAATGCCAGAATGATCAGGGCGGCAGCCAGCCAGCGGCCATAGTGGCGGCGCGGCTGATGTTTCAGATGCGCGATGGAATATTTGGCTGGCGGGATGGAAATCGTATTTTCGATGTTTGCCATTGTTCTCACCCTTTCAAGGCCGCTACAGGACCCGAATAGGAGGATAGCCACTCCTCTTGCGATTCCAACACAGTTTTGAGCCGGGCAATCTGTTCACGCACGCGGTCAGGCGCCGTTCCGCCATAGCCCTTGCGGGCTTCCACCGCCGCTTGCGGCGACAGGCTTGATTTGATCGATGGCAGCAGTCTGGCATCGACTGCGGCAAGATCATCGTCACCTAAATCCTCAAGACCGATATTCTTGTCCTCACAGTAGCGCACCAAAGCGCCGGTGATTTCATGCGCCTCGGAAAACGGTACACCTGTTTTAGCCAGCCAATCGGCAACTTCCGTTGCCAAGGTGAAACCATCCACCGATTGCCTGCGCATGACATCCACATTGACATACATGGTGCGGACCAGCCCGGCCATGGCGGGCACAACCAGCGTCAGGGCATCAATTGTATCGAAGGCGGCATGCTTGTCCTCGGCAAGGTCACGATTATAGGCAAAGGGTAATCCTTTGAGCGCCACAAGCATGGTTGTCAGGCTACCGATCAGCCGCGAAGCACGTCCGCGTGTCAGCTCGGCAATATCGCAATTCTTCTTCTGCGGCATGATCGAGGAACCGGTGGCATAGCTGTCATCCATCTCAATCCAACGGAACTGCCGTGACGACCAGAGGAACAACTCCTCGGCAAGCCGCGACAGATGCACGCCGAACATGGCGGTGACAAAAAGAAACTCGGCGACATGATCGCGGCTACCCACCGCATCAATGGAGTTTTCGCAGGGCGCTTCATAGCCAAGCTCATGCGCGGAAAGCTCTGGATGCAACGCGATGCCCGAACCTGCCATGGCAGCAGCTCCAAGCGGCGAGCGCGCTGCGCGCTTGTCCCAGTCACGCAGCCGGTCAAGATCGCGGGCAAAGGTCTGCGCGTGGGCAAGCAGTTGATGAGCAAAGCTGATCGGCTGCGCGGGCTGTAAATGGGTGAAACCTGATGTGAGCGTTGCCACATGAGCCTCCGCCTGACCGACAAGTGCCTGCTGCAGGAGGAGAATATCTGAACCGATACCCCGCGCCATATCGCGCAGATAGAGCTTCAGATCATTGGCCGCCTGATCATTGCGCGAACGCCCTGCCCGCAACTTTCCGCCCAGGACCCCGATACGTTCACCGAGAACCCGTTCGAGAAATGTATGAATGTCTTCATCATCTGGCGTTGGCTCGATCTTGCCCGCGGCATAGTCAGCGCCAATCCCCTTGATGGCAGCGAAAACTGTTTCGGCTTCAGCTTCGGTTAAAATCCCGGCACGCACCAATTCGCGTGCATGGGACAGCGAAGACGTCAGATCATACGGGACAAGGCGGAAATAGCTGCTTTCCGAACGGGAAAGCGCTGTCAGCTCGGGCGATGGACTCGTTCTGAAACGAGCCCCCCACAGACGGACGGACTGCTCGGTCATTTCTTTCATTCCCCTTTTTCTTGTTATCTGAAGCTTATGGTTGCGTTTTGGAGAGGACAAACGAAATGAATTCCCATATCTATTCCAAAATGGAATACCCTCCGTTGTAAAAACCAGTGAGGCAAAAACGATGGTATCCGGTCGGATATATCCATCTACGCGTGGATTGCAGGTCATAGCGGCAATTGCCGAACATGGCAGCACCACGGCGTGCGCCAAGGCGCTTAACATGACGCAGAGCGCCGTGAGTAAGCAATTGCTTGCATTGGAGGCACTGGCTGGCGTTCCACTTTTTGTCCGCACGCCGTACGGGCTTTCAACCACAGAGGCAGGCAGGATTTATGTGGCCGAAGCGCGGATTGCGCTGGGTGCCATGGAAAATGCGGCGCTACGGGTTGCTGCGCTTGGATCAGCGCCCAATGCGATCAAACTGCATATTCTGCCCATTATGGGCGACCGCTGGCTGATCCCGCGCTTTGCCAGCTTTGCCGAAGCGCACCCCGACATTGATGTGGAACTGTCGACCTTCGCCAACAATGATCTGATCAATCAGGCGGATGCCGCTTTCCGGTTTGGAGAGGGCGATTGGCCTGATCAAGACAACCACTATCTGTTCGGCCGGGAAGTTGCGCTGGTGGGTGCCCCGCAGTTTGTCGCACGGCTTGGCGGTGTGACAAGACCAGCTGATATCAGCAAATTTCCGCTGCTCGACCACAAGTTCACACCACTGCGCTGGGAAGAGTTTGCCGAGGCACATCACATTGCGGATTTCGCTCCGGAACGCATCACGCATTTCGGCTTTTATGCGCTGGTAATCCGTGCGGCGATTGCCGGACAGGGCCTTGCTTTGGTGCCACGCGGCCTGATCGCCGATGAACTTGCCAGCGGCAAACTCGTCAATCCGCAGGGCTTTGGTTTTGTCAGTCGCCATGCCTATTGGCTAACCTGCCCGCAGGACCGTCCGCAACGTCCTGCCATGCGCATATTCCTTGACTGGCTGCTCGAAGAAGTCAGCTCGATGCCCTCGAATATGCGTTGATCCAACCGATCAAACCTTCGTGTTTTCGGGGCCTTTTTCGTTCAAAAATATTTATTCAATTTGTCATGGAACCATACGGACTCCCGACGCATTTTTGCCGTTAGTCTGGCAATGCCCAACAGCATGCCATGCTCATCAGATACCCATGGAGGAAGTGATGAACGACAAGCGTTTTCCCATACCGGTTATGGTCAAACTGGGAGCTGCAGGTCAGTTGGCCATCAGCAGTGTCTGGGAAGCGATGGAATGCCTGCAGCGCTATTGGCCATCGAAAACGGGCCGGAGTTACCGCCGCGCGTTGCAAGCCTGTCTTGATGTTCTGGATGGTTGGAAACCTGCCCACAAGGCACGCCATGCCTTTGTCAGCGCTGCGCGTGATGCGGGGATCTTTCTTGACACAAGACTGCATCAGTAATCAGAAGCGAGCGGCGCTGAGATAATTATGATCTTGCGCCGCCCGCACTTTATCATCAGCGAATATCCGCCCGCGCCCGCGGGCGTTTTTCATTCATTTCATGGCTAAAGACGGTAGGTGGCAAAGGCGCGAGTTTACGGATGATATCAGCGCCCTTTTCCCCAATCATGATTGTCGGCGCATTGGTGTTGCACGAGGGAACGCGCGGCATCACCGAACTGTCGCAGACGCGCAAGCCCTCCAGCCCATGCACCTTCAAATCCAGACCGACAACCGCCATAGAGTCGGTTCCCATCTTGCAGGTACCGACGGGATGGTGATCGGTCTTGGCATTGGCACAGCCATACTCGAACAATTCCTCATCGGAGTTATATTTCGGCCCCGGCAATCGTTCCGCCATGACGAATGGTTTCAGCGCCGCCTGACTCATGATCTCGCGTGCGAGCTTTAATCCTTCGATCGACATTTTCCGGTCGTGCGGATCGCTCCAGTAATTGGGATCGATCAGCGGCGCAGCCATGGGATCAGAGGATTGCAGGCGCACAGTCCCCCGTGAACGCGGGTGCAGATAAGCCGAGTTCAAGGTGACGCCAGCATTTTTCAGCCGCTCGACACCCGCTTCAATGCCTGAACCCAGACCAAGATGGAACTGAATATCCGGTGAGCGTGCATTGGCATCCGCATACCAGAAACCACCGGTTTCAAACAGGCTCGACGCCACAGGCCCAGACCGGAACATCACATATTGCAGACCAGCCCATAGGGTGCGGTGCAGCTTGGCAACCCCATCATAGGTGTGATCGCCGGTGCATTCGGAAATTACGAACAGATCGAGATGATCCTGCATGTTTTCGCCAACACCGGGCAGATTGTGGACGATAGGAACGCCCGTTTTGCGAAGATGATCCGATGGGCCAATCCCCGACTGCAGCAGCAGTTTCGGCGAGCCAATCGCACCGGAACTGACAAGCACTTCTCTCTCGGCACGAATGATCTCGCGGGCGTTGCCCTTGATCACCTCGACACCAACGGCCCGGCCGTTCTCGACCACAACCCGGGTAACCTGCGCGCCCATGCGAACGGTAAGGTTCCTGCGGTTCTTCACGGGAGCGAGATAGGCCATGGATGCTGATGAACGGCGGCGATCGCGCTGGGTCAGCTGATAGAAGCCGACCCCCGCCTGCTGCCTGCCGTTGAAATCGTGATTGTAAGGAATGCCAAGCTCCTGCCCCGCCCGGATATAGGCATCGCAGATTGGCAAGGTCGCGGCCGGTATGGACACACCCAGCGGACCACCATAGGAATGATAATCGTCAGCAAAGCGCTGATTGTCTTCCGCGCGTTTGAAATAGGGCAGCACGTCGCGATAGCTCCAACCAGAACAGCCATCTTCTGACGCCCACAAGTCGTAGTCGGTTGCATTGCCACGCGTATAAAGCTGCGCATTGATGCTGGAACCGCCGCCGATGACCTTCGCCTGCGTGTAACGCAGGACACGGTTGTTCATGTGTTTCTGCGGAACGGTCGACCAGCCCCAGCTGGCAACGCCCTTGGTCATCTTGGCGAAGCCCGCAGGCATGTGGAACAACGGGTTCCAGTCACTGCCACCGGCCTCAAGCAGCAGAACTTTTACTTCGGCGTCCTCGCTCAGGCGATTGGCAAGGACACAGCCCGCAGGGCCAGCACCGGTGATGATATAGTCGTAGGTCATGTCAGTGTCCGTCTGTGACTAGAGCCGGTTGATGGAAAGAGCACCGTCAGCATTGATGATCGAGCCCGTGGCAAAACTGAAATCGCCGCTGGCAAGTGCAGCAACGATGCGACCAAGATCATCCGGCTCGCCCCAGCGCTTCATCGGCACAAGACCTTCAGCAATACGCTTGTCATATTTGGCGGCAGCACCCGCCGTCATATCCGACCGGATGATGCCGGGACGTACGTCAAAAACGCTGATCCCCTCATCGGCCAGCCGCACCGCCAGACCTTGCGTGAACGAGGCAAGCGCCGCTTTGGTCATGCAGTAATCAAGACGTTCGGGCGATATCATCTCAGCGGAAACCGAGGTAATGTTGACAATGGTGCGCGGCGTTCCGGTATCAGCCTGTTTGAGCAGGGCTTTCAATACGGCCTGCGTGAAGAACACTGTTCCCCGCACATTGATGTCAAAAATCGCATTATAATTTGCCGGATCAAGATCGAGGAAATCACCCCGTACTTTCGAACCGATCCCGGCATTGTTGACGAGGCAATCGATTCGCCCAAACGTCGTCATGATTGCGCTGACTGTTTGTTCGTGAGTGGAAAGCTCGGCCAGATCCGCCTCGATAAACCCTACCTTGGCACCAAGCGCCTCCAGTGCAGAAATAGCAGCCTCGTCCCGCACAAGGTCTGTGATTGCGAGATCAAAACCCTTGGCGGCTAGTGCCTTGGCAATGCCGAGGCCAATGCCACGACGCGCACCGGTGATGATAGCAAGGGGTTTTGCTGAAAATGCTGGTTGTTGGGACATCACGCAAGATCCTTCGCAAGGATATGATCAGCGACACGCAAGGCCTGTGCGGCGATCGTCAGCGCGGGATTGACCGCAGCAGATGTCGGCAGGAATGCTGCATCAACGACGAACAGATTGGGATGATCAAAAGCGCGGCAATAGACATCAAGAGGTGCCTGCGCCGGGTCGGTTCCCATGCGAACAGTGCCACATTGATGCGAGGGGGTCTTGCGGTCAAAAGCCTTGGAGAGAACCAGCGGAAATCCGGCGGCGCGCAAGACGGATTTGATCTGAGCGACCAGCTTCTGATGCGCGGGCCAGTTGCTGCGCACCCATTCCAGAACGATCCTCTCGCCATCAACGCGAACGCGGCTTTCGGGCTTCGGCACATCCTCGCTCATGGCGAGGAAATCCACCGTATGATTGCAGAACTGATTGAGCAGCCATTCGGGAACAAGTTTGAGGTCCGACTTGAGCACGGGCCCGCTGATACGCCCGAGCAATTGGACATTGCCAAGCGGCGCACCGCCCTGCCCGTCGGACAGGTAAAAATCGTTGAAGCCAAAGGTCTTCTGATAGATGGAATCGTTGCGGAAGCGCGGATCAAACCCGATTACCGCCGACAGATTGTGGTTCATGAAATTCCGACCAACCTGATCAGACCGGTTGGCAAGGCCAGCGGGGTTCCTGCCATCAGCAGAGCGCAGCAAAAGCACGGCAGACTGTACAGCCCCTGCAGAGAGGATTACCAGTTTCGGTTTGACAACAGCGGTTTTGCCGTCCCTCACATAATGTACGGCGGCAATCGACTTGCCATCGGCTGCAGTCTCCAGACGCGTCACGCGCGAATTGGTTTGCAGGTGGATGTTGCCATGCTGCAAAGCTTCGGCAAGGGCAGTGGTTTCCGCATCCATCTTGCCGTTGAAACTGTTCGGGTGCGCATCCCAAGGTGTCTTGCCATGCGACATCCATGTATCAATATCAACACCGAGCGGCAGCGAAAAAGGACGGACGCCTGCGCCGTGTAACCGCCGGCGCAAAGTCGCGATCGGTTCCTCATCGGGCACTGGCGGGAAGTTATAGGGCGTGGAGTGTTGAGGTTCTGTCGGGTCTTCGCCTAATGTTCCGCGCACCCGATAGAGCGCTTCCGCCTTGCCGTACCAGGGCTCCAGTTCCTCATAGGCAAATGGCCAGGCATGGGAGACACCTTCCAGATGTTGCATCTCGGCAAAATCCTCGGCGCGGTAGCGCGTCAGAACTGCCCCATAAAACTTCGAATTGCCACCAACATTGTAGTAATTGCCGGGGTTGAACGCCTTACCATCAGCATCATACCAGCTTTCATCGGGGCGAAAGAAACCACGCTGAAAGATCGCCCGCGGATCGCGATTTTCAGGGCGATCGGGCAGATGATCCCCGGCTTCCAGGATCAGGATTTGCGCTCCTGAACTGGCCAGACCGGCGGCAATAGTCGACCCGCCAATCCCCGAACCGATGATAACGATGTCGGGTGATTGGCTTTGTGGTGATGCAACGTTCATGGCATGGTGATCGTCAGGCGCCGATGCGCAGTTGCGATTGCGGATCGAAGAACACGGCCTTGTCGAGATTGAATGCCAGCTGCGTCTTTTGCCCTGGCAATATGTGAGCGTCTGCACGCAACCGGGCGACCACTTCCTTGCTGCCAAGCTTGGTCACAGCAAACGTATCGGAACCGGCTGGTTCAACCACGTCAATCAGGCATTCGCCTTCCACCAGCGAGACAGCATTGCGATCGGCACCATCCGGATCGGTCAGGGCTTCCGGACGAATGCCAAAAATGACGTCCTTACCGGAATGGCCGACCAGCGCACTGCTGGTTTTCTTGATCGGCAATCGCAGCGGCGAGGAATCGGGGCGGTCGAGCACGACGCTAAGGTCGGACGCATTGCCTTCGATCTTGGCCTTGAGCAGGTTCATCGCGGGTGATCCCATGAAATCGGCAACAAACAGATTGGTCGGATTGTTGTAGATTTCTGCCGGGGTGCCGAACTGTTGCAGGATACCGTCCTTGAGCACGGCGATCTTGGTTGCGAGCGTCATGGCCTCGATCTGGTCGTGCGTCACATAGACAATCGTTGTCTTCATGCGCTGATGCAGGCGCTTGATTTCCGTGCGCATATCAACACGCAGCTTGGCGTCGAGGTTGGAGAGTGGCTCGTCAAACAGGAACACCTGCGGGTTACGCACAAGGGCGCGGCCCATAGCGACACGCTGGCGCTGACCGCCGGAAAGCTGGCTTGGCTTGCGGTCAAGCAGATGGCCGATCTGCAGCATGTCGGCGACCTGCTTGATGGCTTTTTCCCGCTCGTCTTTCGGCACGCCGCGAATTTCCATGCCGAAGGCGATGTTTCCGCCAACGGTCATGTTGGGATAAAGCGCGTAGGACTGGAACACCATGGCGATATCACGCTTGGATGGATGCAATCCGCTGATCGATTTGCCTTTGATGGAAATATCGCCGGAGCTGATCGACTCAAGCCCGGCAATGGTGTTGAGCAAAGTGGACTTGCCGCAACCGGAAGGTCCGACGAGGACGAGGAAACCGCCTTCATCGATCTCGATATTGATGTCCTTCAAAATCGGGACATTGCCATAGGATTTATGCAGGTTCTTGATCTGTAGAAATGACATTTGATTATCCCTTCACGGCGCCGGACATAAGTCCACGGACGAAGTAGCGCCCGGAAACGATGTAGACGATAAGAGTTGGCAATGCGGCGAGGATCGCGCCGGCGAAATGCACGTTGTATTCCTTCACGCCTGTCGATGAGTTCACAAGATTGTTGAGCGCAACCGTCATCGGCGTGCTGCTGAACCCTGAGAAAGAGGCACCGAACAGAAAGTCGTTCCAGATATTGGTGAACTGCCAGATGACTGACACCACAATAATCGGCCCCGATGAGGGGAGAAGAATACGCCAGAAAATCTGGAAGAAGCTCGCACCGTCAATCTGTGCAGCGCGGACAAGTTCGGTCGGAAACGCTTCATAGTAGTTGCGGAAATAAAGCGTGGTGAAGCCAAGGCCGTAGATCACATGGACAAATATCAGGCCTTGAATAGTGCCCGCCATACCCAGCATGCCGAGAACCCGCGCCATCGGAATGAGAACGATCTGGAACGGAATGAAGCAGCCAAGCAACAACATGCCGAACATGACGTTCGATCCCCGGAATTTCCATTTGGTCAGGACATAACCATTCAGCGCACCCATGACAGTTGAAATGGCAACGGCCGGGATGACCATGATAATCGAATTGATAAAGTAAGGTTTCAGGCCCGTCGGTTGCACACCGATCTGGGCTGTCGACCATGCAGCCAACCATGGCTCGATCGTCCATTCATGTGGAGGTGACAGCATTCCACCCTGACGTATCTCATCGAGGGTTTTCAGCGAGTTCACCACCATAACGTAGAGTGGCAGCAGGTAGTAAAAGGCAAAGACAAGCAGCGCGATATAGATCAGGACGCGGGTCAGCTTGCCGCTGGAGATGGCATTATCGGGGCTCTGGGCGCTCATTTGGTGCCTCCCCTTACTTCCGAATAGAGATAGGGAATGATGATCGCAAAAATCGTGATCAACATGATGATCGCCGAAGAAGCACCGATGCCCATGGAATTGCGTGTAAACGTATAGGAATACATGAATGTCGCGGGCAATTCGGTTGCCTGTCCGGGGCCGCCGCCTGTCAGTGCGATAACAAGGTCATAGGCCTTGATGGCAAGGTGGGCGAGAACCACGAAGGCAGACAGAAAGACCGGGCGCATCAGCGGAATGATGATACGGCGATAGATCATCGTGGTGGATGCACCATCGATCTGGGCCGCCTTGATGATCTCGTTATCGACGCCGCGCAGACCCGCAAGGAACATCGCCATGACGAAACCTGAGGATTGCCAGACTGCGGCGATCACCACCGTATAGATCGCCATCTTGGAATCCTTGATCCAGTTGAAGGCAAAACTGGTCCAGCCCCATTGGTGCATGGTATTTTCGAGGCCGATACCCGGATCAAGAAACCATTTCCATGCAACGCCGGTCACGATGAACGAAAGCGCCATTGGGTAGAGGTAGATCGGGCGCAGGAAGCCTTCAATGCGGATTTTCTGATCCAGCAGAATGGCAAGGCCTAGACCGATAACCGTACAGATAATGATATAGAGCGAGGCAAAAATGCCGAGGTTGCTAATGGCACGCCACCAATGTGGCAGAGCCCACAGCTTGCGGTAGTTCTCCAGTCCGACAAAACCAAAGGACGGCAGCATCTTGCTGTCGGTGAACGACAGGACGCCCGTATAAATGATAAAGCCGTAAACGAAGATCAGGACAATCAGAAAGCTCGGCCCCAATACCAGCTTGGGTATCAAGTCCTGTATGCGGCTGCGGGTATCCATAGCCTCACCCCTTCAACTTTTTAAATTCTTGTCATTGCCGTGCATAGTCACGGGAACCTGTCCGGGGCGGTTATGCCCCGGACAGTATGAAAGCGCTTACTTGGCAGCGTCCACGGCGGAAACGAGTTCCTTGACAGCCGCATCGGATGTCAATTCACCGTTGAATTCGCGGGTAACAACGTCATAGATCGCGTTCTTGATGGCTGCAGGAACAGCATAACCATGGGCCATGGAACCATAGAGTGTTCCGGCCTTGTTGGCTTCAGCAAGATCCTTGATTGCCTTCTTGCCGCAAGCATCGAATGCTGCGTCGGAAACATCCGTACGAGCCGGAGCTGAACCCTTCACAACATTGAAAGCTGACTGGAATGTCGGGCTTTCAATGGATGATGCCATAATCAGCTGCGACTTGTGTTCTGCTTCGCTCTTCTTGAAGAACAGGAACTGGTCGGAGTTGAACGTTACAGAACCCTGAGTGCCCGGGAAGCGCATGCACACGAAGTCCTTGCCTGGCTCCTTCTTGGCCTTGACGAATTCGCCCTTGGCCCAGTCACCCATGAACTGCACACCGGCCTTGCCTTCGATAACCATGGTGGAAGCAAGGTTCCAGTCGCGGCCAGAGAAGTTGTCGTCCACATAGGAACGCAGCTTGGTCATGCGATCGAAAGCTTCTTTCATCTTCTCGCCGCCCAAAGCCTTGGGATCGAGATCGACGAAAGCTGCCTTATAGAAATCATTGCCGAGCGAGAGCACAACCGCATCGAAAATGGTTGCGTCCTGCCATGGCTGACCGCCGTGGGCGATAGGGGTGATGCCCTGCTTCTTGAAATTATCGAGAAGAGCAATCAATTCGTCCCAGTTCTTGGGCTCCTTGCCACCAGCCTTATCGAGAGCAGCCTTGTTGATCCACATCCAGTTGGTGGAGTGAACGTTGACGGGTGCGGCAATCCAGTGACCGTCATATTTGGAGAAGTTCTGCAATGCGCCAGGAATGACATCAGCCCACTTTTCCTTGGCGGCGACTTCATCAAGATTGGCGAGAACGCCCTGCTTTGCCCAGTCGGTGATGTCGAAGCCGAGTGCCTGTACGGCTGTCGGCGGATTGCCGCCTGTTACACGAGCACGCAGAACGGTCATGGCTTCCGTACCGCCACCGCCAGCCACAGGCATATCCGACCAGGTGATGCCCTTCTTTTCCAGATCCTTTTTCAGCACTTCCAGCGCCGTTGCTTCACCGCCGGATGTCCACCAATGCAGGACTTCGACGTTTTCCGCAGCGCGGGCCATTGTCGCCGTGCCGAGCAGCATTGCTGTCGCGGCAACCGTATTCATCAACTTGTTCATTTCATTCCTCCCAAGGAAAAAAGATAAAACTTCCCACTACCCTAGACTGCAGATATCCCTCAGCCTGATGCATTCATACAATAAGCGGAACGACGAATACAATCGATTTAATTCGACGCCCAAAGTAATGTCCTGCGCCCCATATGCATGTTCAGAGTCTTGGTCTCCGTATAATCCTCAACCGCATGGCGTCCCAGTTCGCGACCCAATCCCGACTGACGATAACCGCCGAACGGCAGTTCCGAAGCGCCATCCATAAACGTATTCATCCAGATGGTTCCGGCACGCACCCGGCGGCCAACGGTCAAACATGTATCGAAGTCACGGCTCCACACACCTGCCGACAGGCCATAATCGATGGAGTTGGCAATCCGGACCGCATCTTCCATGGTTTCGAATGTTAGCACGGAAAGCACAGGACCAAATACTTCTTCACGGGCAACAGCCATGTCAGGTTGCACGGCGGACAAAATGGTCGGGCTCATATATTGACCCAGCCCCAGATCAAGCGGCGTGCCGCCATGGGAAATGGCAGCACCAGCAGAGGCAGCGTTGCGCACATACGTATCGATCTTGGTCAGATGTTCCGGTGTGATGATTGCGCCGACCTTGGTTAGCGGATCAAGCGGATCACCAACCCTAACCTTCGCCGAGAGGGCCGCAACACGTTGCGTAACTTCATCGGCAATATCGCGGTGAACGATCAGGCGCGAACCGGCATTGCAGCATTCACCAGCGTTGAAATAGGCACCAAAAACGGCGGCATCGATAAAATCATCAAGATTGGCATCCGGGAAAACGATCTGCGGGTTCTTGCCGCCGAGTTCCAGCGAGACTTTCTTCAACGTCTGGGCAGCATTGGCCATCGTCAGCTTGCCCACGAGCGTCGAACCGGTGAAGGAAACCATGTCGACATCCGAATGGGTGGTCATCGGCGCGCCAATTTCCGCACCTGTACCAGCCAGAATGTTGACGACACCTGATGGAACACCCGCCTCCATCAGAATTTCGCCGAGAACGAGCGTAGAGCCCGATGTCAACTCGGATGGTTTGACAACAGCGGTACAGCCAGCAGCCAAGGCAAAAGGCAGTTTCTGGCTGACGATCAGGAATGGGAAATTCCAGGGGGTGATAATGGATATGACGCCGATTGCCTCGCGCAAGACGACACCCAGCGTGCCATCACCAAGCGTGTTGTAGCTTTCGCCATGCAGATCGCGGCCAAGCGCAGCGGCATAGCGCCAGATATCGACGGCACCGCCAAGTTCGCCTTTAGCCTGCGAAATTGGTTTGCCGGATTCAATGCAATCAAGATAGGCCAGTTCGTCAGAACGCGCTGCGATCAGGTCTGCCGCCTTCAACAGGATGTTCGAGCGTTCGGCACCGGTCATGCGCGACCATGGGCCATTGTCGAAGGCATTGCGTGCAGCGCGGATTGCCCGTTCCGCGTCGGCCATTGTGCCTGCCTGATAGCGCGAGACGACAACGCCATGACCGGGGCTCTTGCGTTCAATCACGCCGCCTTCCGCGCCATTGGTCCATTTGCCATCAATCAGCATCTGGAATTCGCGGACTTTGAAATTGCCGAGCGCTTGTGGCCGCATCAGAACCGTCATTACCATTCTCCCTTGAACACGGGCTCACGCTTTTCGGCAAAGGCCGAAACACCTTCTTTCAGGTCCGCTGTTTTTGCGACGAGGATCGAGCCAAGAGCTTCAACCGCTGTGCCATTGTCTTCGCCGTTTGCCGACGCAATCATCAACTTTGCCACTTCCACAGCGGCAGGTCCGCGCTTGGCGATCCGTTCCGCATAGGCCTGCGCCGCAGTGACGGCAGCTCCGGTTTCCACCACATGATCGACGATCCCGAGGGATGCGGCTTCGGTGGCGCTGAAAATCTCACCCCCCAGCGCCATGCGCCTGATCACCTGCGCACCGAACCGGCGCACAAGCCGCTGTGTTCCTGACCAGCCCGGCACCATGCCCAAGCCGGTTTCCGGCAGACCAATGCGAATATGGGTTTCGGCAATACGGATATCGGCAGCGGCAGCAAGCTCCAGCCCGCCGCCCAATGCATGACCATTGAGGGCAGCAATCAGCGGCACGCGCAATGTCGCCAAACGTTCAAACACACGATGACCGAAACGCACCCACGCATGGCCGAATTCATTCGGCGTCATGGCCGCCCAGGCCTTGATGTCGCCACCCGCCGAAAAGGCTTTGCCTGCACCTGTGAGAATGGCTGCGCGAATATCGGTATTGGCCTCCAACTCATCACAGACAGCCGAAAGCTCTTTCAGCATGCCGATGTCAAATGCATTGAGTTTATCCGGACGCGACACGGTGATCGTTGCGACAGGCCCATTGAAACTGACGGTAATACGAGGCTCAGCCATGGAGCGTCCTTTCCGGTTTCTGCGGCAGCTTCAAACCGAAAGGGCCTTCGGCAAAAAGTTCTGCTGCCATCAACTTCAGGTCACGGGCAACGATGAGCGGGAATTCCGATTGGTCGAGGATTTGGGTCTGAAGGTCGACGCCCGGCGCAATCTCGGTCAGGACGATACCTTCAGGGCGCAGAACCATGACACAACGCTCGGTTACATAGGTGATATCCTGCCCCTGCTGAACGGCGCGGCGGCCGGAGAATGTCACATGCTCCACTTCATTGACCAGTTTTTTGAGCTTGCCCTCCTTCTCGATGACAAGCTTGCCATCGGCCACATGAACCTTGGCACCCGCATTGAACATGCCGGAGAAGACGATCTTGCGGGCGCGGGCGGTGATATCGACAAACCCACCTGCCCCTGCGGTCACATGCGGGCGGAAACTGAGTTTTGAAACGTTCACCGAACCTGTTTTGTCGATCTCAAGGAAGGACAGCAGCGACGCATCAAAACCTGCGCCCTGAAAATAAGTGAACTGGTGCGGCGACGGCACAAAGGCTTCCGCGTTGGAGGCACAGCCAAAGGCAAAATCCAGCAGCGGAATACCGCCGACCGGTCCCTGCTCAATCACCCATGTTACCGCGCCATGCAATCTCTCTTCGAGCAGAATACGCGGGACATTAGCCGAGATGCCAAAGCCGAGATTGACAGCACTGCCTGCTTCAAGTTCCGTGGCCACACGGCGGGCGATAACTTTCTGGATGTTGAAATCCGGCAGAGCAAAATCCTCAAGCGGATGAAAGATTTCGCCTGAGATAGCCGGGTCATAAACCGTCTGTGTCGTCTGCTTCTGATCAGGATCAACAACCACATAATCAACAAGGATACCGGGAACGCGGACATCATGCGGCTTCAGCGAGCCGCTCTTGGTGATGCGCTTGACCTGCGCAATGACGATGCCGCCATTGTTGCGCACCGCCAGAGCCTGATCGAAGCCGCCAAGATAGGCACCTTCGTGTTCATAGGTCAGGTTGCCGCGTTCATCCGCCGTGGTGGCGCGGATGATGGCAACCTGCGGAATAACAGGCTTGAAGAACAACCATTCCTCGCCTTCGAACTCGATCTTGCGAACAACAGGTTCCTTGGCGGCTGACGCGTTCATCGCGCAGCCCTGACGATCCGGATCAACAAATGTATCGAGCCCGACTTTGGTCAATACTCCGGGCCGTTTGGCCGCCGCCTCGCGGTGCATGTCGAAGAGAATGCCCGATGGAATATTATAGGCGGCAACGTCGTCATTGCCGATCATCTGCCAGATCAGTGGCGGCTCCGCCGTTGACGGGCCGGAAGGATAGGAACCACCGAGAATACGCTTGAGCAAACCTTTTTTGGCGATGTAATCGATACCCTTGATCCCACTCATATCACCAGCCGCGATAGGGTGCAGCGTGGTCAGATCGCGCGGATGGCCAGTCGCATCAAAGCGTGCGCCGATGGCCTTCAGCATCAGATCGGGACAGCCAAGGCCGCTGGACGACGAGACCGAAACAACAGCCGCGTCAGGGATGAGGTTTGCGGCCTCTTCAGGGGTTATGTGCTTGCTCATTCTGGAATGTCGTTCTCTTAAAGACCTGGGTTGATTTTCTGGGCGGCGCCCGTATCGGCAGCCTCCGTTACCGCAAGACCGGCAGCCAGCGACCAGACACCATCTTCGCCTGTTGCGGGTGGTTGCCCCTTGCCAAGGATGGCCGCATGGAATTTGGCGATGCCGGTTTCGTAGAGATTCTTGTGATTGAGCTTCAGCTCTGTCTCACCATCGGCGTTGCGCAGGACAACCGTTCCAACGGGTTTCTGGCTCATGACATTGCGACCAACGAGCGAACCTTCAGAACCATGCACTTCAAAGCCTGTTTCCGCGTATTTGGTGGTAAAGCCATCATGGAACTGCGCAATGAGACCCGATTTGAAACGCATGACGCCCATGACACCATCAGCAAGACCAGCCTTGCCAAGACCGCCCTGCTGGGAGGCAGCGACAACTTCCACGGGATCATCGCCGAGCACATAACGCAGCGTATCCGTATCATGTACGGTGATATCAAGGATTACACCGCCGCCGGCTTCCGGCTTGTCGAGCCGCCAACCCTGCAAATGCGGCGGCAGATAGACGGCGTGAAAGACCCGGGCAGCCAGCGGTTTGCCGATCTTACCCGCAGCGATTGCATCGCGCATGGCCGTATGGCTGGCAGCATTGCGCAGATGATGGTTTGTGCCCAGCACAACGCCCGCCGCGCGGCAGGCATCGACCATAGCCTTGGCATCGCCAAGGCTCATCGCCAGCGGCTTTTCGCATAGCACATGCTTTCCGGCAGCCGCAGCGGCAAGCACCTGATCCCTATGCAGTTCATTCGTTGTCGAGATATAGACGGCATCGACATCCTGATCATTGACCAGCGCCTCAACAGAGGTAACAGATTTGGCAATGCCATGGTCGGCAGCGTATTTTTGGCCGCGCTCAGAACTGGTGCTCATCACGGAGACGATTTCGCCGCCCTCGGCGCGGATCGCATCGATAACCCACTCATGCGCAATCGTGCTTGCTCCGATCAAACCCCAACGTGTCATGCCATTTTCTCCAGATGATTGTTCTTCACCGGCGCACCGCAACTCTGTCGCACCACAAGCCGCACCGATGTCACCAGTGATTCCTGTTCGCTTCCACCCGCATTGATCTGCTTGAGCAAAAGCTGTGCCGCGCGCTGCCCCATGCCCTGCGGGTCGACCGAAACCGTTGTCAGAGCCGGGACCGCGGTTTTGGCTTCGATCACATCGTCAAAGCCGATGACGCCGAACCCCTTGCCGGGCTCAATGCCCACAGCCCGCAGACCGTCGCAGACACCGAAGGCCACTGCATCATTCAGGCACAGCGCAGCGGTTGCCCTGCTGGCAAGCAGCATCATGCGTTCGACGGCGGCAACACCACCCGCACGCGAGGGAGCAGAGTGAATAATCAGAGCCTCGTCAACAGCAAGACCTGCCTCCTGCAAGGCATCGCGATAGCCGCGAAGCCGCTCAGCAAAAACCGCTGTATCAAGAAATCCGCCCATGAAGCCGATACGGCTATGCCCGAGCGAAACCAGATGGCGCACCGCAGCTTTGGCGCCCGTATAATTGTCGGAAAGCAGGGTCGAGACTTTGGCACCGGGCAGATTGCGGACGACAACGACAACGGGAATACCGCTATCGATCAACGGCTTGAGGTCGGCCACCTCGGTGCCACGCGCCGGCGACAGGATCAGACCGGCAATACCATTCTCACGCATGGAGGCGATGACTTCGCGCTGACGGTCGACGCTCTCACCGCTATGGGCGAGAAATTGCACATAGCCAGCGGATTGAACAACCATATCCATGCCAACTGCAAGCTCGGCAAAGAAACTGTTGGTGAGGTCATTGACCACGATGCCGACGATTTTCGAACGTGACTGCCGCAGATTGGCGGCACCACGATTATAGACATAGCCGAGATCGGCAATAACGCTGTTGACCTTCTCGCGGGTCTTTTCATTGACCAGGGGACTGCCCTGCAAAACCAGCGACACGGTTGATTTCGACACGCCAGCAGCATGCGCAATATCCACAACGGTTGTCCGGCTTCGGTTCACAGGCTTCCTCCACAGTGAGGATTTGGATATAATTGGAACGTTCCAAATTTGTCAAGCGCGAAAATCGGAGATAATTACGACTTCTAACTATATGCGCATGCCGTAACTCCCTATATTTCTGCAATTTTTGGGCAATTGTTGTCTGGTGGATCACGTTTTTCACTCCAATAGCAGTATCGGGCCTACGCGTTTTTCCCTCTTGTTTTTTGGAACGTTCCAAATTACAAAGCTCGTCGTGTTGAATGGGAGCGATGTGATGACCCTTGTTCTGGACCTGCCAACAGCAGATGGTAAGCTTTCAGCCTATCGCCTTTCCGGTGAGCCAACTGCTCGGCCAACTTCCCCACCAGTCTTCAATCGCATCGCCTACGCAGCCGCCCATGTGGTGTCCGATCCGCTAAAGGACAGGGCACCATGGAACTCACCCGCTATTGACTGGGATGCGACCATGGCGTTTCGCCACCATCTCTGGTCCCTCGGATTCAAGATTGCCGAAGCCATGGATACAGCCCAGCGCGGCATGGGGCTCGACTGGGCTGGCGCGCAGGAACTGATACGCCGTTCGCTTGCCGAAGCACGCCGTGTTCCGGGTGCCGATCTTGCCTGTGGTGCTGGAACCGACCAGCTGCTACCGGAAAATACCAGCACCCTCGGAGAGGTTATTTCTGCTTATGAAACGCAGATCGGCTTTGTCGAAGCCGAAGGTGGCAGGGCTGTCATGATGGCAAGCAGGGCTCTCGCCAAAGTGGCAAAATCCGGAGATGACTATCGGAGCGTTTATAACGAAATCCTGCGCCAGACCCAGAACAAAGTCGTCCTCCATTGGCTCGGCGATATGTTTGACCCGCAGCTTTCGGGCTATTGGGGTTCCCCGGTCTTTGAAGAAGCACTGGAAACCGTACTGGCTATTATCACCGACAACAAAGACAAGATTGAAGGCATCAAGATTTCCCTGCTCGACAACACGAGGGAAATCGCGCTGCGCAAGCGTCTGCCCGAAGGCGTATTGTGCTTTACCGGCGACGATTTCAACTATGCTGAACTGATCGAAGGGAACGGCGAGAAATACAGCCATGCCCTGCTTGGCATTTTCGATGCGGTCGCGCCGCAAGCATCCAAAGCATTGGCTCATTTGGGCAATGGACAAACTCAAGCGTTCCGCGATGTGATCGCGCCTACCGTACCGCTATCGCGCAAAATCTTTGAAGCACCCACCCAATATTACAAGGCGGGTGTGGTTTTCCTTGCTTGGCTCAATGGTCATCAAAACCATTTCACTATGCCCGCAGGCATGCAGTCGGCACGGGGCATCGTGCATTACGCCGATATTTTCCGGCTGGCCGATCAGGCGAATGTTCTGGACAGACCAGAACTTGCGACAGGCCGGATGAAGAGCTTACTGCAAGTCCACGGACTTTAAGTTTTCCCGGCACTTGATCCAAGGAGCCTGCCGGGCGATTGTCTGCGCCGACTCATCCGATCAGGCAGGATTCCCATGAAGCTTCTTTATCAGACGCACTCGCCCTATGCCCGCAAAGTGCTCGTCGCCATCCATGAGATCGGCCTTGCGGATAGTGTCGAGGTCATTCACCACGAAACCAGCCCGACCCGTCGCAATGAAGACGTCTATGCGCTCAACCCATTGGGCAAGGTTCCAGTTCTCATCAACGATGACGGTCTTGCCCTCTTTGATTCAGTCGTTATCGCCGATTATTTGAGCACCCTGCCCGGTGGCAATGTGCTTATCCCCGCAACAGGCAAAGCGCGCTGGGATACTTTGCGGCTGCAAGCGGCGGCGCAGGGTATTGCCGATTCCGGGATCGTGGTGCGGTGGGAGACGGAGCGGCGGCCGGAACCTGTTCGCTGGGCAACCATGCGCGATGCGCAGTTGCAGAAAATTATCGCTGCCTGTGATTTTGCTGAAAAGGAAGCGGCTCTCGAAGGCTTGCCACTCATCGGCGAGATCGCGCTGGCAACCACTTTGAACTGGGTCGAATTTCGGAACATTTATCCGTTCACAGAGGGTCGACCGCGCCTTGCCGCATGGTATGCGGAATTCTGCCTGCGCCCATCCATGCAGGCGACATCTTTCTCCGGCGAAACCCACGACTGATAGAAAAGCGGTTAGCCACCGAGAAAGGAAGCAAGCTTGTTCAAGGTGGAACGGCACCCGGTTTCGTTGTCTTCGGGCCGGATACCACGGGGAATGTCGTCACACGCTATGGTAATCTGCGAACCACTGCCCGCCGGTTCCATCGTCGTTGTCATCAGCATTTCGCCCGCATAGGCCGGATCATCCGATTCAAAACGAACCGCCCATACAATCTTGCTGGCGGGTACCAGAGCCACAAAGCGGACGTCAAACGTGTCAATATTGTCCAACGTCTTGCCGCGTGGCAGACCCTCATCCTCCGGGTAGACGAGTGACATACGCAGAGACCCGCCTTCGCGCCCATCAAAGTCGTGGACAATGCCATGCATGGAGCCGGGCGGAAGCCATACGGCAAGGGCGTCAGGGTCTGTGAAAGCACCGTAAACGGCCTCACAGGACGCCTTCATTGCCTTGGATACAACTGTGCTCGAAGTATCGCTCATGCCCCCATCATAGCCGATTGACGGTAAAATTCCAATCTGGCTCTATCGATGCGGTTTTGTTCAAAGAAAAAGGGGATGGCGCGCGAGCACCATCCCCTTTTTCATCGGATAGCAGAGCTTACTTGTTCCAGCTCTTGACCAGCTCATCATAATTGATGGTCTGGGGCTTTTCCTTTTCATTGTCGATCTTCAGCTGAGGTGCGAGATGACCGTTCTTGACGGCATCGGCATTCCAGTAGGCAAGATCATGCTCTTCGGCCAGTTTCGGACCGATATCGCCCTGCACACCCGACTTTTCGATGCGGCCCATGACTTTTTCCTGCTCAGCGCAGAGAGAGTCCATGGCGGCCTGCGCCGTCTTTGCACCTGAAGATGCGTCACCAACAGCCTGCCACCAGAGCTGTGCCAGCTTCGGATAGTCAGGAACATTGGTACCTGTGGGTGACCACTGAACACGGGCGGGCGAGCGATAGAACTCGATCAGACCGCCGAGCTGCGGCGCACGCTTGGTGAAGCTCTTGTCCTTGATGGTCGATTCACGGATGAAGGTGAGGCCGATCTGGCTCTTCTTCACGTCAACCGTCTTCGAAGTGACGAACTGTGCGTAGAGCCAAGCGGCCTTGGCACGGTCTGTCGGTGTCGACTTCATCAGGGTCCATGAACCCACGTCCTGATAGCCGAGCTTCATGCCGTCTTTCCAGTAAACGCCATGCGGTGAAGGAGCCATGCGCCACTTTGGCGTGCCGTCGTCGTTCATGACTGGCAGACCCGGCTTGACCATGTCGGCAGTGAAGGCGGTGTACCAGAAAATCTGCTGCGCGACATTGCCCTGTGCCGGTACGGGACCGGATTCAGAGAAGGTCATGCCCTGTGCTTCCGGCGGTGCATAGGCCTTCAGCCAGTCGAGATATTTCTGGATTGAGTAAACCGCTGCTGGTCCATTGGTATCACCGCCACGGGCAACGCAGGAACCGACAGGCTGGGACTTCTCATTGACCTTGATGCCCCATTCATCCACAGGCAGACCGTTTGGCAGGCCCTTATCGCCGTTGCCAGCCATGGAGAGCCAGGCATCGGTAAAGCGCCAACCGAGTGACGGGTCTTTTTTGCCATAGTCCATATGGCCGTAGACCTTCTTGCCGCCGACATCGCGGCCGGTGAAGAATTCGGCGATATCCTCATAGGCAGACCAGTTGACCGGAACACCGAGTTCGTAGCCATATTTTGCCTTGAAGTCCGCCTTGTTCTTTTCGTCGTTGAACCAGTCGTAGCGGAACCAATAGAGGTTGGCGAACTGCTGATCAGGAAGCTGATAAAGCTTCTTGTCCGGTGCAGTCGTGAACTTGGTGCCGATGAAGTCATCGATATCAAGACCGGGATTGGTCACGTCCTTGCCTTCACCCGCCATGAAATCGGTCAGGTTGCGGACCTGCTGATAGCGCCAGTGGGTGCCGATCAGATCGCTATCATTGACCCAGCCGTCATAAAGGTTCTGGCCGGTCTGCATCTGCGTCTGGATCTTTTCAACAACGTCACCTTCCTGGATCACGTCATGCGTGACCTTGATGCCGGTGATAGCCGTGAATGCCGGTGCAAGCACCTGCGATTCATACTGGTGCGTGGTCAGCGATTCCGAAACAACCTTGATTTCCATGCCTGCGAAAGGCTTGGCTGCATCGATAAACCACTGCATTTCCTTTTCCTGACCAGCACGGTCAAGCGTGGAAACATCACCGATTTCCTTGTCGAGGAATTTCTTGGCGTCATCGATCCCGGCATAGGCAGAGCCTGCGCCGAGCAACAGCGCCAGTGCTGTTGTTGTCGTTAGTATTCGCGTTCGCATTGAAGTCCTCCCAGAGTTGCGATTGCTGGAACAACCGGATGATACCGGCCGTCCTGTTTCAACATGGCGTTTTGCCCGGAATTATCCTTCGTTTCCGGCGCCACATCATTTCCTACACGAAGCGGAATACGCCAACGGCGTAGACCACGGAGAGAGCCAAGGCCCACCACAGGTTGGGACCAACCAGCCCCAGCCAAGCGAGATGAATGAATGCACTGCCAAGCAGCGACACGAACAGGCGGTCGCCGCGCGTGGTTTCAAAGCGCAGAATGCCAATACGCGGATTGCCACCGGGAGAGACATATTCCCACACGGCCATACCGATGAGCAGTGCCAGAATTGTCAGGAAGAACAGCGCCGTCGGCAGCGTCCATGCCATCCATGAGAAGTTCATGATAGCACCCATCCCAACTGTAAATCGCTCTGGTTCCACCGCTTCGTCATCCTCGGGCTTGACCCGAGGACCCACAGCAAAGAGGCACCTAGCCTTCGGTTTGCTCGGAGCGATCCGGCGGAATGAGCTTCAAGCGGGAGTTCGTCATCGAGATCGACACCAAGCTGGAATGCACCGTGGGATGTGAAAGGGGTGTGCTCCTTAACCGTGGGTCCTCGGGTCAAGCCCGAGGATGACGGCGAGAGAGGTGCCAAAAAGTTTATGCCAATGGTCATGATATTTTCCTTGAAGCCGGCGCGACAAGTGCTCCGCGCAAATCTGCGTAGGCCACGGTTTTCATCAACCCTGCCAGATGGTGAAAGGCATGCCAGTGAGCAATGCCGGAGGGGTCACTGAGTTCGGCTTTCAGATCGTCCCAATCTTCTCCCACATTGGATTGAACGGGTTCGGGCTTCTCATCATTGAAGACATCGTGGAAATACACCCGCCAATACTGTTCCTTTTCAAGTGGTATCTCCGAAACACCCTGCGCGATAAGGGAAGCGAACAGCTTTGCGGTCGCTTCCTGCAACTCGGAGATCGGAATAGCTTTAAGATCAGGCATTACACCCTCCCCAGAGCAAAGCCCTTGGCGATATAATTGCGCACGAAATAGATGACGATGGCGCCTGGGATCAGCGTCAGCACACCGGCGGCGGCCAGAAGCCCCCAGTCCATGCCCGATGCGGAAACTGTGCGGGTCATGGTTGCTGCGATCGGCTTGGCGTCTGTTGTGGTCAGGGTTCGGGCAATCAGCAGTTCCACCCATGAGAACATGAAGCAGAAGAAGGCTGCCACACCAATGCCGCTCGCGATCATCGGGATAAAAATCTTCACGAAAAAGCGCGGGAAGGAATAGCCATCAATATAGGCCGTTTCATCGATCTCCTTCGGCACGCCCGACATGAAACCTTCCAGAATCCAGACGGCGAGAGGCACGTTGAACAGGCAATGGGCCAAAGCAACGGCGATGTGCGTGTCGATCAGTCCGAAGGCCGAATAGAGCTGGAAGAATGGCAGGGCAAACACCGCTGGCGGTGCCATGCGATTGGTCAGCAGCCAGAAAAACAGATGTTTGTCGCCAAGGAAACGGTAACGCGAAAAGGCATAGGCCGCAGGCAGCGCCACCAGCACCGAAATCACCATGTTCATCACCACGTAGATGATGGAATTGATGTAGCCGCGATACCATGCCGGATCGGTGAAGATGATAGCGTAGTTGTTCAGTGTCGGGTTCTGTGGCCACAAGGTGAAACTGTTGAGAATCTCCTGATTGGTCTTGAAGCTCATATTGACGAGCCAATAGATCGGCAGCAGCAGGAAGATGATATAAAGCGTGGGTATCAGCCACCAGAACTTTGATTCATCGCCGCGCTTGCGCATCTTGCGCGCCAGCGCCTTGTCGAGCTTTGTCTGCTCGGGGCTGACCGTTGCCGTGCGGGCGAGTGTTTCGTTTTGCACGCTCATAATCAGCGCTCCGCATCATAGTTGGTCATGATCGTATAGAAGACCCATGACAGAAGAAGAATGATCAGGAAGTAGACAATGGACATGGCTGCTGCCGGTCCAAGATCGAACTGGCCAATGGCAATCTTCACAAGATCAATGGACAGGAATGTGGTCGAATTGCCCGGACCGCCGCCCGTTACCACGAAGGGCTCGGTATAGATCATAAAACTATCCATGAAGCGCAGGAGCACAGCAATCAGCAAAACGCGGTTCATCTTTGGCAGCTGGATGTAACGGAACACGGCCCAGCGCGATGCACCATCAATCTTGGCGGCCTGATAGAAGGCGTCGGGGATTGAGACAAGACCGGCATAGCAAAGCAGCACGACAAGGCTTGTCCAGTGCCAGACATCCATGAGGATGACCGTGAACCACGCATGCAGCGGGTTTTGCACGTAGTTGTAGTTGATCCCAAGGCTTTCCAGAGTGTGCCCCAGAAGACCAATATCAACGCGGCCAAACACCTGCCAGATCGTGCCAACCACATTCCACGGAATGAGCAGCGGGAGTGCCATCAGCACGAGACAGACCGGAACACCAAGACCCTTGCGCGGCATATTGAGCGCAATGATGATGCCGAGAGGAATCTCGATGGCGAGAATAATAAACGAGAATACCAGATTGCGGAAAAGCGCAGAGTGAAAGCGCTCCGACTGCAGAATTTCCGTGAACCATTCTGTGCCAGCCCAGAAGAACTGGTTATTGCCGAACGTATCCTGCACCGAATAGTTGACCACAGTCATCAGCGGGATAACAGCCGAGAAAGCCACAAGCAGCAGCACCGGCAGAACCATGAACCAGGCTTTGTTGTTCCATGTTTTTTCCATGGCTCAGTTCCCCCCGACGCGCCAGGAATCGGCGTAGATGTTGATGCCCTTCGGATCAAAGGCGATGTGCGGATCAGCAGGAATGGATTCACCCTCAGCCACGATAACCGCGATGTCCTGATTTTCCAGCTTGGTACGCACGATCTTGTGGCGGCCAATATCCTCGACCTTGGCGATGGTGACAGGCATGCCCTCACGGCCAAGCCTGATATATTCAGGGCGGATACCGAGTTCGATCTTCTTGGCGTCCGCAGGCATAGCCGGTGATGGCAAGGCAATCTTGTGACTGCCGACCTGCGCGGTATCACCAGCCAGTTGAACCGGCATGACATTCATGCCAGGTGAACCGATGAAATAGCCGACGAATGTATGTTTTGGCCGCTCGAACAGCTCTTCCGGTGTACCGATCTGCACGATCTCGCCGTCATACATAACGACAACCTTCTGGGCGAAGGTCAGCGCCTCGGTCTGATCGTGGGTAACGTAAACCATGGTGTAGCCGAAGCGCTGGTGCAACTGCTTCAATTGCGAGCGCAACACCCATTTCATGTGCGGGTCGATAACTGTCAAAGGCTCGTCAAACAGAATGGCATTGACGTCCGAGCGCACAAGACCGCGCCCCAGCGAAATCTTCTGCTTCTGGTCAGCCGTAAGGCCGCGTGCCTTCTTGTTAGTCCAGCTGGCAAGATCAATCATCTCCAGCGTCTCGCGCACCTTGCGGTCAATTTCTGCTTCCGGCACACCGCGATTGCGCAGCGGGAAGGCCAGATTGTCGTAAACCGTCATGGTGTCGTAGATGACGGGGAACTGGAACACCTGCGCAATGTTGCGTTCCTGCGTCGACAGGTTGGTCACATCCTGCCCGTTGAACAGCAATTGGCCGTGCGATGGATGGATCAGGCCGGAAATGATGTTGAGCAGCGTGGTCTTGCCGCAGCCCGACGGACCAAGCAGCGCATAAGCGCCGCCATCCTCCCAGGAGTGATGCACTTCACGCAAAGCATAGTCCTTATCCGACTTCGGATTGGGGCCATAGGCGTGACGAATGTGATTGAGATCAATGCGCGCCATGATTTTCCCCTATGCCGCGAGCTTCTGGCGACGGGTAACGGATTGCCCATTCGCGTCGAAGATCATCAGGTTGCGCGGATCGATGAAGATATCGATGACTTCATCGGGTGTGTAGATGTGGATGCCGTGTGTCAGCATGGTCCAGCGTGCATCGGCAAAGGACAGGTGAACAAAGCTCTCAGAACCGGTGATCTCCGTCGCGGTGACGATGGCCTTCAGCGCAATTTCATCGGCATTGCGCCGACTGGTTCCCACATGATGCGGCTGGAACCCAACCGTATAGGTGCCATCGGCAATCTCGCCGAGATTGGACGGAACCGGCATGGCCACGCCGCCTTCCAGCTGGAAGGCCTTGCCGATCTTGGCAAGAGCAATCGTGTTGAGCGGCGGATCGGCAAAGGTCTGTGCGGTGATCAGATCATCCGGCTTGCGGAACACATCGATTGTCGGTCCAAACTGGGTGATACGGCCTTCCGAAAGGGTCGCCGTGTTACCACCGAGAAGCAGTGCCTCATGCGGCTCCGTGGTTGCATAGACAAAGATCGTACCCGCTTCGGCAAAAATCTTCGGCAGTTCCTGCCGCAACTCTTCGCGCAGCTTGTAATCAAGATTGGCAAGCGGCTCATCAAGCAGCACAAGCTTGGCATTTTTGACGATGGCGCGAGCCAATGCGGTGCGCTGCTGCTGACCACCGGAAAGGCTAAGCGGCGTGCGGTCGAGATAGGGTGTCAGCTTGAGAAGTTCGGCAGCCTTGCGCACTTCGCGGTCAATCGTTGCCTTGTCGACACCGGCAACGCGCATGGGCGAAGCAATGTTCTCATAAACGGTGAAGGCCGGATAATTGATGAACTGCTGATAGACCATGGCGACGGAGCGCTTTTGCACGGGAACGCCGGTGACATCCTTGCCATCGAACCAGATGGAGCCTGATGTTGGAACATCAAGACCGGCCATAATACGCATGAGGCTGGTTTTCCCTGATAGGGTCGGTCCCAGCAGAACATTCAGCGTGGCGTGTTGCAGCTCAAGCGAAATATTGTCGAGATGGGTCTTGCCACCCACCACCTTGGACACATTCCGCAATTCCAGCATCTCAGTCCTCCCTGGGACAAAAGGCCTCCAGCCTGTTTGTCCCGCCCTTCGCAATTATCTGCTACGCCGCCGGAGCGGCACAACATCTATTCAGCCGCCACCCTGCTCCGCCGATCAACTGCACCGTCCATGAAACGGTCGAGCGCAGCTGCCTCATCGGCGGAAAGATGCAATCCCATTTTCGTCCGACGCCACAACACATCCTGTGCGGTGACAGCCCATTCATGCGCGATCTGGTGGCGCACTTCGGCCTCGTACAGATCCGCACCGAAAAGCTGTCCAAGATCAGCCAATGATGTCGCTTTGCCCAGAAGAACGCGCGCCTTCGTGCCATAAAGGCGGAACAAGCGACGGGCATGACGCGCATCAAGAAACGGATAATCCGCCTTCAGCTTCTGCAATTCGGCGTCGAATGCAGTTGCCGGGAAATCACCGCCCGGAAGCGTTCCGGTGGCCGTCCAGGGCTTGCCCTTCTTGCCGAGCTGCTCTTCAATCTTTTCCAGCATGTGTTCGGACAATCGGCGATATGTGGTGATCTTGCCGCCGAATATATTGAGAAGCGGTGCCTTGCCGTCTGGCGCATCCGTTTTCAAAACATAATCGCGGGTGGCTTCCTGTGCCTTCGATGCACCGTCATCATAGAGCGGGCGCACGCCGGAATAGGTCCAGACCACATCGTCGCGCTTCACCGGCTCGACGAAATATTCGCTGGCGGCAGCGCAGAGATAATCAATCTCGGCATCGGTGATTTTCACCTCGGCCGGATTGCCATGATAGTCCTGATCCGTCGTGCCGATGAGCGTGAAATCCTGCTCATAGGGAATGGCAAAAATGATACGGCCATCGGTGTTCTGAAAGAAATAGGCGCGGGGATCATCAAACTTCTTGCGCACGACGATGTGGCTGCCCTGAACAAGACGGACATTATGGGCATTATTGATACCGACGACACCGGTCAAAACTTCGTCAACCCAAGGGCCAGCTGCATTGACAACAAGGCGCGAGCGGACCTCTTCGGTCGCACCCGTCAGCATGTCCTGCACAGTCAGGGTCCAGCTATTAGCGTCACGATGGGCTGATATAACCTTCGAACGTGTATGAATGACAGCACCGCGATCGGCAGCATCACGGGCATTCAGCGCAACAAAGCGCGCATCATTGACCCAGCAATCGGAATATTCAAAAGCCTTGGTATAAAGTGACTTCAGTGGCTTGGCTGCCGGATCGCGGGTCATGTCAAGGGTGCGGGTCGCAGGCAGTTTCTTGCGGCCGCCAATATGATCGTAAAGGAACAGGCCCAGACGAAGCAGCCAGGCCGGGCGCAGGCCCGCATGGTGCGGCAGGACAAAGCGCATCGGCCAGATGATATGCGGCGCGGCAGCCCATAGCACTTCGCGCTCCATCAATGATTCACGCACCAGCCGGAACTCGTAATATTCGAGATAGCGCAGACCGCCATGGATAAGCTTGGTGGAACCGGATGACGTGCCACTGGCCAGATCATTCATCTCTGCGAGGAAAACGGAATAGCCACGGCCAACCGCATCCCGGGCAATGCCGCATCCATTGATGCCACCGCCGATCACGAAGACGTCGTAGATCTTGTCCGTTGCCAATGCCCATGCTCCCCATTTCGCAACGCACCATTTCCTCGCAATTGCGAAAGAGATATGGATTAATTACGAAAGCAATACGAAACTAAAAGGAACTATAACGCGCATCACCTGATCACACAAGAGGCAGATCAGACCGAAGTTTCGATCAGCCTGACATCCGCTTCCGCACAAATAGCGCGGATGGCCTCGCTTTCGCATCGGTCTGTGATGAAGGTGTTGACCTGCGACAGATGCCCCATACGAACCGGCGCTGTCCGCTCGAATTTGGTGGAATCAGAAACCAGAATCACATGCCGGGCGTTGGCCATGATCGCCTGCGCCACCTTGACCTCGCGGAAATCGAAATCGAGCAGCGCGCCGTCATGATCGATTGCCGACGTGCCAATGACAGCGAAATCCACTTTGAACTGGCGGATAAAATCCACTGCCGCCTCACCGACAATACCCCCATCGGACCCACGCACAACCCCGCCCGCGATGACCACCTCAATATCTGGGTAGACACGTAACCGATTGGCGACATTGATATTATTCGTAATAACCATCAGGCCTTTGCGATCCAGCAATGCCTGCCCCACGGCCTCGGTCGTCGTCCCGATATTAACGAACAGCGACGCATTATCAGGAATAAGCGCAGCGGCGGCACGGCCAATGGCTTCTTTCTCGCTGGCTGCAATCAGACGACGCGCCTCATATTCAAGATTCTGAATGCCCGAAGGAAACAGCGCACCCCCATGGATGCGGCTTAGAAGCCGCTGATCACACAGATCATTCAGATCCTTACGGATAGTCTGGGGCGTAACGTTGAAATGAACGGCCAGATCGTCCACCAGCACGCGGCCATGTTCTTTGGCCATTTCCAGAATTTCGGCATGTCTGGGCGGCAGGAACATGGAAGCGGCTTTCATTTTCGTTTTTCTGCACGCTATACGAAAACGAAAATGAACATAAGTCAATCAGCGAAAAACGAAGCTGGCTTAAATACCGGATATTTGAATGGTCTTGGACGTCAACCGCTGGCGGCAATTCTTGCGCTTTGCGGTGGGGCTTGATTCTCAACGTGCAAACGGCAGGCAAAAAAATTTCCGACAACTGTGTCGGTATCGGCGATTCCGGTTCGTCCTAGGAACAATCTTCAGGCACAAGGGGTGCCGGATTTACAGGGGACATGATTATGGAAACGACCGGACAGGCAACAGTGATCTCGAACAAGACATTATGGGGAGGCTGGATTCTCAGTGGCCTTGTTATCGCATTTCTGATTTTCGACTTTGGCATCAAACTGGTGCCACTCGATATCGTGCTCAAATCTTTGGCGGAGCTGGGCTATCCCGATACCGTAGCCATGGGGCGCGGGCTTGGTATTCTGCTGATGATCTGCACGGTGCTTTACGCCATCCCGCGCACCTCAATTCTTGGTGCCATCTTGCTGACTGGTTATCTTGGCGGGGCCATTGCCACCCAGCTTCGGGTTGGTAATCCGCTGTTCAGCCATTTGCTGTTCGGCGTGTATCTCGGCCTCATGGTCTGGGGCGGGCTCTATCTGCGCGATCCACGCGTTCGTGCCCTCATTCCATTCCGCGGAATGGATGATTAAAGACTATTGTGTTCTGACCGCCGGAAACCGGCGGTCAGAAAGCTGGTATTAGCGGGTAGAACGCAGCGACAATTGCGTTGCACCGGCGGCAACGTTAAGGCCTTGGGTCGCTTCGGCGCTGAAAGGTTGCAGACCAAAATTCTTCGATGTTCCGCCAACAAGCGCATTAGCGCCCAATCCAACGCCGATGGAGGCACCAGCCGTCACACCAACGTAATTGCCCGCAAGGGCGCCATCACCTGCCCGATTACCGGCGGCTGTATAAACAATCCACTGCAGATAGGATTTCTTGGTGATGCCGATATCCACACCCAGCTTGCCAATACGCCCGGTATATCGATCAACGGAACCGTTGGTCCGCGTGAACTTGCACTGCACCGCTTTGCTTGAACCAATGAGCATTCCGACGCCGCCATCAACCGCGCAGGACAGGGTACCGAGACGCGTCTTGGGGCCGCTCGCGGCATGAGCCTGCTGTTTGCTTTTGTGATGAGGCGCCGCGTAAGCGGTTGCGCCAAAAGCCATCGAAATGGCAGCGGCCATCAGAATCAGTTTTTTCATGATATGTCCTTGTTTGGTTGCGGCCCGGCTCTTGGAAATTGCCGTCGAAGCCTGCAAAGAAACGTGTGCCGGCTTGATTGGTTCCGGAAAATGGGCGCATGGGAGCGTCCAGTCTCGAACTGGGAGTGCCCCCCGGAATGTATTATTTGAAGAGCAACGCTTGAACGCTCATCGCCTGCTGCGGATGAAAATCCGGAAAGGCACGTAGAACAGGTGCCATCTGACGGCGGCTTGATCATGCAATGAATACACTATCAGCGGCATGAACTTGCTGCACCGGTCGCATTGGCGTATTGAGCACGGGATCAAATTAACGCCAGTGATGGATACGGAACAAAGCCGGATACGGAACGGAAATGACAGCCAAAATCCTTGTCAGTGCCTGCCTGCTTGGACGCCCTGTCCGCTACAACGGGTCTGCCAAGACATTGGCTCACCCGTTACTGGCGCAATGGCTGGCAGAAGGCCGCGTGGTGTCGACATGTCCCGAACTTGCCGCCGGTTTCAGTATTCCCCGCCCTCCCGCCGAGATCGGAGAGGGTGAAACCGGAGATGAGGTTTTGTCCGGAACCGCGCGCGTGGTCGATATCAATGGCCGTGATGTAACCGACCTCTATATTACCGGAGCGCACTCTGCTCTTGCGCTGGCACGCGCGAATGACTGCCGTTTCGCATTGCTTATTGACGGCAGTCCGTCCTGTGGAAGCGGTTTTATCTACGATGGAAATTTCGCTGGTAAGAAACATCCGGGAACGGGTGTAACGGCAGCGCTGCTTCGCGCGAATGGGATCGAAGTTTTCTCGGACACCGAGATTGAAGCGCTGGCTATTCAGCTCGCTTAGGTAGCTTTCAGCCGAATCGTTCCGCAACAAAATCAATAAAGCATCGTAGTTTTGGAGGCATCTGGCGATCGCGCAGATAGACCAAATTCATCGGGCGGCTTGGCAGATCGTGATCGGAAAAGAGCCGCACCAGCGTTCCTTCTTTGACATCAGTGGCCAGCAGAACTTCCGGCTGCATCACAATGCCCAGCCCGGAACACGCAGCCACACGCAAGGCCTGACCATTGTTTACCTCCAAGCGGCCCTGCACCGCCGTTTTCTCAGGATGATTGCCCAATCCCAGACGCCACTGCCGACCCGCATAGCTGAAAACGAGACAAT
The DNA here is from genome assembly GCF_014138335.1 of Phyllobacterium sp. P30BS-XVII. Lineage (NCBI taxonomy): Bacteria > Pseudomonadati > Pseudomonadota > Alphaproteobacteria > Hyphomicrobiales > Phyllobacteriaceae > Phyllobacterium > Phyllobacterium sp. P30BS-XVII. Next base: position 466,310 of record NZ_JACGXO010000001.1, read on the forward strand.
CATGCTGCTTTAAATCTTCCGGTCGTTCGGGTGTGCCTCGTTTCGATAAATAGGACGGTGCGGCACACACCCACATGCGATAGGGTTGCAACGAGCGGGCAATCAGGGTGCTGTCGGCCAGATTGCCAATACGTAAAGCCGCATCAAAACCTTCATCAATCAGATCAACCGTCCGATCGCTCAAGGCAAGATCAACCGATATCTCGGGATATTGCGTGAGAAACTCGCCAAGTGCAGGCGTCAAACGTTCGGCGCCGAACGAGACAGGTGCGGCGATACGCAGGCGACCACGAGGTGTTGCCTGCGCCGCCTCCACACCTGCATTGGCTTGGGCCACAAGGTGGAGAATTACCCGCACCTGTTCGTAGTAGGTTTTGCCAATATCGGTGAGGCTGTGACGGCGCGTCGTTCGATTGAGAAGCTTCGCACCCACGCGCAGTTCAAGTGCGCGCAGATGATTACCTGCCATAGTGGCAGACATTCCCTCACGCTCGGCAGCGGCGGAAAGACTGCCCAAATCAACAATCTGGGCAAAGACAGCCATACTTTTCAGGTCGTCCAATTCCACACTCCAGCTGTTTAGTGAAAGAATAATGTCATAATTTATCAACTCATACTGATAGATTACAACACAATCTCATATAACCGAACATGGGATTTACCGATGACCGAAGCAAAACAACGCTTTCATAACCGCACCGTCATCATCACTGGCGGTGGAACAGGCATGGGCAAAGCCGCGGCCCTTCGCCTCGGGCGGGAAGGAGCGAATGTCGTGATCGCAGGTAGGCGTCCTGAAGAGTTGAACGCTGTTGCCACCGAGATCACCCGTGAAGGTGGGGCGGCTCTTGCCATTCCAACTGACATATCGGACCCTGAACAGGTCGAGGCGCTGGTATCGAAGACCGTCTCGAGCTTTGGTAGTTTGCATCTGGCGTGGAACAATGCCGGCGTTCTCGGCGGCTTCGGCAATATGCGTGACTTCGACCTCGCCAACTTCGATACCGTGATGAACACCAATCTGCGCGGCGCCTTTGCCTGCGTGAAATATGAACTGGCCGCGATGCAAACCCACAGCGGCTGCGCTATCGTCAACACATCTTCGTGGACTGCACATGGTTCAATGCCCGGCATTGCTGCTTATGCCGCAAGCAAGGCTGCTCTGGATTCGATGGTGCGCACCGTTGCCTTGGAGGTCGGTATCGATGGCATCCGGATCAACAACGTCAGCCCTGGAGTGATTGACACTCCCATGGCACAAAAAGCGATCCGCGGCGAAGGTGCCATACGCCCTTTCCTGAAACACACGCCCTTGCAGCGTATCGGGCAACCTGAAGATGTTGCTGATGCGGTTCTCTGGCTGCTGTCCCAAGATGCAAAGTTTGTAACTGGACAAAGCATTCTCGTAGATGGAGGCTTTAACCTTGGCGGCCTACGCCCATGGCTCAACGACATCGTCCGTGACCACACCGCCTGAACCCAAGGAGAGAAAATATGGTTGCCTATATCGTCATTACCCGCGAGAAAACTCGGAGTCCCGCTCATCTTGAGAGTTATAAGAAGCTAACGCCGCCGACGTTTCAGGATCATCCGGCAATCGTTCGGGCCTCGAATGGCCGTCATGAAGTATTTGAGGGCCCTGATACGGAAGGCGTTCTGATCCTTGAATTTCCGACCTATGCAGAGGCAAGTGCGTGGTATCACAGCCCCACCTATCAGGCAGCCAGTGAACATCGCTTCCAAGGAGCTGACTATCGCATCATTCTGACAGAAGGCTCGAAGTAAGGCGCTTATTCGGCAAACCTCGAAAGCCGGAAAGGCGCGAGCCTTTCCTCCGGCTTGCCTGACAGGATTTCCTTCGACAGCAGCAAGCCAATAGCGGGAGCCAGTGTAACGCCAGAATGCGTGACGGCAACAGAAAGCCCCTCATGGGTTTCAACCTTGCCAATGACTGGAAACCCATCTTTTGGGGTTGGCCGATAGCCGACGGTTAAAAAATCCAGCGCCAGATCATCAGCGCCCTTCAGCATTGTTTTCAGTTTGGTAAAGAGGCCGTCCGCCGCTGCCTGCGGGTCTTCGCCGGGGTCACGCCCACCGAAATCGGCACCCGCGATGATCCGGCCTTCCGCCGTCTGGCGCATATGCAGTTCCGGCGCGAGGACGAGGCCATTCAGCCGTTTTTCCGTGGGTTTGGAATGCACGATCAGACCCGGCGGCGTCTCGATGGGAAGCGTGACACCCGCTGTTTTTGCCAGCGCAGCAGCCCCTGCTCCCGCTGCAAGCACCACATGATCGGCTTGCATTGCGCCAAATGTTGTGGCGACCCCGGTAATTCTGTTGCCTTCCTGTAGAAGCGCTCCGGCATTTGCCCCATAAAGCAATCGCGCTCCACGTGCCTGCGCGCCCGCCAACATGCGTTGAGCCGCCGCGACCGGTTCGACCACACCTTCTTCCGCAATGCGCAGGGCAATGTCAGGCACCTGAGAAAGATAGGGCTCCTGCGCTGCAACATCGTCGCCGTTGATGCGCCGGATACCGTAACCCCAGCGCCCATACTGCGTCGTATAGGTTTCCATGTCCTCGAGCGACATATCCCAGCAAATACTGCCGCACCAATTGACCCCAATATCAGGCAGTTCTTTCGCCAGACGCTGCCATCCCTCCATCGCATAACGACGAAAACGGAAATAGAATTCAGGATTACCCCAGCTGGCATTGATCCATGCGAAGGATGCGGGTGTGGCAACGCCGCCACTTTTCTCGGCAACAACTGTTACGGCGGCACCCTGCCGCGCCAGATGCCAGGCAATGGAGGCGCCGATAATTCCAGCACCGACCACAACTACATTCTTTGGTTTTGCCACGCGTTTTCTTCTTTCACTAAGACCGGGAAGCTGCCTGCGCCTGATTGGACGACGGTATCATTTCCAGATGAATGCCACTGAAGACTCACAGGAATTTGTGACCAGACTAATCCGGTGGTAGATGTAACACCATGCTGAAAGGACAGTTCCAGATATTGCGGTGTGAAGTTGCAGGCGTTGATGCCGTTGCGGCTGTAACGAAGCATAGTTTTCCGCGCCACACGCACGAGCAGTATGGCATTGGTGTCATCCATCAGGGTGCGCAGAAATCCCATAGCGGCCGAGGTATGGTGGAGGCTGGTTCTGGCGATCTCATCACCGTCAATCCCGGCGAAGTGCATGATGGAGCGCCCATCGGTGATGCCGGACGCGCATGGAAGATGCTCTACTTCGACCCGCATGTGATTAACAATGCGGCCAAGGAGATGAACGAGGCTGGCGCGAAACCGGACGAATTCCCCCGGCCAGTCATCGGCAACACTTACCTCGCAAATGCATTCGAACGGCTTTTTGCCGCCATGACCAATGAACACCCCATCGCATCCACCCTTCTGCGCGAAGAACTTCTGCTGAATTTATTGGCTGGCGTATTTCGTGAGGCGGATGATCCAGTCCAGCAGCAGGCAATACCCAAAGCCATTCGCCGCGCCCGGACTATGATTGATGATCAGCCTGATCTCGCGGTGACTTTGGCTGACCTAGCCAAAGAAGCTGGTCTAAGCCGCTTTCAGCTGCTGCGTGGCTTTACCCGCGCTACCGGCCTCACGCCCCACGCTTATCTGATGCAGCGCCGGATTGATCTTGCCCGCCGGATGATTGCAGGGGGATCGACGCTCGCGCAAGCCGCCATTGCCAGCGGCTTTGCCGACCAGAGCCATATGACGCGAACTTTCGTGCGCAAATACGGCATATCACCCGGTGCCTATGCCGCGGCGATGATCTGATCCATTTCACAATCTGCAATTTCGTTCAATACGAACCACACCCGATGGGATTTTGTGCGCCTTCCCGCTATGGAGAAGGACGGCACATGTCAAAACAGGTTCAAGGTTATGTTTTTCTGACACTGGCTATGGTGCTGGTCGGAAGCACAGTGATTGCCAGCAAGATCATCGCGGTGGGATTACCACCATTCACAGCGACAGCGCTTCGGTTTGCGGTTGCCTTTCCCGTGTTCCTGATACTCATGCGAATGACCAGAACGGGTTGGCCGAAGCTTGACCGGCGAGCCTGGATATTACTTGTGCTGCAGGCGGGTGCGGGCAGCGTCGGCTATACAACACTCCTGATATCGGGCCTGAAACTGACATCGGCGACGGATGCTGGCGTGATTATCGGGACATTGCCCGTTGTATCAGCTGCCATTGCCATTCTCATTCTGGGTGAGCGGCCGCATCGCTTTACCCTCATAGCGATTGTTCTGGCCACGGCAGGCGTGGTTTCCATCGCCTTCCGGCCGGGAGAAAGCGGAATGCATTCGCTTGTTGGTAATGCCCTGATCTTTGCCGCTGTCATCTGCGAGGGTCTGTTCATCCTGCTCAACAAACGCCTCAGAACACCCATTCCACCACTGGCCCTATCAACCCTGATGACCGGTCTTGGACTGGCGGTGGCCGCAGTACCAGCTGTCTTCGAGACGCCTTTGGCGGTCGGCATGAGCGCCGCTTCATTCTGGGCGGTGATCTATTATGCTATCGTCCCGACGGTCGGCGGCTTTCTTCTCTGGTATGCAGGCGCCGCGCGGGTCAGCGGTGCCGAAGCCTCCCTCTTTACCGCCGTGGCCCCTGTCTCGGCTGTACTTTTCGCCGTTATATTGCTCGCAGAGCCCGTCAGCCGAAACCAGATTATCGGTATTGCCTGCGTGCTTCTGGCGGTTATGGGCCTTGGCTTGCAATCCTTGAAAACCATCAAATCCGTTTGAGCGTGGCGACCTGATCTGATGTGAGTGGGCGGATTCGATGGCCATGCAGAAGCAGGAAGAGCTTGGCCGTCTCTTCCAGTTCCTCAATGGCATATTGCGCATCCTGCAGCGTCTTTCCCGCTACAACCGGTCCGTGGTTGGCGAGAAGAACCGCATGGTGCTTTCTGGCTCGTTCGCTGACGGCAAGGGCCAGCGCCTCATCGCCGGGTGGATAATAGGGAACAAGAGGCAGGGCGCCGACGCGCATGACGTAATAGGCAGTCAGGGGTGGCAATACGTCGTTCGGATTAAGGTGAGCAAGGATGCTGACCGCCACCGAATGGGTGGAGTGAAGATGCACCACCGCATTGGCCTGCGCCTGTTCGCAATACATGCAACGATGCAGGAAAGCTTCCTTCGTCGGCTTGTCACCATCGACATGCACGCCTTCCGCGGTGAAGCGGGATAGCCGCGCCGGATCAAGCGTTCCCAGTGAAACATTGGTGGGTGTCATCAGTAGTTCGCCATTCGAAAGCCGAGCACTGATATTCCCTGTTGAACCCGATGTAAGGCCGCGATTGAACAGAGACGCGCCGACCGAAACAATCTCATCGCGCAGTCTGGTCTGTTCGGACAGGATCGCGGTCATGCGGTCGCTCCTTCTATGATGTCATAGCCGGTATTGATAATGGTCTTTTCCGCCGGGCGTTCGCGGCTTTCCAGAAGTTTCTCCGCCGCAGTCTTGCCGATCAGAAAGCGTTTGGAAAGGATCGTCGACAATGGCATCGGCATCGCCTGCCCGATATCAAGGCCGTTGAAGCCGAAAATGCCCAGTTGCTCCTTTGGTGTGATACCCGCATGGATGCAATGGAAGATGCCGCCCATAGCCATGTCGTCATTTGGAAATACAACCACATCGAGACCGGCTGCCTTGCGCAGAATTGTTTCCAGCAGATGACGGCCAGCCATGGTCGAGCTTGGTCCAAGAACCCGCTCTTCGGCAATCAACAACAGACCGGCGTCTTTCAGTGCTGCTCGCAGGCCATCATAACGGGCGCGGGCGCGGTCATCCCCGGCGATGGTGTGACCCACATAGCCAAAGCGCCTGTAACCACGTTGTACCAGATGCTTTCCGGTGTCATAGCCTGCCTGCCAATGCGACATGCCCACAGCAATATCGACCGGATCGCCGTCGATATCCATAAGTTCGGCAACGCGGAAACGTCCATGCTCCAGATGCCGCCGCGCTGTCGCGGTGTGGTGCAGACCCGCAAGGATCACCGCCGCCGGTTGCCACGCCAGAAAGGAAAGAAGAATGCGCTCTTCGATCATAGGGTCATAATCGGTAACACCAATGACCGGCTGAAATGCCGTCTCGGTCAGAGCCGTGTGAATGCCGCGCAGCACATCGGGAAATACAATATTGGATAGGGAAGGCAGAAGCACACTCATCAGAGTGGAAGCTGACGAGGCGAGGCTGCCTGCAGCGCGATTCGGGATATAGCCAAGTTCGGCAATGGCAGCGAGAACCCGGGCCCTTGTGGTATCCGCTATTGGCCCCTTGCTGCGCACCACCCGCGAGGCGGTGATGTCGCTGACACCTGCAAGGCGCGCCACATCCGCCAATGTCGGTGTGTCGGGGTTCCGGTGCGCGTTGCGTTTGCGTGGCATGTCATGATCCCGGTGGGATTGTGCAGAATAATGATAGCGCTACCATAAATCACTTGATGAATGCTAGTGAGTGTGCATAAGTTTATGTTAGCGCTGTCATAAGCCCATCAAAGGGCAAGCGAATGAACCTATCGGGAGGATAGTTCTTGAGTTCAGCAGCAAGGATTGCAGTGATAGGTCTTGGCTCGATGGGCCTTGGCATGGCGCGCTCGGCGCTGCGTGCCGGACATATCGTTGTCGGTTGTGATGTCAATCCGGCTTCCTTGCAGATGCTTGCCGCCGCTGGCGGAAAAACCGCCGCAACACCCGCACTTGCAGCAGTGGGTGCTGATATTGTTGCGGTGGTTGTCGTCAATGCAGAGCAGACAAAAACTGTCCTGTTCGGGGAAAACGGCGCAATCCATGCGTTGAAACCGGGCAGCGTCATCATATCATCCGCAACGCTTTCCCCCACGGACGCCAAGGATTTTGCTGCCCGAGCAGCCGAACATCAGGTGCTTTATCTCGACGCGCCCATCAGCGGCGGAGCGGCAAAGGCCGGTGAAGGCCGCCTGACCGTCATGGCCTCCGGTTCCGCTGATGCGTTTCTGGCCGCCCGCCCTGCGCTCGACGCCATGGCCGAGACTGTCTACGAACTTGGCAATGAGGCCGGGATTGGCTCTTCCTTCAAGATCGTCAACCAGTTGCTTGCCGGTGTGCATATCGCAGCCGCCTGCGAGGCAATTACCTTTGCCAAGCGGCTCGATCTCGACATCAGCAAAGTGTTCGAGGTGATCTCGAAATCAGCAGGAAATTCCTGGATGTTCGAGAACCGCATTCCGCATGTGCTCGCTGGGGATTATTCGCCAAAAAGCGCTGTCGATATTTTCACCAAGGATTTGGGTATCGTTTCGGATATTGGCCGCCAGCAGAAGTTTCCGCTGCCGGTGGCAAGCGCGGCTCTCCAATTATTCCTGATGACTTCGGCATCGGGCATGGGGCGGGATGATGATGCATCCGTGGCACGGCTTTACGCCAACATTACCGGACTGGAGCTTCCGGCTCCAGCACCCGAACAGACTGACGTCACTGCTGTTTGAACAATGAGGGCTGAAGCCCGCACGACAAAGAGGTTGATTGCATATGCATGTACTGGTCATTGGCGCTGCTGGCATGGTGGGCCGCAAACTGCTTGATAGAATTGCGGCCGAAGATGGCATCCTTGGCGGTGGTATTGACAAGCTGACACTCGTTGATGTGATCGAACCGGCAGCACCTGCCCGGCTGGCAAGCATTTCCACATCCAAAGCCGCTGACCTTTCTGATCCGGGTGTCGCGGAACAGCTGATCACCAGCCGCCCCGATCTGATCTTCCACCTTGCCGCTATTGTTTCCGGCGAAGCGGAAGCGGATTTCGAGAAGGGCTACAAGGTTAATCTGGATGGCACGCGCTCACTGTTCGAGGCAATCCGGCTGGAAGGTGCCAAGGCAGCCTATCGTCCCCGTGTGGTTTTTGCCTCGTCGATCGCGGTATTCGGCACGCCGTTTCCCGACAAGATCGGCGATGAGTTTTTCACGACTCCGCTCACCAGTTACGGCACGCAGAAGGCGATTTCCGAACTGCTACTGTCCGATTACAGCCGCCGAGGCTTTTTCGACGGTATCGGCATCCGCCTGCCGACCATCTGTATTCGCCCCGGCAAGCCCAACAAGGCGGCATCGGGTTTCTTCTCCAACATTCTGCGCGAGCCACTGGCGGGGCAAGAGGCAATTCTGCCCGTAGACGAAAACGTGCGGCACTGGTTCGCCAGCCCGCGCTCGGCTGTCGGTTTCTTTGTGCATGCGGCAACACTTGATCTGGAAAAAGTGGGGCCGCGCCGCAACCTCTCCATGCCGGGTCTGTCAGCCTTGGTCGGTGAAGAGATTGCTGCCCTGAAGCGTGTGGCAGGCGAGAAGGCGGTGAAACTGATCCGGCGCGAACCTGATCCCACGATCCAGAAGATTGTTGCGGGATGGGCAACAGATTTCGACACGCGGCGCGCGGCAGCACTCGGCTTCAAGGCTGAGACGGTTTTTGACGACATCATCAAGGCGCATATTGAAGACGAACTGGGCGGAAACATATGACCAATTATCAGGATTCAGGCAAAGGCAAGATCGCGCTCGTCACCGGTGGCGGTACGGGCGTTGGCAAGGCGATTTCAACAGCGCTGCTCGCTGCTGGCTGGACCGTTGTCATTACCGGTCGGCGCAAAGAGGTGCTTGATGAGGCGGCAAGGACGCTGACCAGCGAAACCAGGGGAACCGTCAAATCCATCGCGGCAGACGTGAGCGACCCCAATTCCGTGGCTGCGCTGTTCGACGCTATCAAGACCGATTTTGGACGGCTGGATCTGCTGATTAACAATGCCGGTATCAATGTGCCGAATGTTGCCATGGAAGAGGTGACGTTCGAACAGTGGAACGCCATTCTGGGCGCCAATCTGACAGGTGCATTCCTGTGTACACAACAGGCTTTGAAACTGATGAAGGCGCAGACGCCGCGCGGCGGGCGCATCATCAATAATGGTTCAATTTCCGCAACGACACCGCGCCCGAATTCAGCACCCTATACGGCAACGAAGCATGCCATAACCGGCCTGACCAAATCCACGGCACTGGACGGGCGGCCCTTCGACATTGCCTGCGGCCAGATCGACATCGGCAATGCAACAACCGAAATGACATCGCGAATGGCCGGCGGTGTTTTGCAGGCCAATGGGGAAACCGCGAGCGAACCGACGATACCTGCGCATTATATCGGCGATGCTGTCGTCTACATGGCGGGTCTGCCGCTGGAAGCCAACGTGCTGTCGCTGACAGTCATGGCAACAAAAATGCCGCTGGTCGGGCGCGGATAGCAATTCAAGGCGGCGTTTTGGGAGAAACACCGTTCGATAAAACAATAGGGAGGAACTGGCATGGCATCAGTCGAATTCGCCAATGTAAGAAAATCATTCGGGACGCATCCGGTTATCAAGGGGGTTGATATCGAGATCGCCGATGGCGAGTTCGTCATTCTGGTTGGGCCATCGGGCTGCGGCAAGTCCACGCTTCTGCGCATGCTGGCGGGGCTTGAAAACATTTCCGCCGGTGAAATCCGTATCGGCGGTCAGGTGGTCAATGGTCTTGCGCCGAAGGAGCGCGACATTGCCATGGTGTTCCAGAATTATGCGCTCTACCCGCACATGACCGTTGCCGACAATATGGCCTTCTCGTTGACATTAAAGGGGGCTTCCAAAGCTGAGATCGACAAGCGCGTGAAACCGGCGGCGGAGATATTGGGGCTTACTCATTTGCTCGACCGCTTCCCCCGGCAGTTATCAGGTGGTCAGCGCCAGCGTGTTGCCATGGGCCGCGCCATTGTGCGTGACCCTCAGGTGTTTCTGTTTGACGAACCGCTCTCCAACCTCGATGCGAAATTGCGTGTCGCCATGCGGGCTGAGATCAAGGAACTGCACCAGCGGTTAAAGACAACCACTGTGTATGTGACCCACGACCAGATCGAAGCCATGACCATGGCTGACAAGATCGTCGTCATGCATGACGGGATTGTCGAACAGATCGGCGCACCGCTGGAACTCTATGACCAGCCGGCCAATCTGTTTGTCGCCAGCTTCATCGGCTCGCCCGCCATGAACATGATCAAGGGTAGGCTCGATGCCAACGATACACAGAAATTCATCACCGAAAAGGGTGTGGTCCTGCCCGTGGCCAAGGCACCGGAAAGCGCCAAGGGCCGGGCGTTGATCTATGGTCTGCGGCCAGAGCATATGACGATCGTTGAAGGCGGAATTCCTGCAAACGTCGTTGTGATTGAGCCCACAGGATCGGAAACGCAGATGATCATGCGCATCGGCGGTGACGATATTACCGGCGTGTTTCACCAGCGCATCAATGCCAAGCCCGGTGAAACCGTTGGCCTGTCGATCCATGCGGAGGCCACATATCTTTTCGACGCAGAGACCGGCAAGCGGCTGGTCTGAAACTACCAAACGGCACCTGCCAATCGGGGAGCAGTGCCAGTCATAAAGCCCCCGAAGAGCATGAGCCGGAAGCGGGAGACGTTCCGGACATGCTTGTGAAACCCAAAGGAGGAGCATCCATGACCATCAATAGACGACATCTTCTCGGCGCTTCTGCCGGACTAGTGGCCGCAGCCGGATTGAACCGGTTCGGTCTTACCCCTGCCTTTGCGCAGGCTGCCCCCACCTACAAACCCGAAGCCGGCGCTAAACTGCGTCTGCTCCGCTGGGTACCGTTTGTACCTGCCGAAGAAGCTGCCTGGCTTGCCAATACCAAGAAATTTTCCGACGCCACCGGCGTTGAGGTGCGCATCGATAAGGAAAGCTGGGAGGATGTACGGCCGAAAGCGGCTGTTGCTGCCAATGTGGGCTCCGGTCCTGATATGGTGATGAGCTGGTTCGACGACCCGCATCAATATCCAGATAAGCTTGTCGATGTGACCGAACTTGGCACCTATCTCGGCGGCGCGCATGGCGGCTGGTATCCCGGCCTGGAGGGCTATGCCAAGCGCGACGGCAAATTCATTGCCCTACCGCTTTGCGCTATCGGTAATGCCATCGTTTATCGCGATAGCCACATGAAGGCCGCTGGCTTCAGTGAATTCCCAAAGGATACGGCTGGCTTCCTTGAACTTTGCAAGGCATTGCACGCCAAGGGCACACCGGCAGGTTTCCCGCACGGCAAGGCTGTTGGTGATGGCAACAATTATGCACATTGGCTGCTCTGGAGCCATGGCGGCAAGATGGTCGACGAAAGTGGCAAGGTTGTCATCAACAGTCCTGAAACGCTCGCTTCGGTCAAATATGCACAGGAACTCTACAAGACGTTCATTCCCGGCACGGAAAGCTGGCAGGACGTCAACAACAACCGCGCTTTCCTCGCCGGGCAAGTCTCGCTGACCGCTAATGGCGTGTCTGTCTATTATGCGGCGAAGAAAGATCCATCCATGGCAGCCATTGCCGAGGATATGCGCTCGGTCAACCTGCCCATTGGACCTATCGGCCAATCGGTCGAACTGCATCAGGCATCGACGCTTTCCATCTTCAAACACACAAAGTTCCCGGAAGCAGCCAAGGCCTATCTGCAGTTCATGTATCAGGCTGATAATATGAATGCGTGGATCGAGGGCGCCAGCGCCTATTGCTGCCAGCCGTTGAAGGAATTTGCCGCCAACCCCGTCTGGAAATCCAACCCTATCCATGAAGCCTATGCCAAGGCTTCAGGAAGCCTACGGCCAAACGGCTATGCCGGACCGCTTGGAACAGCCTCAGCAGGCGTGATGGCCGACTATGTGCTTGTTGACATGTATGCCACCGCGGTGACGGGACAGATGACACCTGAAGATGCCATCGCCCAAGCCGAAAAACGCGCCAACCGTTACTACAACGTTTAGCCAGAGGTGGAGACCGGCAGGATGATGATCACAGGATTTAACGTGAAGGCGGGGTGCTCTTCATGACGGCGACAACAAAACCTTCGGCGCTTGTCGCCCTTACCCGGAACAACACCTTTCTTGGTTTCATGTTCCTCCTGCCGGCTGCTGTCTTCCTGCTGTGCTTTTTGACCTACCCGCTCGGGCTTGGTGTCTGGCTCGGTTTCACCGATGCCAAGATCGGGCGGGACGGCGTCTTCATTGGCCTTGAAAACTATCAGGCACTCGCCAGCGATTCCGTTTTCTGGATGGCCGTCTATAATACGGTTCTCTATACCTTCATCGCCTCTGTCTTGAAATTTGGGCTGGGCTTATGGTTGGCGTTGATCCTCAATGAGAACCTGCCATTCAAATCGTTCTTTCGCGCCATTATTCTCCTGCCCTGGGTTGTACCAACCGTGCTATCGGCGCTCGCCTTCTGGTGGATCTATGATGCGCAGTTTTCAATCCTTTCCTGGTCGCTGATCAAACTCGGCCTGATCGATACGCCCATCAATTTCCTCGGCGATCCGAACAATGCACGCGCTTCGGTGATTGCCGCCAATGTCTGGCGCGGTATTCCCTTCGTCGCCATCTCGCTGCTTGCGGGCCTTCAGACCATACCGCAATCATTGCATGAGGCAGCCTCGCTCGATGGTGCAACCGGCTGGCAGCGCTTCCGCTTTATAACGTTGCCAATGCTCACCCCGATTATCGCCGTAGTGATGACCTTCTCGGTTCTCTTCACCTTCACCGATTTCCAGCTGATCTATGTGCTGACCAAGGGCGGGCCTGTTAATGCGACCCACCTCATGGCCACGCTTTCATTCCAGCGCGGCATTCCCGGCGGGCAACTCGGTGAAGGCGCTGCGATTGCCGTCGCCATGATCCCGTTCCTCCTTGCCTCAATCCTGTTCTCGTTCTTCGGCCTTCAGCGCCGGAAATGGCAACAGGGCGGACAGGATTGATAGGGGAGAATGATCATGAGCATTTCCGAACAGACAAACATACAGACCCTGACCGATGATGCACAGGGCATGAGCTATCTCAACAGGTTGCCGCGGCGGATCGTCGTGCTTTACCTGCCGCTGGCCGTCTTCATCATTGTCCTGCTCTTCCCATTCTATTGGATGGCAATTACGGCAGTGAAGCCGAATTCACAGCTAACCGACTATAACAATTACAGCCCATTCTGGGTGGTGGGTCCAACGCTCGACCATATCAAATATCTGCTGTTCGAGACCTCCTATCCCGGCTGGCTGTGGAACACGCTTGTCGTGTCGGTCTGCGCTACAGTCCTGTCGCTCGCAGCCTCTGTTTTCGCCGCCTATGCGATCGAGCGCATCCGTTTCAAGGGGTCGCGTTCCGTCGGACTTCTGATCTTCCTTGCCTATCTCGTACCGCCTTCGATCCTGTTCATTCCGCTCGCTGTGATCGTCTTCAAGTTCGGTATCTATGACAGCAAGCTCGCGCTGATCTTTACCTACCCGACATTCCTCATCCCGTTCTGCACATGGCTGCTGATGGGCTACTTCCGCTCAATCCCGTTCGAACTGGAAGAAAGCGCGCTCGTCGATGGCGCGTCGCGCTGGCAAATCCTCGTCAGGGTCATATTGCCGCTGGCAGTACCGGGACTGATCTCTGCGGGTATTTTCGCCTTCACTTTATCGTGGAATGAGTTCATCTATGCGCTGACCTTTATCCAGTCCTCGGAGAACAAGACTGTTCCGGTCGGTGTCCTGACGGAACTGGTACGAGGAGACGTTTTCGAGTGGGGTTCGCTGATGGCAGGTGCGCTGTTTGGCTCGCTGCCCGTCGTGATCCTCTACTCATTCTTTGTCGATTATTACGTGTCCTCAATGACCGGAGCGGTCAAAGAGTAATTGGGGTTTACCCCATCCAGGAGTACATTATGACGACCACCAAAACCCCGAAAAAGCTTCGCTCGCAGGAATGGTTCGACAATCCTGATAATCCGGGGATGACGGCGCTCTATCTTGAACGCTATCTCAATTATGGCCTGACCCGTGAAGAATTGCAGTCGGGCAAGCCGATCATCGGCATCGCGCAGACCGGCTCTGATCTTTCTCCGTGCAACCGCCATCACATCGAACTGGCGAAGCGGGTGCGCGACGGGATTATCGCTGCTGGCGGCATTCCCTTCGAGTTTCCGGTGCATCCCATTCAGGAAACCGGCAAACGTCCCGGTGCGGCGCTTGATCGTAACCTTGCCTATCTCGGACTGGTGGAAGTGCTTTTCGGTTATCCGCTGGATGGTGTGGTGCTCACCATCGGTTGTGACAAGACAACCCCTGCCATGCTCATGGGCGCTGCGACGGTCAATATTCCGGCCATCGCGCTATCTGTCGGCCCGATGCTGAATGGCTGGCATCGCGGCGAGCGCACCGGCTCCGGTACAATCGTCTGGAAGTCGCGCGAAAAGCTGACATCGGGCGAAATCAATTATGATGAGTTCATGGATATCGTTGCATCCTCCGCCCCATCAGTCGGCTATTGCAACACCATGGGCACGGCAACCACGATGAATTCGCTGGCAGAGGCACTCGGTATGGAACTACCCGGCGGTGCGGCAATTCCAGCGCCCTATCGTGAGCGTGGCCAGATTTCCTATGATACCGGCAAACGCATCGTCGAGATGGTGCGCGAAGACCTGAAACCTTCCGATATCATGACGCGCGAAGCCTTCGAAAATGCCATTGTCATCAATTCGGCTATCGGTGGGTCGACCAATGCGCCGATCCATTTGAATGCCATTGCCCGCCACCTCGATATTGCACTCGACAATGATGATTGGCAGGCCATTGGTCACGACGTGCCACTCTTGGTCAATCTGCAACCGGCGGGTGAATATCTGGGTGAAGATTACCACCGCGCGGGCGGCGTTCCTGCTGTCGTGGCGGAACTGCTGAAAGCGAAACGGTTGCCGCACCCATCGGCACTTACGGTCAATGGCAAAAGTATCGATACCAATTGCGAGGGCGTCGAAAACCTCAACACTGATGTCATCCGTCCTTACGGGACACCATTGAAGAAGAAGGCCGGATTCATCAACCTCAAGGGTAATCTCTTCGATAGCGCCATTATGAAAACCAGCGTGATTTCAGATGAATTCCGCGAACGTTATCTCTCCAACCCTGATGACCCGGAAGCGTTTGAGGGTATCGCCGAAGTGTTCGAGGGTCCGGAAGATTATCATGCACGAATCGATGACCCGAAGCTTGGTCTTGATGAGCACAGCATCCTGATTATGCGCGGTACCGGTCCAATTGGTTATCCCGGCGCGGCTGAGGTCGTCAATATGCAGCCTCCGGGCTACCTGCTCAAGAAAGGCATCCATGCGTTGCCATGTCTTGGTGATGGACGCCAATCCGGCACATCGGGCTCGCCGTCCATTCTCAATGCTTCACCCGAAGCAGCTGTTAATGGCGGTCTGGCGCTGGTGCGTTCCGGCGATCATCTGCGCATCGATTTGAGGAAGGGCACAGCCAATATTCTTATCGATGACGAGGAATTGCAGAAGCGCAAAGAGGATCTGTTGGCAGCGGGTGGATACAAATATCCAGCCAGCCAGACACCGTGGCAGGAAATCCAGCGCAGCATGGTCGACCAGCTGGCGCAGGGCATGGTGCTGAAACCCGCCGTCAATTACCAGCGCATAGCCCAGACCAAGGGATTGCCGCGCGACAACCACTGACGCCAGATATTCGGGAGGAACCATGGCGAATACTATCAGGCGCTATGAAGGGCGGCACGCGGTTATCACCGGTGGCGCTTCCGGCATAGGCTACCGGACAGCGGAGCGGATCGTGTCGGAAGGTGGCACGGTCAGTCTCTGGGACATGGATGCGGCACGGATCGAGGAAGCAAGGGCAAAGCTCGGTGCTACAGCCAGCGGCATCGCCCTTGATGTCTCCGATCCGGTTCAGGTGGAAAAGGCAGCACAGGATACGGCTGCTGATTTCGGCAAGATCGATATCCTGATCTGCTCTGCCGGTATTACCGGTCCCAATGCCAAGGTCGCCGATTACCCTATCGACCAGTGGAAGCGGGTTTTTGACATCAACATCAACGGGCTTTTCTACTGTAACCGCTTTGTCGTTCCAATCATGCAGAAGAACGGTTATGGGCGCATCGTCAATGTCGCGTCCATCGCAGGTAAGGAAGGCAACCCCAACGCCTCCGCTTACAGTGCATCAAAAGCTGCTGTTATCGGCCTTACCAAATCACTGGGCAAGGAGCTGGTGCATGATGGGATCACCGTCAATGCCATTACACCGGCAACAGTAGAAACACCCATCCTGCAGCAATTGAAGCCGGAATTCATCGACTACATGCTGTCGAAGATTCCCATGCAGCGCTTCGGCAAGGTCGAAGAGCTGGCATCGCTGATTACATGGATTGCCAGTGAAGAATGTTCATTCACCACAGGCGCCGTTTTCGATATTTCCGGTGGCCGCGCCACCTATTGACCACCTCCCAATCAGAAAGGTTATCCCATGAAACTCGTGCGTTATGGCCCTGCCGGTCAGGAAAAGCCGGGGCTTGTCGACAAGGATGGCAAGGTTCGCGATCTCTCCGCCCACGTCAAGGATATCGCCGGTGAAGCAATCTCCCCTGCGGGTTTGAAGACGCTTGCTGCTATCGATCCGGCGTCGCTGCCGGAGGTTGCTGTGGAACGCTACGGTGCCTGCGTAACGGGAACAGGAAAATTCATCTGTATCGGCCTCAACTATTCCGATCACGCGGCTGAGACTGGAGCCACCGTGCCGCCGGAGCCAATCATTTTCATGAAGGCGACCTCGGCCATTGTCGGCCCGAATGATAATGTGGAGATACCGCGCGGCTCACTCAAGACCGATTGGGAAGTCGAACTTGGGGTCGTTATCGGCAAACACGCCAAATATGTCAGCGAGGAAGAAGCGCTCGATCACGTGGCGGGATATTGCCTCATCAATGACGTGTCGGAACGCGCCTTTCAGGCGGAACGTCAGGGTCAATGGACCAAGGGCAAGAGCAGCGACACCTTCGGCCCGACGGGTCCGTGGCTTGTTACCAAGGATGAAATTGCCGACCCGCAAAAACTGAAAATGTGGCTGGAGGTCAATGGTCACCGCTACCAGAACGGCTCGACCGAGACGATGGTTTACGGTGTCAAATACCTCGTTTCCTATCTGTCGCAATTCATGAGCCTGCATCCGGGTGATATCATCTCCACAGGTACACCGCCCGGTGTCGGCCTTGGCCAGAAGCCGAATATCTTCCTGAAAGCCGGAGATGTCATGACGCTGGGTATCGAAGGTCTGGGTGAACAAAAACAGACTGTTATTCAGGGTTGACCTGAAAGCCAAATGTGCGTGGTTATGGTTCGTGGTTCGACAAGCTCACCATGAGGGCGAGTGAGGCTGCAACGATAATCGGAAAGGTTGCAAAATTGTGCTCCCTTTCATCACCAATCTCCCTCATGGTGAGCCAATCGAACCACGAACCACACATCCAGACCAAAACCACGCGCAATTGACTGAGCTATAAGCGGCAAAGGGAGTTCCAGATAATGCCATCAACTACAAAAGCCCATCCGCCTCAAAAAGCCCCTGCGGGCGCCAGCAAGGTCCGCTACATCATTCTCGCCATGTGCTTCCTCGGCATTACGATGAATTATCTCGACCGCGCCAATTTGAGCGTGGCCTTGCCCTACATCGATGCCGAACTTAACCTCCAGCTGACCAATGCGGAGAAGGGTCTGATCCTCGGTGCCTTTTTCTGGGCCTATGACGGCATGATGCTGATCGCGGGTTGGTTCACTGATAAAGTCGGTTCACGCCGGTCATTCACCATTGCCGCTGTGTGGTGGTCGGCCTTCACGGCGCTCACCCCGCTTGCCACCAGTTTCTGGGGTTTCTTTGCAGTTCGCTTTGCCCTTGGTGCCGGTGAGGCTCCCGCCTATCCCAGCGCCACCAAGGCCGCATCGCGCTGGTTTCCCAAAAGCGAGCGCGCCTTCGCAACTGCCGTTATCGACTCCGGTTCGCGTGTCGGCACCGTGCTTGCGCTGCCTATTGTGACCGGCATTATTGCCTTGGCGACCTGGCATTACTCTTTTGCGATCCTCGGCGCGCTTGGTCTGGTCTGGGCATTTTTCTGGTATGTGATGTACCGCGACCCGGCCGAACACACCGGTGCCAATGATCTTGAGCGCCAGTACATTACTGATAATGGCGGGCGAACGGATGCAACCGATGATGCGGAGGCAGTGAAAATTCGCTGGATCGATCTTTTCCGCTATCGCACTGTCTGGGGCATGATGATCGGCTTCTTCTGCCTGAACTTCGTTATTTACTTCTTCCTGACCTGGTTCCCGGACTATCTCAAAAATGCACGCGGCCTGAACCTGGCTGAGCTTGGTACATTCGGCATGATTCCGGGCCTGACAGCTGTTTTTGCCGCATGGAGCGCCGGTGCCTGGGCCGACAGGGCCATCCGCGGCGGCGCCGATGTGACAACTGTCCGCAAGATCGTCATGGTTGGTGGATTGTTCGGCGGTGCCGCCATTCTTCCAGCCGCACTGGTGTCATCGCTTTATATGGCGCTTATTTTCCTAGCGATTTCCTATAGCAGCCTCGCCGTTGCCGCCACAGCCATCTGGTCCCTACCTGCTGATGTGGCACCCAGCTCGCATCATGTAGCGTCAATTGGAGGTATCCAGAACTTCGCCTCGAACATTGCCGGTATTATCAGCCCGTTCCTGTTTGGCGCATTGCTCGACCGCTTCCACGGCAACTACACGCCATCCTTTGCCATGGCAGCAGTGATGGCGCTGGTTGGTGCGTTCACCTATGCGTTTATCGTGGGACGTGCGGAGCCTCTGCCAGTGCTTCCACCCCGGAAGTGAGATATTGATAGATTGTTCGTGGTTCGCCCTTCGACAGGCTCAGGATGAGGGGTGCAAAATAAAGCACCCCTCATCCTGAGCCTGTCGAAGGGCGAACCGCGAACCTTTATCGCCACGCGGCAATCAATAGTCTTTTTCGAAAAACACACCGGCGCCCGAGTCGCCATCGCTACCGACAGAGCCCTTGGCTTTCAATTGCGGGGTCACATCAAGATTGATCGTGCCCTTGGTCTTGCCTGCCGCTCCTGCCTCAACTCCGAGATAGACGTTGTCACGGATATAGCGACCAGCTTTGACACCGGCATTGCCTTCGCTGTCCGTCACCACGTCAAGATCATCAAGGCCAGTGCTTTTGCGCAGACTGTCGATCAGGGACGAATTTGATCCACCCGCCAGTTCCGCAGCGGCTGCGGCCAATCGGGCAATCTGCAACGGCGACAGTTCCGTGATGGAGCGGTTGAAGATCAGGCGCGCAAGCACCTCGTCCTGAGGCAATTCCGGCTGCGATGAAAAGGTAATCTTCAGATCGGAAACCCGGCCCTTGACGCCAACATTCACCGTAATGTCACTGCTTTGCGTGCTGGCAACAAAGTTAAGTTCCGGATCAAGATCGCCGACCAATGTAACCTGACCCTCGGTGAAAGTGATGCGTTGGCCCAAGATCTCCAAACGCCCGCGGATCATGTCAAAGCCACCAACGGGCTGGATATTGGTAGCAGGGCCTGTCAGGCGCACCGAACCGCCAAGTTCCGTATCGAGACCGCGACCGCGCACGAAAATCTTGCTGGGCGCTGTCACATTGACATCAAGTCTGACAACGCTGGGCCGTGCGGTGGCCTTTGCGGTGGTCGGCTGATCGGCCTTGGCGCGTTTCAGCGTCTTGGCAACAGCCTTTGGCGTTTTCTTGTGCTTGACATCAATAACCGCAGACGAGCCGCCAAAGCTTTCGGGAACGCTGATTTCCGCACGGTCAATGTTGATGTTACCTGCAATCAGTGGATCACGCGACAATGAACCATTGATGCCGAGCGCCCCGGTCAGCGTGGCGACGACCATATTGCCATCGGCATAGCGTGCCTTGTCGAGCTTGATCTGAATATTGGCAGGGAAATTTGCGGCTGCATCCGTGGAAATAGTGCCGGTCGCACTGACCGTGCCGCCTGTGGAAAGCCCGGCATTGAGTGTGCGGATCGTCACCGTCTGCCCTTCCATGCTGCCAAGCAGGGTAATGCGCTGCAGACGCAGATTGGTTTCCGGGTCTACTATCTCAGCGCCATTGGCGGAGAACATGCCGCGGATCAACGGTTGCTGGAAACTGCCGGAAACCGAAGCGGTTACATCGATATTGCCTTTGGCCTGTGTGCCACGATCAGCAAGGAACCGGTTGGCAAGCGCCAGCGGAATATTGCCCGTTACATTGATGCCGAGGCCGGAACCCGAGACAGGCACATTGCCGCTTGCGGAAACTGTAAAGCCTTGCGGACCATCTGCCTTGGCCGAAGAAAGCGTCAACATGTCATTGGCAAAGCGGCCTGCGGCGGTCAGTTGCAGCGGCGAAAGGCCAGCCTCCTGCAAGGGCTTGGCGGACAGGCCAGAACCTTTGAGGTCGAACTCGGCATTGGGCTTTTGTAGCGTGCCGGTGATACGGCCACGACCGGTGACATTACCGGCCAGATTCTGATCCTTCACCACGCCGTTAAGAGCGCGAAGCGGCAGATTGCCAAGCGTCAGATCAACAGCAAGTTGTCCTGGCGTCAGGGGCACAGAACCTTTCGCAGAGGCATCGAGCCCGTTGGCCCCGGTCAGACGTGCATCGACATTGAGTTGATCGGTGGTCGATGTTCCCTTGGCATCGAGATTGAGACCATCAAGTCCGGCTTTTTTCAGCATGGCAGCGGTGATTGCACGGGCCTGCATATTGAAATTGACATCAGGCTTGTCACGCGTACCGCCAATCTTTGCCGTGCCGTTGATCTCGCCGCCCAAACCCAGATCGGGCTTAACCGTGTTGGCAATATCGAGAGGCAGCTTGTCAATGGCAACCGACAGATCAAGTTTTTCGGCCACGTCACCACGCACAGTCACTTTGCCCTTGCCGATATCGAGAATAATATCGCCAAAGGAAACATTGCTGCCAGCAACATTGATCGCTGCTGGTTGCACCAACCGGGCAGCAAGCGTGCCTTTGGTCAGATCCATATTGGCCAGCGACAGCAGAAAACCCTTCTCGGTCGGTTCAAGCGAACCGCCAACAGACGTTTTCGCACCATTCTTCAATGCGGCGTTGAGCTTGAAATCGGTGGTCTTGCCTTCCTGCGTTGCCTGAGCATCCAGATTGGAAATCTCAATGCCAGCAGCTGAAACAGTGGTTGCCGTCACCGTGCCGTCGGCAGAGGGCACTTTGAAAATATTCTGTGCGGCCAGCGCTATCGCCGCCTTGCCGACAACAACATTGCTTGCCTTCAAGCCATCAATGTCCCCCTTGATGTCGACATTCTGTTGCTCGTCATCATGGGAGAGTGCAATGGCAGCATTGGCCTTGCCTGTTGCTTCCAGAAGGAATAGCGCGGCGGCTGTCGATACATCGCTGGAGGCGAGAGTGAGATTGCCCTGAAGCAGGCCCTTCTTGTCCTGGGTGACATCACCGCGCAAACGCGTTCCACCGGCAATGAACTGCACATTGCTCAGACGTTTTTCATCGTCGTAAAGCGCAAATTCCGTGGCAAGATCAGCACGTACGCCGTCAAGGAAAGCGAGGCCCGATACCCTGCCATCAAGCGCATCCTTGAGGAGTAGTCCATTGAACGAGAATGCGGCTTCGCTGAGCTTGCGTCCTGAAAGCTTGCCATCCGGCACGCCCGCATTGAAAGCCAGGCCGATGATGCCGTCACTGCCACGCGCACTGCCCTTAACCTTCAACGCACCACCGGCCTTCTCGGAAAGGAGGGCAAGATTGGTCAGATCAAGGCCGAAATCGAAATTGGCAGCGCCGGTTGCAAAGGTGCCATTAGCGGTAACGAGCGTCTGCGGGTTTTCAACCCGGAAATTCTTGGCGCTAAGCCCCGCTTGCCCGCGGGCAAGGCCGCCAGTGATGCGGGTTTCGCCTTCAAGCACACGGTCTGCGGAATCGATACCGAGCTTCATGCCAGTGGCATGACCATCCAGCATCAGATCAAAGCCGCCTGTCAGCGCTTCGACGGCACCATTGGCTTTCAGATCGAGCGAACCGGCGACTTCCCGACCAGCCAATTCCGAGAACGGCGCAATGCTTGATGCCTTGACCAGTATGTCACCATTGTAGATGAACTTGTCGATGGTTCCCGCAAGCGAGGTGCTGAATCCGTTGGCGGCAACCAGCGCCTGTTTGAGGTTGACTGGCGTGCCGGCCTTCCAGTCGCCGTTTATCTTCAACTGAATCAATTCGCCCAGCGCCTTGGCAACATCGGCACGTTTGGCCGTGATGCCCGATACATCGCCGGTTACATCATAGGTCAGTGAGCGAGCTGCTGGATTGTCGAGATTTTCCGCCAGCCCTTTGGCAACCAGATTGACCGATTTGGAAGCAAAACTGTTGGTAGTCAGATTGGTCACGTCAACCGTGCTCGACCAGTCATTATTGGCACTCGTGCCAAAGGCGACCGCCAGCACGGCCTTGTCGACAGTCGTCTGACCACCCGCGACAGGCAGAATGACTTTCTTGCCTGTCGGATCGGCAATGGAAGCATTGACTTTCAGACGTCGCAGGAAACCATCATTGGTTGTATCACCCGTCGCATCGACCGACAGGGCGGCGCTCTTGATATTCAAACGATCAAGCGACACACCGCCTGCATCACGCACGACACCATTGACCACAAGCGCGGTGTCGTTACCAAAGAAATCCCGGAAAAGCGGCGGCACCAGCATAGCGATCTGGCCATCGACCGTGCTTTTGAAAGCAAGTCCCTCGCCCTGCCGGTTGATCTGTGTGTTGCCTGTTAATACGCGCTTGCCCGCAGCATCCAATGTCAATTGCAACGCGATGTCGCTGAGCGGTCCGGAACCTTTGAATGACAGCGCGACCGGAGGTCTGCCCTCAATATTGAGAAGGTTGGCGGCGATGCCGTTCTGCGGTTCATTGAGTGAAAGATCAAGGTCGATCTTCTGGGTTGCCTTGGCATAGGCGGCCTTAATGGCGAACTGGCCTCCTGGCCCGTCGAGGCGTTGTACCTTGAGGTTAGAATCCAGTGATCCATCATCAAGCGTGACATTACCCGCAAGCGAAATCTCGGATTTCAACCCGAAGATATTCTCGCCAAAGGCCATGCGTCCAATCTGCAAATCCTGCAAGATGACCGCCAGCGGCAATTCCGGCAGGCTGAAGCCCTTGGTCTCGGGCGAAGGCAGGCTGTTGTCAGGCAATGGCTTGCGAATGATATCGATCCGCTCGGCACCGAGACTGTTGATATCAAGGCGGCCACGCAGCAACGCCAACCTGCTCCAGACAATCTTGGCATTGGTGATACGCAGCCAGATACCTTCGCGATCGGCGATGGTGATACTGCCAATGCTCGCTTCTGACGACAGCACGCCCTGAATGTCTGAAATGACGATCTGTCGATTGGGTGTCGACAGCTGATTTTCGACGAAGCTGAGGAAATAGGATTTCTCTGCCTCGGCGCTATCCTGTGCCAAAGCCGGTGCTGCAAAAAGCAGAAGGAATATGACTGCGAAAATCCGGGTCAAAACGCCTGTCCTATACCAACGTAGAAAGCAAAACTGGGATCATCTGTCTGCCGATCAAGCGGCATTGCCACATCAAGGCGGATCGGGCCGAGACCCGTATTATAGCGGATGCCAGCGCCAACGCCGACACGCAATTGCTGGGCGAAATCCGGAAATGATTCCTCACCAACATAGCCCGCATCAACAAAGGCAACGGCACCAATCGTATTTGTCAGCTTGGCGCGTGCTTCAACAGAACCCTCGACGAGTGATCGTCCGCCGATGACATAATTGTCGCCATTGCGCCGTGCATTTACACCGATGTTGCGATAGGCATAGCCGCGCACCGAACCGCCGCCACCAGCGAAGAACAACTCATCCGAGGGCAATTCGGCAATCTCTGCACCGACGATCGAGCCAAGTTTCAGACGGCTGGCCAGTACAAACCGGTCATCGGTGCCGAAACCGAAATAGGTACGGCCTTCTGCCGTGAGCTTGGTAGCAAAGTTGCCATACTCAACTTCGTAGAAGGGTGAAAGCAGGCCTTCAAGATAATAACCGCGTGCTGGGTCAACCTTGCTGTTGCGGCTGTCATAGGTGAGGCCACCGATCAGCCCAACGGTCAGAAAATTGCGTTTGCCGAAGAAATCGTCCGTGAACTGTGATTTGGCAACATTGGCCGTAAGCTTGCCGGACAACTCATCAGAGAAAATCTGGGTGAACCCAGCATTAGCGGTGATGGACGTTTGCGTATAGGCGTCGAGCACCTTGCGTTCACCGATCAACGACGCGATGAAATCCGTATCGGGCGTATAGACGCCGGGCTTTGTAAAGCTCGCACCAAGCAGATAGCTGTATTCCGACGGATCATAGGACTGGCTGCCAATGCCACCGATTTTGGCATCGATGCGCAGGCGCTCCGCCCGCCCGAACAGGTTGCGCTGCAGCCAGTACGTCTCAAGCCCGACACCATCCAGCGTTGAATAACTACCACCGACACCAAAGCGGCGCAGCTTCTGTTCCTGTACGGCCACGGTGATCGGCAGCAAGCCATCTTTACTAATGGCGTCGCCTTCCTCAATTCGTGCCGAACGGAAGACCTCAAGGCGCGACAGGCGCTTCTTGGCCCTTTCGATCTCGTCCGGATCGTATTCCTGACCGGGTTGCAGACCAGTAATAAACGCGACGAACTCCGGGTCCATGCGCTCGGTGCCCTTGACCTGAACCGGTGCGAAACCAGCTTTCGCGCCGGGATCGGCATCGATGGTCGCATCAATCCGGTTGTTCTCGTGATCGGCCACTACCTCACGGCTGACAATCTTCGCCTTGGGATGCCCCTGCTGGCGCCACGCATCAACTACAAGGCGCTCGGCCTTGACGATGGCGGTGGAGCGGGCAATCTCACCGGCAATATAACCTTCCTTTTCGGGGCTTTCGACAAAGTCCTTTGGATCGAGCGTCGGTGGCGCCATGTTTTTCACACGCGCCGATGCAAACAGAAACTGCGCGCCGGGATCAACCGAGATGACGACTTTGGCAGGCTCAGATAGAACCGCATCGGGTGGAATATCGCTGGCTTCCTTGCCGTCAACCTGAATGCTGATGGTTCCGCCATAGCGGCCATCCGCATAAAGAGCGCCGAGAATGCGCCGGTAGTCGCCCCGCGCCTTGGCGAGCAGTCCCGCCGCGCCGGAGGCTGGTTTTTCCTTGTCGGCAAAAAGGCCTGATGCGCCTTCAACCAGCGTCTTGGTCTGATCATTCGTGGAGGCGGCGGTTTCAACCGTGTATTTCTGAGGATCGGCGATCACCGAATCGGCATCGTCTTCCTTTTTGGCACCCCATAGATGAACGCCGAAAAGATCAAAGGCCTGGGCAGGCGAGACAAAAGCCGTAAGGGCCAGCAATGCGGCACCGAAACAACTGGCCTGTGGGCGCTTGAAGTCCATCAACCAGCAAATTCCCTACACATTAAAACACAAAGACACACCGCAGGAAACGCGCGCACGCCGCCTGCAATTGCTAAAATTCGCCCTTCGAGCTTAAGAAAACGATAACATGTTGGGAAAAGCGGGCCAACCCGCAATGGCGCCCTATGGGCCATGCAACCCAGCATTAGTGGCGTTATAGCCACAAAACCGCGATACAAGCGGGATTGACCGCGCAATCACTTTTTGTGTGGTGCGTGCAATAGTTTACCCGATACCTCCGCCAGCACAGAACTCCGAAGCACATTCACGATTTTTCTCATTCGCGCGCCCTCGATATCGAGTGCGCATTGCGCACTATTTATTGACGAAGTGCATACAGCGCACTATTTTGATGAAAGACATTTTGAATGCCGACCATCGCCAGAATCGGAAATATCAAAATTCAAATTTATGCCGAAGATCATAACCCGCCACACTTTCACGTCATCACACCTGATCGTGAGGCTATCGTTGCCTTGGCGGATCTATCAATTTTGCAAGGCTCGCTTCGCAATGGCGATTACCGGGTTGTGCGTGAATGGGCATTCCAACACAGGAGATTTCTTGAAGATGAATGGAACAGCAGTAATGGATGACGATATTATATCTGTTGGCGCGCCTCTACCTCGCATTGACGAAGCAATTGCTCTCAATGAGAGAAAGGTTCAAATCAGGTGGCGGACCGGCGAAACGCAGATTATCGACACATTGCCCGCCCTCGCAAGCAAACGCATTTTCATTACCCTGCGAACGAATGATGCCCTCTTCTTAACACTCAAAGTCAACGAAGATGGAAATGCAATCGAATGGGAGGATGGCGCAGAACTCTCCGCTATATGGCTTGAGCGCCTCGCCCCGGCCATGTTCGACAATGGTCAGTTCAGAGAGGCCATGGATGAGCTTGGCATGAGTCTTGATGGCATGGCCGCGGCGCTGGAAGTCTCGCGTCGCCTCATTGCAGATTTCCGCAAGGACAAGCCTATCCCCCGGCACATCGCACTCGCCACGCGCTATCTCGTCGAGCACAATAGAAAGAGCGCCTGAAACGACAGGCGCTCTCCCAACAATCTATTCGGCAGCTGCAAGCCAGCCAGTATGCGGCTTGGCATCAACCGGCATGGCAGCGCTGATATGATCAGCAACGATTTCCGCCGTAGCAGCCGAGAGGGTCCAGCCCAGATGACCATGACCTGTGTTGTAGAAGACACCCGGACGCTTGCCCGCACCAACGCGCGGCAGCATGTTCGGCATCATCGGACGCAAACCGGCCCATGGCACGACATTTGACGTGTCCATGCCCGGGAAGAGATCACGGCTCCAATCGACCAGCGGCTTAACGCGGTCATGACGGATGTCACGGTTTTCGCCATTATATTCGGCAGTTCCAGCCACGCGCAGGCGGCCAGCGCCAAGACGGCTGGTGACGATCTTTGCATCATCATCCAGCAGGCTGACCCAAGGTGCCGACTTCTGGCTTTCGGCATCGTCAAGATTGACGGTGATTGAGTAGCCCTTGACCGGATAAATGTTGACGCGGTCGCCCAATTGAGCAGCAAACTTGCGGCTGGCAATACCGGCGCAGATAACAATGGCGTCAAAACGCTCGGTCTCGGTTGCAGAATTGGCAACCGACGCCTTGCCCCATTCGACCACAACGCCGTCGGTTCCATGCTTCAAGGCCGAGACATCGGCATCGCCTATAAAGCGAACACCGTGGCGGATGGCAGCAGCGGCAAGACCGCGTGTGAATTTGTGAATGTCGCCAGTGGAATCGGACGGTGTAAAGAAACCGCCATAGAAAGAGCCATTGAGGGCTGGTTCAATGCTGCGAATTTCCTCATTGGTGACAGCACGGCGGTCAAGACCACCGGCTTCCAGCAGCTTGTTGACCTTAACAGCGTGGTCATAGCCGTATTTCGAGCGGTAAATATGCAGGATGCCGCGCTTCTCCAGATCGAAGTCGATCTTTTCATCGGCGGCAATCTCGAACATGCGCTTGCGGGCTTCGATGGCGAGCCTGGTCGTGGCGATTGTATTTTCTTCGTAATGCG
Source organism: Phyllobacterium sp. P30BS-XVII (assembly GCF_014138335.1). NCBI lineage: Bacteria > Pseudomonadati > Pseudomonadota > Alphaproteobacteria > Hyphomicrobiales > Phyllobacteriaceae > Phyllobacterium > Phyllobacterium sp. P30BS-XVII. The sequence goes on from NZ_JACGXO010000001.1 coordinate 493,829, forward strand.
GAATGTTCATCACGAACTCCGCCATCCAGGAATATTTGTGCCAGGAAGGCTTCGGGTTCATCAAAAGCGGCGCGTCCTTGCGCAGCATCCACTTCATGCCCTTGAGCACCGTTGACCAGCTGTTCCACACTTCCGCATTGGAGGCCGACAATTGGCCGCCATTGGCAAAGGACGTTTCCATGGCCGCATAACGGTTGCGATCAAAAACGGTGACGGAATACCCCTGACGGGCAAGCGCATAGGCGGTCGTTACGCCGGTGATACCGGCGCCGATAATGGCGATATGGGTCATGATATAGCAGTCCTCAAGCAACACATGGTTTCAGTTTCGCCGTTCAAAACGGCACGAAACCCCATCTGTCACGGAACCTGAGAGCTTGGCCCTTTGAGCGCCCGCCGGGTGTTTACCACCCATGTCGTCGGCACCGTTTTCCAGTCATATGACCGGGCAGGGCTTTCTCCTTCGGTGGGCACAACCTTTGCAGGCCATACCTCTCTCCAGATGTTCTAGACTATTCTGGTCCTTTTGCCTGAGAGTTTCCGGGGCGGTTGCTCCATCGGCGCCGGTTTTACCGGTCTCTCCCAGATAGTCTGTGCGAACGCGAGATATATATCGCAGTTGCGAGAAGAGAACAACTGGCTAAGAAGCGTTACAGCAATTATGCTTGATTGAAATTGGCATACCCCTCCGGAGGAATTCATGAAGCCTGTCTTTCTGCAACTGCAATGCGCACCCGGCAAGACGTACGAGGTTGCAAAAACCCTGTTCGAACGCGAGATCGTCTCGGAACTCTATTCGACCAGCGGCGAATTTGATCTTTTGGCGAAAGTCTACATTCCTGAAGATCAGGATGTCGGCAAATTCATCAATGAGAACGTGCTCGACATTCCAGGCATTGCCCGTTCATTGACGACACTGACCTTCACGGCGTTCTGACGGGACCGGCTAAAGCGAGACATTACGTCTCGTTTCATGCGCTCCACATCTGCATTATGTAATCAATGCAATAAAACTTGCCATTTCAGGCAACAAAATTCCATTCTTTGCATGGGAGCGCTTTTTCTATAGAGATGCTCCCTCGCCCGTTCTCAGCAGGATTTCGACTATGCCTCCTTATCGTTCACGCACAACCACACATGGCCGCAACATGGCAGGTGCCCGCGGGCTCTGGCGCGCGACCGGCATGAAGGATGAGGATTTCGGCAAACCGATTATTGCTGTGGTCAATTCCTTCACCCAGTTCGTTCCGGGCCACGTTCACTTGAAAGATCTCGGCCAGCTTGTGGCGCGCGAAATCGAGAGCGCTGGCGGCGTTGCCAAGGAATTCAACACAATTGCCGTCGATGATGGCATCGCCATGGGCCATGACGGCATGCTGTATTCGTTGCCATCGCGCGAAATCATCGCTGACAGCGTCGAATATATGGTCAATGCCCACTGCGCCGATGCCATGGTCTGCATTTCCAATTGTGACAAGATCACACCGGGCATGCTGATGGCGGCGCTGCGCCTCAACATACCCGTGGTGTTCGTTTCCGGCGGGCCAATGGAAGCGGGCAAGGTTGTCTGGGATGACAAGGAAAAGAAGCTTGATCTTGTTGATGCCATGGTGGCTGCCGCCGATGACCGCATTTCCGACGAGGAAGTGAAGGCCATCGAGCGTTCCGCTTGCCCAACCTGTGGCTCCTGCTCGGGCATGTTCACCGCCAATTCCATGAACTGCCTGACAGAAGCACTTGGCCTGTCGCTGCCCGGCAATGGATCGACGCTGGCGACCCATGCGGATCGCCGCCGCCTTTTTGTCGAGGCTGGTCATCTGGTCGTTGATCTTGCCCGTCGCTATTACGAGCAGGACGACGAAACGGTTCTGCCGCGCTCCATCGCCTCGTTTGCAGCATTCGAAAACGCCATGACGCTTGATATTGCCATGGGCGGTTCGACCAATACGGTGCTGCATTTGCTGGCCGCTGCCCATGAGGGCGAGGTTGACTTCACCATGAGTGACATTGATCGCCTCTCCCGCCGTGTGCCTGTTCTCTGCAAAGTTGCACCTGCCGTTGCCAATGTTCACATGGAAGATGTGCATCATGCGGGCGGTGTCATGGGCATTCTTGGCGAACTTGACCGTGCGGGTCTGCTCGACACGTCAGTCTATTCCGTGCATGCAGCCAACCTTGGCGCGGCGCTCGACCGCTGGGATGTGGTGCGCAGCAAGAACAAGTCGGTACATGATTTCTTCATGGCCGCACCGGGCGGTGTGCCGACACAGGTCGCATTCAGCCAGGAACGCCGCTTTGCCGATGTCGATCTCGACCGCGAAAAGGGCGTCATCCGCAATCTTGAACATGCCTATTCGAAGGATGGCGGTCTTGCGGTTCTCTATGGCAATCTGGCAGAAGACGGCTGCATTGTGAAAACCGCCGGTGTTGACGATTCGATCCTGAAGTTTTCCGGCCCTGCCCGCATTTTTGAAAGTCAGGACAGCGCTGTTCTGGGCATTCTCAATGGTGGAATCAAGCCCGGTGATATCGTGCTGATCCGCTATGAAGGTCCGCGCGGTGGACCCGGCATGCAGGAAATGCTCTATCCAACCAGCTATCTGAAATCAAAGGGCCTCGGCAAAGCCTGCGCCCTGATTACCGATGGTCGTTTCTCGGGCGGCTCGTCAGGTCTTTCCATTGGCCATGTTTCACCGGAAGCGGCTGAAGGCGGTCTGATCGGTCTGGTACAGGAAGGCGATATCATCAACATCGATATTCCGAACCGCGGGATTCATCTGGCTGTTGACGATGCTGTTCTGGCCGAGCGCCGTGCCCAGATGGAAGCCAAGGGCACTGCCGCGTGGAAGCCTGAGGAAAAGCGCAAGCGCAAGATCACGACGGCATTGCGCGCTTATGGTGCGATGGCAACCAGCGCCGCCAAGGGTGCCGTGCGCCAGATTCCGGATGACTGGAACTAACCTGGATCAAATCCGATCTACTGGAAGCGCGCTTCCAGTAGATCGATATCCCTGACCATCTTCGTGGCAATGGTGCTTTCGAGCCGTCTTGCCCGGACAAGGCGATGAATTTCCTGCCGCTCTGCCCTCAGCGCCGTGATGCGCAGCAGCTTCTCGATCTCTTCACTGCGCGCCACTTCTTCACGCTCTTCGCCCAGATGCATACGTCCATCAATACGCTTGCGATAAAGCTCCATGATGTGGTTGGCGACATCCGTATAAATGTCGGCATCGGCGCGCCCTGATGCGAGATCATGTTGAGCCCGCTCGATTGCCATGATGGCCGCTTCTGCCGCTGCAATACGCGCATAATCCTCTTCCCGCTGGTTCGAGTCCTCCACTGGCAGGTCAATGTTACGAAGCAACCGGGGCAGACCGATACTCGCCATAATGAGCGACAGGATGATCACCCCCGTTGCAAGAAAGATGACGAGATCACGGGCGGGAAACAACGAGCCATCATAAAGAAACAATGGCAACGTCAGAATACCCGCCAGCGTGATTGCGCCACGAACACCGGCAAAGGACATGGTCGCTATGAGCTTCCAGCTCGGTTTGACCACGGCTTCGCCCTGTGCGTTGCGCTTCGCCATGGTGACGCGCCATGAGCCCCAGACCCAGAGAAAGCGCAATGTCGCCAAAACAGCATAAATCACCACGACATAGACAAGCAGCCACCAGGGACTGGACTCGCCCGCCTCCTGTACGTTCTTGACGGCACCGGAGAATATGCCGGGCAGTTGTTCGCCCAGCAGCACAAAGATGGCACCATTGGCGGCGAACTGCGCCGTATCCCAGACGGCTGTGCGGCGCACGCGGGTCAGCGCCATGGATTGTGCAGTGTTCTCGGCATAGCTCATGGTGATACCGGCAGCGACCGCGGCAAGGATGCCCGATGCATGCACATGTTCTGCCAGAAGATAAGCGCCGAACGGAATGAGCAGGCTAATGAGGATTTGCGAGCCGCTCTCCTCACCCAGTTTACGCGCCAGAAAGGCCTTGCCGCGTGTGACGCCGAGGGTGACACCGATGCCGATGGCAATACCGGCAAAAGCGAGCCACAGGAAGGTGAAGAAGGCCTCGGTGATCGAGAAACTGCCTGTTAGCATCGCAGCGACTGCAAAGCGCATGCATACGAGACCGGACGCGTCGTTGAGAAGAGATTCCCCTTCAAGAATATGCATCATGCGGGAGGGGATCGGCACACGGGCGGCAATGGCCGACACCGCAATTGGATCTGTTGGCGAGACGATTGCAGCCAAGGCAAATGCCACCGGCAGCGGCACAGATGGAATCATCCAATGCACGAAGAAACCGACGCCGATGACCGTAAAGATGACAAGGCCAAGCGCCATTTCCAGAATGATGCCCTTATCCCGGAAAAGCCCTTCTTTGGGTATACGCCAGCCATCAAGAAACAGGAGCGGCGGCAGGAACAACAGGAAGAAAATGTCTGGATCAAGCTGAACGCGAATGGTGGTAACCGAAGCAATCGCCGCGCCAAGACCGATCTGCACCAACGGCAGCGGTACAGCCAAAGGCAGTATGCGCACGATGGAGTCACTGACCACAACGGCCAATAACATCAGCAGGACGATGGTGATTGTTTCCACGGCGAATCCATTTGGATTGTCGGAATAGGATGAAGGAAAGGCCGGTGCTTTGTCGAGGTGAACCTTGGCAACTTTGCGCCCAGATCGTGCCTATTGGGTGAAATGCCGCCGGGACCAGACATTTTCGTGACAATCAATTTTACGTTTACGTCAATGTAATACTTGCAAGCGCATCGCCTATCGCCATAGATAGGATTGTTGAGTAGCATGGCAAAGGTTGGAGGACCGAAAGCCAGCTACAAGGAAACCATCAGGGGAGGTTAATGTGGCAAAAGAGACAACGCCGGTAAAAACATCCGTGACAGCCAAGCGCGCCAGTACAAAGGCAGCGCCAGCCAAAACGGCGAAGCCCGCCGTCACGACTGTAAAAGCCGCCGCGAAAAAACCCGTCGGCGAGGTCAAGACAACTGCAAAGGCCGTGAAACCAGCAGCAGTAAAACCAGTTGCCAAAACGACACCAGCAAAATCAGTTTCGAATACAAAGACCGCAGCGCCTGCTATCGCAAAAACAACCAAGCCCGCACCGAAGCCCAGCGCGTCGGCTGAGCCAGTGGCAAAAGCTGCATCTGCCAAACCTGCCGCCATAAAGAAAGCCACAAAGGCAACGACACCTGCTGTCAGCGACGTCAAACCCGCAGCGAAGGCTGCTCCAAAGGCAACAGCCAAGGCAAAGAGCACAGGGCCTGCAAAGGTGACGGCGAAGGCCGCGACCAAAGCAGCGCCGGCACCAAGCCCGACGCCAGTGGCAGCAACAAAGCCCGCTGCGAAGAAAGCCCCTGCAAAGAAGACACCAGCGCCCGCAGCATTGAAAGCTGCTACGCCAGTTGCGCAGGAAGCCAAACCTGCCGCAAAACCCAAAGCTGCACCAAAAACCGCAACCAAGGCAAAGAGCACAGAACCTGCAAAAGTTACCGCGAAAGCTGCGGCCAAAGCAGCACCGGCGCGAAGCCCGGCGCCAGTGGCAGTAACACAGCCTGCCGTGAAGAAAACAGCGACAAAGGCCAAAACTGCTGCCCCCGCTGCTGCCAAGGCTGCGCCCGCAAAAGCCGCATCTCTGGCAAAAATACCTGAGCCGAAATTATGGGTCAAATCCTATCCTGAAGGCGTTCCCGCCGAAATCGGACCGCTACCTTACGAGAATATCAACGAACTCTTTACGGCAGCCTATAAGAAATACGCCAACCGGCCGGCTTTCACATGCATGGGCAAAGCCATGTCCTATGCGGAAATGGATCGTCATTCCCGCGATCTCGGCGCTTGGCTGCAGTCACGCGGACTGGTCAAGGGTGATCGCGTTGCCGTTATGATGCCGAACATCCTGCAATACCCGGTCGCCATTGCGGCGATCCTGCGTGCAGGTCTGACGGTCGTCAACATCAACCCGCTTTATACGCCGCGAGAGCTTGAGCACCAGTTGAAAGACAGTGGCGCCAAGGCCATTATCATTCTGGAAAACTTTGCGATAACGCTGCAAAAGGTTCTGACGGCAACACCGATCAAGCACATTGTTGTCGCGACCATGGGTGATATGCTGGGTCTCAAGGGCCACATCGTCAATCTGGTGGTGCGGCGCGTCAAGAAGATGGTGCCAGCCTGGACCCTGCCCGGCCATACATCATTCAAGACGGCTCTTTCGCAAGGTGCAGGCCTTACCCTGAAGCCGGTTGAGATCAAAAGCAACGATGTTGCCTTCCTGCAATATACTGGCGGTACGACAGGTGTTTCCAAGGGCGCCGTCCTGATGCACAGCAACATTGTGGCCAATGTCACGCAGATGCGCTTTTGGGTTGAGGTCGGTTTCAAAAAGAAGGGTCGCCCTGATAATCTGACCTTCATTTGCGCGCTGCCGCTCTATCATATTTTCGGCCTCACCGTGAATGCGATGATCAGCATGGAGCTTGGCGGCAACAATATCCTGATCCCCAATCCGCGTGATATTCCCGCCTTCGTCAAGGAATTGCAGAAGGTGCCGATCCACGTCTTCCCCGGCCTCAACACGCTGTTCAACGGCCTTCTCAACAATGAGGATTTCCGCAAGCTGAATTTCACGGGTCTTGTCCTGTCGCTGGGTGGCGGTATGGCCGTGCAAAGGCCGGTTGCGGATCGCTGGTATGAAGTGACCGGCAACCTGATCACGGAAGGTTTCGGCCTTTCCGAAACCTCGCCTGTTGCCTCGGCCAACCGGCTGGATGCGACGGAATTCTCCGGGACGATCGGTACACCGCTTCCATCCACGGACTTCTCCATTCGCGACGATGATGGCAAGGAACTGCCACTGCTGGAGGTTGGCGAAATCTGTATTCGCGGACCTCAGGTCATGGCCGGTTACTGGAACCGCCCGGATGAAACGGCAAAGGTCATGACATCGGACGGCTTCTTCCGTTCCGGCGATATGGGCTATATGGACGAGCGCGGCTACACCAAGATTGTTGATCGCAAGAAGGACATGATCCTGGTCTCCGGTTTCAACGTCTATCCGAATGAAATCGAAGAAGTGGCCATGGAACATCCCGGCGTGCGCGAAGCGGCGGCGATTGGTGTTCCCAACGAGCATTCCGGCGAGGTGGTCAAACTCTTCATCGTGCGCAAAGATCCGCTGCTGACCGAAGACGCGATCAAGGCATTCTGTGCCGAGCGACTGACCAATTATAAGCGTCCCCGAACCATTGAGTTCCGTGACGAACTGCCGAAAAGCAATGTTGGTAAAATCCTGCGGCGCGAGTTGCGCGGCTGACAAACACCAGAAAGCCGCCCCGTGCGGCTTTCTTCTTTTTTGATGTATCCTAATTTTTAAATGGGTTGGCCGACATCAATCCGGTTGCCGTCGAGGTCCTCGAAAACAAAGGCCCGTAAACCATAGTCCTTGTCCTTCAGCCCCTTGATGATACGCAATCCCTGTGCCTGACAAATCGCGTGCAACGCGTCGACATTATCAACCATCATATGGATGACATTGAAGGGCGCGGCCTTGTGGTCTTTCTGCAGGGTGAGATGCAGTTCGGCATTATCGCGCTTCAAAATCATGAAACCAACAGGGCTGCCATTCTGGAAGGTTTTAGTGAAGCCAAGAACCCCAGTGTAAAAATCATGAGCGCGGGCCATATCACCGACGGGTAACATGGCAGCGATGCGGCCGAAATGAATGGAATTGGCGGGAGTGTCGTTCATGTCATAACCTCATGGTTTGAAGGCCCACAGGCTTTACCGGACGGTGCCGGATCAAGCCGCTGCTTTCGTCAATCAGATCATGAGACGGTGCCCACACATCGTTCCTATACATTGCCGCGTTGGTTCACTCAATGCTGCTTTTGCATCCATCAAAACATATCCGCTGCAACAAGGAGCATCAACCTGTCACATCAATCAGAATTACTGTGATTTAGCCCGCCCTGCCAGAAAATCCGGCAGATCGGCAATCGAACCCAGAATGACATCGCTTAACGAAGCAAGATCATCAAGCGTGCTGTTGCCGGAGAGCACACCCACGGCAAGGCCTGCACCGGCAGCATGGGCCATTTCCAGATCGTGCCCATTGTCACCAACCATGGCGATAGCGCTGGCATGAAACCCCGTCTTTGCGGCAAACAGCTCCAACTGGTCCGCATGGGGTTTTGCTCGCGCCACGGAATCATAACCGATGATGACCGAAAAGAGCGTTGTGAGCCCCAAGGCTTCGGCGGTTGCGCGCGCGCCGGCCTCGGAATCATTCGTGGCGATGCCAAGGATAAAACCCTGCGCGGCCAACTTTTCCAGCGTCTCACGCAATCCATCAATGCCTACAGCGCGGCGCGATCCCTCACGCACCGCATATTCGTCATAGGCACGGATACGCTCGCGCTTTTCTTCCAGCGTCAATTCCGGGTGCCAGAGATCGACAATGTCGTTGATCGTTCCGGCGGCCACCACAGAGCCACCGCGGAAACGCTCCATCTCCCAGTCATAGCCACCAGCTTCGACCAGGGCGCGTGCGCGGCCCTCGTCCCCGCCTGCGGCTTTGTGGGCGAGTTCCATGGTTATGCCGAACCATGTGCGATTGAAATCAACGAGTGTGCCATCCTTGTCAAACAGGATGGCGCGGATTTCCGAAGGTTGAGCGCGGGCCATCAGGCTTCCAGTGACCCGGGTCGCGCCTGTTCGGAACGCTTGGCGCCCAAGAGCTTGAGAAGATCATCACCCCGGCGTGTATACCTATGGCTGCGGCGCGTGAGAATGCGGCCTGCCTGCGGGGCTGTCAGCGTGATATCGCCCGAGGGATCACCCGGTATGGTGACAATCGTGACCAGTTTCGCACCCGCCTCGACTTTATCGCCGATATCAACGTGAAACAGGATCATGCCGCCCTGCGGCGCGCGGACCATTTCAACGTTCTCGAGTGGTGTGACCGGTCCCTTGAAATCGACAGTCAGCTTGACGGCAGGATCAGTGACCACACCACGATGCACAAGGAACCGGTAAAGGCCTTCCGCATCGGCTTTGCCGGTAGCGATATCGACATCGCTCAACCCGCGAAACTCAATAGTTGTAACAGCGCGACGTTTTACGTCACGCTTGGCTTCCGGCAGTTGCAGAACCGGGTGGGCGCATGCTTCTTCAAAGGCAGCATCGGCAGTGCTGTTCCATGACAGAATAGCTGTTGAGCCCAGCGCCGCAGCGAGATCATACATTTCGGGCAGGAATGCCTGATGGATATAGAGATAATTTTCGCTTTCATCATCGCAGTGCAGGTCGAGCACGATTTCATGCGGTAGCGCCAGACGCAGCAAGTGTGCTTTCAATCGTTCAGCCAGAGATTTCGGGCCATCGATGGGAACAAGCCCTGAAGTATCGAACGTGTCGAGCAGCGGGAATGAACGATTGAAATTGACGCTGGAAAAGAATTCAAACCGGCCCAGATGCTGATGCGACTGCCACTGCGCCGAGCCAACTGGGTTGGCCTGCGGAACCACTGTAATGTTACCGGATATCCGACCTTCCTTCTCAGCTTTTTCCAGCATGGGAATGAGAAAATGCAAGGCAGCCTGTCCGGGCAGTTCGGAGCCATGGAGGGAGGATTGCAGATAGGCGCTGACCGCCTTTTCATCCTTGCCCGTAAAACGCAGCACGCGCAGTTCAATATGGTTGCCCGGCACATCGCCAGCCAGCTGAATAGTCTCGGTTTTCATCAATGCTTTCCCGGTTCCTCAAATCCGGCCCTGGAGCAAAGGCCGGAAACCCATTCTATTTGTTATTGGGCCACTATAGCCTATTTGGCGCGGCGTTTTCTCAAGTGCGCGACAAGACCTTGCGTGGATGCGTCCTTGTCCTTTGGCTTGACCTCGCCGGAGACAATCGGGAGAAGTTCTGTTGCCAGCTCCTTGCCCAACTCAACACCCCACTGGTCAAAAGCATTGATCCCGAAAAGCTGCGCCTCGACAAACACTCGGTGTTCGTAGAGTGCAATCAGGCGGCCAAGCGCAAAGGGGTCGAGCTTGTCGTAAACGATGGTGATCGATGGACGATTGCCGGTGAAAACGCGGTGCGGTGCAATCCGTTTCACTTCGGACTTCGGCAGATTTTTCGCTGTAAGCTGCGCCTTGGCTTCATCAAGCGTCCGCCCTTTCATCAGGGCTTCCGACTGGGCAAGGCAATTGGCAAGCAGCATCTCGTGCTGATTGTCCAGATGTGGTTCATGCCCCTTCGCCGCGACAATAAACTCCAGCGGGATCGTATCTGTGCCCTGATGCAGAAGCTGGAAGAAAGCGTGCTGGCCATTGGTGCCGGGCTCACCCCAGACGACAGGCCCGGTTGGCCCTGAGACAGGCTTGCCATCAACAGTGACGCCCTTGCCGTTCGATTCCATATCGAGTTGTTGCAGATAAGCGGGCAAACGGGCCAGACGCTGATCATAGGGAATAACGGCACGGCTGGTATAGCCTGAGATGGCACGGTGCCAATATCCGACCAGACCAAGCATCATGGGCAGATTCTTATGCAGCGCAGCTTTACGGAAATGTTCATCCATTGAATGGGCGCCGTCGAGGAAACGGCCAAAATTTTCGGGCCCGATAGCGATCATCAGAGGCAGACCAATAGCCGACCAGATGGAATAGCGACCGCCGACCCAATCCCAGAAACCAAAGATCCGGTCTTCCGGAATACCAAAGGCGTCGACCTTGTCGAGCGCGGTCGAAACTGCAGCAAAATGCTGGCCAACGGCCTTCTCGCCCAACGCGTCGGCAATCCATTTGCGCGCTGCCTTGGCATTGGTCATGGTTTCAATGGTGGTGAATGTCTTCGAGGCGACGATGATCAGCGTTGTCGCCGGGTCAAGGCCTTTCAGTGTATCGGCGATATGCGCGCCATCAACATTGGAGACAAAATGCGTCTTCGGCCCATCATGATATGGTGACAGCGCGAGCGTTGCCATGGCCGGCCCAAGATCGGAACCACCAATACCAATATTGATCACGTCAGAAATCGGCTTGTTCTTGGAACCCTTGATCACTCCCGAGCGCAGACCATCCGCATAGGCACCCATGCGTTTGAGCACATCATTGACGCCGGGCATAACATCCACACCATCAACCTTGATAGGCTTGTTGGAGCGGTTGCGCAGCGCTGTGTGCAGAACGGCGCGGCCTTCCGTATTGTTGATTGGTTCGCCGGCAAACATTGCATCACGCCGGGCTTCGACATTGGCAACTTTTGCCAGATCGGCAAGAAGAGACAATGTCTTGTCATTGACGAGACATTTCGACCAGTCGAGAAGAAGATCATCAAGATGGAGTGAGTAGCGGTCGAAGCGTTTGGGATCTTCTGCAAAGGTTGCGCGCATGTTTTTCGGTGCGCCGCTTTTGAAATGTGCTTTCAATGCTTGAACGGAACCACGCAGGTCGTTCGCTTTCACCTTCGCCATATCTCTCTCCTGAAGTCACGCCTTGAACCTGTCGGGCAGGAACCTGCCACCGGAATCATTTTGTTTCAATCGGTTTGAAGCAGAATCTCTTCTGATTTAACGTCATGCCGATTTACATCAGGAGTGTGCGCCGCAAATCCGGGCGGAACTGCGGCGCAAAAGTCTATCAGCCCTTGATGGCTGTCAGAACTTCGTCATACGCCTTGCAGGCGTCTTTCAGATCGGTCTGGCCCTGATACTTGGTCGCCAGTTCCTGCATCTTGGTAACAATTCCCTGTGCCTTGGATGGATCTTTGGTAACGACCTGCTGTACGGCAGCGGTGATTTCACCGGCCTTTTTGGTCAGCTCTTCCTGGGTGCAGGTAGGGGCTTTCGAGCAACCGACGAGAGCGACAGCCAGCAGCGAAATGCCGGCGACCATTTTCAATTTCATTTGCAGTCTCCCTTGATGAGATGAGTGAAGTAGAGAAGTGAAACACTTCTCCGATATTGCCCTGTGATGCGTCATCCCTACGGAATCACAAAGTCTTAACCCTGTTATTACACTGCCTCTGTTCGGTCCAGAGCCATCATCGCCAGTATCATGATGTTTTGTGACAGGATTTAATACATTGGCAAAAATATTGGCCTTTATAAATTGTGGACAGGCTGAGTCGTCTATTTTAGCCTTCTCTTTGCAAAGAGGATTTGAAATATGGACATAACAGGCGAAGAGCGCATCGCTGCACCACGCGATGCAGTCTGGAAAGCATTGAATGATCCGGACGTCCTGAAAGCCTGTATTCCCGGCTGCGAGAGGCTTGAATGGATTTCAGATAGGGAACTTGAAGCGACAGTTGTCGTGAAACTCAGCCTCATAAAAGCGCGGTTCAGCGGCAGGATTGAACTGAGCAATCTCAATCCGCCGCACTCCTACACCATCACCGCCGAGGGCAAGGGCGGTATTGCCGGATTTGCCAAAGGCGCAGCAGATGTCACCCTGATCGAGGACGGCAACGAGACTGTGCTTGTCTACAAGGTCCATGCTGATGTGAGTGGCAGAATCGCGCAAATCGGTGGCCGACTGGTATGGTCCTGGGCCACAAAACTTGCCGCCCGGTTTTTCGAAAACCTTGGTCAAATTGCCGCCGGCACCTGAGAGCTTCCAGAAATCGACCGGCCTGTCGTATTTTCCATAAGCCATGGCGGAATGACGTTTGGGTCTGATGCAACGAAGCCGGATATCCTGCCTGCAGATTAAAGATTGCATTCAGGCTGGAATTCATGCGCGCGTTTGACTTCATCATTGTTGGCTCAGGTTCAGCTGGATCGGTTGTTGCCGAGCGCCTGTCCGCCAGCGGACGCCATTCCGTGCTTGTGCTGGAAGCTGGTGGTTCGGATCGGCGGTTTTTCGTTCAGATGCCGCTTGGTTACGGCAAGACCTTTTATGACAAATCCGTCAACTGGATGTACCGCGCCGAATCCGATCCGGGTCTTGGCGGCAATGCCGATTACTGGCCGCGCGGCAAGGTGCTCGGCGGATCAAGCTCGATCAACGCCATGGTCTATGTGCGCGGTGCGAGGGAAGATTTTGACGAATGGCGCGAGCGTGGCAATCCCGGCTGGGGCCATGATGACCTGCTCTCCATATTCCGGGCGCTGGAAGATCACGACGGACCAGCGAAAAGCCTTGGCCGCGGCGGTCCTGTACATGTCACCGATTGCTCGGGACTGTTTCATCCACTTACCAACCAAATTCTGAAAGCCGCACAGGAGGCGGGCTTACCCTATAATCCTGATTTTAATGGTGCTACGCAGGAGGGTACAGGACCATTTCAGCTGACCACGAAGAACGGGCGGCGCATGTCCGCCGCGCGGGCTTTCCTGCGCCCGGCGATGAAACGCGCCAATGTGACTGTACTCACAGGCGCCATGGTGCAGCGCGTCACTTTCGCGGGCAAGCGCGCCACCGGTGTCACATTTGTCCGCAATGGCCAAACCGAGACAGTCACTGCCGGGCGCGAAGTCATTCTGTGTGGCGGTTCCGTCAACTCGCCACAGCTGCTTGAACTATCGGGTATTGGCAATGCAACGCGATTGCAGCAACTCGGCATTCCCGTCATACATGCCAATAGTCAGGTTGGAGAAAACCTGCAGGATCATCTCGGTATCAATTACACCTACCGCGCCAATGTTGCCTCGCTCAATCAGGTGCTGCGGCCATGGTGGGGAAAGATGCTGGTCGGCATCGAATATCTGCTGCTGCGAACGGGGCCGCTATCGATCAGCATGAATCAGGGCGGGGGCTTTTTTCGCACCGATCCATCCCGCCCACGGCCGAACATGCAGCTTTATTTTCAGGCGTTCTCAACAGTGCGTCCCAAGGAGGGCGAACGGCCAATCCTCACACCTGACCCATGGCCGGGCTTTTCCATTGGCCTGTCCAATTGCCGTCCGACCAGCGTCGGCTCTATCCATATTCGCTCTGAGAATCCGCTTGAAGCACCGCGGATTGTGCCGAATGCCTTTTCCACGGAGCATGATGTGGCTGAGATGCTCGATGCGGTTAAATTCCTGCGGAAAATTGCGGGCACACCAACCCTGTCAAAACTGATTGTCGAGGAGTTATTGCCCGGCCCGGATTGCCAGAGCAACGAGGACCTGATTACCGATTTCCGTAAGCGCAGCGGTACGGTCTATCATCCCGTTTCCACCTGTCGCATGGGGCCAGACCCCGCTCAGTCGGTGGTCGATCCGCGCTTGCGCGTTCACGGTGTCGAGGGCCTGCGCGTTATCGATTGTTCGATTTTTCCCAACATCATATCGGGCAACACCAATGCCGCTGCCATGATGGTGGGTGCCAAGGGCGCAAGCCTTGTTCTGGAAGATCTTGCATAAATCTCATCTCTTTCAATAGTCCAATTCAATCCTTCCTTTGCGAGCGCCAGAGGATGGAACACATCGTTTTCGCATTTTCTTGACCGTTTGATAAAAAATTTGACCTTTTGTAAAAATCTGGCATTCTTCCCCTCAACAGGCGCCGGACATACCGGCCCACCACCAAATTGCGGATGTTTCCAAAGGGAACGGGACGCCGCAATTTCAGAAATGGAGAGGCGATTTCATGGGATCGATTGATTCTGGAATCCGTGATGTGAGGGCCGGACGGCTTGAGTCTGAGGTCTACACCGATGTTTTTTCCGATCTGCACCCGGCTCTGACACGGCATGAGGCCTTTGTCGAATCCGACCGCTGTTACTTCTGCTACGATGCGCCGTGCATGAATGCCTGTCCCACGGGCATCGATATTCCGCTATTCATTCGCCAGATTGCCGCCGACAACCCCACCGGTTCGGCAAAGACCATTCTTTCCGAAAACATTCTGGGGGGCATGTGTGCCCGTGTCTGCCCGACAGAAACCCTGTGCGAGCAGGCCTGCGTGCGCGAAACGGCCGAAGGCAAGCCGGTCAAGATCGGGCTTCTGCAACGCTATGCCACCGATCATCTGATGGAAAAAGGCCAGCACCCATTCAAACGGGCTGAACCAACAGGCAAGAGCGTTGCCGTTGTCGGTGCCGGTCCTGCCGGATTGTCCGCTGCGCATCGCCTTGCCAAGCATGGGCACAATGTAACGATCTTCGAGGCACGGCCCAAGGCTGGCGGGCTCAATGAATATGGTATCGCCGCCTATAAGAGCGTCGATAATTTCGCCCAGCAGGAACTCGATTTCATTCTGGAAATCGGCGGAATCACCATCGAGAATGACAAGGCGCTTGGCCGGGATATCAGCATCGACGCGCTGAAAGCGGGTTTTGATGCGGTGTTCCTTGGCATGGGCTTGCCGGGCGTTAATGAACTTGGCCTTGAAGGGGAAGACGCCGCAGGCTGCATCGATGCGGTTGATTACATCTCCGTACTGCGCCAGAGCGAAGACCTGTCGCAAATATCCGTCGGACGCGATGTTGTCGTCATTGGTGGAGGCATGACCGCCATCGACGTGGCAGTCCAGACCAAACTGCTTGGTGCGGAGAATGTCATTATCGCCTACCGGCGCGGGCCGGAAAGCATGAATGCCAGCCCCTATGAACAGGAACTGGCGCTGAAAACCGGTGTCATCATCCGTCATTGGTTGCAGCCGCGTGCGCTTACCCGCAACGCGGCAGGCGAAGTCTGCGGTATCACGCTTGACTATACGGCCATGGTCGATGGCAGGCTTGCCGGGACAGGCGAGAGCATCACGCTTGCCAGTGACCAGATTTTCAAGGCCATTGGCCAGACACCGGCGCAGAGCATTTTAGCTGAATCCGGCTTGGCTTTGGCGAAGGGACGCATCAGCGTCGATGATGATCGCCGTACATCAGTTCCCGGTATATGGGCGGGCGGTGACTGCATTGCCGGTGGTCAGGATTTGACTGTGGCAGCGGTTCAGGATGGCAAGCTTGCCGCTGAATCGATCCATCGCGCCTTGACGCAGCAGCCGGAGAAAGTCAGCGGGTTTGTTGAAGCCGTCATGGCCGAAAATCCGGATGGCACGTCAGCCGCAGCTGAGCATCCCACCCATCCACACCAGATTGCTGGTTGAAGGAGATATCGACATGGCTGATCTTTCATCGAATTTCCTCGGCATCAAATCCCCTAACCCCTTCTGGCTGGCTTCTGCACCACCAACGGATAAGGCCTACAATGTCGAGCGCGCCTTCAAGGCGGGCTGGGGCGGTGTAGTCTGGAAGACATTGGGGGAAGAGGGTCCACCTGTCGTCAACGTCAACGGTCCACGCTATGGCGCAATCCACGGCCCTGACCGGCGGTTGCTTGGCCTGAACAATATCGAGCTTATCACCGACCGCCCGCTGGAAGTGAACCTGCGGGAAATGACCGAGGTGAAGAAGAAGTGGCCAGACCGGGCGCTGATTGCCTCTATCATGGTGCCCTGCGAGGAGAACGCCTGGAAAGCCATTCTGCCCTTGGTTGAGGCTACCGGTGCTGACGGTATCGAGCTTAACTTCGGCTGCCCGCACGGCATGTCCGAGCGCGGCATGGGTGCCGCTGTCGGTCAGGTACCTGAATATATCGAAATGGTTGTCCGCTGGTGCAAACAGTATACGCGCATGCCTGTCATCACCAAGCTGACGCCGAATATCGCCGATATTCGCAAGCCCGCACGGGCGGCAAAAGCCGGTGGTACGGACGCCGTGTCACTGATCAACACCATCAATTCCATTGTATCGGTTGATCTTGATACATTTGCGCCCAATCCATCGATTGATGGCCGTGGTTCACATGGCGGTTATTGTGGTCCGGCAGTCAAGCCAATCGCGCTGAACATGGTGGCGGAAATTGCGCGTGATGCGGAAACCCGTGGCCTGCCGATTTCGGGCATTGGCGGTATCACCACTTGGCGCGATGCGGCTGAATTCATCGCGCTTGGTTGTGGCAATGTGCAGGTCTGCACCGCCGCCATGACCTACGGCTTCAAGGTCGTGCAGGAGATGATCGACGGATTGTCCGATTGGATGGATTCACGTGGTTTCAGCTCCATCGAAGACTTTCGCGGTCTGGCCGTGCCGAATGTTTCTGACTGGCAATATCTCAACCTCAACTACATCACCAAGGCGCAGATCGATCAGGATCTCTGCATCAAATGCGGTCGTTGTCACATCGCCTGCGAAGACACATCGCATCAGGCCATCACAGCGATGGTTGACGGTGCGCGGCATTTCGAGGTGATTGATGAGGAATGCGTTGGCTGCAATCTCTGCGTCAATGTCTGCCCGGTTGATAACTGCATCACCATGGTGCCGATGACGTCGGGCGTTGATCCACGCACCAAGACACCGATTCAGCCTGATTACGCCAACTGGACGACACACCCGAACAATCCGATGGCCAAGGCTGCTGCAGAGTAGCAAACTTAAAACCCGCCCTTCGAGGCGGGTTTTTTGTGAAGTGTCTGGTTCATGTTTCGTGGTTCGACATAACAACC
This sequence comes from Phyllobacterium sp. P30BS-XVII, assembly GCF_014138335.1. Classification (NCBI taxonomy): domain Bacteria; kingdom Pseudomonadati; phylum Pseudomonadota; class Alphaproteobacteria; order Hyphomicrobiales; family Phyllobacteriaceae; genus Phyllobacterium; species Phyllobacterium sp. P30BS-XVII. Next base: position 511,298 of record NZ_JACGXO010000001.1, read on the forward strand.
ATGAGGGAAAGTGTGGATGCAACGCTAATCGCAAGGGGTACAGTATAAAGCACCCCTCATCCTGAGCCTGTCCAAGGGACTGCAACTTGTACAGCTACGAATAGCTACTCTACCATGTAATCGTGGACGACTTCCCCAAGTCCCAATGTCAGATCGGCAATGAAATGCGAAGCTGACAGAACTTCCAGCACCGGCAGACGTGAGACGTCAGCCATGACATGTGCATGAAGTTCCAGCGCGGCAGGGGCGGTCCATGCGCCCTTCAGATCAATATCCTGCAGGTGATACTGAACCAGCTCGCAAATGCGTGCCGTGCCGTCCACATGCGGAATAATCTTGATGAGATAATTCGGCAGCAGGAGCGATTTCAGCACGGCATCATGATCGGCAGCTTTGTGCTTATAGCCCATGGTGCCGGTGGCACAGAGGACGCTGCCATAATGCAGGGTACCAAGGATGGTTTCGCCCTCATGGGTGATTTTCGGGCTGGCCAGTTTCTTCGGGAAACCCCAGATCTCACGCCCACCCGCAATCGGGGCGTCATCATCGAGATACATGGAATGAACGTAAACACCATCCTTGCCATTAAAGCGGACCGGGATGACCTGGCCAGACTCCGTATAGTCACCAAAACCGGTGGAGTCGGGCATACGGATGAACTCGAATTTGACGACCGGTTCCGTGATCTCAAGCGGTTCCGGCACGACAGCCCTCAGTGCTTCCGGATCGGTGCGATAGGTGATGACCACATATTCACGGTTGATGAAACGGTAGGGTCCCGGCGGATAGGACGGGTTGGTAAGCGGCATGGCATAGGCGGAACGAACGTCGGATATTTTCACGGGTTATCTCCGGATATCAGGGGCGGCCTTGCTGACAAGACAGGCGCGACAACGAATATTGCAGCGCGATGTGACAATAGTGCAATGCACAATCTACGCTTGTCAATTTCGCGTGAGATCACCTGATTGGTGATCTGCATATACGTGGTTCGTGGTTCGTGGTTCGACAAGCTCACCATGAGGGAGAGGGATGATGCAACGCTAATCGCAAAGATTGCAGCGCGAAGCGTGTAGAACTTGACTCCCTTTCATCCACACTCTCCCTCATGGTGAGCTTGTCGAACCACGAACCACGTATATGCAGATCACCAATCACAGCCTAGGGCGAATACCATTCAAAATAATACTCAAAACCGCCTGCGCCGTCTGTTCGCGGAAACCAGGACGGCCAACCTGATTGCCCATAATGGCACGGACCTGCACGTCGAAATCCGCATAGTGCTGGGTGGTGGCCCAGATCATGAAAATAAGGTGATAGGGATCAACCGGTGCAAGCTTGCCCTCGCCCACCCAGCGGCGGATAACTGCCGCCTTGTCATCCACCAGCGGCTTCAGATGCTTGGTCAGGAATTCGCTGATAGCCGGTGCGCCATGCAGCACTTCATTGGCAAAAAGCCGTGATGCCTCCGGATGGCTTTCCGACATGCGGATTTTCACCGTGATGTATTTGCGCAATTGCTCGATTGGATCGCCCTCGGGATCAATCTCTGCAAGCGGTGCGAGCCATTCCTCCAGCGTCTCCTCCAGCAGCGTCACATAGATATTCTGCTTGCGCGGAAAATAGTAGAGCAGGTTCGGCTTGGACATGCCTGCCTTGTCGGCGATCTGATCGATGGTGGTGCCGCGAAAACCATAGGTGGAAAAAACATCAAGGGCAGCGTCAAGGATGAGACGGCGGTTGATTTCCTGAATCCGCGTTGTCTTTTCCGGCACTTCGCTGGTCTTTTTCTTCGTTGCCCTTGCCATGCTCCTCACCCCTTCTTGGTACTGGACACGACGGCTTTTTCGTCGCATCCCGGAACCACCCTTATTTCCCATAAAGCGCTTGACCGGCTTCCTATGCTCTTCTAGCCTGCATTTTGACCAACTAGTCAAGTTTTTGATTGCACCACAGGTTCAATCATTCGGGAACACAAAACAAGCGGCAATGTCCGCAAATCAGGAGGCGTACGTCACATGTCGAAATCGGCATTGGGATTGGGCACCAACAATCTCGAGGCGTTCTGGATGCCGTTTTCGGCAAACAGGCAATTCAAGCAAAATCCGCGTCTTCTGGTCAGTGCCAAGGACATGCATTTCAAGTCCGCCGATGGCCGCGAAATCCTTGATGGAACCGCCGGCCTGTGGTGCTGCAATGCCGGTCACTCGCGCCCGAAGATCGTCGAAGCTGTGCAGAAGCAGGTTGCCGAACTCGACTATGCGCCCGCCTTCCAGATGGGCCATCCCAAAGTCTTCGAACTGGCGGCACGTCTCGCCGCCATGCTGCCCTCGCCAATTGATCATGTATTCTTCACCAATTCGGGTTCGGAATCGGTCGATACAGCGCTCAAGATCGCGCTTGCCTATCACCGGGCCAAAGGCAATGGCACCAAGACCAAACTGATCGGCCGCGAGCGTGGCTATCATGGCGTCGGTTTCGGCGGCATTTCCGTTGGCGGCATTTCCGGCAACCGCAAGGCGTTTGGCAATGCACTTGGCGGGGTCGATCACATCCGTCACACGCATGATCTGGCGCGCAATGCCTTTACCCGCGGCGAACCTGAATATGGCGCGGAATTTGCCGATGATCTGGAAAAGGTCATCGCTCTGCATGACGCCTCGAACATTGCCGCCGTTATTGTTGAGCCGGTCGCAGGATCGACAGGCGTTCTCATCCCGCCAAAAGGCTATCTGAAACGCCTGCGCGATATCTGCACCAAGAATGATATCCTGCTGATCTTTGATGAAGTCATTACGGGTTTTGGCCGTCTTGGTACGCCTTTTGCCGTTGACTATTTCGGCGTGGTTCCTGATCTCATCACCACAGCCAAAGGCATCACCAGCGGCGTGATTCCAATGGGCGCAGTTTTTGCTTCCAAGCAAATCTACGATGCCTTCATGACTGCCCCTGAGAACACCATCGAGCTGTTCCATGGCTATACCTATTCCGGCCACCCGGTCGCCTGTGCGGCGGCACTGGCAACACTCGACACCTATGAGGAAGAGGGTCTGCTCACCCGCGCAGCCGAGCTTTCGGATTACTGGGCTGACGCACTGCATGCCCTCAAAGGCCTGCCGCACGTCATCGATATCCGCAATCTTGGTCTGATCGGCGCGATTGAACTGGAACCTATCCCCGGTGCGCCGACGAAACGCGCCTTCCAGGCGTTCCTCGACGCCTATGAGAAGGGCGTTCTTATCCGCACAACAGGCGATATCATTGCGCTGTCGCCACCGCTGATCATCACCAAAGGCCAGATCGAACATCTCTTCGATACATTGGCCGATGTCCTCAAGAACCTCGCATAATCGAAAGGCTCTCACATGGCGCTCACTGGAAATCTGAGGATCAACGGCGACCGTCTCTGGGACAGCCTGATGGAAATGGCAAAGATCGGACCGGGTCTGCGCGGCGGTAACAACCGCCAGACTCTGACCGATGAGGATGCCGAGGGCCGACGTCTGTTCCAGAGCTGGTGCGAAAAGGCTGGCCTGACCATGGGCGTCGACACCATGGGCAATATGTTCTTCCATCGCGAGGGTACGGACCCGGATGCCCTGCCCGTTTATGTCGGCAGCCATCTTGATACTCAACCGACCGGCGGCAAATATGACGGCGTTCTCGGTGTGCTTGGGGGGCTGGAACTGATCCGCACCCTCAATGATCTCAATATCAAAACCAAACATCCCATCGTCGTGGTCAACTGGACCAATGAGGAAGGCACGCGCTTTGCTCCGGCCATGCTGGCATCTGGTGTCTTTGCCGGTATCCACACTCAGGACTGGGCCTATGCGCGCGAAGATGCCAAGGGCAAGACATTCGGCGACGAGCTGGAGCGTATTGGCTGGAAGGGCGATGAAGATGTCGGCACGCGCAAGATGCACGCATTGTTCGAATTGCATATCGAGCAGGGCCCTATTCTCGAAATCGAAGGCAAGGATATTGGCGTTGTCACCCATGGACAGGGATTGTGGTGGCTACAGATTACGTTGACCGGCAAAGACAGCCATACGGGCTCAACACCCATGCCCATGCGCAGGAATGCCGGGCTCGGCATGGCGCGCATCACCGAACTCGTCCACACCATCGCCATGGCCCATCAGCCAAGCGCTGTCGGTGCCATTGGCCATTGCGATGTCTATCCCAATTCGCGCAATGTCATTCCCGGCAAGGTGGTTTTCACCGTCGATTTTCGCTCGCCGGATATCGGGACATTAAACGCGATGAAGGCCGAGCTTGAGGAAAAGGCGCCGAAGATCGCCAGGGAGCTGGGGCTGGAAATTGAAATCGAAGAAGCTGGGCATTTTGATCCCGTTACCTTCGACGAGGGCTGTGTGACCGCTGTGCGCAATGCAGCCGAGCGTCTTGGTTATAGCCATCGCAACATCATTTCCGGTGCCGGGCATGATGCCTGCTGGGTCAACCGGGTTGCGCCGACGGCGATGGTCATGTGCCCCTGCGTTGGCGGACTTAGCCATAATGAAGATGAAGAAATTTCCAAGGAATGGGCGGCCGCCGGTGCGGATGTCCTTCTGCATGCTGTTCTGGAAACGGCGGTGATTGAAACCTGACCGGATAACCGTTCATACAGAGCAACATGTTCGACAAAAGACCAATAAGGGGAACGAACACATGGCTACGAAAGTGATCAAAGGCGGGACAATCATTGCCGCCGACCGCACCTACAGGGCGGATGTGCTGATTGATGGCGATATCATCGCCCAGATCGGCTCTGATCTTTCCGGCGATGAGATTATTGATGCGACGGGCTGCTATCTGATGCCGGGTGGTATTGATCCGCATACCCATCTCGAAATGCCTTTCATGGGCACGCATTCCTCCGACGATTTCGATACCGGTACCGCAGCGGCGCTGGCGGGCGGAACGACAATGGTCGTCGATTTCGTTCTCCCCGGTTCGGACGGCTTGCTTGCAGCCTTGCAGGACTGGTTCCAGAAAGCGGGCAAGGCGCGCACCGACTATTCCTTCCACATGGCCATCACCGGCTGGAACAAACAGATTTTTGACGAGATGCCAAAGGTGGTTGAGCGCGGCATCAATACGTTCAAGCACTTCATGGCCTATAAGGGCGCGCTGATGGTGGATGATGACGAAATGTTCGCCTCGTTCACGCGCTGTGCCGAAATCGGTGCCATGCCACTGGTTCATGCGGAAAATGGCGATGTGGTCGCCCATCTCCAGCAGAAGCTTCTGTCCGAAGGCAATAATGGGCCGGAGGCTCATGGCTATTCCCGCCCGCCGGAGATCGAGGGCGAAGCCGCCAACCGCGCCATCATGATTGCCGATCAGGCGGGTGTACCGCTCTATATCGTGCATGTGTCCTGCGAGCAGGCACATGAAGCGATCCGCCGCGCACGCCAGAAAGGCATGCGCGTATATGGCGAACCGCTGGTGCAGCATCTGACGCTTGACGAAGGCGAGTACAAGAATAAGGACTGGGACTATGCGGCGCGGCGCGTGATGTCGCCGCCGTTTCGCGATAAAAGCCATCAGGACGGATTGTGGGCCGGTCTCGCCTCCGGCAGCCTGCAAGTGGTGGCAACGGATCACTGTGCCTTCACAACAGAACAGAAACGCTTTGGTGTCGGCGATTTTACCAAGATTCCGAACGGTACAGGCGGCCTTGAAGACCGCATGCCTGTTCTTTGGACAAAAGGCGTTCGCACCGGCCGCCTGACGCCCAACGAATTCGTGGCTGTCACGTCCACAAACATTGCCCGCATTCTCAACATTTACCCGCGCAAGGGTGCAATCCTGCAGGGCTCGGACGCTGATATCGTCATCTGGGACCCCGAGGCATCGAAGGTCATTTCTGCCAAGACGCAGAAATCCGCCATCGACTACAATGTATTTGAAGGCATCGAGGTAACAGGCCTGCCACGCATCACCCTGTCACGCGGTCAGATTGCCTATAAAGATGGCGAAGTACTCGCTCCCACGGGCAGCGGACGTTTTGTCGAACGCGAGGCCAATGCGCCCGCCAATCGCGCACTTTCCACCTGGAAGGAACTCACGGCACCGCGTAAGGTTGAGCGTGATCCGAAGAACATACCGGCGGGTGTCTGATGGGGTTGATATGAATGCAATGCCTCAAGTAGCCCTCAAAAATGTGATTGATGTCAAAGACCTGTCGTTGGTCTTCCAGACCAATGACGGGCCTGTTAACGCCCTGTCGAACATCAATCTTGCAGTGAATGGCGGCGAATTCGTTTCCTTCATCGGACCATCCGGTTGCGGCAAGACAACCCTTTTGCGCGTTATTGCCGATCTGGAGCAGCCAACCTCGGGTGCGATCTCCGTCAATGGCATGACGCCTTCCGAGGCACGTCAGAAACGCGCTTATGGTTATGTATTTCAGGCTGCAGCGCTTTATCCATGGCGCACTATTGGCGGCAATATTTCGCTGCCACTGGAGGTCATGGGTGTTCCCAAGGCCGAGCGGGCAGCCCGCATCGCCAAAAACCTTGAACTGGTCAATCTCTCCGGTTTTGAAAAGAAGTTTCCGTGGCAACTATCAGGCGGCATGCAGCAGCGTGCCTCCATCGCAAGGGCGCTTTCCTTCGATCCTGATATGCTGCTGATGGATGAACCATTTGGCGCACTTGATGAGATTGTCCGCGATCACCTCAATGAGCAGTTGTTAAAGCTCTGGGCCAAGACACAGAAGACCGTAATTTTCGTCACTCATTCCATTCCTGAAGCGGTGTTTCTCTCAACGAAGATTGTTGTGATGAGCCCGCGTCCGGGCCGAATTCACGAGATTATCGACTGCAATCTCGGCACTGAACGCACGCTCGATATTCGCGAGACACCGGCGTTTCTTGAGATTGCACACCGGGTTCGTGAAGGCCTGCGCCATGGCCATTCCTATGATGGAGAATGACATGGGCAGTTGGCATTATCGTGGTGCGTGGTTGGATAAGCTCACGATGAGGGAGATGGGTGATGAAAGGGAGTCAAGGTCTGCAACGTTGGCGACTATCATTGCAGCCAACACGCGCCCTTATGGTGAGCTTGTCGAACCACGCACTGTGGTAATGCCATGGTCTGGTACATCATGAGTAACCGGGGCAGATGATGACCACGATCCGCGCCGCCAAATTGCGTGACATGTCCGACTGTGCGGCAATCGTCAATGCATGGATTGATACAACCGAATGGATGCCGCGGGTGCATCCCGAAGAGGACGTCGCCGAATATTATCAGGATATTGTTTTTGCAAAGTACGAAATATTTGTCGCCGACGATGATGGTGCAATTGCCGGAATGGTAGCCCTCTCACCAGACAATATCGTCAACGCGCTTTACGTTCACCGGGACCATCGCAGCAAAGGAATCGGCAAGGCGCTGCTTGACCACGCCAAACAGGAAGCAACCGGACCGATAGAACTCTGGACCTTTGTGGAAAATCGCGGCGCACAAGCCTTCTATCTCAGGGAAGGATTTAGCGAGATCCGGCGTACCGATGGCGACAATGAGGAGCATTTGCCGGATATTCTCTATCGATGGCAGCGCCCGGTTGGAGGGCTGCATCCATGAACTTTATCCGCAACAGCGTGATACCTGTCGGAACGGTGCTCATCGCCATTCTCGTGCTCTGGTATGTCTTCGCGGTCATTCTCAATGCGCCGTTCGAGCGCGATCAGGCAGCCCGCGCCAATACCGAGATTTCGACCCGCCAGCTGATTGCCAATACGATGGCGCAGGAGCGCCCGGTCCTGCCTGCTCCACATCAGGTCGCCGAGGAAATCCGCAAGACTGTGTTCGATATCAGTCCGACATCGAAACGCAGCCTCGTCTACCACGTCGGCGTAACTCTCTCGTCGACCCTGCTGGGTTTTGGGCTTGGAACGCTGCTCGGTATCCTGCTTGCCATTGCGATTGTCCATTCGCGCACGCTGGACAAGAGTCTGATGCCATGGATCATCACATCGCAGACAGTACCGATCCTTGCCATAGCGCCGATGATTATTGTGGTGCTGAATGCCGTGAATATCACCGGGCTTCTGCCCAAGGCGATGATCTCCACATACCTGTCGTTCTTTCCCGTAGCAGTGGGCATGGTCAAAGGCTTACGCTCGCCCGAGATCATGCATCTCGACCTGATGCGCACCTATAATGCTTCAAAAGCGCAGGTGTTCTGGAAACTGCGCTGGCCCGCATCCATGCCCTATCTCTTTACCTCGATGAAGATTGCCGTGGCCATCAGCCTTGTTGGTGCCATCGTCGGCGAACTGCCGACTGGAGCAGTCGCAGGGATCGGTGCTCGGCTGCTGGCTGGTTCCTATTACGGCCAGACGGTGCAGATCTGGGCCGCACTGATTGCGGCAGCGCTGATGGCTGCCATTCTCGTCAGCCTGATTGGGCTGGTAGCCACGCTCGTCAACCGGCGCATGGGAGTACGTCCATGAGGATTTCCCGTTCACCGCTGGCCATTTCCGCTTTCCTGCTTGCCGTTGGCGGATTGCTGATATCGTCGGGTGGCGATGTTCAGGATACGCTTGCCTATTCGACACCGGTTATCCTGTTTGTCGCGGCGGCGGTAGCGCTTTTCACAAGCGTGTCGGCTTCATCGCTGATTGCGCTGCTTGTGCTCGTCCATATCGTTCCCTTCTGTCTTATCGAACTGCTCCACTCGATGGGACCGGAAGGTCCCTCGATTGGCTATTGGTGCATGGTGGCGTCGGCCTGGCTGTTGGCATGGTTCAGCGTGCAGAATCTCGCTGGCCTGAAACTGGCCCGGCCAGACGCACAGCGCGTTGTCAATCTTGCCTTGCCCGTTCTCTTCGGCGCGTGGCTGCTGATCCTCTGGGAGATCATTGTCAGGGGTTTCGGCGTACCAAGCATCCTGTTGCCGCCGCCATCCATGATCGCCGCGCGCATCTCGAACTCTGTACCCACACTCTGGGCGGATTTCCAGCAGACTTATCTGAAAGCTGCCATCGCCGGTTATGCTATCGGATGCGGCAGCGGGTTCCTTGCGGCTATCCTCGTTGACCGGGTGCCATTCCTGCGCAAGGGCCTGCTGCCCATCGGCAATCTTGTCGCTGCTCTTCCTGTTGTTGGCATAGCGCCAATCATGGTGATGTGGTTCGGGTCCTATTGGGAATCCAAGGCCGCCGTCGTCGTCATCATGACCTTCTTCCCGATGCTGGTGAACACGGTGGCCGGACTTGCAGCATCCGGCGCGATGGAACGTGACCTGATGCAGACCTATGGTTCAAGCTATGCGCAGAGGCTGCTCAAACTCCGCCTGCCCGCCGCCATGCCCTTCATTTTCAACGCCCTGAAGATCAATTCAACACTGGCATTGATCGGCGCCATCGTTGCGGAATTCTTTGGCTCTCCCATTGTCGGCATGGGCTTTCGCATCTCGGCAGAAGTCGGACGCATGAATGTCGATATGGTCTGGGCGGAAATTTTTGTGGCAGCGCTTGCGGGTTCCCTGTCTTACGGGCTTATTACCCTTATCGAGCGGGCCGTTACTTTCTGGCATCCTTCCTACAGAACTTAAAAACAAGAAAAGAGGAGAACTGAAACATGAAGAAGATGATTGCACTGTCGATGGGTCTGGCAACGCTGCTGATGGCGGGCTCTGCGCTTGCAGCCGACAAGCTGACCTTACAGCTGAAATGGGTCACGCAAGGCCAGTTTGCCGGCTATTACGTCGCCAAGGACAAGGGCTTCTACAAGGAAGCTGATCTTGATGTCGAGATCAAGCCGGGTGGTCCTGATGTTGCCCCGCCGCAGGTGATCGCCGGTGGCGGCGCCGATGTGGTTGTTGACTGGATGCCTTCGGCACTGGCAACCCGCGAGAAGGGCCTGCCCCTTGTTAATATCGCCCAGCCGTTCAAGCGGTCCGGCATGATGCTGACCTGTCGCAAGGAAACCGGCATTACCAAGCCTGAGGACTTCAAGGGCAAGACCCTTGGCGTCTGGTTCGGTGGCAATGAATATCCGTTCCTGTCGTGGATGAACCATCTTGGTCTCAAGACCGATGGCGGGCCAAATGGCGTGACGGTTCTCAAACAGGGCTTCAACGTCGATCCGCTGATCCAGAAACAGGCCGACTGCATTTCCACCATGACCTACAATGAATATTGGCAGGTGATTGATGCGGGCATTCCGGCTGATCAGCTCGTCACCTTCAAATATGAGGACGAGAAGGTCGCAACGCTGGAAGACGGGCTCTACGTCTTGCAGAAGAGCCTTGATGATCCGAAGATGGTCGAGAAGCTTGCCCGCTTCGTCAAAGCTTCGATGAAGGGCTGGGACTATGCCCGCCAGCATCCGGATGAAGCCGCCAATATCGTGCTTGAGAATGATGCGAGTGGCGCGCAGACCGAAAAGCACCAGAAGCGCATGGTGGCCGAGATCAACAAGCTGACGGAAGGCTCCACCGGCGTTCTCGATGTGGCAGCAGCCGAGCGCACCGTCGAGACGCTGCTCGGTGGTGGTTCCGACCCTGTTATCACCAAGAAGCCGGAAGGCGCATGGACAACAAAGGTCACCGACGCCGCAAAGTAAGGCGAAGGGGAGAAACGAAAAAGGCGGGGAGCAATCCCCGCCTTTTTCCTATCTGGACAAACCGTTCTATTCGGCTGGCAAGGGCGGCTGCGACACCACTTCCAGCAATTCGCGCTCGAGCCTTGCTTCCTCTTCCGCCTTGGGTTTGGAGAAACCGGCAAGCAGCAGATAGGCAACCGGCGTCAGGAACAGCGTTGAGGCCGTGGCAAGACCCAGACCACCGACAATAACCCAGCCAAGGGCAATACGCGCCTCAGCCCCGGCGCCGCTGGCAAGAACCAGTGGAACACCGCCAAGAATGGCGCAGAGCATGGTCATGACAACGGGGCGCAGACGGATATTGGCTGCTTCCTCAATGGCCTGGCGCACATTCCGCCCCTGATCACGCAGATGATTGGCGAATTCCACAATCAGAATACCGTTTTTGGCCATAATACCGACAAGCAGCACCAGCCCGATCTGGCTATAAACGTTCATGCTGGTGCCGGTGAGGATCATGGCAAAGACTGCACAGGCGAGACCGAGAGGAACCGTGGCCATGACGATAACGGCACTGATGAAACTTTCGAACTGGGCGGCCAGCACGAGCAGGATGATCAGGATAGCAAAACCGAAGGTGACGAACATGCTGGCGGAGTTTTCACCCAATGTCGCAGCCTCGGCGAGAGGAATAATGCGATAACCCGGCGGCAGCATGGGCGCGGCCACTTCCTGAACGACCTTATAGGCATCCCCCAAAGCGAACTCCGGGCTGAGGGCTGCCGTGATGGCAACGGAGCGCATCTGCTGCTCACGCGTCAGCGCGGGCGGCACAGCGACTTCCGTCAGCTTGGCGATGGTCGACATCGGCACGAAACGCCCATCGCTGGTACGCATGAATACATTTTCGAGGTCGGTCGGATCATTGATCGGGTTGGTGGTGGAAACCAGCTTCACGTCGAAACTGCGATCCTCGATATAGACAGAGCCGATCTTGTAGCCATCCAGCACCGATTGCAGGGCCTCGGCGAGCCCGGTGATATCAATCCCAAGATCGGAAGCCCGTTCGCGATCAATGGAAACGGAAAGCTGCGGCTGCGTTGGTTCATTGGTCAGGCGCGGCCGGTCGAAACGCCGGTCCTTTTCCAGTGCCGAGACAATCTTGGCTGCGGTCGAACCGAGGTCAGCATAGTTTGTACCGACGATGGCAAACTGCAAGCCGTTGCCCGCACCGCGAATACCGAGCGAATTGGGTTGAGCGGCAAAGACCTGAATACCCGGAATATTGCGCACGCGCTTGGACACATCGGTCAGAATTTCCTGCTGGCTGCGGTGACGCTCCTTCCATGTGGCAAGACTGAGCACCATGAAGCCGCGATTGGTATTGCCGTTCTGTCCGGCGATGGAAAAGGTGTTCTGGATTTCGCCGGAATCGCGCATCGGCTGGATCAAGGTCTCGATCTGGCGCATCTGATCGTTCAGATATTCGAGGCTGACACCCTGCGGTGCAGTGATACGCAGGAAGGCGGAGGCGCGGTCTTCGGTCGGCGTCAGTTCCTGTTTGAGCAGCGAAAACGCACCAAAAGCCGCTCCGGCAAACAAAAGCGATGCCAGAACGACAAGCCATGGAGCGGCCAGACAGCCATGCAGAATGCGCCTGTAGGCTTCGAGGAAAAACCCGCCAACACGCCTGACAAGGCCCGGAGAATGATTGATATCCTCATGTTTCGCTTCACTTGCCGAGAGCAGGCGCGATGCCAGCATCGGGCAGAGCGTGAGGGCGACAACGGCAGAGAGCAGCACGCAGATCGCCAGCACGAAACCAAACTCACGGAAGAGGCCGCCGGTTTGGCCCGGCAGAAAGGAGAGCGGCACAAACACTGCGGCAAGCGTCACGGTCGTTGCGATAACGGCGAAAAACACTTCCTGTGTTCCAAGCACTGCCGCCGCCCGCGGCCCCATGCCCTGATTGCGGCGCCGGACAATATTTTCAAGCACGACAATAGCGTCATCGACCACGAGACCGGTCGCCAATACCAATGCGAGCAATGTCAGAATGTTGATGGAGAAGCCCGCCAGATACACGGCCGAGATGGTTCCGATCAGCGCCACCGGCATAGAGACGGCGGGGATCAGCGTTGCGCGGATGTCCCACAGGAACAGGTAAATGATCAGGATGATGATGAAGACAGAAGCGCCAAGCGCGATTTCCACTTCATGCACGGCGCCGTTGATGAACTCCGCATCATCACTGGTCACGCGGATATCGACGCCCTGTGGCAGAGTTTTATGCAACTGGGCAACGGCTTCGCGAATGCCCTTGGATATATCGAGTGTATTGGACTGTGCCTGCCGGATAATGCCAAGACCAATGCCCGTCTTGCCATTAGCGCGCAATGTCGATGTGCCAATGTCAGGGCCAAGCGTCACCGTCGCGATATCCCTGATCTTGGTGCGGTCCTTGATGATGATGTTTTCGAAATCCTCAGGCGTGACGATCGGGGCCGTGGCGCGGACAACAATGCTCTGCGCATTGCTGTTGATCTGGCCGGCTGGTGTATCGAAAGCCATGGTGTCGAGCGCAGTGCGCACATTGGCGACGGTCAGACCGAGACTTGCGAGCTTGCCCTGATCAATATCAATCCGGAAAATCTTGCTGCGATTGCCATTGACCTGCACATCGGCAACGCCGGGAACCGATGCAAGCACATCTTCGATCTGGTCTTCGACCAGCACCGTCATGTCCTCGACCGCCATAGTGTCCGATGTTACCGCAAGCCGCATCACCGCATCCGCATTGGCATCGGCCTTGACGATCTGCGGCGGGTCCGCCTGCTCAGGCAACGTGTTGGTGATGCGGCTGATGGCATCGCGCATATCAGCTGCGGCCACGTTGAGATCAACACCATCATTGAACTCTACCGTTACACGGCTGGTGCCGAAGGATGAGCTTGAGGAAATGGATTTAACGCCTGATACACGCGACACGGCGCTCTCAATGGCCGCTGTCAGTTCACGGTCAACGGTTTCGGCAGCCGCTGCCTCAAAGGTCGTCGTTACCGTTACAACAGGGCGATCCACATCCGGCAGTTCGCGTATATCAACACCGTAGAAGGCGGCAAGCCCGGCCACCACGATCAATACGTTCAGGACCAGCGCCAGTACCGGACGACGGATAAAAAGAGCAGTGAAATTGGAGTCGGATTGTCCGTGCGAATTGCTCACGCCACACCTCAGCCCTGTTCGCCGACAGAAGCAAGAGGCCGAGCGTCTGTCTGATTGGCAGGCTGCCCCTTGATCTGGACAGTCCCGCCCTGACGAACGGATTGCACGCCTTCAGCGACGATAAGGTCGCCAGGCTTGATCTCGGCGTTCACAAGAACATAGGCTGTATTGCGCTGCATGATGCGCACGGAAACGCGCTGCGCCTTGTTATCGACGATCTTCCAGACATAGGCACCATCCGTGCCCCACTGGATCGCCAGCGGATCGACCGTCGGATAGGTTTCACCGGCAAAGCCCATAGTCACCTGAAAGGCCATGCCTTCGCGCAGCGCATCATTCGGATTGGTGATCTTGGCCTGTACCTGCAGGGTACGGCTGTCAGGATCAACGCGATTGTCGATGGAACTGATGGTTCCGTTGAAAGTCTCACCCGGACGGGCAACGGAGGTAGCCGTAACGGCAGCCCCAACCTTGACCGCAGGGGCGAAACGTTCAGGCACCCAGAAATCAACAAGCACATCGCTGCGATCGGCAATCGTGGCGATCTGCGTTGTTGTCGTGATGTAGTTGCCGGCGCTCACAGGCAGAATACCGACAATACCGCTGATTGGTGCCTTGATGGCACGCCGGTCCAGCGCAAGTTCCGCCTCACGCACATCAAGACCGGCATTATCGACGGCCAGACCAGCATCGGACACCTGCACAGCGGAGACCGTGTTGGTGGTGCTGAGATTTTCAGCGCGCTTCAGCTTTGTCTGCGCGTCCTTCAACATGGTGCGTGCCTTGTCGGCGGCAATGGCCTCGGCCTCTGCATCGAGGCGGGCAATCACATCACCTGCCTCGACCTTGGTCCCGGACGTGACAAGAATTTCGTTCATGCGGCCAGCGGCAAATGGTGTGACGGAAACCGAACTTTTTGCCTTGCCGGTGCCAATGGCAGACAGCTTGTCATTGATCTTGGCTTCTTCAGCAGCACGCACAACCACAATCGGCGCCGCCTGTCCGCTCCGGCCTTGTCCAGCTGACGTGGCGGGCTTGTCTGTGGTCAGAACCTTGTCAACGCCCGCTTTTTTGAAGAGATTGGATGCACCTGGAAAAAAGTATAGCCACCCACCGCCAGCAATGGCGAGGACCACAACAACCAGTACAAGCTGTTTCCAGACTTTCATACATCACTCCAAAAAGACCGGTTCCGCATGAGGCAGAGCCAGCACCACCATGTTTATGATTATATCCCAAAGCGCATCCCGGCGCGAAAGGCTGATTACAACGGAGAATAAAGCGCTTTGATGTCGCCGTTAATGACAAAAGTGTGAGGTTACAAAGATTTAATGCAAGGACCGCATATCATCTGGCTGCGGAATTTAGCCGGATATGACCGGTTCTGCTTGATGACCGGTTTCTGCCGTGCAACATGGCGGGCGGAAATTCCGGAAGGAGAGCATTCAATGGCGACCAAGACCGACATTGCACGGCGCGTGTTCAACCACACATGGAAACTCGATCCCATTGTCCGCAGCCTGCTGGATACGGATTTCTACAAACTGCTGATGTTACAGATGATCTGGGGCGTTTATCCGAAAGTGGATGCGACGTTTACCCTGATCAACCGGACCACCCGTGTCCGGCTGGGAGATGAGATTGACGAGGAAGAGCTGCGCGAGCAGCTGGACCATGCGCGCACGATCCGTTTCTCCAAAAAGGAGATGATCTGGCTTGGCGGTAATACGTTCTACGGCAAGAAACAGATCTTTGAGCCTGATTTCCTTGAATGGCTGACAAATTTCCAACTGCCGGAATATGAGCTGACCAAGCGCGACGGTCAGTATGAACTGAATTTCCACGGTCCTTGGATGTACACGACCATGTGGGAAATTCCGGCGCTGACCATCATCAATGAGCTGCGCTCACGGGCGGCGATGAAGAAAATGGGGCGTTTCGAGCTTGATGTGCTCTATGCCCGTGCCAAGGCCAAGATGTGGACCAAGGTGGAGCGCCTGCGCTCCCTGCCCGACATCCGGATTTCCGATTTCGGCACGCGGCGGCGCCATTCTTTCCTGTGGCAGCGCTGGTGCGTCGAAGCGCTGAAAGAGGGTATCGGCGATGCTTTTACCGGCACCAGCAACGTGCTTTTGGCCATGGACAACGATCTGGAAGCACTTGGCACCAATGCGCATGAACTGCCGATGGTTCTGGCTGCCCTCAGCCGCACGGAAGAGGAATTGCTGAAATCGCCCTATAAGGTGCTGCAGGACTGGAACCGCTATTATGGCGGCAATCTGCTGATCGTGCTGCCTGACGCGTTTGGAACAGCAGCCTTTTTGCGCGATGCACCCGACTGGGTCGCAGATTGGACAGGGTTTCGCCCCGACAGCGCTCCACCCATTGAGGGCGGCGAGAAAATACTCTCGTGGTGGCGCTCAAGGGGTAAAGACCCACGCGGCAAGCTTCTGGTGTTTTCCGATGGGCTCGATGTGGAGACGATCGAAGAAACCTATCACCACTTCAAGGGCAAAGTGCGCATGAGTTTTGGTTGGGGCACCAATTTGACCAATGATTTTGAGGATTGCGCCCCGCGTTTCAACGATCAGCTCAACGCGATCTCATTGGTCTGCAAGGTCAGCGAGGCCAATGGCCGCCCGGCGGTCAAGCTTTCCGACAATCCGAAAAAAGCAACCGGCGACAAGGCCGAGATCAAGCGCTATCTGGAATTGTTCGGGGCGGTGGACCGGGTGGAACAGGCGGTGAAGGTTTAAGCAGTGACGCTTGTATTACGGTGGTTCGTGGTTCGTGGTTCGTGGTTCGACAAGCTCACCATGAGGGAGAGTGAGGATGCAACGATAATCTCCAACGTTGCTGAATTGCGTTCCCCTCATCCTGAGCCTGTCGAAGGGCCTCATGGTGAGCTTGTCGAACCACGAACCATGCCAATGCAATCCTATTCAGCCATTAAAAGGAAAACCCGCTGGCAAGCCAGCGGGGTTCCAAAATTCAGTCAATCACCCGGTTGTCTACTGCAACATAACCGTCCGCAGCTCGTGCTCCTGTGCGCCAACAAGAATATTGTCACGTTCATCGGAAAGCACAATCGGATCGCCATTGGCAGCAAAGAGCGCCCAGAGTTCAACACCCGGTGTCATCGGCGGCAAAGCGGGGAAACTGGTGGCGAGATCGTCGGTCTTCACTTTGCGCATATAGGCGACCTGTCCGGCGCCAAGACGCGAAAATTCCAGTTCACTCAGGAAATTCTTCGAAACAGTGTTTTGCATATCAGCCTCCATATTCGGACAGTCCTTCCAAAGGCCCTGTCCCGCTAGAGCTACACCGCTGCGCCATGCGTCCACTTGGACGCATAAAGGACGCAGCGGCCCCTTAGTGGCGCATAATCCTTTCCAAAAATCGAAGTGATTTTTGGCGTTATGCGCTAGTCCTGTACCGCAATGTTGATGCGTTTGACCAATCGTTCGGGTTCTGGACGGTCGAGATCGATCGACAGAAGCCCATTCTTCAAAGTGGCCGCGCTGACGCGCATTCCATCGGCAAGAACGAATATGCGCTGGAACTGGCGCGCTGCGATGCCACGATGCAAATATTCCCGTTCGCTTTCATCGGCCTGCCTGCCGCGAATGACCAACTGGTTATCTTCAGTGGTCACTTCAAGATCGTCATTGGAAAAGCCAGCGACCGCAAGCGTGATCCGAAGCTGTTCCCGGCCATTATCGGCCTGGATGCGTTCGATATTGTAAGGCGGGTAGCCGTCACCGGATTTGGCGATACGCTCCAGCGTCTTTTCCATCGTGTCGAAACCAAGCAGCAAAGGGCTTGAAAACGGTGTCATTCGTGTCATCTGTGCAGTCCTCAGAAAAGCGACCTAAAAGAGAAACCCGGAGATGGCATTTCCCTTCTGTCCTTTGATATGGTTGATCCGGATGCAGACTTCAAGAGAATGAAAGCAAGAGATGACGCGGAAAATAATAATCGATACCGATCCGGGCCAGGATGATGCGCTGGCAATCCTTCTGGCGCTGGCAAGCCCGGAACTTGATGTTCTTGGAATTACGGCAGTTGCGGGTAATGTGCCGCTGAAACTCACGCAAACCAATGCCCGTAAAATCTGCGAACTGGCCGGACGCCCCGATGTAAAGGTTTTTGCCGGAGCAGACAGACCGTTGATGCGGGCACTGGTTACTGCCGAGAACGTGCATGGAAAGACTGGCCTTGACGGCCCTGACCTGCCCGAACCGACCATGCCTCTGCAACAGCAGCATGCGGTTGATTTCATCATCGAAACTTTGCTCAAGGAAGAAAGCGGCAGCGTGACCCTGTGCCCGCTCGGTCCTCTCACCAATATAGCGCAGGCGCTGATCCGTGCGCCCGAGATTGCCCCGCGGATTCGCGAGATCGTGCTGATGGGCGGCGGCTTCTTCGAGGGCGGCAACATCACTCCGACGGCCGAATTCAACATCTATGTGGACCCGCAGGCCGCGCAGGTGGTGCTTGCGTCAGGTGTACCAGTTGTCATGTTGCCGCTTGACGTGACGCACAAGGCATTGACCACGGCCAAGCGTATTGACCGGTTTCGGGCCATGGGCACCCAATCAGGCACGGCCTGCGTTGCGCTGCTGGAGTTCTTTGAACGTTTCGATGAAGAAAAATATGGCAGCGATGGCGGCCCACTACACGACCCGAACGTGATTGCCTATCTCCTGAAGCCAGAGCTTTACAAGGGAAGGCATTGCAACGTCAGCGTTGAAATCGCTTCGGAACTCACGCTCGGCATGACCGTCGCCGATTGGTGGGGCGTGACCGACAGACCGAAAAACGCCTTTTACATACGAGATGTGAATGATGACGGTTTCTTCGATCTGCTGGTTGAACGCATCGCCCGTCTCCCCTGAGCCCAATAGGTCCGGCGGCGCGTGTAGCCGGACCTATCCTCTTGTTTCATCACAAAAAGTTGAGTCGGCGTAAACCTTCGTTCAGCAATTCAGGCGCATAATCACCCCATGACAGAAGGCCCGAGATGATGGGCTCAAGCGTATGGGATCGACATGCTGACACGGCGAACGTTCTTTTACGGATTTGCGGCGGCCCTTACCGCGCCACAGCTTGCATTGGCGCAATCCGGGAAGCGGCCCTTTGTTCTCAATCCTGAATATATGCCGCAGATCGTCGACTACCCGGGATATGAAGAGATCGGGACAGTCGTGATCGACCCGCGCAACCGCTTTCTCTATCTGATTGAAGACGAATATTCAGCATTACGTTACGGCATCGGCGTTGGCCGCGCCGGGCGCGCGTTTTCAGGAACGGCGGAAGTCGGACGAAAAGCCAAATGGCCGCGCTGGCAGCCGACTGACAATATGATCAAACGCCAGCCAGAAAAATATGCCCGTTATGCTGATGGCGTGGCTGGTGGTGGAAGCAATCCGCTTGGGGCTCGTGCGCTCTATCTTTATCGCAACGGCCGCGACACCTATTACCGTATCCATGGCACAACGGAGCCTTCGTCAATTGGTAAAGCCGTTTCGAACGGCTGTATCCGCATGATCAACGAGCATGTAATGGATCTTTACGAACGGGTTCCCTTGGGGACACCCGTCGTCGTGCTCTGATCAATCGGACAGCGCATGCGCCTCACTATTGCGTGTCGGGCACCCGGCGCCAGCTATAGGTGCCTGCCTTGGTGTGTGAGCCACGGCCAGGCTGATAATAAACCGGCGTATCGTGCAGATTGTGATCCGCAAGCCGTGTCAGCGTGACCGCATGGGTGACTTTCAACGTATCAAACCCGGTGCGCAGCATATAGGCAACCTGATCGATCAGCACATCGCCAACTGCACGCAACTCACCCTGAAACTGATGACGGTCCTTCAGCACTTCGGCCTTCGAATAGGAACGGCCGTCGTTGAAGGCGGGAAATTGCAGCGCAATGACCGGGATAGAGCCGAGCAGTGGCAAAAGTGGGTCGATGCTCTCCCCCGGTGCAACGGAAACTCCGATACGCCGATTGGTTGCGTTGCGCACGCCTTCGTCAAGGCCAAGCCAGACGGCCAATGGAAGGATCACCGCCGGTGCGTCTCCAGCCTCTTCCAATGTTTCTGCCGTGATGTAGGGGTCTTCGCGAAATCCTTCGCGGCCCCATAGCTGGCTCTCGGGCTTTTCGGAAATGTCGGTCATAGATTCGAATCCGTCAGGGAAATATTGCTCAACTGGTCGGTCAGGCCAGTCAGATGGATACCGCACTCGGTTTTATCAGAGCCTGCCCAGCGGCCAGCACGATCATCCTCGCCTTCTTTTACCGGGGAGGTGCAGGGCATGCAGCCAATAGACCGGTAGCCTTCTGCGATAAGCGGATGCGGCGGCAAGTGGTTAACAGCCATATAGGCCTTCAGATCAGCCGAAGTCCAGCGCGCCAGCGGATTGATACGCACACGCGCACCAACAGATTCGAATACCGGCAAAGCGGTGCGCGTCGAGGCCTGAAACTGCTTGCGGCCGGTCATCCAGGCGCGATAAGGCGCGACGGCACGAGCCATCGGTTCGACCTTGCGGATATAGCAGCAGCGATCCTTGTTGGTCATGGACAGCGCACCGAAGGGGTCTTCATCCTTCAGGCTCTGCTTCAACGGGTGAATGTCCTGCACGTCGGTCAGACCAAGATCATGCACCAATTGATCCCGGTAGCGTAGGGTGGCCGGAAAATGCTTGCCGGTTTCGAGGAAAAGTACGGGCAAGGCAGGGTTCACCTGCGCAATCATATGCAACAGCACCGAGGATTCGGCACCAAATGAAGAAACCACCGCAATCTCGTCATTGAAGAGCTGCTTGATAGAAAGTTCGATAACAGCTGAGGGTTCGAGATTGCCATAGCGGCCTTCAAGCGCAAGCGCTTCGTCCGCTACGGTGATCTCATTGGCTTCATGCAGCATTTGCAGCCTCACTATAAAGCGCTTCCTTGAAGGGAGCAGCGCCCAGACGCCGGTAGGCAGCAAGGAAAGTTTCCTCCTTGTCCGTCCGCACTTCGAGATAGCGATCAACGATTGTCTCGATCGCATCGACGATCTCTTCGGAGGAAAAACCGCGACCGGTAATATCACCGATGGTGCAGACTTCATCGCCCGAGCCGCCGAGCGAAATCTGGTAGAGTTCCTCGCCCTTCTTCTCGACGCCGAGAATGCCGATATGGCCGACGTGATGATGTCCGCAAGCATTGATGCAGCCGGAAATTTTCAGCTTGAGTTCACCAATATCCGCCTGACGTGACGGATCGGCAAAACGTTCAGATATGCGCTGGGCAACAGGGATCGACCGGGCTGTCGCCAGAGCGCAGTAATCCAGACCGGGGCAAGAGATAATATCGGTGATCAGCCCTGCATTGGCGGTGGCAAGCCCATCGGTCAAAAGCAGATCATAGACAATACGCAGATCGGCAATTGCCACATGCGGCAGGATAAGGTTCTGCTCATGGCTGACCCGGATTTCATCCTGCGAGAACTGTTCGGCAATATCGGCCACCAGATCCATCTGGGCATCGGTGGCATCGCCCGGAATGCCACCAATCGGCTTCAGGGAAATGGTTACGACACCATAGTCAGGGTTCTTGTGCGGCGTTACGTTCTGGTCAACCCACGCCGCGAAAGCATGATCTGCCTTGCGGGCGGCAGCCAGTGCGGACCAGCCTTCCGGACGCTGCGGCAGATGCGGCGGACGGAAATAGCTGTCGATGGCATCGACATCCGTCTGCGGCAGCTTCAGGTCACTGTTTTTGAGCGCCAGCCATTCGGTCTCAACCTGACGGGTCAGCTCTTCCGTGCCGGTTTCATGCACGAGGATCTTGATGCGCGCCTTGTACTTGTTGTCGCGGCGGCCATTGAGATTGTACACGCGCATGATTGCGGTGGTGTAGGTCAGCAGGTCTTCGACGGGCAGGAAGTCGCGAATCTTCTTGGCAACCATCGGTGTGCGGCCCTGACCGCCGCCGACATAGACAGCAAAGCCAATCTCGCCCGCTTCGTTGCGCTTCAGATGCAGACCAATATCATGCACCTGAATGGCCGCGCGGTCGCGCTCGGCCCCGGTAACGGCGATCTTGAACTTGCGCGGCAGATACGAAAACTCCGGATGCATTGATGACCACTGGCGCAGAATTTCCGCATAGGGGCGCGGGTCGGCTACCTCGTCGGCAGCGGCGCCAGCAAAATGATCGGCCGTGACGTTGCGAATGCAATTACCTGAGGTCTGCAAGGCGTGCATTTCAACTTCCGCAAGCTCATCCAGCACCTTGGGCATGTCTTTGAGCGCAGGCCAATTATACTGGAGGTTCTGGCGCGTGGTAAAATGGCCATAGCCGCGATCATAGGTGCGGGCGATATGGGCAAGCTTGCGCATCTGGCGCGCCGACAATGTGCCATAGGGAATAGCAACGCGCAGCATATAGGCATGCAATTGCAGATAGACGCCGTTCATCAGCCGCAGCGGACGGAACTGGTCCTCGGTCAGTTCGCCAGCAAGACGGCGCTCTACCTGATCCTTGAACTGTTCAACGCGGGCTGAAACAAACGCGTGATCAAACTCATCGTAACGATACATTCTGCGGGCCTTCGATTACAGGTTAAGCGGCGTTAGCCGCAGGCTTATCAGCCTGTTTGCCAAGATCAAGACGGACGGTGGGACCGAGCTGACGAATGCGCTCGCGCAGCCGCACCGGATAAAGATGTTCGCCGCGCTCTTCCACATCGATAACATTGACGTCGATGACAAGGTTGGACTTGATCGCCGCCTTTCCAGCTTCTTCAAGTGCTGCCGCCGCTTCCGCGTGACGTGCCACGAGGGCACCATCGATATGATCGAGCCATTCGCCATTGGCGCCAAGCCAAACGGCTTCGCCATCGGTCAGACGGTTTGCAGTGAGAACTTTTACACTCATGATCATCATCCTTCGCGGTTAAGCCGCATTGGTTTGAAGGTGGCGTTTGGCCACCGAAGAGGCTGGTATCTGAACAACAAGCGGTTCAGCCTTGTCGATTGCGGCACCGGCGACCGCATCACCGATGACCACCATGACAGGGCCATCAAGATCAGGGCGCTGTTCCAGCGCCGGCAAATCATGCAGCGTACCGTGGAACATGCGGCGATCCGCACGACCGGCATTTTCAATAACAGCCACACCGGTGTCGGCATGCAGGCCAGCGCTCATCAGCCGTTCAGCAACCGATGCAGCAACACTACGGCCCATATAGACGGCAATGGTCGCACCCGAAATGGCAAGGCGCGCCCAATCGGGCAACACTTCACCAGCCATGTCATGACCCGTGGTGAACACAAGGGAGGATGCGACACCACGCAGGGTCAGAGGCAATTGCATATCGGCAGCGGCGGCAAAGGCCGATGTGATGCCGGGAACGATTTCGAACGGAATACCAGCGGAACGCAGCGCTGCCATTTCCTCACCCGCACGGCCATAAACCAGTGGATCACCGGATTTCAGCCGGACAACACGCTTGCCATCGCGGCCAAGCGAAACGAGGAGTTCATTGATCTCACTCTGGCTCTTTGTATGGCAACCCTTGCGCTTGCCAACCGAAAGCCTCACAGCATCGCGGCGACCCATGGAGACAACAGCCTCGGGCACCAGCGCGTCATAGACGATGACATCGGCTTCCATGAGAACACGGTGGGCGCGCAGTGTAAGCAAATCCTCAGCGCCGGGCCCTGCACCGACCAGCCAGACATAACCTTTCGGCTCGTCCTGATTGTCGAGAAGCAATCCGGCCGCCTGACGGGCGCCATCAAGATCATTGTTGTAGACTTTTCCAGCAACATCCCCGGAGAAGAATGAGCGCCAGAACACGCGGCGCGACAAGCCCTTCTTCACCAGCTTCTCGACGGCAGGACGATAGGCATTGGCAAGACGGGCAAGATCACCCAGACGGGGCGAAAAAGCTGCATCAATCCGGGCACGAATAAGCTGGGTGAGGACGGGGCCTGTGCCTTCCGAACCAATGGCAATGGCAATGGGTGCGCGATTGACGATGGCCGGGGTGAAGAAATCGCAAAGCTCAGGACGATCCACCACATTAACGGGAACACGCTGACGGCGCGCCTCAGCAGCAATGGCGCTGTCCTGCGCTTCATCGCCAGTGGCAACAAAGACCAGTTTTGCTCCAGTAAGATGTTCGGGAGCAAAATTTTCCACGACGTGATCATAACGCCCGGAACGGATGAAATCGGCAAGTTCGCGTTCAGGATTGGCAGCAATGATGCGGATCGCGGCATTGGTCTGCACCAGAAGCCGGGCCTTGTTCAACGCTTCCTCGCCATCGCCAACAACCACAACCACTTCATTCCGCACGCGGAAGAAGGCAGGAAAGACAGAAAGCTGGTTGGCATGAGCAGACATGAGCAGATAATCCCAATGATTACCGGGATTATCGTTGATCCGACCACTCTTTATAAGGAACGAAAGTGCGCCGAATCGAACAGCGGAGCATGGAATTTCTGAAAATCCGGGAACAAGCGGATTTCCGTTCTACATCACACGGAAAAATGCACGCCCGGCTTTTGCAAAAGTTGCAAAACGGGGCATGCTGCGATAGGCGATCTCGGATCAAAACGCGCCGATCCAATACACGACTACTTTTATCGTGTTAGTGGGGAAATGCAAGCGCTTTTTCTACTCGCCGCTTCGGAGATTACCAAATGACCGGGATTGAGCGCGGCCACGAACCAATACATTAGACCATGAAAACAGCAGGAACATGCACCGGCCAGCGCCAAGGCAGGATGGCAACAAGATCAAACCGCAGCGAGAGTTTGGCATAATCGGGCTGGCGGGCAAGCCAAAGATCGGCTGTGGATTCGATGCGCCGCATGGCCGTAACGGACACGGCTTCCATTGCCTGTTCGAGTGTCGTCCGTGCCTTCACTTCGACAATGAGAATGAGATTTCCACGACGGGCAATAAGGTCGATTTCGCCGAGCTTTGTCCGGTAGCGGCGCTCGACGATACGAAAGCCTTTCAGCATCAAAGCAAGGGCGGCGAAATATTCGGCTGAGTGGCCACGCCTATACGCTTTGTGCCGCCTGCCCGCTCTGTTCATTTCATTGCGAGCAGTCGTTGATAGAGTTCACCCTTGGGACGGCCCGTCATGCGCGAGGCCTCGCCAGCTGCCTTTGACGGCGACATTTCCAAGACGAGCGCACGCAGCAGTGCGTCGATATCATCATCAGAACGGGCAATGTTCTGATCGCCTTCCGGAGGCCCGACTACAAGGACCACCTCGCCGCGAATTCGATCCTCGCCATCAAATTCCGCTGCAAGCTCGGCCAGCGGCAAGGTAACGATGGTTTCATAGGTCTTGGTAAGTTCGCGGCAGAGCGATGCCTGCCGTTTTGGCCCGAACACTTCAACCATATCAGCCAGTGTCGTGGCCACACGGTTTGGTGATTCAAAGAACACCAGCGCTGCATCCAGAGTCTTCAAAGTTTCAAGTTTTGACCGGCGTTGCCCCTGTTTCGATGACAGAAAACCAGCGAAATAGAAACTGTCCGTAAAAAGCCCCGAAGCCGTCAGCGCCGCCAAAACCGACGAGGCGCCCGGAATGGGAACAACGCGAATACCGGCGGCCTTGGCCTCAGGCACAAGTCGCCCGCCGGGATCGGAAACAAGCGGCGTTCCCGCGTCCGAAACGAGAGCAACACTTTTCCCCGCGAGCAAGGCCTCGATCAGTTTCGGCCCAGCTTCAGCAGCATTGTGCTCGTGATAGGCATAGGGGCGGCGGGAAATGCCGTAGCGCTCCAGCAGCACACGGCTGACGCGCGTATCCTCGCAGGCGATCACATCCGCTGCTGCAAGGGTTTCAATGCCGCGCAGGGTCATGTCACCAAGATTACCAATGGGTGTCGCGACGATGTAGAGCGCGGGTTCGAGCGGGCGGGCGCGGAACGAACTGTTGCCGATCTGATAGTTTCGTTCGCTGGCTTCCCCGTCAGACACTTTACACCCTCACGCAGCCAGATCGGCGATAACCGCATTCAGCACAATCGCCCCCTCGGGCGTTGTGCGGATACGGCTATTGCCGATATATTCAATAAGGCCCTGTTCAGCCAAGGAAATCACACGCTTTTCCTTGACGCTATGGCCTGTCAATCGCTCGTAGCGGGCAAGATCAATGCCCTCTACCAGCCGCAGGCCCATCAACAGGAATTCATCACCTTCCTGCTCGCCGGTTAGCAGTTCTTCTTCCACGACACCATGGCCGTCATTCTCAACCTTGCTCATCCATGTTTCCGGATGACGCTCGGTGATCGTCACGGCGCGCTTGCCATTCTCGATAAAGCGGCCATGGGCGCCCGGGCCGACGCCAACATATTCGCCGTAACGCCAATAGACGAGATTGTGCTGGGATTCGGCACCGGGTGCCGCGTGGTTGGATATCTCATAGGCGGGCAGACCGCGCTGTGCCGTCACATCCTGCGTTTCCGCATAAAGCGCCGCCGCATGATCACCATCCGGCGTAATCAGTTTGCCGGCTTTCCATAGCTGGTAGAAAGCTGTGCCCTCCTCAATCGTCAGCTGATAGAGCGACAGATGATCGGCGGCATAGGAAATGGCGCGGTTGAGTTCTTCGCGCCAGGCCTCGATGGTCTGATCAGGCCGGGCATAGATCAGATCGAAGGACAGACGCGGGAAAATATCACGTGCAAGGCCTATCGCCACCAAAGCCTCATCAACATTGTGCATGCGTCCAAGTCGGCGCAGATCGGGGTCATTCAACGCCTGCACGCCCAGCGAGACGCGGTTGACACCTGCTGCACGATAACCGCGAAAGCGATTGGCCTCGACGCTGGTTGGATTGGCTTCCAGCGTGATCTCGATATTATCTGGAACAGTCCAGTTCTTGGCGATTTCGTTGAGAACCGATCCAACAGTTTCCGGCTCCATCAAAGACGGCGTGCCGCCACCAAGGAAAATGCTGGAAATTGTGCGCGGACCGGTACGCTGGCGCATTGTCGCCATTTCACGGGCGAAGGCCGCGGTGAATCGCTGCTGATCCACCGGCTGGTGGCGTACATGCGAATTGAAGTCGCAATAGGGGCACTTGGCCATGCAGAAGGGCCAATGGACATAGACGCCAAAGCCCCCTTCATTTTCCTGGCCACGCACCGGATTTGCCATTACGCACCCAGACAATCGCGGGCAAAATGCTGGAAGGCGCGGGCGCGGTGCGATAGCGCATCGGCTTCGCCGGGCTTCCAGCCGTGTTTCTGCTCGGCAGTCATTTCGCCAAAGGTGGCGTCATAGCCTTGCGGCTTGAACACCGGATCGAAACCGAAACCGGCTGTACCACGCGGCGGCCAGACAATCTCGCCTTCCACTTCACCGCGATAGTAATTGGCTTCGCCGTCAG
This sequence comes from Phyllobacterium sp. P30BS-XVII, assembly GCF_014138335.1. Taxonomy (NCBI): domain Bacteria; kingdom Pseudomonadati; phylum Pseudomonadota; class Alphaproteobacteria; order Hyphomicrobiales; family Phyllobacteriaceae; genus Phyllobacterium; species Phyllobacterium sp. P30BS-XVII. Next base: position 538,504 of record NZ_JACGXO010000001.1, read on the forward strand.
GCCATGCAAGGCAGATAACCGAAACAAAGCGCCCGCCGCGGTCCTGAGGGTCGGTGACACCCTTTTCCTGCAGGGCGGATTCAACCTTCTGCATCCCATGGGCGAAATCGCGCTTACCATCTGGCAGTTCGGCCCAATTGGCGGTGTAGACGCCGGGGTCGCCGTCCAGCGCATCAACACAAAGGCCTGAGTCATCGGAAAGAGCAACAAGCCCCGTCGCCTTGGCCGCCGCAAACGCCTTGATATAGGCATTTTCTTCAAAGGTCGTACCGGTTTCATCCGGCTCCGGCAGGCCAAGATCACCGGCAGATACCACTTCGAAACCGAAGGGGCCGAGCAGGTCTATCATTTCCTGAATCTTGCCCTTGTTATGACTGGCAACGAGCAGCTTGCCTTTTTCGAGTGTTCTCATTTCAGGTTCCATAAAGCCGGTTCGGCAAATTCAATCGAGTTTCCGCAAGGATCGCGGAAATAAAGGGAACGGGCACCATTCGGCCAGTCAAATTCACTTTCGATGGCAACGCCATTGGCCTCAAGATGGGACTTCCATTGGGAAATTTCATCCCGCGTTGCGCGAAAACAGACATGACCCGGACCCTTGGCGCCATGGGCGGGGATAGGCAGTCCGCCTTTGGGTCTTTCCAGCAGTTTTTGCGCATCAAACAGGATCAGCACACCTGCACCGCAACGAAAGAATATCGATTCATTGCCCGCGCGCAGAATGACATCCAATCCAAGCACGTCCGTATAAAACCGTGCAGCCACCTCGATATTGGTCACATAAAGTGCAGTTTCCAGAATACCCGATGGCTGCATGGTGTTTTCCGCTTAAGCGACCGCCATTTTCTGCAGGGAAACCAGACGGGTAATGCCGTTGCGGGCAAGATCCATCAAGGCCAGCAGTTCTTCCTGCGAGAATGGCTCGCCTTCCGCCGTTCCCTGCACTTCCACAATACCACCCTTGCCGGTCATGACGAAGTTGGCATCGGTCTGTGCTGTCGAATCCTCGGCATAATCGAGATCGATCACAGGTGTTCCGTCGGAAATACCGCAGGAAATGGCTGCAACATGATCCTTCAGCACTTTTTCGACCTTGAGCATCTGGCGGGTTTCCATCCAGCGCAGGCATTCATGCAAGGCTACCCAACCGCCGGTGATTGCGGCGGTGCGCGTACCGCCATCGGCCTGAATGACATCGCAATCGACGGTAATCTGCACTTCACCCAATGCCTGCAGGTCCACCACAGCACGCAGCGAACGGGCGATAAGCCGCTGAATTTCCAAAGTACGGCCACCCTGCTTGCCTGATGAGGCTTCGCGGCGCATACGGTCGCCGGTGGAGCGTGGCAACATGCCATATTCAGCTGTTACCCAGCCTTTGCCGGTGTTACGCATCCAACCCGGAACCTTTTCCTCAAGGCTGGCGGTACACAGAACGTGGGTATCACCAAACTTGACCAGGCACGAGCCTTCAGCATGTTTGGAAACGCCGCGCTCGAAAGAAATGGCGCGCATTTCGTCTGGGGCTCGTTTGGAAGGACGCATGGAATGACCTCTTGAAAATATGTTTGTCCGGCCTTTTAGAGCAACGGAGACTTAAATGGAACCATGCAGCAAAAGCTTTGATGATTGGGCCGACAATGCCTATATTCTCTGACAGGAAACAAGGGCCTCACACAGAATGAACAAGGCAGTCACTCCCGAACCATTGCAATCGCTCGACCAGCGGTCACGGGATATCTTTCGGCGCATTGTCGAGAGTTATCTTGGCGATGGCGAACCGGTTGGGTCGCGCAATCTTTCGCGAATACTGCCGGTTGCGCTTTCGCCTGCGACAATCCGCAATGTGATGAGCGATCTGGAGCATCTTGGCCTTGTCTATGCGCCGCATATCTCGGCTGGACGTCTGCCGACGCAGCTCGGCCTGCGATTCTTTGTCGATGCCTTTATGGAAGTTGGCGACCTTTCTTCCGATGAGCGTAATTCCATCGAGGCACAGGTTCGGGCGGGCGGTGATGCCCAATCAACCGAGAATGTACTGACGCAAGCCAGCCAGCTCCTTTCAGGCATGTCGCGCGGTGCGGGACTTGTTCTGGCAACGAAAGCGGAAGGCGCACTCAAGCACATCGAATTCGTGCGGCTCGAGCCAACAAAGGCGCTGGCAGTGCTGGTTACGCAGAGCGGCGATATCGAAAACCGGGTGATTGATTTGCCGCCGGGCGTCACCCCCTCGCAATTGATTGAGGCGTCGAATTTCCTCAATGCCCATATTCAAGGCCGCACGATCACCGAAGCGCGTGCCGAGATCGCGCGCCTGAAGGACGAGACCCAGCAGGCGCTCGATGCGTTGTCACAGCATCTGGTCGAAGAAGGGCTTGCCGTTTGGGGCGGAGCGGGAGGCGGACAGCCACCACGTCTGATCGTGCGCGGACGCGGCAATCTGCTCGATTCAATCAATGCCGAGGCTGACCTCGACCGGCTGCGTCATCTCTTTGATGACCTCGAAACCAAGGAAGGCACGATACAGCTGCTTGATCTGGCGGAAGCAGGCTCGGGGGTGCGTATTTTCATCGGCTCGGAGAACAAGCTGTTCTCGCTTTCGGGCTCATCGCTGGTCATCGCCCCCTATCGCGACTCGGAACAACGGGTTATCGGCGCACTCGGCGTTATCGGTCCAACCCGGCTTAACTATGCGCGGATTGTTCCCATGGTGGATTATACGGCACAACTGGTCTCAAGATTGTTGCGCTAGCCACGGTTGTACCATTGTGCTGCGTGAACTTGCCCTACTCAGGGCATTTGCACTTGATTTTCATGGCCTAAACCTCGATATCCAGCGCAGATTGGATTTATGAACGGACAGGATAGATGACTGAAGAAAAGAAACATCATGACGCACCCGATCTCGATCAGCGCGATCTGAAGAATCCGCGCGACCGTGATGCGCTGAAGCGTGCCGCCGATGATTTTCTGAAATCACGCAAGGCGGAAGAATACGCCATGGCGCAGGAAGAGGAAGACGAGGCGCAAGCCATCAGCAGCGCCGAACTCGACGCATTGCGCGCTGAAAATGGCGATCTGAAGGACCAGTTGCTGCGGCTGGCCGCTGACATGGAAAACCTGCGCAAGCGTACGGCACGCGACGTGCATGACGCACGTTCCTATTCCGTTGCCAATTTCGCTCGCGACATGCTGTCGGTCTCCGACAATCTGAAGCGCACGCTTGAAGCCATTCCGGCCGACGCACTGGCCAATGGCGATGCGGGTTTCAAAACCCTCGCCGAGGGCGTGGAAATCACAGAGCGTTCGATGATGTCGGCGCTGGAACGCCATGGCGTAAAGAAGATCGAACCGCAGGGCCAGCGTTTCGACCCGAATTTCCATCAGGCCATGTATGAAATCCCCAACACCGACGTGCCGCACAACACAGTGCTGCAGGTGGCGCAAAGCGGGTTTGTCATTGGCGACCGCATGTTGCGTCCGGCGCTGGTCGGCGTTTCCAAGGGCGGTCCCAAGCAAGCTGCAGGCGAAGGTCAGGCGGAGCCGGGCCCGATCAATCCACAGGCTGAAAAAGACGCATAATCAAAGCGCCTTTATGCGAAAAAGGGCCAGATACCGGTAACGGTGTCTGGCCTTTTTCATTTCGCTATTTACGGTCCGTATTGGCCGTGTTCTACCTCTGATAAAAGGGGGAACGGTCGATGACATTGATCCAGATATTCAATTATGCGGGCGTTTTTGTCTTTGCTGCCACGGGCGGTCTTGCCGCCTCACGCCGCCAGCTTGATATCATCGCCTTTGTGTTTCTTGCTGCGGTAACAGGCATTGGCGGCGGCACTCTGCGCGATCTCATTCTCGGGGTTCCAGTCTTTTGGGTGAGGGAGCCCGGCTATATCCTCGTCTGCGCCGCAGCCGCTGTCCTTGTCTATTTCTCCGCCAATCTGCTGGAATCGCGTTACCGGCTTTTGCTCTGGCTTGATGCGCTGGGACTTGCCGCCTACAGCGTGATGGGTGCAGCCAAGGGCTTGGCACTTGGATTTGATCCGGCAATTGCCGTTGTCACCGGTATTCTAACGGCCACATTTGGCGGCGTGTTGCGCGATATTGTATCGGGGGAACCATCTGTGCTGATGCGGCGTGAAATTTACGTAACGGCAGCCCTTGCCGGATCGGCCGCCTATACGATCCTGCTTGGACTTTCGGCAGGGCCAGAAATTTCGGCGCTGCTCGCCGCCCTCACCGCTTTCACGGTGCGCGGCGGCGCGCTGTATTTTGGCTGGACGCTACCCAACTACCACAAGCCGGGCCGCACGCCTGAAGAACTCAAGCGTGACGGCATTGTGCGGTCAGAGTAATCCGGCCTGCTGCGCAGCAATCTTCAGATTTTGCGCCGGGCGCGGGCCAATCTGCTGGATAACAAGACCGGCTGTCAGCGAACCCAGTTTTGCGCAATCGGTCAATGACCGGCCATTGGTATAGCCGAACAGAAAGCCCGATGCGTAGAGATCGCCGGCACCCGTCGTATCGACCAGTTCGGCAATCTCGATAGCGGGAACCGCGACAGTTTCATCCTTCGAAACAACAACCGAGCCCTTTTCGGAACGCGTGATGGCGGCCAGTTTGCAATCCTTGCGGATGGCATTGAGACCCTTTTCGAAGTCGTCGGTCTGATACAGCGATTTGAGTTCCGCCTCGTTGGCGAAGACGATATCAACCGTGCCTGAGCGCATCAGATCGAGGAATTCCTCGCGATAACGATCAACGCAGAACGGATCTGATAGCGTCATTGATACTTCGCGCTTGTGCTCATGAGCAATCTTTGCCGAGAGGCGGATGGCTTCCTTGGCCCGGGGCGGGTCCCACAGATAACCTTCGAAATAAGTCACTTTGGCTTCTGATACTTTTGAACTTTCCACATCTTCCGGCCCAAGCTCGACGCAGGCACCAAGATAGGTGTTCATGGAACGCTCGCCATCGGGCGTTACGAAAATCATGGACCGGGCCGTGGGCGGCGGTGCTTTCAGAACGCGCGTGTCGAAAGCGACGCCCTGCGCACGGATGTCATGGGTAAAGATATGGCCGAGCGGGTCATCGGCAACCTTGCCGAAATAGGCAGCACGGCCACCGAGGCTGGCAACGCCTGCCGCCGTATTGCCCGCGCTTCCGCCTGACGCTTCGATCGCCGGCCCCATGCGCTCATACAGAAATTCCGCACGGTCGGCATCGATCAGATTCATCGCATTTTTGATGATACCGTTCTTGACGATAAAATCATCATCCGTGCGGGCTATGATATCGACAATGGCATTGCCGATGCAAAGCACGTCATAACTCGACATGAAAACTCCAGGATTGATTCAATTGCAGTTCTTGGCCTCTCACGGTCCGATTCTGACATTTGCATGGTTCGCCTGATGTCAAATTCGTTCCATTCATTTGCCAAGTCCTAGCGGGAACGATAGGCGTTGACTACCCCCAATAAGTGTCACCGCCTTGTCTGCGCCGAAGTCGTTCCCTATGTCGGAAGTTCCCGAGTGGCCAAAAAGGATGATGGCACAATGATCTTTGAAAGCGCACGCGCCGCCGCAAGCCATCTGTTTCGGCCGGAATTTCGATCCGTGCTGTGGAAATCACTCGGGATGACCATTCTGCTGCTCATCGGAGCGTGGTTTGGACTGCGGGAATTGTTTGAAGTGCTGGCTCTGCCGTTTTTCGATCAGTGGATGCCAGATATGCCATCCTGGGCCGGTTGGTTTGGTTTTATTGCAGCAATTCTTGCCAGTATTGCCCTTGCGCTCGGGCTGGCCCTGCTGATTGCTCCGGTTTCAGCCATTGTTGCCGGGCTGTTTCTCGACGACGTGGCGGAAGTTGTGGAAAAGTCAGATTATCCGCTCGATCCAAGAGGCCGCCCGCTGCCGGTGCTGCGCTCCTTCGTGCTTTCGCTGAAGTTTATGGGCGTCGTTATCATCGGGAATATCATCGCTCTGCTGATGCTTTTGATCCCCGGCGTCAACATCATCGCGTTCTTCATGGTCAATGGCTATCTGCTCGGTCGCGAATTCTTCGAATTTGCCGCCATGCGGTTTCGCCCGGAAATGGAAGCCAAGGCGCTGCGGTCAAAACATTCGATAACAGTGTTTCTGGCCGGACTTGTGATTGCCGCCTTCATGGCCATCCCAATCCTTAATCTGCTGACACCACTGTTTGCAGCCGCCATGATGGTGCATCTGCACAAGGCAGTGGCCCAATCGGAACCGCCTGCCGCATTGCGCTAGAAGACTTGGGGCGGCAGAGGCACCAGCGGCGCCGGCATTTCCGATGTTTTTTCGGCTGATTTGCAGATATCGGCGATGACACAGGCGCTGCATTCGGGTTTACGGGCTTTGCAGACGTAGCGGCCATGCAGAATCAGCCAGTGATGGGCGTGATAAAGATATTCCGCCGGGATGATTTTCATCAGCCTGGCTTCCACCTGATCCGGCGTCTTGCCGGGCGCGAGGCCAAGCCGGTTGCCGATGCGGAATATATGCGTATCAACGGCCATCGTTGCCTGCCCGAACGCCATGCTGAGCACGACATTGGCCGTCTTGCGGCCAACGCCGGGAAGCTTGACCAGTTCGTCGCGATCATCAGGCACCTGACTGCCATAATCCCGGATCAGGGCTTCCGAGAGCGCGATGACATTCTTCGCCTTGTTGCGCCAAAGGCCGATGGTGCGGATATATTCGCCCAGTTTTTCCACGCCAAGATCCAGCATTTTTTCCGGCGTATCAGCCACCTTGAACAGCGCGCGTGTTGCCTTGTTGACCCCGACATCGGTTGCCTGAGCGGAAAGCGCAACCGCGACAAGCAGTGTGAAGGCGTTGACATGTTCAAGCTCGCCCTTGGGCTCCGGGCGCTGGATGGAGAACCGGCGAAAAATCTCATGAATCTCATCAGCCGTATAGCGCGTACCCGCGACAAGGCGCGGCTTCTTTGCCGGTTTTCCGGCAATTGCACTCACGTCAATCTGATCAACTTTGCTCTTGGGATTTTCCATGACCCTTCTATACTCAAGCGTCATGAGCCAAACAATGAACCCAATTGACGCTGCTATGCGCAATGAAGAGGAAATTTTCCGCGCCCTTCTTGTGCCGCACCGTTCGCTTGGACAAAAAGGGTTTCTCATTGTCATGGCTGCCATCGGCGGCTCCAGTTTTCTGACCGGACTGTTCTTCCTTTCGCTTGGCGCATGGCCTGTTTTCGGCTTCTTCGGGCTTGATGTGCTTTTGGTCTACCTTGCCTTCCGCATGAATTATTCGGCAGCGAAAGCCCATGAAGAGGTCAGCGTTTCGCGCATAACATTGCAGATCAAACAGGTGGCGCCGTCAGGACGCACGAAGCTGCACGAGTTCAACCCCTTCTGGACGCGGTTCAGTGTGGCTCGTCATGAGGAAATCGGCATTACGTCCATGCGCGTCGAGGGGCAGGGAAAGGCCGTCACGATCGGCTCATTTCTCAATCCCGATGACCGGGAAAGCTTCGCATCCGCCTTTACCAGAGCATTGGCCACGGCCAAGGGCCGGTAGTTTTCATAATGTGCAAGAATCGGGTGGCAGATCAGGCACCTGCGTGGTCATATGACACTCAACAGAGCCCTTTATGTCCATCCTATTTGCATGAAGTGCTTCAGATGAATTGAAAGCCTGAACCGGCCTTGGCGATGTAACGCACCCGGTAGAGGCCTGAATGAGGTAAAGATCATGAAACCCCATGCCGTACTTCAAAATGACATCACGCCGACAGGCAATGACTATGCCATCGTCAGCCATATCATTGAGCGAATCAGCGAGGATTATCGCGATCAGCCGTCGCTTGAAACGCTGGCCAAGGATGCGGGTCTATCGCCCACGGCGCTGCAAAAGCTTTTTACCCGCTGGGCAGGATTGTCACCAAAGGGCTTTTTGCAGGCTGTGACCATTGACCATGCCCGGCGCCTGCTTGACGAAGGAATGCCCCTGCTTGAAACGGCCTATGAAACAGGCCTTTCCGGCCCAAGCCGGCTGCATGATCTGTTTGTCACCCATGAAGGCATGTCACCCGGCGATTATAAGACGCGCGGCGCGGGCCTCATCGTCCGCTATGGTTTCCATATCTCGCCATTCGGCCGGGCACTGGTCATGGTGACGGATCGTGGCCTCGCTGGTCTGGCCTTTGCCGATCAGGGCCAGGAGCGCGAAGCATTAGGCGACATGACATCGCGCTGGCCTAATGCGACCTATGTGGAGGACCTCAACGCAACATCGCCCTATGCGGCGCGGGTATTTGATCCGGCTGAATGGCGCTCCGACAGGCCGCTGAAGGTTGTCATGATCGGGACGGACTTCCAGCTTCGCGTCTGGGAAGCCCTGTTGAAGGTTCCCATGGGCAGGGCCTGCGCCTATTCGGATATTGCTCAGGACATCGGCTCCCCCAAGGCTTCCCGTGCGGTTGGCGCAGCTGTTGGTGCCAACCCGCTCTCCTTTGTGGTTCCGTGTCACCGCGCCGTTGGCAAATCGGGCGCTCTGACCGGCTACCACTGGGGCCTCACCCGCAAACGCGCCATTCTGGGCTGGGAAGCCGGACAGATGGGCGACCCTGACCAGCTCGATATGGCGCGCTCCGGCTGATCGCCGCATCCTCCCACCAACGAAAGGCCCGGCAGAAATGCCGGGCTTTTCATTTGTGAAGAAACTTTCGAGCAGGTCTTGACCTTCCAGTTACTGGAAAGATTACCTTTGCATCACTACCTCATTACCCATGTCGAAAGTTCTATCATGAAACATGACCATTCCACCCATCACAATCATGCCCATGGCACCCACGGGCATAGCTGTTGCAGCACGCATAAGGATGAGGCAGATGTCGTCCGTGATCCGGTATGCGGCATGCTTGTGGACCCTACTGCGGGCAAGCCCACGGCTGAGCATGCGGGCCGCGTGTTTCATTTCTGCTCAGCGGGCTGCCATAGCAAATTCGTTGCCCATCCCGAATCGTATTTGACTGCAGTTGATCCAGTCTGCGGCATGACTGTCGACAGGGCGACGGCCCGGCATTTTCTGCGGCACGACAATGAAAAATACTATTTCTGCTCGGCCAGCTGCATGGCAAAGTTTGAAAAGGCACCTGAAGATTATCTCGGTGATCGGCCAGCGCCAAAGCCTATGCCCGCAGGCACGCAATATACCTGCCCGATGCATCCGGAAATCATCAAGGATGGTCCCGGCGCGTGCCCGCTTTGCGGCATGGCTCTGGAGCCGATGGGTATTCCAACGGGCGATGAGGGCCCCAACCCTGAACTCGTTGATTTCACCCGCCGGTTCTGGATCAGCGCGTTGTGTTCCGTACCACTGCTGTTGATCACCATGGGCCCGATGCTTGGCCTGCCGTTCCGCGAATGGATTGGCGAAAGCCGGGCAGGATGGCTGGAATTTGTATTGGCTACCCCGGTTGTCCTGTGGGCAGCCATACCCTTCTTTGAGCGGGCATGGGCTTCCTTCGTCAATCGCAGCCCGAATATGTGGACGCTGATCGCAATCGGTGTCGGCGCTGCCTATGCTTTCAGTGTCGTAGCAACATTGTTCCCCGACATTTTTCCGCACGCATTCCGTATGCATGGCGGTGCTGTGCCGGTTTATTTCGAAGCCGCCGCCGTTATCGTTACACTGGTATTCCTCGGGCAAATTCTCGAGCTGAAAGCGCGTGAACGTACAGGCTCGGCGATCCGCGCCCTGCTTGATCTTGCACCAAAAACAGCACGCCGCGTGGCTGCCGACGGCACGGAAAATGATGTTCCGCTGGATGAGGTGGTGGCCGGAGATCGGTTGCGGGTGCGTCCAGGCGAAAGCGTTCCAGTGGATGGCATCGTTCTGGAAGGCCGTTCTTCCATAGACGAGTCCATGCTCACGGGCGAACCGCTCCCCATCGAAAAAACTGAAAACGATACGGTAACGGGCGGCACGCTCAACCGCAACGGCACGCTGCTGATCAAGGCGGAAAAGGTGGGCGCCGATACGGTCCTGTCGCAGATCGTCGGCATGGTTGCGACCGCCCAGCGCTCACGCGCACCTATTCAGGGACTGGCGGACCGGGTGGCCAGTTATTTTGTACAGGCGGTGGTCCTCGTCGCCATTGTTTCGTTTATTGCATGGGCATGGTTCGGGCCCGAACCCGGTATGATCTATGGCCTTGTAGCTGCTGTCTCGGTGCTGATTATCGCCTGTCCCTGTGCGCTCGGTCTTGCGACCCCAATGTCGATCATGACCGCCACGGGACGAGGTGCGCAGGCCGGTGTTTTGATCAAGGATGCGGAAGCGCTGGAGCGTTTTGCCGGCGTCGATACGCTGATCGTGGACAAAACAGGCACTCTGACCGAAGGCAAACCGAAACTCACCGATATCGTTTCGGCTGGTTCACTGCCTGACGACCAATTGCTCGTCCTTGCGGCGACACTCGAAACGGGTTCGGAACACCCGCTCGCCGAAGCCATTGTCGAGGGTGCGAAGACACGCAATCTCGCTTTGCTCAAGGCGGAGCAATTTGAGGCGATCACGGGTAAGGGCGTTTCCGGTACTGTTGATAAACGGGCTGTCGCCTTGGGCAACAAAGCGATGATGCAGGATATCGGCGCTGATATCGCTTCTTTGAGCGGCAAGGCGGATATATTGCGCGCAGGCGGTAAAAGCGTTCTTTTTATTGCCGTCGATGGCAAGGCTGCCGGTATCATTGCCGTGGCCGACCCGATCAAGTCCACGACGGCGGAAGCCATACGCCTTCTGCATGAGGCTGGCCTCAAGATCATCATGGCCACCGGTGACAACCGCATAACAGCACAGTCGGTTGCTTCACAGCTCGGCATTGACGAGGTGCGCGCGGACATGCTGCCCGAAAGCAAAAAACAAGTCGTGGATGAGTTGCGGGCAAAGGGTGCAAAGATTGCCATGGCCGGTGACGGCGTCAACGATGCGCCTGCGCTCGCAGCAGCCGATGTCGGCATTGCCATGGGCACCGGTGCGGATGTAGCCATGGAAAGCGCCGGTATCACGCTGGTGAAGGGTGATCTTAACGGCATAGTCCGCGCCCGTCATCTTGCCGACGCAACGATCAGCAATATCAAGCAGAACCTGTTCTTCGCCTTCGTCTATAATGTGCTTGGTGTGCCGGTTGCGGCCGGTGTTCTCTATCCCGTTTTTGGGGCAATGCTTTCGCCCATGCTGGCGGCAGCGGCAATGAGCCTTTCTTCCGTATCGGTGATTGCCAATGCATTGCGGCTGCGCACGCTGAAACTGTGAGGTTTTCATGAATATCGGCAATGCATCGGAAAAATCAGGACTGCCGCCCAAGACCATTCGCTATTATGAGGATATCGGGCTGCTCAAGCCTGACAGATCAGACAATGGCTATCGGGACTATTCTATGTCAGATGTACACAAGCTGCGCTTTCTGCAACGCTCACGCGGTCTTGGATTTTCCGTGGAAGAATGCCGTCAGCTTCTGGCGCTTTACGAAGACAAGGAGCGCGCGAGTTCCGATGTCAAAACCATAGCGAAAACGAAACTCAAGGAGATCGACCGCAAGATCACCGAACTGCGCGAGCTGCAACATACACTGCAACATCTGGTCGCCCATTGCCATGGCGACCAGCGGCCCGACTGTCCCATTCTGAAGAGTATTTCCGGTACCGGTGACGATTAGGCGATAGTGGAAACCACGTCCGCCGAGATGCGCAACTCGCGCAAGGGACGCACAACAGCCGTCGTTTCACTGTAGATCGGGTGTGCCTTATAGGCCGCCAAGGCTTCGGCGCTTTCGAATTCGCCATAGACAACGATATCGATCTCGCCGGAGATTGGATCGGTCTTGGTGTTCTTCATGACCTCAAAAACGATGGAATGCGGAATTTCTCCAAGCCGTTTCAAACGGGTGTGGATTGTGTCGACATCTTCGGGATTGCGGGCACTGAAGAATACAATATGGCGGATCACGGTCGTTATTCCTGCTTGATCGAACTGGCGCGGACTTTTAATGCACCTGATCATAGCGTCAATAGATGTGCTGTCGCAGTTTGACCGGCAACCTTGCCAGCTGGCACAATTTCTGCGCTGGTAGCTGCAAACACGCGGCATCCTGCCCTTGGCATTTTTGGTGAGGTTGGGGTAAACGTTCTGGCGTTTAACATGTCACCCGACGATCTGAAAACACCAATCTGAGGCGTATATGGCCGACTACGGTCAACAGACACGACCCGATCCTGATAAGCTGCTTGAGCTTGCCACGCGTGAAACGCGCGGCAAGCTGACCGTTTTTCTGGGGGCTGCTCCCGGCGTGGGCAAAACCTATGCGATGCTTTTGCGCGCGCGCCGCCTGAAAGAGGATGGCGTTGATATCGTCATCGGCCTTGCTGAAACCCATGGCCGCACCGAAACCGCCGAGCTTCTTGACGGGTTGGAAGTGTTGCCACGCAAGCAGATCGGTTATCGCGGCCGCTCGCTGGAAGAGTTCGATCTGGATGCGGCACTGGCACGTAAGCCAAAAGTGCTGGTGCTTGACGAACTTGCCCACACAAATGCACCGGGCAGCCGCCATCCCAAGCGCCATCAGGACATTGAAGAATTGATCTGGCAGGGGATCGATGTCTGGACAGCAATGAATGTCCAGCATCTGGAAAGCCTGTCTGATCTGGTAACGAAGATTACCGGCGTGATTGTGCGCGAGACCGTGCCTGACGTGGTGCTGAAACGCGCCGATGAGGTGCTGCTCGTCGACCTGCCACCAGCGGAACTCATTGCCCGCCTGAAAGAGGGCAAGGTGTACCTGCCCGGCAATGCCGAGCGCGCTGCCGTGGGCTTTTTCAAGCCAGCCAATCTAACGGCATTGCGCGAGCTTGCGCTGCGCCGCACTGCCGACCGCGTTGATGACCAGATGATCGATCTGTTGCGGCAGAACGCCATTGAAGGCCCATGGGCTACCGGCGAGCGGCTGCTGGTCTGTGTCGGGCCTGACAGCCTGTCCGACAAGGTTGTGCGCACTGCGAGCCGCCTCGCCTCGGGCCTCAATGCCCGCTGGCTGGTGGTTTCGCTGACCAAGACCAGCGACGCCGGCATGGATATAGGCGCAAACCAACGGCTCGACGAACTGCTTGATCTGGCGGAAAGACTTGGTGCGGAAACACGGCGGGTGATCGCGCGGGATTTTGTCGACGAAATCTTCCGTATCGCGCGGCGTGAAAACGTCACACAAGTCGTATTGGGCCGCCCCAAGGGCAAGCGCTTTGCCAATCCATTCCGCCGGTCACTTCCCGATGAAATCATGAAACGCTTCACCGATGTGGGCGTGCATATCGTAACCGGCGACGAGCAGGATAAACCCTACGTGCCGCCTGCGCCGCAAAAACGCTCAAGACGCGAGCTTGCGGAATCCATCGCCATTCCTGTTGTGGCAACCGCTGCAACGACACTTCTGGGGCTTGGCGCCAGCGAAATTGTCCATCCGCAAAACCTTTCGATGCTCTATCTGGTTGCGGTCATCCTTTCGGCCATGTCGAGCGGACGTTTCGCCGCCATCATTGCGGCTGGCCTGTCATTCATCCTTTACAACTACTTTTTTATTGACCCGATCCACAATCTCAGCATCGCCAAGCCGCATCAGCTGTTTTCGCTCATTATCTTCCTTGGTGTGGCGCTGATGATCGGCGATCTCGCCGGACGTTTGCGTGATCAGGTGGCCCGGTCACGCAATCAGGCCAAGAATACGCAGGCACTCTACGAATTTTCCCGCAAGCTTTCCGGCACCGCCCGGCTTGACGATGTGCTTGTGGCTGCCGCCATGCACCTCCATTCAACCTTTGGCACAGGCGTTGTTATCCTGCTGCCGGAAGAGGGTGATCTCTCGCTGCAAACCGCGTGGCCGCCGGACCTGACACTTGATAATACGGATATGACCGCCGTCCGCTGGGCATTCGAAAAGAATGAACGGTCCGGTCATGACACGGGCACACTGCCGCAAATCCATTGGCAATTCCTGCCCATCCTCACATCGCACGGTGTCGCGGGGGTTCTTGGCCTTTCCATGCTGGAGCATCCGGCATCGCTGACCGAAAACGAGGATCGCATGTTGACCGCGATCCTGGATCAGACGGCAATTGCCATTGATCGCGCATTGCTGGTGCGGGAAAACGCCAAGACTGCGGCGCTGCAGGAGAGCGAGCAACTGCATGCTGCGCTGTTCTCTTCCCTTTCACACGATCTGAAAACGCCGCTGGCTTCAATCACAGGCGCGGTCACCACGCTGCGGGAGCTTGGCGGCCGCATCAAACCGGAAGGTCGTGACGATCTTCTGCTTTCCATCGAAGAAGAAGCGGGGCGTTTGACGCGCTTTGTTTCCAACCTCTTTGACATGACGCGGATCGAGGCTGGCACGCTCAAGGTCAAGAGCAGCCCCGTCGACGCAGCCGATGTCATCGTTTCCTCGGTGGAGCGCATGAAGAAGCTCAAACCCGGCGTTGCGATTGACATCAGCATTGCTCCTGACCTTGCAACGGCGAGTGGCGACTCTTCCCTGCTCGGGCAGGTGCTGTTCAATCTGCTCGACAATGCCGCCAAATATGGTGGTGAGGGCGCGATTTCGGTTTATGCAAAGCAAGATGCAACAGATGTGGTGATCAATGTCACTGATCAGGGAAAAGGCATTCCGGCAAAGGATATTGATCGCATCTTCGAGAAGTTCTACCGGCGCGTAAAAGGCGATGGAAGAGCTGCGGGCACCGGGCTTGGCCTCTCCATTTGCCGGGGCTTTGTCGAAGCCATGGGTGGTACAATTAAAGCCGAAAGTCCTGCCATCCGGAAGCGTGGAACGCGCTTTATTATCCGGCTTCCTATATTTGACGAGACCAGGAACGAGGATACGGCTGCATGAACGAGAACCGCATTCTTGTGGTCGATGATGAACCGCAAATTCAGCGCTTTCTGCATCCCGCACTGACGGCATCCGGTTACGATGTCATCACCGCGACAACGGGCGCAGAGGCAGAGCGCATGATTGCGACAAGCGCGCCCGATCTCGTCATTCTCGATCTTGGTCTTCCTGACAAGGACGGCAAGGAAGTCATCAAAACTGTACGGGCCTTTTCCGAAGTACCGATTATCGTTCTGTCGGCGCGTGACCGCGAAGTGGAAAAGATTGCAGCACTCGACCTCGGCGCCAATGACTATGTCGAAAAGCCCTTCGGCATTGGTGAATTACTGGCGCGGGTGCGTACCGCCCTGCGTCAGAAAGTGGCCGGGACCAGCGTTCCCTCGCGCTTTGAGTGGAATGGCCTTGCTGTTGATATGGCGAAGCGGGTGGTCACGCTCAAGGGCGAGGAACTTCATCTGACGCGCAAGGAATATCAGCTTCTTGTGCATCTTGTTCTCCACCCCGGTCTTGTTGTGACGCATCGCCAGCTTCTGGCGTCCGTATGGGGCGCTGCTCATGTGGAAGACGTGCATTATCTCCGGGTTTTCGTCGGCCAGCTCAGAGCCAAGATTGAGGAAGATCCCAACCATCCGCAGTTTATCAGGACAGAGGCTGGCGTCGGCTACAGGTTCATCGCCGAGTAAGGCGTTTCACTGCCTCCCAAACTTCCTGTCGACAATTGCTGGCAGCTTTGACAAGCTTCCGTCAATCCATCGACAACAGATTCGGGAAACGCCTCCATGACCTCATTCAGCGCGACGGTTCTATGGAACCGTGCTTCAGATGCCGTTTTTACTGATAATAAGTATAGCCGTGCCCATGTCTGGCAATTTGACGGCGGGGCGGAAGTGCCCGCTTCATCATCGCCGCATATTGTGCGCCTTCCCTATTCGGCGGCGGAGAATGTCGATCCTGAAGAAGCCTTTGTTGCCTCCCTCTCCAGCTGCCATATGTTGTTCTTCCTGTCAGGTGCCGCAAAGGGCGGTTTCATTGTCGATGAATATCGCGACGAAGCGTCAGGGGAACTTGGCAAGAATGAAAATGGCAAGCTCTTTGTCAGCAAGGTCGTGCTGAAACCACATGTGACTTATGCTGGGTCTGCGCCGGATCGAGCCACAGAAGAGCATTTGCATCACGAAGCGCATGAGCAATGTTTCATCGCCAACTCCGTGCGAACCGATATCAGCATCGATCTGGGATAAGGGAGGAATATTATGTCAGAACTGAAAATCAGCGATGCCGTCAACACGACCTGCCCATGGTCGGGCGATCCCATCAAGGAAGATAGCCTGACCCTCTACAAGGGTGCCGTAGTGGGGTTTTGCAATACCGGCTGCCGCGATAAATTCGAGAAGGCGGTCAACCATTTTGAAGAAGCGCTTGTTCATAACAGGCACGAAAGCATTTAAATCAGAAGGCCCACCGGCAAAATCCGTTGACAAATTCAGTCGGCGCATATACTTAAGTGTATGCTTAACCAACAGACACCACTTGATCTCATGTTTCAGGCGCTGGCAGACCCATCCCGGCGCTTCATGGTCGAACGGCTGAGCCGTGGCCCGGCCTCCGTCAGTGAACTGGCCAAACCGTTGACCATGTCCCTGCCCGCCGTCGTGCAGCATTTGCAGGTGCTTGAAAACAGTGGCCTGATCCGTACGGAAAAGGTCGGCCGCGTGCGCACCTGCCATATTGAATGGACAGCCATGCGAACGGCAGAACAATGGATGGACGAGCGGCGCAAATCTTGGGAGCGCCGGCTTGACCGGCTCGGCGACTTTCTCGCCAGCGATGACAATCAATAACCCGGAGCAGAAGTATGACCAACCGATCGGTAAAACACGATACATTCGTTATCGAGCGCAGCTATGCGGCGGCCCCGGCGCGGGTATTTTTTGCCCTTAGCGATAAGACAGCCAAGAGCAAATGGTTTGCCGGGCCGGATGAGAGTGCCGGGAGATTCGAGATGGATTTTCGGATTGGCGGGCATGAAATCAATCGCGGCGGACCAAAGGGCGGCCCTGTTTATACATATGATGCGGTCTATCAGGACATCGTGCCCGACCAGCGCATCATCTATACCTATGATATGTATGTCGATGACAAGCGCATTTCTGTCTCGGTTGCAACGATGGAACTGAAACCCGAGGGAACCGGCACAAAGCTTGTCCTTACCGAACAGGGTGCCTTTCTCGATGGGCTTGACGATCCGGCTATGCGCAGACGCGGGACGGAAGAGCTGCTTGATGCTCTTGGCGCCTCGCTGAAGGGCGCGCCAGTCAACGCGTGAGACGCGCCCTTAAAGCGGATCACCGGAGCCGGTGACAATTGTCTCCACCGGCTCTTCTTTTATCCGTCCCTGACGCTTCAGCTGCTGTTCGCGGAAGAAGATGAACAGACCCGATGCGACGATGAATCCCGAGCCTATGAGCATGGGCAGTCGCGGCACGTCGCCAAAGACCAGCCAGCCGAACACAATGGCCCAGAACAAAAGCGTATATTGCAGCGGCGCAACCGTGGCGGCATCGGCCATCTTGAGCGCGCGATTAACCAGCATATGGGCCAACATGGCCACAACGCCGAGAATGCCCAACAGAACCAGATCGCGCGGGCTGACCGGCTTCCAGTCGAAATAAAGCGATGCCGCGCCAGCAAGACCCGCACCGACAATCTGCCAGAACACCAGCGTCGTGTCGGGCGTACCCCGCAGCGACCGTCCCAGCAACAGCATCAGCGCAAAGGTCATGCTGCCCAAAATCGATATAATGGCTTGCGGCGTCAGCGCCTGCGAAGACGGCTCCAATGCGATGACAACACCAATGAAACCAACGACGATTGCGCTCCACCGCCGCCAGCCAACCGGCTCTTTCAGCACAAGGGGTGAAATCGCCGCAACGTAAATCGGAGCTGCCAGCCAATAGGTCATCACATCTGCCAGCGGCAAATAGACCACGGCAAAATAGAACGCAAAAATCTCGGCCGTTGACGCCGCAACACGCGCAAATTGCAGGAATGGCTTGTCGACCTGCATGATTTTCTTCGGCCCTGAGAACCAGAGGAAGGGCGCAAGAACGATCAATGCCGCGACACTGCGAACAAACACCACCTGCCCGACTGAATAGGTCGATACCAGCCATTTGCCCATCACGTCATTCAGGGCAAACATCAGCATGCCGAGCAGCATCAAAAGCACGCCGGTGCGCGCCAGAGATGGTTCGGACGTTGCAGAAAAGGCACCGGAGCGGGCGGACATGGAAGTTTCCTCGATACTGGTCTTTTTCAGACTGCTTTGATCGATTTTATCAAGCTAATCCAGTCGAAAACAGCAATCGCGGCGCAAGGGCGCAAAATAGTTCTCCATTATGGCATTCCGGTCGCGCTTTGCCCGAAAGCTGCCCCTCTGGAATAAACCCGGTTTCGGGAATATAAATCTGCGAGACTGATATTTTAGCTCAAAGAAAGAATACGCTCATGCCCCGGGTTTCGCAGCTGTTCTTCAAGACCGCAACTGTCTTCTTTCTGATCGGTATTATCCTAGGGCTTCAAATGGGCATGTCGGGCGACCATGCGGCGTTCCCTGCCCATGCGCACCTCAACCTGCTCGGCTGGGTCACCAGTGCCATATTCGGCATTTATTACGCGCTCAATCCCGCCAGGGCCGAGGGTCGATTGCCGATGATCCAGTTCGCCATCTTCACGATAGGCGTCATCATCATGATTCCGGCGCTGTATTTTCTCAATCTTGGCAATACGGCAATGGTGCCGCTTGTTGGTATCGGCTCGTTTATCGTCCTTGCCGGTGTCGCGTTGTTCGCAGCCGTGGTTTTTTCCAACGAGGCATGATTCGCAGATCGCTGCCTATTCGCGCAGCGCACTCAGTCCAGCTATGAGAATTAGAACCTTCTGAAGGATTTGGTGGAGCCAAGCGGGATCGAACCGCTGACCTCTTGCATGCCATGCAAGCGCTCTCCCAGCTGAGCTATGGCCCCATTCCATTAGCCGGTTTCGGCTAAGCCGGATAAATCCGGCTGGACAGTCGAACGGTCGGGAACCGTTCCGAGGCGGGTACATAAAGCCCGCCGCAGAGAAGATCAAGGTCTATTCGCCGGATATTTCCGTTATTTTTCGGAAGCGCGAAAGACCTTGATAGAAATCAATTTTCGTCGTCTTCGCCGATACCGCCGCCGAGGATGTCGGTCACGTCATCATCTTCGTCTTCTTCGTCTTCGGCAAGGAATGTGTCATCGTCGTCGGCATCATCGACATCAACGTCGACATCATCGCCCAGATCCGGCACATCGGTATCGGAATCGCCATCGGCTTCTTCAAGCGAAACAAATTCCGGCTTCTCGAGGATAACGTCCACTTCTTCAGTCTCGACTTCTTCCTCTTCTTCGCGTGCAGAAGGAACAGTCGAATCAAAATAGCTCAGCGGATAGCTCTTGCCCGTATAAGGCGAGACAATCGGATCGCGGTTCAGATCGTAGAATTTCTGACCTGTTTCAGGGTCAACTCGCTTGGTACCAAGTTTTGGATTTACCACGTTATGCCTCGTCTTCTGGCTGCGCCTGCATTCGGTATGCCACCGACCAACCGTTTATGCCAGCGCTCATCAAATGGATTTCTGGTCCCATAAACGCAATTCAGCGCATTTGTCAATTCAGCGCATTTGTCAAAGCCAAAAACGATGAGTGATTGCCATTGAGCCAATCTGTGCATTTGCGAGATGACCGAACCGGCAAGCTGTGTTACGAACGCCAGCGCCCATCGGCTCGACCTGAAACACCAATTTTCCTTGTGATCGATCTTACTCATGTCCCATTCCGCACTGCCCAAGCCCGCCACCGCCCGCCGCTCCAATGCCCTTACCGGTGATATCCGGATTCCCGGGGACAAATCGATATCGCATCGGTCCTTCATGTTTGGCGGCCTTGCCTCGGGCGAAACCCGCATCACCGGACTGCTCGAAGGCGAGGATGTGATCAACACCGGCCGCGCCATGCAGGCCATGGGTGCAAAAATTGTCAAGGAAGGCAATGTCTGGATCATCAAGGGCACCGGCAATGGCTGCCTCTTGCAACCGGAAGCACCGCTTGATTTCGGCAATGCCGGTACAGGCGCACGTCTCACCATGGGGCTTGTTGGCACCTACGCGATGGAAACCACATTTATCGGCGACGCATCCCTGTCGAAGCGTCCGATGGGCCGCGTGCTCAACCCGTTGCGGGAAATGGGCGTTCAGGTGACTGCATCGGAAGGCGACCGTATGCCGCTGACGCTGCGTGGTCCGAAAGTAGCCGCCCCCATCACGTACCGCGTGCCCATGGCCTCGGCGCAGGTCAAATCCGCTGTGCTTCTGGCCGGTCTCAATGCGCCCGGAATCACAACGGTCATTGAGCCCGTGATGACACGCGACCATACGGAAAAGATGCTGCAGGGCTTTGGCGCCAACCTTACCGTCGAAACCGACAGAGACAATGTGCGCCATATTCGCATTGAGGGTCAGGGCAAACTGACGGGCCAGACCATTGATGTGCCCGGCGATCCATCATCGACGGCGTTTCCGCTCGTGGCAGCATTGCTTGTTCCCGGCTCCGATATCATCATTCGCAATGTCCTGATGAATCCCACCCGCACCGGACTTATCCTGACCTTGCAGGAAATGGGCGCAAGCATTGAAATCCTCAATGCACGGCTTGCTGGCGGCGAGGATGTGGCTGACCTGCGGGTGCGCGCTTCCGAACTCAAGGGTATTGACGTTCCCGCGGATCGCGCGCCCTCGATGATCGATGAATATCCTGTGCTCGCCGTGGCTGCGTCTTTCGCCACGGGAGAGACCGTGATGAACGGGCTCGAAGAATTGCGGGTCAAGGAATCGGACCGCCTGTCAGCGGTTGCCAACGGCCTCAAGGCCAATGGCGTCGATTGCATGGAAGGTCCTGAAACCCTGAGTGTTCGTGGGCGCCCTGACGGTAAAGGCATCGGCGGCGGTACAGTTGAAACCCATCTTGATCATCGCATTGCCATGAGCTTCCTTGTCATGGG
Source organism: Phyllobacterium sp. P30BS-XVII (assembly GCF_014138335.1). Taxonomy (NCBI): domain Bacteria; kingdom Pseudomonadati; phylum Pseudomonadota; class Alphaproteobacteria; order Hyphomicrobiales; family Phyllobacteriaceae; genus Phyllobacterium; species Phyllobacterium sp. P30BS-XVII. Next base: position 559,516 of record NZ_JACGXO010000001.1, read on the forward strand.
CCTTGTGGCGGAAAAGCCCGTCACCGTCGATGATTCAACCATGATTGCCACCAGCTTTCCGGAATTCATGGGCATGATGACCGGCATGGGGGCGGAGATTTCAGAGCAGGGAACGCCAGCCTGATACGCATATGAGCGCATTTTTTTCCGCATTGACGGTATACTTTCTCTATTTGATGTCGAGCGTACCGTTCATCGTCTGGGCGGGGCGAAGCGCCTATGCGGGCACAATTTCCAGTGGATCATCGCGGCCATGGCCCGGCATTTTGAGCACGATCATGCGGGTCGTTCTTCCTTTGCTGCTGATCTTCCTCTATGCGTGGAACGTCTCCGACGGTTCACGGTCAGGCTTGCCCGAGGTCGAAACTGCAGGAACAAGCGATTGGACGCCCTATCAGTTTTTGCTTCTGCCGCCCGCGTTCGGTTCAATCGCCGGTTATGGTATAGGCTTCCTCATGGGCGCAAAGGCCGGAAAAAGAGTGTTATGATCGAACCTGCTGTCCATATGCAGAGTGTATCGAAAACGGTCTTGCCGCAGGCAGGGGGCGTCTGATGTATTTTATCCTGACGTCTCTGGTCATTGTCAGTGTTTCCTACGCTATTGAGCGATTTGCGCTGAAAGTCCGCTTCGGACTGTTCGCCCTCCTGTTCTGGCTCTTTATTTTCCAGTTTGCATTGATCTTCGCCATTGATGCATTGCTGCAGAATTTATCAGCCTATCTGCCGGACTGGCTTTCCTCGATGGTGACAACGGTGGGTGGCTTTGCCTTTGTGTCAATCGGCATTACGCCCCTGATAACGCTGGTCCTTGCTGCTGCCTATTCGCTGTTCGCACTGGGTAACTGGCTGTTTGACCGCGATGAAAAGGATGATGTCGATGTACCATCCCGGTTCACCATTGCCATTGATGGTCCGGCTGCATCCGGCAAGGGAACACTGGCGCGGCGGATCGCCGACTATTACGGCTATCACCATCTCGACACAGGTCTGACCTACCGGGCTGTTGCCAAGGCATTGCTCGACCAGGACATGGCGCTTGATGACGAATTCCTCGCCGAAAAGGCAGCGCGCACGGTTGACCTGTCCAAACTTGACCGGACGGCGCTATCGACACATGACGTCGGTGAAGCCGCATCGAAGGTCGCGGTCATGCCGGCTGTGCGCCGGGCACTTGTCGCGTCACAGCAGGCTTTTGCCCAGCGCTCACCCGGCACTGTGCTTGACGGGCGCGATATCGGCACCGTTGTATGCCCCGACGCGCCGGTCAAACTCTATATTACCGCCTCACCGGAAGCACGGGCCAAGCGACGCTTTGAAGAGATCAAATCGACGGGCGGGGGTGCCGAGTATGAGGAAATTCTTGCTGATCTCACCCGCCGTGATGCGCGCGATATGGGCCGCACGGACTCGCCGCTCAAGCCCGCTTCCGACGCGCACTTGCTTGATACGACAGAAATGGATATAGAGACCGCGTTTCTTGCTGCCAAAAAGCTGATTGATCAGGCTTTGGTGGGAAACAAGCATTAAACAAGCATTTGCTACCGATCCACGCACCGGATTGCCCCTGTAAGGGCGGGTTGGCACGCAAATGAACCGTAACACGAACCACCGGTGCTGTGTCCGATGACTATTTCCGGACATATCAGGAGTATTTATGTCTCAAGCCAATCCAACGCGCGAAGATTTCGAAGCTCTTCTCGCCGAGTCCTTTGCCACCAATGACCTTGCTGAAGGTTATGTCGTCAAGGGCCGCATCGTCGCCATCGAAAAAGACATGGCGATCATTGACGCCGGCCTCAAAGTTGAAGGCCGCGTACCGCTCAAGGAATTCGGCGCGAAAGCCAAAGACGGCTCGCTGAAGCCAGGCGATATCGTTGAAGTTTACGTCGAGCGTATCGAAAACGCCCTCGGCGAAGCCGTTCTGTCGCGTGAAAAAGCACGCCGCGAAGAGAGCTGGGTCCGTCTTGAAGAGAAGTTCAACCGCGGCGAACGCGTCGATGGTGTTATCTTCAATCAGGTCAAGGGTGGCTTCACCGTCGATCTCGACGGCGCCGTAGCCTTCCTGCCGCGCTCGCAGGTCGACATCCGTCCGATCCGCGACGTTACCCCGCTGATGCACAATCCACAGCCCTTCGAAATCCTCAAGATGGACAAGCGCCGCGGCAACATCGTTGTTTCGCGTCGTACCGTTCTTGAAGAGAGCCGTGCTGAACAGCGCTCTGAAATCGTCCAGAACCTTGAAGAAGGTCAGGTCGTTGAAGGCGTCGTCAAGAACATCACCGATTACGGTGCGTTCGTTGATCTGGGCGGTATCGATGGTCTGCTGCACGTCACTGACATGGCATGGCGCCGCGTCAACCATCCTTCGGAAATCCTGAACATCGGCCAGACGGTCAAGGTTCAGATCATCCGTATCAACCAGGAAACACATCGTATTTCGCTCGGCATGAAGCAGCTCGAAAGCGATCCTTGGGATGGTATCGGTGCGAAGTACCCGATCGGCAAAAAGATCACCGGTACGGTTACGAACATCACCGACTACGGTGCATTCGTCGAAATCGAGCCAGGCATCGAAGGCCTTATCCACGTTTCCGAAATGTCCTGGACAAAGAAGAACGTGCATCCGGGCAAGCTGCTCTCGACCACGCAGGAAGTCGAAGTCGTTGTTCTCGAAGTGGACCCGGTCAAGCGCCGCATCTCCCTCGGTCTCAAGCAGACACTCGACAACCCATGGACAACCTTCGCAGACAAGTTCCCTGTCGGCACGATCGTCGAAGGCGAAGTCAAGAACAAGACCGAATTCGGCCTGTTCATTGGCCTCGACGGCGATGTGGACGGCATGGTTCACCTCTCCGACCTCGACTGGAACCGTCCAGGCGAACAGGTCATCGAAGAGTACAACAAGGGTGACGTGGTCAAGGCGCAGGTTCTCGATGTTGACGTCGAGAAGGAACGCATCTCGCTCGGCATCAAGCAGCTCACAGGCGACAAGGTCGGTGAAGCAGCAACGTCAGGTGAACTGCGCAAGAACGCTGTTGTAACTGTCGAAGTAACCGGCATCACCGATGGCGGCCTCGAAGTTCGTCTGGTTGATCACGATCTCGACTCGTTCATCCGTCGTGCGGATCTTTCCCGCGATCGTGACGAACAGCGTCCAGAGCGTTTCACCGTTGGCCAGAAGGTTGACGCCCGCGTCATCGCCTTCGACAAGAAGACCCGCAAGCTGCAGGTTTCCATCAAGGCGCTTGAAATCGCTGAAGAGAAGGAAGCAGTCGCACAGTACGGCTCGTCCGACTCCGGCGCTTCACTCGGCGACATCCTCGGTGCCGCTCTGAAGAAGCAGGAAAAGAACTAAGCTTTTCCCAGCGTTTCAGACTGAAACAGAAACCCGCCGGTCTCGCGACCGGCGGGTTTTTCTTTGTGCGTTGTCAAATCGTATCGAACTGGATGAGGATGAATACGATCTGGCAGATGAGCGCGAGACCAAGAAGTAACAGTTGCGTTCTCTGCTCGCGCACATAAATGGCAGCTCCACAGACGATGATGAGAAACAGATTGCGGAATGGGTACTCCGGTCCGAGTGAATGAAAATGCTCCCGCCCTTTCATGGCGGTGTCGGCAAAATCAACCACAAAAATCGCCATCAATATGCCAAAGAACCACGCACGCCGTGACATGAAGTAGTTCTCATAACCGGAATAGCCTTCCATGCTATCGGGGAACAGCAAGCTGCAGGCCAGAAAGTGCAGGCTGGCGTAGAAAATGACAAATAGATAAGCCTCAAACTTCCACACTAATGTTTGGTGCAGATAAAATTCAAACCACCAGAAATGCACAACCGTCAGAAATGCGAAGAATACCCAGCCAAGATGAACCGCGTAAATATTTTTGCGCAGGGGATGCTGGATGATACGGGCGACACCGGTCAACAGACGCGAGATACTCAGCCCCAGAATAATTCCTATAATCACACGTACGTGGGTAAATACTTCCGGGCTCGGTATATTGCTATCCATTACATATCCCCCATTCTGGTCCAATCAAATTGGCATGAGGTTTATGCTAGCCAAGTCTTATACCGATGCAAATCTTCATCTGCTTTATTCAGTTGAGAATTGTACTTTCATGGTCTGCGGGGTTGCTGTCCCTTTCGAAAGATAGGGAAGGACGTCCGCAAGCGGCAAGCGGTGGGACACCAGCCTTGCCATCATTCCATTATCACGCTGCAGGATCGCCAGTGCTTCAGGAATATTCCGGTTCAGCGAATGGGAGCCGACCAGACTGATCTGGCGGCGGAAAATCTCGAATGGTGCAATTTGAATGCGTGCATCCGGAGCGCTGACCCCGAAGACCAGTGCAGTCCCACCATCAGCGGTATAAGCGATCATATCCTCCACCACCTGCGCAATACCTGTGGCGTCAGCAACAAAATCAAAACTCTTCTTCAGATGTGCAAGATCGGATGAGCCGGAGCGCAGAGGCGTCAGGCCAAGGGACTGGGCGAATGTCAGGCGACTTTCGTTGATATCTGCAACGCTGACATCTTCAACGCCCTGCGCCTTCAACGATAGAGCCATGAGAAGCCCGATCGGTCCGGCGCCGAACACAAGGGCATTTTCGGCACTCGAAGCGCGCGCATTGCCGAGACCATTGAGCACACAGGCCAGAGGCTCCGCCAGCGCAGCCATATGGAAAGGCAGGTTGCCCGTTGCATGGAGATGGCCGGTTTTAACGGTGCTGTATTCGGCGAACCCGCCATTGCGTGACACGCCATAGGCTTCCAGTGTCTCGCATAGATTGGTCAGCCCCTTGCGGCAGGAGCGGCATTTACCACAGGGTATATTGGGGTCGATAGCAACCCGGTCGCCCGGTCGCCAGTCTGTGACGTCCTCGGCAACAGCTTCGACAATGCCCGCATATTCATGTCCCGGCACCAACGGAAAGGCACCGTTGCCATAACGTCCATAAAGGACATCGATATCCGTATGGCAGAGACCGGATGCCATGACACGCACAAGGGCGTGCCCCGGCTCAAGCTCCGGTTCCCTGAGATCGGCCAATCCCGCGACGCCCCAGCCCGTGAAATGAATGGCTTTCATGGCAAACCCACTCTGTCCTGTTGAAATTTCAGATACTGGCGAATGGTCCGCGCATTGTCTGCGCGGACCATAATTATGAGGCTATTTGATATAACCGGCGCGCGTCATGATCTGTTCGACCTGCCGCTGCCCCGCGTCCAGAGCCTGATCGACGGTCTGCGTTCCGGCAAGCGCTGATGATATGAGCTGTCCGATGGTTGTGCCGAAAGCCTGAAACTCGGGGATGGCTACGAACTGGACACCCGTATAGGGCACAGGGTCTTTTGTCGGCTTTGTCGGGTCAGCGGCCATGATGGATTTCAGAACTGTAGCGGCAAAAGGCGCCGCCTTCTGATACTCCGGATTATCGTAGGTGGATTTGCGCGTTCCCGGCGGAACGGCAACCCAGCCCTCACTGGCGGCAACCCGTTTGACATATTCCTTCGACGTCGCCCATTTGATAAAGGACTTTGCCGCATCCACCTTTTTCGAGGTGGCAGGAATGGCGAGGGTCCACGCCCATGACCAGCCCGCACCATTGGGCGAAACCTGAACCGGTGCCCGCGTGAATGCGACCTTATCGGCTACCTTGCTCTGCTTGGGATCATAAACACGGCCCGCAGCGGATGTTGCATCGATCCACATGGCGCAATGACCGGTGGCAAAGAGCGCCTGATTTTCATTGAAACCATTGGATGTGGCACCGGGCGGGCCATAATGCTGCATCAAATCGACATAGGTGGTAACTGCCTGTTTCCATGGTTCGGAATTGATCTGCGGCTTCCAGTCCATGTCGAACCAGCGTCCACCATAGGTGTTGATCATGGTTCCAAGGAACGCCATGTTCTCACCCCAACCAGCCTTGCCACGCAGGCAAATACCATATTGCTCTTTCGACTTGTCGGTGAGTTTGGCGGCAAATTGCCTGATCTGGTCATAGGTGGGCTGATCCGGCATGGTCAGACCCGCCGCATCGAAAAGATCCTTGCGATAAAGCGTAAAGGAACTCTCCGTGTAGAACGGAACCGCATAGAGTTTGCCGTCTACAGTCAGGCCTTTTTTGATCGGATCGAGTAGATCGGCGTAGTCATAATCATCACCAAGATCATCCACCGCCGTGAGCCAACCTGATTTGCCCCAGATCGGCTCTTCATATCCACCGATGGTCAGAATATCGAACTGGCCGCTCTTGGTGGCGATATCTGTCGTCACACGCTGACGCAGCACGTTTTCTTCCAGAACCACCCAGTTGAGCTTATTGCCGGTTGCCTTCTCCCATTCGGGCGACAATTTCTGCATCACGATCATATCGGCATTGTTGACGGTCGCGATGGTCAATTCTTCTGCAAACGCAGTGCTGGCAAGAACGCCGGTGGCGGCGGTCATGAGCAGCAGATGCGTTGCCCTCCTCAAGGTAACGCTCATTCTTTTCCTCCTCCAAGGTTAAGTTCACGAACTTTACGCACGTAAACTTAAAATAAGTCATACCAAAATATTTGTAGGCATGTATACAAAAATCTGTATGGAATAATTCCACCGTCTCCAAGCGTTTGGCATGGGCGCGGGCCCGCTACACGCCGGTGGTTGGGAACATACTCCATCACGGACGCCATGAGAGTAAAAGTTGAGATGATCCAGAATTGGTATGGTTTAATTGAAAACTTGACGCATGTGATTAGCCCTGTAAATTTTTGATTGGCATGATTTGCTGCCGATACCAGAATACAATCGAAAAGGCCGACGGGATTGTCTCAGGACATTTTCTTCACAAGCACGACGATGTCTCCTAGAACAAGCGAACCGGTCGTGAAAAGGGAATGCGCGCGGTGAAAAAGACGATCAAGACCATGGAAGATTTTTCCGCGTTTGTGGGCCTGTCCCGACCGACCGTGTCGAAATACTTCAACGACCCAAACTCCGTGCGTAAGAAAACCCGCGAAATCATTGAGGCCGCGGTCAAGCAATCGGGTTTCCGGCCAAATATTTTTGCGGTCAACCTCAATCGCCGCCGCACCAATATTCTCGGTATCATTATCCCGAATTCGACGGACCCATTCTATACCGCACTCACCCGCAGGATCGAAGGGATTGCCGAGCAGGCAGGCTATCTTGCTTTTGTTCTGAGTTCCGACGGCAAGCCGGAACTTGAAGAGCGCGCTATCGAAACATTCAAATCAATGAATGTGGCCGGGTCCATCATCGCACCACTCGGCGTACAGTCCCATCAGGAAAAACTGCTGAAACTTGGCGAGTCCATTCCCATGATCTATGTGGACTCCCCGCTCGATACAGTTTCGCCCTTTGTCGGCACGAATAATCGGCAAAGTTTTCAGCTCATTGTCGACTATCTGACGCGATCCGGCGATGCGCCGTGCTATTTCGGCATGCCGCCCGTCAACAGCAACGCGTTTGAGCGGCGCGAAGCCTATAGTGAAGCCATGGAGCGCCTCAAGCTTGAACCTCGGATCATCGAAGTGGAGCAGACAGCCGATTGGGATTTTGAAAAGTCTGCCTTCGACGCAACAATCCAGATTCTGCGCAATGGCGGCTTTCCAACCAAAACTGTGCTCTGTGCCAATGATCGTGTTGCATTCGGCGTTATTGCCGCGGCTTTTCAAGTGGGGGTCAAGGTTGGACGCGGCGATGATTGCGACCTGCGTGTGGCCGGTCACGACGATCAACCGCTGTCGCGCTATATGTGCCCGCCTCTAACGACTGTGGCGCAAAACTACAACGAGATCGGCAGGCTTGCGGCGGCGCTGCTGTTTCACAAGCTCGGCGAGCATCAGGATGCGAAGTTCGAATTGCCTGCCAATGAGCGGATATTGCTGAACGCGGAGATCATGCTGCGGATGTCCGCCTGATTCAAAACTTGTCGCGCGTAAAGATTTATTTGTTGACATGGAAATAATACGGCTTATCTCTTTGTCGAGCGTATTGACGATTCATGCGCGAGACAACAGGCAGATACCGATATGGCGCTTGACATGCCCCCTTCTTCCCTGGCTCCGGAAAGCCTTGGCCCGACCATCACCATTGGTGAAATCCTCGTCGAGATCATGGCCACCACAACAGGCAATGGCTTTCTCGATGCACAGCCGCTGATTGGGCCTTTTCCCAGTGGTGCGCCGGCTATCTTTATCGATCAGGTGGCCAAATTGGGGGCTCAGGCAGGTATCATTGCCACCGTTGGCAAGGATGATTTCGGCCAGTTGAATATTGAACGTTTGCGCAAGGATGGCGCCGACGTCTCGGCCATTACCATCAGCCCCGATTATCCGACAGGGAGCGCCTTTGTGCGCTATGCAAACGATGGAACACGGGATTTCGTTTATAATATCGCCCGCAGTGCTGCCGGTGAAATCAGCCTAACGGATGCCGCCAAAGCTCTGATTGCGCGCGCCGGCCATCTGCATGTCATGGGTTCGGCCCTGTCGATCCCGGCCGTATGGCCCATCGTCGAATACGCCCTGCACGACATCAAGCAGCGTGGCGGAACACTCTCGCTTGATCCCAATATGCGCAAGGAACTGGCCGCTGGCAGAGAAACGGGACGCCAGTTCGCCGCTCTTCTACAGGCAACAGACCTGCTTCTGCCATCCGGAGATGAACTCTTTGTCGCCAGCCCGGCTGCATCTGAAAATGAAGCCATCGACGCGCTTCTTTCGTCAGGTATTTCCGAGATTGTCCTGAAGCGGGGACAGGACGGTTCCACGCTCTATACAAAAACTGGCCCTGTTCATCGTCCGGCTTTCCTTGTCGATGAAATCGATCCGACCGGCGCTGGCGATTGCTTTGGCGCCACCTACCTTACATGCCGTCGTCTTGGCCACTCAGCCGTACAGGCGCTCGACTATGCCAATGCGGCCGGAGCGCGCAACGTTACCCATCGCGGCCCCATGGAAGGCACATCGACTTTTCATGAACTTGACCAGTTCATGGCTTCGACACCAAGGAAATAAACATGTTCAAGTCCCTCTCCCAATTGGCCAGCGCACACCGGAACGGCGAAAATGCGGGGATCACATCCGTCTGCTCCGCCCATCCACTTGTCATCAGGGCGGCCCTGCGGCGAGGCAAGCAGCATGGGCAGATCGTGCTCATCGAGGCGACGTGCAATCAGGTCAACCAGTATGGCGGCTATACCGGGATGACACCCGTTGATTTTGTTGTCTTCGTCGAAGCGATTGCGCGGGAAGAAGGCTTTGACCGGAACAGGCTGATTTTTGGCGGCGACCACCTCGGCCCTAATCCATGGCGCAAGCTCCCGGCCGATGAGGCAATGGCGAAAGCCGTGACCATGGTCATCGACTATGTGCAGGCGGGTTTCACCAAAATTCATCTGGATGCCAGTATGGGTTGCGCGGGAGAGCCCGCAGCGCTTGATGATGAAGTAACCGCCCAGCGCGCGGCGCAGCTTGCCAAAGCAGCTGAACAGGCAGCCCAGAACAGCGGCTTTGCCTTGCCGAATTACATTATCGGCACCGAAGTGCCTGTTCCCGGCGGCGCGGATCATGAATTGACCGAGGTCACGCCTACCAGCTCCGAGGCAGCGCGGCACACAATTGCCGTTCACCGGGCACGGTTTGCCAGCGAAGGGCTGCAGGATGCCTTTGACCGGGTTATCGGCATTGTCGTTCAGCCCGGCGTTGAATTTGGCAATGAGAATGTTGTCGAGTACAGGCCGGATCGGGCGATAATGCTGACGAAGCTGCTGGATAGCGAGCCGCAATTCATCTTCGAAGCCCATTCCACTGACTATCAGACGGTACAATCGCTTTCGGCGCTTGTGCGCGACGGATTTCCGATCCTCAAAGTCGGCCCCGGCCTGACTTTTGCGCTGCGTGAAGCGCTTTACGGGCTCGACCTGATCGCGTCAGAGCTTGATCCATCCTATGGCGAACGCCCGCTTGCCCACGCCATGGAACGCCTGATGCTGGAAAAGCCCGATCATTGGGCCTCGCACTATCATGGGGCGAAGGGTGCGCTGCATGTTCAGCGCCATTACAGCTATAGCGACCGTATTCGCTACTACTGGAGCGAACCGGAAGCGGTGGCAGCGGTTAACACCTTGATGGCTGCTCTACGTGGCCGAGACATCCCGGAAACACTGCTGCGACAATTCCTGCCTGCTCTCAATGTAAAACCGGCAGATCGCAACAATCCGGAAGCAATCCTGATTGCCGCTATTGACCGCGTGCTTGCGGATTATTCCGCCGCCTGCGGCTGGTAAAGCGCGGCAACGCGCCGCGAGAGTTGATATCGATCAACTCTTTGCCTTCGGAGCAAAAGGCTTTAAACAGCAGGGGAATATAGGACGATTTCCATAGGAGAGCCTGATGACAATCACGAAGCCAAAACTTGTCACGATTTTCGGAGGCTCGGGTTTTGTCGGTCGTCACATCGTGCGGGCGCTGACCAAGCGCGGTTATCGCGTTCGTGTCGCCGTTCGCCGTCCTGACCTTGCCTTCCACCTCCAGCCTCTGGGCGGCGTCGGTCAGATTCAGGCGGTTCAGGCCAATCTGCGTTACCGCTGGTCCATCGACCGTGCCGTTGCCGGTTCCGACCACGTCATCAATCTTGTCGGTATTGCCTATGAAAGCGGCGCCCAGCGTTTCAGCACTGTGCATGAGTTCGGCTCCCGCGCCGTGGCGGAGGCTGCGCGTGCGGCGGGTATTCCGCTGACACATATGTCCGCGCTTGGCGCGGATGCGCACTCCTCTTCGCTTTATGCCAGCACAAAGGGTCGTGCAGAGGCTGCCGTCCGTGAAACATTGCCCGATGCGGTGATCATCCGCCCCTCCGTTGTGTTCGGACCTGAGGATGATTTCTTCAACCGGTTTGCCGCCATGGCGCGAATCTCGCCATTCCTGCCACTGATTGGCGGCGGTAAGACCAAATTCCAGCCTGTCTATGTCGGCGATCTGGCAGAGGTCTTCGCCCGCTCTGTCGACGGCTCGCTGAAATCAGGACAGGTCTATGAACTGGGCGGTGCAGAAGTGCTGACATTCCGCCAGTGCCTTGAAGAGACCCTGCGCGTCATCGGGCGCAAGCGTATATTCATTTCAATCCCATGGTGGGTCGCCAAAATTCAGGGCACCGTTCTTGGCATGTTGCCAAAGCCGCTTCTGACTAAGGATCAGGTGGTGCTGCTGCAGAAAGACTCCATTGTCTCTGAAGCGGCAAAAACCGAGAAACGCACGCTTGAAGGGCTCGGCATCCAGCCGCAGACAATCGAGACGATCCTGCCGTCCTATCTCTGGCGCTTCCGTGTGCAGGGCCAGTATTCGAGCCAGAAACCTGCCTGATTTCAATATCGTAATCTAAAATGAAAACCCCGGCAGTGCCGGGGTTTTTTGTTGTTACTTCATCAGGATGAGAGCAATAAGACCAATCGTACCAACAATCACCCGCCAATAGGCAAACAATGCAAAGCCATGGCGCGAGACGTAATCCAGAAGATAACGCACAACAAACACGCCCGAGATAAAGGCGGCAATGAAGCCGATAACGATGAGAGACGCGTCATTGAACGTCAGCACATCGCGGTTCTTGTAAAGATCATAGGCAAAGGCGCCCGCCATGGTCGGCATGGCCAGGAAGAACGAAAACTCGGCGGCTGAGCGCTTGTCCGCGCCAAGCAGGAGCGCGCCGACAATGGTCGAGCCTGAACGGGATGTTCCGGGGATCATGGCCAGGCACTGGATAAAACCGATCTTCAGACACAAGGACAGCGGATAATCCATCACATTGGTATAGCGGGGTTTCAGATCCAGCCGGTCAACCCAAAGCAGGATAATACCGCCGATGATCAACATGACGCAGATCAGCATGGGCGATTCAAACAGCACTGTTTTGATGAAACCATGCGCAAAGATACCGATCACGACAGCGGGCAGAAATGCGAGCAGTACACCGGCAACGAAGCGCCGCGTGCGTGCATCACTGGGGAAATCCTTGGCAATTTTCAGAAGACGACCGAAATAAACGGTCAGAATGGCAAGAATGGCGCCGAGTTGAATCAGAACCTCAAAAGTCTTGCCGTTTGACTCAAAGCCGAGGAAGTGACCGGCGAGCAGCAGATGGCCCGTGGAGGAAACAGGTATAAACTCTGTTAACCCTTCCAGCAATCCGAGAAAAAGGGCTTCGACAATTGTCTGTGATTCCATGATTATAACTTTCCATGGTGATCCCGGTCCGGATGATCACGTGCTGTTTGCTTGTCTCATGCCGCGGTTACGCCTATAGGTTTGGCATAGACTCAAGGCAGACGAGCAATACGCTGCCCACTGTTAAAATGCCAGTTCGAAAGATTTATGAAACACCTGCCATGTTGACGCTTTTTCATCATCCGATGTCCACCGGTTCGCGCTATGCCCGGCTTATCCTCAACGAATATGATATTGAAGTTGAGCTGATCGAGGAAAACAGCTGGTCGAGGCGCAAGGAATTTCTGGCGCTCAACCCTGCTGGAACGCTGCCTGTTCTTCTGGCGGAAGGCGACGTTCCCGTTGCCGGCGCAACGGTAATTTCAGAATATATTGACGAAACGCGCGGCGCGTTAAAACGCAGCCGCCGCCTGTTTCCCGAGGATTCGCTCAACCGCGCGGAAGTGCGCCGTCTGGTGGACTGGTTTCTCATAAAATTTGAGAATGAAGTCACCCGCCACATGGCGCGTGAGCGCATTTTCAAACTGCACATGACCGCCGAACAGGGCGGCGGCGCACCTGATTCCACCGCTATTCGTGCCGCACGGGCAAACATTACCCAGCACATGAAATATATTGACTGGCTGACCGCCACGCGGAACTGGCTGGCGGGGCCGACACCAAGCTATGCGGATATGGCAGCCGCAGCCTCCATCTCCATCCTTGACTATCTCGGCGAAATCAAATGGGCCGAATACAAGGCGGCGCGGGATTGGTACACGCGGATGAAATCGCGCCCCTCCTTCCGGCCGCTGCTGTCTGATCGCGTGCGCGGCCTGCCACCATCATCGCATTATGGCGATCTGGATTTCTGATGCTGCCCGCGGATGCAAAAGCCGCGACACGTTCAGGGCCAAAAGCGCAGCCACAGCGGCTGAAACAATTCATAGTTGAAGAGGCCAAGGCAGCGGGCTTTGATCTGGTTGCGATAACACGGCCCGATGCCATTCCTCTGGCCGAGGAACGGTTACGCCAATATCTCGAAAAAGGCCGCCACGCCAGCATGACATGGATGGCGGAAACGGCGGAACGCCGCTCAAGCCCTGAAAATCTCTGGCCGGATGTGCGCTCGGTCATTGTTCTGGCGATGAATTACGGTCCGGATAACAACCCGCTTGAAATCCTAAGCAAGAAAGACAAGGCGGCGATCTCCGTCTATGCACAAAACCGGGACTATCACGATATCATCAAGGGTAAGCTGAAGGGCGTCGCCAGCCGCCTCGCATCGCGTATGGCGGGCGAGAGCGTCAAAGTGTTTGTCGATACCGCCCCGGTGATGGAAAAGCCGCTCGCGGAAGCTGCGGGGTTGGGCTGGCAGGGCAAGCACACCAATCTCGTCAGCCGGACCCATGGCTCCTGGCTGTTTCTTGGCACGATTTTTACCACAGCAGAACTCGAAGCTGACACGCGAGAGGCCGATCATTGCGGCTCCTGCCGGGCCTGTCTGGATGCTTGTCCCACCAACGCTTTTCCCGCCCCCTATCAGCTTGATGCGCGGCGTTGCATCTCGTACCTGACCATCGAGCACAAGGAGCCCATCGCCCTGGAATTCCGCAAGGCGATGGGCAACCGCATCTATGGCTGCGACGATTGCCTTGCGGTCTGTCCATGGAACAAATTTGCCGAGACTGCGCGGGAAGCAAAACTGCAGGCACGGGATGATCTGAAGGCGCCTGATCTCGCAACATTCCTGACGTTGGATGACGCAACCTTTCGCGGCCTGTTTTCCGGTTCGCCGATCAAACGCATCGGCAGAGACCGCTTTATGCGCAATGTGCTGATTGCCTGTGGCAATTCGGGACAAGCGAATCTGAGCGCGCTCATCGAACGGCACCTCGACGATCCTGCGCCGGTGGTGCGGGGCGCTGCCATATGGGCATTGGGGGAGCTTGTCGATGCTCAGCATTTTGCTACTCTGCAAATACGCTATGCTGCACAGGAAACTGATGCTGATGTACTGACTGAATGGCGCAATGCAGGAAAGAAACAATGATGCGGATTTTTCTCTTCGGGGCCGGTTATTCAGCCCGCGCTTTCGCCCGGATGATGGCCGATAAAGCAGACTTCATTGGCGGAACCACGCGCGACAGCGACAAATTTGCGGCACTCAAACGGGAGGGTATTACGCCGTTCCTGTTTCAGGGCACCCATGCATCACAGGAAATCATCAGTGCGCTTGAGGACGTGACCCACATCGTCATCTCCACCTCGCCCGGACAAACAGGTGACCCCGTTTACGCACAGTTCGGCGACACAATCCGCTCCGCCATGCCGAAACTGAAATGGATCGGATATCTTTCCACCGTCGGCGTTTACGGTGATTATGGTGGCGCCTGGGTTGATGAAACCACACCATGCCATCCGGTTTCGGCGCGTTCGGTCGAGCGGGTCGATGCCGAGCAGGACTGGCAGAAACTGGCCGATGAACACAAGGTGCCACTGGCAATCCTCAGGCTCGGTGGCATTTATGGGCCGGGCCGCAATGCATTCGTCAATCTTGCCAATGGCACCGCACGCCGCCTGAACAAGGCGGGGCAGGTATTCAACCGCATTCATGTCGACGATATCGCCGGAGCCCTGCGCTTTCTGGCAGAGCGTAACGAGGCTGGTGTGTTCAATGTGACCGATGACGAGCCAGCGCCCCCGCAGGATGTCGTTGCCTATGCCGCGGAGTTGATGGGTGTTGAAGCGCCCGCTGAATCTCAGTTCGAAACGGCAGAGCTTACACCCATGGCGCGCTCGTTCTATGGTGAGAACAAGCGCGTTTCCAATGCACGCCTCAAGAAACTTGGCTTTGCCTTTCGCTATCCTGATTACGGAACAGCTTTTTCCATGATGTGGCGCGACGGAAGCTGGCGCTAGAAGCTAGTAACGACGCTGATGCCGGTTCCTTCGAACCGGTCCATGGCCATCAATGCCGCAGGCGCTTCATCAAGGGCAATGCGCTTGCCGATAAGCTTTTGCGGGGCGAGCTTACCGTGCTCAAGCATATCCATCAGCGCCTTGTAACGGAATGCCTGCATGCCGTGGCTGCCGAGAATTTCCAGCTCATAGGCGATGACCTTATCCATGGGTATCGGCGCGCGGGCGTGATCACCCAGCATCAACCCAACCTGCACATGACGGCCGCGGCGACGCAGATTGGCAATGGAATTGAAACAGGTCGAGGGATGCCCCAGTGCATCGATTGACACATGTGCCCCGCCTTTGGTGATCTCCTTGACGGCACCGACGATATCTTTCTGCTCTGAGCCATTGACCGTTGCTACGGCACCAAGCTCCCGGGCAAAAGCGAGTTTTTCTTCGGTCAAATCCACCGCGATGACATTCGCACCCATGGCAGTCGCGATCATGATGGCGGATAGGCCGACGCCGCCACAACCATGCACCGCAACCCACTCGCCGGGCTTGACCTTGGCCTGATCGACGACAGCCCGGAATGACGTGACAAACCGGCAGCCAAGGCTGGCGGCTGTGGCAAAATCCAATGTTTCGGGTAAACCAACCAGATTTGTATCGGCGAAATCCACCGCGACATATTCGGCAAAAGAGCCCCAAGCGGTAAAGCCCGGCTGGAACTGTTGCTCGCAGACCTGATGATTGCCGGAATTGCACTCGAAACAATGGCCGCATCCGCCGACGAAAGGCACAGTAACCCGGTCGCCAATTTTCCACTGGGTGACATGCTTGCCAATGGCCTGAACTGTTCCGGCAAGCTCATGTCCGGGCACATGCGGCAGCTGGATATCGGGATCGTGCCCCATCCAGCCATGCCAGTCACTACGGCATAGGCCCGTTGCCTCGACCTTGATAACCACACCCGTGGGTGCCGGTGCCGGATCGGCCACATTCTGTATCGACGGAGCCTGGCCAAATTGTTCGAAGACTACTGCTTTCATGGGATGCGCTTTCGTTCGAACCAAATGAGGGCGAATCAGGATCAAGGCTATATCTCGGTAGCATATTGCGACTTTCACGCGAATCTGGCCATCATAAAGCCCGGAATCCCGATGCTAACTCACGGGAATCGCCCCTAGCTGGTGGACAGTGGCCATGAAATCAAAAACTCTGATGCGTCTTGCACTTACAGCGCTCCTGTCTTTTTCCGGAGTGGCGAATGTATTTGCTGAGGATGGACCGGCCAAACAGCTGTTTGGCGGTGTCGCGCTGCCATCGCTTGGTTCGCCGCAATCGACAGGTTTTTACGCCAAGGGTTGTCTTGCCGGGGGTGTCGCCCTGCCCGTTGACGGTCCGACCTGGCAGGTGATGCGGCTGTCACGAAATCGCAATTGGGGTCATCCCCGTATGATTGCCCTTCTGGAGCGATTATCACGCGATGCCGCCGCCAAGGATGGCTGGCCGGGACTGCTGGTGGGGGATATTTCGCAGCCGCGCGGCGGCCCGATGCTGACTGGCCACGCCTCGCATCAGGTCGGCCTTGATGCGGATATCTGGCTCACCCCCATGCCCAAAGCTCGCTTCAACAATGATCAACGCGAAAAAGTCGAAGCCAAATCCATGCTGAAGGGCGACACACTGTATGTCGACCCCGACAAGTGGACGCCTGCGCATGCGGCTCTTCTGAAACGTGCCGCAAGCTATGCCGAGGTAGAGCGCATCTTCGTTCACCCGGGCATCAAGAAAAAACTCTGCGAGACGGTGCAGGGCGATCGCAGCTGGATGGCAAAAATCCGCCCCTACTGGGGTCATTTCTACCACTTCCATGTCCGCATCAAATGCCAGCCCGGCTCACCCAATTGCAAGCCGCAGGAACCAATCGGCACATCCGATGGTTGTGACAAGTCGCTGGCCTGGTGGTTCACCGATGAGCCATGGCGCAAGGCGCCCCCATCGACCAAGCCAGTCAAGCCGAAGGTGATGATGCTGTCAGACCTGCCGAAGCTTTGTGCGCAGATACTGGATGCACCCGGCCCGCAGTCGCGAGATCAGGTTACCTATGGTCTGGGCGCAAAGGCCAATTCCGAGAGCGATGTCCCGGCTGATGTGCCGGATGAACCCGTCGCGGTTCCCCGTCCAAAGGCACGCGTGAAGACAAACTAAGCCATTGGGCGTTCCAAAGGGTGCTGCTCTACCACTCAAAGTGGCAAGGCAGCACCGTTTCAGGTCTTTTTTGCCTTCGGTCTTTTCAGGCGAGCATGAATTGAGTATAGGGTTTCAATCGATTTAAGACCAAGGTCCAGAGCAGTTCCTTCATGAAGCAGCCTTTCCGCCTCGCGCTGATCGCCCATGACCAGAAAAAGGATGACATGGTGGCTTTCGCGCGCGCCTATGAGGCTCAGCTTGCGCCCTGCACCATTGTCGCAACAGGAACAACCGGTGGTCTGATCAAGGACGCCTGCCCGTCACTGCAAATCACCCGCGTCAAAAGCGGCCCGCTTGGCGGCGACCAGCAGATTGGCGCACTGATCGCCGAGGGACTGATTGACGGGCTGATTTTCTTTGTCGATCCGCTGTCGCCCATGCCGCATGATGTGGATGTGAAGGCGTTGATGCGGCTTGGCATTGTCTATGACATTCCTATGGCCTTGAACCGGGCCACCGCCGAGGTTCTTGTGCAAAAGAAGGGTTTGCTGCGCGCTGATTGATGGTTAAGCATGGCGCAGCACGATTGAGATTGGGGACGGAATTTATGGTTACTTCAGCAGACACCGATTGCATCATGAAATTCCCGATTCTGGTGGGGGATATCGGTGGCACCAATGCGCGCTTCGCCATTCTTGTCGATGCCTATGCGGAACCAAAAGAGTTTCCCATCATCCAGACGGCAGACTTCGAAACCATCGACGAAGCCATCCAGACCGGCATTCTCGACCACACATCCATTCAACCGCGCTCCGCAGTGCTTGCCATTGCCGGTCCCGTGGAAGGTGACGAGATCGACCTGACCAACTGCGCCTGGGTCGTCAAACCCCGCAAGATGATGGAAACGCTCGGTCTTTCCGACATTACCGTTCTTAATGATTTCGAGGCGCAGGCGCTCGCTGTGGTCTCGCTAGAGCCAAAGCATCTGGAAAAACTCGGTGGTGGTGACGGTGATCCGCATGGCAGCCGCGCGGTTCTCGGACCCGGCACCGGCCTTGGCGTTGCGGGCATGGTTCGCTCACGCAACAGCTGGGTTCCCGTTCCCGGCGAAGGTGGCCATGTGGATATGGGCCCGCGCACGGCGCGCGACCTCGAACTGTTCCCGCATATTGAGCACATTGAAGGGCGCATTTCCGGCGAACAGCTTTTGTGCGGGCGCGGGCTGCAAAACATCTATCGCGCCATCTGCAAGGTTGCAGGCACGCAAGCCAAATTGCAGACACCAGCCGATATCACAGCTGCGGGCCTTTCCGGTGAATCAGCAGAAGCCAAGGAAACCCTGTCGCTGTTCGTGACCTATCTTGGTCGTCTTGCCGGTGATTTCGCGCTGACATTCATGGCGCGCGGCGGTGTTTATCTTGCGGGCGGCATTGTCCAGAAGATCGTCGCGCCACTCAAAGATCCGGCTTTCCGCGAAGCCTTTGAAGACAAGGCGCCACACCGCCAGATCTTAAGCGAGACACCTGTTTACATCATTACCCACCCTCTCGCGGCGCTCAGTGGATTGTCGGCGTTCTCACGCACGCCCAGCCGGTTTGGCATAGCCACCGAGGGACGGCGCTGGCGCAAAGATTAGACTTTAGGCGTATGCGTGAGGGCAACACTCGCCGTGTCCCGTTCATGATGATGGTCAAAACCGATAGGCAAGCCGGATCAATAACGCTATAGGGTCAGCTTGAAGAAGGGCGCGACTGCATTAAACCGTTGCCCGAAAGCTTGATACGAACGAGTTGCCGTCCGTCATGAATGATCAGACCAAGAAGAAGAAAATCGATCCGAACGAGGCGCGCCGCGTCATCGGACGTGTTTTGAATGAAAATCTTCGAGACCACAGATCATCCTATGCCATCGCGCTTGTCGCAATGCTGGCGGTCGCGTGTACAACGGCATTTGTGGCCTATATCTTCAAGGACGTCATCAACAAGATTTACTATGAGAGACGCGAGGACCTGATCATTCCGATCAGCCTTGGTATTCTCGTTGCCTTTGTCATCCGCGGCATTGCGGCCTACACGCAATCGGTGATGATGGCGAAGATCGGCAACAATATTATCGCGCGATATCAGCATCGCATCTTCGATCACCTGATGAAACTCGGTCTTGATTTCTATCACGATACGCGCTCGGCGCAGCTCGCGGCCCGGATCAATCAGAACGTGTCCGGTGTCCGTGAACTCATGGATATTACAGTGACGACGATCGGCAAGGATCTCCCGACCCTCATTGCCCTGATCAGCACGATGGTGATTCTTGATCCGCTTCTGTCACTCTTTGCCTTGCTGATCGGACCACCTGTCATTTTGACCGTGCGCTATCTGGCAAAGCGTTTGCGCAGCATCCATCGCGAATCCGTACAGGTGAATTCACATCTTCTCGGTGCCATGCAGGAGGCAACGCAGGGCATTGCCATCGTCAAGGCATTCACGATGGAAGACCAGTTGCGCAACAAGATCAGCCTGCTGATCAAGCGTGCCGAAGAGCGTGCCAACAAGATTGCGCGGGTTTCGGAGCGGACGACCCCTATTACCGAGCTGATAGCTGGTATCGCAATCGGATCAATGATCATCTACACCGGCTATCGCGCGGTCATCAACATGGAACCGCCCGGTGCCATGTTTGGCTTTATGACAGCCGTCCTGCTTGCCTATGATCCTGTACGGCGTCTGGCGCGGGTTCAGGTGGGCCTTGAGCGATCGCTGGTCAATGCGCGCATGTTCTTTGAAATACTCGACATCGAGCCGCGTCAGGCTGACAGCATCGGCGCCGTGCCGATTACCGTACCAACGGGCGAAGTGCAGTTCGACAATGTACGCTTCAGCTATGGCAATGAGATACCAGTGCTGCACGGCATCAGTTTCACAGCTGAAGCGGGCAAGACCACTGCTATTGTCGGCGCATCTGGTGCAGGCAAATCGACCCTGATCGGCCTTGTACAGCGTTTTTATGACATCGATAGCGGCCGTATTCTGATTGACGGACAGGACATTGCCTATGTCAGCAAGAAGTCTCTGCGCCAGTCCATCGCCTATGTATCGCAGCAGCCTTATTTGTTCGAAGGTACCATTGCCGACAATATCCGCTATGGCCGCCCTGATGCGACCGATGAAGAGGTGATCGAAGCGGCAAAGCTTGCCAATGCCGACGAGTTCATCCGCCAGCAGCCGCAAAGCTATGGCACCGAAGTAGGCGAGAACGGCGCGACCCTTTCCGGTGGCCAGCGCCAGCGTCTTTCCATTGCCCGCGCCATCGTGCGCAACGCCTCCATTCTTCTGCTTGATGAAGCCACCTCGGCTCTCGACAATGAATCGGAAAAGCGCGTCCAGCAAGCACTTGAACATGTGATGCAGGGGCGGACGACGATTGTCATCGCGCATCGCCTGTCGACCATCGTCAATGCGGATCATATCGTCGTTATGGAGGCCGGACGTGTTGTCGAGGAAGGCGTACACGAGACCTTGCTTGGCGTGCCCAACGGCATCTATGCACGTTTCTATCAGTTGCAAGGCAAGGAAGAGTCGCCCATCATTGATGACAGCAAAGAACGGGCAACCCCAGTAACAGGAACAGCCGAATGACTGAGACATCCGCCATGAAGCTTGCCGTTGTCGGTGCCGGCGGCCGCATGGGACAAACCTTGATCCGTGCGATTCAAGCCATTGACGGTGCTGTTCTTGCGGGTGCTATCGAGCGTCCCGGCTCTCCCCATATCGGCCAGGACGCTGGTGAACTTGCCGGTGTCGGTCATCTCGGCATTCCCGTTACCGATGACGCGCTCTCCGTCTTCGTCGGCGTCGAAGGCGTGCTTGATTTTACCGCGCCTGCGGCAACGGTTGCCTTTGCCGAACTCGCCGCACAGGCGCGTATCGTGCATGTGATCGGTACAACCGGCTGCTCGCCGGAGGATGATGCAAAAATCCGTGCCGCCGCGCGTCATGCAGTTGTCGTCAAGTCAGGCAATATGAGCCTTGGCGTCAATCTCCTCGGCGTGCTGGTCAAACAAGCGGCAAAAGCACTTGGGTCCGACGATTTTGATATCGAAATTCTTGAAATGCATCACAAGCACAAGGTCGATGCGCCATCAGGCACCGCATTGCTGCTCGGCGAGGCCGCTGTAGCCGGGCGCAACATTTCGCTGGCCGATCATAGCGTTCGCGTGCGCGACGGGCATACCGGCCCGCGCGAAGAGGGCGCTATCGGCTTCGCATCCTTGCGCGGCGGCTCGGTTGTCGGGGACCATTCGGTTATTCTGGCGGGGCCGGGCGAGCGGATCACCCTCTCCCACCATGCGGAAGACCGCACAATATTTGCCCGTGGTGCCGTCAAGGCGGCGCTCTGGGGCAAGGGCCGCAAGCCGGGCCTCTATTCCATGCTCGATGTGCTTGGCCTCAACACCTGATATCCCGAACCGATTTCCCGTCCAACAGGAGTATTGCAATGTCCGGAACCCTCGTCCTTGTCCGTCATGGCCAGAGCGAATGGAATTTGAAGAATCTGTTTACCGGCTGGCGTGATCCGGGACTGACCGAGCTTGGCCACAGTGAAGCCAAGGCCGCCGGTCAGCGCCTGAAGGCCAAGGGTCTGCATTTCGACATCGCCTACACATCTGTGCTGTCCCGCGCTCAGGTAACGCTGCAGCACATTCTTGACGAGGTTGGTCAGCCAACCCTTCAGACGATCCGTGATCAGGCTTTGAACGAACGCGATTACGGCGACCTTTCCGGCCTCAACAAAGACGATGCCCGCGCCAAGTGGGGCGAGGATCAGGTGCATATCTGGCGCCGGTCCTATGACGTTCCACCTCCCGGCGGCGAGAGCCTGCGCGATACGGGCGCCCGCGTGTGGCCTTACTATCTGCACGAGGTACAGCCGCATGTGCTGCGCGGTGAGACCGTTCTCGTGGCTGCCCACGGCAATTCGCTGCGCGCGCTCATCATGGCGCTGGACGGTCTGACCAGCGAAGAGATCATCGCACAGGAACTGGCAACCGGCGTTCCTGTCATTTACCAGCTGAATGCCGATTCGACCGTTGCTTCAAAGGAAATCCTGACCGCTTGAAGTCGGGGGCTCTGCTTTGTTTTAATGCAGACCCGCGCTGGAACACCGGTGCGGGTCTGTTGTTTGTGCTGATCTTTTCGGCATTGTCAGGCAGTCTCTGCCAGAACAATCGCGGGCAAATGATAATAGCATGACAAATACCCGACAAATGGATTGACAGAGTTCCGCCCGCCCCTTACATGAGACCCCGCTGCCCAGATGGCGGAATTGGTAGACGCGCACGGTTCAGGTCCGTGTGCCGCAAGGCGTGGAGGTTCGAGTCCTCTTCTGGGCACCATTTCCCAATTTCCTGATGTCGCCAGACGTTTATGGAAATACGCAAAAAGCCCGCTTCTGCGGGCTTTTTTGTTTTCTGTTGCAGTTGTTTAATCATTGATTTCAGGAAGCATGGCTGCAGTCGGCTTATGGCGCCGTCGTCCCGCCAAGAACTTTAGGCATGACCCTATCGAATTCCGATTTGTCCGGTTTATCCGGCATGATCACCCCGTTCTTCAAGAGATAATAATCGGACAGGAATTCCGCCTGCTGTTCCATGCCCAGAGCGAAATAATCGCCGGTCGTAAAAACCTCGGAATAGTCGTAGTTCCGCTTGAGCGCCGCTCTGACGATAACGTTCAATCCGCGTTGATGCTGCCAAACATGCCCCATTTCGTGAATGAAGGTTGATTTGTTGTCCAATGGCGCTGCTGAGAAGTCTGTAAAGTATTTGGCACCGCCTATGCCGGGGAAATAAATATTGCCGTTGGGTGCGTGCGCCCGATCTGATGGCATGAAAAACTTCCACTTTTCATCGAATATCAGCACTTTCGTATAGTCGATCTGCGATCCATATATGCTTCTGGCCAGATCGGTTTCACCGGGTGTCAGTTTCCGTCCAGCCATTGCACTCTCCCTCGCAAGTAAAACGGATTTGTCGTCTAAGCTATTTTTTCGGGCGATTATCGGGCAGGCAAACGGCGGGCGCCGTGGCTCCGTCCATCGCTTTTACATATTCATCGAACGTTGGAACAAGCTTCAGCTCCGTTGCAAGCTTGACGCATTGCGCCTTGTCTTCAGTCGCCTGCATGCAACTGTCGAGGCGTTTGTCATTCTCGCCTCCCCGTTCCTCTGCAATGCCGGATACAAGATCTGCCGCGGTAAGCCCGTCATCCTGTGTTAGGTTCTTCCAGTCCGCCATGGCAAGCGCCAGCAGATGATCAACACGCTGCTCTTCCAGAGATGCAGTTTCAGACGGAGAAATGCTTTTTGGCGGAACAAGGTCCCGAAACATGACAAGCTGTGTGAGCAGGGTCAGGGCTTCGGCTTGTCCGGTGCGTGCCACGGGCCAAAGAACCTTCCACGCCCCTGCACAATCCTGACGGTCCATCGCGGCGACGGCTTCGGTCTCGATCTGCTTCCAGTCCGATTGCTCAGCGGCCCTGGCTGGAGCGCAGGCGAACAGCGCTACGCAAATCAACGGCAAAGCCCGGCGGATAAGGCGTTGAGGTTCAAGAAAATTGATAGGTGTCATTTTCTCTTCCTGAATGTGATACCCGTCCACTTTACCATCTCCCTACTCTTTGTGACAGTTACCGGGCAGTTGGCATATGCCAGTGCCCGAAATATGTCCGTGCGCATCCATGTTCTGAAAACAGGAGCCCCTCATTTCGAATACGTTTTTCAAGCTGCCCTCAACATGCGATACTCCGACCTGAAGGGTTTCAGCGGAGTATCGGCGCATGATCCGGGTTATCATCATTCTCGCACTGCTCGTTCTCGTCCTGTTTTTAATCTACAGTATCGTCGGCAGTATCCGTAAGAAGCAGATCGACTGGACCGGGATTGGTGTTGCGATTGCCTTGATTGCCCTTGCTCTTTATCTGCGCGGGATGACCGGCATAGGCGGTGTCGGTTTCTGACAGTTCGGCCCTTTATGGTCACCTTGACATATTGCAACCTCACATCAGGCGAATTAATATATTAGTCTACTCAGGAGACTTTCATGGATACGCTTATTTCCCCACGCCATCTGCGCCTTCACACGACTGATAATGTGGTGGTGGCGGTGGATGCCTTTCAGGCAGGCCAGCATGTGGAGAATGTGACTGTCAAAGACCGGGTTCCGCGTGGTCACAAGCTGGCATCAAAACCAATCGCCATGGGTGAACCGGTGCGCAAATTCGGCCAGATCATCGGCTCGGCATCAAAAACCATCGAGCCAGGTGAATGGGTGCATGAGCACAATCTCGATTTCAGCAGCTTTGCGCGTCAGCCCGATAGCAGCCACGAAACCCATTCCAGCGGCATATTGCCGGTTGGGCAACAGGCGACCTTTCAGGGGTTTCGCCGCGCCAGCGGGCGGGCGGGAACGCGCAACTATATCGGCGTGCTGACGTCGGTCAATTGCTCCGCATCTGTCGCCCGCTTTATCGCTGAAGCCGTGCAGCGCTCCGGAATCCTTGATGAATATCCGATGATCGATGGAATCATTCCGCTGGTGCATGGCGGCGGCTGCGCGCTTGATGTGAAGGGCGAAGGTTATGAGGTGCTCAAGCGTACCCAATGGGGCTATGCCACCAACCCGAATATCGCTGCCGTGCTGATGGTCGGCCTTGGCTGCGAAGGGTTCCAGATTGGGCGCTGGAAGGAAGCCTATAATATTGTCGAGAGTGATATATTCCGTAGCCTGACCATTCAGGAAGTCGGTGGCACCCGCAAGACGATGGAAGCGGGCATTGCCGCCGTGCGCGATATGCTGCCGACAGCGGCCAATGTGAAGCGCGAGACCATTCCTGCTTCAGAGCTGATGCTGGCCTTGCAATGCGGCGGCTCTGACGGCTATTCCGGCATCACCGCCAATCCGGCGCTGGGTGCTGCGGTGGACCTTCTGGTCAAGCAGGGCGGCACGGCCATTCTCTCCGAAACGCCGGAGATTTATGGCGCTGAACATCTGCTGATTGAACGCGCCTCCAACCCGGAAGCGGTGACGCGCCTGCAATCCATCATCGCGTGGTGGGAAGACTATACCGCACGCAACAAGATGGAGATGAACAACAACCCGTCACCCGGCAACAAGGCGGGCGGTCTGACGACCATTCTCGAAAAATCCCTCGGTGCTGTTGCCAAATCCGGCACCACGCCGCTTGAAGCTGTTTATGGCTATGCGGAGCCCGTAACAGCGCATGGGCTCGTTTTCATGGATACACCCGGCTATGACCCCGTATCGGCCACCGGGCAGGTTGCGGGCGGTGCCAACATTCTCTGCTTCACCACGGGCCGCGGCTCGGCCTATGGCTGCAAGCCGACGCCTTCGATCAAGCTTGCCACCAACACACCCATGTATACGCAGATGATCGAGGACATGGATATCAATTGCGGCGACGTGCTTGACGGTGTGTCGATTGAAGATAAG
Organism: Phyllobacterium sp. P30BS-XVII; assembly: GCF_014138335.1. Classification (NCBI taxonomy): domain Bacteria; kingdom Pseudomonadati; phylum Pseudomonadota; class Alphaproteobacteria; order Hyphomicrobiales; family Phyllobacteriaceae; genus Phyllobacterium; species Phyllobacterium sp. P30BS-XVII. Next base: position 585,351 of record NZ_JACGXO010000001.1, read on the forward strand.
GGACGCGAAATCTTTGAGCAGGTTTTGCGCGTAGCCTCGGGCGAGCGCAGCAAATCCGAACTGCTTGGTTATGGCGACGCGGAATTCGTGCCATGGCAGATCGGCGCGACGATGTGATCCACGCTTTGGTACAAAGAAAAACGGGAGCCATCGGCTCCCGTTTTCTATGGAATGTGAGTCAGGCAGCTGACTGTTGCTGCTTGGCTCTGGCGACAATCTGTGTCGGATTGACGAAGCGCAGCGCAATCAGCAGCCAGACCAGCGTTGTCACCATATAGACCACGGCCATGGCATCAATGGATTGGACAGCGCGCACGCCCGACGCAAACACCGAATAGTAGAGCGCCACAACCAGCGTCTGGCTCGTCGGACCTGCCGTCAGGAACGTCAATTCAAACATCGCCACTGTACGCACGAGAACCAGCAGCAGCGAGGCCAGAATACCGGGCAGTAGCATCGGCATCAGCACATGCAGAAACAGGCGGAATGTGCCTGCACCAAAGACGCGTGCTGCCGCTTCGACTTTCGGGTCGATCTGCTCGATGAACGGGATCATGACAAGGATAACGAAGGGAACCGTTGGCACGAGATTGGCAAGAACCACGCCCCAGAACGTACCGCCGACACCAGCCTGATAAAGAACCGTTGCCAGCGGAATACCAAAGGTGATGGGTGGCACCAGCAAGGGCAGCAGGAACAAAAGCATGATCAGCTTCTTGCCGGGAAATTCACGCCGCGCCAATGCATAAGCGGCCGTAACGCCAAGAAGCCCCGAGAGGGCCACCACCGTGAACACGATCTGGAATGTGACGACGAGAACGTCGCTAAGCTGAAATTCCGCCCAGGCGGTAAAATACCATTTTGTTGTCCAACCGGCGGGCAACCATGTACCGAGCCAGCGGGTACCGAAGGAGGAAATGATCACGGTTGCGATCATCGCCAACAAATTGATGATGAAGAAGGCGACAATCGCCCAGACGGCGGTAATCCAGAGCTTTGCGCCAATGGTTGTATCACGGATCATGGTCAGCCCTTTCCGCCTGCGGTCGAGCCGCGATAGAAGAGATTGCGGATGGCAAGAATGGCCACCACGATGGCAAGCTGCACCGTTGCCATGATCATCGCGATGGCCGAGGCCATGGAATAATCATACTGCTCAAACGCCGCCTGATAGGCCGCAATGGAGATGACGCGGGTCGGGCCTGCCGGAGCGCCAAGCAGAACTGCCGACGGAAACACGGCAAAAGCCTGCACGAAGGATAGACAGAAGGCGATGGCCAGTCCCGGTACAAGCAAGGGCAGCAGGACGAAACGAAAGCGCTGCCAGCTCTTTGCACCATGGGTTGCCGCTGCCTGCTCCAATGCCGGATCAATGCCGGTGACATAGGACAGGGTCAGAAGAAACGTGAACGGAAAACCGGTAATGATCAGCGAGGAAAACACACCCCAGTAATTGTTGGTGAGTTTTAAAGGCCGGTCGATCATACCGAACAGCATCAGCGTGCGACTGAACCAGCCCTGCGGGCCGAGATAATTCAAAAGCCCCTCCGCCACCAGCACCGTGCCGAGCGTAACGGGCAGGACGAGAATGGTCGTGAGCAGTCGCTGGCGGGTCATCAGACGCACTCTGAAAGCGATGGGCAAAGCCAAAGCAATACTGATCACCGTGACGGGCACTGCCAGCCACAGCGTGGTCAGGATCGTGTCGTAGAGGAAAGGATCAGAGAAGAATTTCTGGTAATTGGCAAAGGCCCCGCCTTCCTTTGGCGTGAAGGAAAGAACCAGCCCGTAAATGAATGGATAGACAAAGACGGCCAGCAGAAAAAGGACTGCAGGCAGCACAAGGATCGTAACACCGTCAATGCCACGTAAAGCGAGACGCTGGCGCAGGGACAGACGATCATAAACAGGGGGAGATGAGACAGCCATGGCGCTCCTCACGCTCCAAAGACCAGCGCACGCGCCGGATCGATTGCCAGCCAGATTGCGCTGCCAAGCGCTGCCGTCTGGGGCGCATGGAACACCAGCTCCAGCCCTTCAGCGGTGCGGGCCGTGCCAACAAATTCGCGTCCGCGATATTCGATGGTTTCGACCACAGCTTCCACCGTATTGTCCGAGCGTTGGCCTGCCTCCACATCATCGGCACGGGCGGCAACAATAGCGGTGTCCCCGACTTTCAATGTATCACGCGCGGTTCCGCTCAAGGTCGCATTGCCCACCGCCACGCCGACCCGCGCATTATCAACGGAAACAACCTTGCCGGTCAGCCGGTTGCGATAGCCCATGAACTCCGCCACATCGAGATGGTCAGGACGTTCATAGAGATCGCTCGGCGCACCGACCTGCCGGATTTCACCATCGCGCAGAACGACGATACGATCCGCCAGAGATAATGCCTCATCCTGATCGTGGGTGACATAGATTGTGGTTGCCCCGAGCTGGTTGTGGATGCGGCGGATTTCGGCGCGCATTTCCAGACGCAGCTTGGCATCAAGATTGGATAGAGGTTCGTCCATCAGCACCAGAGGCGGTTCGATAACGATGGCACGCGCAATGGCCACACGCTGCTGCTGGCCACCGGAAAGCTGGCCCGGCAATTTATGCCCCTGCCCCTGCAGGCGCACCAGATTGAGCGCTTCCTCGACCCGCTTCTCCAGTTCGGCCTTGGCGACACTGCGCATTTTCAATCCGAAGCCGATGTTCTGGCGCACGGTCATATGGGGAAACAGCGCATAATTCTGGAACACCATGCCGAAACCGCGATCCTCTGGCTTCAGCGTATCAATACGCTTGTCGTCAATGAAAATGCCCCCGCCCGTCGTGGCAAGCAGACCGGCAATGCAGTTAAGCGCGGTGGACTTGCCGCAGCCTGATGGACCCAGCAAGGCAATAAATTCGCCCTTGCGGATCGAAAGCGAAACGTCCTTCAACGCATTATGCGCACCAAAGGCGCGGCTCATACGGTCAAGACGGATTTCCTGGAATGGCGAAGACGCCAGCAGCATGGGATACCTCATAATCATGCACCATCCGGGTTGCCCCGGATGGTGACATTGCTTGCATCAATCAGGGCTTCTTACCGGCGACTTCTTCGTCCCAGCGGCGGAACGCGACGACCATGGCGGATGGATCAAGCGGAACCTCGATTGGATTGTTGGCGATCCAATCGGCATATTCCTTGCGGCCAAATTCGGCCAGAGCATCCTGACTTTCCTTCGGCGCCATGGAGAGCGGCACGTCCTTGACCGCAGGACCCGGGTAGAAATACCCCTGATCGTAGGTATAGGCCTGTTGTTCCGGCGTGAGCAGGAAGCTCATCAGGTCGAGAAGCACGGCAAGTTTTTCATCTGATATGCCCTTTGGCACGCACATATAATGCGCATCGGCAACCCAGTGGAAACCTTTCAGCGGGGCGACGGCAGCTTCCTTCGGCACGACACCGAGCACGCGTGGGTTAATATCCCAGCCCGTGGTGGAAACGGTCATATCGCGCGTGCCTTCACCAAGCTCCTTCATCAGAGCGCCGGTGCCGGTCGGATAATATTCGATGTATTTGTGCAGTTCTTTCAGGTACGCCCACGTCTTGTCCCAGCCCTTGACCGGATCATGCGGGTCGCTGTCGCCAAGCAGATAGGGCAGACCCATCAGGAAAGTGCGGCCCGGACCTGAATTGGCAGGACGGGCATAGAGGAATTTGTTCGGGTTTTCCTTGGCCCAGGCCAGAAGCTCTTCGGCTGTTGTCGGAACCTTCTTTACCCGGTCTGGCATATATTCAAGCAGCGGGCCTGATGGGTAATAGGTGACGACAACGCCGTGGTCCTTGCCGAGCGCCAGCATGCGGTGCGCCGGTTCCTGATAAATTGCCTTCAGATCCGGCAATGAAGCCGAATGGTCAGGCAGAAGCTTGACCCACAGGCCCTGATCCAGACCAGCGGACAAGGCGTCAGTTCCGGTTAGAACCAGATCGATATCGAGCCGGTTGGCCGCCTGCTGCGCCTTCAGCTTTCCCGGAAGTTCGGGTGCGGGCGCTTTGGTGAAAGTGATCTTGGAAACGAGATTGGGCTTGGCAGCCGCATAGTTCTCGATGGCCTTCTGCGTCAGGGCAAGATTGCCCGCCACATCGGCTACGTTGAGAGCGACTGGAGATGTCGGCAATGCCAGTTTCGTCTGAGCAAAGAGGCGCGTGGCCTGTAGCGTCGCCAGTGCTGCCATGCCACCAATGGCTTGTCTGCGCGTGATGCGGATCATTGTCTTCCTCCCAATTGTTCCCGGTTTATTGATCGGCGGCTATCTCCCAGCCGCTCATTTGTAACTTAATATATTAATCTATCAGTTTCAGATAGCAAGCGCTTTCACCCCACGGGTTTAAAGGTTGGCAACCGTTTGGGCCGCCCCCTGTTCCAGCAGTTTTGTCAGCGCATTGCCAATCACCTCGCGAAATTCCGGGTTTGCCGAAAGATCACTGCCGAATATCTGCTCCATTCCGAGATAGGCTTCCAGAAGCGCAGAGGCCGATGTCTTTCCTGCCGTGCGCGCCTTGAATTCACTGGCAAGGGGATCGCGAACATCGATAGCCTTGCCGTTTTCATCTGTCCCGGTGGCGTAGCGCATCCAGCCGGCAATGCCCAATGCCATCAGGTCAAACGGTGCGTTCTGTTCCAGACGGACACGAATCGTATTGAGCAGACGCTGCGGCAGCTTTTGCGAGCCATCCATGGCGATCTGCCAGGTCCTGTGCCGCAAGGCTGTGTTTTGGAACCGTTCACGCAGCTGCATCTTGTAAGCCTCAAGATCAAAACCGGGCAATTTTGGCAGTGTCGGGGTGATTTCCTTGTCCATCATCCGCTCGATGAGCGCAGCAAAACCATCACCAGCCATGGCGTCGGAAACGGTTTCATGCCCTGCGAGATAACCAAGATAGGCCAATGTCGAATGGCTACCATTCAGGAGGCGCAGCTTCATCAGTTCGAATGCATCAACATCTTCAACGAAGGTAACGCCTGCCTTTTCCCATGCCGGACGACCTGTAGGAAAATGATCTTCCACCACCCATTGCGTGAACGGTTCCGTCATGATCGGCCAGCGATCGGCAAGCCCGGTGGCGTCAGTGACGGCAGTGCGATCCGCATCGGTCGTTGCAGGCACAATCCGGTCCACCATCGTCGATGGAAAGGCTACGTTGTCCCGGATGAACGCACCCAGTTCAGCGCTCCGCAATTCGGCAAAGCGCGTGACCACCCGTTTCAGGGTCTGCCCATTCGCAGGCAGATTATCGCAGGATAGAAGTGTGAAAGGTTCGGTGCCATTGGCACGCCGCCGGGCCAATGCCTCGACGATAAAGCCGATGGCCGAGCGCGGTGTGGCAGGATTGGCAAGATCATGCGTGATATCGGGGTGGCTTTCATCCAGCGATGCGGAAGCGGGCGCATAACAGTAGCCCTTCTCCGTGATGGTGAGGGAGACAATCCTGATCGCGGGATCGCTCATGGCCACGAGCAAAGCTTCAGGGCTATCAGGCGCAACCAGCACATCTTTGATGCTGCCGATGATCCGGTAGCTGCTACCGCTGCCGTCTCTGACTGCAACAGTATAAAGCCCGTCCTGAGGGCCAAGCGCGTCCCGCGTGTCGGCGCTGCGCAAAGAGGCACCCAGAATGCCCCAACTGAGATCACCTTGTGAAAGCACGCTGTCCGTATAGACAGCCTGATGCGCGCGATGAAAGGCACCGATACCGAGGTGTACAATGCCCGTTTTAACCCGGCTGCGGTCGTATCCAGGTATTGCCACACTTGCTGCCAGCTTTGGCAGATTGGCAGTGGAAAGATATGTCTGGTGGGTATCGGCCATTTGATGCCTGCAATCCTGTCTGTTCTGTTTCAGAGACGGTAGGCCTGCTTGGCCAGCCGGTAGCTCAGATCATGGGCGACCTCATGCGCCTCATCCTCATCAAGCCGGTGGTCGGCAACGAGCCGCGCCAGATAAGCGCAATCGACACGGCGGGCCATGTCATGGCGGGCGGGAATAGAGAGATAGGCGCGCGTATCATCATTGAAGCCGACCGTATTGTAGAATCCGGCCGTCTCCGTCGTCAGTTCGCGAAAGCGGCGCATACCCTCCGGGCTGTCATAGAACCACCATGCGGGTCCAAGCCGCAAGGCGGGATAATGCCCGGCCAATGGCGCCAGTTCGCGGCTATAGCTGGTTTCATCCAGTGTAAAGAGAATAAGTGTCAGACGCGGATCATTGCCAAAGGCATCAAGCAGTGGCTTCAGTTCCTCGACATAGCCGGTTGAGCGCGGAATGTCGGCACCCTTGTCAGGGCCGAAACCGGCAAATACCTGCGCATTGTGGTTGCGGAAGGAACCGGGATGAATCTGCATGACCAGACCGTCATCAATACTCATCCGCGCCATTTCCGTCAGCATCTGAGCCCGGAAAAGATCCGCGTCGGCGCTGGAAACCTTTGCTTTAAGCACCCGCTCGAAGAGAGCCGTTGCATCAGCCAGGGAAAGGTCGGCCGTGCGGGCATTGGGATGGCCGTGATCGCTTGAGGTGGCTCCGCGTGCTTTGAAATAGGCGCGGCGGTTGCGATGGGCTTCAAGATAGCCTTGGTAATCAAGGGATGTACCAGCAAGGGCAACGAGCTTTTCGACGTTCTTGAGAAAGCCCGGACGCGACGCGTCAATGACCGCATCGGGCCGGTAGGCGGGAACCACGCGCCCCTGCCAACCGGATTTCAGGATCGTGTCATGGGCAGCCAGATCATCAGTGGCGGCGTCGGTTGTGGAGATCACCTCAATGCCGAACTGTTTGTACAGCGCGCGCGGGCGCATGGATGGATCATCAAGTCTTTCGGCAATACGGTCATAGAGCTGATCCGCATTGGCTTCGGTCAGCCGCTCCTCAATACCGAAAACCGCTTCCATGGCATGCTCAAACCACAGGCGCGACGGCGTGCCGCGAAACAGGTACCAATGCCTGGCAAAGAGCCGCCATATTTTGCGCGCGTCGGTTTCGACAGGTCCGCCGTCGTGACGCGGCACACCGAGGTCCTCCAGTCTGATACCTTGAGAATAGAGCATGCGGAAAATATAATGATCAGGCTTGACGAACAGGCTGGCCGGATCAGGAAATGCCTCGTCATGCGCATACCACAGCGGGTCCGTATGGCCGTGCGGCGAAATGATAGGCAGATGTTCGACTTCGGTAAAAAGACGCCGGGCAATGATGCGGGCATCGGCCTCTATAGGAAAAAGTCGGTCTGGATGGAGAGGCATTGTATGTCCTTGCTATTATCTACGGGCCAAGCGGATACAAGATGAGACACGTACCAGCAGCGACGCCGTGAAATTGCCCGTCTCCGGGCGCTGTTCGTTTCGCATCCACTGTCCTGTTTGCCTTGTGAACATTCGGCTTTTGCGATCTTGGCGAAGAGTAAATAATAATATATTAGTATGTCAACTGGATCGATGTGCTCTGAAATCGTTTGCTTTGCGGCTGGAGACACTATGATTTCGCGCGGAATTCTACCATTCATTGCGGTAGATTCATTCGTGACACAGGAAATGGAGCGCTGGAATGACAGCACAGAACCGGGGAGAAAAGAGTTTGGCCGTGGCGACACTGGCTGAACCTGACACCTCAGCACGGGACAATGCAGCCCGCTTTGCCAAGACAGGCGCTCGCGGCGCACCGGCCGGGCGGATGACAACTGCTACGGCGATCTATCGCGAACTGCATGCCGCCATCGTCTCGATGCAGATGACACCCGGAACCGCGCTCAATGAAAAAGTGCTAACGGAACGTTTTGGTGTCAGCCGCACCCCCGTGCGTGAGGCACTGATCCGGCTGGTGGAAGACGGGCTTGTCGATGTCTTTCCGCAATCGGGAACCTTTGTCGCCCGCATACCCGTTGCGCTCATTCCGGAAGCTGTGGTCATTCGTCAGGCGCTCGAAGGCGCGACCGTCGAGCGCGCCGCTGCGGTTGCCACGGCGAAAGACATTGAATGGCTGGACGAAATTCTTGCGCGTCAGCAGTTTTTTGCCGACCGGCAGAATATGAGCGCATTTCATGAGGCCGATGAAGCCTTTCATGAGGCCATAGCGGGTATTTCGGGTCATCCCGGCATCTGGCACTATCTGAAGCCGGTGAAAGTGCAGATCGACCGGGCCCGCAGAATGACATTGCCTGCGCTTGGCCGCATGGAACATGTGCTGGCCGAACACCAGATCATCCGCAATGCCATCGAGAATCATGACGTACCGGCTGCCTGCGCGGCCATGAAACAGCATTTGAATGCCGTCATTCCCGATATTGATGAATTGAGAAAAAGCCATCCGGGTTCATTCGTCTGAGCCCGGCGATTACAGAAAATGACGGAGGACTGAATGCGTCAGGCATGGAGATGGTTTGGCCCAAAAGCCGGTGTAACACTGGATAATGTGCGCCAAGCCGGAGCGACCGATATTGTATCGGCGCTGCACGAGGTACCGATCGGTCAGGCCTGGACCGAGAAGCAGGTGCATGAACGCAAGTCCCTCATCGAAACAACGCCCGCCGGGCGTATTCCGCTCACATGGTCAGTGGTCGAGAGCATTCCGATTCCCGATGCGGTCAAACGCTTGGGCGGTGCGGCAAGGCAGGAAATCGCCGCATGGATCGCCAGCATGGAAGCCCTTGCCGCCAATGATATCCGCGTTATCTGCTACAATTTCATGCCTGTGGTTGATTGGTGCCGCACGGACCTCGATTACGTGACGCCGACGGGTTCAACCGCGATGCGGTTCGATCACAATACGTTCGCGGTGTTCGATCTGCATATCCTGCAGCGCAAGAATGCTGAAGCTGCCTATTCACAGGCGGACAGGGACATTGCCGCCGCGCTTTATGCCGAGATGAGCGGGCAGGAGATTGCGGACCTTACCCGCAATATCGCCAGCGCGCTGCCGGGCTCGACCACCGAACCCCTGACCGTTCCGGCCTTCCGCGACAAGCTTGAAGCCTATGCGGGTATTGACGCCAACAAACTGCGCCAGCATCTGATCGAATTTCTTGAAGCGGTTGCGCCTGTTGCCGACGACCTTGGCGTCAAGTTGACCCTGCATCCGGATGATCCGCCCCGTCCGCTTTTTGGCCTGCCGCGCATTGCGTCGACGGAAGCCGATTATGCTGCTTTGTTCGATGCGGTTCCGTCCGCAGCCAATGGCATGTGTTTCTGTACGGGAAGCCTCGGCGTCAGGGCTGATAACGACCTGCCAAAGATTGCCCGGCGCTTTGCCTCGCGCATCCACTTTTCGCATCTGCGCGCGACCACCCGCGAAGGCGATGGCCGCAGCTTCCACGAAGCAGCGCATCTGGAAGGCGATGTGGATATGGTGGCCGTGTTGAAAGAACTGATCACCGAAGATCGCAAGCGCAGTCCATCGGACAGTATCATCTTCCGCTCCGACCACGGTCATCGCATGCTTGATGATCTCAACAAAGAAGTTACACCGGGCTATCCGGCCATTGGCCGCCTGCGGGGTCTGGCTGAATTGCGCGGCATCATTCACGCTCTGGAGGCTGCCCCGTCTCTCTGACCGTCTCCGAGACCCAGCTGGTTTGAAGAGCCCCGGCATTGTCGTGCCGGGGCTTTTTCATTTTTACCGTTAATTTTGATTAACGCTTTTGCGCCCAAAACGGCGGTTTTGGAGTCTTCGCTTAGTTTTTCGTTCAGTATTAATCACATTGTCGCCATATTTCGTCACGAACGAACACAACAGGCCAGTTGTTCCAAGCATCACCAATCACGTTTTGAGTCATAATAAGACAAATTTTTTGAATGACTTGGCTCATCTTGCAGGATTTGCTCAGGGATATTTCCTTATCGAGCCACCTCGAGGCCACATTTACCCAAAATAGAAGGGACCACTCATTCACGTGACGATCTACTTGCCCAGGATCATTCTCAAGCGTGTGTCTTCAGTCTGGCAATTCCTGCCACGGGCCGTTTAAAGTGCGAATTTCAATATGGTCTCCATTGCAAGTATCCGTAAGGTACTTTCTGCAACCATGCTTCTTTTGATGTTTGGTATCGTTTCAGCAAATGCCGGTTCCGCCTGTGGTGGCGCTTCCTGGTATGCCCTTCATTCCAAGACCGCCTCCGGCGAGAGAATGAATCCCTCCGCTCTCACAGCTGCTCATCGCACTTTGCCTTTCGGCTCCAAGGTGAAAGTCACCAACCAGCGCAACGGCAAGTCGATCGTCGTGCGCATCAATGATCGTGGTCCGTTCATCAAAGGCCGCGTTATCGATCTGTCCAAGGGCGCTGCAAACCGTCTCGGTTTTGTTGGTGCCGGCCATACCAATATCTGCATGGCCAAGCTCTAATATCGCTTTCTGTACCCGTGCCTGACAGGTCCGGGTACAGACGTCCACAATATCTTGATCGCGGTTCAGGATTGACCTTGACCATTGAACGTGACATCGCCATGTCAACACTCCTAATCCTGTCGGGGGACGTTCCATGGCACTGAAAGTTGCGGTCCAGATGGACCATATCAATTCAATCCGGATCGCAGGCGATACAAGCTTTGCATTGTGCCTTGAGGCACAGGCGCGCGGCCACACGCTCTATCACTACACGCCCGATAGGCTGAGCATGCGCGATGGCGTCGTTCGCGCCCGCGTTGAAGAGCTGAAGGTTCGCGACATCGAAGGTGATCACTTCACTCTCGGCGAACAGATTTCGCGCGATCTGTCGGAAATGGATGTGGTGCTGCTGCGGCAGGACCCGCCTTTCGACATGAACTATATTACGACAACGCATCTGCTTGAGCGCATTCACCCGAAAACGCTTGTCGTCAATGATCCGGCCTGGGTGCGCAACAGCCCGGAAAAAATCTTCGTCACGGAATTTCCTGACCTTATGCCGGATACGTTGATCACCAAAGATCCGCAGGAAATCATGAATTTCCGCAAGGAGTTCGGCGATATCATCCTCAAGCCGCTTTATGGCAATGGCGGTGCCGGCGTGTTCCATCTTGCTGATGGCGACCGCAATCTGACATCGCTTCTGGAAATGTTCGGCCAGATGTTCCGCGAGCCAATCATTGCCCAACGTTACCTCAAGGATGTGCGCGCTGGTGATAAGCGCATCATCCTGATCGACGGTGAACCTGTCGGCGCGATCAACCGTGTGCCTTCCGAAAGTGATGCCCGCTCCAACATGCATGTGGGCGGTCGCGCAGAAAAGACCGAGCTGACCGAGCGCGAACGTGAGATTTGCGCGCGCATCGGCCCCTCTTTGCGTGAACGCGGCTTCATCCTCGTCGGTATCGATGTCATCGGTGACTACATGACCGAGATCAACGTCACGTCGCCCACCGGCGTGCGCGAAGTGAAGCGCTTTGGCGGCGCCGATATTGCAGCGCTGTTCTGGGACGCGGTGGAGGCCAAGCGGCGCTAACTGCGCCGTTCACGTTCCATCGCTTCAAGAATATCGACAAAGGCGCGCACGCGCGCCGGCCGGAACTTTGCCGGTGGATAAACCGCATGAATTCCGCCGGATGGTAGTGACCATTCCGGCAATACCCGCACCAACCGGCCACCGGCAATATCATCAGCCACCTGATAGTCGGGCATAACGGCAAGCCCGATGCCCGCCAGCACGCAGACATAGCTGGCTTCGGTGCCATTGGCAGTCACAACGGGCTTGCCTGATATAGTCACGGTTTTGTCCGCGCTTGAAAACAACCAGCGCAGCGGCTCCTTCAACGCGCCATTGGCGATCCATTTGGCGTCTTCCAGAGCTTCCGGATGATTGGCAGAACGCATTCGTGCGGCATAGGCGGGCGAACAGACGAGATGCTGTTCGAAGGTGCCGATGCGCCGGGCCTGCGCGCTGGAATCCTCCAGCCAGCCGACACGGATCGACAGGTCCAGTTCGTTATCGACCAGATCGAATTTGACGTCGGTGAATTTCAGATCGACCTTCATCTGCGGATAACGCTCAATATATAGCGCCACGGCTGGCGCCACGATTTTCGCGCCATAATCCAGCGGCGCAGTCAGCATGAGTGTTCCCGCGGGTGTACCCGTCTCGGATGAAACCTCATCAATCGCATTCTCCGCTTCGCGCAGGACAATAATACAACGTTCATAGAACCGGCGTCCTGCCTCGGTCGCCCGCAATCGCCGCGTGGTGCGGATAAGAAGCGCCGTGCCCAGTTCCTCCTCCAGCTTCGACAATTGATGACTGACAACGGCTTTGGCAACGCCAAGCCGGTCTGCGGCAGCGGTAAAGGAACCCATATCGACAACAGTGACAAAATAGATGAAGCGATTGAAACTGACCGAAGGCATGGTTGCGCTCTATTATCTGATTTAATCAGACAGTTTGTCTCTTTGATCAGGATTTTTCAAGAAACCTTTCCGTGTCAGTGTTCGGCCTCTCACCGAGAAACCGATTAAGGAATGAAACTGTGCGAACCCTTCTGACAAGACGCGATACGATGAAATCCATTCTGGCTGCCGGTGTTGTGGCCGCTCTTCAGCCGCTCGGCACCTTAGCTGCAAGAGCCGCTGCGAAACTGGAATGGACTTATTTTCAGGCGGATGAGAATGGTTTTCGCCGCACGCCCGTGCTGTTGACCGGTGAAAAGGAAGCGATATTGCTTGATGGTGGGTTTACACTGTCCGATGGACGTGTTGTTGCCGATGCCATCAAGGCCACCGGCAAGACGTTGACGACGATTTATGTCAGCTGTAGCGATCCTGACTACTATTTTGGTCTGCGTCCCATCGTTGATGCTTTCCCGAAGGCAAAGGTGATTGCTGCCAGCGCGACGGTCGAAGCTATCAAGGGTAATGTGCAGGGCAAGCTTGATGTCTGGGGCCCGCAACTCAAGGACAATGGCCCGAAAGTATTGGCAGATGTGGTCATCCCGGAAGCATCAGATGTGGCTTCGCTTGAGCTTGAGGGCAACACGATAGAAGTGATAACTGTCAAAGACCTGAAAGACCGTCGCTATCTCTGGGTGCCAAGCCTTGAAGCGGTCTTTGGCGGCGTTCTGGTATCATCCGGTGTCCATGTCTGGGTTGCGGATGAACCGACAACGGATGACCGGAAGAAGTGGATTGCGGCACTTGATGAAATCACTGCCCGTAAGCCCAAGATTGTTGTGCCATCCCATCAGGCTACCAATGCGCCGCAGGGTGTTGATGCGGTGAAATTCACCCGCGACTATCTCGAAACATTCAATACCGAAGCTGAAAAAGCCAAGACAAGCGGCGAACTGATCTCGGCAATGAAAACGCATTACCCTGACCTTCTCGATGTCTCGTCGCTCGAGCTTGGTGCCAAGGTTGCCAAGGGCGAGATGAAGTGGGGCTGATTGCCCCTATCCTCAACTGATAAAGCAACGCCAGCCTGATCGTTGGCGCTGCTTTGCTCGCGTTCCCCTAACGTTCTTGTCATGCCGCGCAAATTGTGATGAGGTGCCATTATTGGCACTATTCATTTTTTGACGCGATATTTTCAAGGAACGATTGATGGTCACCCGCGTGCGTACCGTCGCATTTCAGGGCATTGAGGCCCAACCTGTCGATGTGCAGGTCATGATCTCTCCCGGTAAAATGGGCATCCACATTGTCGGCCTGCCAGATAAGGCGGTGGCTGAAAGCCGTGAGCGCGTGCAGGCGGCGCTGCATGCTTCAGGGCTTTCCCTGCCGCCGAAGAAAGTGACTGTCAATCTCGCTCCGGCAGACCTGCCGAAGGAGGGTAGCCATTACGACCTGCCGATCGCCGTGGGTTTGATGGCGGGGCTTGGCGCCATGCCAGCCGATGCGCTGCAATCCTACGTCGTGCTTGGCGAGTTGTCGCTTGATGGAACGATCACGCATGTGGCAGGCGTCCTGCCCGCAGCAATCTCCGCCAACCGGCAGGATCGTGGTTTGATCTGTCCCGCTCCCTGCGGTCCTGAAGCGGCGTGGGCAGGCGAGGACATCGATATTCTGGCGCCGCGCAGCCTCATCAGCCTTGCCAACCATTTTCGCGGCCATCAGGTGCTGTCGCGCCCTGAACCCGCCATGCACGCCAATGCGCCAGATTTGCCCGATCTGGCTGATATCCGAGGTCAGGAAAGTGCCCGGCGCGCGCTGGAGATTGCCGCCGCAGGCGGTCATAACCTCCTCATGATTGGTCCTCCCGGTTCAGGCAAGTCCATGCTGGCGCAGCGGCTTCCCTCCATCCTGCCGCCACTCCTGCCGCGCGAGCTTCTCGAGGTCTCCATGATTGCCTCGGTTGCCGGTGAATTGCTGGGTGGTAAACTGACGGATCGACGCCCCTTTCGCGCGCCGCACCATTCCGCCTCCATGGCTGCTATGGTGGGCGGCGGTATTCGTGCCAGGCCGGGCGAAGTCTCTCTGGCACATCGCGGCGTGCTGTTTCTCGATGAGTTTCCGGAATTCACACCGCAGGTGCTCGACTCCCTGCGACAACCGCTTGAAACGGGTGATTGCATGATCGCCCGCGCCAATCACCGTATTTCCTATCCGGCACAGATCCAGCTTGTGGCAGCCATGAACCCCTGCCGCTGCGGGATGGCAGGCGAACCGGGGCACCGCTGTGCCAGAGGACCGCGCTGCCAGCAGGACTATCAGGCGCGTGTTTCCGGGCCGCTGCTTGATCGCATTGATCTTCGTATTGATGTTCCCGCCGTCAGTGCGTCCGATCTCATCCATCGCCCAGCCTCCGAAAGCAGCGCATCCGTTGCTGTGCGGGTCGCCCATGCCCGAGACATCCAGAAGCGGCGTTACGAGGCATTGGGAATTCCTGCCGTGACAGTGAATGCTCATTGCCCTGTCGCGCTGATCGAAGACGTCGCCAAGCCTGATGGAGCGGGGCTAGCGCTGTTACGGCAAGCGGCGGAGCAGATGCGCTTTTCCGCACGCGGCTATCACAGGGTCCTTAAAGTTGCGCGAACGCTGGCCGATCTGGAAGGCGCGGAGGCTGTCGGGCGTATTCACGTGGCGGAAGCGATTTCATACCGCATGGCACAGGACACGGCCAATCAAGCCGCCTGAATCCGCAAAAAGAAAATGCCGGACTTTTCGATCCGGCATATCCTGAATACTTTAGCCTCGATTTAGCGGACCGAGCCCACAAGAATGTTGCTTGGCGCTTCGATGCTGACCCAGCGGCCCGTGTTGTTCGTGGCCTGACGCTTGAGGTAGGTATATTCGGTTTCCGACCAGTTCTTGACACCATCTGCAAGATTATCGAGGACGAAATCGCCGGTGTCGGTGCGTACAGTCAGAACCGCATGACCTTCGCCATCAGGCTTGCGCACCACGGTGATCAGAAGATCCGCCGGTGAAATGCCTGCCTGCATCAGTTCGCGGCGCTTTTCCAGAACATAGTCTTCACAATCACCAACATTGCCAACCTTGTCAGGATAGCCCCAATATTCCTCGACACCGTAAATTTCCATATCCGTCAAAGGCTTGACAGTCTGGTTCACATGGCTGTTGACGTTGACGATCAGTTCCCAGAAATCACGGGTCATCTTGGCTGGAGCAACGTTGCGGCTGCGCACAGAGCACTCGTCCGGCAGGCGCTTGCAGAACTCATAATGACCGATTGGCTGGGATGTCAGGCCGCCGGTCTGCATGAAAGGTTCGGCTGCGGAAGCGGTATTTGCGACGAGCACACCAGCGAAAAATGCCGCTGCGAACCCCATCGACTTCAAAATCTTTACCGCTCCGAACATGCTTTACTCCGAACCCAACCAGCCTTCGTTAACAAAACGTTAATGTCGGGAGGGGATATGAGTCAATCACAATGGCGCCACGATCCCGCCATTGTTAATATATGGTTAAAATTTGAACTTCCTAGATTTTGACGAAAATTTGAAGGTTGTACGCTGCGATCACTTGCAACCAGCAGGAGATTAAGGTGTTGCGTCCGGCCTGTGTAAAATTCACAGCCTTATCAGCAATCATTTGAATTCATTGAGTTTTATTGAATAATTTGAAGGTCATAACGAGCAGATGCCGGAAGAACCAGTCTTCCGGCAATTCTGTTTTATGTCCCAAAACTGTGTTCAGCCGCGAACGCGTTTACCGATCGGCGTCACGTTACTCTTGCGATTGGCCTGAGCGTGATCGTTAACAAATTTGACAATACGTGGTGCAATTTCAGCACGGAACCGCGATCCATTGAATACGCCGTAGTGGCCAACCTTGCCCTGCAGATGGTGCATGCGCATGTGATCAGGGATATTTACACATAGGGTTTGGGCGGCTTTGGTCTGGCCGACACCGGAAATGTCATCATTCTCACCCTCAACCGTCAGAAGGGCAACGGTGCGGATTGCCGAAGGGTCAACCAGCTTGCCGCGATGGGTCATCTCGCCCTTGGGCAGCGACTGCTTGACAAAAACCGTATCGACCGTCTGCAGATAGAATTCTGCAGTCAGATCCATCACGGCCAGATATTCGTCATAGAATTCGCGGTGCTTGTCAGCGGAATCGCCATCTTCCTTGACAAGATGCATGAAGAATTCCTTGTGCGCCGTGATATGGCGGTCAAGATTCATGCTCATGAAGCCGGAAAGTTGCAGAAAGCCGGGATAAACATCACGCATGAAGCCCGCATGCGGCCATGGCACCGACATGATGACATTGTCGCGGAACCAGTTAATGCCCTTTTCCTCGGCCAGAATATTGACCGCTGTCGGGTTCTTGCGTGTGTCGATTGGGCCGCCCATCAGCGTCATGCTTGATGGGGCAAACCTGTCGCCATCAGCTTCCATGATGGATACTGCTGCAAGAACCGGGACGGATGGCTGACAGACGGCCACCACATGGGTGTCTTCTCCCAGCGCGTGGAACATTTTGATGACGTAATCAATGTAGTCATCCAGATCAAAACGGCCTGCGCTCAGCGGCACGGAGCGCGCGTCAACCCAATCGGTAATGTAGACTTCCGCATGGGGCAACAGGGCCTCGACAGTCCCGCGCAGCAGCGTTGCGTAGTGACCGGACATGGGCGCAACAACGAGAATCTTTGGATCGGCTGCACGCTTGGATGACAGTGCGCGCTTGAAGTGGATCACATTGCAGAATGGTTTCGACCAGACGATCTTTTCGCGGATTTCGACCTCTTCACCATCCACGATAGTCATCGGGAGGTTGAAAGCAGGCTTGGCATAGGCGCGTGTCGTGCGCTCAAACAATTCGCAGCCAGCCGTGATGGAACGGCCGATAATTGTTTGCGATAAAGGATTGAGCGGATTGTCGTAGAACAGCTTGGTTGCGTCCGCCAAGGCCCGGTACGGCTGCAGGGCGGCATGATTGAGTTCATAAAGCTGGTAGAACATTCCACTGTCCGATCATATCAACACAACGGCGATCTCAAAAACATGATCATCAAAGATGAATATGTTCTTGACGGGAGGATAACCCTAGCCGGTTTAATTGATATTGCAATGCAACAAAAGGATTAGTGGGGAGAAAGATGTTCACAAATGTCTGTGCAGGCGCAACATAAATTGCGCACTGCACAGGTAAAGGGTCAGGCACCTTCGACAATGACCATCTCGCCTTCGGCATATTGCTGCCGGATGGCCTTGGCCGCCTGATATTCCGGTGAATTGTAGCAGTCTAGCGCGTGCTGCACCGACGGAAACTCGATCACGACATTTCGGGCGCGCACAGTACCCTCAAGCTGATGATATGTGCCGCCGCGTGCCAGAAAATTCGCGCCGTAACGCTCAAAGGCCGGTTTCGCTGTCGCAATGTAACCCTTGTAGCCTTCCGCATCCTTCACATCGATGCGCGCTATCCAATATCCCTTGGCCATGATTCCTCCCAAACTTACACGGGCGGTTCGCCCGAACTCCGGCAGATTTGATCAGACACCCGCCATTTCGGCAAGGATCGCTTCAGCCGCAGCCTTCGGATCGGCGGCGCTGACGATTGGACGAGCAACAACGAGATGGCTTGCCCCGGCACGCAGGGCATCCGACGGCGTCATGACGCGTTTCTGATCACCAATATCGGCGCCCTTTGGCCGGATACCGGGGGTGACAACAGTAAGATCGGGACCGACGATCTTGCGCACAGCGGAGGCTTCCGCAGCGGAGCAGACTATGCCGCCCATTCCCGCATGCAGCGCCTGTTCTGCCCGGATAAGCACCAGTGTGTGCGGATCATGTTCATAACCGGCATCAATCATGTCCTGCTGGTCCATGGAGGTGAGCACGGTGACGCCAAGCAGGCACAGCTCCGATCCGCGCGCTGCTTCCACAGCGGCCTTCATTGCCTTGGGATAGGCATGGAGTGTCAGCATGGAAACGCCCATCTTGACGATGTTCTCAACGCCCTTTGCGACCGTGTTGTCGATATCGAGGAGCTTCATGTCCAAGAAGACTTTTTTGCCTGACTGGACAAGCTCCGTTGCAAAACCAAGGCCGCCGGCAAAGGCCAGTTGATAGCCGATTTTATAGAAGGATACCGTATCCCCGAGGGTGCTGACGATATCACCCGCCGCCTTCAGGTCAGGCACATCAAGGCCTACGATGAGGCGATCGCGCAAAGCCGCTTCCATCATGACAAACCACCTTTTCCGTTGATCGCCATCCCATGACACACCAATGCGCGATAGGGAAGCTCAGAACGGCAAAAGTACAGATAAAAGCGGCCTGTTAACGGGTTTTTGCCAGCCTTGCGTGGTCAATCAGCGACTGGCAGGTTCGCTCCATGGCTCTGGTGGTCCGGCTATCGTGGAAGGAGCCGTCTGCTGTAAAGGCCTCATGGGCATGGGCGACGGAACATTGCTCGCTGATAATCTGCGTTCCTACGTTCATCAGAACCGACCGCAAATGATAGAGGCCACGGATACCGGCGAAATTGCCGTCGGATGACGAGCAGAGCGCAACAATCTTGCCCGCATACGGCTTGAGGGGCTTTTCACCATCTCTGGAAATGCGGCTGACCCAATCAATGGTGTTTTTCAGAAGTGGTGGAATGGAGGAGTTATATTCAGGCGAGGCAATCAGGATGCCGTCATGGGCTGCAAACAGCCGCCCGAGCCTCATGGCGTTTTCCGGGATGCCTTTTTCAGACTCCAAATCCTGATCCATGATGGGGAGCGGATAGTCGATCAGGGCAATGCGTGTCACATCAGCACCAAGAGCCGCCAATGTCTTCGTCGCAACATCAGCAACCTGGCCGCTGAAAGCACCGGTACGATTCGAACCTGCGAAAACAAGAATCTTCGGCAGCATATGGTTCCCTTCAGGGTCAGACGATGAAAGCAGGCTATCAGGCGTGGCGGTAAATCCACAGGCGGGCGGGCGGCACATTGCGGATGATGAAATCGAGGTGCTCGATCTTGTAATTACCGCGACCGGCAGGAACCGGCGACATCGGGCCGTAAGTGATCTGGACAATCGGGCGGCCATGCGGAACCCGGCGCAGCAGGTCCTCGATAATCTTTACACGATCACCAACCGGGAAATTCAAAAGCGGCACTGCCGAGACGACCGAATCAAACATCTGGCCCTTGTGCTCGCCAAGTGTCTTGTCGAGGTTGAAAGCATCACCCTCAATAATATTCACGCCGGGGAAATCTTCGCGCAGATGTTCGGCAAAATCTGCGGAATATTCAACGCAGAAGAGGTTTTCAGCTGTAACACCGCGATTGAGGATCGCGCGCGTGATCACGCCAGTGCCCGGCCCAAGCTCCAGAACAGGCAGACCGGAATGGGGATTAACGACACTGGCCATACGGCGCGCAGTGATGGAACTTGTCGGGAGAATTGAACCAACTGCCTTCGGACCATGCATCCAGCCCTTGAAAAAGCGGATTTCCTCGCCGAATCGTTCAGCGAGTTTCTTTCCCAGTGGTCGTGTCATTGCCATCCCTCCCGTCGCAGATTGACAGATTTATGACGCAACTCGTGGCGGAAGCAAGGCCGATTGCCTCACTTTGGCAACAAATTTACTCGCTCAGTCCTTCAAAGAATTCCTTCATGCGAGCAAAGAAGCCCGATGATTGCGGGCTATTGTCCTGCGACGACACACGCTCAAACTCTTCCAGCAATTCGCGCTGGCGCTTGTTAAGGTTTTGCGGCGTTTCGATCGCGATCTGGATATAGAGATCGCCCATGGCGGGCTGGCGTAAAACCGGCATGCCCTTGCCTTTAAGGCGGAACTGCTTGGCGTTCTGCGTGCCTTCGGGGATTTTGACCCGTGTCTGCGTGCCGTCAAGCGTCACCACTTCAAACTGGCCGCCAAGCGCAGCGGTGGTCATGGATATGGGCACCTTGCAGTAAAGGTCTGACCCATCCCGCTGGAAGAACTCATGCGGTTTCAGCGACAGGAAAATATAAAGATCGCCAGAGGGTCCACCACGGACACCCGCCTCACCTTCGCCAGTCAGACGAATGCGTGTACCGTCTTCGATACCCGCCGGAATGTTGACCGAAAGCGAACGCTCTTCGGTGATTCGGCCCTGACCCGAGCACTTCGTGCAGGGATCTTTGATGGTCTGACCGCGGCCATGGCAGGTCGGGCAGGTGCGCTCGATGGAAAAGAAGCCCTGCGCTGCCCGGACGCGGCCGGAACCACCACAGGTATTGCAGGTGACGGGTGACGTGCCCGGCTTGGCGCCGCTGCCGGAACATTCATCACAGGTAATGGAGGTTGGTACGCGAATCTGGGCTGTCTTGCCCGCATAGGCCTCTTCAAGCGTGATTTCCATATTGTAGCGAAGGTCGGCGCCACGTTCGCGACCACCGGACCGGCGCTGGCGGCCACCGCCCATCATCTCGCCAAAAATGTCTTCGAAAATATCGGCAAAACCACCGGCGCCGCCAAAGCCGCCGCCTCCACCGCCCATGCCACCATTTTCAAACGCCGCGTGACCGAACCGGTCATAGGCCGCGCGCTTGTTGGGGTCTTTCAGCGTTTCGTAAGCTTCGCCGATTTCCTTGAATTTGTGCTCGGCCTTTTCATCGCCCGGATTCTTGTCGGGGTGATATTGCATCGCCAGTTTACGGAAAGCGCTCTTGAGCTCCTTCTCATCAGCGCCTCTCGCTACGCCGAGGGTTTCGTAATAGTCAGCCTTCATCCAAACACTCGTTCCATGAAATCATACAGCCTCACGCAGAAGCTTGTTTTAGAGCGGTATTTAGGTGCTCAACGCCCGGAATGCCATAGCCTTCTTGGATTGATTCGCTCCAAGTGCCGCATATTTGCGCATTATTGCGTTTGTGTGGCAATCCTTCCACGGTTTTTATGCACTTATGAAATACAAAATGCCTGATCATCCCCTCTTGAAGGGTGTTGCGCGTGATTGGTGGTTCTGCAGCCAACCAGATTGTACTTCCCCGTTGCCACACCCGCTTTCGCGTCTGGCCATTGAAAAAGTGGGAAAGACGGGCGGTCCATTGGGAGCGCTGAAGTCTTTGGTTGGTGTTGCGGTGAGTATGCTCCCCGGAGCTTTTCCTATTGGCTAAATGGAACGTGTTCCATTTAATCAGAAAAGCACCTGGACCACCCACCCCGGCGATTTGTGTTCCCGTTCTTCACCGGTTTCCTGGCTGTCAGGCTCAGTACCGGCATAAGAGCGGAACCTCTCCGGTCTGCGGGACTACCACCCGTAAACAGAAGCGCCGGTCCTTTCCTGACTTCGAATAGTTTCCGGAAGCATTCCCGCCGGAAAGGACCCCATCAGAATAAGCGAGGTTGGAGAAACGTGGATAAGTTGGTGGTGTTTTTTTTGGGAATGGTGGTTTGGTAAGGGTGATTGCATCTGCCAATGTTGCAGGTGCTGAACACAGTTTCTTGTTGCATCAACATCGTGCGTGGTTCGACAGGCTCACCATGAGGGAGATGAGTGGGTTGCTGGGTGCTATACCTGCGACGTTCGAGATTGGCGTTGCAGCCGACGCTCTCCCTCATGGTGAGCCTGTCGAACCACGCACGATGTTGATGCAAACTTTTGAAAATCAACCGGGAATATGGCGATGCGCGCGATCCAATTTCGACCGGCCCGAAAACATGGATAAAACAAAAAGCCCGGCGCGAGGCCGGGCTTTTCATCAGATTATATTCTGCAGATTATGCAGACTTCTTCTTGCCGTTTTCGTCGATTTCTTCGAAATCGGCGTCGACAACATCGTCATGTTCCTTGGCCGTGGCTTCGGTTGCTTCGCCTTCGCCCTCGGCAGCCTGTGCAGCTTCGTACATGGCCTGACCAAGTTTCATTGAAACTTCGGCCAGAGTCTGTGTCTTTGCCTTGATGGCTTCGGCATCATCGCCTTCGGTAGCAGCCTTCAATTCGGTCAGAGCCGTTTCGATGGACTGCTTGTCCTCGGCAGAAACCTTGTCACCATAATCCTTCAACGACTTTTCAGTCGAGTGGATCAGAGCTTCGGCCTGATTCTTGGATTCGACAGCATCACGGCGCTTCTTGTCGGTTTCCGCATTGGCTTCGGCATCCTTGACCATCTTTTCGATGTCGGCATCGGAAAGACCACCGGAAGCCTGAATACGGATCTGGTGTTCCTTGCCCGTGCCCTTATCCTTGGCCGAAACATTGACGATACCGTTGGCATCAATGTCGAAACCGACTTCGATCTGCGGGATACCGCGTGGTGCCGGAGGAATGCCAACAAGATCGAACTGGCCAAGTGCCTTGTTATCGGCAGCCATTTCGCGCTCGCCCTGGAAGACGCGGATCGTCACGGCGGACTGATTGTCCTCAGCCGTGGAGAAGGTCTGCGACTTCTTCGTCGGGATCGTCGTGTTACGGTCGATAAGACGCGTGAAGACACCACCGAGTGTTTCAATGCCGAGGGACAATGGCGTCACGTCGAGCAGGAGAACATCCTTGACGTCGCCCTGAAGAACGCCCGCCTGAATAGCTGCGCCCATGGCAACAACTTCATCAGGGTTCACGCCCTTATGGGGTTCCTTGCCAAAGAAAGCCTTTACGACTTCCTGAATCTTCGGCATGCGGGTCATACCGCCGACGAGAACCACTTCATCGATTTCACCGGCCTTGAGGCCCGCATCCTTGAGCGCTGCCTTGCAGGGCTCGACGGTACGCTGAACCAGATCGTCAACCAGGCTTTCGAACTTGGCGCGCGACAGCTTCATCGTCAGGTGCTTCGGACCGGAAGCATCAGCGGTGATGAATGGCAGGTTGATTTCGGTCTGCTGGGCCGAGGAAAGCTCGATCTTGGCCTTTTCCGCAGCTTCCTTGAGGCGCTGCAGGGCAAGCTTGTCGTTCTTCAGGTCGATACCCTGTTCCTTCTTGAACTCGGCTGCGAAATATTCGACCAGACGCATGTCGAAATCTTCACCGCCAAGGAACGTATCGCCATTGGTCGACTTCACTTCGAAAACGCCGTCGCCAATTTCCAGAACCGAGACGTCGAACGTGCCGCCGCCCAGATCGTATACGGCAATGGTCTTGCCTTCCTTCTTGTCGAGGCCATAGGCCAAGGCAGCAGCGGTCGGCTCGTTGATGATGCGCAGGACTTCAAGACCGGCAATCTTGCCCGCATCCTTTGTGGCCTGACGCTGGGCATCGTTGAAGTAAGCAGGAACGGTGATAACAGCCTTCTCGACCTTTTCGCCAAGATAAGCTTCCGCCGTTTCCTTCATCTTCTGCAGAATCATCGCGGAAATCTGCGAAGGCGAATATTTCTGCTTGTGAACTTCTACCCATGCGTCGCCATTGTCGCCTTTGACAATTTCGTAAGGCACAAGCTTCTTGTCCTTTTCAACGGTCGGGTCGTCAAAACGGCGACCGATCAGACGCTTGACCGCAAAGACAGTTCCTTCCGGATTGGTGACGGCCTGACGCTTGGCCGGCTGGCCAGCAAGGCGCTCATCGCTATCCGTAAAAGCGATGATCGAAGGTGTTGTACGCGCACCTTCCGCATTCTCGATGACCTTCGCGTTCTTTCCGTCCATGACGGAGACGCAGGAATTGGTCGTACCCAAATCGATACCGATAACTTTAGCCATTCTACTTCTCTCCATTCAGCAGGCTGCCGGGACCTCTGCCGAGCATTCCATTCAGCAGCCCCTAGGGGGGTTAAACAATGCAAGACGACTACGGCGAGCCATACTTACGTGTTGTTGGCTATATAAGAAGGCTGAAATTACCATGCAAGTCAGAAGCTGCGGCATTTACACGCCTAATTGCCTTAAAAGACTCGGCAAACCGGCTTTTTAGCGCCATATATCGCCTATGACCGATAGTACCCTTCACTTCAACCTTCCCGAACACCGGCGCAGCCAGCTGATCAATACGCTGCACACATGGCTGCTTCTCGCCGGAAGCCTGGCATTGCTCGTTGTCTGCGCTTTTACGCTGGCGGGTCCTGTGGGCATTATCTACGCCTTTGTTTTCGGCGCAATAAGCCTTGTCGCCATCAGGCGCATTAGTCCTCAAATGGTGCTGAAAATGTATAAAGCAAGGGCGGTAACGCGAGCCGAGTTCCCGCAAGGTCTTGCCATTGTGGAAGAATTGTCGCGCCGCGCCGGTTTGCCTGATGTGCCGGAACTGCATGTCATACCGTCACGGATGATGAATGCCTTTGCGGTCGGGAGGAAAGACAATTCCGTGGTTGCCGTCACCGATCAACTGATTCGGGTGCTGACCGCCCGGGAACTCACCGGCGTGCTGGCCCATGAAATCAGTCATATCCGCAATGAAGACCTCAAGGTCATGGCACTTGCCGATACGGTCTCGCGCTTTACCTCGCTGATGTCGACAATCGGCATTGTATCGCTCCTGTTCAATATCACCTTTCTGGCAAGTGGCGCGCACGCACAAATTCCCTGGCTTGGCGTTCTGATTCTGCTTGTTGCGCCAACGGTGGGCGGTCTTTTGCAGATGGCGCTATCGCGCACCCGCGAATTTGACGCTGATCTTGGCGCCGCACTTCTGACTGGCGATCCCGATGGGCTGGCACAGGCGCTGGTGAAGCTGGAAAAAGCCCAGGGCAAAGTCTGGGAAAATCTCATCCTGCCGGGCGGGCGCATTCCCGACCCGTCGATCCTGCGCACGCACCCGCTGACAGATACCCGCGTGGAGAGGCTGAAGGCGTTGAAAGATGCATCGGGCGTTGTCGCGCGCGGCGAGGCGCTGCCTGACGATATTCTGCTGACGCTTGCCGTCAAACCGCAGGACCGTATCCGCACCTCGCCTGTGCCGCAGATCAGCGGTCAGCATGGTCGCTGGAATTCCAGCAATCTGGAAATCCTGTCGCTGCTCAACACCCAGTCCGGCAAACCGGTGGTATCTGGCCCCGAAGCGGAATGTGAGGCTTGCCCCAGAAGCCTCAATACACCGGATGCCGACCCGCGCGTGCATGTAGCGCGAGGCGGCGTCTATTGGTAGGGCTAGACGGCCTCCCAATTACCGGTTTCCCCGGCGCGATAGATTGCATCGATCAGCTTCTGATTGAGAACTGAACTCTCGAGCGAAAACACACCAGCATCCTCGCCCTTGGCCGCACGGGCAAACGCCTCGATCTGCAGGCGATAATGGTTCACATCACCGAAAGTCCATTCGGTAGCGCCGGTGTGGTTCTGATTGTGCAGGGTGATTCGGGCGTGATCATATTTGCCCGTGTTGAACGGTCCATGCACCTCGATAAACCCTTCATCGCCATGGAAAACCATCAACTGCCGCGCGGCAAGCTGGGTGGCTATATAAAAAGACAGTTCGAAACCATTGAAATCGGCACGCACGCTGGCATAGCAGTCAGTGCCGAAATCCACATCGCGCTCCACATTGGCCGAAACCCTGACCGGCTCCTTGCCGGTCACAAAGCGCGTGACCACGGTCGGATAGACACCGATATCGGGCAGAGCACCGCCGCCAAGCGACAGCTGGTTGCGCATATTGCCCGCATCTTTGTTGAAATAGGTGAAAGCCCCTTGCACCTGATGCAACCGGCCAATGGCACCTTCGGCGATGAGATCGCGCACTTTCAGCCATTGCGGATGGTAGGTCACCATGAAAGCCTCGGCAATCAGCACACCATGGGTGTCACGCGCGCGCTGCAAAGCCGCGATTTCGCCTGAATGCAGCGAGATCGGCTTTTCGCAGAGCACATGCTTGCCAGCTTCCGCCGCTTTTACCGACCATTCCACATGCTGCGATGTCGGGAGCGGGATATAGACGCCATCAATATCGGGCGAAGCGAGCATCGCCTCGTAGGAACCAAAGGCGTGCGGTGCGCCGAATCGCTCGGCCACGGCCCGTGCCTTGGAAAGATCACGGCTGGCGACACCTGAGAGGACCGAGTTCTCCGCATCACATATGGCTGGAATAACAGCCGTAACCCCGATTTTTGCTGTCGACAGAATACCCCAACGGAACATGATGACTTCTCTCCTCTTTGCCGGAGGGCAACCTAGACAAGGCAAGACGGAATGGAAAGAAGCGCAGGCTCAGACTTTGAAGAAATCGATAAAAGCCCGCAAGGCGGGCCGCATCTGGCGGCGGCTGGGGTAATAGAGATAGACCCCGGGGAATGGCGCGCACCAATCATCAAGCACGCGCTGCAACCGGCCATCGGCAATGGCTTCCGGCGCCATATATTCCAGCAGGAAAGCCACCCCTGCTCCATCAAGCGCTGCCTGAATGACCAGATGGTCATCGCCGAGAATCAATGGCCCGCCCATTTCCATGACGATTTCCTCGCCATCCTTCTCGAATTCCCAGCGATAAATCTGCCCGCTGGCGAAGCGACGCCGGATACACTGATGATTGGCAAGATCGTGCGGATGCAGCGGAACCGGGCATTTTTCGAAATAGTCTGGCGAAGCGACGATGCTGGCCTTGATAGGATCACTCATCCGCACGGCGATCATGTCCGGTTCCAGACTTTCGCCGAGCCGCATGCCCGCATCGACGCCTGCGGCAACAATATCGTTGAACGGTTCTTCCACCCGCACTTCCAGAGTAACCCCCGGATAGGCTGCGGCGAATGCTGCCAGGCGTGGTGCCAGCAACCAATGGGCGGCAAAGGGCGGCACGCTCAAGCGCAAAGTCCCGGCTATGCGGTTGTTGGCTTCCTTTGCTGCGTCGAGCGCTAGATCGATTTCGGCCAGTGCCGGGCGAAGCCGCCGCAAAAGCAGCGCACCTTCTTCCGTCACTTTAACACTGCGGGTGGTTCGCGCCAGAAGCCTGACGCCAAGGTTCTGTTCCAGCGTTGAGATTGCATGGCTGACCGCTGATGGTGCGATGCCAAGCTCTTTAGCCGCACCACGAAAGCCACCACAGGCGGCAACTGTGGCAAAAACAGCGAGTTGAGGCAGATAAGAACGATCCATTGATCTATTATATAGAACAAGCTGTAAGAACTTAAGGCAATTATCGAACACTGATCCACAGCCTAAATTGCCTCCACCACATCAAAAGGAGATCAGTGATGGAAAAGCGCAAACTTGGAACGGAACTTAACGTGTCGGCAGTTGGCCTTGGTTGCATGGGCATGACCTTTGCCTATGGTGGACAGGATGAGGCCGATGCGATCCGCACGCTGCACCGCGCAGTGGATCTCGGTGTAACCTTTTTCGACACAGCCGAAGTCTATGGTCCCTTCGACAATGAAATCCTTGTCGGCAAGGCTTTGAAGGACCGTCGCGACAAGGTCGTCATCGCCACCAAATTCGGTTTCAAGATTTCTGATGAAGGGGTTGGCCCATCACGCATGATCGGCGTCAACAGCCATCCAGAACATCTCAAGGCCGTTGCCGAAGCGTCGTTGGGGCGGCTTGGCATCGAACAGATCGATCTGTTCTACCAGCACCGTGTCGATCCGAATGTGCCGATCGAAGATACAGTTGGCGCCATGGCCGAACTGGTCCAGCAAGGCAAGGTAAAAGCGCTTGGCCTGTCCGAAGCCAGCGCCGCCACGATCCGCCGCGCCCACAAGGTGCATCCGATTGCTGCTGTTCAGAGTGAATATTCCCTGTGGAGCCGTGAGCCTGAAGATGACGTGTTTGCGGTTTGCCGTGAGCTTGGCATTGGCTTTGTCCCCTATAGCCCGCTGGGTCGTGGACTTCTTACCGGCACGATCAACAAGCCGGATGAGCTGGGTGCAGATGATTGGCGCAAGACTTTGCCGCGCTTTCAGGCTGAAAACATGGATGCCAATGCATCTCTGATCGCCACATTGAGGGGCCTTGCAGAGGACAAGGGCATTACACCGGCACAGCTGGCCCTCGCCTGGGTGCTGCATCAGGGTGATTTCATTGTGCCAATCCCCGGTGCCCGCAAGATCAAGCATCTGGAAGAGAATGCGGCGGCAGCCGATATTTCCCTCTCGCCAGCTGACTTGAAAAAGATTGGTGATGCATTGTCACCAACGCAGGTTGCCGGCAACCGCTACACCGATGCGGCTCTGGCACTCGTCAACGGCTGACACAGACAACAGGGCGCTGGGCAATCAGCGCCCATATTTCCAGCAATACTCTGGCGCGATTGTTTTCAATAAAATACCTTTAGTTGAGACTAGAACTCATATTATAAATGCGCATGCTTGACAGACGGTACGGTGTAAGGCCTATTTCACGCCGTTGCCGGGATGAAAAATGCCCATGGCGGCAGTGCAATGTGCATGCAATTTATTTGTTCTAACACGCCAAACCACCCCTGTTCGTTCATCGATGGTCAGGCCTTCTGAAGCTGGAATATAATGGAAAAAGCAACAAAAAAGTCGATCAGACGCTGGGCTATCGGTTTGGTTCTCTTGGCGATTCTCGCCTATTTCGTTCCCTATCTGGTGATCTTTTATCTGATCTGCGGAATTTATGACTTGTCGCGTAACAAGAATATCGATCTGCAGATGGTCGAACAATATTTCATGGGCAATGGACTGTTCACCTGGATTTTGTCGCCATTGAATATCGTTCTCGACATCCTGTCGCTGCCCTATATCAACAAGGGCGTCTACAAGCTGGAAGACCTGCCAACGGCCTATCAGGCGGAAGTGCAGCGCCTGATCACAGCGACGCAGAAGGAAAACCTTGTCGGTAAGTTGCAGGAGCGCGCCGAAAAGCAGGCCCGCAGCATGTTCTTTTTCAAATGGTACGGAAAAGACCAGCCAAGTTTTGCCAATGTGCCGTCCTTCTATGAAAAGTACAATTTCGTGAAGACCATCGGCGTGTCGGTGTTCAACAAGAAGAATTCGACTTCGAAGCACTTTGGCCCGATCCGCGCCACCATCCGCGTGCTTTACAACATCAATGATATGAATGATCGCACGGCTTATATCTGGTGCGGCGACACGACGAGCTACTGGAAAGACGACAAGCTGTTCATTTTCGATGACACGCTGATGCACCAGTCCGTCAACCAGACCGACCAGACCCGCTACTGCCTGTTTGTCGACATCCTGCGGCCGTCCTATCTGCCCGGGCTTTATGCTGCCGTTGTTTCGTTCATGGGTCTCATACTCAAGGGCAGCAACTCGATCTTCTATAAAAACTGGAAAGTCATCCAGAAATAGATTTTGGTTTGAGCCAAATGAAAAGGGGCGCATTGCGCCCCTTTTTTGTTGATCAATTTGCAAACTACTGTGCGTGGTGTTCAGTTGGTGGTTCGTGGTTCGACAAGCTCACCATGAGGGAGAGGGGTGGATGCAACGCTAATCGCAAAGATTGCAGCTCACAAAGGCTGCAGAATAAAGCTCCCTTCATCCCCACTTTCCCTCATGGTGAGCTTGTCGAACCACGAACTGAACACCACGTACAACAAACCAGCAGCGATTTACCCGCGCAAAACACCGCCCGTCTGTTTGCTGACGCTTTCAACAATCCGCTTGGTCAGCGCATCGAGATCCTCGTCATTGAGCGTGCGTTCCTGTGGCTGGATCGCGACTTCAATGGCAACGGACTTCTTGTCAGCACCCAAGGACGGTCCCTCGAACAGATCAAACACCTGAACGCCTGTGATGAGCTTCTTGTCGCCGGCAAGCGCCGCACGAACGATAGAGGCCGCATCCACGGACCTGTCGACAACGAATGCAAAATCACGGCGCACCGTCTGGAAATCTGACAATGCCAGCGGCGGCTTGGTGCGTGTTGCCTTCTGCTTGGGTTCGGGGATAGCATCCACATAGATTTCGAACCCGCATAGCGCGCCCGAGACATCAAGCGTTTCCAGTGTCTTCGGGTGGAATTCACCGAACGTGCCAAGAACGACCTTTGGCCCGAGCTTGATCGTGCCTGAACGGCCGGGATGATACCAAGCGGGGCCACCGCTTTCGATCTGCAGCTTATCGACAGGGGCACCGCAAGCTTCAAGCACGGCAAGGGCATCGGCCTTGGCATCGAACACACCAACAGCCGAGGCATTGCCGGACCAATGACGGCCGGAACCATCCAGCTTTGCCGTGCCACGGCGTATACCCGCAGCAACGCGGCGCTGGGTTTCCGGCGTGTTGCCCTCATAGGTGCCAGAGACCTCGAACAGAGCGAGGTCATTGAAGCCACGGTCGGCATTGCGCTGGGCAGCAGCCAGAAGGCTCGGCAGCAGCGAAGGCCGCATATCGGACATGTCTGCCGCAATCGGGTTGGCAAGCTTCAACGCTGGCTGACCACCGCCGAACAGCTTTGCCTGTTCCTCCGAAATGAATGACCACGTAACAGCTTCCATCATCCCGCGCGAGGCGAGCGCCCGCCTGGCATTGCGGGTACGGATTTGCAGGATCGTCAGGATCTTGCCATTGACTGTCGTATGGCTTTGCAGTGGCTGTGGTTCAATACGGTTGACGCCATGAATACGCATGACTTCTTCCACAAGATCAGCCTTGCCATCCACATCCGGACGCCACGATGGAACCAGCACATCGACCACTTCGCCGGTACCCTGGGGCTGAAAGCCGAGACGGGTGAGAATATCGAGGCTTGTCTGTGTTGGCACTTCGATGCCGGTGAGACGCTTCACTTCCGCCGCCGGGAACGTAACCGACTTTGGCGTGAAGCCCTTATACCCGACAACCTCAGCTGCTGACGGCGTACCGCCGCACAGTTCAAGGATCATATGTGTTGCTAGCTCGAGGCCGGGCACCATGAATTCCGGATCAACACCGCGTTCGAACCGGTAGCGCGCATCGGTGATGACACCGAGATTACGGCCTGTACGGGCAATATTCATCGCATCCCAAAGGGCGGATTCAACCACAACATTGGTTGTGTTCTCGTCACAGCCGGAATGTTCGCCACCGAGCACACCCGCAAGCGACTCCACACCTTCCGCATCAGCGATAACGCCGATTTCAGGGTTCAGCGCATATTCCTTGCCGTTAAGACCAAGGATCGTCTCGCCTTCATGCGCCCAGCGCACGGTGAGATTGCCTTTGACCTTGTCGGCATCGAACACATGCAGCGGACGGCCGCGATCGAACGTCATGTAGTTGGTGATATCAACAAGCGCATTGATCGGGCGCAGACCAATGGCAATCAGCCGTTGCTGCAACCATTTCGGGCTCGGGCCATTCTTGACACCTTTGACGGTGCGCAGGGCAAAACCTTCGCACATCGGCGCACGATCACCGAAATCGAGCGTCACACTGACCGAAGCAGCGCCAGTGCCTTTGACAGGCTCCACGGCACCACTCTTGAGCTTGCCAAGACCCGCCGCCGCCAGATCCCGGGCAATGCCATAAATGCTGGTGCAATCGGGACGGTTCGGGGTCAGATTGATCTCGATGATCGGGTCATCAAGACCGGCATAGGCAGCGAAGCTGGTACCGACAGGCGCATCAGCAGGCAGATCGATAATGCCATTGTGCTCATCAGACATTTGCAGCTCGCGTTCCGAGCACATCATGCCGTGGCTTTCCACGCCGCGAATCTTGCCGACAGACAGTGTGACATCGATACCCGGAACATAGGCACCCGGCGCAGCAAACGCACCAATCAGCCCCGCACGCGCATTGGGCGCACCGCAGACAACCTGCAACGGCTTGCCGTCGCCCGTATCAACGGTCAGCACCTGCAGCTTATCCGCATCCGGATGCCGCGCAGCTGTCAACACTTTGGCGATGACAAAAGGCTTCAGTGCCGCCTTGTCATCCAGCGATTCCACTTCAAGACCAATCATGGTCAGAGTATCGACAATCTCACTGAGGGAAGCCTCGGTTTCGAGATGATCTTTTAGCCAGGAGAGGGTGAATTTCATGATTTCACTCGTTTCTCGATTTCAACGTCTGAGGATTTCGACAAGGCGAAACCGCTCGCATAAAAGTTCCATGTCGGGCGAAAACCCGCCATTGCGTTTGAAGTAGTTCTCATGATCCCGCCGCCACTCGGCAAGCGTGGCAGAACCTTCGCCCTCATCGCGCGCAAAAGCCTCGTCGACATCCTCAAAACGGCGATAGGTGATCTCTACCGTTTCAATGACAGCCGCTGGATTGCCTGCGCCATCCAGCACAACATCCCGGCGGCCAACCACCGGCTTTGTCTCGGCACTCTCGTCGTATTCACGCAGTGATGCACAAGTCGCGATCTTCCTGCCCGACAGCACAAGAGCCAGCAATTCATCAGCAAGCTCCGGAGAATCCCCGAAGGCAAATGTCTGGGCATCCCTGTATTGTTCAGGAAGCTCGATCATGTGCTCAGACCACCGAACAATGTCGGCATGTCGAGTGGACGGAAGCCATAATGCTGCAGCCAGCGCACATCGGCGTCGAAGAAGTCACGCAGATCCGGCATGCCATATTTGAGCATGGCGATACGATCAATGCCCATGCCCCAGGCAAAGCCCTGATATTCATCAGGATCAAGCCCGGCGTGGCGCAGGACATTCGGATGAACCATGCCGCAACCAAGGATTTCCATCCAGTCGGTACCCTGACCAAACTTCACTTCATTGCCCGAGCGGTCGCACTGGATATCGACTTCCAGTGACGGCTCAGTGAACGGGAAGAAGGACGGGCGGAAGCGCATCTGCAACGAGGGAACCTCGAAGAAGGATTTGCAGAACTCCTCCAGAACCCATTTCATGTTGGCGACATTGGCCGTCTTGTCGATGACAAGCCCTTCCACCTGATGGAACATCGGTGAGTGCGTTGCATCGGAATCCATACGATAGGTCTTGCCGGGAATGACAATGCGAATCGGCGGCTTCTGCTTTTCCATGGTGCGGATCTGCACGGGGCTTGTATGGGTGCGCAAAAGCTTGCGCTCGCCATTTTCGTCCGGGTTGAAGAAAAACGTATCGTGCATCTCCCGTGCCGGATGTCCTTCTGGGAAATTCAGCGCGGTGAAATTGTAATAGTCGGTCTCGACATCAGGGCCTTCAGCAATTGAAAAACCCATATCAGCAAAGATCGCCGTGATTTCATCAACCACCTGACTGATCGGATGGATGCGCCCGCGCTCAGCCGGTGCTGTGCGCACGGGCAGGGTGACATCCAGCTTTTCCTTTTCAAGGCGTTCGGTAATCGCTGCGTCTTTCAGCGTTCCTTTGCGGCTGGCAAGAGCCTCGGTGACGCGATTCTTCAAACCGTTGATTGCAGGTCCCTGCGTCTGCCGTTCTTCCGGCGACATGGAACCCAGCGATTTCAACTTCTCCGAAATCGAGCCCTTCTTGCCAAGTGCGGCGACACGGACGGCCTCGATGGCCGCTTCGTCATTGGCTGCCTCAATCTGCGCGACCAGCGCGCTTTCCAGTTGTACCAGATCGTCCATGCTTCTCACCTGTTTCGCGTCTCGAGCGATTATGCGATCAATTCAATGCAGAAAATTGAAAAACCCGCGCCAGCCGAGCCAGCGCGGGTTTCCCAAGTCTATATTCCGAATGTGCTTTGGGAGCGGCGGCTGGCTTAGTGGACAGCGCCTTCAAAAGCATTCGGTGTGGTGTTCTTGAGGTATTCGAGTGCCTTCTTGGCAGATGCCACGAGTGCGCCGAATGCTGCTGGCTCGTGGATCGCGAGATCCGACAGAACCTTGCGGTCAACCTCGATACCGGACTTGCTCAGACCGTCGATGAAACGGCTGTATGTCAGGCCATGCTCACGAACAGCAGCGTTGATACGCTGGGTCCACAGAGCGCGGAATGTACGCTTCTTGTTCTTGCGGTCGCGGTAAGCGTACTGCTTTGAACGATCGACGGCAGCTTTTGCAGTCTTGATGGTATTCTTGCGGCGGCCGCGGAAACCCTCAGCCTGCTTCAGAACTTTTTTATGCTTGGCGTGGGACGTAACGCCCCGTTTTACACGTGCCATGATATGATCTCCTTAAAACGTCGCTGTCGGCTTAAAGGCCGTTGGGCAAGAACTTCTTCACGATTTTCGCATCGGCATCGGCGAGAACCATTGTGCCACGTGCGTCACGAATGAATTTGTTCGAACGTTTGATCATGCCATGGCGTTTGCCAGCGGCGGCGGCTTTGATTTTGCCAGTTCCGGTGATTTTGAACCGTTTCTTGGCAGCCGATTTGGTCTTCATTTTGGGCATTTTGCTACTCCTATTTCTAGGGTTCCCTGTCACTCCAATGGAGCCGGACCCTTCTGATTTCACTTCAGACCGACCAAAGTCTGAAAGCATGCAAAACCGCCACGGCATGCCCTGCCGGGCGGTTTGAACGCGGCCTTATATCCAGAAGCCGGAAAAAGCGCAACTGTTGAATCACCCGAGACTTCTGAAAAATTCAATACAACCGGAAGAGAATAGGCAAAATATTGGCTGATTGCAGATATTCGACGAACTCGAGCAAAGGATAGGAAATGAAAAAGACCAGCCCATCGGCCAATGTCTTGTAGAGCATGGAGGACTTTACGCTCAGAACCTCTGCTTCCCGGTACAGTCTGATATTGGGGAAGAACCGCGGCACTTCACGCTTATAGGCAAGATAAGTCTCGCCGAAAACACTCTCCAGATATCCCTCTTCGGCAACAATGACGAAGTAAAAAGCGATATAACAGAGGACCGCCAGCAGAAATGCCACGGTCAGGCTGCCGGTCATCATGCCAATGCCGAAAGCGCCGAGTGTGCTGAACACATAGAGCGGGTTGCGACTCATGGAGTACGGCCCGAGACGAACGATCTCCGAACTCTTGCGCCCACCGATATACAACGTACACCACATGCGCCCGAGGATCGCCAGAACGATCACCCCAATGCCGAAATCCTCTATGTATTCGTGCGTCCAGCCATCAGTCCAGGCGGAGCGAACCGTCAGAAGGGCAGCGAGGATCAACAGAATGACGATTGCCAGCGCCAGGCGGCGGCGGCTTTGAAAACGGGCCATGTCTTTTGGAGATGTGAGCGTCATGTCAGCCCTTGGAATCCGGTTCGTTCAAGACAAAAGCCGCCCGAAGGCGGCTCTTGTCAAAAAGTATGTTCAGTTTTAGCGCGGCGCCAGAACCATCATCATCTGACGGCCTTCAAGCCGTGGCTCAGCCTCGACCTTGGAAATATCAACCGTATCTTCCTTGACCCGGTCGAGCAGCCGCATTCCGAGTTCCTGGTGGGCCATTTCACGACCGCGGAACCGCAATGTCACCTTGACCTTATCACCTTCATCGAAGAAGCGCTTGATAGCCTTCATCTTCACATCATAATCATGTGTGTCGATGTTCGGCCGCATCTTGATTTCCTTGATTTCGACCGTCTTCTGCTTCTTGCGCGCCTCGGCAGCCTTCTTCTGTCCCTGGTACTTCAGTTTCCCAAGGTCAACAATCTTACACACCGGCGGCTCGGCATTGGGCACGATCTCGACGAGATCGAGTCCGGCCTCATCGGCCATGGCCAGCGCGGCCTGAATGGTAACGATACCGTGGTTTTCACCTTCGGCATCAATGAGCTGTACCTGGGGTACCCGGATATCACGGTTTGAACGAGGTCCATCTTTCTGGACCACCTGTGCTCTAAAGGGTCGGCGAATGGCAGTAGTCTCCTTGAATTATTTCGGTCCCGCAAATAGCACCGTCGGGCCTCGCCTGCAATGCTTTGTCTGCGGGGCTTAGCTCAATAACATCTTTTCACGGATAAATCATCCGGTTCAGATATAGGAATATTCACATTCTATACAATGAAGATTGCTGTTTGACGGCTTTATTGATCCGCCATTGCATGGCAAAAGCACGCGGCTCACCGAGGAGACTCACAGATGACGGCTCATCAGCCGGAATTCCTTACTGTCAATGAAATCAGGATCGCCCTGCGCCACCGCGAGGGACGTCAGCCGGGTATTGTCTGGCTCGGCGGGTACCGTTCTGACATGCGCGGCAGCAAGGCGGAGTGGCTGGATCAATGGGCGGAGGCCAATGACCATGCATTCCTGCGCCATGACTATTCCGCCCATGGCGAGTCGGGCGGGGAATTTCGTGACGGCACGATATCACTCTGGCTTGAACAGAGCCTTGCGGTGTTCAGGCAGTTTTCATCCGGTCCGCAAATTCTCGTGGGATCGTCCATGGGTGGATGGATCGCTCTGCGTATGATCGAGGAACTGCAAAAGGCTGGCGAGCGTGAGCGTATCGCCGGGCTGGTTCTGATTGCACCTGCCCCCGACTTCACGTCTGAACTGGTCGAGCCGAGCCTGACACAGGATCAGCGTCGCCAGCTTGCCGAGCGTGGCTATATGGAAGAGCCCTCCGAATATTCGCCCGAACCCTATACTTACACCAAAGCCCTGCTTGACGATGGCAAGGCCAATCAGGTTCTCAAAGGTGTTATCCAGACCGATTGCCCTGTCCACATCCTGCAGGGCATGGAGGACAAGGATGTTCCCTATACACACGCTCTGCGGCTGGTTGATCACTTGCCGGTTGACGATGTGACGATTACGCTGGTGCGTGATGGCGATCATCGTCTGTCACGTCCACAGGATCTCGAGCTTCTCACCCGCACCGTGGCATCCATGGTCGAACACTCAAAGCCCCGCCCGCCACTCGGGTAAGTCTCTTCCGAAACAGGTTTCACCCATGCGCTCCTCTGTGATTGCTTCTGCTGTCGTCGCTGCCATCGTTGGTTTTGGCGGAACGCTCGCGCTGATCATCGCGGCTGCAAATGCGCTTGGAGCGACACAGGCAGAGACTGCAAGCTGGGTGACGGCGCTCTGTCTCGCCATGTTTGCCGGCACGGGTTATCTGAGCTGGCGTTACAAAATGCCTATCATCACCGCGTGGTCGACACCGGGTCTGGCGCTGATCGGGGCAAGCACCGGCTTTACCATGCAACAGGGTGTTGGCGCCTTCATTGTCACGGCGATCGCCATCATCATCACGGGATTGGTCAAGCCGGTCTCGGGTCTCGTCTCCAAAATCCCCGCATCGATTGCTTCAGGCATGCTTGCGGGTGTTCTCTTTGCCTTCCTTACCGGCGCAGCGCGAACAATTCCCGTCGATCCGCTGTTTGTATTGCCGCTAATATTGCTCTTCTTCGTTATCCGCCTGTTCAGCCCGGCAATGGCGGTGCTCGCGGTGCTTTTTGGTGGAATTCTATTTGCTTTTGCAAGCGGCCGCGTTGCCACTGTGCCGGATATCGGCCTTTCGACCCTCACGCTCATCATGCCGGTGTTCGATACCACAGCGATCATCGGTATTGCCCTTCCCCTCTACCTTGTCACCATGGCATCGCAGAATTTGCCGGGCTTCGCGGTTCTGCGCGCTGCCGGTTACGAGCCGCCAACATCAGCGGCATTGCAGGTCACAGGATTCATCTCGCTGCTCACCGCGCCGTTCGGTGCGCATACCAGCAATATGGCGGCGATTTCTGCGGCAATCTGCACGGGACCGGACGCCCATCCAGACCCAGCGCAACGCTGGCTGACGGGACCTTTCTACGCACTCTCATATCTGATACTGGCAATTTTCGGCGCTTCACTGGTGGCACTCTTTGCTGTCCTGCCTGCCCCATTGATTGCACTCGTTGCCGGTCTTGCCCTTATCGGCGCCTTTGCCAATGCGCTGACCATTGCTCTCAAGAATGAGACAGAGCGGCTTGCCGCTGTTGTGACCTTTGCGGTGACGGCATCGGGCATTTCGATTGCCGGAATTGGCGCGGCCTTCTGGGCGCTGGTTGCCGGCCTGCTTGTCGTTGCCTTCGATCACGCAAAGAAACATATCTGATTTCAAACCCTTATCGCATTCCCGCTCACGATTTCTTGAAAAGCCGCAATCGGTCTCCCATGTCGTATTCAATCGACCAATCGGGGTCGGGCTTTCGTGAGAAGGAAGAGGTTTTATGAACACTGCTGCTTTGATCCGGCCAGGCTGGACCCCTGCGACCATCGCTTTGATGGTTATTGGTTTCATGCTGTTCTGGCCGCTTGGTTTCGCCATGCTCGCCTATATCCTTTGGGGTAACCGGCTGGATGGCTTCAAGCGTGACGTTAATCGCGCCACCGACGGCTTCTGTGGCGCATTCCGCCGCGGCAATGGCCCATCTTTCGGACGTGGTTCCTTTGGCACAGGCAATGTTGCCTTTGACGAATGGCGTGAGAAAGAACTTGAGCGCCTCGCTGAAGAGCGTCGCAAGCTCGAAGAGATGCGTGCCGAGTTCGAAGACTATGCGAGCGAACTGCGCCGTGCCAAGGACCGGGAAGAGTTTGATCGCTTCATGGCCGAGCGCAATGCCGCGCCGAAAAAGCCGTCATCGCGCAAATCAGTGCCGGGCGTTACCGACGCCGAAGAGGAATAACCACTCTGCGGGCGGTTCCCTCCAGTCCTGCCCGCACCTCACTGCTAAAGCGGCGTCGGAGCCTTCCGGCGCCGCCTCTGTTTTGTCTCACGGCTTTCACCCGAATCAATTAAAGTCCTGCCCATGATCCTGTCTCTGTTCAAAAGCCCGCCGAAAAAATCCGCGACGCTGAAAGTCGAGCGGAGCTACGAGGTTGCCGGTCGTGTTCTGCCCTTGCGCGTGATGGAGAATCCCCGAGCAACACGGCTAACCCTGCGTATCGATGCGGGCGGCAAGGGTTTGCGGATTACTGTGCCTCCGGGAATGCCGGCGCGCGAGGTCGAAAAATTTCTTGCGCGCCATGAGGGCTGGATCGAAACCCGCATTGCCAAAATGCCGGATCAGCCGAAAGTGCGGCCCGGTGTCAAAATCCCGATCCGCGGTGTCCCCCATCTTATCGTGCATGAACCAGGCAAGCGCGGGACAGTCCAGCAGGAAAACGGTGCTGAAGGGCCACGGCTGATCGTTCATGGAGACCGGCCGCATCTCGCCCGCCGTGTAGGCGATTTTCTCAAGCGGGAGGCGCGGCACGATCTCGATATGCTTGTGGCCCGGCATACGGCAACGGTCGGGCGGCGTGCCAAGGTCATTCGGCTTAAAGATACCAAGAGCCGCTGGGGCTCTTGCACGTCAGATGGAACACTCTCTTTTTCATGGCGCATCATGATGGCACCGCCGCCAATCATCGATTATCTCGTTGCCCATGAAGTGGCACACCTGAAAGAGATGAATCACGGGCCAAAATTCTGGAAACTCTGCGGCGAACTCTGCCCCGATACCGAACGGTGCAAGGCTTGGCTCAAACGCAATGGCAGTGCCTTGCAGGCGATTGATTTCAGTTGATGCCCGGCGCTGTCGCACTTGATATCGAAACGGCGTCCCGCATTCTGTGGGATTTCCATCTTATCTATGATCCGCTTGCGCCAGCCGATCTCATTGTCGGATTGGGCAGCTATGATTTGCGTGTTGCAGATCGCTGCGCTGAATTGTTTCATCAGGGATTGGCGCCGAAAATCCTGTTTACCGGCAAGGCTGGCAATTGGACGAACCATCTTTACAAAACGTCAGAGGCTGAAGCCTTCGCTGAGCGCGCCAGAGAAGCTGGCGTTCCCGCCAAAGCCATCATCATTGAGCCAAACGCCACCAATATTGGCGAGAATATCCGGTTTGCCCGGGCGATGGCAGGCGATGCCATGAAGCGGATCATCATTGTGACCAAGCCGCAGACGCAGCGCCGGGCATTTGCAACCGTGAGAGCGCAGTGGCCCGAGGTTCACGCGGACATCACTGCGCCGTTTATCAATTTCGAACAGCAGCCAATTCCTACCTATCCGCGCGACAAACTGATCCATGAAATGGTCGGCGACATCAAACGTATGATCGATTATCCGGCCAAAGGCT
Organism: Phyllobacterium sp. P30BS-XVII; assembly: GCF_014138335.1. Lineage (NCBI taxonomy): Bacteria > Pseudomonadati > Pseudomonadota > Alphaproteobacteria > Hyphomicrobiales > Phyllobacteriaceae > Phyllobacterium > Phyllobacterium sp. P30BS-XVII. The sequence goes on from NZ_JACGXO010000001.1 coordinate 625,462, forward strand.
TTCAGATTCCGCAATCAATCCCTGTGTCTGTCGCAGATGCCTTCGATTTTCTTGTCAAAGCAGGCTATGACCACCATCTTTAGAGCTGCAGCTTTGCAAAGCGGTGGTTCGTGGTTCGACATAACAACCACGAACCTGCACCACCAACCATAAACCAAGCAAAACACTCGACTCCTGCGTGTTTTCATGGCACTGGCACCGATTATGAGCCTTGATATCAAAATATGCGGTTTGAAGACCGAGGATGCGGTTGCGGCAGCGCTTGATGAAGGTGCGTCTCATATCGGTTTCATCTTCTTTGGTAAAAGCCCGCGCAATATTGATCCGCAGACCGCAGGCCGCCTGCGCCAAGCAGCACAAGGCCGTGCCAAGGCGGTTGCTGTAACCGTGAATGCGGATGACGCGACACTCGATGTGATCGTTGCCGAGATGAAGCCTGATATGCTGCAACTGCACGGCGACGAGAGTCCCGCGCGGGTTGCCGAGGTAAAACAACGCTACGGATTGCCCGTTATAAGGGCACTTGCGCTGCGCGAACGCCGCGATCTTGACGCGATTACCCCCTATATCGGTATAGCTGACCGGTTTCTGTTCGATGCCAAGCCACCCAAAGGATCGGAACTTCCGGGCGGAAATGGTGTGTCTTTCGATTGGCAGATCCTTAGCGGCTTTGACGCCTCCATTGATTACATGCTTTCCGGAGGCCTCAACGCTGGCAATGTTGCCGAGGCGCTGGAAGCGACGAATGCGCGCGGTGTCGATATTTCGTCAGGTGTCGAGTCCGCGCCCGGCGTAAAAGATGTTAGCCTGATCAGAGAATTTTTCCGGGCTGTGCGCGCTGCCAAAAGCGCAGACGCAGCCTGAACAAACGGAGCGGAATGGTGGACAAGGCGGTTGAACCCAATTCATTCAAGACAGGCCCTGACGAAGAGGGCATGTTTGGTATTTTCGGCGGACGCTTTGTTGCCGAAACCCTGATGCCACTGATCCTTGAATTGCAGCAGGCCTATGACGACGCCAAAAACGATCCGGCTTTCAAGGCTGAACTGCGGGAACTGTCGACCAATTATGCCGGACGCCCTTCAAAACTCTATTATGCCGAAGGCCTGACCAAACATGTCCGCCAGCTTGCCAAAGACAAGGGTCTTGATGGCGGCGCAAAAATCTACTTCAAGCGTGAAGATCTCAACCACACCGGCAGCCACAAGATCAACAATTGCCTCGGCCAGATCCTGCTTGCCAAGCGCATGGGCAAGACCCGCATCATTGCCGAAACCGGTGCTGGCCAGCATGGTGTTGCCTCTGCGACTGTCTCGGCGCGGTTCGGTCTTCCCTGCGTTGTTTATATGGGCGCCACAGACGTGGAACGGCAGGCACCCAATGTCTTCCGCATGAAATTGCTCGGCGCAGAAGTGAAGCCGGTTGCGTCAGGTCACGGCACGCTGAAAGATGCCATGAATGAGGCCCTGCGCGACTGGGTGTCGAACGTGGACGACACCTATTACCTGATCGGTACCGCCGCAGGTCCACATCCCTATCCGGAACTGGTACGCGATTTCCAGTCGGTGATTGGCGAAGAAGCCCGCGAGCAGATATTGGAGCGCGAGGGCCGCCTGCCCGACACGATCATCGCTGCCGTCGGCGGTGGTTCAAACGCCATTGGCCTGTTCCATGCTTTCCTTGACGATAAGAGCGTCGAGATCATCGGCGTTGAAGCCGGTGGCCGTGGCCTTGATGGTGAAGAACATTGCGCTTCGATGAGTGCTGGACGGCCCGGTGTCCTGCACGGCAACCGCACCTATCTCCTGCAGAACAAGGATGGTCAGATTCTCGACGGCCACTCGGTTTCCGCCGGTCTCGATTACCCCGGTGTCGGCCCTGAGCATTCATGGCTGCGCGACACGGGCCGGGTTTCCTATATGCCAATCCTTGATGACGAAGCTCTGGACGCTTTCCAGCTGACGACGCGCGTTGAAGGCATTATCCCGGCGCTTGAATCCGCCCACGCCATTGCGCAGGCCGTGAAGATCGCGCCTGATATGGCGCAGGACAAAATCATGATCGTCAACCTGTCAGGTCGCGGCGACAAGGACGTGCATACGGTTGGCAAATTGATGGGTATGGAGATTTAAGCATGGCTAGCCGTATCGACAGAAAATTTGCTGCGCTGAAGGCTGACGGACGTCCGGCACTCGTGACCTATTTCATGGGCGGCGATCCGGATTTTGACACTTCGCTGAAAATCATGAAGGCGCTGCCCGGCTCCGGTTCTGACATCATCGAACTCGGCGTTCCCTTTTCCGATCCGATGGCCGATGGTCCAGCCATTCAGGCCGCAGGTCTGCGTGCGCTGAAAAAGGGCATGTCGCTGACAAAAACCCTTGCGCTGGCCGCCAGTTTCCGCGAGAGCGACAACACCACACCGATCGTTCTGATGGGCTACTACAATCCGATCTATATCTATGGCGTCGACCGCTTCCTCGCCGATGCGGTAGCGTCTGGCATTGACGGCCTGATCATCGTCGATCTGCCACCTGAGATGGATGCGGAACTGTGCATTCCTGCCATCAAGGCCGGCATCAATTTCATTCGTCTGGCAACACCGACGACCGATGAAAAGCGCCTGCCCAAAGTGCTGCAGAACACATCCGGTTTCGTTTATTATGTCTCGATGAACGGTATCACCGGCTCCGCCCTGCCCGATACGAGCAAAGTTGCGGATGCGGTCAAGCGCATCAAGGAACACACGGATCTGCCTGTTGTTGTCGGCTTTGGTGTCAAGACTGCAGAACAGGCCAAGGTCATTGGCATGGCGGCTGACGGCGTTGTCGTCGGCACAGCAATCGTCAATGCGGTCGCCAATACAATCCGTCCGGATGGCTCGCTTGTCGCCGATCCGGCAGAAGCCGTCGCCACGATGGTGCAGGGACTTTCCAGCGGCGTGCGTGCCGTGCGCCTTGCAGCGGCGGAATAGAAGCCCTAAATCACAATATCGACGAAAGAACAGGACCGATCATGAACTGGATCACAAATTACGTCCGGCCGAAGATCAATTCGATGCTTGGTCGCCGTGAAATGCCCGAAAACCTCTGGATCAAAGATCCGGTTTCTGGCGAAATGGTCTTCCATACCGATCTGGAAAAGAACCAGTGGGTTGTGCCATCGTCTGGCCACCACATGCGCATTCGTGCCAAGGACCGTCTGCGGTACTTTTTCGATGACGGCGCCTACGAATTGCTGGAACAGCCAAAGGTAGCAACCGATCCGCTGAAGTTCCGTGATGAAAAGCGCTATATTGATCGCCTGAAGGAACATCGCGCCAAATCAGGCGTGGAAGATACAATCATCAACGCACTCGGCACGATTGAAGGTCTGCCGATTGTTGCGACTGTGCAGGATTTCAGTTTCATCGGCGGATCACTGGGCATGGCGGCGGGTGAAGCAATCATCAAGGCATTCGAAACGGCAATTGCGCAAAAACGGCCACTGGTGCTGTTTGCCGCATCAGGTGGAGCGCGTATGCAGGAAGGCATTCTTTCGCTGATGCAGCTGCCACGCACGACCGTTGCTGTGGAAATGCTGAAAGAAGCGGGTCTGCCCTACATTGTTGTCCTCACCAACCCGACCACCGGCGGCGTTACCGCTTCCTATGCCATGCTTGGTGATATCCATATTGCCGAACCGGGCGCATTGATCGGTTTTGCTGGACAGCGTGTTATTGAACAGACCATCCGGGAAAAACTGCCTGAAGGCTTCCAGACCGCTGAATATCTGAAGGCACACGGTATGATCGATATGGTTGTGCCGCGCACCGAGCTTAAAGCCACCATTGCCCGCCTTCTGAAGATGCTTATGGGCGAGAAAGCCACGGAAGTTCCCGTAGCCAAGCCAAATGGTGCCGCACTACCGGCAACGATTGAAGCCGAAGCTTGATTCATTTGATGGTTCTGGAGGCTTTTGCCATTGGTTTTGTCCATGTCATCCAAGGCTGAGGCGATCATCGCGCGCCTGCTTGGGCTGCATCCCAAGGGTTTTGATTTATCACTGGGCCGTGTCACGCGGCTGCTTGATACGCTGGGCAATCCGCATCTGAAGATGCCTCCCGTCATCCATGTGGCGGGGACCAATGGCAAAGGCTCCTGCGTCGCCTTTTCGCGGGCACTATTGGAAGCCGCCGGTTATACTGTTCACGTTCACACATCGCCCCATCTCGTTCATTGGCACGAGCGCTACAGGCTCGGCGCACCGGGTGGCGGCAAGCTGGTTGAAGATGCTGTGTTTGCCGATGCGCTGATGCGGGTCGAAGAAGCCAATGCGGGCCAAGCCATTACGGTCTTCGAAATACTTACAGCCGTTACATTCGTGCTGTTTTCTGAGCATCCTGCTGATGCGGTGATCCTTGAGGTTGGTCTGGGCGGCCGTTTCGATGCCACCAATGTCATCCCGGAACCAGCCGTCAGCGTCATCATGCCGATCTCGCTTGATCATCAGCCCTATCTTGGCGATCGTGTGGAATTGATTGCCGCCGAAAAAGCCGGGATCATCAAATCGGGCTGCCCGGTTGTTATCGGTGCGCAGGAAGAGGAAGCCGCGCGCATTGTGCTGATTGAAACAGCCGAGCGCCGGGATTGCCCCTTTGCTGTCTATGGGCAGGACTTTTTGGCCTTCGAAGAGCGCGGACGAATGATCTATCAGGACAATACCGGCCTGCTGGACCTGCCTTTGCCCGCCCTGCTTGGCCGCCATCAACTGTCGAATGCGGCGGCGGCAATTCAGGCAGTCAAGACAGCTGGCTTTACCCTGCCCGATTATGCCATTGAAACAGCCATGACGACGGTCGAATGGCCGGCACGCATGCAACGCATCGTCAAAGGCAAACTGGTCGAGCTGGCAGTGCCGGGTTCCGAGATATGGCTCGACGGTGGTCACAACCCCGGTGCAGGCATGGTGATTGCCGAGGCAATCGCCTCGCTGGAAGATCGCAGCCCGCGTCCGCTGTTTTTGATAACAGGCATGATCAACACGAAAGATCCGGTTGGTTATTTTGCTGCTTTCACCGGCATGGCACGGCACGTCTATACGGTGCCGATCCGTTCCAGCGATTCCGGTATTCCCCATGATGAGCTGGCGATTGCCGCAGCGGAAGCCGGGCTTTCTGCGGAGCCAGTGCATTCCGTCGAGAACGCCCTGAAAATATTGCGTGACAGTTGGGACAAGTCTGAACCGGCTCCGCGTATTCTTATCGGTGGTTCGCTCTATCTCGCTGGTGACGTTCTGTCAGAAAACGGAACACCACCGCAATAATAAAAAGCCCGGCACAGGGCCGGGCTTGATAATAGCAAACGTCTTTCAGCTTATGCAGCTGAATTGCGAATCCAGTCGCTGAGCTTGCTCTTGGGAGCAGCGCCAACCAGATTGGCAGCCAGTTCGCCGTCCTTGAACATGAGCAGTGTCGGAATGGAACGCACGCCAAACTGGGCTGCAAGTTCAGGATTCTCGTCGATATTGACTTTCGCGATCGTGACCTTGCCTTCCATCTCCGAAGCGATTTCTTCAAGGGCTGGTGCGATCATCTTGCATGGGCCGCACCACTCGGCCCAGAAGTCAACAACAACAGGCTGACCGGCCTGAAGCACATCGGACTGGAAATTGCTGGTGTCGATCTTGACGGTAGCCATCGGCTTTTCCTTATTACGTTATTGAATGTTGCCCATCATGTGGTGAGTCTACCCACCCGCGTCAAGCTCGCTCATCTCACGATGCGGTGAGACGGACAAGTGCGGCCTGCATCTCATTCACTGGTATATCGATGATATGGGGACCTTCGGTGAACAGCAAGGCCGCTTCCACACTCTTTCCGGGATAAAGCGGCTCCAGTAACTGCCTGTAGAGTGCAAGCTGGGCCACATAGGCGTCAGGCACGTCCGCCAATGTGCGCGGAGCGGGGCGATTGGTCTTGTAGTCGACAATCAGCACGCGGCTTTCACTCACGGCGAGCCGGTCGATAACACCTGAAACCGCATGATCCTTGCCGCGCAAATGCAAGGTTCCCATAATGGCGATTTCTGCCAGAGAACCTGGCGCGAATACGGGCGCAAACTGTGGATCATTCATAACGCCGAACGCCGATTGCAGGGCGTTTTCGATTTCTTCCGGCTTCCAGTCGAAGGCAGCGCGGGAGAGATAGCGTTCGGCGGCAACCAGCCTTTGATCAACCGGCAGATTGGGTAAGGTTTGCAACAGCGCGTGAATGACCGTTCCACGCCGGATCGCAAATGACGGGTCGGTGCCATCCGAGCCAAGAACCGGCGAACCAGTGACCAGCGGTTCCTCCTCCTCGGGTTCGATCAGAAGGGAGACGCCTGACGGGGCGAGCGGACGTGGCAACCCCGCTTCGCGCGCCATAGGCGACCGGTATGAACTCGGAAAAGGCAGAACCGGCCTTAAAGGAAGAGGCTCCGGTTCCTCCACCGGAACGCTTGAGCGCGCCGTCTTACGATAGCGTCTGGCAACGATATCTCCTACCGGATGTTCAAATGGTTCGCTCAGTTCTGACAGCGCCGCATCGACAAGACCATGCCAGGTATCTGGAGATTGTCTGGCGCCGCGATAACCGCAGACGATAAGGCGATCTTCCGCGCGGGTCATCCCGACATAGAGAAGACGGCGATATTCCTCTTCCGACCGGATCTTGAGGTTTTCGACGATAGATCCGGTAAAGGCTGTTGCGTAGGATTTTGATGGGACAAAGAGGAACCCCTTACCCTGCCAGCCCTCTTCTTCCTCCATCGGGAAAGATAGAAGATTGGGTGTTCGCCCGCCCGACGAAGCGGAACTGCCGGAATCAACCAGAAACACCACCGCAGCTTCCAGACCCTTCGCAGCGTGAACGGTCATGATGCGCACTTCATCCCGGCTCTGATCAAGTTCGCGCTTGATCTCCGGCGTTGCCGCATCGAGCGTTTCCAGAAAGGCCTGAAGTCCGGGCAGGCCGGTTTTCTCGGTCGCAATTGCATAGTTCTGGAATTCGTCGATGACGTCGCCAGCCTCGTGACCAAGCCGGGCGAGCAGTTCCCGGCGCGCGCCGCCATTGCCAAGAATGTCGGCATAAAACTCGAACACCGGCACCGTATCGGCGCGGTTGCGCCATTCCTGCAGGCGTTTGGCGACGGCTGCCAATGCTGGATCGCTCTTCGCCCGGATCGTCAGACGCTGATGCAGTGTTTCATTCTCCGCGCGCCCATAGGCCAGATCGAAAAGCTGATCATCATCCCATTTGAAAACAGGGCTTTTAAGAAGCGCTGCCAGAGACAGATCATCCGACGGCAGGAGCATAAAGCGTCCAAGCGCCATCAAATCCTTGACGGCAATATGATCTGTCAGCTTCAACCGGTCAGCACCGGCAACCGGTACCTGACGCTTCTTCAGCTCGCGCGACAGGGCAGGCATGAATTGATCGCGCTTGCGCACCAGCACCATGATATCCCGCGCCTGCAAACGCCGGTTCTTGCCTTCAATGATTTCGCCGTTCTTCAGCCAGAGATCAATCGTCCTGGCGATCTGTTCTGCAAGGCGAACAGGCGGTGCGGGAAGACTATCGACAGGCGTTCGCCAATCTTCCTCCTGCTGCGCGGTCTCAGGTGTGAGCATGTCCCATATCTGGACTTCGCCGGGATCGTTGGACCGGATCGCCGTATGAACAGTCGCACCATGATCAACACCAAAGCCGCGATTGGCTTCGGGCCGTTTGAAAACCTCATCAACCGCAGAAAGCACATCTGGAACGGAACGGAATGAGAAATTGAGATTGACCTTGGAGAAACTCAACTCGGCATTATCGGCATTTCTCTCTGTTGTCCTGCCGTGGCGGGCAAAATCCTCCGGGATAGCGCCCTGAAAGGAATAGATGGACTGCTTTTCGTCACCGACAGCAAACAGTGTACGGCGGATGTTGCGCGCGGTATTGCCGGAAAAGAACTCTTCGCTCAAAAGGCGAATGACCCGCCACTGGTTGGGGCTTGTATCCTGCGCCTCATCGACCAGAATATGATCAATGCCCTTGTCGAGCTTGTACTGCACCCATGGCCCGGCATCCTGCCGCGCCAGCAATGTCACCGTGCGCACAATCAGATCATCAAAATCGAGAAGACCGCGCGCCCTCTTCATGTGCTGATAACGGCCGATCAAGTCGTCAATCAGGACAAGTGCCGACAGGGTGAGCCGTATCTGCCGCAATTGCTTGAGCCGGTCGAGGCCGTTGAAAACTCTGTCCGCAGCCCGATCATACCGCTCCACAAAATCAGGAATGCGATCCGTGACGCCTTTCGATCCGACATAGCTGCCGCTCTTGGGATCTCCCGTAGCTTTCAGAAAAGCCGATTGCAGAACCTCTTCACGTTGATCGACCTGCTCATTTACTTTGGCAAAACGCAGCAGCAGGGCAAATTCCTGCGCACGCGAGGCGCCTTTGGGCACCGCCATGATGTCTTCAAGCACACCCTGCGGGAATTCGGGAACGGGCCAGAGCGTTGAAAGGATATCAGCTTCGGTCTCATCGCCGTTGAAACCAAACTGGGCGAAAAATAGTGGCCGTCGCAGTGCATCATGGCCGACTTCGCGAATAAACTGGGTGAGGTCGTAGCGCTTATGGACCGCTTCATCGAGCAGTTCCTGCAGACCGAATTCTCCGGCAGCATCCAGAACATCTGCAAAGGCGGTTGCGAGTTCAACATTGCCGTCAAGTCGCGCTGTTTGCAGCAACTGGCGTCTGGCTTCACCCACGAGCGCCATCTGCATCATGTCATCCATCAGTTCGAAGTGACCGGCGATGTTCGCTTCCAGTGGAAACTGATGCAGAATGGCTTCGCAGAAGGCGTGAATGGTCTGAATTTTTAGACCGCCCGGTGTTTCCAGTGCGCGAGCAAACAGGCGCCGGGCCTGTGCGAGGCGAGCCGGGCTTGGGCCCCTGTCATCGATCTTCTCTATTGTCTGGGCGAGCGCCGCTTCCTCCATCGTCGCCCAGTCTGACAGCCGGGCAAAAACGCGATTCTGCATGACGGCAGCTGCGGCCTTGGTATAGGTCAGGCACAATATTTTGGATGGATCAGTACCATCGAGCAGAAGCCGGATGACGCGCTCGGTGAGAACATGGGTCTTACCGGAGCCCGCATTGGCTGACACCCAGACCGAATCCACAGGATTGGCGGCGCGGTTCTGGTCGGTGATCGTTTCATGCGGGATATTAAGCGGCTTTTTCATTCGCCGCCCTCCCCGCTGTCATCGGCTCCGCCAGCCGACCATTCCAGCACGCGCGCGAGATGATCATAATCCCCGGTCAGATCGCTTTCCTTGAACGGCAATGCGCGCGACAGATAGCCCTTATCCGGGTCTTGGTAGGCAACCAGCAATTCATTCAGCCGCAGCCAGGAAAGCTCCCCCAGTTCAGCCGCTGTTTTCTCGCTCTTGTTTGCCGCTGTTCCAACTTTGAGGATCGACTCCGGATCAACTCTGCCATTTGGACGCAAGCGGACATAGAGCAGATCCGAGGCTTGACGCTCGCCGACTTCATGAAAGGCGCCGCGCGCAAGAAGCGCTGCTTCCAACGCCAGTTGCGGTGAGAGCAACACATGAGCCTGTTTGCGTGATGGCGTGGAGCCCGTCTTGTAATCAATGATTTCAACAGTTCCATCGCTCATCAGATCAACACGGTCAGCACGGCCTGATAACGTGACCCCAGTTGCTTCGACTGGAATTTTCTTCGATGCAATTTCCGGATGGCGTTCGGCAAGCAGCGGCGCGCGTTCCCGTTCCCATTGCAGAAATTCCGGCACAACGCTGAGGAATCGTGGCCACCACACGGCATCAATTTCTTCCGGCAGGGCAATGTCATCGAAATAGCGCCGCCCGATCTGCGAGAGGCGCGCCGCCGCATCGGCCTGAACAGGATTGATACCCTGCTCGGTGAAATGGGCCAGAATATTATGAAACAGCGAGCCGCGCTCCGCGGCGTCAGGGTCGCGGATCAGCGGCTCAATGGGGCGCAGACGCAGGATGCGCCGGGCAAAGATCGCATAGGGATCGCGCCGCAACGTCTCGATTTCGGTGACGGAGAAATGTCTGGGTCTCGCTTCCAGTGGTGGCTTCGGCTCCGGACGTTTAACAAAATCCTCATCCGGCGCGTCATCAATCTCGCGCGCCCAATGCAGATATTGCGCACCGCGTGCGCCCAGCTCATCGCTGGCTTTCTTCCCCAATACCGTTTCAAGCCGTTGCAACCAGCGCGAAGCAACGGTTGGCGCATTGGCTGAGCGCTGTGCCCGGCTAAGGATCACCCGCTCCATGCCAAGCGCCATCTGGAAGTCATGCGCCGCAAGGCCCGTGCGCCGCTCCGGCGGCTCCAGATTGATGATGGATTTCATCGGCCGCGACATGAACGGATCATTGCGGGTTTTGCCCGGCCACGAACCCTCATTCAATCCGCCAATGATAACCGTATCAACTGTCTGCAGACGCGCTTCCAGCGCACCCCAGATGAACAGGCGCGGATGCGCCCCCGCCTTTGGCTTGACCACTTCACCCGCCATCAGCGCTTCGATCATCGACGGCCATTCAACCGGCATGAAATCAAGGCCGGAATCAGCAGAAACGAGATTGCGCAGGAAAGCGGCGAATTGTTCACCCGCAGCCCCCGAATAAAGCCCGCCAATATCACCCCTGTCATCGCGAACGAGATTTTCGAGACTGGCAATGGTCGCCTTGATGATATCAGTTATGCCGACCGGCTCGTCGATCTGCGTGAAGGCGTTAAGCTCATTCATGCATTTCCCAAGCGCCGCGCAGACAATGCGGGCAGCTTCAATCCGTTGGACGGAGATCTGGCGCAACCAGACAGGTTCAAACGGAGAATCGCTGCCTTCAGCAAGACGTCGTTCAAAGAACTCCGCCAGTCCGGCCAGAGTGGCGCGTCCGGTGCCGCCACGCAGCGCGATCAATTCAATTGTTTCGGCGGCCTGACGCACTGCGTTACGGTCCATGCCAAGCCGGGTGAGCGGATGCTTGAGCAGGGCGAGCAACACGACAGGATCGCCGGGGTTGAAAACCGTTTCCAAGGTCAGCCGCAAAAGCGTTGCAGGCTGCGTCTCACGCAGGGCATGGCCACCAGAATCATCGGCGGCAATGTTGAAGCGTGCAAGCTCGCTGGCAACACGCCGGGCGAGATCACGATCGGCAGTGATCAGCGCTGCCGTTTTATCGGGCAACTCAATGGCATCGCGCAGGGCAATGGCAACGGCGAGCGCTTCCTCGCGCTCGTTGGCGGCTTCAATCAGGGCAACCGGAGCGACCGCCGCAGAGAATTGACTGCTGTCCCGATCGATCGTGCTCCATGCTTCGCTGGTTTCAGCGGGGCGCATTGCTTCGGCGAGCAGGTGCTCGCGTGCCCGCTTCTGCGGCGCAACTGCGCCAAGACGAACCACATCCTGACGAAGAACACCAAGCTCACCCAGAAGTTTCTTCAGACCGAATTGCGGATGTCCAAATATGGAAGGGTTGTCTTCTGTATTCGCCAAGACCTGCCAGCTTGTATCATCCATGTCACGATCAAGTCCCGGCAGAACCACGGCACCTTGTGGCAAAGTTGCAATTGCTGCCAGCAGATGCGCCGTGGCGGGAATCGAACCGGTAGAACCGGCCGCTATAACAGGGCCATCCGGAGGACTACGCACAAGCCGCTCCGCTTCCAGCTCAATCAGGCGGTTGCGATGCGCAGCCGGATTGGAGCGGTGCCGTTCGTTGAGAATTTCCGGCCATAGGCTGGTAACGATATTGAGAAAGTCCAGTGTGACCTGCCACCAGTTCGGCAGCTCCTCCGAGACGATATTGGATAGGGTGCTCCAACCGCTGGCTTCAGTCTCCACCTGATCCATGAGTCCAGCCAGATCGCGCGCCAGCCAGATCGCATCCGCTGTTGTCGCGGGGATGGCAATATCCTCATTGCCGAACAAGGCACGAACATGCTCCGGCAAGCGTTCGCGCCATGGGCGAACAAGGCGTGCAAGCAGCAGGAGCCGTTCGGTGGAACCGACCGGTGGAAGCAGATCGAAAAATGCATCCGATCCCATATCAAACATGGCCGCATCTTCATCCACATCGCCGAGGGGACGAATGACCGGCAGAATGGCGGATTTTACCGGGCTCTTTTCGACGAGCAATGACCGCAGCGTGCGCGCGGCGCGGCGGGTCGGCACATAGATGGTCGCCCGGGCCAGAGCCAGCGGATCGGCAGGGTTGACGGGAAAGCCTGAAATAAGGTTGCCAGAAAGGATCGCATCAACCAGAGCGGGAAGAAACGGTTCTCCAGGCGCTATTGAAAAAATGCGGGGGCTGTGACGGTCAACCATGGCTCTCCTGCCCGAGACCAGCAATCGCGGCTTCCGCCTCTCCGATCGCCTCGGGCGTGCCGACAGTCAACCAATGACCCTGCATGGGCATCCCGTAGAGCCGCCCGGCGCTAATGGCTTCGTCAAAATAGCGGTTGAGCGAGGAGCGAATCGCGGTCTTTCCGGCAAACAGTCGTGGATGGGTGATCGCAGCGCCGCCATAGATATAGGGTGAGGCATCATCGTTGCGGAACCGCTGCAACGATCCATCAGCGGCCACGGTGAAATCCCCGCGCCCTTCATAGCCGGTTGCCTGATCCATTCGCGCGATCATCAGAAGGATATCCATCTTCGAAGCATCCCATGCTTCGGCGAGTCGAACAAGGTTAGGGCGAGATCCTTCGATCCAGAATGTATCGGCATTGAGGATATAGAACGCTTCCGAACCAATCAGCGGTAGAGCTTTGATGATCCCGCCTGCAGAATCAAGCAATTCGGCTCGCTCGTCCGACACAGTGATCGCTGGTGTTCGCCGCGATTTGAGATGCGATTCCACCTGATCGGCCAAATAGTGGACATTGACAACCGTTCGCCCAACCCCTGCTGCGGTCAGTGAATCCAAACCCCAGTCGATCAATGATTTGCCGGCTATCTTTACCAATGGTTTAGGTATTGTATCCGTGATGGGGCGCATACGCTTGCCCAGCCCTGCCGCCAAGATCATTGCCGTATCGGGTATCGCCATTTACTGCAGCTCCAGGGAAAGAATGCCCATCTTCTCGCACCACTCGCGCACTGGTTTCAGCGACGGATGAACAAGGGCGCTGGCAAGGTAAGTCTGAATGCGCGGAAGATGTTTCAGGTAATAGGGTTTTCCGTCGCGTTCATCCAACCGCACAAAAATCCCGAGAATTTTGGCATTACGTTGCGCTGCCATAATTGAAAATGCCTGCAGAAAGGCGGCTTCGTTGAATGATGCGTCGCGTGATCGCCGTTCTTCAATATACGCGTCAAGCAGATGTTTCTGGAGCGCGGGGTCAATTGTTACACGCGCATCAAGCACCAGAGATGCGACATCATAGGCGGATGGACCGATCATCGCGTCCTGAAAGTCGATAAGTCCAACGCGGTCCGTGCCTGTTGCCTCACTGCGCCAAAGGATATTGGGCGAGTGAAAATCCCGTTGAACAAGGCTTTTCTCAGAATTAGTGAGCTGACTAAATACTATATCCCAGGCGCCGACATATTCGTCTTTCTGTTCAGGTGTCAGCGGCTTACCAGACATGCGCCGAACATACCAGTCAGACAGAAGTTCAACCTCAATCATCATGGCATCGCGGTCAAAATCATGGACATGATGAGAGCGGTTTTTGGCGACCTCAATGTCCCGCGCCCATGAACGCTCATGCATCCGTGCAAGCAGCCGTACAGAGGCCTCGTAGCGTTCGACAATCGGCGCTCCTTTATCATCAAGGATGCCTTCACTTCCAAGGTTTTCCAGCAGCAGGAAACCGTTATCAAGATCATCAGACATGATTTGCGGAACGTAGAAACCATTCGACCGCAGGAGTTGATTGATTGCGACGAAAGCTGTGACGGACTGGGAAAGATGGGCAATCTGCATATAGGTCTTGCCGTCACGCAGGATGGGTCCACCGGGATTATAGGGGGAGTTCATCAGGATCAGCGGACGCACACAGCCGGTATCAACCGTTTCATAGCCGCGTGCAGAAGCATCACCGAGCAGATAGCGGCGGTCAGCCGTGGCATATCCCGCCCGACCGAGAAAAGTCCGTATGGAAAGGGATCGTTGTAATCTTGCAAGCGAGGCAGCCTCACCTTCAATTTCCGCCTTGCGGCCATCGCCATCATTGAGAAGATTGATACGGATGGTCGGCTTTGCCAGAGCATCATCAGCCCGCTCAGGCCATTCCACCAGCACCGCGCCGTCTTCGAGCGCTTCATCAAGTCCAAGCTCATCTATCTCTTCACCGGACGAGAGCCGGTATAAATCCACATGACTGATCGGCAGACGCAGTTCCGGATAAGATTGCACGATGGTGAAGGTGGGGCTTGGAACTTCATAGGTGCCATCATTGGCGATGGTGCGGATGAGCCCACGGGCAAGCGTGGACTTTCCTGCGCCGAGATCACCAGAAAGGGTAACAAGATCGCCCTTGACCAGCGCCAGCGCCAAATCCTGGCCAAGCCGTTCCGTATCTTCTGCCGTTGCAAGCTGGATAATCAAAGACGTCATGGGCGCCTTATTCGGCAGCAATGCTGAAAGTGCGCGCTTCCAGCGGGAAGCGGCATGTCACCAGTGTCCCCCTGCCAGCGGCACTGCTGATGTCGACCTTGCCGCCATGCAACTCCACAAAACCCTTGACGATAGACAGTCCAAGACCGGCACCGCGCTTGCGCCCGCCATTGGGATAGGGCTGGAAGCGCTTGAAGATGCTGTCGAGAACATAGTCAGGCATGCCGGGGCCATTGTCCTGTACGCTGAAAATCATCTCGCCCGGCTCGCGCCTGCAGGTCAAAGTAATCGTGCTGCCTTCCGGCGCATAATTGACGGCATTGCTCAGGAGATTGGAAAGCACCTGCTTGACTCGGCTGGCATCGGCGCGGAAAGAACCGGCACCTGAGGCAATGTGCGTGTCGAGCAGGATGTTATGCTCCTTCAGTCGCTCCGCCACTTTTTCAGAGGCTGTCGCGACGGCATCGGCAACGGAAACGTCACTGATATCAAGCTCCATAATCCCGGCATCAACGGTAGCAAGGTCGAGAATATCGTTGACGATGGTCAACAGAACCGAAGAGGACGTGCCGATATGATCAAGATAATCGCGCTGGCGCTCATTGAGCGGCCCGGTCATCGGCGTCTGCAGGAGTTCGGTGAAACCCATAATGTTGGTGAGTGGGGAACGCAGCTCGTAAGAAACATGCTGGACGAAATCGTTCTTCAGCTCGTCCGTGCGCTCCAGCGCCTCATTCTTTTCCTTCAGGGCACGTTCGACCTGTACGGAATCCGTTACATCGACAAATGTCAGCATGGTCTGGCCGCTCGGCAAAGGCGCGGAGGCAAAGTAGAGAATCTTGCCGGTTGTCAGCTCAATATGGCCGGACAGGGATTCCCGCTTGTCGTCAAAGCCCGTGACAGTGGTTACGAAATTCTCCCACTGCGCCGTGTTGGAAACCGGCTCACACAGGCGGCGAATAGCCGAAATATGCATGCCCTCGGCGATCTGCTCGGCTTTCAGCGACCAAAGCGAGGCAAAGGCCGGGTTAGACAGCCTGATCTTGCCGTCGGAACCAAACACGGCCACACCTTCAGCCAGATGGTCCAGTGTCTGGCCCTGCACCTTGATGAGCGTATTGTACCGGCTTTCCAGTTGAAGCTTTTCAGTCAGGTTCTCGAAGACCCAGGTCACGCCACCCTTTGGCTGCGGATTAACAATAACGCGCAAAGTGCGGCCATCGGTCAAATGCCACAAATGTTCCTGCGATTCGACCGAATGGTAGGCCGAAAGCATGGATTCCTTCCATCGGCGCCAATCCGGCTGCTCAGGCAAGGTGCCATCGCTGCGGAAACGGTCCAGCAGCATGGCATTGTCAGGCCGGCTTTCAAGCAATGCGGTTTCCAGCCCCCAAAGCTTGGCGAATGCCTGATTGAAGAATTGCAGCTTCCTGTTCGCATCGAACATTGCGACGGCAGAGTTTAACTGGTCCAGCGTATCGGAATGGTTGAGGACGGTACGCTTGAACTCCTCACGCACCAGTTCAATATCGCTCACATCATTGGCAAGACCGGCGGAGCCTGCACTACTGGCCACATCCGTGACCCGGAACACATGGCGATTGCCAGCCACAACCGTGGAAAGCTCGTCTCGGAAGGCTTGTGCCGTAGCTTTTTCGCGCTCAATGCGCTCGCGCGCCTGAACGCCGAAAAGCTCGCGGGCTTCCGCCACGGCAATATTCACATCATTGCCATCAACAGCCTTGGCATAGGCCATATTAACCCAATTGAGCTTGCCGCTCCTGTCGCGGCTCCATGCGGGCATTTCCAGCTGTTCCAGCAAGCCCCGCAAGGTCGTCAGCGATTCATTGAGCTGATAGTTTTCCGTTTTGAGCAAGGCCTGCGTCGCGCGCGCTTCGCCAAGACTGATGAAACGAACAATGGCATAGCTGCCGGAGGTACGACCCTGGATTTCCAGCGGCGTTCCCTTTGATGTTTCAACAACAATATCAAAGGGACGAGCCTTGCCACGCAAGGCTTCGATGGAGCGATCAAGCAACGTCGCGGAATCAATGCGCAACCAGCGCCCATAGGCCAGAAATAGAGAACGGTCTTCGGGAATGCCTATTTCCTGCGGCAGACTGCCGACGAGATTGGGCGTCGTGGAATTGCCTTCCCAGACAACGACCCGTTGATCTTTGAGATTGAGAAGAGCTTCGCTGCGCTGAACGGCAACATTAAGATCGGCAACCTTGTCACGCAACTGACGGTTTTCATTGGCGATGCGGCTGCGCTCGCGGATCAGCCAGCCGGCTGACAAAAGGGCTGCACCCATAGCGCCCAGGAACATGGCAAACTGGATAACTTCGAAAGTGCCGAATGCCACACCGAAGGGGGTGTTGATCTTGCCAAGCGGGTCATTGGCATGGGCAGCGAAGCATGTCGCACCAAGAATTGAAAGGGTCGAGCCAGCTCCTGCCAATGCAGTCCGCAGTTTCTTCAGCACCCGCCTTCCGCGTGCTGCATCTTTTCCGCGAACATCCCCATCAACAATTTTCATATCAGCCGTCGTCGCCCCATCCTGAGAGATATCTCATGTTCCAACCCATCTGATTGATCCAACCATTTGGCCCATCTGGAAGAAAGCTATCCCGAATCACTACAATAAACCCTTGGCGAATCGACGGGAAGAACTCAGCGCAAAAAAGAAAGCCGAAGAATTTGTCAATCCTTCGGCTTCCATATATTGTGGGTATTAGTTAACGGATTAATACCTGTAGTGGTCCGACTTGAAAGGACCAGTCGGCGTGACGCCGATATAGGCAGCCTGTTCGTCCGAAAGGGTCGTCAATTTTGCGCCGAGCTTGTCGAGATGCAGGCGCGCGACCTTTTCATCGAGGTGCTTTGGCAGAACATAGACCTCATTCTTGTACTGTTCACCACGGCTATAAAGCTCGATCTGAGCCAGAACCTGATTGGTGAACGAGGCAGACATAACAAAGCTTGGATGACCCGTGGCATTGCCCAGATTGAGCAGACGACCTTCGGAAAGAAGCAGCATACGCTTGCCATCAGGGAAGGAAATCATGTCGACCTGTGGCTTGATGTTGTTCCACTTGAGATTGCGCAATGCCGAGACCTGAATCTCGTTGTCGAAGTGACCGATGTTACCGACGATCACCATGTCCTTCATCTTGCGCATGTCGTCGAGCTTGATGACATCCTTGTTGCCCGTCGTGGTGATGATGATGTCTGCGGTTGGCGCAGCATCTTCAAGTGTAACCACTTCAAAACCGTCCATGGCGGCCTGCAGGGCGCAGATCGGATCAACTTCCGTGACCTTGACGCGCGCACCAGCACCGAGCAGCGACTGCGCCGAGCCCTTGCCGACGTCACCATAGCCGCAAACCACGGCAACCTTGCCAGCCATCATGACGTCAGTGGCGCGGCGGATACCGTCAACCAGTGATTCCTTGCAGCCATACTTGTTGTCGAACTTCGACTTGGTCACGCTGTCATTGACGTTGATCGCCGGGAAAGGCAGGAGCCCCTTCTTCTGCAGCTGGTACAGACGGTTCACACCGGTTGTTGTTTCTTCCGTCACGCCCTTGATGGCATCACGCTGCTTGGTGAAGAAACCTGGGGTTTCCTTCATACGCTTCTTGATCTGGGCAAAGAGAATTTCTTCTTCTTCGCTTTCAGGCTTGGACAGAACGTCTTCACCAGCTTCAGCGCGTGCGCCGATCAGGATGTACATGGTGGCATCGCCGCCATCATCGAGAATCATGTTGGAAGGCTGACCATCCGGCCACTGGAAAATCCTGTCGGTATAGGTCCAATATTCTTCCAGCGACTCACCCTTGACGGCGAAAACCGGAGTGCCAGTTGCAGCGATTGCAGCAGCGGCGTGGTCCTGTGTCGAGAAGATGTTGCATGATGCCCAGCGCACGGTTGCGCCCAGAGCCTGCAATGTTTCGATCAGGACTGCCGTCTGGATCGTCATGTGAAGCGAACCGGTGATGCGTGCGCCCTTGAGTGGCTTGGACGTGCCAAACTCTTCGCGGCTTGCCATCAGGCCCGGCATTTCGGTTTCAGCGATTTCAATTTCCTTGCGGCCCCATGCGGCCAGCTCAAGGTCCTTGACAATAAAATCCTGGTTATCGGCCATCTGTTGTCAGCTCCGTCTTTGTTTTTCGGGTCCAGCCGCCATTCCGTGGCGACCGGAGGTGGCTGTTGACTATCAGATTAGGGTGGATCGCACAATGGGATATAAAGAAATCCTTATGCGTGCATATCCGAACGCATTGGTTCTATTGAAAAGACGGCGGGACGATACGGATTGGAATATCAATCTGCAGCTTTGCCAGCATCGCCCGGAATGCATTCGCAGGGTATTCGGGGCTTTCTGTCACCAGCGCATTCGTCGTGCCGGAACCTGATGTTCCCGCGCCAATCGTTTGGACAATCGCCTCAGCCGGATCAAGAAACCGGCATGACGGGCGGCTCTTCTCAAAATAGGAACGCAGCCATGGCAAATGCGTGCTCGACAGGGTGAGCACATCGATATCAGGATGATCCAGAAAAACGTCGCGCAGAAAATCATCAACCTTTCGCTGCGTCTCAACGGGATCGAAGAGAAAGTCGCCATTTTCAACAAGATCAACCATGGGAGAGGCATTGATCAACGCAACGGCGTCCAGATCTTTCGTTTGCTTGCCGACAAATTGCCTCAGCTGCGGGCTCTCGACCATGGATTGAACACCCATGATACCGACCTTGCCGGTTTGGGTTTCAGTCAAAGCGTCTGCCAGAGGGGGCAAAACACCAAAAAGCGGCACCTCCACCATGGATTTCAACTCATCCATGACCGTGATGGACGGCACATTGGACGCAACAATAATGGCTGACGGCTCATGCTGCGAGAGGAATCGCATCGTCCGGTCCATGACAGTCAGAAGCTCGTCACGGGTTTTCCGTCCATAGGGGAAACTCGCACGATCAGCGAAATAGAGAATGTCCTGCTTTGGCAGTCTACGCCGGATCAGATCAACGATCGCATAGCTACCAATACCCGCATCAAACACCGCAATCGGACGGACAAGCGACAAATCAGGCTTCTTCGCCAAACTTGTCGGCGATGAGCGCGCCAAGTGCCATCATGACGTCGCTGGCCTGACGGCCTGATGCGCTGACCTTGATGCAACACCCCGGTGAAGCGGCGAGCATCATCAATCCCATGATGGAGGTTCCACCCACGGTCATTCCGTCCTTCTCGACGCGCACATGGGCATCGTAGCCATCGACGAGCTGGACGAATTTGGCAGAAGCACGCGCATGCAACCCGCGCCGGTTGACGATCTCGAAAGATGACACCAGTGCATTATCACGATCGAATGTCCCGGTGGTTTCTCCTGTCAGGCGCATGCTTGTTCAACCTCTATTTGGCTGTCAGCACCTGACTGGCCACATTGATGTATTTACGTCCGGCATCCTGACCTTCGCGCAGCGACGCAGCCATGTCATTGGTCACGCGCACGCTGGAAAGCTTGATCAGCATGGGCAGGTTAACGCCAGCTATGACCTCGATCCGCCCCGATTCCATCACTGAAATTGCCAGATTGGACGGAGTTCCGCCAAACATATCTGTCAAAATAATGACGCCATTGCCGCTGTCAGCACGCGCCACGGCATCGACAATGTCGCGCCTGCGTTGCTCCATATCATCATCGGCACCGATTGAGACGGTTTCCAAATACTCCTGCTGGCCGACAACATGCTCAACAGCATGATGAAATTCTTCGGCCAGTCTTCCGTGCGTCACAAGCACGAGTCCGATCATTCTGAAACTGCTCCTGTCGCGCCAGCCCATTGGGATCAGGCTTTTTTCTGCGCATTGAATGCCCCACTTGGCAGGTGTCGCATTTTGGCAGGACGAATTGCGAAGGCAAGCGGAAAAATGACTTGAGGGTAAGTGTCAGTCATTTTATCGCAGGCCAATAACGCAACCAATTGATCTCAATATATTATTTTTTCCAGATAGGCCGAAAAAGCCTGGCTTCAACGGCACGGCAGGCAGCATTTATTGCCCATTTTGGCAGAATAAGATGTGCGATTGCGACGCCGTGAAGACAAGTTATAGCATCTTCGCCAAAACGAACCGATTGGTTCGGTTCGACCAGATCGACCACAAGGTGAATGACAGCGCTTTCTTCAAAATCTGCAGCGTGTAAACCCGACCCACGTACTTCCAGACCGCCATGCAGGGCAAGCGGCGGTGTACAAAGCAGGCGACCTGACTGCGCGCGAATACGGCACTGATCGTCACTGACAAGCATTGCGAACATGCCTCTATAAGCAGCGCGATCCATAAGCGCCCGAACGAGCGATGATTTTCCCGATCCCGAGTTTCCGCGAACAAGCACGCCCCGATCACCGACGAGCACGGCGCTGGCATGAATCAGCTCACCATCTTCGCTCGGCATCAGATCTCGGCCGGTAGAATCGCGGTGAAGCGGGCACCGAGATAATTTTCAGCATCGTTCGGATCGATAATATTTTCCGCATTCAGCGTGCCGCCGTGAGCCTCGATGATCTGGCGGCTGATGGAAAGACCAAGACCGGAATTCTGGCCAAAAGCTTCGCCCGACGGCCGATCCGTATAGAATCGCTCAAAAATACGATCAATCTGCTCGACGCGAATGCCCGGACCATTGTCTTCGACCAGAATGCGGACACGATCTCCCATATGTTGCAGTGAAACGGTGATGGCCCCATGTTCTTCCGGTACAAAAGAACGCGCATTTTCAATCAGGTTGGAGACAACCTGACCAAGGCGCAGATCATGGCCAACAACGAAAAAGCCCTTTTTGTTTGGTGGTAGCTTGCCCACCACAAAGTCGATTTGCGTGTCTTTCTTGTTGCGACGCACTTCGCGCGCGGCCGTCACCAGATTGCCAAGCAGGAACTTGAGATCCACATGCTCCGAATCTTCGCGCGCCAGTTCCGCGTCCAGACGCGAAGCATCGGAAATATCCGTGATAAGACGATCCAGCCGGCGCACATCGTGCTGGATGACATCAAGCAGCCGCTTGCGTGAATCATCATTCTTGGCCAGCGGCAAAGTCTCCACCGCACTTCGAAGCGACGTCAGCGGGTTCTTCAGTTCGTGGCTGACATCAGCGGCAAAACTCTCGATCGATTCGATACGGGCATAGAGCGCATTGGTCATGTCGCGGATAGAAGTGGACAGATGCCCGATCTCATCCTGACGTTCGGAGAAGTCAGGAATTTCCTCGCGGTTTTTTACGCCGTGGCGTACGCGATCCGCTGCGGCGGCAAGACGGCGGAGCGGATTGGCAATCGTTGAGGCCAGAAACAGCGAAAGAATGGCCATAACCAGCGCGGCAACGGTAAACACACGAATAATCGCATAGCGTTCGCCCTGAACGATCTTATCGATATCGCCGCCTTCGGTGGAAAGCAGCAGAACGCCAAGTACAGCGCGGAAGCGCTGAATCGGCACGGCAACCGAGACAATCTGCTCACCCTTTTCCGTCATGCGGACAATGGTGGCGGGTTGTCCGGTCAGTGCCTTGACGATTTCAGGGAAGGACGCACCGTTACCACCGGGTTGCTCCTGATAGATCGGCAGATCGCTCCGGCGAAGCAGCCGGGTCATGCGATTGGTAAGCCGCTCCAGAAACGTGGGCTGATCTCCCTCAATGGGCGGCAGTTCGTAACGCAGCACCTGACCGCGCGAATAAAGATGGCGGGAATCCAGCAGGAGATTGGAATCGCGATCGTAAATACGCGCGCGGGTTCGGGTTGGCTGGATAAGTTGCCGCAACACAGGGGCAACCCTTTCCGGGTTGATCGGGAAATCAAGGTTATCCAGCACATCCGGCGATGGCGTTATGCTTTGCCCGGCCTGCAGCTCCAGCAGCTTTTCCGGATCAACCGAGATGGAATTTGTATCGACAGTGGCTTCCGAGGCTATGGCCGCCGCGATGATCTCACCCTGCGTCATCAGGCTTTCGACACGGGCGTCAATCAGCCCGTCGCGGAACTGATTGAGATACATGATGCCGGACAAGAGCACGGCCAGACCCGCAAGATTGAGAAACAGAATACGGCGGGTCAGGCTTGAAAACAGATAATTGCCAAACAACCGATTGAGCGGTTGCAGGAATCGCCTCACGGCAAGCGAACGCTTCCGGCGCATGACGGCGCTCTTGCGCGTAACATTGCTGCCTTGGAGTCCGGCTACCATTTCTGCCTCAGAATATCGTAAATGGGCTGTCTCATCGCACTCATAACGCGCCGAGACAATCTTATTCTACAGGGGATCACGCATGCGCGAAATTCCCCTGCGTGATCTTTAGCCCATTTATACGCAAACAACAGGTATAATCAGGATCACGTTTCCCTGAAACGATACCCGACGCCGTACAATGTCTCGATCATATCGAAATCATCATCGACGACCTTGAACTTCTTGCGCAGGCGCTTGATGTGACTGTCAATCGTCCGATCGTCCACATAGACCTGTTCATCATAGGCCGCATCCATCAAGGCATCACGGCTTTTGACAACGCCGGGGCGCTGGGCCAGTGAGTGCAGAATGAGGAATTCTGTTACAGTCAAAGTGACTGGCTCACCCATCCAGGTGCAGGTGTGGCGTTCCTGATCCATGACAAGCTGACCACGTTCCAGCGATTTGGCCTGCGGGCTGCCGGGCTTGGCGGCACCTTCACGCGCAGCAACACGGCGCAATACCGCCTTGACGCGTTCGACCAGAAGACGCTGCGAAAACGGCTTGGTGATGAAATCATCCGCGCCCATCTTGAGGCCGAAGAGTTCATCGATCTCGTCGTCCTTGGACGTCAGGAAGATAACAGGCAGGTCGGACTTCTGGCGCAGACGGCGCAGAAGTTCCATTCCATCCATGCGCGGCATCTTGATATCGAAAATAGCAAGATTCGGCGGACGAGCCATCAGACCGTCGAGTGCTGAAGCGCCGTCGGTATAAGTCTCGACACGATAACCTTCCGATTCAAGCGCAATCGATACGGACGTCAGAATATTGCGATCGTCATCAACGAGCGCGATGGTCTGCATTGCGGGTACTTCCCTCATGCCCTGCTTTTCCTTGTTTAAAAGGTTAAATCCGATCGTGCTTGTGCCGGACAAATTAGGTACAAAATGTGGCACAGATCGAAAGTCATGTCATCCCGTGTCATTTTCACACGACAATTGCAGGCAATTGCTGAAGTCTTACTCCTCAATTTCAGACGGAAAAGCAGATAAAAACGGGTTTACCGCCCATTCTTTTCGCGCCAGACGGCAAATTCAGCTTTGGGTTTGTCGCTCGTTGCAGGGTAAAGCCCGATGATTGAAGCGCCATCCATCACCTGTTCAGTGACGAAATCTTCATAGGCTGTCATTTCAACTGTTTCATCGGCTATCTCGTCCGCAAGATGCTGAGGTATGACAATGACACCCTCATTATCGCCGACCAGTACATCGCCAGGAAACACCGCAACATCGCCGCAGCCAATCGGTACGTTGATGTCATAGGCCTGATGATGTGTGAGATTGGTGGGGGCCGATGGCCGGTTGTGATAGGCATGGATAGACAGACCAGCAATTTCCGGACTGTCGCGGAAGCCACCATCGGTGACAACACCTGCAACGCCGCGAACCTGCAACCGCGAGATCAGAATGGAACCTGCCGAGGCTGCACGCGCATCTTTGCGGCTGTCCATGACAAGGACAGCGCCCTTCGGACACTGCTCGACGGCAGCGCGTTGCGGATGATTGGGATTCTTGAACACGTCGATGGTGTTCAGGTCTTCACGCGCCGGGATATACCGCAAAGTGAAGGCCTGCCCGACCATATTCCTGCTTTTCACAGAAAGCGGGCGGACGTCCTGAATAAACTGGTTGCGTAGTCCACGTTTGAATAGCGCCGTGGCGATGGTCGGCGTCGCGACACCCATCAGTTTTTCGCGCGTTTCTGGCTTTAGATCATAGTTTGTCATGTCAGATCCTTCGGGGTCAGTAGATATCTGGTTCAGGGGCGGATGGTCCGAATCGTGTTTCAAGAAAATCAAAATCCGCGCCCGTATCGGCCTGCCCCACATGACGGGCAAACATCCAGCCATAACCTCGTCCGGCTTTCTCGGCTGGTTTTACCCAGTTCCGGCGGCGGTTTTCGAGTTCGCTGTCATCAACAAGCATGTCGATCCGGCGTGCGTTCAGGTCGAGCCTGATAATATCGCCCGTTTTCAAAAGCGCGAGCGGGCCGCCCACATGTGACTCGGGCGAGACATGGAGAACACAAGCACCATAGCTGGTGCCGCTCATCCGGGCATCGGATAGGCGAAGCATGTCGCGATAGCCCTGTTTTAACAGAGCCTTTGGCATAGGCAGCATACCCCATTCAGGCATGCCGGGCCCGCCCTGCGGTCCGGCGCCGCGCAGCACAAGAACGTGGTCCGGCGTCACATCCAGATTCTCATCATCAATCGCGGCTTTCATCTCGGGATAGCTGTCAAACACAAGGGCGGGGCCCTCATGTTGATGAAAACGCGGATCGCAGGCGGCAGGTTTTATCACTGCCCCGGTTGGCGCCAGATTGCCTTTGAGCACTGCAAGCGAGCCCTCCTGATACACAGGGTTATCAAGCGAGCGGATGACATCATCATTGAAACACTCTGCTCCTTCCAATGTTTCTCCGAGCGTTCGTCCGGAGACGGTAAGCACGGAAAGATCAAGCTTGCTGGCAAGCTTAGCCATAAGCGCCCGCAGGCCTCCGGCGTAGTAGAAATCCTCCATCAGATAGGTATTGCCGGTTGGTCTTATGTTGGCGAGAACGGGCGTTGTACGACCCGCACTGTCGAGATCATCCATTGTCAGGTTCACCCCGGCACGGCGGGCCATGGCAACCAGATGAACAATAGCGTTGGTTGAGCAGCCCGTGGCCATAGCCACCGCAACCGCGTTATCGACAGCCGCCTTCGTCAGAATTTTGCCGGGAACAAGATCCTCCCACACCATATTGACGATACGCCGCCCAACGGCGGATGACATGCGGATATGGTTCGAATCCGCCGCAGGTATTGAACTTGCTCCGGGCAATGTCAGCCCCATGGCCTCGGCGATTGCTGTCATGGTGCTCGCCGTCCCCATGGTCATGCAGTGTCCATAGGATCGGGCAATCCCTGCCTCCACCTCAACCCATTCCTCAGTCGAAAGATTACCGGCGCGCCGCTCGTCCCAGAATTTCCAGGCATCCGAGCCCGAGCCCAAAGCTTTGCCGCGATAATTGCCACGCAGCATTGGTCCGGCGGGCAGATAGATCATGGGCAATCCGGCGCTCAATGTGCCCATGACCAGCCCCGGCGTGGTCTTGTCACAACCGCCCATCAACACAGCGCCATCGACCGGATGGGAGCGCAGCAATTCCTCGGCCTCCATGGCCAGCATGTTGCGATAAAGCATGGTCGTTGGTTTGACATAGCTTTCGGACAGCGACAGCGCTGGCAATTCCAGAGGAAATCCTCCCGCCTGAAATACACCGCGCTTTACGTCTTCAACGCGATGCTTGAAGTGTGCATGGCACGGATTGGCATCGGACCAGGTGTTGAGGATAGCAATCACAGGTTTGCCAGCCCACTCTTCCGGCGCATAGCCCATCTGCATCGTTCTTGAGCGGTGCCCGGAACTGCGCAGATCATCCGGGGCGAACCAGCGCGCGCTCCTCAACATGTCCTGTGTTTTCTTGACTGTCATGATCAAACCTCGAAGCGTATGCGGTTTTGGCGGAAGGAAAATCTGATCATTCCTTCATTCCCCATTTTTGAATCGTATGGCGTTCGATCGTCTGAAAGACGAGGTTCTCAACGACAAGACCAATGATAATGACGGTCAGCAATCCGGCAAATACAGCCGGAATGTCGAGCAGATTGCGGTTCTCGAAGATGAACCAGCCAAGGCCGCCCTGCCCGGATGAAACGCCAAATACGAGTTCGGCTGCAATCAGCGTGCGCCAGGCAAAAGCCCAACCGATCTTCAATCCAGTTAGAATTGACGGAAAAGCCGCTGGCACCAGAATCCGCAAAACGTAGGAAAGCCCCGTCAGTCCATAATTTCCGCCCACCATACGCAGGGTTCTGGAAACACCGAGAAACCCCGCATGGGTGTTGAGCGCCACAGCCCAGAGCACCGAATGGATAAGAACAAAGACAAGGCTGGAAGCACCGAGACCAAACCAGATCAGGGCCAGCGGCAGCAGCGAGATGGCGGGCAATGGATTGAACATCGCCGTCATGGTTTCGAGAAAGTCGGTGCCTATACGCGTATTGATCGCGAGAATGGTCAATAGCGCGGCGAGTGCCGTGCCCGCCACATATCCAGTTATCAGTACTTGAAGTGTTGTCCAGATGCGCGCTGGCAATACGCCATCGGCAAAACGATCATACATTGTAATGAGTGTATCGCTGAGCGTCGGGAACAGCAGAGAGTTATCGAGGTAAACAGCATATGCTTGCCAGATCAATGCCAGCACGATGATCAGCACCGTCTTGCGTACGGCACTGATGCCCCACACCAGTTCCAGTGTTCCAAGTTTCTGTTCGACCTCAGCCACATTGGCATGCGGCCGGTTCGTCGTGACATCGGAAGCGAGTATGATTTGCGGATTGGCCATAGTGTTATTCCCTGTGACCCGGTTCGGAGAACAGCAGATTGTGAATGTCGCGTTCCAGTGCAGCGGCACTGCCGTCATCTGTGCGCGCCTGATCAACATCGATAACTTCGGCCTTGACGCGCCCCGGGTGTGGCGAGAGCAGAAGAATCCGATTGGAAATCTTGATGGCTTCGGCAATTGAGTGGGTCACGAAAATGACGGTGAATTTCGTATCGTCCCAAAGCTGTAGAAGCTCATCCTGCATCTGGCGGCGGGTGAGTGCGTCAAGGGCAGCAAAGGGTTCGTCCATCAGCAGGATATCCGGTTGCATGGCCATGCCTCGGGCGATAGCCACACGCTGTTTCATGCCGCCCGACAATGTATGGGGATAGCTATCAGCAGCGCGTGTCAGCTTCACCTTGTCGATATAATCGCGTGCCCTTTCTTCCGCTTCGGCGCGCGGTAATTTCCGCGCAACCAGCAAAGGAAACATCACATTCTCAAGCACCGTCTTCCAAGGCAGGAGCTGGTCGAACTCCTGAAAAACCATCATGCGATCAGCACCGGGCTTTTTAACGGGGCGTCCATTAATATGAATGGAACCGCTGACCGGCGTCATATAGCCGCCCACCGCCTTTAAAAGCGTAGACTTGCCACAACCGGATGGTCCCAGAAGAACGAAGCGATCGGACTGTTCGACGGAAAAACTCACATCTTCCGTCGCTGTAACCAACAGATTTGGCGTCTTGTACCGCAGCGTTACCTTATCGACAGTGAGAAGCGATCTAATCGCCTCTTGCCTGTTGGCATTTGCGGTTTCGGTTATTCCATGGGTCATTCGCGGAGTAGCCTGCAACATATCGGGCTCCATAGATTTGAACGGGCGCAACCACGGCAGATGTGCCCGGGGCGCTTGATTGTCCGGATGTCAGTTGCCTTTGAGATCGGCGGATTCAGGCAGATAATAATCTGTCCAGGCCGCTGGCATTGTCTTGAGCGTCCCGAGCCTGTGCAGGTGCGCCGCGAACTTCATCGTCCCCTGAGGATCGGTGCGAAATTCCATCATGTCTGGCTGTTCAAGGATTTTCACCAGCGCATCAAGATCCGTCTTATCACCGGATATTTGCTTGTATTCACTCAAGGCTTCCCGTGGATTCTTCTTGATCAGGTCAATTGCCTCGACCGTCGCTTCCCGCAATGCCTTGACAAGCACCGGATTAGACTCGGCAAAAGCTGTCGTGGTGAAAAAAGTTGCCTGTGTCAGCGGCCCGCCAATAATGTCCTTGGAATTGGCGACGACGTGATTTCCCGCGGCAATCTCAATATATTGAAACGGCGGGGCAGAAAAATGACTGGCCACTTCATGATTCTTGTTTGCCAGTGCCGCCATTGCGTCGGGATGGCCGAGCTGCACGGTGTTCGGATCGAAATGCTTGGTATCAGCTTCACCAAACATTTGCGCCGCAGCCATTTGCAGCAAAATTGCCTGTGTTGAAACGCCCACTGTCGGCACGGCAATCTTGTCGGTCGGCCCGATATCTTTCAACGATTTGATCCTGGGATCGCGGGATACAAGGATGACAGGCTGCGCCGAGCTGGTGATTATCCCCTTTACCTTTCCGCGCGTCCTGTCCCACAGAAGCAGCAGATTGCCCGTGCCTGTATTGACCACGTCGACATTGCCTGACAGCAACGCGTCGGTTTGCGCACCGCCGCCACTGAAGGTCCGCCAATTGACGGTGACGCCCTTGAGCCCATCTTCCGCCGCGTGTTTTTCAATGAGCTTCTGCGTCTCCATGACATGACTTGCCAGATAGAGAATACCCGGCTGGCGCGTGATCGAAATCTCGGTCTTTTGCTGAGCGAGCGCCGCAGAGCACAAACCTAATATCAAACCAAGTGCGGTAATCCCGCGAACAAGCAATCGCATTTCTTCCTCCCGATTATTTATTTGATTTCCGATCGGCGACGATCCTCCATCCTCGCTTATCTGCATTAAAGCACTAATGCATCAGTACATCAACAAAACAATTGTGCTAATGTCGCAGGGAGCAAACGAGAGAATCAGACATGAGCGACAGGGTGAACGGCGGCATTCTGGATCGGACCCGGCAGGTGGCCCATCAAATCCATGAAATATTGCGCGAGCGGATTCTCGCGGTGGAGCTTGTTCCGGGAACCATCTTGTCGCGCGCATCCCTGCAGCTGGAATTTGGAGTCAGTCAGACACCTGTCAGGGACGCACTAATGCGCCTGGAAGAGGAAGGGATCGTTGAAGTCTATCCGCAATACGCCACCGTGGTTGCACGAATTGACATCAACCATGCACGGCAAGCGCAGTTTCTCAGGCTTTCAATTGAACTGGAAGCCGTGCGGCGATTGACTTTGGAATGTCCCGAACAATTGGCTGATGACCTCGATCATGTTTTGACCCGCCAGCAAATGGTCGCCTCCCCGCAAACATTTGATCTGTTCGATACGCTCGACAAGGAATTTCACCACAAAATTTACGAACGAGCCAACATTCTCAATCTGTGGGCGACGGTGCGTCGCCAAAGCGTGCATCTTGATCGCCTGCGCCGCCTCAACCTACCCATGCCCGGAAAGATGCAGACGGTCTTGAGCGATCACAGAGGCATCATCGATGCGATCAGATCGAAAAATCCCGTCGCAGCGGAGAGTGCCGTTCGCAAACATCTTTCCGGAACACTGTCCATCATTGATCTCATCAGCGAGCAGTTTCCCGACTACGTCCGCCAGTGACGCACAAGGCAAACCCGTCCTGTGGATTTTGATCATTTAAAACGATTTAGATATTTTTTAAATTCTTTAAATCGATTAAACATTTGATACTACTCATTTTTTCTGCTTTTGACGTGATGTACCCGCATTCATGCTGGAAGATGTGTGAGGCGGCGCATTCTAATATTGACCCTGAACCTTCTTAAACAATGGCGGACACATGACTAGAGAGACCGGTATCCATAACGCGGCGATCGCGCTCGGCACCTCAGGCTTGAAGGAGCTTTCGGCGGTCTATTATAATTTCGGAGCCGCTGAGCTTTACGAAGAGACTTTGCGCCGCGGCGAAGCACAGCTGACGGCACAAGGCGCACTGGTTGCAAAGACCGGCCAGCACACGGGCCGCTCGCCCAAGGACAAGTTTGTCGTGCGCGATGCGTCGACCGAAGATCACGTCTGGTGGGATAACAATGCCCCGATGACACCAGAGGCGTTTGAGCTTCTCTATGCAGACTTTGCCGAACATGCCAAAGGCAAGGAAGTCTTTGTTCAGGACCTCATTGGCGGTGCTGACAAGGATTACAGCCTGAACACGCGCGTCATCACGGAATTTGCGTGGCATTCCCTGTTCATTCGCAATCTTCTGATCCGTCCGGAACGCGAAGCACTGGCGGGTTTCGTGCCCAAAATGACAATCATTGATCTGCCTTCATTCCGCGCCGATCCCAAGCGGCACGGAACGCGTACTGAAACGGTCATTGCCGTTGATCTTACACGCATGATCGTTCTCATCGGCGGTTCGGCCTATGCGGGTGAAATGAAGAAGTCTGTTTTCACCGCCCTGAACTATCTCCTGCCTGCCAAGGGCGTCATGCCTATGCATTGCTCGGCCAATGAAGGTCCGGATGGTGATGCGGCAGTGTTTTTCGGTCTTTCCGGCACCGGTAAGACGACGCTTTCGGCTGACCCAACCCGCACATTGATCGGCGATGACGAACATGGCTGGGGCGAACACGGCGTTTTCAACTTCGAAGGCGGCTGCTATGCCAAGACAATCCGGCTTTCGGCAGAAGCAGAGCCGGAAATCTACGCAACAACTCAGCGTTTCGGCACTGTTCTTGAGAATGTTGTTCTCGATGAAAACCGGGTTCCGGATTTCAATGATGGCTCCCTGACCGAGAACACGCGCTGCGCCTATCCGCTGGATTTCATTCCGAACGCGTCCAAGACGGGCAAAGCGGGCCACCCGAAGAATATCATCATGCTGACGGCAGATGCTTTCGGTGTGATGCCGCCCATTGCCAAGCTGACGCCAGCGCAGGCCATGTACCACTTCCTTTCCGGATATACGGCAAAGGTCGCTGGCACTGAGCGCGGTGTCACGGAACCGGAAGCGACTTTCTCGACCTGTTTCGGTGCGCCGTTCATGCCCCGACACCCTTCGGAATATGGCAATCTCCTGCGCCAGCTTATTGCTGAACATGGTGTTGATTGCTGGCTGGTCAATACTGGCTGGACCGGTGGTGCCTATGGAACAGGCAAGCGCATGCCCATCAAGGCGACACGCGCTCTTCTGAGTGCCGCTCTTGACGGTTCGCTCAAGGACGCAGAGTTCCGCACAGATCCGAACTTCGGTTTTGCCGTACCCGTTGCTGTACCCGGTGTGGACACATCGATTCTCGATCCACGTTCGACCTGGGCTGACAAGCAGGCTTACGATGCCCAAGCCAAGAAGCTGGTTGGCATGTTTGTCACCAATTTCGGCAAGTTCGAAAGTCACGTCGATAGCGATATCCGCGCTGCGGCTCCGCACACGCCAGTTGCTGCCGAGTAATCCGGGTTCCACTTCCCAAACTGAAGCCCCGCTGTTCATCAGCGGGGCTTTTTTATTTTCGCTCTCGCAAAGGCGCTTTCCGGCCGGAAAAGATTAGGTTACCAATCCCGCATGGAAGAGAACCGCAACCAGATCAAAATCACCAACCGGATCTACGTCCACGAGGATGATCTGGAGGAGAGTTTCATTCGCTCCGCCGGCCCCGGCGGACAGAACGTCAACAAGGTTTCCACAGCCGTGCAATTGCGATTTTTCGCAGCACGGGCAGGGCTGCCCGACGAAGTGCTGGCACGGCTTTTGAAACTTGCTGGTCAAAGGGGCACCAAGGATGGTGACGTGCTCATCGAAGCCAGCCGGTTTCGCACTCAGGAGCGCAATCGGGAAGATGCACGCGAACGAATGATTGCCCTGATTGCCAAAGCAGCAGAACCACCACCACCGCCACGCAAGAAAACCAGACCGACAAAAGGGTCTATCGAGCGCCGCCTTAAAGTAAAAGCGGGCCGTTCTGACGTGAAAAAGATGCGCGGACGGGTCAAAGGAGATTAGTGTCGGGAACAGAACGTGACTGAACGTTGTTATTCTTTGCTTTTCAAGCTCGCCGGGTAATGTAACAACCCTAACCGTCGGTTTGAACAATCAACAAGGAGAGCCAGACATGGGACTATTCGATTTTGTTAAATCAGTCGGCAAGAAAGTCGGTATCGGTGGTGACGAGCCTCAGGCAGACGATCTGAAAAAAGAGCTTGATTCGCACAACCTCGGTACTGATAAGGTCGACGTTGTGGTCGAAGGCGACAAGGCTATCCTCAAGGGCAGCGTCACCAATCAGGAAATTCTGGAAAAGGCCATTATTGCTGTCGGCAATTCACTCGGCGTTTCCAAAGTCGATACTGGCGGGCTCGCGGTCGATAACACCACCACCGGTTCTGTCGCCAAAGACCCGGTTTTCTACACCGTCAAAAAAGGCGATAATTTGTGGAAGATCGCTGAAGCGGTCTATGGCAAAGGCAAAGGCGTGAAGAACACGGCAATCTTCGAAGCCAACAAGCCGATGCTGACCAGCCCGGACAAGATTTATCCCGGACAGGTCCTGCGCATTCCGTCGATCGACTGATCGCGTTGAACGCATACAAAGACCCGGCCTTCTTTCACGTCCGGGTCTTTGTTTCTCATTAATCAGGTCACGCCATGCTACTGCTTGCGCCCGGCATCCGATATTTCCCCGATTATCTTGATTTGAACGAGCAATCCGCTCTGGTTGAAGAGATCAGGACCATCGTTGCCGAAGCACCGCTCTATATCCCCGCCATGCCCAAAACTGGCAAGGAAATGAGCGTGCGCATGACCAATTGCGGTTCACTTGGCTGGGTGACGGATAAGGAACGCGGCTACCGCTATCAGGCCATTCATCCGGCCACGCAAAAGCCATGGCCAGCTATCCCGCAGCGCCTGCTCACCCTTTGGAACAAGGTCGGAGATTTCGAGCTTCCGCCAGAAGCCTGCCTCGTCAATTTTTATGCTGAAACCGCAAAGATGGGTTTGCATCAGGATCGCGACGAACAGAACCTCGTTGCTCCTGTCGTTTCCCTATCCTTGGGTGACACCTGCCTTTTTCGCTTTGGCGGAACCGAACGCAATGGCAAGACACAATCCATCAAACTCAAGAGTGGTGATGTGATTGTACTGGGCGGTGAAGGCCGTCTTGCGTTTCACGGCGTCGACCGCATCTATCCCGGCACATCGACGCTTCTGAAAAATACCGGCCGCATTAACCTGACGCTGCGGCGGGTTACAGCTTCCTGAGCGCGACTTCCTCAATGAGATGATTGCCGCCCTTGCGCAAGATGAGGTCCGCACGCGGACGCGTCGGCAGGATATTATCCTTCAGGTTCTTCAGATTGATACTGTTCCAAAGATTCTCGGCGATCGCGAGGGCGGAATCGTCCGATATGGTCGAGTAACGATGGAAGAAGGAGCTGGGGTCCTTAAAGGCCGTTTCCCGCAGCCGCATGAAACGGTGGATGTACCACTTGTGAATCTGCTCTTCATCCGCATCGATATAGATCGAAAAATCGAAGAAGTCGGAAACGAATGGCACCATTTTTCCATCTTCCGGCAGGTCACGAACCTGCAGCACATTGATGCCTTCGAAGATCAGAATATCAGGTGCGTCAACGGTCTGGTACATTCCCGGCAGCACATCATAGGTCAAATGCGAATAGAGTGGCGCATTGACATTGCGCTGGCCAGCCTTGATCTGCGACAGGAATCGCAGGAGCATGCCGACATCATAGCTTTCCGGGAAACCCTTGCGCTCCATCAGGCCTTTCGAACGCAAGACATCGTTCGGATAAAGAAAGCCGTCAGTTGTGACCAGATCAACCTTGGGGCTCGAAGGCCAGCGGGCAAGCAATTCCTTCAGAATACGGGCCGTTGTTGACTTGCCAACGGCAACGGAACCGGCAATGCCAATGATAAAGGGTGTCTTGAAGGCATCACCCGTATTGAGAAACTGGCGGCGCTGGTAAAACAACAGCTGGCTGGCTTCCACATGGGCCGACAGAAGCCGTGATAATGACAGGTAAATCCGGTTCACCTCATCAAGGTCGATGGGATCGCCGAGCGAACGCAGGCGCTTGACCTCATCATAGGTCAGCGTCATCGGCGTGTCGGCACGAAACTCCGCCCAGCGCTCGGCGCTGAAAAACCGGTAGGGCGAAAATTCGCTGGGTGCCAGCTGATCCATGACGTCCCCATCCCTTTGTCGTTCTAGCGCCTGTGATTTAAACATGGATCTGCTCAACCATGCTCACGGGCGGCTTTTTCTTCAAGCCCGGTTTGCGCCGTACGTCGTTCCAGTTCTTTGAGGACGTCATCAAGTTTGACTCCGGAAAGTCCAAGAACAACAAGTAGATGATAGAGCAAATCTGCGCTTTCGGAAACAACGCCTTGCGCATCTCCAGACACGGCGGCAATAACCGTCTCAACAGCCTCTTCGCCGAGCTTCTGGCTCGCTTTGCCGATACCCTTGGCATAGAGGCTGGCCGTATAGGATTTGGTATCCGAAGAAGCAGCCCGTTCGGCGACGATCCGCTCAAGATCGGCAAGCGTGAATGCTGTCATCGTGCAACTCCGGTGAATGGGCGGATGGGATCAAGCCGCATGGGAATGCCTGCTGCTGCCATATGTGCTTTCGCCTCGCCGATCGTATAGGTACCAAAATGGAATATGGATGCGGCAAGCACTGCCGTGGCATGGCCCTCGAGAATGCCTTCGACCATGTGGTCAAGATTACCAACGCCGCCGGAAGCAATAACAGGCACGCGTACTGCATCGGCAATAGCTCGCGTTATCGGAATGTCGTAACCGATCTTTGAACCATCGCGATCCATTGACGTCAGAAGGATTTCGCCAGCACCAAGGTCAACCACCTTGCGGGCAAATTCAATTGCATCAATGCCGGTTGCCTGCCGCCCGCCATGGGTGAATATTTCCCAGCGATCGATTTCACCGGCTTTTGACACTTTCTTGGCATCAATCGCAACGACAATGCATTGATTACCGAATTTATCAGCCGCCTCGGCGATAAACTCCGGATTTTTCACCGCTGCCGTGTTGATTGAAACCTTGTCGGCACCCGCAAGCAACAGTTTGCGAATATCAGCAACTGTCCGAACCCCGCCACCAACGGTCAGCGGCATGAAACACTGTTCGGCGGTGCGGGCCACCACATCGAATATGGTTTCGCGATTATCTGATGAAGCGGTGATATCGAGAAAACACAGCTCGTCTGCACCCGCAGCATCATAGGCCTTGGCCGCTTCAACGGGATCACCAGCGTCAACAAGATCGACAAAGTTGACGCCTTTGACGACACGTCCATCTTTCACATCGAGACAGGGAATAACGCGGGCTTTGAGGGTCATGCGGCGCGCTCCCGCGCTTCACGCAACACCTGCAGTGCCTCATGCGGATCAATACGCCCGTCATAAAGCGCGCGGCCTGAAATCGCGCCCTCAAGTTTGCGTGCATCAGGCATGGTCATGCGAACGACATCCGCGAGGGAAGCAAGGCCTCCCGATGCAATCACCGGTATGGAAACCGCCTCCGCCAGTTGCAGCGTCGATTCCCAATTGATTCCAGCCAGAATGCCGTCGCGATCAATATCGGTATAAATGATCGCTGCTACACCAGCGCCTTCGAACTTCTTTGCCAGTTCAACGACCTCTAATGTTGACGCTTCCGCCCATCCTTCGACGGCTACCTTGCCGCCTTTGGCGTCGATCCCGACAGCAATCTTGCCGGGAAACCTTTTACACGCTTCGATAACCAACCCCGGATCACGCACAGCCACCGTGCCGAGAATGACGCGTGACAAGCCTTTGGCCAGCCAATTTTCGATATGGTCAAGTGTGCGAATGCCGCCGCCAAGCTGAACCGGGTTTTTTGTTGCCTTCAGAATGGATTCTACTGCCGCACCATTGACGGACTGGCCAACAAAAGCACCGTTGAGATCAACCACATGCAGCCACTCAAACCCTTGATCTTCAAAGGATTTCGCCTGAGCAGCCGGATCTTCATTATAGACTGTTGCCTGATCCATATCCCCCAGTTTCAGCCGCACACACTGGCCGTCTTTCAGATCGATCGCGGGGAACAAAATCATGGCTGCCACCTCAGGAAATTGGCGATAAGGGCAAGACCCAGAGCCTGGCTCTTTTCCGGATGAAACTGCGTACCGGCCATATTGTCATTGGCCACCGCCGCCGTGACCGGTCCGCCATAGTCTGTGACCGCCAGCACATCATTTTCGATTTCAGCATCCAGAAAATAGGAATGAACGAAATAGGCGTGCAATCCGTCGGGACCGGTTTTAATGCCGTCGAACAGCGGATGCGGTCTGTTGAGGCGAAGGGTATTCCAGCCAATCTGTGGAATCTTTAGCGCTGGATCAGATGGCACCATTTCGCGGACATCGCCCTTGATCCAGTCGAAACCAGTGGAGATTGTCTTTTCCAGTCCACGCGATGACATCAGCTGCATGCCAACACAAATTCCCAAAAATGGCCGGGCTTTTTCGATAGCCACTTCATGGATCGCTTCAGGCATGCCTGGCACTGCATGCAAGCCACGGCGGCAATCCGCATAGGCGCCGACGCCCGGCAAAACAATGCGGTCTGCGGTGCGCACCCGTTCGGCATCATCGGTCAGATCGATGGTGGCATTGATACCGCTTTCCCGAGCAGCCCGTTCAAAAGCCTTGGTGGCCGAGCGGAGATTGCCCGATCCATAGTCGATAATGGCAACACGCATGCTCAACGCTCTCCCCGATAGCCAACAAGGCCGAGCATACCGCCCGCAATCGGTTTGCTGTCAGCGGACATCGCTACAGGAGCGTCGTTGTTCAGGTCGGGCAATAGAGGTGCTGGAGTTGAAACAAAATCATCACCATAGAAATAGGCAGTTTCAGCATCGGCGGCACTGCGCGCATCGACAATTGCGGCCTGATCGAAGCCGCGACGCTCCAATGCCTTAATGCGCCAGTTGCTCGCTTCAAAGGCCACGAGGAGGGCAAGCAGCGCCGCAACAATCTCAGCCAGAACTGCATGACCCGTATAGGCGCCGACAACGGAAATCGCCGCGATGGCGGCAAAAACCAGTGCCGCCTCAAACCACAGGCGGTTGAAAAGCAGCCAGGGCACCGGCAAAAAGAAGGCGAATATGGCAAAACCATCCCTGACAAAGACGGTTTTGTCATCTTGCCGCTGATTATTCAGTAGCGGTGGCACCAAAACAATGTAACTGGCCATGTCCTAGCCCTTCTTCTCAGCCGTTCAGCGTACCCTTGGTCGAAGGGATAACACCCTTCTGGCGCGGGTCCGTCTCGATAGCCGTGCGCAAAGTCCGCGCGACTGCCTTGAAACAGGTTTCGGCGATATGGTGGTTATTGGCACCATAGAGATTGGATACATGCAGCGTGATACCGGCGTTCTGCGCAAGCGCCTGAAAGAACTCCCGTACCAGCTCCGTATCGAACGTGCCGATCTTTGGCGCGGAAAACTCTACCTGCCAGACCAGAAACGGGCGGCCGGAGACATCCAGCGCCGATCGCGTCAATGTTTCGTCCATGGCAAGGTCAAGCGATGCATAGCGGTTGATGCCCCGCCGGTCGCCAAGCGCCTTGGCAATTGCCTGTCCAATAGCGATGCCGGTATCTTCCACCGTGTGGTGATCATCAATATGCAGATCACCCTTGGCCTTGATGTCCATATCGATCAGCGAATGGCGGGAAAGCTGTTCCAGCATATGATCGAAGAAACCCACGCCGGTGGAAATATCGAACGCACCGGTCCCATCCAGATTGACCGAAACGGCAATGCTGGTTTCCTTGGTGGTCCGTTCTACTTTCGCAGTCCGCGTGCTGGCACTGGTCATCCCTGTTTCCCGCTATATGGGTTTGTCGAAACGGCACTAATCTTGGCCTTCTAGATCAGGATTGCCGAATCTCCAAATGCTTTGATGGCGCAGTCTTAACTCCGGATTTGCAATTCCGGAGCGGCATCATACATAAGTTGCACAGAAGGGGTTCGATCTGCTGCCATTTGGGGCATAGTCGGACCTGCTTGAAGGAGAATCGAATGCAAGAACACAACCCCTCCACCATGTATGGGACCACGATTGTTACCGTCCGCAAGGGCGGCAAAGTGGTCATTGCCGGCGACGGACAGGTCAGCCTCGGCAACACCGTCATGAAAGGCAATGCCCGTAAGGTGCGCCGGATTGGCAAAGGCAATGTCATTGCCGGATTTGCTGGCGCGACGGCTGATGCCTTTACCCTGCTTGAACGGCTTGAAAGCAAGCTTGAACAATATCCCGACCAGTTGATGCGCGCCTGCGTCGAACTCGCCAAGGACTGGCGCACGGATCGCTATCTGCGCCGCCTTGAGGCGATGATGCTGGTCGCAGACAAAACCGTCACCCTTGCATTGACCGGTAACGGCGATGTTCTGGAACCCGAACACGGCGTCATGGCCATCGGTTCCGGCGGCAATTTTGCCTTGGCTGCAGCCCGTGCGCTTGTCGATACGGACAAGAATGCCGAGGAAATAGCCCGCAAGGCCATGGAGATTGCTGCGGATATCTGCATCTTTACCAATACGAGTGTAACGCTCGAGACGATCGATGCTGAGTGAACCAACCCACCGCTACCGCTTCATGCCGTTGGAGCCGGATGATCTGCACCTGATTTCAGAATGGCTGGCCGAGCCGCATGTGGCGGAATGGTGGGGTGCTGATTCGAAGGAAGAGTTCGACGCCATCGTGGCACATATGGACAGTATTTCGGTTGAGCCATTCATCATTATGCTGGGTGAACGGCCAATTGGTTATATGCAGACCTATGATCCGCATCTGGAGGATGATCATCCCTATCAGGACCAGCCAACAGGTACACTTGGCCTCGACCAATTCATTGGTGAACCGACACTGATCAACGATGGACACGGCTCGCGGCTGATCGATGAGTTTGTTTCCCTGCTCTTCGAAGAAGGCGTGCCCCGGGTAATCCTCGATCCTGATCCAGCCAATGCGCGCGCTATCAGAGCTTACACAAAAGCGGGTTTTATCCCTTTCGATACCCGCACAACCGTTTATGGCCCTGCCCTGATCATGGCACGGGACAATCCAGATGAAATGAGACCATGATGACAACATTTTCCCCTCGCGAAATCGTCTCTGAACTCGACCGGTTCATTATCGGTCAGAAGGACGCGAAGCGCGCCGTCGCTATTGCCCTGCGCAACCGCTGGCGCCGCCAGCAGCTCGAAGGCCAGATGCGCGAAGAAGTCATGCCAAAAAACATCCTGATGATCGGACCCACCGGCGTCGGCAAGACGGAAATCTCCCGCCGTCTCGCGCGGCTGGCGGGTGCGCCTTTCATCAAGGTTGAAGCCACAAAATTCACCGAAGTCGGCTATGTCGGTCGCGACGTCGAACAGATCATCCGTGATCTCGTTGAAGTAGCGATTGGTCTTGTCCGCGAGAAAAAGCGCGAAGACGTCAAAGCCAAGGCCCATATCAATGCGGAAGAACGTGTTCTTGATGCACTGGTCGGCAAAACCGCCAGTCCGGCAACGCGTGACTCGTTCCGCAAGAAATTGCGTGATGGCCTGATCGACGACAAGGAAATCGAGGTTGAGGTGGCGGACACCGGCTCAGGCATGCCCAATTTCGAACTTCCGGGTATGCCGGGCGCCAATATCGGCGTGCTCAATCTCAGTGATATGCTGGGTAAAGCCATGGGTGGACGCACCAAGACCGTCAAGACAACGGTCAAGGAGTCCTACGGTGTTCTGATCAATGACGAGTCGGATAAATTGCTCGATCAGGATCAGATCACGCAGGAAGCGCTGCGCTCGGCAGAAAATGACGGCATCGTGTTCCTCGATGAGATCGACAAGATCGCTGCTCGCGATGGCGGTATGGGTGCTGGTGTTTCACGCGAAGGCGTGCAGCGCGATCTCTTGCCACTGGTCGAAGGCACAACCGTTGCAACAAAATATGGTCCGATCAAAACCGACCATATTCTGTTCATCGCATCCGGTGCTTTTCACGTATCAAAGCCATCCGACCTTCTGCCGGAGTTGCAGGGCCGTCTGCCTATCCGCGTGGAACTGAGCGCGCTGACACGCGATGATATGCGTCGCATCCTCACAGAGCCGGAAGCCAGTCTGCTCAAGCAATACATTGCGCTGATGGCAACGGAAGAGGTGAAGCTCGATATCACCGACGATGCAATCGACGCTCTGGCCGACATTGCCGTTGATCTGAATTCTACCGTCGAGAATATCGGTGCGCGCCGCCTGCAAACGGTGATGGAACGCGTGCTTGATGATATCTCGTTCAATGCCCCGGATAAGGCCGGTGCAGAATTTACAATCGATGCCAAGTACGTCCGCGAAACAGTCGGTGATCTTGCGAAGAACACCGACCTATCCCGGTTCATTCTTTGACCGTGTGACAGATAAGCACCGTTCTAAGCTTATTACTGATGCCCCCTCGACTTATGAGGGGGCATTTTTTATTTTCGCGCAACTTTGGCCGGAACCTGTTACGGGGAGCGGTGTTTAACCATCTCCCGGGCGCGCGTGTCCGTTCCTATGACTTGATCGAAAATCTGGACTGACAATGAAACGCCATCTGATCCTTTTCGCGACCACCTGCCTTCTTTCGCTGTCCGGAGCACTGCAGCCTGCCGCGGCTGTAACGGTTGTGCCCGAAGGCAATCGCAATGCGACCCAGCCAAGTATTCCCCTCGCCTCAATCAAACGCACGGGTGATTTGAATACGACGCATGAAGCGAAGTATCAGAAAATCTACAATCTCCTGAAATCAGATCCGAAGCTGCGTTCAAAAATCTCGAGCGTTGCCAAGACCTATGGCATCGATCCGGTTCATATTGTCGGAGCCCTCGTCGGCGAACATACTTATAATGTTGACGCCTATGACCGGCTTCAGACTTATTATGTAAAAGCTATTTCCTATGTAAAACAAGGCATTAGCTTTGACTATCAGGGCGAGAACATCAGCGATTTCATCAAGCGCCCACAGTTTTCCGAGTGCGGGCAATATAAGGACAGCCTTCGCCTGTGGACATGCCGTGAGAACGTCTGGGAATCGGACTTCCGCGGTAAGACAGTCGGCGGCAAACGTTTTACTGATAACCGGTTCGCTGCCGTGTTCTTCCAGCCATTCTATGCCGGGCAGACCTTTGGTCTTGGCCAGCTCAGCCCTCTCACAGCCTTGCAGATGACCGATATGGTCAATCGCTATTCTGGTCTGCCGAAACTCGACGCCGACCATGCGGCTGATGTCTACAAGACAATTATGGACCCGGATTTTACCCTTCCCTATATGGCGGCGACCATCAAGGAATCGATTGACGTCTACAAGCGGGTTGCGGATTTTGATATTTCAAAAAACCCCGGCATCACGGCAACGCTCTACAATACAGGTGGAGCGGATGCGCGCGCACGGGCGCTTGCCAATGCCAATGCAGGCCGAGTGGCGGCTGGCCAACCGGCTCAAATGCCTGAGGAAAATTATTACGGCTGGCTCGTCAACAGCAAGCTGGATCAGTTGAAGGCCCTGTTCTAGGCCTTTCCAAGCAAGAACGGCTCTAACGGCGGCGCTTGTCGGTGGATTTTTTCACCTGGTCGATCAGAGACTGAACGGCGCTGATATCGAGATCGCGTATATGCGCAGCGATCAGATTGGTCAGTTCTGTTGCTGCGGGTGACAGGCCGCCCGTATCAATCGTGATACGCGGATGCGAGATCATTGCGAGGCGCTGCAGTTCCTCGGCCTCATCCCAGATGATATTGAAGTATTGAATAATTCGCTGCAACTTGTCCCAAGTTGGCTGACCGCGTCTGCCATGTTCCAGCGCCGAGAGATAAGCAGCTGAAACACCGATGGCTTTGGCCATGTCTTTCTGCGAGACGCCGCGCTGATCCCTGAGCTGACGTAATTTCTCACCGAACGGCGTCATGGCACCTCCGGTATCCGGCGCATGCGCACATAAATGGCACCTGTGCCGCCATGATTGCGGGCCGCGTCTTCATAGCCATTGACGAGTATGCGGAACGGCGGCGTGGTGAACCACAGGGGCACAGCCTGACGCAAAACCCCATCACTTCCTAAAGACGATCCTTTGCCGGTGATGACAAGCACATGCCGCAATTCGCGCTGATGCGCGCGGCGAAGAAAGCCAAGAAGCAACCCATAGGCCTCGCTTTGTGTCAGACCATGCAGATCGATCCGGCCTTCAATGACCACACGGCCGCGCGAAATCTTCTTATGAGTCGGCCGATCAATTGGATGCAGGCGATGGGCGGGTGCTACAGATTTTGCGGGAGCAGGCGTTGGCATCGCCTTTGATTTGATCTTTTCGGGCGCCGATGGATTGAGCGCCGCTTGATCCTGCATCTCGTCAAGCAGGAACTCCATCTTGTCCTTGCCCTTCAAAGGACGGGCGGATTTTGCGACCTTCTCCCAGAGGATACGATCTTCAACATTGGCAAATTCGTCTTTAGATCGTCTCATATCTGGCCCGCCAATAGTGATCGGGGCACGAGCGCGTAAAAATCGGCGTCATGGCGGATTCCTCCGGCAATTTCACCCGCCGCATCGCCGGAACCGGCAAAGAGATCGCCCCGTGCTGGACCCACAATAGCCGAACCGGTGTCCTGCGCGATCATCAGACGGGCAAAATCCTTGCCGCCAAAAGCTTTCAACGTAGGGGCGGAGATGTAGAACGGGGTGCCGAATGTATGCAGAAGCCGGTCAACCGCCAAGGACCGCCCGCCCGTCAATGGCACTTTGGCCGCTGCAATCGGACCAAGCGTAACGTCATCGACAGCTGCTTCCCGAAAGAAAATATAGGATCGGTTATTCCACAGAAGGTTCTGAGCCTGATCGGGGTTCTCGGCAAGCCATTGACGAATGGCCTGCATCGACATCTTTTCCAATGGAATTTCGCCGCGGTCCAGAAGAATTTTACCGACGCCCGTGAAACGGTGACCTGTTTTTGCGGCATAGGTGATGCGGCGCAAACGTCCATCCGTCATTTTCAGCCGGGCTGCGCCCTGAACGTGAATAAAAAAGGCGTCCACTGCGCTTTCAACGAAGGCTATTTCCAGTTTCTGGTCCTTAATCGCACCGGTTTCGATGGCGGCACGGTCGAAATATTCGACAAGTCCGGCCGCAGTCTGCCGGGCGAAAGCAAAGTAAGGATCAAGCTCCTCAGGCCGATTGTTGTCATCAATATCGACAAGATCGGAGGGACGGCTAAGAAATGGAACAGAGAAACGTTCTGTGCGAACAGGCGAGGCAATCACTTCAGGCTCGTAGAACCCGGTGACAAAACCCTGCTTCAGCTCCGGGGTTTCAATGCGGGCCGGATGGAACCATTTCTCGAAAAACCGCCGTGCCTGCTCGTC
Organism: Phyllobacterium sp. P30BS-XVII; assembly: GCF_014138335.1. Lineage (NCBI taxonomy): Bacteria > Pseudomonadati > Pseudomonadota > Alphaproteobacteria > Hyphomicrobiales > Phyllobacteriaceae > Phyllobacterium > Phyllobacterium sp. P30BS-XVII. The sequence continues at coordinate 669,341 of NZ_JACGXO010000001.1, forward strand.
ATTTTCAATCAATGTTTCACGTGAATCAGTAAAAATTGGAGCCAAGGCTTCGAAAGAGATGCCGAGAGAACCGCTTTTATAGGGCTTCTCCAGAATTCTTGCAGCGGAACGTGCAAAGGCTTGAAATGCTTCAAGCTGATTGTCGTCCCCCCAACCGGGGCACTCGGTGAATGCCACCGGTTTGAAGAGGGGGGAAAGCATTGTCTTGTGCTCGCGACAGGAGAATCAATCTTCGGCTTCGGTCGCGACAAGCTTCCAGTTCGGATCTTTCGAACGTGTGTCGCGCGAATAGGTCCAGACATCCTTGACTTCAGCAACCGCTTCCTTGTCGCCGTCAATAAGGGTGCCATCCTTATCAAGCGTTGCCGAAATCAACTCACTGACAACACGCACAGTCACATGGGCTTCTGTTCCCTTCATCTCGGCACCGGTAATTTCGGCCTTATTGATACCGACGAATGAGGATTGCACTTTTTCACCGCGCGATTCGCGATCGGCGATGGCCGAAACGAAACCATCAAACACTTCGCGGGACAGAAGCGATTTCAATGTCTTGCGATCACCATCGGCAAAGGACATGACAATCATCTCATAGGCCATCTTCGAGCCTTCGAGAAACTTGACCGGATCGAATGCCGGATCAGCATTCTGGATGGCCCGCAGACCATCATTGAGCGGCGTACCCGGTTTGGCCAGCGTGTCGACTTTTTCGAACTGGTTTTCCTTGGGTTCGCCACGACGCGGCAAAGACACCACATTATCGCCAGGCTTGGTCTTGTCATCGACCTCAGCCGTGCGCGAAGACGTGTACGGATTGAATGGTGGGCGCTCGCTCCCCGTGCGACGACCAAGGACCTTGCGCAGCTGCAAAAAGATCACCACTGCTGCTACGAAGAAGAAAATCGTTCCGAAGTCCAGATATTCCATGTCGCCTGCCATTCATCCCTAAATTCGTTGGCCATTGGTTTTGCGGCCATCACGGTTTTGTCGAATTACCAAAAACATATAGATTGCTGAAGGCAATCATACAAATGCTCATGTTCAGTCCCTATATATAGGCATGAAATCGACGCCGGGTATGGATTATAACCGGATATGTCATTTGAAAGGTAAATTAGTTGCGATCCTCTTTTGTACCCCTGTTGCTCCTAGCGCTTCCATTTCTGGAAATTGCCGGTTTCATTGTGGTTGGCAGCAAGATCGGTGTCCTGGCGACCCTTGGTCTGGTCATATTATCGATCTTCCTTGGCGTTTTTCTGCTGCGCCTGCAGGGCTTTGGTATTTTGCAAAAAATTAGGTCTGAAACAGCAGCCGGACGGACACCAAGCCGGGAGCTGGTGCATGGTGTGATGCTGTTCTTCGCAGCATTTCTGCTGATTGTTCCGGGTTTCATTACGGACATTATCGGTCTGCTGCTTTTTATCCCCGCTGTCCGTGATATTGGCTGGCGTTTTGTCCAAAGCCGCGTGGTTGTCGTCAATTCGGGAACTACAGATTATTCGCGCACAAGGCCCACCAGCAACGCTGACCGCGTCATTGAGCTTGATCCCGAAGACTATTCCAGAAAATCTGATCCTAACTCTCCTTGGAAACCGAAAGAATAGGCCTAGTACGATAGGATGAGTGCTCGCGGCTTGCCTCGCTGGAACACTCATGCTAGCCAGCCATCATTCATTCGATAACCGCCAACGCGGACGCAACGAGAGAAGGTTTCCAGACAATGGCTCAAAAGCCTGATGAAAAGGCCGAAAACGGCAATGAAGCGACCAATGGCAATGGGAGCGTCCAGCAGCAGACACTGAACATCCTTGCTCAGTATGTGAAGGATCTTTCCTTCGAAAGCCCCGGCGCGCCTTTGTCGCTGCGTCCGCGTGACAAGGCTCCCGGCATCAGCATCAATGTGAATGTCAACGCCAATCCGATTGCCGAGAACGATTTCGACGTTGTTCTGACCCTTACGGCGCGTGCCGGCGAAGGTAAGGAAGTTCTGTTTAATGCAGAACTCGTCTATGGCGGTGTTTTCCGTCTGGAAGGTTTCCCGCAGGAACATCTCCTGCCGCTGCTTTTCATTGAGTGCCCGCGCCTGCTTTTCCCGTTTGCGCGTCAGATCATTGCGGAAGCAACCCGCAATGGCGGCTTCCCGCCGCTAATGATCGACCCGATCGATTTTGCGCAGATGTTCCAGCAGCGTATGGCTGAAGAACAAGCCAAGTCGATGGTCAGCTAAATCATTGATCCATAAAATAGCAAAAACCCGGGTCTGGCCCGGGTTTTTTGTTGTCGTGATTTTCTAAAGAGCCGCTATACGTTCGTTCCAGATGGCTTTTTCGCCAATCTTCTCGACCAGTTTTTCATGGGCCTGCTTTTCAGCATCAGTCAAACGCGGTGCAAGCGGCGCGGCGCGGCGGGCAATAATAACCACTGTTTCCGTATTTGCCGATTGCTTGTTGTCTGATTGTTCGGCGACAGTCAGCCCCAAGGCCGCCTGCTTCCCACCAATCAGTTCGATATAAACTTCAGCGAGCAGTTGCGAATCGAGCAATGCGCCGTGCATTGTGCGGTGGCTATTATCAATCCCATATCGACGGCACAGCGCATCCAGCGAGTTTGGACCCATCGGATGTTTGCGACGCGCAAGCGCTAGTGTGTCTATAACCCTGTCATTGCTGATGGCGGGATGGCCAAGCCGACCAAGCTCAGCATTGATAAAACCCATATCGAATGTGGCATTGTGGGCGATCAACTTTGCCCCGTCGATAAATTCGAGGAACCTGTCGACAATACCTGCGAAAACCGGCTCATCCTTCAAACGGTCATTGCTGATGCCGTGAACCGCAAGAGCGTCCGGATGGACCTGTTTGCCCTCGGGGTTGATGAAAACATGAAATGTATTGCCGGTGGGGAAACGATTGACCATCTCGACACCGCCAATTTCGATCACACGATCGTCCAGCCGGTCGAGCCCCGTTGTTTCCGTATCGAATATGATCTCGCGCATGGAATCATCCTTTTGTCCAAATTTCACGAACCGGACCGGATACGCAAGATGAGAGCGGTGGTTTCCCCGCCTTCCCTTGATCAAGAATCCGTAAGAACGCGAATAATATCGTTGATTTCGGCGCGCGTGGCGTCAAAAGACTGATCTGTATTGACGACAAAATCGGCACGGCCGCGTTTTTCCGCATCGGGCGTCTGGCGCTTAAGGATCGCTTCCAGTTTTTCAGGCGTCATATCAGACCGTGCCAGAACCCGCTTTTTCTGCACGTCAGCCGGTGCGCTGACAACCAGTATCTTGTCCACCCGCTCATCGCCGCCCGTTTCAAACAGCAGAGGAATATCGATCACGACCAGCTTTGCCCCCTGCAATTCAGCCGTTTTGCGAAAGGCGTTCTCTTCCGATCGAACCAGTGGATGAATGATGGATTCCAGCTTCTTTAGAGTCTCAGGGTTGCCAATGACGGCCTTTGACAGTTCGGCACGATCCACGACACCATTTTCAGTCACTCCAGGAAAGGCCGCTTCAATCAATGGCGCAGCGACGCCAGAATAGAGCTTATGAACCGTTTCATCGGCGGAATAGACTGGAATGCCCGCATCCATAAACATCTGGGCAGCTGTTGATTTGCCCATACCGATCGACCCTGTGAGGCCAAGTACGATCATTTTGCTTTCTCCGCCGCCGAAGCCATATCGGCCAGAACGAGGTTTCGCAGTTCCGGCGTCACTTCGGGCCGCCTGCCGAACCAATGTTCAAAACCGGGCACTGCCTGATGCAGCAGCATACCAAGCCCGTCGACAGTTTTGAGACCTCGCGAGCGCGCTGCCCGCAAAAGCGGTGTTTCCAGCGGCACATAGACAATATCGGTTACCAGCGCATCCGAATCAGCTCCGGACAGATCAATGTCGAGATCATCCTTGCCCTGCATGCCAAGCGATGTGGTGTTTACAATGAGAGCCGCGCCCTGCAGCAATTCAGGAATCGCATTCCAGCCATGGGCACCTCCGGCGATGCCAAATCGGTCTGCCAATTCCCTAGCCCGCTCCACAGTCCGGTTGACGATTCGAATATCAGTGAAGCCACGCTGTTTCAGAGCAAAGATAATAGCCCGGCTTGCACCGCCCGCACCGAGCACCAGCGCACTCTTGCGTTCGCTCCAGTCTGGGCTGCCTGCATCGAGATTTGCCACAAATCCGTAAGCATCCGTGTTGCCACCATGAAGGAGGCCATTTTCAAACCAGAGTGTATTAACAGCTCCGATTTCCTCAGCCGCGGCATCACGTTTCTCACACAGGGAAAAGGCCACTTCCTTATGGGGAATTGTAACATTGCCACCGACAAAACCATTGTCTTGCAAACCATTCACGAACTGCGGGAAATCTTCAGGAGCAACTTCCACCGCCTGATATGATCCTTTCAGCCCAAACTGCTTCAGCCAATATCCATGAATGAGCGGCGAACGCGAATGGCGGATCGGATAACCGGTTACAAATGCGCGGGGATTATTAGCCATCAATGGCACCCTCCCGGCGCAATTCGGCCAGTAATGGCAGCAGCGGAAGGCCGACAATGGTAAAATAGTCGCCATCGACCTTTTTGAAAAGCTGCACGCCTTCACCCTCATATTGATAGGCGCCGACACTTTGCAGAGCGATTGGCCCGACGCGCGACAGGTGGCGACCGATGAAAGCGGGATCGAGATCTCGCAATGTCATGCGCGCGACTGATACATGCCGCCATAGCGTCTGGCCGCCTTTGGCCAGAACAACCGCGCTGTTCAGATGGTGCGTCTGGCCCGAAAGTTTGAGCAATTGCCGCCGCGCGGCATCCATATCATCAGGCTTATGCAAAACTTCATCGCCCAGTGACAGGGTTTGGTCCGAGCCGATAACCAGTGCATCCGGGTTGCGCTCGCTCACATCAAGAGCTTTTGCTTCGGCCAGGACAAGCGCCACATCCTCAGGTGTTGCGCCGGTTTTATAAAGAGGTGCCTCCACAGCCCGCTCATCGATATTGGCCGACTCTGCGATGAAGGAAACGCCAGCATTCTTCAGTAAAGTTGCCCGGAAAGGGCTTTTGGAAGCGAGGATAATCTGCATTTGTCTTCTTCTATGTTGCTGAAATCTGGTTATCGCCCTTGCGAACGCAGGGCAAGAACGGCTGCGGCAGTTTCTTCAATAGACCGGCGTGATACATCAATCATGGGCCAATTGTAGCGGTGGCAAATCTGCCGCGCATAGGATAGCTCTTCTATGATATTGGCCCGGTCGAGATAATGATCCGTATCAAAACCCGGCGTTGCTCCCAGAACGCGATGCTGGCGCACCTGAGATATGCGTTCTGCCGACGCGATCAGTCCGACGATCAGCGGTCTTTCCGCATTGATAATGACATCTGCAATAGGCACGCCGGGCACGATTGGAACATTGGCTGTTTTGACCCCGCGATTGGCAAGATAAATACTGGTCGGCGTCTTTGATGTCCGTGAAATTCCAATCAGGATGACATCCGCTTCTTCTATATCCAGTGGCAGCTGACCATCATCATGTTCCATGGTGAAATTCAGTGCATCAATTCGCCTGAAATATTCAGCATTGAGGACGTGCTGCGCGCCAACCCGGCGGCCAGCTGGGGCACCGAGATAGGACTGGAAAATACTGAGGACTGGTTCAAGCACCGAAACACAGGGAACTCCGATGGTTGCGCAGCTCTCATCGATCATTGCCGCCAGTCGCTTATCGACAATCGTATAAAGGACAATTCCCGGTTCCGCATCGATCCCGTCGAGCACCTTTTTAATCTGCTTTTCCGTGCGAATAAGCGGATAGACATGTTCAATGGCGCGCGCATGCACATATTGCGCCGCCGCTGCCCGACCAGCTGCCAGCAGAGTCTCTCCGGTCGCATCAGATATCATATGAAGATGGAAGTAGTTTACTGGCTTTGTCACAGAAAACTCCACTCCCTGTTGATGACTGGGGAGAAATCTCCCGGTTTTAAACAAGCAATGGCAGCCATGTGAATTATTGGCAAGTCATCCACAGCGAGCCCACTTGTGGATGATGCCCGCAAGGCTTGTTGCGATCTGGGGATTGTTGCGACTCTTCGTCCTTTATTCCGCGCTTTCCCACATCAATATCCAGAGATAGACGCTCTGTAAGCCATTAATAAATAATGATATTTTTCTTTATTACCGCTTTCCAAGGATTTTGCTTTATGGTTTTCCTGGTTTGGCTTCAATGCTGTAGCCTGTGGGAAAATGCTGGCAATCTGGTAATTCCCGATACAAACAGACTCTTAGAATCAGAAAATCAGAAAATATCAAATTTTCTTTTTTGTAAGACAAAGCTGGAGAGAGACGGAATGGTTCGCAAAGTGATGAAAGTCCTTAGAGGCGAGACAGTCTTTCCGCCTCCCATCTGGATGATGCGCCAAGCCGGTCGCTATCTTCCCGAATATAGGGAAGTGCGAAAGAATGCTGGGAGCTTTCTCGATCTTTGTTATTCACCGGATCTGGCTGTTGAAGTGACACTCCAGCCAATTCGCCGTTTTGGCTTTGATGCAGCTATCCTGTTTTCGGATATTCTTGTCGTACCGCATGCACTTGGGCGCGATCTTCGCTTTGAAGAAGGCAAAGGCCCATTGATGACACCGATTGATGCGGAAGGTATCTTCTGGCTCGAGCCTAATGGTGCTGTAGAACGGCTGGAGCCTGTCTACGAGACGGTGCGGCTCCTCCGGCAGCAACTGCCTCAGGAAACCACATTGCTTGGCTTCTGTGGGGCTCCCTGGACTGTGGCGACCTATATGATCGCCGGGCATGGCACACCGGATCAGGCACCAGCCCGATTGTTCGCCTATAGAAATCCTGAAGCCTTCCAGAAACTGCTGGACGAACTGGCGGATGTTTCGGCGGATTATCTGATCCGCCAGATTGATGCCGGTGCTGATGCCGTGCAGATTTTCGATTCCTGGTCCGGTGTTCTGGATGAAACCTGCTTTGAGCAATTCTGTATCGCTCCGGTGGCCCGGATCGTCAAAAAAGTGCGCGCTGCTCATCCGGACGTTCCAATTATCGGTTTTCCGAAGGGGGCCGGGGCACTCTATGTGAATTATCGCGAACGAACCGGTGTTACAGCTCTTGGTTTGGACTGGACCGTACCGCTTTCACTGGCATCATCGCTTCAAGGCAATGGTGCTATTCAGGGTAATCTTGATCCTTTGCGTGTGGTTGCGGGCGGCCGGGCTCTGGACGAGGGGGTCGATGCAATTCTGGATGGGCTGGGTCACGGACCCCTTATCTTTAACCTTGGCCACGGCATCACACCGGATGCACCGGTGTCCCACGTGGAACAAATGGTTGCCCGCGTGCGGCAAGCCAAGTCCTAGGAAGCAATGAAGGGTCGATCATGAGTAACAACCAGATACCGGCGCAAGTTTCGAAGAAAACGGCGCCAATGGCTATGGCGATCGGTGTTATTCTCGCCCTCATCGTTATTACTCTGGTATATCTATATCCCGATGCTGCCTATCTCTGGGTCAAAGCATTGCATGTGATTGCCGTTATTTCTTGGATGGCGGGAATGCTCTATCTGCCACGCTTGTTCGTTTATCACTGTGCTGCGGAAAAAGGTTCGATTCAGTCAGAAACCTTTAAGGTCATGGAGCGTCGCCTGCTCAAGGCAATTATAATGCCGGCAATGATGGTAACCTGGGCGGCAGGACTTTGGCTTGCCTGGAAAACAGCTGCCTATATGGACGGCTGGTTTCACGTGAAGTTTCTGGCCGTCCTGATCTTATCCGGCATTCATGGTTACTTTTCCAAGGCGGTGCGGATGTTTGGTGAAGACAGAAATGAAAAGCCCGCACGTTTCTGGCGGATGATGAATGAAGTTCCAACCCTTTTGATGATCATTATTGTCATCATGGTCATCATAAAGCCATTTTGACTCATCATTTTATTTTCTGCCTGATATCAATACTACTCATGAAACCTCTTGCCCTTGCAGTCATGATTGGCTAGATAAGGGCTCCTCTCTGGAAATACCGCCATAGCGATCTTCAGCCATTCATACATGGCACTGCATTCCGGCATCGTCATTTCCCTTCCCCATTTTAAACCTATAGAATTAAGAGTTCCGCACACATGCAGGAAATGAAACTACAAGAACTCAAGAACAAGACGCCGGTAGATCTTCTGGCGTTTGCTGAAACACTGGAAGTTGAAAACGCCAGTGTCATGCGCAAACAGGAATTGATGTTTGCAATCTTGAAAAAACTGGCTTCCCAGGATGTCGAGATTATCGGCGAAGGCGTGGTCGAGATATTGCAGGATGGCTTCGGCTTTATGCGTTCTGCCAATGCAAATTATCTCCCAGGCCCTGATGATATCTATATTTCACCATCGCAAATCCGGCGGTTTTCACTGAAAACCGGCGATACGGTTGAAGGTCCGATTCGTGGACCTAAGGAGGGCGAACGTTATTTTGCTCTTCTCAAGGTCAATACGATCAACTTCGAAGACCCGGAAAAGATTCGCCACAAGATCCATTTTGACAATCTGACCCCGCTCTATCCAAATGAGCGCTTCAAGATGGAACTGGAAAATCCGACAACCAAAGATCTGTCGGCTCGTGTCATCGATCTGGTGGCACCACTGGGTAAAGGCCAGCGCGGTCTGATCGTCGCTCCGCCCCGTACCGGTAAGACTGTTCTTCTTCAGAACATTGCTCACTCAATTACTGCAAACCATCCAGAATGCTATCTGATCGTTCTTCTTATTGATGAACGTCCGGAAGAAGTGACGGATATGCAGCGCTCGGTGAAGGGCGAAGTTGTCTCTTCTACGTTTGATGAACCGGCATCCCGTCACGTTCAAGTGGCTGAAATGGTCATTGAAAAGGCAAAGCGCCTTGTTGAACATGGCCGTGACGTTGTCATTCTTCTCGATTCCATTACCCGCCTTGGCCGCGCCTACAACACCGTCGTGCCATCATCCGGCAAGGTTTTGACCGGTGGTGTGGATGCCAACGCATTGCAACGCCCCAAGCGTTTCTTTGGTGCTGCGCGTAATATCGAAGAAGGCGGATCGCTTACCATTATTGCGACAGCTTTGATCGATACCGGCAGCCGTATGGATGAAGTTATCTTTGAAGAATTCAAGGGTACCGGCAACTCGGAAATCGTGCTTGACCGCAAGGTTGCTGACAAGCGCATCTTCCCGTCAATGGATATTCTCAAATCAGGTACACGTAAGGAAGACCTGCTTGTACCGCGTCAGGATCTGCAGAAGATTTTTGTTCTGCGCCGTATCCTCGCTCCGATGGGTACAACAGATGCAATCGAGTTCCTTATCGACAAGCTCAAGCAGACCAAGACGAATGGCGAGTTCTTCGATTCAATGAATACCTAATGCTCTGACGGTTTCGGCTTAAGCAACTCTGCGAGCGCCTCGGCCGTTTCCACTGGAGCCAGACAAACAAACCCGCGGCACAGATAGGCCGCGGGTTTTTTTATGATGAGTTCCCCTGCGCCCGGTACCAGTTCAATCTTTGTATTCTCTTCGAACCTGATCCATATGTCCGTTCGTCGCGGATCAGAGCGGCTATCGGCGGCCCGGATAAGCGGATGCTCTCTATCAGGGGTGACAAGGACAAGCTTCATAGGTTCAAGCAGCAGGCTGGCACTGTTGAGAACGCCGGCCTGGCCATAGCGCTGTTCAAGAACACGGCCAATAGCATTCTCCGCGAGCTGTTCTACTCTTTGTTGCAGCGCATAGTCCGCGGTTGTTGTTGCCAGACGGATAATTGATTCGAGGATCTGTCCCGTAGCGCTGGGTATTGCCTCGTCTTGGTCGCCTCGCACGCGGATGATAACGTCAGTGCTGTCGGAGGCACTGAGTGCATAATTTCCGTCAGCGGTCAGATGCCAGCGATCAAGAGCTTCGAGCCAGTGGCTTGCATCGCTGAGAAACGTTTTCTCCTGAGTGGCCTCATACAGAGAGACCGCCGCGTTGATCATTGCTGCATAATCCGATGACAGACCGGGAAACAGTCGCGATTGACCGAGAACGGAATGCGGCAAGCGTCCGTCAATCATCGATTCGGATATGGAACGATAAGAGCTGATAGCCAATTCCAGCCAGTCCGAGCGCTGAAAAACACGCGATGCTTCGGTCAGCGCGCGAATCATAAGACCATTCCAATCGGTCAATGATTTGTCATCGCGATTGGGATGGATGCGCTTTTCACGTTGAGCAAAGAGGATTTGGCGGACCTTCAATAGATCCGCCTCGGTATCGGTGTTGAAAGCATCTGGAGATTTAAGACGGTTCAGAATTGTCTTGCCCTCCCAATTGCCTTCGGATGTCACGTCATAGGTGGTTCTGAAGGCTTGAAACTCCGCCGCGTCCGAAATTTCGCTCGCGGACCAAACGTAGAAACGTCCCTCCTCCCCTTCACTATCCGCGTCAAGGCTTGAGGCAAAACGCGCACCATTTGCCAGCATTTCCCGCCTCAACCAATCAACAGTCTCTTCGATTCGTATGCGGAACAATTCATCTTTGGTTTCCGCATAGGCATAAGTCGCGTGACGAATGAACTGCGCATTATCGTAGAGCATCTTCTCAAAATGCGGGACAAGCCAGTCATCATCAACGGAGTATCGCGATAGGCCGCCGCCGAGATGATCATAAATCCCGCCTTGCAGCATCGTTCGCAGGCTTTTGAGGAATGCGTCGCGGTGCTGAGTATTGCCGTTCCGGAGCCAGGAAAGCCAAAGTGTATCCATAAAAGGAGCATTGGGAAATTTAGGCGCGCCGCTCAGACCACCCTTTTTCATGTCAATCATGCCCGCTATATTGGCGGCGAATTGATCAAAGAGCTGCTTGTCGAGTGGCACGGCAGTCGCTTTTGCATCAAGGCGGGCGCTGACGTGATCCGTAAGCGCATCGACATTCTGGACTACGCGGGCATGGTCTTCGCGCCATACCCGGTCAATGGATTGCAGCACATCCATGAAGCCCGGCCGCCCATAGCGCGAGTTCTTGGGAAAATAGGTTCCTCCCCAGAAGGGCTTTGCATCCTGGGTGAGAAACATCGTTAGCGGCCAGCCGCCTTGTTCTCCCATGGCTCCCAGCGCAGCCATATAGATCTGGTCAATATCCGGGCGTTCCTCCCGATCGACTTTGATGTTGACGTAGTGGGCGTTCATGAGATCAGCCACCTGCTGGTCTTCGAAACACTCATGGGCCATGACGTGGCACCAGTGGCAGGCGGCATAACCCACGGAAAGGAGAATGGGTTTGCCCGTTTCCCGTGCTTCCTGCAATGCAAGCGTCCCCCAAGGCCGCCAGTGAACAGGATTATGAGCGTGTTGCCGCAAATAGGGACTGGATTCCTGTCCGAGCAAATTGGCTTGTTGATACATGGAAGACTCTGCTCTTTCCGAATGCTGCTGTGAGGTCTATCAAGGCTTTAAGTGTAGACGCGGACGGCAACAAATGAAACAGAACGAGAATTTTCCTGAAACCATCTTCGCCCTGTCGAGCGGGCGTTTGCCGTCGGGCGTGGCGGTACTGCGTATTTCTGGTTCCGAGACTCGATTCGTTATCGAAACAATTTGCGGTAAATTACCAGAACCACGTCATGCCGACCTGCGGTCGTTCAGGGACAGAGAAGGAAATCTCGTTGATCGGGGACTCGTGTTGTTCTTCCCCAATCCGAACAGCTTTACCGGCGAAGATTGTGGTGAATTTCATCTGCACGGGGGGCGCGCCGTCGTGGATTCCATGATCTCACTTCTCTACACGTTCGAAAACTGCCGGCTTGCCGAGGCTGGTGAATTCACGCGGCGCGCTTTTGCCAATGCGAAATTCGATCTGACCGTAGCGGAGGGCCTCGCAGATTTGATAGCGGCGGAAACCGATGGGCAACGCCGCCTTGCTCTGCAGATCGCGTCTGGGTCACAGGTTCAACTCTATTCTTCCTGGCGCACGGAAATGATCCGCGCACGTGCTTTGATTGAAGCCGAACTGGATTTTGCCGATGAATCCGATGTGCCCGGTTCGGTCTCCGATCAGGTTTGGCTATCCATGCGGGAACTTGCAGAGAAGATTGAAAAGCATGTCGCAGACGGCAAGCGTGGTACCATCATCCGTGATGGCTTCCGGGTTGTCATCCTTGGTGCTCCAAATGCAGGTAAATCCAGTCTGTTGAACGCACTGGCTGGGAGTGACGTTGCTATTGTTTCCGACGAGCCTGGGACAACGCGGGACCTCATTGAGATCAAGCTTGATCTGGGCGGCCTTCCCGTACTCATTACCGATACAGCCGGCTTGCGGGAAACTGAGGGCAAGGTGGAGAAAATCGGCATTGATCGGGCGCTCGAACGCGCTTTATCGGCGGATCTGGTTCTGGCCCTTACCGATATATCCCACCCCCTGCCCGTTCCATTGGAGCAGTTTGCTTGCAATGACGTCTTGCGGGTCGGCACGAAAACGGATTTACGCGATCAAACAACGTCAGATGATTTTGATTTAAGCCTGTCCACTCAATCCAATACTGGTTTGGCTGAACTCCTTGATACCTTGAAAATCAAGGCCGCGAAGGCGGCGGGTAGTCTTTCAGACCCTTTACCAACACGTCGGCGTCATATGGAACTACTGACTGAGACCAGCCGTGAGATCAATCACGCAGTGGTGGATGAGAGTGCTCCGCTGGAGGTTCGGGCGGAGTATCTACGCCGGGCTTCCCACGCACTCGGGCGGATTACCGGCGACGTGGATGTTGAAGATATTCTGGATGTGGTATTCTCTCAATTCTGCATCGGGAAATGATTCACGTGAAACAATTAGAGTATCGATTGCTGGATTGACTTCATCGAATTGTTTCACGTGAAACATCGTTCTTTGACTCACACTTGACTCATGGCGCCGTTTTGCCCATCAAGGCACTAAATTCGAATCTCGGAAAGTTTGGCTCGTGGAAGACAATTTCGACGTTATTGTCATTGGTGGTGGACATGCTGGCTGTGAAGCCGCAGCAGCTTCCGCTCGCTTTGGTGCGCGAACCGCTCTGGTTACGCATAAAGCCAATACGATTGGCGTAATGTCCTGCAACCCAGCGATTGGTGGTCTTGGGAAAGGCCATCTTGTCCGCGAGATTGATGCGTTGGATGGTTTGATGGGCCGCGTTGCTGACGCTGCCGGTATTCAATTTCGTCTGCTCAATCGCCGGAAGGGTCCCGCGGTGCGTGGTCCCCGTACACAAGCCGATCGGAAATTGTACCGTCTTGCCATGCAGTCGGCCATTGCTGAGCAGCCGAATTTGACCGTTGTCGAAGGTGGCGCGAATGACCTGGTCATTCAGGATGGAAAGATTTCTGGTGTACAGTTGATGGATGGCGGCGTTCTATCCTGTGGCTCCGTCGTTCTGACAACAGGAACATTTCTACGCGGGCTCATTCATATTGGTGAGAGGAAAATACCGGCTGGACGGATCGGGGAAGCTCCGGCGCTCGGTCTATCCGACACTTTGGCCAGACATGAATTTGCTTTGGGGCGCCTGAAGACCGGAACGCCGCCACGTCTGGATGGGCGCACAATCGACTGGAAGGCTCTTGACGTTCAGTCAGCCGATGAAGATCCGCTGCCCTTCTCGCTAATGACGGATACTATCACGAATCCTCAGATCGATTGTGGGATCACGCGTACAACGCCGGCCTCGCACGCGGTCATTCGTGCAAATCTGCATCGCTCAGCGATGTATTCAGGATCAATTGAAGGCATTGGTCCGCGTTATTGTCCTTCGGTTGAAGACAAGATCGTCAAGTTCGGCGATCGCGATGGCCACCAGATTTTTCTGGAACCCGAAGGTTTGGATGACGATACGGTTTATCCCAATGGTATTTCCACTTCACTTCCGGAGGAAGTACAGCTGGAGATTCTCAAAACGATACCCGGTCTGGAGCGTGCGATTATGCTGCAACCGGGTTATGCCATTGAATATGACTTCATTGATCCACGCGAGTTGGATCGGAGCCTTCAGACCCGCCGTATTGCCGGTCTGTTTCTTGCCGGGCAGATCAATGGAACAACTGGATATGAAGAGGCAGCTGCGCAAGGTCTGTTGGCCGGGCTCAACGCAGCCCGACTATCAAGTGGTGGTGAGCCGATCATCATACAGCGCACTGAGGCTTATATCGGTGTGATGGTTGATGATCTGACATCGCGTGGTGTCAGCGAGCCCTATCGCATGTTTACTTCCCGTGCGGAATTTAGACTTTCTTTGCGTGCGGATAATGCAGATGAGCGGCTTACCCCTATGGCGGATCGCTTGGGAATTCTTGGTTCCGCACGTAGAACACGATTCGATGAACGCACACGGGAGTTGGATGCAGCGCGCGAGATGGCTAAGCGTCTGAATATCACGCCCAATGCAGCCGCTTCAATGAATTTGCATTTGAACCAAGATGGCGTCCGCCGATCAGCGTATGAGCTTCTTGCCTTTCCCGATATTGACCTTGCACGCCTCACCGCTATCTGGCCAGAACTGTCATCAGTCAAAGGACGGGTCGCCGAAGCACTGGAAATTGAAGCACGGTATGCGGTTTATCTCGAGCGACAGAAAACTGATGTTGCGGCGATGGAACGCGAAGAGGCACTGCTCATTCCGCAGAGCATCGATTTTTCCGCAATTTCTGGCCTGTCCAATGAGTTGAAACAGAAACTCAAGCAACGTCAGCCTCGATCCATTGCTGAAGCGCAGCGTATTGATGGCATGACGCCCGCGGCGCTCGCTTTAATTATTGCGCAGATACGCCGCAGCTCCATCGCACGAGATGTAGCGTGAGCGATTGGCGCGAGAAACGACTGCGTCAGGTCTTGCCAACTGTTTCACGTGAAACAGTGACGGGCCTGATCGGCTTTGAAGATTTGTTTCGAAAATGGTCGAAAGCAATTAATCTCGCCTCCCCGGCTACGCTGGATGAGTTATGGGAACGGCATATTGTTGATAGTGCGCAGCTCTATCCCTTGTTCCCCCACGCCAAAAAATGGCTTGATCTCGGTTCAGGCGGTGGTTTCCCAGGTGTTATACTTGCTATTCTCTTGAAGGAAAATGCAGGCGCCAGAATCGACCTTGTAGAGAGTAATGGCAAAAAAGCAGCTTTTCTGCGCACTGCTTTGGCTCAATTCGCGACGTCTGGTATGGTTCATCCCGCCAGAATTGATGCTGTTTGGGCGAAAATCCCAACTCCTGATGTTATTACCGCTCGCGCACTTGCTCCTCTTAAGGAACTTTTCGCGTTGACTGAGCCTTGGCTGGCAAATGGTGCAACGGCTCTTTTTCAAAAAGGCCGGGATTACCGACGGGAGATTGAGGAAAGCCGTGACGGCTGGTCCTTTGATCTGGTACAACATCCAAGTGTGGTTGATGTTGAGTCGGTCGTGCTGCAGATCAGCAATGTGCGGCGCAATTCGGCGGTAAAGTAACACCACTTTTCGATTTCGGTCGCCGATAACGATGATTTGCTTGGGAAGACAGTGATGAACAGTCAGACGCGTATCATTACCATAGCCAACCAAAAGGGCGGTGTGGGCAAAACCACGACTGCTATCAATCTGGCTACGGCGCTTGCGGCCATTGGCGAAAATGTATTGATCGTTGATCTCGATCCGCAGGGTAATGCCAGTACCGGGCTTGGAATTGACCGCAAAAATCGTGAACTGTCGTCCTATGACGTGCTTATGCAGACTGCTTCGGTTGAAGAGGCGGCGATTGCAACGGCGGTTCCCAATCTTTCATTGATTCCATCAACACTTGATCTACTTGGTGTTGAGATGGAAATCGCCGGGTCTGGAGACCGTGCCACCCGTTTGCGTAAGGCGTTTCGGGGTAACAGTACGGCCTCCCCTTTCACCTATATTTTGATTGATTGTCCCCCATCCCTCAACCTTCTGACAATGAATGCCATGGCGGCGGCCGATTCTGTCCTTGTTCCCTTGCAGTGTGAGTTCTTTGCTCTGGAGGGTTTAAGTCAGTTGCTGGAAACGGTAAATCAGGTGCGCACGGCCCTCAATCCGTCATTGACCATTCAGGGTATCGTACTAACAATGTTTGATGGCCGTAACAATCTTGCGACGCAAGTCGTGGATGATGTGCGCTCATTTATGGGTGATAAGGTGTATCGCACTGTGATTCCACGCAATGTTCGCGTATCAGAAGCGCCATCCTACGGAACGCCGGCCATTCTTTATGATTTGAAGTGCGCTGGTAGTCAGGCTTATCTGCAGCTTGCATCGGAAGTTATTCAGAGAGAGCGGCATTTGCGCGCCGCTTGATATCGATTCGAATACGAAACATTTATGAGAGCCTATGACAATGAATGAAGATCCGTCAAAGAAACGCCTCGGTCGTGGTCTTGCCGCGCTCATTGGAGAGATGGACCGTCTACCGGAAGAAAACGTTCCTCCGCGTATTGCAACATTGGATCGTCAGGTTCCTATTGAATTCGTCAGTCGCAATCCACGCAATCCGCGCCGCCTGTTCACGGAAGCTGATCTTGAAGATCTTACACAGTCGATCCGAGAGCATGGCATCGTTCAGCCTGTTGTCGTTCGCCCTGCCAAGGATTCGGCGGATCGCTACGAACTGATTGCCGGTGAACGGCGCTGGCGTGCCGCGCAACGTGCTGGTCTGACAACTGTTCCTGTTATTATCCGCGAAGTCGATGATCGTGTTGCACTTGAGCTGGCAATTATCGAGAACGTACAACGTGCCGATCTCAATCCGATCGAAGAAGGTATGGGGTATCAGCAGCTTATCGATGATCATGAATATACGCAGGCAGATCTGGCGCAGGTGATCGGCAAGAGCCGCAGTCATGTGGCCAATACGCTGCGTTTGCTGAAATTGCCTGAGCCGGTGCGTGACCATATTACGAACGGCGCTCTTTCAGCCGGGCATGCGCGCACGCTGATCACAGCGGAGAATCCGGGGCTTCTTGCTGATCGGATTATTCGCGATGGTCTTTCGGTTCGTCAGGCGGAAGCTTTGGCACAGGGCGGCGGAAACAAACCAGCTGTGCCCAAGCTGAAGGCTGACAATGACGAGAATAAAGATGCCGATACACGGGCATTGGAAAAGCTGCTCTCTGATGTCACGGGGATGCGTGTTACGGTTAACCATCAGGCGAAGGGTGGGGATGTGCGTATTCACTATACGACGCTGGAGCAGTTGGATGAAATTTGCCGCCGCCTGCAGAGCTAGCGTGACGTAACGGTATATTATCGTTTTAATTCAAATACTTATTTGCTATTCAGCTGCAGATTCGAGCGGGCGTTACCTAACGTCCGCTCCGCCCTGCTCTTGCAGCCTCGGCAGCCAAGGCTATCAGTGATTGGCGAATGATCGGAATGGACAGTGCTGCGTTGCGGCGGCTTTCCAGAACGGTTTTTTGCAATCTTTCAATGGCTCTGGCGCAAGTTTGCGTTGTCCAGCGCTGCAATGCTGTCTCGACAAGCCGACGCCTGGAGAAAAATACCGGCGGCCGCGCGCCTGCGACAGCAGATCCAGCATTTTTGCCTTCCGTCTCCATGCCGTAACGCAGGGACTGGAGCGTCTGGAACTGCCGGATAGCCGAACTCAGAATGAGGAAGCTCGACGAACCCGAGCCGATGACCCGATCAAATGCGTGGGTAAAATCGTTGAGATTGCCAGTCATGAGCGCATCGATAATCGTCTCATAGGAGGTTGCACTGACATCGCCAATAATATCGCGAACGTCCTCAATGGTGATACGTTCGCGCCCATGAGCATAAAGACAAATTTTCTCCAGCTCGGCACGCGTCGCCAAACGATCACCGCCAAGGCTTTCCTTCAGCAGATTGCGGGCATCCAGCGTGATCTGTAACTGATTCCTTGCAAGCATATCGTCGATGGTTGCATCGATCCCTTTGGCGTCGTCGCTATAGCAAGGCAGTGCCATGGCACTGGCGCTTTGTTCGACAATGCCACGCAGGCCTGCGCCCTTTTTCAGATCGCCAGCCTCTATGAGAATAAAGGTGTCTACCGGTGGTGTTTTGGTCAGATGCGTTACGGCATCGGCCAATCCCTTTTGCCCTGATGCGTTACGGACCCAGATCAGGCGCTCGCCGCCAAACATGGAAATTGTATTGGCCTCATCGGAAAGACGGCCAGGTTCTGCCTGAATATCATCGGCGTCCAGACGGATGACGGCGAAGGGGTCGTCCTGTGAGAGCCCGGTCAGTTTGATGAAACTTCCGGCCCTTTCGCTCACGAGGCCTTTGTCCGGACCGTAAAGAAGCACAATGGGATAGGCTCGATCGAGCCTTTTCAGGAAGGAATCAACCTCATGCGCTTTCTTCTGTGCCATGGTTGAAGGGTTTAGCGCATTGAACACGGATTGCAATTGTACATTACTTATCAAAGCAGCGCTTTGAGGGCGGGGAATAAATGCCAGATAGCAAAAAGGCCCAGGTAAACCTGAGCCTTTTGATCTTCGGACAACTGGAGCGGGAGAAGGGATTCGAACCCTCGACCCCAACCTTGGCAAGGTTGTGCTCTACCCCTGAGCTACTCCCGCATGTGCCAGTTTGTCTTGCGAAGCGGGGCCTATATGACCCAAGCACCAGCCAATTGCAACAGTGAATTTTCGACTTTATGACGATATTCGAAAAAATTGTTGAATGATTGCGTTGGCCTTAAGGTCGAACACTTGTTTAAACGCCGTATCACTGGCTTTTCGCTTGAGAGCGCGCGTCGAAGTGATTAGGACAGGAAAGCTTATTTCCTGATGATCGGTGCCGCGAGAGCCAGAATGCCCAAGACATATGAAGAGCTGATGCAGAAACTCGACGAACTCGGGATCAAAACGTCAACGATTCGCCATGCACCGGTGTTTACGGTCGCTGAAGCGCAAGATCTGCGCGGGCAGGTTGCCGGTGCTCATACCAAGAACCTTTTTCTTAAAGACAAGAAGGACAAATTCTTTCTTGTGACTGTTGGGGAGGAGGCACAGGTCGATCTCAAGTCGATTCATACAAAGATTGGTGCTTCAAGCCGGGTGTCCTTTGGAAAGCCGGAAAAGCTGATGGAATATCTTGGACTTGTTCCTGGCTCCGTCAGTGTGCTGGGCGTGATCAATGACGAGGACCATCAGGTGAAGGTGGTGCTCGATGAACATCTTATGCGCAGCGATATCATTAATGCGCATCCTCTAAGCAATGATGCGACAACCTCTATCGCAAGCAATGACCTCAAGCGCTTTCTGAAGGCGACGGGTCATGAGCCCCTGATCTTGAAAATTGACGAATCGAACCCAACCTGAGTGCAGACATGCGCCAGTCCAACCGGACTTGGCAAATACGTGACCAGCGGATGCGGGAGAACTTTCATGAGCAATACAGATAACCCGTTCAGTGGCGGCTATGGCAGCGCGGCTGGTACAACGACCGTATCCTATGGCGGCTCGGCTCCATCTGCGCCCTCAAAACCTGTGGGCGCCCTGATCAAAGATACAACCACCGCAGGATTTGCTACCGATGTGATTGCCGAATCGAAGAACCAGCCGGTTCTGGTTGATTTCTGGGCGCCGTGGTGCGGTCCGTGCAAACAGCTGACCCCTATCATCGAAAAGGTGGTCAATGCCGCTGGCGGGCGTGTAAAGCTCGTTAAAATGAACATTGACGAGCATCCGGCTATCGCTGGTCAGTTGGGTATTCAGTCGATTCCCGCTGTAATTGCCTTTTCGGACGGCAAGCCTGTCGATGGTTTCATGGGTGCCCTGCCTGAATCCAAGGTGCAGGAATTCATTGATCGTATTGCATCACCCGATGGTGACAGGGATGCGGCCATCCAGGCAGCGCTGGACGCGGCGACACAAGCGGTTGCGGCCGGTGATGCCGAACAGGCCGCCCAGATATACTCCGCGGTTCTTGGTGAGGTGCCTGATCATGTCGGCGCGCTTGCCGGACTGGCAAATTGTCTGATTGAGCTTGGTGATCTCGATCAGGCCAAAGCCGTTCTTGCGCAGGTTCCCGCGGATAAGAAGGAAGATGCCGGTATTCGGGCGGCAGAAGCAAAGATTGCCTTGGCCGATCAGGTGGCCAAACTTGGCGATCCCGTTGCACTGGAAGCAAGGCTTAAAGCTGATCCAAAGGATTATCAGGCACGTTATGATCTCGCCATGATCCTGAACGCCACCGGAGAACGCGACGAGGCCGCCGATCATCTTCTTGCCATCATGAAGGCCGATCGTGCGTGGAATGATGATGGTGCCCGCAAACAGCTGTTGCAGTTCTTCGAAGCATGGGGTCCGGCTGATCCGGCGTCACTTACCGCACGCCGGAAATTGTCTTCCCTGCTGTTTTCCTGAATGAAATAGGGCACAATAGCGATTGGTTCGTGTTTCAGCGGATCAATCACTGGAGCTGGTAATGCAAGCAGGCAATGTTCGTTATCGGACGCTGGAGAATATTCCCGAAAGCGTACCGATTTTTCCCCTTTCTGGAGCACTGTTGCTCCCCGGCGGGCAACTGCCTTTGAACATCTTCGAGCTGCGCTATCTGGCGATGGTGGACGCTGCCCTGAGCGGTAAGCGTATTATTGGCATGATCCAGCCCCGGTTCGATCAGGGCGAAGAGGAAACGGATGAATTATGCGAGGTCGGGTGCCTTGGCCGTATCACGTCCTTTGCTGAGACAGGCGATGGCCGTCTTTTGATCACGTTGCAGGGCATTTGCCGCTTTCGGATTGTCAAGGAATTGTCCAGCAGAACGCCGTTCCGGCAGTGCAAGATCGCCCCGCTTCTGGCTGATCTCGACGAGGCGGATGATTCGGAAGTGGATCGCACGGCACTACTGCGTGTTTTCAGGGCTTATCTTGATGCGAATAATCTTGAAGCGGATTGGGATGGTATTTCCCGTGCGGGCAATGAAACGCTGGTGAATGCACTGGCCATGATGTCGCCCTTTGGTGCGGCGGAAAAACAAGCCCTGCTTGAAGCGGCTGACCTGAAAACCAGAGCCGAAACTCTGATTGCAATCACTGAAATCATGCTGGCAAAGGACAATGATGATTTTGGGTCAAACCTGCAGTGATCTGTTCTGAAGGAACACATCTATGATCGAACCAAAACGCGAACCAGCAATTGATCGCAAGTTGCTTGAGCTTCTGGTCTGCCCTTTGACCAAGGGGCCACTTGTCTACGATCAAGAAAAGTCGGAGCTGATTTCAAAATCGGCGTATCTTGCCTATCCCGTCCGCGACGGTATTCCGATCATGCTGCCATCAGAGGCGCGGACCATCGAAGATTAGATTTAACTCCATTTTTTGCAGAAATTGTGAGAATATGAGTCAGTTGAACAACTGACTCAAGGGGGTTAGCTTGACGAAGCGGAATGACAAACGCGATATTCTTGTCGCTACTGCGGCCGGTTTGTTCTGGCGTCAGGGTTTTGCGGTGACAAGCCTTGCGCATATTGCAGCGGAGTCCCGCATCCCGCTTGGCAATATCTATTATTATTTCAGGACCAAGGCCGAGTTGGCGCGCGGTGTTGCTGATATTTTTGTCGCCGAAACCGATGATATGCTGACGGAAATTGTTGAAGCCGATCAGGAACCGCGTAAGCGCCTGCAGCTACTCATTGAAAAACTGGCCCATTCCCTAAAAAGTCGAGTGGAGAACGGTTGTCCGATCGCCTTGGGCATTCGCGACTTTCGGCATGAATCACCGCAGGCGGCTGAACGGGCTGCAGAAGTTTTCAGTCTCCTCATCGGATTTATCGGAAGAGAACTCGGGAGAACGGGACTGCGCCCTTCGACAGCACTTGCCACAGCGCGCAATGCGGTGGCGGAGTGGCAGGGCGGCATCATGCTTGCCCATGGCTTGAAAGACCCGACGGTCCTTGCAGAAAGTTTCCGGCGCATGGAACGGCTTCTGGTGCCTTCGCGGAGCTAGTTCGCACAGCACTCGCATCCTTGGCGTAAACGCACTATATGAAGCGAAAAGTGCTCCGGGAGTTTTAATGGCCAGAAGTAACCAAACTGCAGATTGGACTCATCGCCTGTCACCGGCTTTGAGCGAAATCGAATCCCTCGCGATTGAAGCCTATGCGCATCTGCCGGAGGATTTTCGAAGTCTCTGCGGTGATATCACCATTCAGGTATCCGAATTTCCCGAGGACCAAATCGTTGAAGATATGGGTCTGGAATCGCCGTTTGATCTGCTTGGCCTGTTCGAAGGCCGGGGGATCGGTGAACGTTTCTCGCTACAGACAGGTGAGCAGCCCAATAAGATTACTATCTATCGTCGTGCTGTCCTCGACTATTGGGCCGAATATGAAGAGGCTCTGGGCGATATTGTCACCCACATTCTCATCCATGAGATTGGCCACCATTTCGGCCTTTCGGACGAGGATATGGAACGGATCGAAGCAAGCGTGGACTAATCAGTGATTGCGGGAAAAACTGCTTTTAATTTTGCCTGATCAGGCTAAATCTCATGCATCGATCTCTTAGGTTTATTAGGGAGACCTGTCTTGCCTGATTATCCAACCCCTACCGAGTTTTATCAGGCATTAAAAACGGCGTGGAGCCTTGAGAGTTCAAGCAAGTGGACACTAGAAAATCCTGCCAAGGGACAATGCAGCGTCACCTCGCTGGTGGTTCAGGATTTCTTTGGTGGCTCGATCCTCAAAACACAGACTTATGGCGGTACGCATTTCTACAATACAATTGATGGTGTGCGATGGGATCTTACCATTAGCCAATTCGACCGGCCCATTCCTTTTGAGGACAGACCGGCGACACGCGAAGACGCCATGGCAGATACGTCAGAGCAGCAATATCGCGCACTGAAAAGCCGCCTGAGTAATGCTGTGGCTTAATAGTCGCTGAGCTTGATACCCGGATCATAATCGACCCCGTCAACATCCTTTACCACCGCTTGGCCACACTGCATTGTGCCGGTGACGGAGTTGAAGGCGTAGGTAGGCGAGCCGTAAATGTGCCAACCTTTGTTAACGGCAGCCGTGACCTTATGACAGAAGCTGGCATCATCGGGGCCGGTCAAAAAGCGGTACAGTTTCATGCTTTGTCTCCTTTGATTTGCACTTTCGCCAGCGTCTTTTCCGCATTGGCGAGATGCAGGCGCTCAACCATTTTTCCATTCAGGGCAATCGCACCCTTGCCGGCATTTTCAGGCAAGGCAAAGGCTGCAACAATGGATTCCGCTTCCGCAAGCATCGCCTCATCCGGCTGAAAAGCGCGGTTTGCTGCGTCAATCTGCGAGGGATGGATAAGTGTTTTGCCGTCAAAGCCCATTTTCGAGCCCTGAGTGCATTCAGTTGCAAAACCGGCAGTGTCCGCAAAGTTGTTATAGACGCCATCTATGACATCAAGGCGCCCGGCTTTGGCGCAAAGAATGATCTGCATCAGCCATGGTATGAGATAGGAACGGCCTTCGCTCAGACCTGTACCCGTTTCCTTGGCGATATCATTGGTGCCGACGACAAAACAATCAAGACGACCCGTGGATCGTAAGCCAAGCTCAGCGATCTCATCCGCGTTCAGAATGCCGCGCGGTGTCTCGATCATCGCCCAAAGCCTGATATTCTCTGAAGCGTCAGTCTCTTCGAGTATTTCGGTAACGCTGACTATATCCTGCGGTGTCTCGACCTTCGGCAAAAGGATTGCGTCGGGTTTGCAGGCCCGCGCAGCCAGAAGATCCTCGGCGCCCCACTCACCTGCAAGCGCATTAATACGAATGATCCGTTCAGCCTTGCTTGCCGGATTGGCACGGAAATAATCACGCAAAGCCTCGCGGGCCTCGTCTTTTGCATCAGGCGCAACCGCATCTTCCAGATCAAAAATAACCGCATCAGTGTCAAGGCTGGCAATCTTGGCGAGAGCCTTGGCATTTGAGGCGGGAACGTAAAGAACCGAGCGGCGAGGGCGAAATGTTTTGCGCATGTCACTTTTTTGCATTGATCCGTGAGCCAAGACAAGAGCAATCATGCGCAGCTGACTGCCCCAATCTGCCACAGGCGGAAGGTCTTTGATTCGCCGCCAAGCTGGTGTAAAGCCAACATACTCATCTTATGAACACCACAGGCAGAGATTATGGACAAGTTTACCAAGCTCACCGGCGTTGCCGCACCGTTGCCGATCATCAATATCGACACGGACATGATCATTCCCAAGGATTACCTGAAGACGATCAAGCGCACAGGACTTGGTAGCGGACTATTTGCCGAAATGCGCTTCAATGAAGACGGCTCGGAGAATCCGGATTTCGTCCTCAACAAGCCAGCCTATCGCAAGGCGCAGATTCTGGTTGCCGGTGATAATTTTGGTTGCGGTTCCAGCCGTGAGCATGCGCCTTGGGCGTTGCTCGATTTCGGTATCCGCTGCGTTATCTCAACCAGCTTTGCCGATATTTTCTACAATAACTGCTTTAAGAACGGCATTTTGCCGATCCGTGTCAGCCATGAGGATCTCGACAAGCTGATGGACGATGCACAGCGCGGTGCCAATGCAACGCTGACGATCGATCTGGAAGAAAAGACGATCAGAGGACCTGATGGCGGCCAGATCAGTTTCGACCTTGATGAATTCCGTCGCTACTGCATGCTGAACGGTCTCGATGATATTGGTCTCACCATGGAAAAAGCCTCGAAGATCGACAGCTTTGAAGCGGCCAATGCCCAGAGGCATCCCTGGGCTTAAGCGCTGAACCATGCGGGCTTAAGCCTGTTGAAACTCTCGATTATTCAAAGAAAAAGGGCGCAGAAACTGCGCCCTTTCTTTTTTGCGGCATTGCCTGTTTAAGCTGCGAGCTGCTTTGGCTGGATCAGCGCGCGCGCCACCAGAAGCTCGGCGATCTGAATGGTGTTAAGTGCGGCACCCTTGCGCAGATTGTCGGAAACAATCCAAAGCGACAGGCCATTCTCGACAGTGATGTCCTCGCGGATACGCGAGATATAAGTCGCATCTTCACCGGCTGCCTCGTAAGGCGTGATGTAACCGCCATCTTCATGCCGGTCGATAACAAGGCATCCTGGAGCATCGGACAGGATATCGCGGGCTTCCTCTGCGCTCATCGGGCTTTCGAACTCAATGTTGACAGCTTCCGAGTGGCCGATAAAGACCGGCACACGCACGCATGTCGCCGTCAGCTTGATCTTCGGATCAAGCATCTTCTTGGTCTCTGCAACCATCTTCCACTCTTCCTTGGTGTAACCATCTTCCATGAAGACGTCGATGTGCGGAATAACGTTGAAGGCGATGCGCTTGGTAAACTTCTTGGCCTCGACGGGATCAGCAACAAAGACAGCGCGTGACTGTTGGAAGAGTTCGTCCATGCCATCCTTGCCGGCCCCGGAAACGGACTGGTAGGTGGAGATGACAAGACGCTTGATTTTTGCCTTGTCGTGCAGTGGCTTCAGCGCCACGACGAGCTGGGCAGTCGAGCAATTCGGGTTGGCAATGATGTTCTTCTTGGTAAAGCCGACAATCGCATCGGGATTTACCTCTGGAACGATCAGCGGAACGTTGGAATCGTAACGCCATGCGGAAGAATTATCGATGACAACGCAGCCCTGCGCACCAATCTTCGGGGACCATTCCTTGGAAATATTGCCGCCAGCCGACATCAGGCAGATATCGGTATCGGAAAAATCATAGGTGTCGAGGGCTTTGACCTTCAGTGTACGGTCGCCAAAGGAAACTTCGGTACCCTGTGACCGGCGCGAGGCAAGCGCAACAACTTCACTCACCGGAAAGCCGCGCTCTTCCAGTATTGTCAACATTTCGCGGCCCACATTGCCCGTGGCACCTACAACCGCAACCTTGAAACTCATCTGTGCTATCTCCTGTCCCTCACCGCTCTTTGCAAAAAACCCGCTGGCCACTGCGGGTCTTTTCCCCCGGGCCGGACCCGGGAGGGGGCGAGCAGGCCAAGGGAAATCAGACCGTTTTGGTGGTCGTTTTGGCCGGCATTTTGGTGGAAAGAACAGACGCGCCTGCACATCCGGCATGAAAGCCGGAACCGCTCGTCAAAAAGTGTGCAGTTGATTCGCTGCTCACGGGGCGTCTCCTTAACCTGACACGCTTGTATCCGCTTTCCAAAAAGAGTCAATTGTCCATGCAAAAGATAAGAATATGTCGTGTTACACACAATTTTGGACTTTTGCTGCCAAAAGCAGTCTTTGCTTTCGTGAATATTTGTTCAACACTTGGGCGGTGCATGGGGTGCATGACCTTTGGGGGGAGAGTTCCGGAGGACATTCACCGGCGTGAGATCAGTTGAGCCAATGGGCTTGGCCAATGAAATCCTGCGCAGTGACAAAACTGAGGATATGACCGGACCTTGGGGCCGGGCAAATGCTGTTTTCTGGGAGGAATAGAAATGGCAACCACTTCTGTGGCTGGCGACGCCAGCCGGGGTATGACGAGAGAAGAGAAGAAAGTTATCTTCGCTTCTTCTCTCGGAACTGTTTTCGAATGGTACGATTTTTACCTGTATGGTTCACTGGCAGCTTTCATCGGCGCGGCATTCTTCAGCGAGTATCCTGAAGCAACGCGTAATATCTTCGCGCTTTTGGCCTTTGCTGCCGGTTTTCTTGTCCGCCCCTTCGGTGCTCTGGTTTTCGGTCGTGTCGGCGACCTTGTCGGCCGCAAATATACCTTCCTAGTGACCATCCTGATCATGGGCCTGTCAACCTTTCTGGTGGGTATCCTGCCCGGCTCAGGTACATGGGGTATCGCCGCACCTATCATCCTGATCGTGCTTCGTATGTTGCAGGGTCTTGCACTTGGTGGTGAATATGGCGGCGCAGCAACCTATGTGGCGGAACACGCGCCAAATAATCGCCGCGGCTATTACACGTCCTGGATTCAGACAACCGCGACGCTCGGTCTCTTCCTGTCTCTCGTCGTCATTCTCATTGTCCAGAACTGGCTCGGGAAGGAAGCGTTCGCCGCGTGGGGCTGGCGTGTACCTTTCATCCTATCATTTCTCCTTCTTGGTGTTTCTGTCTGGATTCGTCTCTCTTTGAGTGAATCGCCAGCGTTCAAAAAGATGAAGGAAGAGGGCAAAGGCTCCAAGGCGCCGCTGACGGAAGCATTCGGCCAGTGGAAGAATGCCCGCATCGCCCTGCTTGCGCTCTTTGGTCTGACTGCGGGTCAGGCTGTTGTCTGGTATTCCGGCCAGTTCTACGCATTGTTCTTTTTGCAGAACGTGCTCAAAGTCGACGGTCAGTCCGTCAATATCATGATCGCAATTGCTCTGCTGCTCGGCACCGGCTTCTTCGTCTTCTTCGGCTGGTTGTCGGACAAGATTGGCCGCAAGCCAATCATCATGGCTGGTCTTGCTCTGGCAATCCTCACATATTTCCCGTTGTTCCAGGCTTTAACCCGGGCCGCCAATCCTGCATTGGCACAGGCGGAAGCAACGGTTCGTGCGACCGTGACCGCGGCACCGGGTGACTGTACCTTCCAGTTCAATCCTGTGGGTACTGCCAAGTTCACCAGTTCGTGCGATATCGCCACATCGTTTTTATCCAAAAGTTCGGTGCCCTATGACGTTGTTGATGGCCCTGCCGGACAGCCAGCCACGATCAAGCTTGGCGATACGGTCATCCCGTCCTACGACGCTACTGCCGCTGGTGCGGATGCAGCTGCCAAGAATGCGGTCCTGACGCATGATTTGAACCTGGCTCTGCAGAAAGCCGGCTTCCCGCTCGTTCGCGCGCCTGCAAAAGTTGCTGATGTAAAGCTGGACGGGTTCATCAAAGCCAATCCGGAACTCAATCTCGATGCAGCAGCAATCCGGGCTGGCGAGAAGGTGGTTACGCCAGTGGCGGATCTCGTCAAAGCGAAGCTGGTGACTGCTGAACAAGCAGCTGGTGCAACCGAGATGGCTGTTTATAACATTCCGAATGGCGGTCTGTTCACCATGGTTGCAGATCCAAAGGCAGTCAATTGGCCAATGACCATTGCCATCCTGTTTGTTCTGGTGATTTACGTGACGATGGTCTACGGGCCGATTGCTGCGATTCTGGTCGAGATGTTTCCGACCCGTATCCGTTACACCGGCATGTCCCTGCCTTATCACATTGGCAACGGATGGTTTGGCGGTCTGCTTCCAGCAACGGTTTTTGCGATGAGCGCAGCCAAGGGCGATATTTACTACGGCTTGTGGTATCCAATCGTCATCGCCGCGATGACACTGATCATCGGTCTGATCTTTGTCCGTGAAACCAAAGGTGAAGACCTGCACGACATCAAGTAGTCAGAGTCTAACAAACAAAAACCCGGCGCGAGTGATCGCGCCGGGTTTTTCTATGGGAGATGCAGCCGATCAGGCAGCGAGTGACTTGAATTTGGAAAGGATCGCATCGCCCATCTGGGTGGTGCCAACCTTGGTGCTGCCTTCAGACATAATATCGGCCGTGCGAATACCATCGCCAAGAACACCGGCAATCGCAGCTTCCAGCCGGTCCGCTTCTTCAACCATGTTGAAGGAATAGCGCAGGCACATGGCGAACGACGCAATCATGGCAATCGGATTGGCTGCGCCAGTTCCCGCGATATCAGGGGCAGAACCATGCACTGGCTCATAAAGCGCCTTGCGGCTGCCGGTCTTACCATCGGGCGCACCGAGAGAGGCGGAGGGAAGCATACCCAGCGAACCCGTAAGCATCGCGGCAATATCTGACAGCATGTCGCCAAAGAGATTGTCGGTGACAATCACGTCAAATTGCTTGGGCCAGCGCACCAGCTGCATGCCACCGGCGTCAGCCAGCATATGTTCAAGCTGAACATCGGAATAACGCGCCTTGTGCGTGGCAGTAACCACCTCGTTCCACAGAACGCCGGATTTCATCACATTGCGTTTTTCCATTGATGTAACCTTGTTGCGGCGCGTGCGCGCCAGCTCGAAGGCAACTCCGGAAATACGCTCGATCTCGTAGGTGTCATAAACCTGCGTATCGATACCGCGTTTCTGACCATTGCCGAGATCAACGATCTCCTTCGGTTCGCCAAAATAGACGCCGCCAGTCAATTCACGCACGATCAGGATATCGAGGCCTTCGACCACGTCCTTCTTGAGGGATGAGGAGTCGGCAAGCGCCGGATAGCAGATGGCAGGGCGCAGATTTGCGAAGAGTTCCATGTCCTTGCGCAGGCGCAGAAGACCAGCTTCCGGGCGCACGTCATAGGGCACGCTGTCCCATTTTGGACCGCCTACAGCGCCGAAGAGGACCGCATCTGCTGCCATTGCCTTTGCCATGTCGGCATCCGAAATCGCCTTGCCATGGGCATCATAGGCGCAGCCACCGACAAGGCCCTCGTCCAGTTCGAAGCCGCTTTTGAGTTCAGCATTCATATAGGCGATGATCTTGCGGACTTCGGCCATTGCCTCGGGTCCAATACCGTCGCCGGGAAGAAGAAGGAGCTTTTTCGATGCCATTTCGGGGAAACCTCTAGGAGCGTTTGAAAGGGATGGCGGGTTCTTAGCGCAAGTTCAGCAAAGATGGAAAGCTTTCTGCGAAATTTTCTGACAGTTGATGCGCTCTGCAATGATTTGTGAAGCCGTAGTCATATCACTGCAACCCTCCGGTAATGTCGATGCAATCTTCGCAGCCTAGTTGCCGGGCATAAGTTTTGTCGATGGGGGTTTCCATATGTTCATGCACAATGCCCGTAATTGCAAACGGGTTATCGGAGCCGGTTTTGTAGTTAGCGCATTGCTTTTGGCAGGATGTGCGTCCGACATCATGAAGAATTATATCGGGCAGCCGGTGGAATCGGTGGTTATCGATTACGGCCCGCCGACCGAAGTTCTTGATCTTGGTCCGGGAGAGCGTGCCTATCAGTGGCGCAAGATATCGACCAATGCTGTTTCAGGCACATCGAGTGGTGAGGTCCGCGATACGCGGCATGGCAGGCGTTATGTGGAAACGGAAACACCCGGCTATGTCGAGCAGAAGGAATGTTTCTATACATTCTACGCCCGTTCGTCTGGTGGTCGCTGGTACATAACCAATTTCCGCAAGCCCAAGCTGGAGTGTGAATGATGGGCGGATCATGCAGTGCGAGCAACACTGCATTTATCTGCAAGTCATGATAAAGATTTTGTTACCACACGCGGGCCTTATTGCCGGTGTTTTACCAATGGAGAATTTCAATGCGCATCTTGCTGCTTGAGGACGAGCCTGAGATGGCTTCGGTCCTGAAAGCCGCGCTGGAGCGTCGCGATGTGATCGTCGACCATGTATCGACATTGGCCGATGCCGAGGCTATGGCAAAATTTGGTCCCTATGACGCTGTGGTGCTGGATAGGCGGTTGCCGGATGGCGAAGGCTTGAGCCTCATTCCGCGTCTGCGGGCCCTGCATGTTGATGCGCCGGTGATCGTACTGACGGCCATGAGCAGCCTTAATGATCGCGTTGCCGGACTGGATGCGGGTGCCGATGACTATATGGTCAAGCCTTTTGCCACGGAAGAGCTGATGGCGCGCTTGCGCGCATTGCACCGGCGTCCATTCACCCTACGTGCAGAGCAGACAGTCATTGGCCGGTTGACTTATGATTTCCGCCACCGTGAGGCGCTCATTGATGATCAGCCACTGGAATTGCCGCGGCGGGAGAGGCTGGTGCTTGAGACCTTGATCCGTCGGCCGGGGCGTACTGTCCTGCGCGCCACGCTCGAAGAATCTGTCTATGCCATGGATGATGAGATTGGCTCGAATGCGCTTGATGCCCATGTGTCACGGCTGCGGCGCAAGCTGGAAGATGTGGCCGCAGGTGTCGAGATACGGGCTATACGCAATCTTGGCTATCTGTTACGGGCAACTGCATGAAGAAAATTCGTCCGCGCTCGTTGCAATGGGTTCTGGTACGCAGGCTCATTGTGCTGCAGGCAACGACGCTGCTTATCT
This sequence comes from Phyllobacterium sp. P30BS-XVII, assembly GCF_014138335.1. Classification (NCBI taxonomy): domain Bacteria; kingdom Pseudomonadati; phylum Pseudomonadota; class Alphaproteobacteria; order Hyphomicrobiales; family Phyllobacteriaceae; genus Phyllobacterium; species Phyllobacterium sp. P30BS-XVII. The sequence continues at coordinate 700,302 of NZ_JACGXO010000001.1, forward strand.
TCATCGGGCTGTTTTCGCTGGTCTTGTGGGTGGCCAATCCAAAGCTGCTTGTCGATAATGAAGCGGCTGTGGATCTTCTGAAAAGCGCAATCGACCGGGATGCCGACGGCAAGCTGATCGTGCGTGACACTGCAGAACTGAATGCATTCCGCGAGGAGTTTCCCAGACTGTGGTTCATTGCGCGCGATACAGGCGGGCAGTCCGTACAGCAGGGCGATATCCCCCTTGGTTATGAGAATGATACCAGCGATCTATTGAAGGCCGTAGATCATGCGACTGTTGGCTTTAGCGAGGGTGATTTACGCCCTGAAGCTGTCGTCTCGAAAATCGATACCAAGGCCGGCCCCATCCAGGTCATCACCTCTACGCGGGCATCTCGCGATGAAAACGAGGGCCTGGAAATCAATATTGATATGCAAGTGGATATGGCGCGCAATCCGGATGGTAGTACGGCCTGGATAAGGGTCGTTCCGGTTCTCATTATCGTCATCATCGCGCTGCTTCTGCCCATTATCATCGTGATGGGCGTGACGACACTGGTTACAACACCGGCAGTTGTGCGGCGGTCGCTGGCTGGGCTTGTTGCAACGGCCACTCAGGCGGGACGTATTGATATCAATAACCGTGCAATGCAATTGCCCATCGAACAGGTGCCGCTGGAAATTACGCCGCTGGTTCAGGCTTTCAACCACGCGCTTGCCCGGCTTGGCCAGGGCTATGATCAGCACAATCGCTTTCTGACGGATGCGGCACATGAGCTGCGTACGCCCATTGCTATCCTGCGAACGCGAGCTGAGCTTCTGACGGAAGATCCGCAAAGTGCCCGTTTGCTACAGGATATCGAGCGTTTGTCGCATCTGGCGCAGCAATTGCTCGACCGTCAATTGCTTGACCAGCCGGTTGGGCCGGGTGAGGTTGTCGATCTCGTACCGTTGGCTGGTCAGATCGTTGCGGATTTTGCGCCTTTGGCAATTGCTGCGGGTTACGATCTTTCCTTCGAACCACCGGCAAAGCCAGTCTATGTTCAGGTCAATACGTTGCAGATCGAACAGGCTGTTGCAAACCTCATCCGCAATGCAATCGAGCATTGCGACGGGAAGGGAACAATCACCGTATTGGTTGACGAGACGGGTGGTATTGAAGTTCGTGATGAAGGACCGGGTATTCCGGAGGAAGAGCATGAACATGTGTTCGAGCCCTTCTACCGTCTGCGGCCTCGCTCCAGCGGGGCTGGTCTCGGCCTTAACCTCACTCGTCAGATTGCCCGATTGCATGGCGGGCGAGTCGATATATTGACCGGACCGTGGCGCGGTGCGCGTATTCGCCTGCAATTGCCAATACAAAAAGCGGCTTAAGCGATCCGCTATTTTACCTCGTCTATACTTTCGACCAGATTGTCCCGCATGGTGATCAGTTCCGATCTTAGAGATTTTGCCTCATCCATAGTGCATCCGAAGGCCTTACCCATGGCAACAGGTACGGCCTCGGCTTGCGCGCGCATCGCCCGGCCATCAGCAGTTAGACCAATTAGAACCTGACGCTCATCCACGGTGTCGCGGCGGCGTGTAATCAGTCCGGCGGTTTCCAATCGCTTGAGCAGGGGCGTCAGCGTACCGGAATCCAGACTGAGCTTGTCACCGATTGCTTTCACAGTCTGGTTCGCCTCTTCCCACAGGACGACCATCACAAGATATTGCGGATAAGTCAGGCCCAGCGCTGCAAGACGAGGCTGGTAGGCGCGCGTCACCGCGTTGGCGGTGGAATAGATGGCGAAACAGAGAAAATTCTCCAACTTGAGGAGAGATTCCTGATTGTTCATGCCTGCCTTTTCCATTGTCATTACTCCGTCGGTATTCCCGCACATCATACACAAAGCAATTAAATTGCGCATCATTTAATTTTTCGTAACTCATATACAGTTTCCTATTGCGCGCAATTCAATTGTGTGCAACTTAATACGCATCGAATTATCGATATAACCCAAGGAGCCCACCATGAGCATTCTCTACACCACCAAAGCGACAGCAACCGGCGGACGCGATGGCCGTGCATCCAGTGAGGATGGCCGCCTGAAAGTGACGTTGTCGACACCGAAGGAACTCGGCGGCAACGGGGCGGAAGGCACCAATCCCGAGCAGTTGTTTGGGGCCGGTTATTCAGCCTGCTTCATCGGTGCAATGAAGTTTGTTGCCTCGCAGAAGAAAATCAAATTGTCCGATGACACATCGGTTACTGCGACAGTCGGTATTGGTCCGCGTGAGGACGGCAAGGGCTTTGGCCTTGATGTTGCTCTTGCGGTGACATTGCCCGGCATCGATGCGGCAACTGCACGCGAAATCGTCGATGGCGCACACATCGTCTGCCCCTATTCGGAAGCCACCCGCAGCAATCTGAACGTTCGTATCTCCATCAACTAGGCCGCGGTTAATCCAGCGGTTCACGGAAATGACGACCATGAGCAAGAACAAAACTCTTCTGACGTCCCGCCGCTCCTTTCTGACAGCAGGTGCAGGTCTTGTTGCTGCCGTCAGTCTCAAGGTCGGCGGTGTGCAAGCAGCAGACAAGCCGAACAAAACCAAATCTAAAGAGCCAGTCAAAGGACAAAAGGTCATGACAACATTCACGACGAAAGATGGCACCGAGATCTACTATAAGGATTGGGGCAAAGGACAGCCGGTTGTGTTCAGCCATGGCTGGCCGCTGAATGCCGATGCCTGGGAAGATCAGATGGTTTTCCTTGCCTCGAACGGCTACCGCGCCATTGCGCATGACCGGCGCGGCCATGGCCGTTCCAGTCAGCCGTGGAACGGCAACGACATGGATACCTATGCCGACGATCTGGCAGAACTTGTCGAAAAGCTTGATCTGAAAGACGCCATTCACGTTGGCCATTCAACTGGTGGCGGTGAAGTTGCCCGCTATATCGGTCGCCATGGCACCAAGCGCGTGGCCAAGGCGGTGCTGGTCGGCGCTGTGCCACCGTTAATGTTGAAAACGGCGGCCAATCCCGGTGGTCTGCCGATCGAAGTGTTCAATGGCATTCGCGATGGGGTAGCTGCTGATCGCTCGCAGTTCTTCAAGGACCTGACGACACCTTTCTATGGAGCCAATCGTCCCGGCGCCAAGGTTTCGCAAGGTGTACGCGATGCTTTCTGGCTTCAGGGCATGCAGGGCGGGCTGAAGAATGAACTTGATTGCATCAAGGCATTCTCCGAAACGGATTTTACGGAAGATCTGAAGAAGTTCGACATACCGACCCTGTTTATCCATGGGGATGACGATCAGATCGTGCCAATCGATGATTCAGCCAAGATCGCCACAACTTTGGTCAAAGGCTCAAAGTTGACGATCTATCCGGGCGCACCGCATGGTCTGGCAACCACCCACAAGGATCTGCTCAACAAGGATCTGCTGGCATTTGCCAAGGCTTGATCGATTGAGAAAAACCCGCCGCACTCGCTAGAGCGCGGCGGGTTTTTGATTTCAGGCAAGGCCGCGCTTTTCGATCATCGCGTCCGGTGTTGGCATCTTGCCACGGAAGGCCTTGTACAATTCTTCCGGATCGCGGCTGCCGCCGGCCGAATAGATATATTGCTTCAGCTTTTTCGCGAGATCGGCGTTGAAAACATCGCCAGTTTCCTCGAATGCCTTGAAAGCATCGGCATCGAGCACTTCCGACCACATGTAGGAATAGTAACCAGCGGAGTAACCATCGCCGGAGAATACGTGGGTAAAGTGCGGGGTGCGATGACGCATGATGATGGCATCAGGCATGGAGAGGCCTTTCAGCGTATCGGCCTCAAATTGGATTGGATCAACCGGAGGCGTGCCGTCCGCATGGAAGGCCATATCGACCAGTGCGGAGGAGGTGAACTCCACCGTATTGAAACCGGCATTGAACGTGTTGGCTGCAAGTACCTTGTCGAGAAGCGCCTTTGGCATGGCTTCACCGGTACGGTAATGCACCGCATATTTTTCCAGAACCTCCGGCACCGTTAGCCAATGTTCGTAAAGCTGTGATGGCAGTTCGACAAAATCGCGCGAAACTGACGTTCCGGAGACGGCTGGCCATGTCACATCGGACAGGAGGCCATGCAACGCATGACCAAACTCGTGGAAAAGAGTGCGTGCGCCATCCAGTGAAAGAAGCGCTGGTTCGCCCTTTGGAGGTTTGGCGAAGTTCATGACGTTGTAAATAATCGGCTTCTGGCCGCCATCGAGCTTATGCTGAGATTGCAACGCACTCATCCATGCACCGGAGCGTTTGGATTGCCGGTTGAAATAGTCGCCGAGGAAAAGGCCACGACGACTGCCGTCAGGATTTTGCACTTCCCAGACACGCACATCGGGATGCCAGGTTGGAATGCCGGTCTTTTCTTCAAAGCGAATACCGAAGAGACGCGTAGCCACATCGAAACAGGCTTCGATGATCTTCTCAAGTTGGAGATAGGGTTTAAGTTCGGCCTCGTCGAAAGCAAAACGCTCGTTGCGCAGCTTTTCGGCGTAATAGCGCCAGTCCCACGGCGCCACCTTGTGGTTGCGGCCTTCCGCAGCGATCAGGCGTTCCAAATCAATCTCTTCTTCAGCAGCCCGGTTGCGCGCCTTGTCCCAGACGGGTTCCAGCAGATCCATGACGGCCTTGGGTGTCTTGGCCATAGTATCGTCAAGCTTGTAGGCGGCAAAGCTGTGATACCCAAGCAGCTTGGCTTTTTCGGCACGCAGCGACACCATTTCGGCAACGATGGCGCGATTATCCGTTGCTCCACCGTTCTCGCCGCGTGCGGCCCAGGCCCGGAACGCTTTTTCGCGCAGGGAACGGTCTTCTGAAAAGGAGAGGAAGGGCTCAATGATCGAGCGAGAGAGGGTGACGGCCCAGGCGTCTGGCCGGTCCCGTTCCTCAGCTGCGCCGCGCATGGCGGCGCGGACAAAATCGGGCAAACCTTCCATCTGTGCTTCGTCGGTTATGAACAGCGCCCAATCAGCTTCGTCCTTGAGGACATTCTGACCGAACTGCGCACCAAGGCTGGCCAGTTTTTCATTGATATCGGCAAGACGGGTCTTGCCCTGTTCATCGAGCCGCGCACCGCTGCGCACAAAACCTTTCCATGTCTTTTCCAGAACGCGGTCGGTTTCCGCATCGAGGCCAAGGAAATCCCGCTGCTCGTAAAGCGAGTCAATACGGGCAAACAGCTGCGGGTTCATCATGATTGATGAGTAATGGCGCGACATTTTGGGCGCGAAGACACGCTCCAGCGCCTGAATCGCCTCGTTGGTGTGCGCACCAGCGCGTAACCAGAAGATGGAGGAAACGCGATCCAGACCTTCACCTGATAGTTGCAATGCCTTCAGCGTGTTCTCAATGGTCGGCGCTTCGTGATGATTGACGATAGCTTCCACATCGGCAAGATCAGCCGCAAGGGCCGCGTCAAAGGCCGGAGCGAAATCATCATCCGTAAAGGCTGTGAAATCGGGGAGTCCGAGCGGTCCGGTCCAGTCCGTCAATGCAGGGTTGATAGACGTTTTTTCTAAGGACATGGGAAAGCTCCGGCATGGATGATGAACTGTGGTTCTAACATCTAAGGCGGCAATGGAGCGACCACAAGTCAACAGTGCCAGAAAGCTTGTCACCCAAACGAAAAACGGGGCTTGCGCCCCGTCATCATCTGCATTTTGCTATCAGCTATTACGCTTGCGCGCGGCCAGCGTCCGCAGGCGCAGGGCGTTCAGGCGGATGAAGCCCGCGGCATCCTTCTGGTCATAGGCGCCACGATCATCTTCAAAAGTGACGAGCGCATCGGAATAGAGCGACTTCTTCGATTTGCGGCCTGAGACCATCACATTGCCCTTGTAGAGCTTGAGGCGCACGACGCCTTCCACATCTTCCTGGCTCTTGTCGATCATGGCCTGCAGCATCTCGCGCTCCGGTGAGTACCAGAAGCCATTATAGATGAGTTCGGCATAGCGGGGCATGAACTCATCCTTGAGATGGGCTGCACCGCGATCCAGCGTGATCGATTCCATGGCGCGGTGCGCCGCGAGCAGGATTGTACCGCCGGGTGTTTCATAGACGCCGCGTGATTTCATTCCAACGAAACGGTTTTCGACCAGATCAAGACGGCCAATGCCGTTGTCGCGGCCCAGATCGTTGAGCGTCTTCAGCAGTGTTGCCGGTGAAAGCGGCTTGCCATCAATCGCCACGGCATCGCCCTTTTCAAAGGCGATCTCGATTTCGGTCACCTTGTCGGGTGCATCCATGGGCGAAATGGTGCGCTGATGCACATATTCAGGCGCTTCCTGCCACGGGTCTTCCAGAACCTTACCCTCGGAAGACGAATGCAAGAGGTTCGCATCGACGGAGAACGGGGCTTCGCCGAGCTTGTCCTTGGCGATCGGAATCTGATGCTCGCGGGCAAATTCAATAAGGTCGGTACGGGATTTGAACGTCCAGTCACGCCATGGGGCGATAACCTTGATGTCGGGGTTCAGCGCATAGGCGGAGAGTTCGAAGCGCACCTGATCATTGCCTTTGCCGGTCGCGCCATGGGCGATTGCGTCGGCGCCGGTACGGGCAGCAATTTCCACAAGGTGCTTTGAGATCAATGGGCGGGCAATGGATGTACCGAGCAAGTAGACGCCCTCATAAACGGCATTGGCGCGGAACATCGGAAAGACGAAATCGCGGACGAATTCTTCACGCACATCCTCGATATAGATTTCCTTGATGCCGAGCATCTCGGCCTTCTTGCGCGCTGGTTCCAGCTCTTCGCCCTGACCAAGGTCAGCGGTAAAGGTGACGACTTCCGCGCCGAGTTCCGTTTGCAGCCATTTGAGGATGATGGATGTATCGAGACCGCCCGAATAGGCCAGCACGACTTTCTTGACGTCTTTCCACTTGTTCATTCTGTTTCCCTGACTGCCTGGCAGCCCTGCTGTCGTTTTGATGAAGGTGGGGTTCTTTTATCAGTTGGGGCAATGTTGGCAAGATCAGCTTTGATCGTGTGTATCAGACGCGGGGAAAGCGGCGCGCGGTCCACATCTCGCAAAGACAGGTCAACACACAAAAGACGATCACGGTTGAGAGAGACCCCAGTATCACATCTGAAATGTAGTGCCGACCGAAAGCAACCCGCAGCACGTCGGTGACAATGATGATGACCATTATGGGCAACGCCAGTCTTCGCCTGACTTCATGTGGCCATAGAGGGAGTAGGCAGATAAGCCAGGCTATGCCGGCGGCCTCTCCCGAAACGAAAGAGCAATTGTGCTGGCAGGCATTCGACCACTGCGCAGCTGCCACGAAAGGTTGTTCGCCGCCAAAAAGCAGTGCGTTCGCCGGGCGGGGACGTCCGATGAATTCTTTCATGAAAGCATTGACCAGCAGTCCGGGCCCAATAGCCAGTGTGACGAGAGCCACCGTTGAGATGCGGATTCTTTCATGGCTCCAGCGCAGACCGGAGGCGAGATCGCGCAACGCAATCGTGACGATCACGGAAGCTGCCACGATTGGAAGTGCATAAAAAGCGCGCCGCAATGTCTTGAGGAGAGGAACCTCTGCCGCCGGGAAATCTCCACAAATCTTGGCCCCAACGGTTGTCACGCAATCGGACGCAAAAAAGAACAGCGATGTGACTGATTTATCGATCTCCGGCACATGATTGAACAGGATAGCAAGTGCTGCCCACAGGATCATAAGGCTGATAGCAAGCGCTGGTTGGCTCCAGGCGCCAAAGCCATAGGGCGCCTTGCCACATGCGGCAGATGTTGTTCGATAATAAACCATACGGCTCTCTGGCTGAAATACTGGTCCGTTCTGGCGTGCAATGATTGCAGTGTCATTACAGAACACGTTTTTCAACTGACTGGGGAAAGGTATTTAATTAAGGCTGCCAGATGTCAGCATTTTGAAACTCTAAATGCAAATGGCGGCCGATTGGCCGCCATTTGCATTGGAAGTTTGCTTTGCGTGTTTTGGAATATTGCTTTCAGCGTGTAGCGACCATGAACAGCCGTGGAAAGGGGAGAAGGACAGTGCCATCCGGCAATGCCGGATAAGCCTTTGCGACCGCACGTGTATATTGTTCGAGATAGGCCGCCCGTTCGTTTTCATCAAGTGGATCAAGATATGGCCGCAGACCCGTCCCCTTGAACCATTCTACAACGGCTGGCGCACCACCGGCGAGTGGATGGTGATAGGTGGTTTGCCAGATATCAACCTTGGAGGATATTGGGCGCAATATGCGATAATACCATTCCGCGCTTTGCCGTGGCGATCGCTGGCCAGCCGCTGCTGATAATTTAGCGGCCCATGGTCCGTCGGATGCGATTTCCCGCATCAATCGGTGCGTTGGCTCATCAAGATTGTTAGGGATCTGGACGGCAAGACTACCGCCCGTTGCGAGTTTGCTGATCAGATTCGGCAAGAGCGTGGCGTGATCGGGAAGCCACTGGATGACGGCATTGGCCAAGATGACATCATAAGGTCCGTTGCCGTTCCAGCGCGCAATATCGGCCACCTCGAATGTGACTTCAGGCAGTCGCTTGCGGGCCGCTTCTATCATATCTTCCGAACTGTCTATTCCCGTCACAGCGGCTTTGGGAAAACGGGCAATCAGAACTTCGGTGGAATTGCCAGGCCCACAGCCAATGTCGACAGCCGAGCGGGCATAAACGCCCGGAACCGCCGCCAGCAGATCACGCACGGGACGTGTGCGCTCATCTTCGAATTTGACATATTGTTCAGCGGACCAGCTCACGACAGGCCTCCTATGGCTATCGGACCGGCAGGAGATGGGAGGGCGTGGAGCATACTGATACCTCAATCGTAAAATTGGATGTTGGCAGAATAAACGCCTCGCCCTATGATTTCCAATGCATGGTTTTAGTAATTTTAATACTTAAAAGGTATGGCTTTGATTGATCTACGGCGGTTGCGAGCCTTTGTTGCTCTTGCAGAAGAAGGGCATGTAACGCGTGCGGCGGAGCGATTGGGTATGCAACAGCCGCCGCTGACACGTCTCCTTCAAAGTCTTGAAGCCGATCTTGGGGTTCTTCTGATGCACCGTATGCCGCGCGGGGTTCGCCCGACGGAGGCCGGCAAAGTGCTGCTTGATGAGGCGAGGATCATTTTGGCGCGTGCCGATGGTGTTGCCGCCATGGTTCACCGGGCAGCGCGGGGCGAACAAGGCCACCTTGCCATAGGATTCACCAGTTCTGCTGCCCTTCACCCCATCGTGCCGAAGATGCTGCGTGCCTTTCGTGAAAACCTCCCGCAGGTCTCGGTTTCGCTTGAAGAAGCAGGCACTGCCGAACTGGTGGACGCCCTTCTGCATGAGCGACTGGACGCTGCCTTTATTCGCTCGCCTGTTGGCCGTACACCGGGTTTGCGGATCGATTCAGTGCTGGAAGAGCCAATGCTCGTTGCACTCCCGGTCGGACACCGGCTTGCAACGGATAGCGCGTCACGCTTGCTGCTGACCGAATTGGCCAGTGAGCCTTTTATTCTTTATCGCCGATCGGCGGGGCCGGGCCTTTATGACACGATCCTCACAGCGTGCCGCGAAGCTGGATTTAGCCCTGTTGTGGCACAGGAGGCGCCGCGTTTAACAGCGACGCTCAGTCTGGTCGCCGCGGGATTCGGAATTTCTCTTGTGCCCGCGTCCATGCAGCGTCTGGGTGGAGAAGGTATTGTCTATAAAGCGGTTGCAGGCAGTTCAAGATTGATAGCGCCCCTGCTTCTGGCCATGCGTCAGGCCCATCCCGTGCCCGCGCTCGCACAGTTTCGCAGTCTCGTACAGCGTATAGTCGCCGCGCAAGAAAGAGAGAATTGAGCCCTTGAGGTAACGATAAAAGAAAAACACCAAGAACCGTCAAAATCGAGTGGCCAAAACAATGCGTCCGCGTTAGCTTCCGCGAGTTTCGACGGAGCGCCCGATGACCTTCATTCCAGAATGGCCGATTATCCTGCAATTTGCGATTGCAACTTTTGTCTTGTCCATCACGCCGGGACCTGACATGACGCTTTTTGTTGGCCGGGCCCTATCCGAAGGCAAGGCGGCGGGTTTTGCCTGCCTGTCGGGTGCCAATTGCGGGATTGTCGTACATACGACGATGGTGGCGCTCGGGCTTTCCGCACTGATTATTGCGTCGCCGACGGCCTTTTTTGTTCTCAAGATTGTAGGAGCGGGCTACCTTGTCTGGCTTGCATTTCAGGCTATTCGCAAGGGTTCTGCGTTTTCGCCGGAAAAGAAAAGTGGCCCCTCGCATACGCTGTTCCAGAACTGGTTGACCGGGATTGGCATTAATTTGCTTAACCCGAAGATCATCCTGTTCTTCATGACATTCCTGCCGCAATTTGTTTCGGCAAATGATCCGCATGCGCCGGGCAAGCTCTTCTTCCTTGGCCTGCTTTTCATTCCGCTGTCGCTGCCTGTTGTTACACCGATGATTCTTGCGGCTGATCGCTTCGCCGGCCTTTTGAAAAAGAATCCGACAGTAACCCGCGTGACCGATTGGCTGTTTGCTGGCGTGTTCTCGGCATTTGCCGCAAAAATCCTGATGGCGCAGGCGAAATAGAAGCTGGGGTTTAAGCGCGAGGATCGCTTGGCCGGGTTGGCAAGACCAATCCGGCGCTGCGTCCTGAAACGAGCCAGTAGACAAAACCGCCAACAACGCCTGTGGCAAGAATTGCTGCAAAAGTATCAATGTCTTCCGTTTGCGGGCGCCACTTCCAAACGATGACGACCACAGCTGTTGCCGCACCGCCAAGCGTATAGAAGAGCCAGTCACGCCAGGCGGTCAGTTCTGCAAATACGATGAGAATGAAAGCCGGTATGAACACACTATAACCGATGACCACGGCGAAGGCTGGAACGGTGAGATAAAGAAACGGGCCATCGCTGCCGATCAACTCCGAGCTGCCGAGCAGCAACAGGTTGAGAAAGAGCGAAGCTGCGAAGATAGCGCAGACAAAACCGAATACGATCAGGGTAAAGCGGAAGAGGTAGAGGGCAAACTGGCTCAATCTTCGCCGTGCCCAGCGATCATGGCCGCTTCAAATGCGAGACGGTCTGTCTTCTTCATCCGTTCCGATTCCGATTTCAACTGTCCGCAGGCCGCCAGAATATCGCGACCGCGCGGTGTGCGGATCGGCGAGGCATAACCTGCATTGTTGACGTAATCGGCAAATTTTTCGATCTGTTCCCATTCCGAGCACTGGTAGTTCACGCCGGGCCATGGGTTGAACGGTATAAGATTGATCTTGGCCGGAATGCCCCTGAGCATCCGCACCAATTCCTTGGCATCTTCAAGCGAATCGTTAACGCCGCGAAGCATCACATATTCAAAGGTGATGCGTTTGGAATTGGACAGGCTCGGATAGGCCCGGCAGGCATCAAGCAATTCCTTGAGTGGGTACTTCTTGTTGATGGGCACCAGCATATCGCGCAGATCATCGTTTACGGCGTGTAGGGAAATGGCGAGCATAACGCCGATTTCCTCACCGGTGCGATAGATTTCCGGAACAACGCCTGATGTGGACAGCGTAATGCGGCGCTTCGACAGGGACAGGCCGTCACCGTCAGAGGCGATCAGCAATGCCTTCTTTACATTCTCGAAATTGTACAGCGGTTCGCCCATGCCCATCATGACGATGTTGGAGACCTTGCGGCCTTCGGCAGGCACAATGGCGCCATCGGGCGTGTTGCGATCCGGGAAGTCACCGAGCCGGTCACGCGCGATCAGAAGCTGCGAGAGGATTTCCTCTGCCGTCAGGTTGCGGACCAGCTTCTGTGTGCCTGTGTGGCAGAAAGAGCAGGTCAGTGTGCAACCCACCTGACTGGAAATGCACAGCGTGCCGCGGCCTTCTTCGGGAATATAGACGGTTTCAATCTCAACCGGGCGGCCTGCGCCGCGCGGTGGAAAGCGGAAAAGCCACTTGCGGGTACCGTCGGTGGAAATCTGTTCCTCGACGATCTCAGGCCGGGCAATGGTGAAATGGCGATCCAGCAGTTCGCGCATATCGCGGGAAATGTTGAGCATATCAGCGAAATCCGACACGCCGCGCACATAGAGCCAGTGCCAGAGCTGTGCGACGCGCATTTTGATCTGCCGTTCGGCCACGCCAATTTCAGCCAATGCTTCGCCCATCTCGGCGCGTGACAGGCCGATCAGTGTTGGCTTGCCATTCATGGCGGCAAGCATGGCATCACGGGATTTGTCCCGGGCAAACGACTGGGTCTCAGGCAAAACGGACATAGGATTTTCTAACATTCTTTCGTGAAGCGCGGCTCATACCACGTTCTGGCCGTGCCGTCACCTCCACATGCAAAAAGGCCGGACAGCGGATGTCCGGCCTTTCCATCGGGGAAGTGTCGATGGGCTTACTTGCAGGTGGCGATGGCCTTGAGCGCAGCCGAAACGCCTTTGAGCGAATAGGTGTAGCTTGTCTTGGTGCCGCGCTTGGAAACCGCATTGATGGACATGGTATGACCGGTACGAAGGGCTGCAACCAGCTGCGGCTCTTCAGCTGCGTTTTCCATCCAGCCATGGCTACCATTTGTGAACATGGAGAAGCTGCGCGCATCAATGGTTACAGTAACCTTCGAATTGACCTGAAGATCATAACCCGCCTTGAACTGTGGTTCGAAGCTGACGTTCTGCCCGGGCTTCTGGCTGACCATGAAGAAGTTGTCGCCGTGATCGAGCTTTACAGGCTGCTTGTCGACAGGCACGGACAGGACATAACAAACCTTGCCCTTGCCCTGCTGATAGCTATAGGCGCCCCATGCGTTGAACTGGCTGATTTGACTTGGGGTCTGGGCAAGAGCCGTCCCTGTCAGCCCAAGCATGAGCACAGAGGTCGCTACGATTGATTTTCCAAACATGTTACCTACCAGTTTTTGTCGTTCACTTCATAACTTACGAACCGGCAAGAGCTGTGAAGCCGCATTGTCCAGTTCGCTTTCTCTTAATTTGACTTAATCTGGGTTACCAAACGGTGAAGATGGGGTCAAAAAAGCGATTTTTGTAAGCGAGAAGATCACGTTGTTTATCCAAAATTTCGCGGCGTCACTCCAGCGGAATAAAAGCGGCGACACTTTGACATTTCACCCTATCACGGGGATGTGATGGAAAAACAACCCGGCAAGAGGTCCGCTTCGGGCAGATTTAAGCTCAGTTACCCTTGTCGAGATCCTCGATCGCTTTCTTTGCCGCCTCACGATGAGCCGGTGTGATGTGGTTGCGTATGGCGTTCAGTGCCGCCATGAGCACGGCCACGTCATCGGTGAAGCCGAGACCGAAGATGAAGTCGGGAATAACGTCGAAGGGCATGACAAAATAGGCAAGCGCCGCAAGCAGTGTGCCGCGAACCCTGAACGGAGTGGACGGGTCGAGAGCGCAATAATAACCGGCAATGACCTCATCGAGAAAAGGTATGGACTTGGCTGCTTTACGTGCAGTTTTCCAGAACCGCGCACGCACGGTTTCCTCTCGGGAGCGCTGATCATATTCGCTACCCGGCTGCAGAATTTCACCAATTTTGACGTTATCCATTCCTCTTCCTTCAAGTTATAGGCCCCGATACAAAGGAAAACATGGTAAGAGCTGGTCACGGCTACAAGACTTTTGCCAATAATATCGTCAATTGGCGGCAAAATGGTTCATGGCTTCAGCCATTGTGACATCAAGCTTTGTGATGCCATCTGCGTCATGCGTGGCCAATGTTACATCAACGCGATTGTAGACATTGAACCACTCAGGGTGATGGTCCATCTTTTCGGCAAGAAGAGCCACGCGGGTCATGAAGCCGAACGCTGCATTGAAGTCCTCGAACCTGAATGATTTATGGATAGCTTCACGATCTCCCATTTTGGACCAGCCGGTCAGGTCCTGCAGGGCTTCATCAAGTTCGCTGGCATCTAACCGGTTGCGCGCCATGGTTGGTTTCCTCATATACATCAAATTATTTTCCTCCTGACCATAGTGTAACCGCCCATGAAAACCCATCCGCTTCGCTCTGTTCTTTTTGTGTGCCTTGGCAATATCTGCCGCTCTCCGCTGGCCGAAGGCGTGTTTCGCTCGGTCCTTGCCACGGAAGGAAAAGGCCAGGGGGTTCTCATTGATTCCGCTGGAACCAATGGCTATCACACGGGCGAAGCACCGGATGAACGGTCGATTCTTGCGGCGAAGCAGCATGGGATTGATATTTCCGGCCAGCGCTGCCGACAGCTCAAAGCTGAGGATTTCGCGGACTTCGATCTGATCCTCGGTATGGATCGCGCCAATGTGGCAGCCATCGAGGCGCGGCGTCCGGCAAAAGCGACGGCGAAAACCGGTCTGTTCAGTGAGGTCGCACTTGGCGAAGCCAGTCAGATACCCGATCCCTATTATGGAACCGGGGCAGACTTTGAGCGTGTCTATCTGATGGTTCTCAAGGCCTCCAGAGGCCTCTCAAAACTCTTCTGATAGGTGCGAGGTGATTCCAGAGGCCAGGCCTCCTCGACGATGTAGGGACCGCCACCCACGGAATCGCGCGAAGACATCAGGACGAAGCGCCCGATGTTGAAGGGCATCGTGGAGAAATTACCGCGTGAGGCGAGATAGTGCGCGACTTCCTCGTTACGGGCATTGCGCAGCCGTGCCAGTGTAACATGCGGCGTGAATTTGCGCGGATCAGCCGGCAGCATCAGCCTTTGGCAAATGCGCTCGATCTCGCCGTGAAGCGCCTGAATGTCCGGCGATGGTGAAACGGCGGCAAAAACGCTATGGGGCTTTTTCGATCCGAATGCATTCACGCCCGAAAGCTGAAGTGTGAATGATGGTCGCCTTATGCGGTCGAGCGCGTTGGCTACCTCATCGGCTACATGGCCTTCGACATCACCGATAAAGCGCAGTGTGATGTGATAGTTTTCGACATCGATCCAGCGAGCGCCTGGCAAACCACCGCGTAAGAGCGATAGTGAGAGAGCGGCGTCCCTCGGGATCTCGAGGGCAGTAAAGAGACGCGGCATAAAGCATCCTCCCCGAATCGAGTTATAACCTCAGGGAATCATTGAATGAGTCCAAGAGCAAGGCACAATTTCACATTCTTTTGCGCCGCGACAAATAAGACACGCAAGATGTGGTGTTAAGATGACAACAATGTGGATAGCTTGCCCCCAAGGTTAAGGAGCATCCGGGTGATCAGTTAGGCCCGCAACTGGTCTTGTTGCGGGCTCCATGCAGCCTTACTGGTCGGTACTATCTGATGTATCCGACGTTACCGTTGGCTGTTTGATTGTTTTTTGCATGATCGGAAGGAAACCCTTCACCATCACGGCGACACCTTGTGTGGTTGGATGCATACCATCGGCCTGTAGCAGCGATGCTTCTGTCGCTATGCCGTCCATGAAGAACGGGTAGAGCGGCACGTCATATTTCTTCGCAAGATCGGGGAAGATCGCGTTGAACTTCTGTTCGTAATCACCGCCCATATTTGGCGGCGCCAGCATTCCGGCAAGAATGACCTGAATTTTACGCTTCTGCAGCTTTTCGATCATTTCAGCCAGGTTCTTTTCGCTAATCTCTGGCGAGATACCCCTCAGGGCGTCATTGGCACCAAGTTCGAGAATGACAAGATCAGTACCATCCGGAACGGACCAGTCGAGACGCGCAAGGCCGCCCGTCGTCGTATCACCAGCGACACCGGCATTGGCGATCGAAATCTCGACGCCTTTGTCTTTCAGAGATTTTTCCAGCTGGGCGGTAAAGGAGTCCTGAACCGGAAGTTCAAAGCCAGACATCAGACTGTCGCCAAATCCGACGACGGAGAGCGCATGACCGGACACGGCATTTTGATTGGCCAAGGCGAGGGATGGCAGGGCAACAAGGCCGAGCGACACAATGATCTTTATCAATGGTTTGAATATCATCTTCGGGTACCCATATCTGACCGGATGCGACTAAAGTCGGTGTCGACCATATCGTAAAGGATCTGCTTTCGTGACTAAATCCGTCATCACGCTCGATCACATTGAGTTGACTCTAGGGTCGGGTGCTTCCTCCGTCCATGTTCTCAAAGGCATATCGCTCGCCATTAACAGCGGGCAATCGGTGGGAATTGTCGGACCATCAGGTTCCGGAAAGTCGACCTTGCTGATGGTTCTTGCCGGGCTTGAACGGATCGATTCCGGCTCGGTCGAAATTGCCGGGCAAAAGCTGGAGACTATGACCGAGGATGCGACGGCTGCCTTTCGCGGCACGAATATCGGTATTGTTTTTCAGTCCTTTCATCTCATTCCCAATATGACCGCGCTTGAAAACGTTGCTGTTCCGCTGGAACTGGCTGGCAACCCCGACGCCTTTGCCATCGCCGAGCGTGAACTGGCAGCGGTCGGACTGGCAGACCGCGTGACCCATTATCCCGGAGAATTGTCGGGCGGTGAGCAACAACGCGTGGCCATCGCCCGTGCCCTTGCACCATCGCCAAAAATCCTGATTGCCGACGAGCCCACCGGCAATCTTGATACGACGACTGGTCGGCAGATTGCCGATCTTTTGTTCCAGAAGCAGAAAGATCTCGGACTTACGCTGGTGCTCGTCACCCACGATCCGGCGCTATCAGCCCGTTGTGATCGCGAAATTCGCGTTCGTTCCGGATTGATCGAGGCGGATGAGCATGCACCGGAGCTGAAGAAAACCGCATGAGTGCGACCAGATCCTCCACGTCGCCCTCTTTGCGGTTGGCGCTGCGTTTCGCTCTGCGCGAGATGCGCAATGGCCTGTCAGGGTTTTACATTTTCCTTGCCTGTATTGCCTTGGGCGTTGCAGCCATTGGCGGGGTCAACTCCGTTGCCAATTCTGTGACATCAGGCATTTCCACGCAGGGCCAAAGCATTCTGGGTGGCGACATTCGTTTTCAACTCAACCAGCGTGAGGTTAATCCAGACGAGCGTGCCTTTGTGGAAAGCAAGGGCCGCGTTGCCGTCAGCGCCAATATGCGATCCATGGCTCGTTTGGCCGATGGTTCTGATCAGTCGCTGGTGGAGGTAAAGGCGGTCGATAATGCCTATCCGCTCTATGGTTCCCTTGATACGGCGCCGGTGCTGGACAGAGATGCGCTCTTTGCTGACAAAAACGGAGCATTCGGCGCCGCTGTTGCGCAGATTTTTCTTGACCGGCTTAACCTCAAGCTGGGTGATCGGATATTGCTCGGTTCTGCAACGTTCGAATTACGGGCTGTGATCAACAACGAGCCGGATGTTCTGTCGGATGGTTTTGGATTCGCCCCGCGTTTTCTGGTGTCGCTTGATGGATTGCGTGCTGCGGGGCTGGTCCAGCCGGGCAGCCTGGTCGAGCACAGCTACAAGATTGCCCTGCCCGTCGGGGCGAGCGAAGCCGATATCACCGCTATCCGCAACGAGGCACAAACAAAGTTTCCGCAAGCTGGCTGGACCATCCGCAGCCGTACCAATGCCGCGCCGTCTTTGAGCGCCAATGTCGAGCGGTTCTCGCAGTTTTTGACACTGGTTGGTCTAACGGCATTGATCGTCGGAGGCGTCGGTGTTGCCAATGCGGTACGTGCCTATCTCGACGGCAAACGCGGCGTCATCGCCACCTTCAAGTCATTGGGCGCTCCGGGTTGGTTTGTCATCGCCGTCTATCTGATCCAGATCGTGCTGATTGCCCTTATCGGCATCGCAATTGGATTGGTTCTCGCGGCAATCATTCCTTACGTAGCAGGTTACGCCCTGCAGAGCGTGCTGCCAATCGCTGCCAAGGGCGGCTTTTATCCGGGAGCGCTCGCTTGGGCTGCATTGTTTGGCCTGTTGACCACGCTCGCTTTTGCCATTCTGCCGCTGGGCCGGGCCCGGGACATTCCGGCAACGGCCCTGTTCCGCGAGCAGGGTTTTGATCAGCGCGGTTGGCCCAAACCCGTCTACATCGCCGTGGCGGTTGCCCTTGTTGCCATCCTTTGTCTGTTGGCAGTGTTCTTCGCTTACGACCGGCGTATTGCAGTCACATTTATTGGTGCTGTTGCGTTTTCATTCCTTGTTTTGCGTGCGGTTTCCAGTCTCGTGCAGTGGCTCGCACGCCGCGCGCCACGGGTTCGTTCCACTGCACTTCGCCTTGCCATAGGTAATATCCACCGGCCGGGCGCGTTGACGCCGTCGGTCGTCCTGTCGCTCGGTCTGGGTTTGACACTTCTGGTGACACTCGCCTTAATCGACGGCAGCCTGCGCCAGCAATTGGCCGGTAACTTGCCGGAGCGCGCGCCAAACTTCTTCTTTGTCGATATCCAGAGTACGCAGGTCGACCAGTTCACCAGCCTTCTGCAGAAAGCTGCGCCACAGGGCAAGATCGTCAGCGCTCCGATGTTGCGCGGACGTATCGTTGCCTTCAATGGCACGGATATTGGCAAGCTCACCATACCGCCGGAAGGTGCGTGGGTATTGCGCGGCGATCGCGGCATTACCTATGCGAAGAAGCTACCTGAAAATTCGGTCCTTACTGCCGGTAACTGGTGGCCGGAGGATTATGCGGGTGAACCGCTGGTATCATTCTCGGCGGAAGAGGCGCGCAATCTCGGTCTTAAACTGGGCGACACAGTCACGGTTAATGCGCTTGGCCGTAATGTTACGGCACGGATCGCTAATTTCCGGCAAGTGCAGTGGGAATCTCTGGCGATCAATTTCGTCATGGTTTTCTCGCCCAATGCCTTTGCCGGCGCTCCCCACGCATGGCTTGCCACTTTGACTGACCCTTCGGCAACCACGCAGGAAGACGCAACGGTCATGCGTGACGTTACCCGTGCCTTCCCGGCTGTCACTTCGGTGCGGGTCAAGGATGCAATTTCAATTGCCAATGAACTTGTGGGCCAACTGGCCGTTGCCATCCGTGCGGCGGCATCGGTGGCGCTGATTGCCTCGATCCTTGTGCTTGGCGGAGCGCTTGCCGCTGGTAATCGTGCCCGTGTACACGATGCGGTGGTCCTGAAGACCCTTGGAGCAACGCGGCGCACGCTCATCAAGGCTTTCAGCTATGAGTATGTGATCCTTGGACTGGCGACGGCAACTTTCGCGCTTTTTGCTGGCGGTTTGGCCGCCTGGTATGTGATCGTGCGTGTCATGAAGCTGCCTGCATCGTTCCAGCCGGAGGTGGCGGTTTCGACTCTGGTGCTGGCACTGGTTCTGACTGTTGGTTTCGGGTTGGCGGGAACTTGGAGAATACTTGGTCAAAAGGCTGCGCCAATTCTGCGAAACCTCTGAAATCGTTAAAAAAGCGTAATATTTATGCATTTTGCGACCGTTTGGTGGTCCAACACGCGATCTTGAGTAAAACAGGACTTGTTATCGCCTTGTTGAATCCCCATAATTCTCGGCAAGGCATGCTGGGGTCCCGCCAGCGGCGCCTGGGAATAACCCCCGACACCCGACGGGACGTAGCAATGAGGAAAACCATGGCTGACTATCGCAACATCCAGGCCCGTACATCGGCCGGAGTGCGTGTGGACGCGGGGATCGATCAAGGTCTGCGCAGCTACATGCTGAAGGTCTATAACATGATGGGGATCGGTCTCGCAGTGACCGGTCTGGCCGCACTCGCAATCGTTTATCTCGCAACCACCAACGATCCTTCCCTTGCCGCAGCACAAATGTCAAACGGCAAGATGCTGACGAGCTTCGGTGTTGTTTTCTATACATCGCCGTTGAAATGGGTCGTCATGCTCGCACCACTCGCCGCAGTGTTCTTCCTGAGCTTCCGCATCGAAAAAATGTCGGTTCCTGCAGCCCAGGCAACATTCTGGGTTTATGCTGCGCTTGTAGGTCTTTCACTGTCGACAGTCTTTCTGGTGTTTACATCGGGCAGCATCGTCCAGACATTCTTTATCACCGCTGCATCTTTCGGTGCTTTGTCGCTTTACGGCTACACAACGAAGCGCGATCTCTCCGGAATGGGCTCGTTCCTGTTCATGGGCTTGATCGGTATTCTGCTTGCAGGTTTGGTCAATATCTTCCTGCAGTCGAGTGCTTTGCAGTTCGCAATATCGGCGATCGGTGTTCTGGTCTTTGCTGGCCTGACTGCCTATGACACGCAGAGCATCAAGGAAATGTACTACGAGGGTGACAGTTCAGACACTTATGGCCGCAAGGCTATCATGGGTGCGCTGCGTCTCTATCTCGACTTCATCAACATGTTCATGTTCCTGCTGCAGTTTCTGGGCAACCGTAACTGATCGCAGGCGACACAAACGGACGGATGAGGGCAGCGGTGACGCTGCCCTTTTCTTTGGACGTTGCGAAAAGCATAGCGCGTGGTTCGCCTTTCGACAGGCTCAGGATGAGGGGAGTTATATTCTGCAACGCTTGCGATTAGCGTTGCATCCAACCCTCCCCCTCATGGTGAGCTTGTCGAACCACGCACACCATAATCTTATGTTTACAGACTGATGGCGAGCCATGACCAGTATTCATATCCGCCCGGCCCAGCCCTCCGACCTGCCAGCCATCACCGCCGTTTATCGCGACGCCGTTTTACATGGTACCGCAACCTACGAAATCGAGCCCCCGGATATAGCCGAAATGACGCGCCGATTTCACATAATCACCAGTGACGGCTTTCCCTATTGTGTGGCGGAGATCAACGGTGTGGTCGCCGGTTATGCTTATGCCAGTTATTTCCGCACCCGCCCGGCCTATTGGTGGAGCGTAGAGGATTCGATCTACATTGCGCCCGAAGCCAAGGGAAAGGGCATTGGTAAGGCCCTGTTGCAACGGTTGATTATTGATTGCACCGCACTTGGCTTCCGTCAGTTCATCGCTGTCATTGGCGATGGCCACGACGCATCAGCATCGGTGCGTCTGCACACAAGTTGCGGGTTCAAACATTCAGGAATAATCAAAGGTTCCGGTTTCAAGCATGGCCGCTGGCTGGATACTGTCCTGATGCAGCTCGATATGAATGGCGGCACCGAGACACTCCCAAACACGGCACCCCTGAAAGGCTGAGCGTTTCTAGCTCTGGACAATCCGCAGGGATTTGTCGAAGATTTTCAGCACGCGGTCGAGTTCCATGCCCCGTTTGAGAATAAGGCCGCTTGCGGCGATCACGCTATAGGCACCTTGTTTGCGCGCCAGCCGCGGATTTTTTTCAATACGGTACATCGGTACTTCACTGGTGCGGCGAAACACGGAAAACACGGCACGGTCGCTCAGATGATCAATGGCATAATCACGCCATTCACCCGATGAGACCATAAAACCATATATTCTGAGAATTTGATCAAGTTCCCGCCGATTGAATGTAACGGGGAGATCGCGTGCGCTGGAGAGCGAAATGAGTTTTGCCTGCTGTTGCGATTCGTCGCCACCTGCATTGCTGTCCATCAATCAATCCGCCTTTAGATTTGCTGTATGACAACTGGATGACAGAAGGGTGACCTGTTCCGCCTATATTTACAAGACCGTATCGCGCAAAGCCTCGATAAATGAACATAAAACCTGCCGGTAAAGGGCTTTCTCACGAAGCAATACGTGCTGTTTCGATTGGTGATATCGGGTCACATTTTCGCCACTTTACCTTCGCATTACCGCCCGATTCCAGACCGAACCTGCACCCGTTGTCTGAGACGGTTCGGCCTTGAGCGGTCCGATACCCCAAGCCCCCCGCCCAAACGGGCTGTTCTGGCCGAACCATTCAGTCTCCCAGATGACAACAAGCCCCAAGACTCCAGGCTGGTTCTACCAGCCTTTTTTCTTTTTCAGGAATAGCTTTTAAAATCAGGGCTTTGTCATGATCGATGCACCGATAATCGGACCCGGTTTACCCTCGCCAAGCATCTCCTGCAACAGGACAGCACAGCCCGAGGCCTTCTTGCTGGCGATCTCGGTCAGCGGAATTTCGATCTTCTGTGATTTGCCATCCCACATACCAACCGTTTCCATGGCGCGCACGCTATTGGCATAGCTCACATTGCGTCCGCCATTCTCCCCATCGGGGATGGCAACAATCGTTTCCTTGTTGAAATAGGCAAGGAGAACACGCACCGGATTTTTTGCGGCAGGGCCTTCACCAATATTGATAATCAGCCGATCAGGCGATGTTTTTTCGATGGAGACGGGGACGGTCAGGCCAGAATCACCGCTGCGCATCTCATCGATTCGGCGACGGATACGCGTGCCATCCTGACCATTGACGTGTTCGCGGCCATTGAGGATTGCCTGTGGTGTGTAGACACCTGTCAGACCAAGCGCCTTGCGATAGGCATTCTGGCGCGCGGTATTTTCTGGTAATGCGAGATTGTCGATCCAGCCACGATAATCCCAGTAGTCAACGTGAAAAGCCAGAGCGACGACCTTGCCTTCCGCAACCAACTGCTTGAGCACAGCATCAGCGGGAGGGCATGAGCCGCAGCCCTGCGACGTATAGAGTTCGACCACGCCATCGGGTTTCTTGCCAATGTCTTCAGCGCAAACTGGCCAAGCAAACGCAGCGGCCGCGAAGAGCGGGCTGGCGATAAGAATGGCTTTGAACAGAGGGCGCAGGGTCAAGGGTACGAGCTTTCTTCCCGAATTCTTCTTCGATCTTCCATGAGAGTGATTGCCAGATAATTGATAGGGATGCGTTATATCAAGAGGAAGTCACTTTGAGGTGAATTCAATCACGTTTACAGGCAAAACCTTATAAATATTGGATGAACCGTGCAAAAAAGGCCGCCGGTTGCCCGGCGGCCATTCATTTCTTCACATATCTGCTGGTTTAAGCAGCGAGATCGCGCAGCACGTACTGGAGGATGCCGCCGTTCTTGAGGTATTCGAGTTCATCGATTGTATCGATGCGGCAGATAAGCGGGACCTGTTTGACGGTGCCATCGGCGAACGTCACCGTGGCATGGGTCTTCTGGCGCGGCTGGATCGTGGCAAGTCCTTCGATCGAAACCGTCTCGTCACCCTTCAGACCGAGTGACTGCCAGCTGGTGCCATCCTCAAGCACGAATGGGACAATGCCCATGCCAACAAGGTTCGAGCGGTGGATGCGTTCGAACGACTGGGAGATCACGGCGCGAACACCAAGAAGATTGGTGCCCTTGGCCGCCCAGTCACGCGATGAACCATTGCCATATTCAATACCGGCGAAGATGACCAGCGGGACATTCTCCGTGCGATACTGCATGGCCGCATCATAGATCGGCATTTCCTCTTTCGAGGGATAATGGATCGTGTAACCACCTTCGCGGCCGTTCTCGCCGAGCATGTGGTTGCGGATGCGGATATTGGCAAACGTGCCGCGCATCATCACTTCGTGGTTGCCACGCCGTGTGCCGTACTGGTTGAAGTCGAGCGGTGCTACACCATGATCGGTAAGATACTTGCCCGCAGGCGAAGCCGCCTTGATCGAACCGGCCGGAGAAATGTGGTCGGTGGTGATCTTGTCGCCGAACAGACCAAGGATGCGTGCGCCCTTGATGTCATTGACGGTGCCCGGTGTCTTGCCCATGCCGACAAAGTATGGCGGGTTCTGCACATAGGTGGAATTGTCGTCCCATGCATAGGTCTGGCCTGCCGGAACCTTGACGTCCTGCCAGTTCTGGTCGCCCTTGAACACATCCGCATATTTGGCGGAGAACAGCTTGCGGGTAACGTTTTTGGTGATGAACTCCTGGATCTCATGCGAAGACGGCCAGATGTCCTTGAGGAACACCGGATTGCCGTTCTGGTCTTCACCCAGAGGTTCTGTCGTCAGGTCCTTGGTGACTGATCCGGCCAGCGCGTAGGCAACAACCAGTGGCGGTGAAGCCAGATAGTTGGCCTGAACATCAGGCGAGACGCGGCCTTCAAAGTTGCGGTTGCCGGAAAGAACAGCCGCCGCAATCAGACCCTTGTCATTGATGGTCTTGGAGATCGGCGCAGGCAGCGGACCCGAATTGCCGATGCAGGTGGTGCAGCCAAAGCCAACCAGATTGAAGCCAAGCTTGTCGAGTTCAACCTGTAAGCCTGCGCTTTCCAGATAGGCGGCCACAACCTGCGAACCGGGAGCCAATGAAGTCTTGACCCATGGCTTTGACTTCAGGCCCTTGGCGGCAGCATTGCGGGCGAGAAGACCAGCGGCAATCAGCACGCTCGGGTTTGACGTGTTGGTGCAGGAGGTGATTGCAGCAATGGCAACATCGCCATGGCCGAGATCATAATCCTCACCTTCAACCGCATAGCGGGCCTCAAGCTGGGTGGTCTTCTTGTATTCCTTCTGCAGCGACTCGTGGAAACCGGCTGCGATGTCTTCGAGCGCAATGCGGCCTTCCGGGCGCTTCGGGCCAGCCATGGATGGAACAACAGTACCGAGGTCCAGTTCCAGTGTGTCGGTAAAGACAGGATCGGCGGAACCCGGCTCACGCCACATGCCCTGCGCCTTTGAATAGGCTTCAACCAGCGCCAGACGCTCTTCATCGCGGCCGGACATGTGCATGTAGTTGATGGTCTCGCGGTCAATCGGGAAGAAACCGCAGGTCGCACCATATTCCGGACCCATATTGCCGATGGTGGCCCGGTCAGCCAGCGTCATGCTTTCAAGCCCGGGACCGAAGAACTCGACGAACTTGCCGACAACACCCTTCTTGCGCAGCATCTGCACGACGGTCAGCACCAGATCGGTTGCCGTCACACCTTCCTTGACCTTGCCGGTCAGGCGGAAGCCGATAACCTCCGGCAGAAGCATGGATACCGGCTGGCCCAGCATGGATGCTTCAGCTTCAATGCCGCCAACACCCCAGCCGAGAACACCAAGGCCATTGACCATGGTTGTGTGCGAATCGGTGCCAACACAGGTATCGGGATAGGCAACGGTGACGCCGTCCTCTTCCTTGGTCCAGACGGCCTGTGCCAGATATTCCAGATTGACCTGATGGCAGATGCCGGTGCCGGGCGGAACAACGCGGAAGTTCTTGAACGCCTGCTGGCCCCACTTCAGGAAGCGGTAGCGCTCGCCATTGCGTTCATATTCCAGATCCACATTGCGCTTGAAAGCCTGCGGATTGCCGAACTCATCAACGATGACCGAGTGATCGATGACCAGATCAACCGGAACCAGCGGGTTGATCTTCTCAGGATCGCCGCCAAGGTTCACCATGGCATCGCGCATCGCAGCCAGATCAACAACCGCCGGAACACCGGTGAAATCCTGCATCAGAACCCGCGCGGGGCGATAGGCAATCTCTGCACCTGCACTGCCACGGTCGACAAGCCATTTGGCAACGTTTTCAATGTCCTTCTTGAAAACCGAGCGGTTATCTTCGAAGCGAAGCAGGTTTTCGAGGAGGACTTTCATCGAGAACGGAAGTTTGGAAATGCCTTCCAGGCCGTTTTTCTCAGCTTCGGTCAAGCTGTAATAGACATATTCCTTATCCCCTACGGTTAGGGTTTTACGGCATTTGAAACTGTCGATTTGAGACATGTTGCGTCGTCCTTATGCTACTGGCCTCACCCGGGACGAACGCCTTTGCCGCGTTTCAAGGACGCGCTAAGGTGCGGGTGCAGTCATTTCCGCTGTCCGTCCCGCTACAGGTCCGAAAAGGTGCCCGTATGGAGATCGGCCAAAAATGGTTTCCACACCGACCGCTGGTATGGTTGACTGCTATATAGAGATTTTCGTCGATCTGTGCCAGACCGACATTCGTCAAAAATACGGGCTGCGTCGAAATGCACATGCGCTGGTCCGGATTCAATAAAGAGCGGGAACTTCATGCGGTTAGTCGCCGAAAATCTGGCAGGAGAGCGGGGCGGGGAGTTTTTATTTTCCGGGCTAAACTTCACCATTGCAGGCGGAGAGGCGCTGATGATTACCGGGCCGAATGGTGCGGGAAAATCGACCCTCTTGCGAATCATTGCAGGACTTCTGGAGAAGGCAGAGGGAAGTATCCGGCTTGATAATGCACCTGCCGGTTTCGAGAGCCTTGTTGGAGCCTGTCACTATCTCGGTCACCTCAATGCCATGAAGCCGGTTTTAAGCGTCGAAGAGAATTTGCGTTTCTGGCAGTCATTCAACGGCGCCGGACAACACACACTCCGCGAAGCGCTGGACCGTGTGCAGCTCGGTGATATCGGACATCTGCCTTTTGCTTATCTCTCGACCGGACAAAAGCGACGGGCAAGTATTGCACGGCTTTTGATCAGCCATCGCCCGGTCTGGTTGCTGGATGAACCGACGGCAGGTCTCGACAAGGCATCGGAAGAGCAATTTGCCGAATTGATGCGTGCGCATCTGGCGAGTGGAGGAATTGTGATTGCCGCGACTCATTTGCCGCTGGGGCTTGGCGACGCACAAGGGCTCGTGATGGGAGCCAATGGGCAAGCTCATGCCGGAAGTCGGGAGTATAGCGCCTAATGCTCTCGCTCTTTCTACGCGACACACGATTGGGTCTGCGCGCCGGGGGCGGCGTTCTTGTCGGAATATTATTCTTTCTGGCAGTCATTGCTGTTGTGCCATTCGGTGTCGGGCCGGATCTCAAGCTGCTCAGCCGTATCGGCGCCGCCATGCTATGGATCGGTGCGTTGCTGGCAACGTTGCTTGGTCTTGACCGGTTGTTTCAGGCGGATCGCGATGATGGCTCTCTCGACTTGCTGATCATGGCTTCAGACCGGCACATCTTGGCGCTGACCGTTCTCGTCAAATGTCTGGCACATTGGACCACAAGTGTTTTGCCGCTTGTTATAGCTTCTCCGCTGCTTGGCCTTTTCATGAATATGGAGCCCGCCGCCATCGGCGCTACAACGCTGACGCTGCTTGTTGGTACACCTGCAATCACGTTGATAGGGGCTGTCGGTGCGGCGGTCGCCGTGGCACTGCCACGGGGCGGCCTGCTTGTATCGGTGATCATCCTGCCGCTGACCATTCCAGTGCTGATTTTTGGCGTATCGGCGGCCTATGGCGCTGTGGAGGACCCTGCGCCTTTTGTCGCGCCCTTCCTTATTCTGATTGCAATTACACTGTTCTTTGCCGTCATTGGACCATTGGCTGCGGCTGCGGCGCTGAAATCGTCAGCCGATTGATATGGTGAACGGACGCACGATGTAATGGTGAATTGCGAAACAGAGCGGGGGAAGCTAAAAAATCGCCATGAGTGAAGCAGTTTCAAAAGCTGGCCGCTGGGTCGATCTGGCTAATCCTACCCGCTTTATCAATTTCGCTGGTATCGTTCTGCCGTGGCTTGTCGGAATCACCTTACTGGTGCTGGCTGCCGGATTGTGGATGTCGTTTCAGGCGCCTGATGATTATCAGCAGGGCTCGACCGTCAAGATCATGTTCATCCATGTGCCTTTCGCGTGGCTGTCGATGATGTGCTACACGGTCATGAGCATTTCCGCGATCGGAACGCTGGTCTGGCGTCATCCCCTGGCGGATGTTTCAGCCAAGGCAGCAGCGCCTATTGGTGCTGCTTTTACCGCACTTGCCTTGATAACCGGCTCGCTGTGGGGCAAGCCCATGTGGGGCACCTGGTGGGTCTGGGATGCGCGTCTGACATCGGTTTTCGTGCTGTTCCTGATGTATCTCGGCATCATTGCCCTGACCCGCGCGATGGACGATCCAGCGAAGTCCTCCAAGGCAACGGCTATCCTGACGCTGGTCGGTTTCATCAATATCCCCATTATCAAATTCTCCGTCGATTGGTGGAATACGCTGCATCAACCCGCTTCCGTTATCCGGATGGGCGGGCCGACGATACATCCGTCATTGCTCTGGCCGCTGCTGGTCATGGCGGTTGGTTTCACACTGCTGTTCTTCACCCTGCATATGATGGCCATGCGCAATGAAATCTGGCGCAGACGTGTTGTGGCCATGCGCCGTATCGCGGCCCGCAGCGCTGAACGGAGGGGAGCGCAATGATGACCCATACGGGCTTTGTTCTGGCGTCCTATGGCGTTTCCATTGTTGTGCTCGTGGCGCTTGTCGGCTGGATATTGATTGATCAGCAGGCTCAACGCCGCGCATTACAGGAACTGGAAACGCGTGGCGTCCGCCGTCGCTCCGAGGCTCGAACGGACAGTGCATCGTGAGCGGACCTGATATTACAGAGCAGGCACCACGCAAGCGCTTCTCGCTGTTTGCCTTCCTGCCCCTGCTGCTTTTCGTGGTTCTCGCCGGTATCTTTGCCTTTCAGCTGGCGCTGGGACGTGATGAAAGCGTGATCCCCTCGGCATTGATCGGCAAGCCGGTGCCAAAGCTGACGCTTCCGGCGCTGGCTGGTTTAACCAAAAACGGTCAGCCTGTTCAGGGGATCGATCCCGCGTCGTTCAAGGGGCAATTGACGCTGGTCAACGTGTTCGGTTCGTGGTGCGTGCCGTGCCGGGCTGAACATCCCCTGCTGATGCAGCTGTCCAAGGACAAGCGTTTCCGCCTTGCTGGCCTTAACTACAAGGACAAAGACGAGAACGCACTGCGTTTCCTTGGCGAGCTTGGCAATCCATTTGACATGATCGGTGTGGATGCAAGCGGGCGGGCGGGAATTGAATGGGGCGTCTATGGCGTGCCGGAAACTTTTCTTGTCGGCCGTGACGGTACCATTCTTTACAAGCACGTCGGACCATTCAGCGAAGCCTCAATCCGGGACGATCTGATGCCCGTGATCGAGAAAGCCCTGAAACCATAAATGCTTTACTCGCTGTCGAGCATCGCGTAACGGCGGACCCATCCGGCTGCGCGCGAGGCGGCTTCCGCCGTGCTGTCATAGGCATGGGCCAACGGCACCTCGATCATCCGGTAGCCGAAAGAGGTTTTCTGCGCGACGGTTACGGGGGCATCAATGGGTGTGCCCAGTGCGATAGTATCGAGCGGCCGATCCGGTGCGGGCTGGGGAATAGCAAATGAGCGGCTTGCGACCAAGGCCGATGGATGTTTCGCCTTGATGGTACAGGTCGCG
Source organism: Phyllobacterium sp. P30BS-XVII (assembly GCF_014138335.1). Classification (NCBI taxonomy): domain Bacteria; kingdom Pseudomonadati; phylum Pseudomonadota; class Alphaproteobacteria; order Hyphomicrobiales; family Phyllobacteriaceae; genus Phyllobacterium; species Phyllobacterium sp. P30BS-XVII. The sequence continues at coordinate 729,187 of NZ_JACGXO010000001.1, forward strand.
GTGACAAGCGGATAGCTTACGCCCGCAGTCTTGCGAATCTGGTTTTCAAGATCCGCCCGGCAATTCTCGACGCTGGTCCAGCTTGCATCGGCGGTTTTGATATATTCGCAGATTTTCGCATCGCAGTCGCAACCCATCAGGGTCATGATAATGAGGGCCGTTTTCATGGCTCGCACTCTTTCGGGATAGAATTGCCGTAGGTGCGATATTTGAGCCCGGATCGCGGCGGGATTTCGTCGCGATCTGTCAGGAATTGTGGTGCTTTTCAGCTCAATTGTGGCAGCTATTTTTCTTTGCGTTTGTCGAGCAGCGGCTCAAGCGAATGCTTCATCACCAGCGGCATTTGCGCGAATGTGAAGAGCAGCGTGATCGGCATGGTGCCCCAAACCTTGAAAGCAACCCAGAAATCCGTAGAGAAACTGCGCCAGACCACTTCATTCAATACAGCCAGAAACAGGAAGAAAACGCCCCAACGCATGGTGAGCTTGCGCCAACCCTCTGCGTCAAGCTTGAAGGCGCTGTCGAAGACATAACCAAGCAGGGATTTGCCAAAATAGAGACCGCCAAGCAGAATAACTCCGAACAGCGCGTTTACGATGGTCGGCTTCATCTTGATGAAGGTTTCATTGTGCAGATAAAGCGTTAGCGCACCGAAGATCAAAACGACAATGCCGGAGATGAGTGGCATGATCGGCAGGCTGCGTGTCATTATCCAAGACGTAATCAGCGCAATGGCGGTTGCGGCCATGAACAGGGCCGTCGCGATAAAAATCGGCTCACCAATAGTAGACAACACTGGAAATCGCTCGATCAGCCATTCTCCGCGGGCATTGGCAAAGAAAAAGACCATCAATGGTCCAAGTTCAAGCGCCAGCTTGAGGAGTGGCGTGACTTCCTTACGGGAAGGATCGGAGGGGTCACGTTCGAATACAGATTGGTCCATCAAGCAACTCCTGCGATGGCTTTGGCAAAATCTTTGGCGGCGAAGGGTTCGAGGTCTTCGACCTGCTCGCCGACACCGATGAAATAGACAGGCAATTTATGTTTGGCGGAAATGGCAACAAGAATGCCGCCCCGCGCCGTGCCGTCAAGTTTGGTCATGACGAGGCCGTTGACACCGGCGATGTTCTTGAAAATCTCCACCTGATTGAGAGCGTTCTGGCCGGTGGTGGCATCAAGCGTCTGCAGCACCGTGTGCGGCGCCTCCGGATCATTCTTGCCGAGAACACGGACGATCTTTGCAAGCTCGTCCATCAGTTCCGTGCGGTTCTGCAGCCGTCCGGCTGTATCGATGATGAGAACGTCACTGCCCGCCTCCTTGGCCTGTTTCCATGCGTCATAGGCGAGGCCCGCCGCATCGGCCCCGAGCTTCGATGAAACAACGGGAGCGCCGGTGCGTTTGCCCCAGATATGCAGCTGTTCGATGGCAGCGGCGCGGAATGTATCGCCTGCAGCCAGCATGACACTGAGACCGCCTGCGGTCAGTTTTGCCGCAAGCTTGCCTATGGTTGTGGTTTTGCCAGTGCCATTGACGCCGACAACGAGAATAACGTGCGGCTTGTGCGACAGGTCAAGTTCCAGTGGCTTTGCTACCGGCCCGAGCACCTTTTCGATTTCTGTCGCCATAATGGTGCGGACTTCCTCGGAGCTGATGTCCTTGCCATAGCGTGTTGCGCTCAGGGAGCCAGTAATGCGGATAGCCGTTTCCATACCAAGATCCGCCTGAATCAGCACATCTTCAAGGTCTTGCAGCGTGTCTTCATCAAGTTTGCGACGGGTGAAAATACCGCCGATCGAATCGCCGAGCTGCTGTGATGAGCGCGCGAGACCCTTGCGCAGACGTTCGAACCATGAAAGCCGCTTCTCCGGTTCAGCAGCAACCGGCTCCTCAGCCTGCTTTTCCTCAACCGTCTTGGTCACGGTTACTTTTGACGAGACGGGTTTTGCCGGTGCTATTGGTTCAACCGGTGCGGGTATGTCTATGACGGGTTCAATCTCGGGCACATGGACCGGCGGCATGACCGCGTCGGCGATGGTCTCTTCGAAAGGTTCTTCTGGCAAAGTGATTGGAACCGGGCGATCTTCTTCGACGGGTTCAACATCTGGTTCTGGTACCGCTACTATTTCGGGTTCTGCCGGAGGTGCCGCAGGTACAGGCTCGGGCAAGATATCCGGTTCGACCGGTTGCTGAAGTTCTGCAACGGGTTCGGGTTCCGCTAAAGTTTCCGGCGATGATGGATCGTACTCTTCAGCAGTGAGCGTGGCGCCTTCACCCTCCCCCAACGTGGGGAGGGTCGATGCGTCAGCATCGGGGTGGGGGGCTACAGCTTCACTTACAAGAATCTTGTCTTGTTGAGTTTCCGGCTCGTGGTGAGGGGATGGAGTTTCCCCCCACCCCGGACCTTCAGTCCCATCCTCCCTACGTTTGAGGAGAGCGGGGGAGTCAAGCTCGGCTGGCTCAGCGTTCTGATCGGCGGTGACGGATTCAACAGGTTCTGCATCTGCCGGAACAGGCAATGATTCCTGCGCAGCCGTATCTTCATAGACCTGTTCGGTCGTCTGATGAATCGGCGCATCGAGCGCTGCAACAGGCGCTTCCGCCGGTGCCTCTTCGACAACTTCCTTTTTGCCGAATGAAAATATCTTCTTGATAAAACCCAGAGCCATGAATGCTGCTTTGCTCGTTGTGATTACGCTGCGCGCCGGTCGCTGTCTGCGGCCAGCAGCTTGTCGCTATCATGTCCGCTGATCGGCCGTTCAATAATTTCACCCGGAACTCCGCCATTCAGGCCGACAAGGGTAAATCCTTCCGAACGGCCAATACCTTCGCGTTCGATGAGTATCCTTTGGGTCGTGCCAACAAGACGGTCGAGATGGGCACGATAGGCTGTCTCGCCTGCCGCACGCAGCCGGGCAGCACGGGTCTTGACGATTTGCCTGTTCACTTGTGGCATGCGGGCAGCCGGTGTGCCTTCGCGCGGGCTGAAGGGAAAGACATGCAGATGCGTCAGTCCGCATTCTTCGACAATGCGGATAGAGTTTTCGAACATCTCATCGGTTTCAGTGGGAAAACCAGCGATGATATCAGCGCCGAAAACGATGTCAGGCCTGATATTGCGAACATTCTCACAGAACTCAATGGAGTTTTCGCGCAAATGACGGCGCTTCATCCGCTTCAGAATCATGTTGTCGCCCGATTGCAGCGACAGGTGCAGATGCGGCATCAGGCGGCTTTCCGTCGCCAGTGCTTCCATCAGGTCATCGTCTGCCTCAATGGAATCGATGGACGAGAGGCGCAGGCGTTTCAGATCAGGCACTTGGCCAAGCACTGTTTTCACCAGCTTGCCAAGACGCAGGCTACCCGGCAGATCAGGACCATAGCTGGTCATATCAACCCCGGTCAGCACTACCTCGTTATAGCCATTGCCGACGAGCCGCTTGACCTGTTCAACCACGCCGCCCATCGGCACGGAACGGGAATTACCGCGGCCATAGGGGATGATGCAGAAGGTGCAGCGATGATCACAGCCATTTTGCACCTGAACAAAAGCGCGGGCGCGGCCTTCGATGGCATCGACCATGTGGGAAGCGGTTTCGCGCACTTCCATGATGTCGTTGACGCGGACTTTTTCGAACTGGTTCACACCAAAATCCGGCAGCATGCGATAGGAATTGGATTTCAGTTTTTCTTCATTGCCGAGAACGAGATCGACTTCATCCATAGCGGCGAACTCGTCGGCGCCTGTTTGTGCGGCGCAGCCGGTGACAATGATGCGTGCCTGCGGATTGTCGCGGCGTGCCTTGCGAATGGCCTGACGCGCCTGACGGACTGCTTCGCTGGTGACGGCGCAGGTGTTGAAGATGATCGCACCATTTTCCAGCGTGCCAAGTCCGGCTGCGTCGGCTTCGCGCTTCATCACCTCGGATTCATAGGTGTTGAGGCGGCAGCCAAAGGTAACGACGTCCACAGCCATCAGGCAACTCCCTGCGACGGCGTTGTTTCATCACGCTGCCATTCGCCGCTCTGCGGGTCAAATGAGCCGGAGAATTCCCATTCAGCCGGACCAGTCATCAGGACGTGATTGTTTTCCAGCCATTCAATCACGAGCGGACCACCGGGCACGGTGACTGTCACCGTGCGTTCGGTGCGGCCGGTCCGGGCAGCTGAAACAGCCGACGCGCAGGCAGCCGACCCACAGGCGCGTGTAAGTCCAGCTCCGCGTTCCCAGGTGCGCAGAGTAATCGCGTTGCGGCTGGTCACGTGAGCAATTGAGATATTGGCGCGCTCGGGGAAAATCGGGTGATTTTCGAGCAGCGGACCAAAACGCTCCAGATCATAGGTCCAGACATCCTGATCGACCCAGAAGATCGCATGCGGGTTGCCCATGCTGACAACGGAAGGCGAATGCAGCACAGGCGCATCGATGGGCCCGATCTGCAATTCGATCTTGCGCGTGTCATGGAAAGGCTCAGCCAGCGGAATATCCTGCCAGTCAAAGCGCGGCATTCCCATATCAACGGAAATCAGGCCATCGGGGTGCTCGTGGGCTGTGATGATTCCAGAAATCGTTTCGAAGGTGAATTCCCGCTTGCCGGTTTCAGTGGCAAGCGCCTGCACGACACAGCGCATGCCATTGCCGCAGGTCTGCGCCTGCGTACCATCGGAATTGATGATCTCAATGTAGGCATCCGCATCTTGCCTGCGCGGTGCGTGGATCGCCATGATCTGATCGAACTTTGTCGCAGGATCATTATTGAGTGCAATGGCTGCACCGGGTGCAACATGGTCGGTATGGTGACGCATGTCGGCAACGATTATCTCGTTGCCAAGCCCGTTCATCTTTGCAAATTGCGCGCGCACTGCCATGCTTCCGTCAGCCTGTATTGCCATTCTGATGTCGATAGAGGGCTTATATGGCGGAAAAGGTGAAGAATTGCCAGTACCAGCCTTATCAAAGCTACGGCACTGGCAATCAGATGCATCTGCTATCAGGCGACGCGGATGACCAGCTTGCCGAAATTATGCCCTTTCAGAAGCCCCATAAAGGCCTCCGGTGCATTGGCGAGCCCATCAACAATATCTTCGCGGTATTTGACTTCACCGCTACGCAACCATCCACTCATGGTTTCAAGGAATAAGGGCCGCTGATCGACAAATTCGCGCTGGATGAAACCGCGTACTGTCAGGCTCTTCTTCAGAATATCGCGCATGAGCACGGGCAGGCGATCCTTGCCCGACAGGTCAAGTTCGTCATATTGCGCGACGAGACCGCAGACGGGGATGCGGGCAAAGGTGTTGAGGAGCGGAAAAACCGCATCCCAGACGGGGCCACCGACATTTTCGAAGTAGACGTCGATGCCTTTTGGGCAGGCCTGCTTCAACTGCGCTGAAAAGTCAGGCGCCCGATGATCAATGGCGACATCGAAACCAAGCTCATCGCGGATGTAGGCGCATTTTTCCGCGCCGCCGGCAATGCCAATGGCTCTCGCCCCTTTGATTCGTGCGATTTGACCAACGGTTGCCCCCACCGGTCCACTGGCAGCCGCTACAACAACCGTTTCTCCGGGCTTGGGCTGACCGATGGTCAGAAGGCCCGCATAGGCGGTGAAGCCGGGCATACCGAGAATGCCAACGGCGGTCGAGAGGGGAGCGGCGTTCGGGTCAAGCCTGCGCAGGCCAACGCCATTGGAAATGGCGTAGCTCTGCCAGCCGGAGTGAGAAAGAACGATATCACCGGGATGAAAATCGGAATGCCTGCTCTCGACCACCTCGGCAACAGTCCCGCCTTCCATCACGGCGTTGACGGCGACCGGAGCAGCATAGGATTCTGCATCATCCATGCGACCGCGCATATAAGGATCAAGAGACAGGAACAGAATCTTGAGTAATATTTCGCCGTCGCCCGGTGCAGGTATCTGCTGGGTTTCGATGCGGAAATTGTCAAGCTTCACAGGGCCAAGCGGCCGGGATGCAAGCACGATACGGGTATTTTGCGGCTGAGACATCGTTTTGTCCTTATGGGGAGGGCGTCAACCCTACCCCAGCACTGTCAGCCCGGCAATGTGAGTATATCGTCAGTGGGATTCGTGTGCGTCAGCAACGCCGCGCAGCCAATAGCCAGCTGCCTTAACCCACTCGCTGTTGAAACCACGCTCTTCAACGAGGTGGTTACGCACCGACTTTGAAATCCCGCTTTCACAGGCAATAAAGGCATAGCAATCGCCTTCCGGCAGGGCGAGGCTTTTGACGGTTTGTAGCAGAAGATCGTTATTGCCGGCCTCCGCTCCGCTGCGGTGAACCCAGATGATTTCGGCCTTGGCGCTGGTCTTGAGGTTCTGTTCCTCGGCTTTGTCAGCGACCTCAATAACCGCGACGACGCGCGCTGATGCCGGTAATTCTTCCAGTCGGCGGCTGATAGCGGGCAGGGCCGTTTCATCACCAGCGAGGAAATACCAGTCATAGGCATCCGGAATGATCATCGAGCCGCGCGGCCCGCCAATGACGATCTGCTGGCCGGGTTTTGCCTGTGCTGCCCATGTGGAAGCCGGGCCGTCCCCATGCAGCACAAAATCGACATCGAGGGTGTTGGTTGCCGGGTGATAGTTTCGAGGTGTGTAGTCACGCATTTCCGGACGCGGCTTGTCTTCCGGAAAGCTGATGCCATCGGGACCCAGAACCGGGACAATTGGCCCGCTTCCGGCCGGTGGGAAGAAAACCTTGATATGATCGCCGTAACCGGCGCTGACAAACCCATCCAGCTGATCACCGGCGAGCGTGACGCGCACCATGAGGGGCGTCAAATGTTTGACCTCCTGCACTTCAAGGAGGCGCAGGCGGGTTTCGTGGCGGATTCTTTGAGGTGTTTTATTTATGAGTGTCATACTCAACAAATACCTCTCGGTCTTGCGGACTTCAATGGGGCTATTCACACATTTCCGTCATCAGTCGTTTGCGCCATCATAAGACTTTATTCACCTTAAAATGATTGACTTGAAACAAGCGTATGGTTTCCACCAAACGGAAACAGACCTGAACAGTGTGGCGATATTGCCAGTTCGGCGAGTTTTTGACGCTTCTGCCACGGGCATCGGCCGCAAACAGGCCGGTTTTGCCGCGTGACGGGTTGAAATTTGACCGCGATACCCTTTTATCGTGGTTAATAAATGCCAAGTCGAATCGCATTTTTTCTGTTTGATGCGTAGATGGAGAGTAAGACTATGGGGACTTTGAACGTCAATTTGCTGGCCGTTGCCGCTGTCGGCATGGTTCTGGCAGGATGCCAGAGTACGCGTTTTGACAATGATATGGACCGTGTCACACCTTCACCCGCTCCGTTGCAATCTGCGCCGGCCGGGTCTGTGACCCAGAGCCAGTTGCCGCCTCCCGGCGGCGCCAACCAGTTTCCGACAGCGCCGACGACGGGTAACGGTGCAGCAGCGGGTGGCCAGGGTACGCAGGTTGCATCGCTGCCACCGGCAAATGCACCTGATGTTACGGCCAGCAGCGTCGCAGGCGTGTGGAATGCTTCGCTTGGTGGCCAGAGCTGTAAAATCGCGACGCCACAGACAAAGTTCGGTCAGGGTTATCGCGCCGGTCCGTTGCGCTGTCCGGGTGAGCTTGCAAACCTCACATCCTGGGCAGTCAGCGGTAAGCAGCTCACCCTTTATGATGCAGCAGGTGGCACTGTCGCTCGGCTCTATTCATCCGGGTCATCGCGGTTTGATGGTCAGACCACTGGTGGACAGAGTGTGAGCCTGTCACGTTAAGCCCAAAATGGGAGTGTGCAGCACCGGTTCGCCCGCTGCACACGTCCGGAGACTGCAGTTCGCATGTCGCACGATAATCTGAAAGTGTTCCCTTCCGTGCGTGAGCGCTATGATTCGCTCGTGCAAGCCGGGGATATTGACGCGGACCCAGCCCAACAGCTTCTGGCAAGCCGGTTCGACCGGCTGATCCGTGAACTGGCGACAAAGCGGCTTGCGACCAAATCCAGCGCGCTGGGCTGGCTGTTCAGCCGCCGTTCGCCGCGCCACGAGGTGATCAAGGGTCTTTATATTTTCGGTGAGGTCGGGCGCGGCAAGACCATGCTGATGGACATGTTTCATCAGCTCGTTCCGGCCAAACGCAAACGCCGCGCGCATTTTCTCGATTTCATGGCCGACGTACACGAGCGCATCAATGCGCATCGAAAAGCGCACAAGAATGGCGATACCAAGCAGGATGATCCTATCCCGCCCGTCGCCGATGCGCTGGCGGAACAGGCTTGGGTACTATGCTTCGATGAATTCACCGTGACTGATATTGCTGACGCGATGATTCTGTCACGGCTGTTTAAAGCACTGTTCGAGCGCGGGGTTGTCCTCGTCGCCACATCCAATGTGGAACCTGACAATCTTTATCGCGATGGTCTGAACCGGCAGCTTTTTCTGCCCTTTATCGATCTCTTGAAAACCAATGTTGACGTTATCAATCTGGACGCGCGCACGGATTACCGGCTGGAAAAACTCAACCGTATGCCGGTTTATCTCTCACCGCTGAGCGAGGATACAACGCGTAAAATGGATGGCGCGTGGCACGCGGCGACCGATGGCGCGACCGTTGCCGAAGACAGTTTCAAGGTTAAAGGCCGCACGGTTATTGTTCCGCAGGCGGCCCGTCATGTGGCGCGTTTTACATTCGCTGATCTTTGCTCCAAGCCGCTCGGCGCGCTGGATTATGCCGCCATCATTTCACGCTATCAAACGATCTTCATCGATGATGTTCCGATTCTTGACTACTCCAGACGCAATGAGGCCAAGCGGTTTATCATTCTCATCGACATTCTCTATGACCATCACGTGCATGTGGTAATTTCCGCGGCAGCTTCGCCCGACAAGCTTTATGAGGCAAATCGCGGCACCGAGGCTTTCGAGTTTGACCGGACAGCCTCGCGCCTCTTTGAAATGCAGAGCGCGGACTATCTCGCGGAAGCCGCGCCAACAGCTGAAGAACCAGGACCGGCAGAGGCCTGAGTTCGGTATCAAATGACTGTGATGCCGGTCGCCCTTATTTCATCATTTTGATATGTTGCCTATGTTAGATAACTCCAGAAAATCCTTCCCTAGGCTAAATTCAATTGACGTTTACGTAAATCCCATCAAATCTAAACGATTGAATTTATTGGGGGGAAAATTTTTGGTTGAGTTATTTTTGAAAGAGGAATATTCGAACGTCCCAACGCAAAGGCGCATGGTCATGGGCTCTGCCCAACGTCGTTGTTGTCCTTTGGCGTCCGTCCAGACTTCAGATCAGGGAAGTAACCAGCATGGCACGTAACAAAATCGCCCTCATCGGTTCAGGCATGATCGGTGGAACATTGGCACATTTGATCGGGCTCAAGGAGCTTGGTGATATCGTGCTCTTCGACATCGCAGAAGGCACTCCTCAGGGTAAAGGGCTCGATATTGCCCAGTCATCACCGGTTGATGATTTTGACGCCAAGCTCGTCGGCGCCAATGATTATTCGGCGATCGAGGGTTCGGATGTGGTCATCGTGACCGCAGGTGTACCGCGCAAGCCCGGCATGAGCCGCGATGACCTGCTCGGCATCAACCTCAAGGTCATGGAACAGGTTGGCGCGGGCATCAAAAAATATGCACCTAACGCTTTCGTCATCTGCATCACCAACCCGCTCGATGCGATGGTCTGGGCCCTGCAGAAGTTCTCCGGCCTGCCAAAGAACATGGTTGTCGGCATGGCTGGTATTCTCGACAGCGCCCGCTTCCGTTATTTCCTCGCCGATGAGTTCAAGGTTTCGGTCGAAGACGTCACAGCTTTTGTTCTCGGCGGTCACGGCGATTCGATGGTGCCGCTGGCCCGTTACTCAACCGTTGCCGGTATTCCACTGCCGGATCTCGTCAAGATGGGTTGGACCAGCCAGGAAAAGCTCGACCAGATCATCCAGCGTACCCGTGATGGCGGCGCAGAGATCGTTGGCCTGCTGAAGACCGGTTCGGCCTTCTACGCACCGGCTTCCTCGGCAGTCCAGATGGCTGAAGCCTTCCTGAAGGACAAGAAGCGCGTTCTGCCTGTTGCGGCGCATCTTTCCGGTCAGTACGGCGTCAAGGACATGTATGTCGGCGTGCCTGTCATCATCGGTGCTGGCGGCGTGGAACGCATCATCGAAATCGATCTCAACAAGACCGAAGAAAAGGCCTTTGAAAGTTCAGTGGCTTCCGTCGCTGGTCTTTGTGAAGCCTGCATCGCCATCGCGCCGAACCTCAAGTAATTCGGCCTGAACATTCTGAAACGATCCTGTGTTTGTGCCGGATTTTTCGTAGAGGAAATTAACTGATGAATATTCACGAATATCAGGCCAAGCGCCTGCTCCACTCCTTCGGTGCGCCGATAGCCAATGGTGTTGCCGTCTATTCCGTCGAACAGGCGGAAGAGTGGGCAAAGACGCTGCCCGGTCCGCTTTATGTGGTGAAAAGCCAGATTCATGCGGGCGGTCGTGGCAAGGGTAAGTTCAAGGAACTCGGTCCTGACGCGAAAGGCGGCGTTCGCCTTTCGAAGTCGGTCGAGGAAGTCGTTGCCAATGCCAAGGAAATGCTCGGCAATACGCTTGTTACCAAGCAGACGGGCCCGGCTGGCAAGCAGGTCAATCGCCTCTACATCGAAGACGGTGCCGACATTGACCGCGAGCTTTATCTCTCGATCCTCGTTGATCGTTCGGTTGGCCGTCCGGCTTTTGTGGTTTCCACGGAAGGCGGCATGGACATCGAAGGTGTAGCGCACGACACTCCGGAAAAGATCATCACCGTGGCGATTGATCCGGAAAAAGGCGTGACAGCGGATGATGTAAAGAAGATCAGCGATGCTTACGGCCTGACCGGCGAAGCACGTACGGACGGCGAAACGCTGTTCCCGATCCTCTACAAGGCCTTCACCGAGAAGGATATGAGCCTGCTCGAAGTTAACCCGCTGATCGTCATGAAGAATGGCCGTCTGCGCGTTCTTGATGCCAAGGTCTCCTTCGATGGCAACGCGCTGTTCCGTCATCCTGATGTGGTTGAACTGCGTGACACCACGGAAGAAGACGCCAAGGAAATCGAAGCTTCCAAGTATGATCTCGCCTATGTCGCCCTCGACGGCAATATTGGCTGCATGGTCAATGGTGCCGGTCTTGCCATGGCAACGATGGACATCATCAAGCTTTATGGTGCGGAGCCTGCAAACTTCCTCGACGTTGGCGGCGGCGCCAGCAAGGAGAAGGTTACGGCTGCGTTCAAGATCATCACTGCCGATCCGGCGGTTGAAGGTATCCTGATCAATATTTTCGGCGGCATCATGAAATGTGATGTGATTGCTGAAGGTGTGATTGCGGCGGTCAAGGAAGTGGGCCTCAAGGTTCCGCTGGTTGTCCGTCTTGAAGGCACCAATGCTGAGCTTGGCAAGAAGATCATCAATGAAAGCGGCCTTAACGTCGTTTCTGCTGATGATCTTGATGACGCGGCTCAGAAAATCGTCAAGGCTGTGAAGGGAAACTAAGGCATGTCTATTCTTGTTAACAAAGACACCAAGGTTCTCGTTCAGGGCCTGACCGGAAAGACCGGAACATTCCACACCGAGCAGGCGCTTGCCTATTACGGTACCCAGATGGTTGGTGGTATCCACCCGAAAAAGGGCGGTGAGACCTGGGAAGGCAAATTGCCGACCGGTGCTGGCGCCCAGTTGCCGATCTTCGCATCGGTTGCCGAAGGCAAGGATCGCACCGGCGCCAACGCCTCGGTGATCTATGTGCCGCCAGCAGGCGCTGCGGAAGCCATTCTTGAAGCAATCGAGGCGGAAATCCCGCTGATCATCTGCATCACCGAAGGTATTCCGGTTATCGACATGGTTCGCGTCAAGGCTCGCCTCGACCGCTCCAGTTCGCGCCTGATCGGCCCGAACTGCCCCGGCGTCCTGACCCCTGAAGAATGCAAGATCGGCATCATGCCGGGCAATATCTTCCAGAAGGGTTCGGTGGGTGTTGTATCCCGCTCCGGCACACTTACCTATGAAGCTGTGTTCCAGACAACGAATGAAGGCCTTGGCCAGACAACAGCAGTCGGTATTGGCGGCGATCCTGTAAAGGGCACCGAATTCATCGACGTGCTCGAGATGTTCCTTGCGGACGAAGCAACCAAGTCGATCATCATGATCGGCGAAATCGGCGGCTCGGCTGAAGAAGACGCAGCACAGTTTATCGCTGACGAAGCCAAGCGCGGTCGCAAGAAGCCAATGGCCGGTTTCATCGCCGGACGTACGGCTCCTCCCGGACGCACCATGGGCCATGCCGGCGCTGTTATTTCGGGCGGCAAGGGTGGCGCAGAAGACAAGATCGCGGCCATGGAAGCTGCAGGTATCCGCGTTTCGCCATCACCGGCGCAGCTCGGCAAGACATTGGTTGAAGTCCTCAAGGGCTAAAACCTCAGCCGGGCAGATTTCTGCCCGGATTGAAGACCAAGACAGATCGGGGCGGATGTTCGCCCTGATCAATCCACGGGGATTTCCCGGCAAGGGCCGGAAACCTCAACCCAGAGTGTTCTTGGGTCACGATGATCCCGGACGCTCTCATCAAGGGAGACGGAGCGGGTGCTCCGGTCAACACACATGGCACGTCAAGAACAGGCCAACGACATTTTCGCGCTCACATCATTTCTCTATGGTGGCAATGCCCACTATATCGAGGAACTGCATGCGCAGTATGAGAAGGACCCGGCATCGGTTGGTCCCGAATGGCAGGAATTCTTTGCCAATCTCAATGACACCAAAGCCGATGTCATCAAGAACGCGCAGGGCGCATCCTGGGAGAAGCCAAACTGGCCAATCGCTGGCAATGGCGAACTCGTCTCCGCGCTCGACGGCAATTGGGGTGAAGTCGAAAAACACATCACCGACAAGCTGAAGGCCAAAACAGCCAATGGCGCAGCGAACGGTGCGGCAGTATCGGCCGCCACAGCCACGGCGGACATTATCCACGCGGCCCGCGATTCCGTACGCGCCATCATGATGATTCGTGCCTACCGCATGCGCGGTCATCTGCATGCCAAGCTCGATCCGCTTGGCCTTGCCGAGGTGAAGGAAGATTACAACGAACTGTCGCCCGAGAGCTATGGTTTCTCGCCCGCAGACTATGACCGCAAGATCTTCATCGACAATGTGCTGGGTCTCGAATATGCGACGATCCCGCAGATGCTCGACATTCTGCAGCGTACTTACTGCTCGACCATCGGTGTTGAGTTCATGCACATTTCCGATCCGGTCGAAAAGTCGTGGATTCAGGAACGTATCGAAGGCCCGGATAAGGGCGTTGCCTTCACCGCTGAGGGCAAGAAGGCCATTCTGTCGAAACTGATCGAGGCCGAAGGCTTTGAGCAGTTCATCGACGTCAAGTATAAGGGCACGAAACGTTTCGGTCTTGACGGCGGTGAATCACTCATCCCCGCGCTGGAACAGATCGTCAAGCGCGGCGGCTCGATGGGCCTCAAGGAAATCGTCCTTGGCATGGCGCACCGCGGCCGTCTCAATGTGCTCAGCCAGTTTATGCGCAAGCCGCATCGCGCAATCTTCCACGAATTCAAGGGCGGCTCCTACGCGCCTGATGACGTCGAAGGTTCCGGCGACGTGAAGTACCATCTGGGTGCATCATCGGACCGTGAGTTCGATGGCAACAAGGTCCATCTGTCGCTGACAGCCAATCCGTCGCACCTGGAAATCGTTAATCCGGTTGTCATGGGCAAGGCGCGCGCCAAGCAGGATCTGCTGGCCGGTCGTGATCGCGATGACATGGTTCCCTTGTCCGAGCGCGCCAAGATCATGCCGCTGCTGCTGCATGGCGATGCGTCGTTTGCCGGTCAGGGTGTGGTTGCAGAATGTCTTGGCCTTTCCGGCCTGCGCGGTCATCGCGTTGGCGGCACGGTGCATTTCATCATCAACAACCAGATCGGTTTCACCACCAATCCGCGCCTGTCGCGTTCTTCGCCCTATCCATCCGATGTGGCGAAGATGATCGAGGCACCGATTTTCCACGTCAATGGCGACGATCCGGAAGCGGTTGTTTATGTGGCAAAGATCGCCACCGAATACCGCATGACATTCCACAAGCCTGTTGTCATCGACATGTTCTGTTATCGCCGCTTTGGTCACAATGAAGGCGACGAGCCTGCATTCACGCAGCCGCTGATGTACAAGACCATCCGCGGCCAAAAGACAACGGTTCAGCTCTACTCTGCCAAACTGATCGAGCAGGGCCTGATTACTGAAGCCGATGTCGAGAAGATGCGCTCCACCTGGCGTGAAAATCTCGAACAGGAGTTCGAAGCCGGCCAGCATTACAAGCCCAACAAGGCCGACTGGCTGGATGGTGCGTGGAGTGGTCTGCGTACGGCTGACAATGCCGACGAACAGCGTCGTGGCAAAACGGGTCTTCCATTGAAGACAGTCAAGGAAATCGGCAAGAAGCTTGCCGAAGTTCCAGCTGGTTTCAATGTACACCGGACGATCCAGCGCTTTCAGGACAACCGCGCCAAGATGGTCGAAACCGGCGAAGGTTTCGATTGGGCTATGGCTGAAGCCCTGGCTTTTGGCTCGCTGGCCATTGAAGGTCATCCGATCCGTCTGTCGGGCCAGGATGTCGAGCGCGGTACATTCAGCCAGCGTCATTCGGTTCTCTATGATCAGGAAACCGAACAGCGTTATATTCCGCTCAACAACCTGCAAAAGGGTCAGGCGATCTACGAAGTCATCAACTCGATGCTTTCGGAAGAAGCTGTCCTTGGTTTCGAGTATGGCTATTCACTGTCCGATCCGCGTGCGCTGACCCTGTGGGAAGCCCAGTTCGGCGATTTCGCCAACGGTGCGCAGGTCGTGTTCGACCAGTTCATCTCGTCGGGCGAACGCAAATGGCTGCGCATGTCTGGCCTCGTCTGCCTTCTGCCGCATGGTTATGAAGGTCAGGGTCCGGAGCATTCCTCGGCTCGTCTTGAGCGTTATCTGCAGCTTTGTGCGGAAGACAATATGCAGGTGGCCAACTGCACCACACCTGCCAATTACTTCCATATCCTTCGCCGCCAGATGAAGCGCGACTTCCGCAAGCCGCTGATCCTGATGACGCCGAAGTCCCTGCTGCGTCATAAGCGGGCCGTGTCGTCGATCAGCGACTTTACCGGTGATTCCTCGTTCCACCGTCTGCTGTGGGATGATGCGCAGCTGCTGAAGGATCAGGTTATCAAGCTGCAGAAGGACTCGAAGATTCGCCGCGTCGTCCTGTGCTCGGGTAAGGTCTATTACGACCTTTACGAAGAGCGCGAGAAGCGCGGCATAGACGATGTCTATCTCTTGCGCGTCGAACAGCTTTATCCATTCCCGGCCAAGGCGCTGATCACTGAACTGTCCCGTTTCCGCAATGCGGAAATGGTCTGGTGTCAGGAAGAGCCCAAGAACATGGGTGCCTGGGCCTTTATCGATCCTTATCTGGAATGGGTTCTGGCGCATATCGATGCCAAGCATCAGCGCGTTCGTTACACCGGACGTCCTGCCGCTGCATCGACTGCAACAGGCCTTATGTCCAAACACCTTGCACAGCTCGAAGCATTCCTTGAAGATGCCCTCGGCTCCTAAACCACAACAAACAGAAGTCATCTGACGATCAACGGAAGAGCAAGATCATGGCAACCGAAATTCGCGTCCCAACGCTGGGCGAATCCGTTTCTGAAGCGACCATTGGCAAATGGTTCAAGAAGGTCGGCGAGGCAATTGCTGCCGACGAGCCGCTGGTAGAACTCGAGACCGACAAGGTAACACTTGAGGTTCCGGCTGCCGCTGCCGGTGTCCTTGAAGAAATTACCGCCAAGGAAGGCGATACGGTCGAGGTTGGTGCTTTGCTCGGAATGATCGGCGCAGCTGGTGCTGCACCGGCTGCCAAGAAGGAAGAAGCCAAGCCGGAAGCCGTTGCACAGGCATCGGGTAGTGCAGCTGCGGCCTCCACTGCTGAAGCGTCTGTCAAGACTGCCGAAGTTGCCGGTGAACCAGCGATAACCGCACGCAAGGAAAGCGAAATGCCCGCTTCTCCTGCAGCCTCCAAGCTGCTGGCTGAAAAGGGTGTTTCCGTTTCGCAGGTCGATGGTTCCGGCAAGCGCGGTCAGGTACTCAAAGGTGATGTGCTCGATGCCGTTGCCAAGGGTATCGCTGCACAGCCAGCCGCCGCTCCTGCACCGCAGGCCGCCCGTCCAGCCTCTTCGGCGGATGACGCGTCGCGCGAAGAGCGCGTGAAGATGACCCGCCTGCGCCAGACCATTGCGCGCCGCCTCAAGGATGCGCAGAGCACCGCAGCGATGCTGACCACTTACAATGAAGTGGACATGTCGGCGGTGATGGATCTGCGCAACCGCTACAAGGAAATCTTTGAAAAGAAGCATGGCGTAAAACTCGGCTTCATGGGCTTCTTCACCAAGGCCGTGACCCATGCGCTGAAGGAAATTCCTGCGGTTAATGCAGAAATCGACGGCACTGACATCATCTACAAGAACTTTGCCCATGTCGGCGTTGCTGTCGGTACGGATAAGGGGCTGGTGGTTCCGGTTGTGCGCAATGCTGATCAGATGTCGATTGCGGAAATCGAGAAGGACATTGGCCGTCTCGGCAAGGCAGCCCGCGATGGCGCGCTTTCGATGGCCGATATGCAGGGCGGCACCTTCACCATCTCCAATGGCGGTGTCTATGGCTCGCTGATGTCATCGCCGATCCTGAATGCACCGCAGTCCGGCATTCTCGGCATGCACAAGATTCAGGATCGTCCGGTTGTTGTCGGCGGCCAGATCGTCATCCGCCCGATGATGTATCTTGCCCTGAGCTATGACCACCGCATCGTTGACGGCAAGGAAGCCGTAACCTTCCTCGTCCGCGTCAAGGAAAGCCTGGAAGATCCGGAACGTCTGGTTCTCGACCTCTAAGGACAGCAATCGCCGGCCCTGTTCTCTCAAAGGAACGGGGCTGCACTTTGCGGTGTGGTGAATCGGATCAGGTTGAGTTATTTTCGCTACCCGATCACAAGGCCGGTGCCTCTGCGGTCGATACGTCTGGTATCCATGTTTTGCCGATCTTCGGAAGAACGGCATGAGATGAAAGGCAACGCAAATGGCTTTTGGACCGAACTTCCCACCGCTTGAACCTCATATCTGCGTCAAAGGCGGCCTTGAAGCGATCGCCTTTTACGAAAAGGCCTTTGGCGCTGAAAATACATTCACGCAACTGGCCGAAGATGGCAAACGCGTCATGCACGCCAATATTCATCTCTTCGGTGGTTCGTTCATGCTGCATGACGAGTTTCCGGAGTACAAGAATCAAGGCGGTGAGAACGATGTGATGTCGCCGCTCACCCGTGGCGGAGCCAGCGTTGCGCTCAATGTCAACCTATCCAAGCCAGCCGATGTTGATGCGGCGGTGGACCGGGCAGTCAAGGCAGGCGCCACCCTGATCATGCCGGTTCAAGATACGTTCTGGAATGCCCGTTATGGCCGTATTCGTGACCCGTTCGGGCATGTCTGGGCTTTTAATGCCGCCCTTGAGGCTGCGGGAGAATAATAAGCATGTCGCATTACATGTATGAGTTTCTGGGCCTCATGGCGGTCTTCTCGATCATGATCGTTTCGCCGGGTGCCGACTTTGCCATTGTTGTACGTCAGAGCATCGTGCATGGCCGTCGCAGCGCCATCATGACCAGTTTTGGCATCGGCGCTTCACTGCTCTTTCATATCAGCTACACCATTCTCGGCCTTGGCCTGCTGGTGTCGAAATCCCTGTTCCTGTTCGGCATGTTGAAATGGGCCGGTGCGGCCTATCTCTTCTATCTCGGCGTCAAGGCGCTGCGTGCGCCCGGAATGGAAGCGCCTGCCATTGTCGCAGGTGAGAAGGACAAGAATATCTCCGATTGGCGTTGTTTCCTGATGGGTTTCGTCACCAATGCGCTCAACCCAAAGCCTGTTTTATTCTTTTTGTCGTTGTTTTCGGCTCTCGTCAGCCATGAAACGCCAGCGCTGGTGCAGGTGACCTATGGCCTGTTCATGGCGATAGCGCTGATCGCCTGGTTTGTTGCGGTTTCGACGTTCTTTACCATGCAATCCGTGCGCGACAGGTTTGTATCTTGGGGACGCTGGTTCAACCGTGTGACCGGGCTTGTCTTCATCGGGCTTGGAATCAAGCTCGCAACCCAGCAGGCGAGCTAGAGCACTGATGATCTTGTCCTCTCGCCATCGTCTGGGAAAGTGTGCTGCCGTTCTTGCGGTGTTCGGTGTGATGGTGTCGCAACCGGCTTTTGCCGCGTGCCTGCAGGATCACGCCGTCTATACGGATAAGGACGATGATTTTACGCTGACGTTCAAAAGCGTCCCCGATGACGGACCGGCAATCACGGCGAATGAATTCACAATCCGGATGAATGACAGCGATCTCAAGCTTGATGGTGTTGTCATGTGGGACAAGGATGGGGGCAGACCCAATGCCACTGTCATGTACAAGTGCCCCACGGGCGATGTAACCGGTGACGAATTGCAGCGATGCACCGTCTGGAAAGGCGTTGTCTACGCCTTGAAGGAGGGCGCGGACGCTGAACTCCTGCCAACGGCCAAGGAGCCTTCCGCACAGGCACTGCTCCTGCCGGATTTTTCCGGCGCGATGAGCAGTTTCAATTTCAAACTCGAAAAACCCCTTGAGACTTTTCCATGGGAAGTCTTCCGTTTCAAAGAATGCGTACCCGAACAGTAGTTTCGAGTTGCGTCACAGAAGAAGGATTTAATCATGTCATATGACGTCGTCATCATCGGAACAGGTCCGGGCGGTTATGTCTGCGCGATCAAGGCTGCGCAGCTTGGCCTGAAGACCGCGGTGATTGAAAAGCGCGATACGTTTGGCGGCACCTGCCTCAATATCGGCTGCATTCCCTCCAAGGCATTGCTGCACGCTTCGGAAGTGTTCCATGAAGCAGGTCATTCGCATGCGACGCTGGGTGTGGAAGTTGGTACACCAAAGCTCAATCTGAAGGCGATGCTGGCGCACAAAGACGCAACGGTTGAATCCAACGTCAATGGCGTGGCCTTCCTGTTCAAGAAGAACAAGATTGATACGTTCAAGGGCACCGGCAAGGTCGTGGCTGCGGGCAAGGTTTCCGTGACCGGCGATGATGGCAAGGTACAGGAAATCGAGACAAAGAATATTGTCATCGCCACCGGTTCCGACGTTGCCGGTATTCCCGGTGTGAATGTCGAATTTGATGAAAAGGTCATCGTTTCCTCGACTGGCGCGCTGGAGTTTACCAAGGTTCCGGAAACGCTCGTGGTTGTTGGTGGCGGTGTTATCGGCCTCGAACTTGGTTCGGTCTGGGCGCGTCTTGGCGCAAAAGTTACCGTTGTTGAATTCCTCGACAAGATTCTCGGGCCAATGGATGGCGAAGTATCGCGTCAGTTCCAGCGTATGCTGGAGAAGCAGGGCATTGAGTTCAAGATGAGCGCCAAAGTCACCGGCGTTGAAAAATCCGGCAAGGGTGCCAAGGTTACATTTGAGCCAGTCAAGGGCGGTGAAGCCCAGTCGGTTACGGCTGACGCCGTGCTTGTTTCAACAGGCCGCCGCCCCTATACGGACGGTCTTGGCCTGAAGGAAGCCGGTGTTGACGTTGATAATCGCGGACGCGTTGCGATCAATGATCATTGGCAGACCAATGTGGCTGGCATTTATGCCATCGGCGACGTGGTTCAGGGGCCGATGCTGGCGCATAAGGCGGAAGATGAAGGCATCGCTGTTGCGGAAATTCTGGCCGGTCAGGCCGGTCATGTGAATTTCGATGCCATCCCGAGTGTCGTCTACACGCAGCCGGAAGTGGCTTCAGTCGGCAAGACGGAAGAAGAGCTGAAAGCAGCCGGCATTGAATACAAGGCGGGTAAATTCCCGTTCACAGCCAATGGCCGGGCGCGTGCCATGCTGCACACGGACGGCTTCGTCAAAATCCTTGCGGATAAGGCGACGGATCGTGTGCTCGGCGTCCATATCGTTGGTTTTGGCGCTGGCGAGATGATCCATGAAGCGACCGTGCTGATGGAGTTTGGCGGTTCATCGGAAGATCTGGCTCGCACAACGCACGCACATCCGACCATGTCGGAAGCAGTGCGTGAAGCGGCTCTGGCGACCTTCGCCAAGCCGATCCATATGTGATCCGGATTATAGAGAAATAAGAAAAAGGCCCGGGATACCGGGCCTTTTTAGTTTCACTAGCCATCCGGCATTAATTGTTGCTAGGAGCCGGTGTGGTTGGTGCCGGGGCAGGCGTTGCAGGTGCCTGTGTTGTTGGCGCTGGCGGTGTCGGAGCATCCATTGTCGAACTGCCATTCAGATAATAATAACCGCCAATAACCAAAGCGGCGATCAATATACCCGCAATCAGGAAGCCGCTGCCGCCTCCGCTCGACTGAGCCATTTTTGGTTCACGATCTGTCTGCGCGTCTACGGGACGCTGCAAGTTAGGATCATAGGTCATCTCATGTCCTCCGTAATGCTCTTGCGTTCAGGAAGGATAACGGTTCAGTGCGTTGTAAGTTCCAATATTGCGCGGATAGGTTGTGATAATTACGGGATATATCATTCAAAACCAAGTATTTATTCGGTGCCGAGAGTGATAATTATTGCGCGGTAACTGTGTATCCCTTGGCGCGGAAGAGCGTCACAAGCCCGTTTTTTCCTGGAAGATGCAGGGCTCCAACAGCAATAAAGACATTTCCTTTGTCGATGATGGGGATAGCACGCTCCACCATGACCCGGTTGCGGGCATCAACCATCTTCTCTTCAAAAGCCGCGTAGTTCTCGCCGGTCGCCGTACCATCCGGAGAAAGAGAACGCATGAAGGGAAAGATCATGGCCGTATCACCATGGGTATAGAGCACCACCATGGTTTCGAACATGTCAGGCACCTTTGATGCTAGGTTAAGCGTCTCGACCAGACCGTCGACATGGAATTTCAGCGGCAGGGATGCCATGGCGCTGAGCTGATCCTTGATGGTTTCAAGCCCGGCAATTTCCTTGCCCTGTGTCTTGGCATCGCGGGCAAGCTTGATATCGAGAAAGGCCTGGCCGCTTTTGCCACGTTCAAGCTCGCAGGGTGACATGGCAAGCATGCTGGTGATGATCCAGGGCTGCATTTTGTTGAGCGCCGCCAATGACAGGCCCCGCGCAGCAAGTCCCGTTTTCACGTCTTCAAGCTTGTCGGCCGGTATGAGCTTTTCCAATGTGTTGTCATCGGTAAACATCATCAGTCCCGGATCTTGCGCCATGACTTTCAACGGCGCTTTGGGATCAAGGACTTCATCTGTCTCGATCACTACCGTTCCTGCGTCCTGATAGGCGCGTTGCGCTGTATCGGAGAGCTTCAAAACGCGTGGATCGGTCAGATGCATGGTGCCAAAAAGCCATGATGGTTTCGTTCCGGGCTTTTCGATCTTCCACAGAATGCTTTTGCCGTTCTCCGTGGCTTCCGCTTCCTTTCGCAAGGCCGCAAGTTTTTCAGGATCTGACTTGGCCATTTCGGCGATGAGGTCATGCCCGCCGCAGGATATGTCTTCGGCACGCGCATGGGTTGCGGTGAATGCGACAATCAGGAAAGAGGCGAGCAAAAGCCAGCTCAAGAAAGCCAGAAAACGCAGGGCGCCATCGGCTATACGATCAAGTGAAATGGTTGGGCCGGTATGGGTCATGGTCTGTACATATATTCGGTTTGGCAAAAAGGCGTTAAAGCCATTCTGCAAATTATTTGTAACACAGATATTGTCGGTCTTCAGGCGCGGGGATGTGCCTTGTCATAGATTTCCATCAGCCGCTCCGTGTCAACACCGGTATAGACCTGTGTTGTGGAGAGGCTCGCATGGCCGAGCAGTTCCTGAATCGTGCGTAGATCACCGCCGCGTCCAAGCAAATGAGTGGCGAAGGAATGGCGTAGCGCATGCGGGGTTGCCGTGTCGGGTAGGCCAAGCGCACCGCGCATCTTCTGCATGTCGCGCTGGATGATTGCCGGATGCAATTCGCCACCGCGCGCGCCGCGGAACAGCGGCTTTCCCGCTTCCAATTCGTAAGGGCACAGCTTGCGATATTCCTCTACAGCCCTGTGAACGATGGGCAAAAGCGGCACCATACGCGTCTTGTTGCCCTTACCTGTGATGGGAATAGAGCGGGCGGAGGGGTCAAGCAGGGCGGTACCATCGAGGTTAAGCGCCTCGGAAATGCGCAGTCCGCAACCGTAAAGCAAGGTCAGAACCGCTGCATTGCGTACAGCGATCCATGGTTCCTCATTGAGCTGTTCGCCCTTTTCCACCACGCGCCGGGCGTCAATAGTGGTCAATGGCTTGGGCAGAGATTTGGGCTGTTTCGGCGCGCGCATGGCGATGGAAGCCGCTGCATTGGCCATGCCCTGCTTTTCCAGATACCGCAAAAAAGAACGAATGCCCGCAAGACCACGGCCTAGTGTGCGTGCCCCGGCACCATCATTGCGTCGGCGCGCCAGATAGGACCGCAGATCAGCAATACGCAAAGTTGCAACGTCTTTCAGCGACGGCGGTTCGGCGAGATGACCGGTGAGAAACTGAAAAAACTGACGGGTGTCGCGCTCATAAGCCTCCAGCGTATTGGCGGCAAGACGACGGGTATTTTTCAGTGATTTCAGCCATTCTTCCCGCGCCGCAATCAGGTCAGGCCGGGCCGAAACCAGAAATTCGGCATTCTGTGGCTGCACGACCATGGCAATACTCCTCAACCCTATTTCCGCCTGACAATGCCACAGCAGTCCTTACGGAGTCGTTTCGCTTGTCCTTCTCACTTGGCGTTTGGCCAAAGACAGAGTAATTCCTCCATCGGAGAAGATAGGAATGGAAAAGGCCTATGGCAAAATTGAATGATCCGGTGCAGCTCGCCGTTATCGGTGCAGCGCATGGAACGCGCGGTGAAGTGCGGGTGAAGACTTTTACCGGCGATCCCCTGGCATTGGCTGATTACGGCCTGCTTTATGATGTGACCGGCAGAAGCTTTGAGATATTGGCAATCCGCCCGGCCAATACTGTTGTCGTTGTGCGGTTCCGCGGTGTCAATGACCGCACAATGGCCGAAGCGCTGAATGGGACCACATTGTTTATTGATCGCTCGCAACTGCCAGAGGAACTCGATGAAGACGAGTTTTATCATGCCGATCTGATCGGGCTTGATGCGGTTGACGGTGAGGGCAAACCCTATGGCAAAGTCTCGGCCATGTTCAATTTCGGGGGCGGTGATCTCATCGAATTGACGATACCGGGCCGCCGACCGATGCTGGTTCCGTTTACACAGGCCGCTGTCCCGTCCATCGACGTAAAGGCTGGGCAGATCGTCATTGATCCGGCTGCGGCCGGACTGATTGCCGATGAGAATGAGGAAGAGGAACGGCGCAGACAGCTTGGTGGTGACGGCGGGAAAGAGCGTCCATGAGCGATAATGCCGGGTTCCGTGCCACTGTTCTGACGCTCTATCCGGAAATGTTCCCGGGACCGCTTGGCGTATCCCTTGCGGGCAAGGCATTGGCCGACAAGGCATGGTCGCTTGAAACGGTGCAGATACGCGAATTTGCCACGGACAAGCACCGCATGGTCGATGATACACCGGCTGGCGGTGGTGCCGGTATGGTGATGAAGGCGGATGTGCTGGCGCGCGCCGTAGACCAGGTGGCTGACGGGCGGCCAAGGCTGTTCATGAGCCCGCGCGGCAAACCGCTCAGTCAGGAACGGGTGCGAGAGCTTGCCGCAGGTCCGGGGGCTGTCATTTTGTGCGGCCGGTTCGAAGGCGTTGATGAACGGTTGATCGAAGCGCGGCAGTTTGAAGAAGTCTCGATCGGTGATTACATCCTGTCAGGCGGTGAGACTGCGGCCATCGTGGTTCTTGATGCGATTGTGCGACTTCTTCCCGGCGTGATGGGCAATGCGCAGTCAGGCGAAACGGAAAGCTTTGAGACCGGTCTGCTGGAGCATCCGCAATACACCAAGCCGCAGGAGTGGGAAGGGTGGCGTATCCCCGATGTGCTGCTTTCGGGCAATCACGGAGCCATCGAGAAGTGGCGGAAGGCGGAGGCTGAAAAGCTGACGCAGGAGCGACGCCCCGACCTTTGGGATCGCTATCCGCAGACGAAGAAGCCGCGCAAATAGGCGGAGCCGACACAATGCAGTTTCGAAGCGGTGCGGTGGGTGATATTCCCGCCATTGCAGCAATTGAACGGGCTTCCGCGTCGCGATTCCTTGATATCGGCATGGTGGAGATCGCCAATGACGATCCGACACCTGGTGCTGTCTTGCTTGAGCGGATCGGTCAATATCGGCTTTTTGTCGCCGTTGATGCGAAGCCGATTGCCTATGTGATTTTTGGCTTGGTCGATGACCAGCTTTATATCGAACAAATCGACGTCGACCCGGAATATACAGGAAAACGCATCGGGGCGGCGCTGATCGGGCTGGTGGAAGAGCGAGCCCGCAAAGAAGGCAGGCAGGGGCTTTTGCTTTCAACCTTCCGGGATGTCCCTTGGAATGCACCCTATTACCGCAGGCTCGGTTTCACCGATATTGCTGATGCAGCATTGAGTCCGGCGTTGGTGCAAATCCGGCAGGAACATATTGAAAGAGGTCTCGACGAAACGCGAAGGGTTTTCATGCGAAAACCTCTCAAGCTCGACTCTACGAGCAATCAGCGTTAAAAAGAATCGCTGCCAGAGGTGACAAAGCGACTTTTATGGTGTATCTGGCCGCCAACTCGGGAAAAACCCAAGTCCACAATCAATGGATGGTGAATTCGCTCCTGCCTCACTAGAGGCATAGAAATGCGGCCAAAGATGCTGCATGGCAAGTGTTGAGCGCTCTGACTGTTTGAAAAGAAAAGGATGAAGACGATGACCGTCGATATTATTCGTCAGCTCGATCTCGAACAGAGAGCCAAGATCGAAGCAAAGCGCACACTGCCTGATTTCAAGCCAGGCGACACAGTCCGCGTTAACGTACGCGTGACGGAAGGTACACGTACCCGCGTTCAGGCTTATGAAGGCGTTTGCATTGCGCGCAATGGCGCAGGCATCAATGAGAACTTCACAGTTCGCAAGATTTCCTACGGTGAAGGCGTTGAACGCGTATTCCCGATTTTCTCGCCACTCGTTGAAGGTGTTGAAGTGGTCCGCCGCGGTAAGGTCCGTCGTGCGAAGCTTTACTACCTGCGTGGCCTGACCGGTAAGGCAGCCCGCATCGCCGAGAAGAAAGACAACCGTAAGGGTAAGACTGCTGTTCCAGTGACTGGTACAGCTGAAAAGGTAACGGAAGAAACCGTTGCCAAGGCGCCTGCTGCTGAATAAGCGCAGTCCATTTTTGAATTTGAAAAGGCGGTCTTCGGGCCGCCTTTTTCTTTTGCGCCATGTTCGTCGCAGTTGTCATTCTACAGTTGAAAAAATGATGCTTGCGCAATAGCAAATAAAGCAGTTGCATGCCGCTTCAGGGGATTGACGGGGCCTTTGCAAAGTGGAATTTGTGCTTCGCTTGATCAAAACGCAATATTAGAGGTCTAACATGAATTTGCGATCCGTTATTCTGGCGGGGCTTATGCTCGCTACCGTGCCGCTTTCGGCTTTGGCTGCGCAACTGCCCGATCTGGGTGGCAAGAAGGTTGCCGTTGTTACGGAAAATGCCTATCCGCCGCTGCAATTTATCGATCCAAAAACCGGCAAGGCTGTGGGCTGGGAATATGACGCCATGAATGAAATCGCCAAGCGATTGAATTTCAAGGTGGAGTATCTGAATACGAGCTGGGATGCGATGATTCAGGCCGTTGCCGATAATCAGTATCAGATCGGCATGACCGGTATTACCATCAACGACGAGCGCAAGCAGAAGGTGGATTTTTCCGAGCCCTATATGCGTTCGGAACAATTCATGCTGGTTCGCAGCGATGAAAAGCGTTTCTCCGATGCAAAAGGCTTTGCAGAAATCAAGGATAGCCTCGTCGGGGCTCAGCCCGGCACAACCAATTTCTATGTAGCCGTCTACAATCTGCTGGATGGTAACGAGCAAAACCCGCGTATCAAGCTGTTCGAGACGTTCGGTGCGACCATTCAGGCACTCAAGACCGGTGACGTCGATGTCGTTCTGACAGACAGCACGGCGGGTAAGGGCTATGTGGATGCATCGGATGGCAAGTTGAAGCTCGTTGGTGGCCCGCTGGGCGCGGAAGATTTCGGTTTCATCTTTGCCAAAGGTTCTGATCTTGTCGCCCCTGTTAATGCGGCCATTGCTGCCATGAAGGCTGACGGCACCTTTGATACGCTGAACAAGAAGTGGTTTCTCGACTACAAGCTTGGCCAATAATAGTTGTCGATTCCCTCACAGAACAGAAGTCCTTTTGTCAAAAAGGACTTCCCCTGGTGGCTGGTCGTTGCGGTGGCAATTGCCATTGCGCTTGGCATAGCCATTCTCGTCAGTGATATTTACGGGCAGGTTTTTTCCACAGTCTCGCAAGGCATCTGGATTACCATCTGGGTATCGCTTCTTGCCTTCTGTCTGGCCTCCGGTTTGGGGCTTCTGCTCGCAGTCATGAGCCTTTCCGAACATATCATCTTGCGGCAGACGGCGCGGTTCTATGTCGAGATTGTCCGCGGCATACCCTTGCTGGTGCTTCTGTTCTACATCGCATTTGTTGGCGCACCTGCCATTGTGGCGCTCTGGAATTTCATTGCCCAGCCGCTGCAAAATGCCGGACTGCTTGAGCCTTTGCAGGTGCGGGATTTCTCGTTGCTATGGCGGGCAATCATCGCGCTAACGCTCGCCTATGCGGCGTTTCTGGCGGAAATTTTCCGTGCTGGCATTCAGGCCGTTGATAAGGGGCAGATCGAGGCGGCCAAGGCGCTTGGCCTGAAACGGTTCCAGCGGTTCCGTTTGATCGTAATACCGCAGGCGCTGCGCACGATTCTGCCACCCTATGGCAATGACTTCATTTCGATGGTGAAGGATTCTTCGCTTGTATCCGTGCTTGGCGTTGTTGATGTCACGCAAATGGGCAAGGTCTACGCATCAGGATCATTCCGTTTCTTCGAGACCTATTCCGTTGTTGCTTATGTCTATCTGATCCTGACGATCAGCCTGTCACTGGGATTGCGCTGGATCGAGGCACGGTTGAACGATCGGGCTTAAGCCTGCGGTACGTAGCGGAAGTGCCCGGTGATTTTGAATTCGAACAGACGATCTTCGAGCCTGGTGCCCGCGCCGATGTTGTGAACCAGAAGCGGCCGGGTACCATCGGCATTTGCGCGTTGGGTTACGATACCGATATGCGGGAGATTGCCCGGCAGCATATGGGTGACGATATCGCCGGGCCTGTAATCCCTTGCCTCGGTGCTGATGGGCAGCGCGGCTCCGGCTCGTTTAAAGAATATCGCCAGATTGGGAACACGCCGATGGTCAATATTGGTGTCGGTTCGTTTTGACCCCCACGACTTGGGATACTCGCCAAAGGCTGCCTTCATATCGCGGTGGACGCGCTCCTGAAGATCAATCTCTGCCGATTGGCGATAGGCACGGATAATAACGTCCGTACAAACACCGCGGTCGAGTGATACATCGCCCATGGGATAGGCCATCCGGGTATAGGCAGGATCATAAAGTATAGTCTGGCCGATCTGGCTTTCTGCGGCGGCAATCAGCCTGCTCGCCCAAGCATCCGCCTCAAGAAATGGCTTTGCGTTATCGGCCAAAGCGCGGGTCGCAAATGGCAGGCGAAAGAAGCCGGAAACGGAAGCTACGGTCGCAAGACCACCCAGCACAACAATACGCCGCGAAACCATTTTGTGCTCCCTTTTGCCGCCCGCAAACGAAATGGCTCGAGAATCGCGGCAAAATCATGGAGAAACCGGCTGCCATCGCGGCGCTTTGTCGCCGAAATATTACTTTTATCGCTTGTTTCTTGACGTAAGTGGGCACCGAGTGCATATGTCCACGACATAATCTTACAGCACCATACCATTGCCGAGGATATCGCGATGACTGCGCCACGTACACTCTATGACAAGATCTGGGATGATCATCTGGTTGATCAGCAGGCCGATGGCACCTGCCTTCTTTATATTGATCGTCACCTTGTGCATGAAGTGACCAGTCCGCAGGCTTTTGAAGGGCTCCGTCTTACGAACCGCAAAGTCCGTCATCCCGAAAAGACGCTTGCCGTGGTTGACCACAATGTGCCGACCTCGCCGGATCGCATCAACGGCATCAAGAACGAGGAAAGCCGCATTCAGGTCGAGGCGCTTGCCAAGAACGCTGCGGATTTTGGTGTCGAGTATTATTCCGAAAAGGATATTCGTCAGGGCATCGTACACATCATAGGACCGGAACAGGGCTTCACCTTGCCGGGTATGACGATTGTATGCGGCGACAGCCACACCTCGACGCATGGTGCCTTCGGTGCGCTGGCCCATGGTATCGGTACGTCGGAAGTCGAACACGTATTGGCAACCCAGACGCTGATTCAGTCAAAAGCCAAGAACATGCTGGTGCGTGTTGACGGCGTTCTGCCTGCTGGTGTTACCGCCAAGGACATCATTCTGGCCATTATTGGCGAGATCGGTACTGCTGGAGGCACCGGCTATGTCATCGAATATGCGGGCGAAGCCATTCGCGCGCTGTCGATGGAAGGCCGCATGACCATTTGCAACATGTCAATCGAAGGCGGCGCTCGCGCAGGTCTGATTGCACCCGATGAGACGACATTCGCCTATGTTAAGGGCAAGCCACGTTCGCCGAAGGGTGAAACCTTCGATCAGGCGGTTGAATATTGGAAAACGCTCCAGACCGATGAAGGTGCGCATTTCGACAAGGTTGTTGTGCTGAACGCTGCTGACCTGCCACCAATCGTTTCCTGGGGGTCATCGCCTGAGGATGTGATTGCCATTACCGGTGCCGTCCCAAATCCGGATGAAATTCCGGATGAAACCAAACGTACATCGAAGTGGCGCGCGCTCGACTATATGGGTTTGAAGCCGGGTACACCGATTACCGATATCAAGCTGGACCGGGTCTTCATTGGCTCCTGCACCAATGGCCGTATCGAAGATTTGCGCGCGGTTGCCAAAGTCGTGGAAGGTCGCACGGTGGCTGAAACCGTTGATGCGATGATTGTTCCGGGCTCCGGGCTGGTCAAGGAACAGGCGGAAGCTGAAGGTCTCGACAAGATTTTCAAGGCGGCCGGGTTTGACTGGCGTGAGCCCGGCTGTTCCATGTGTCTGGCGATGAATGATGACCGGCTGAAGCCGGGCGAGCGCTGTGCATCCACTTCGAATCGCAATTTCGAAGGACGGCAGGGCTTCAAGGGCCGCACGCATCTCGTTTCGCCAGCCATGGCGGCAGCGGCGGCGATTGCCGGCCACTTCGTCGATATCCGCGAGTGGAAGTAAGCTTCTTCTACGTTTCGAACTGCAACATGACGGGGCCAATGGCCCCGTTTTTTTTAACATGAATGATGCGGGCTTATTCTTGCAGTGAATGCCAATATTGGGCGTCTGAAGCGTTAATCTGCCAGCGTCGTTGTGAAAGCGGGATTGCCTTGCAATGTGTTGCTCACGGTACAGATCTCGGTCTCGGCTGCCTCAACGATGGCATGTCTTGTCGCTTCATCGATATCGCCTGTTATCGTGAAGGCGATTTGGAAGCGCTCTATGCGGGAAAGCCCTTCCTTGGCCTTGTCGCCGGTAACGTGCGCCTGAACAGATTCCAGCTTATCGGCTACACCGAGACGGGAAGCCGCTATTTTGGCACTAAGGACAAGGCAGGCGGAAAGCGATGCATAAAGCAGATCAAGCGGTCCAAAACCCGGTTCTGAAACCGAATGGGCGACGTTCAGCACGCCGCCCGTATGGGAAGTAACAACCGGTTGGCCACCGCGCTGCAGAAGAGCCGTCGCGCCAACATCCCGTGTTCTTACCTTAAGCTCCGCCATTTGA
Organism: Phyllobacterium sp. P30BS-XVII; assembly: GCF_014138335.1. Lineage (NCBI taxonomy): Bacteria > Pseudomonadati > Pseudomonadota > Alphaproteobacteria > Hyphomicrobiales > Phyllobacteriaceae > Phyllobacterium > Phyllobacterium sp. P30BS-XVII. Next base: position 759,225 of record NZ_JACGXO010000001.1, read on the forward strand.
TTGTTCCCTTTGTGTCTAGCCGCGCCCACGATAGGCAGGTACGCCCTGATCAGGCAACCAGAGACCTTCCGGCACTGGGCCTGTCTGCCAGAATACATCAATCGGGATGCCGCCGCGCGGATACCAATAGCCGCCGATACGCAGCCACAAAGGCTTCACGGCTTCGACAATCCGCTTGCCGATACTCACGGTGCAGTCTTCGTGGAATGCACCATGGTTGCGGAAGCTGGTCAGAAACAGTTTCAGCGACTTGGATTCAAGCAATGCCTGATCCGGCGCGTAATCGATCACCAGATGGCCGAAATCCGGCTGGCCAGTCACCGGGCACAGCGAGGTGAATTCCGGGCAGGCAAAGCGGGCGAGAAAAAGAGTTCCAGCCTGCGGGTTTGGCACGGCATCAAGCAGCGCCTCATCGGGATGATGGGGAATCGGAACATCCTTGCCCAGCATCGTTGCCTGTTCTGCGTAATGACTCATGCCGCCTCCTCCAGCGTTTCGAACTCGCCCTGATATTCGCAGCCCTCCCCGCAACTGTCGCGGTAGATGCCGATTTCGGCCAGTGCCGGAATATCCGAAACAATGCGCCGCCATAGCCATATGGCGATGCTCTCCAGCGTCGGCAACTCCAGACCGGCAATTTCGTTGAGATATCGATGGTCTAGTGCATGACGGGCGCTTTTAATGGCGGTTTTGACGGTGCCCAGATCAGCAATCAGCCCGGTTTTCGGATCAGGCCTGCCCTGCAGGGTGACGCGAACACGGAAACTGTGGCCATGCAGGCGCTGGTTGACGTGCCCATCCGGAAAAGAGTGCGGCAGATGATGTGCCGCTTCAAATGTGAAGTCGGTAAAGATTCTCATGGTGTTCCTCATCGGCACTGGCGCAAGAGGCGCCCGCCAAAACTGCCCTTTAGGGCAAGCCAATCAATTTATGTGTCTGCGTGCTCAGCCGCCAAAGCGGATGGGCGAGGCAATAGGCCGCTGCAGATGCCACATGCCGGGCGGTTTGCGCCGGATCACCGATGACGTCAAGAGGCTGCAAATAGAAATGCTGAAATGAGAGCCGTTCGAAATGGATGGGATCGGTTGCCGCTTCCGCCTGCGGATAGACGAGTTTGATCTCGTGACCACTGGTCTGAACAAGCTTTGTATTGGCCTTGGGTGAAACGCAAATCCAATCGATACCCTCAGGGGCTGCAATCGTGCCATTGGTTTCGACGCCAACTTCAAATCCTCTGGCGTGAAAGGCGTCAATCAACGGCTTGTCCAATTGCAGCAGGGGTTCACCGCCTGTGCAGATGACATAGGGCTTGCCACTGGAGCGTTCGCCCTTTGGCCATGCACTGGCAACAGCATCGGCAAGTGCGTCCGCCGTTTTGAACTTGCCGCCGCCGGGGCCATTGACGCCGACGAAATCCGTATCGCAGAACCGGCATTGCGCATCTGCCCGGTCGCGCTCAAGCCCTGACCAGAGATTACATCCCGCAAACCGCATGAACACGGCAGCGCGGCCTGTGTGATTGCCCTCGCCCTGAAGCGTCAGATAGATTTCTTTGACGGCGTAGGTCACGCGGCTTCCGCCTTGAATTTGTGCCAGCCACCAGCGCGTAGTTCGCAAGCCGGGCAGGTACCGCAACCATAGCCCCATGCATGGCGGGTCGATCGGTCGCCGAGATAGCAGGTGTGGGTGTTTTCAACAATCATATCGAGCAATGGTTCGCCGCCGATATCGCGGGCAAGGGCAAAGGTCTCGGCTTTGTCCAGCCACATCAACGGTGTTTCGATGGTGATGCGGCGATCCAGTCCCAATGAAAGCGCCACCTGCTGCGCCTTGAGCGTGTCGTCGCGGCAATCAGGATAGCCGGAATAATCGGTCTCACACATGCCGCCAACAATGACACGCAGACCGCGGCGATAGGCAAGAGCGGCCGCAAGAGTGAAAAACAGCAGATTTCGTCCCGGAACAAACGTATTGGGTAGGCCATTTTCAGCCATTTCAATGGCAATGTCTCCAGTCATGGCGGTCGCTCCAAGCTGGCCAATCACACTGGCATCCAGACGGTGATCATCGCCAAGCCGCGCAGCCCACTGTGGAAACTGCTCAATCAGCTTGGCCCGGAAATCATCCCGTACTTCAAGTTCGATCCGGTGGCGCTGGCCATAGTCGAAACCGGCTGTTTCCACCCGGTCAAACCGGGAGAGCGCCCAGGCGAGACAGGTCGCGGAATCCTGCCCGCCGGAAAAAAGGACGAGTGCGCCGTCAGCATTACGAGCCATGAATGAACCTCTTCAATGAAGCGGCCCCCATACAGGGCATGGGTCAGCGAGGCAAATCAAATGTGAAAAGATTGGGCTATTGGCAGCCCGGAAGGCCGAGAATGGGTGTTTCGTTGCGGTCAATGCCGTACATATAGCCGCGTCCCCGGATGACGATAGGACTATCGCAGCTGGTGTTGGGTGCCGGTATAACATCGACCACATAGGGGTCGCCGGGTGGTGAGATGATCGCAGGCCCCCGGCCACGTTTGTAAACGGGAACTTTCCTGCGCAATTCCTGAACGAGAGCATCGGATTTGGCGGATGTCGAACCAACGAAGATCATCTTGGGACCGGATGGGTCCTGCACGATGATATTGCCATATTCGTCACCATAGGCATCGGCCAGATTAATGTCGTATGCGGCGGCATTTTGCGTTGCGGCAAGAGAAGCCGTGAATGCCACGACGCCGGACAATAACAGCGCAGTCATTTGTCTGTGTAGGACGAACATGGACAAGCTCCCGTAGCGATCCGGTTCCGATCACCATAAGCATTAACCTATTATTAACGCTTGTCATCCGCCAAAAAGCTTTTGAATCGATTTTTGCCGGGGTCCGCCGGTTGACGTGCGCAGCACAATCAACCAATCCTCAATGTCAGCGGGACAGCCGAAAGCGCTGCCAGAATGAAAGGGACGATGCGACCATGACGACAAAGACCGCAGACGAACACGCCGTCGACATTTCTCTGCTGCATCTGAATGATGCCCATGAGTTTGCGCCCCTTCTGGCAAGCTATGCGCAGGCGCTGAAACGTGGCGCACCCCGCCGTCCTGATGATTATTACGCCGAAAACCTGTTGCGTGACCGCGCTGCGGAAATCGCTGGCGCAAGGCTTGACGGTCATCTGGTGGGTTTCGTTATTTTCTATGATTTGCCTGAACCCGTTTCAGGTATGCGGGCGGGGCAGGTGGATCACATCTATGTGCATCATGATCATCGCGGCAAAGGCATAGCCAAGGCACTGATCGACGTGCTTGCCGACAAGGCGGAAGAGCGCGGCTGGACCAAATTGTCGCTCAATGCACCGCGCCTTCCGGAAGATGGCCGCAAACTTTACGAGCAGATTGCGGCGCCTGCGGACTGGACGAGTTTCATTATCCGCTTCGGCAACCAGTAAAAATTGGCCACCGCCCTTGTACTAAAGACGAACGGAACATCCTGAGAACGACTCGGAATGTTCCGTTCGCGTTTGCACAACAGGGCGTCCCAAGGCGGCAAAATCGATTAAACTGGACAGACTCACTCAAATAAAATTGATCGGGTTTAAAGGGTAAAATGAGTGCCTTTTGAACCCGATATCGCGCTTTAAACGATTGAATTTTCTAAACAAACCTTATGGGCTTGCTATTGGTGCCAATTCGCCGCATGAGGGGGGTGAATGGGCCTTTGACGCAGTGCAAAAACGGGACTAAAACCCTTCTAAATTTGCCTCTATCCAGCCTTTCGGCCCTGCCCGTCAATCAAGGTTCAAATGGCGCGGCGCTTATCATTGGGGACGCTATGAGCAAGACAAACCTGCATGCGAACCGGCCACTGTCGCCGCATCTGCAAATCTATAAACCAATTCCCACCATGGTCATGTCCATCGTTCACCGTATCACTGGCGGAGCGCTCTATTTCGGCACGCTGCTGGTGGCCTGGTGGTTGATTGCGGCGGCTACAAGCGAGGCGCAGTTCAACTTCGTCAGCTGGGTGCTGGGTTCGTGGATCGGTCTGCTGGTTTTGCTTGGTTATACCTGGGCGCTTGTTCACCACATGATCGGCGGCATCCGCCACCTTATCTGGGATACAGGCCGTGGCCTCGACAAGCACACCACCACAAAGATGGCATGGGCTTCTCTTGTTCTCTCCATCGCGTTGACGGCCCTGATCTGGGTCGCCGCGTTCACGTTTTTGTAAAGGAGGCGGGACAATGAGCGATATGCGCACACCGCTTAAGAAGGTTCGCGGACTTGGTTCTGCGCACGAAGGTACGGATCATTTCTGGCGCCAGCGGCTGACGTCGGTTGCCAACATTCCGCTGCTTCTGTTTTTCATCGGGCTGATCGTTTATCTGCACGGCGCAAGCTTTGCAGAAACGAGAGCCGCTCTCTCACACCCGCTGATTGCGCTTGTAATGTTGATGGTGATCATTTCTGGTCTTGTTCACATGCGCTTGGGCATGCAGGTCATCATCGAAGACTATGTAACAAGTGAAGGCAAGAAGATCGCCTGTCTGATGCTGAATACGTTTTTCACCCTCGTGGTGGGCGTTGCCTGTGTCTTTGCGATCATCAAGCTGAGCTTCGGAGGCTAATCTTGGCAGCAACAGACAAGAACAGGACTGTCGGCAAGGACGGCAAGGCCTATACATTCGTAGATCACAAGTTCGATGTGGTTGTGGTTGGTGCTGGCGGAGCAGGCTTGCGTGCAACATTGGGCATGGCTGAGCAGGGTCTGAAGACCGCATGCATCACCAAGGTTTTCCCGACCCGCTCGCACACGGTTGCCGCACAGGGCGGTATTGCCGCTTCACTGAGCAATATGGGCCCGGATTCATGGCAGTGGCACATGTACGATACCGTCAAGGGATCGGACTGGCTCGGTGACACGGATGCCATGGAATATCTGGCACGCGAAGCACCAGCTGCGGTCTACGAGCTGGAACATTACGGCGTTCCTTTCTCGCGCACGGAAGCGGGTAAGATTTATCAGCGTCCCTTCGGCGGCCATATGATGAATTATGGTGATGGTCCGCCCGTGCAGCGCACATGCGCAGCCGCTGACCGTACAGGCCACGCGATCCTGCACACGCTTTACGGCCAGAGCCTGCGCCACAATGCGCAGTTCTTTATCGAATATTTCGCGCTTGATCTCATTCAGGATGCGGATGGCACGATCACAGGTGTCGTCGCCTGGAACCTCGATGACGGCACCATCCATCGCTTTGCCGCCAAGATGGTTGTTCTGGCAACCGGCGGTTACGGACGCTCCTATTTCTCCGCAACATCAGCCCACACCTGTACCGGTGATGGCGGCGGCATGGTGGCCCGTGCCGGTCTGCCTTTGCAGGATATGGAGTTCGTTCAGTTCCATCCGACGGGTATTTATGGTGCGGGCTGCCTGATTACTGAGGGCGCACGCGGCGAGGGCGGCTATCTTGTCAATTCCGAGGGCGAGCGCTTCATGGAGCGCTATGCACCATCGGCCAAGGATCTGGCTTCACGCGACGTGGTTTCCCGCTGCATGACGCTGGAAATCCGCGAAGGCCGCGGCGTTGGCAAGAACAAGGATCATATCTTCCTGCATCTTGACCATCTGGACCCGGCTGTTCTGCATGAGCGTCTGCCCGGAATTTCGGAATCGGCCAAGATTTTCGCCGGTGTCGACCTCACCAAAGAGCCGATCCCGGTTCTGCCGACGGTGCATTACAATATGGGCGGCATTCCGACGAATTATTGGGGTGAAGCACTCAACCCCACCAAGGATGATCCGGATCGTATTCAGCCGGGTCTGATGGCTGTCGGTGAAGCGGGTTGCGCTTCCGTGCATGGCGCTAACCGTCTTGGCTCGAATTCACTGATCGATCTTGTGGTGTTTGGCCGTGCGGCTGCAATCCGCGCCGGTCAGGTTATTGACCGCAACGCCAAGATCCCGACGATCAACGAAGCATCGGTCGAAAAGATCATGGAGCGCTTTGACCGTCTTCGTTTTGCCGATGGCGGTACGCCGACGGCTGTCCTGCGTGAAAAGATGCAGAAGACAATGCAGGAAGACGCAGCCGTGTTCCGCACATCGGAATCGCTGAAATCCGGTGTTGAGCGGATGGAGAAAATCTGGAGCGAGCTGCCAGATGTGAAGGTCACCGACCGTTCAATGATCTGGAATTCCGATCTGGTGGAAACGCTGGAACTGGAAAACCTGATGGCCAATGCGTTGACGACAGTGGTTGCCGCCGAAGCCCGCAAGGAAAGCCGCGGCGCCCATGCGCATGAGGATTTCCCGAAGCGTGATGACGTCAACTGGCGCAAGCACAGCCTTGCCTGGCTTTCGCCCGAAGGTGAAGTCAAGCTCGACTACCGTCCTGTTCATCTTGATCCGCTGGTCAAGGAAGAGGATGGCGGCATCAGCCTCGCCAAGATCGCGCCGAAAGCGCGCGTTTATTGATCAAGGGACCAGAGCATTATGGTTGAACTTGCACTTCCCAAAAATTCGAAGATGCGTCCCGGCAAGACCTGGGACCGTCCGACGGGCGCCAACAATATCCGCGAATACCGCATCTATCGCTGGTCGCCAGATGATGGCGAAAACCCGCGGATTGATACCTATTATGTCGATCTCGACGACTGCGGTCCGATGGTTCTCGACGGCCTGTTGTGGATCAAGAACAAGATCGATCCAACGCTGACCCTGCGCCGCTCCTGCCGTGAAGGTATTTGCGGTTCCTGCGCAATGAATATCGACGGAACCAACACGCTCGCCTGCACCAAGGGCATGGACGAGATCAAGGGTGCGGTCAAAATCTATCCTCTGCCGCATCTTCCCGTGGTCAAGGATCTGGTGCCTGATCTGTCGAATTTCTATGCCCAGCATCGTTCGATTGAGCCTTGGCTCAAGACCGTATCGCCTGAGCCCGCGAAAGAATGGCTGCAGAGCCACGATGATCGCGCCAAGCTTGATGGGTTGTATGAATGCATCCTGTGCGCCTGTTGCTCGACATCCTGCCCGAGTTACTGGTGGAACGGCGATCGCTATCTCGGACCGGCAGTCCTGTTGCAAGCCTATCGCTGGCTGATCGATAGCCGCGACGAGGCGACGGGCGAGCGCCTCGACAATCTGGAAGATCCGTTCCGACTCTATCGTTGCCATACAATCATGAACTGCGCGCAGACGTGCCCCAAGGGATTGAATCCTGCCAAGGCCATTGCCGAGATCAAGAAGATGATGGTCGAACGCCGGGTTTGAGGCCCTTCGACAGGCTCAGGGTGAGGGGAGCTTTATTCTGCAACGTTTGCGATTAGCGTTGCATCCTCACTCTCCCTCATGGTGAGCTTGTCGAACCACGAACCACGAACCACTCACAACAGACTGAAATAACGGGCGCATAAGCGCCCGTTTTGTTTGAAACGTGGTAAGCATTCGATCACGCCAGCTTTACATCAAGCGTTACCTGAATAGCACCAAGCGCCTTGGAAAGCGGGCACGATGCCTTCGCCTGTTCGGCCAGTTTGGCAAACGTATCCGCATCAATGCCGGGCACATTGCCGACCAACGTGATTGCGCTTTTTGTGATTTCAAAACCGCCGCCTGCGGCAGGATTAATGCTCACGGCTGCTTTGGCATCGAGCTTTTCAGCCGGCGTGCCGTTCTCCGCGAGAAAGTGGGAAAGCTGCATGGCAAAGCAGCCTGCATGCGCCGCTGCCAGAAGCTCTTCCGGATTGGTCCCCGACGTGCCGCTCGCATCTTCGAAACGCGCCTTGAAGTTGTAGGGAAGGCCCTTGAGCGCGCCACTTTGCGTATCAAGCGTGCCCGTGCCGTCTTTCAAGGCGCCTTTCCAGATTGCCGTCGCTTGTCTGTCCATCGCTCATTCTCCCTTGGTTGGTATGTCCGGGCTTCCTGCCCTCTTGCTAACGCCAGAATGCTACAGCAGTTCCGTGTCATAGATACGATGTTGGAACTTGCTAGATTTTACAAGCTGCGGCAACAATGGGGTCTTTTCCAAAGACGGACTTTTGATTAATCAATTTATTGGGGCGAATGGGGTTTTAAATATGCATATTGTACTTGCTGTGATTGGAATTTTGGGCGCAGGGCTTATCTGGTGGTATCGCATTCGCATGCTGGGGGACGCAGCCAGCGAGGTTGCCGATGGTGTTGGCCGGGCGCGCGGCTATTTCCGCAGGCAGAAAATCCGGCGGCAAACGGAACATTCGCCGCTTACGGCAATCAACGATCCAGTGCTCGCAGCCGCCACGGTTATCTACGCCATTATTACGGAAGATATGCCGCATTCGGATAGTTATGCCGAGGCCGTGCGTGCGGAAATTCTGGAAATCAGCGATGCCGCCAAGGCTGAGGAATCCGTCATTTATGCCAAATGGGCAAATGATCAAATTGGTGACGCGGTGATCGTGATCAACAAAACGTCACCTTTGTTGCGCCAGCAGTTGAACGATGTGGAAAAGCAGGATTTGATTGCTATGGTGGCCAAGGCCGCTGCCGCAGTGCAGACCTCCCCTCATTACGGGCAGCGCGTCCGGAAGCTGAAGCAGAAGCTCGGCCTCGAAATCGATCGCTCTTGAATTCAAAACAGGAAAATCCCCGTGAAACTGAAAAAGCTTGGCCGGACGGATATTGACGTCACGGAAATTTGCCTCGGCACCATGACCTGGGGCGTACAGAATACCGAAGCGGATGCGCATTCCCAGATCGACCATGCGCTGGAGTCTGGAATAAATTTCATGGATACGGCGGAGATTTATGCCGTTCCACCAACTGCTGAAACCTATGGCAAGACCGAAACCTATATCGGTACATGGTTCAAGAAGACCGGCAACCGCGATAAATTCGTGCTGGCAACGAAAATTGCCGGCGGCGGACGCAATAGCTGGATTCGCGGCGGCAGCCTGATGAGCAAGTCGACGATTGCCGAAGCGGTTGATGGCAGTCTGAAGCGCCTGCAGACTGATTATATCGATCTCTATCAGGTACACTGGCCGGTGCGCGGCCATTATCATTTCGGTTCCGGCTGGGAATATGCGCCGCATCATCAGAACAGGGCCGAAGTGATTCCGCAGATTGAGGAAGCGCTCGCCGGTCTCGATGACATGGTGAAGGCGGGGAAAATCCGGCATATCGGTCTTTCCAACGAAACCGCATGGGGTATTGCGCAATGGCTGAAACTGGCCGAACGCAAGGATCAAGCGCGCGTTGTTTCGGTGCAGAACGAATATAGCCTTCTGCAGCGTGCCTTTGACCTTGATCTGGCGGAACTTGGCCATCACGAGGATGTCGGGCTTCTCGCCTATTCGTCTCTGGCTTCGGGTGTTCTCACCGGCAAGTATCTGGATGGAAAGGTGCCCGCTGGCTCTCGCGCATCACTACAAGCGCTGTGGCGCAACAATGCGCATGCCGAACCGGCAATCCGGGCCTATATCGACCTTGCGCGCAAGCACGGGCTCGATGTGGCTCAACTGGCTATTGCGTTTGCGTTGAGCAGGCCGTTTGTCACGTCAGTCATTATCGGCGCGACAACCATGGAACAGCTGAAGATCGATATCGGTGCCGCAGATGTAACGTTAACGCCTGACATCTTGAAGGAAATCGAGGCGATCCACCGCACCTATCCCCGACCGCTTTAAGGTAAGGAGAAACTGCTTCAGATCGATTGACCCTGAAGCAGTTTCGGCGATGTCGTTGACAATCCTGCGGCTTGACGGATGAAAAATCCCTTGAGCCGTGGCATGCGCTCCACAAGACCAAGGCCGAAATCGCGTAGGGCCCGCACCGGTACATTGTCATTGGAGAACAGGCGGTTCAGAACGTCAGTGGTCACGCCCATCTGCACCGTGTCGAACCGGCGCCAGGTCTGGTAGCGCTCAAGCACAGCGATAGAGCCGATATCAAGACCAAGGCGATCAGCATCGACAATGGTTTCAGCAATCGCTGCTGCATCCTTGAATCCGAGATTAAGCCCTTGTCCCGCAATCGGGTGAATACCATGGGCCGCATCGCCGACCAGTGCAAAACGCGGTTTTACGAAATCGCGGGCCAAGGTTAGCCCAAGCGGGAAGGCCTTGCGCGAACCTTCAATACGCAGCTCTCCGAGCTTCAAGCCAAAACGCTGTTCAAGTTCCGCTTCGAAAACAAAATCATCTTCTTTGATCAACCGCTCTGCGTCGGCTGTACGCTCGGTCCAGACGAGCGACGAGCGATTGTCGCTGAGCGGCAGGATGGCAAAGGGGCCAGCGGGAAGGAAATGCTCTTCCGCGCGGCCATTGTGGGGGCGCTCATGCGCAACGGTGCAGACAATGCCGGACTGGCCATACTCCCAGTTTACCGTCTTGATGCCTGCCATATCGCGAAGCCGCGATTTCACGCCATCGGCAGCCAGAAGTAGCCGCGCGCGCAGGCTCTTGTCATCGCCATAACGGACGGTCAGATGAGTTTCCTCATGGTCAAAGCCATGGACGGGAGCACCTTCAATAAATGTGATGCCAATTGCGTCGGCCTTTGAACGCAGGGACGCATTGAGCACGCGATTCTCGACCATGTGCGCAAAGGGTTCACCGGGCTCGATCTCGCCATTGAAGGTGAGATATACAGGGCGCACGGGATCGGAGGTGCGCGAATCCGTAACGATCATCTCGTTGATTGGCTGCGCTTTCGGCAGGATTTCCTCCCAGCAGCCCAATCGGTCAAGCATACGGCTGGCAGCCGCTGCGATGGCCGAGGCGCGGGTGTCATTGCGCCAGACGCCAGCCGGGGCTGCATCAATCACCGTAATGGCAAGATGCGGTGCGGAAGATTTGAGGGCGACAGCCGTTGCCATGCCCACATAGCCAGCGCCTGCGATAATGATATCCGTGCTGTCGGGAGTCTTGGATGTATGTGTCCGGGTTCTTTCAGCCATGATTGCCTCCGGTTTCCCTTTGCTCTTGCGCCCATGTGACGCTTGACTTGTTCACCTGTTCCTGTTGCAAGCGGATTCAGGCACTATTATGCCGACCGTAAGAACAGGAGTCGCGCCCATCATGTCTGATGCCATGAAAGAGCTTTTGTCCATACTCGACCTTGAGACACTTGAACACAACCTGTTTCGAGGTCGCAGTCCGCAAGTTGGCTGGCAAAGGGTTTTTGGCGGGCAGGTCATCGGTCAGGCACTGGTGGCAGCGCAACGCACGGTCGATCCTGAGCGCCATGTGCATTCATTGCATAGTTATTTCATGCGTGCGGGCGATCCAAAAGTACCGATTATCTATGAGGTCGACCGCATTCGGGACGGCTCGAGTTTCACCACCCGCCGTGTCGTGGCGATCCAGCACGGACATGCGATCTTTTCGCTCGAAGCTTCCTTTCAGATTGAGGAAAAAGGTCTCGAACATCAAAAGCCAATACCGCTCGATGTGCTAGAGCCGGAAAAACTGATGAGCGACAAGGACCTGAAGGAACAGTATCTGCAGAATGCACCGGCCAATGTGCGCAAATATTGGGAGCAGGACAGGCCCATCGAAATGAAGCCGCTGTCACTGACCCACTATTTTACCCGGGAAAAGTTGCCGCCGGAGCAGAATGTCTGGATCAAGGCAACGGGAGCGGTGCCGAATGACCGTGCTGTGCAGGCAGCGGTTCTGGCTTATCTCTCGGATATGACGCTGCTCGATACATCGCTTTACGCCCATGGCCGTTCGATTTTCGACAAGGATTTGCAGGTGGCAAGCCTTGACCACGCCATGTGGTTTCATCGCCCCTTCAATTTCGATGACTGGCTGCTTTATACGGCAGACAGTCCAAGCGCTGCGGGTGCGCGGGGCTTTAATCGAGGCGCTTTGTATAGCCGCGACGGCACTCTGATTGCCTCAACGGCGCAAGAAGGCCTAATTCGTGTGCATCCGTCCGAATGAAGGCTGGTTGCCTTGGTATAAATGCCTAATTTTTAATCACATTGCCGGATAACGCATTGTGCGCTGCCGAAGTGATAAAAATATCTTTATATAATCAATAAGTTAGTATTATTTTTCGAGTCTGGCACGGAACTTGAATACTCCTCACCAGTCACCAAGGGCCATCAAGGCTTAGGGGATGGGTTCAACGCGGATAGCTGCTGTTCGGGTAATTCCACCTGAAGGGTTCCGCGCTAGCGCAGGGGTATAGTCAATGAAAATTGTGATGGCCATCATCAAGCCGTTCAAGCTGGACGAAGTGCGCGAAGCACTTACCGCTGTCGGCATTCAGGGCCTGACCGTCACCGAGGTGAAGGGTTACGGCCGCCAGAAGGGACACACCGAGATTTATCGTGGCGCGGAATATGCCGTCAGCTTTCTTCCCAAACTGAAAGTGGAAGTGGCTGTGGCGTCAGAACTCGTCGACACCGCCGTTGAAGCCATCACCGCGGCTGCCAAAACCGGCCAGATCGGTGATGGAAAAATCTTCGTTCTCAGTATCGATCAGGCTGTCCGTATCCGTACGGGCGAAACTGACACTGATGCGCTTTGAGTCATTTGGGGTTTAAGGAGAAAATAATGAAAATTCCAACCAGTTTGACATCCGCGGTGCGCAGTACCCTTCTGGGTTCACTGGCGCTGACCGCATTCGGTTCGCTGGCCGCGCTTGCACAGGAAGCTGCGCCTGCTGTAGCGGATGCTGCCGCCGCTGCCGCGCCGACAGTCGACAAGGGTGACACCGCGTGGATGATGATTTCCAGCGTCCTCGTCCTGTTTATGATCGTTCCGGGCCTTGCCCTGTTCTATGGCGGCCTTGTCCGCGCCAAGAACGTGCTTTCCGTCCTGATGCAGTGTACCGGTATCGCTGCCGTCGTGATTGTTATCTGGGTCCTCTATGGATACTCCTTCGCCTTTGGTGGCGGCACCAGTCCCTATTGGGGCGGTCTTGGCAAGGTATTCCTTTCCGGCGTCACCAAAGATTCCGTGGCTGCGACCTTCACCAAGGGCGTCGGCATACCGGAATTCGTTTTCATCTGCTTCCAGATGACCTTTGCCGCGATTACACCGGCGCTGATCATCGGTGCCTTTGCTGAGCGCATTAAATTCTCGGCAACGATCCTGTTCGTCATTCTCTGGGTCACATTGGTGTACTTCCCGATTGCCCATATGGTCTGGGACCCGGCTGGTTTGATCATGAGTTGGGGTGCGCTTGATTTTGCGGGTGGTACAGTCGTTCATATCAATGCCGGTATTGCTGGTCTCGTTGGTGCTCTTATCATTGGCAAGCGCGCAGGTCTCGGTCGTGACATGATGGCTCCTCACTCTATGCCATTGACGATGATCGGGGCCTCGATCCTGTGGGTTGGCTGGTTCGGCTTTAACGCGGGTTCGGCACTTGAAGCCAACGGTCAGGCAACACTTGCCATGATCAATACATTTACGGCGACAGCCGGTGCGATCGTTGCCTGGGTTGTCATTGAAGCGCTTGCCCGCAAGACAGCTTCGATGCTGGGTGCTGCATCAGGTGTTGTTGCCGGTCTTGTTGCTGTAACACCAGCTGCCGGGACGATTGGTCCGGTCGGCGCGATCTTCCTTGGGGCTATCGCCAGCCTCATCTGCTACTACATGGTAGCCGTTGTGAAGCCGAAGCTTGGCTATGACGACAGTCTTGATGTCTTCGGCGTGCATGGCGTCGGGGGTATCATTGGGGCGATCGGAACGGGTATCTTCACCAGCACCACGCTTGGTGGTATCGGCTATGCCAGTGAAAGTATCACAATGGGCTCGCAGGTTTACGTGCAGATCAAGGCCGTGCTCCTCACGCTGGCTTGGAGCGGTATCGGCTCGTTCATCCTCTACAAGATCGTTGATGTTGTGGTTGGTCTGCGTCCGACAGCCGAAGCTGAATCCATTGGCCTCGACCTCACTTCACACGGTGAAGCCGCATACCATAATTAATATTTGGTCTATAGCCAGATTTAAGAGGGCCCGGTTTTCCGGGCCCTTTTTGTTGCAATAATGCGTGGGGGATGAGTGCCGTGCGTGCGTGGTTCGTGGTTCGACAAGCTCACCATGAGGCCCTTCGACAAGCTCAGGATGAGGGGAGCTGAATTCTGCAATGTTTGTGATTTGCAATCTTTATGATCTGAAATGTTTATGATCTGAAATGTGGGCGATTAGCGTTGCATCCTCACTCGCCCTCATGGTGAGCTTGTCGAACCACGAACCACGAACGAGCAACCACACCCGCGCAACGGCTTTCCCGGAGTGTGAATTTTCATAGCAAAATGACAACGATGAAGGGAATTTTGCTCAAGTCCGCCATGGTTAATGCCCCCTTAACCATCCGCACCGTAACGTGGGAATCGAATCTGCGGTTATTCACGACCGCCGTGCGTGCGTTTACTTAGGGCGAGATTTCATGCGTCAAGGATATTCAGCCTCCTATGCGATTGATGAAAACCGGCACGGGTTGACGACCCTCTTTCGCCGGCAGATACAGATTGTCTGGGGGTTGGCACTTTTCTGCTTTGTGGCCTTCGCCATTGGCAGTCTTGCAACCTGGAATGTCATCGATCCAAGTTTCAGCCACGCGACATCCAACCCGGTGCGCAATGCGCTTGGCTATGCGGGCGCCGTCTTTGCTGACCTTGGCATGCAATTCTTTGGCCTCTCGGCGCTGGTCGCTCTCATGCCCGCGCTATTCTGGGGCGGCCTGATGCTGACTGGCCGGGGTGTAGACCGCTTGCCGCGCCGGGCAATCGCCTGGTTCTGCGCTTCGCTCATGGCGGCGGCAATGGCTGGGTGCTTCAATATCCCCGCAAGCTGGCCTATGCCAATCGGCCTTGGCGGCGTCTTTGGCGATATGGTTCTCAAAATCCCAGCCATCTTCACCGGAACATTTCCGCGTGGTGGTCTCGCCATGATCCTTGTCGCGGTCCTTGCCCTGCCAACGCTGTGGATCTTCGGCTTTGCCTGCGGCCTGACCTATCGTGACAGCGAGCCAGTGGTGGCAAAGAAGTCCGGCCGTCAGGTGACGCGTGAAGAAGACTTTGACGACGAGGATGAAGATGACGAGGAAAGCGATGGTGGCAGCTGGCTGGCACTTGGAGCGCTCACCCATTGGTTCCTGAGCATAAAAGCCCTTTTCCGCCGCATCTTCGGCCGTAGTGCAGGCCTCTACAACAGTGCGCGCAGCATGACCGCCCGGCACAATGACGATGACAATATGTTCAACGACGCGCCGGTTGCGCGGCAGGATGGCACCCGCCGTGATCCGGGTTTTTATGACGAAGCGCCGCGTATCGAAGCGCCGTCCATTGACATTGGCAATGACGATTTTGATCGCGAGACCGATGACTACGACCCAATCGCTTTCAGTGAAGAGGACGAGGTTGACGACTGGGCACCGCAGGCAGCACCCGCCCGACCCAGTTCAGTGCCGGGTGCAAAGGTTCGTGTCGACACACCAGCACCCGCACCGAAGACCGGTGTTCGAGTGCAGCGTGAGGCGCAGACTTCCCTGATCAAATCTGACGCGTTTGAAATGCCGCCGCTGCATTTCCTCAGCGAGCCGAAGAATGTGGTTCGCAATCCGAGCCTGTCGAAGGAAGCGCTGGAGCAGAATGCGCGGCTGCTTGAGGGCGTGCTTGAGGATTTTGGTGTGCGCGGTGAAATCATCCACGTACGCCCGGGTCCGGTTGTCACGCTTTATGAACTTGAACCCGCACCGGGCATCAAATCCTCGCGTGTTATCACGCTTGCCGATGATATTGCCCGCTCAATGAGCGCTATTGCGGCGCGCGTCGCTGTCGTGCCGGGACGTAATGCCATTGGTATCGAATTGCCAAACCAGACGCGCGAAATGGTTTATTTGCGCGAATTGCTGGCAAGCCGGGATTTTGAACAGACCAAGACCAAGCTGGCGCTGGCGCTGGGCAAGACCATCAACGGTGAAGCCGTGATCGCTGACCTCGCCAAGATGCCGCATTTGCTCGTCGCCGGTACGACCGGTTCGGGTAAATCCGTTGCTATCAATACCATGATCCTGTCGCTGCTCTACCGGATGACGCCCGAGCAATGCCGCCTGATCATGATTGATCCGAAGATGCTGGAACTGTCTATTTATGACGGTATTCCGCATTTGTTGACCCCTGTTGTGACCGATCCGAAGAAGGCCGTCGTGGCGCTGAAGTGGACGGTCAAGGAGATGGAAGATCGCTACCGCAAGATGTCGAAGGTCAGTGTGCGTAACATTGACGGCTTCAATCAGCGGGTGGAACAGGCGCAGAAAAAGGGCGAGCGGATCGCACGCACCGTGCAGACTGGTTTTGACCGGGCAACAGGCGAGGCAGTTTACGAGACTGAAGAACTTGATTTGCAGCCCATGCCTTACATCGTTGTGATCATCGACGAAATGGCCGATCTGATGATGGTTGCCGGTAAGGATATTGAAGGCGCGGTGCAGCGTCTGGCGCAGATGGCGCGTGCCGCCGGTATCCACGTCATCATGGCAACCCAGCGTCCATCGGTTGACGTGATCACCGGTACAATCAAGGCCAACTTCCCGACGCGTATTTCCTTCCAGGTGACGTCCAAGATCGATTCGCGCACCATTTTGGGCGAGCAGGGCGGCGAACAGCTGCTTGGCATGGGTGACATGCTTTATATGGCCGGTGGCGGCCGCATCCAGCGTGTTCATGGTCCGTTTGTCGGTGATGATGAAGTTGAAAAAATCGTCAATCATCTGAAATTGCAGGGCGTGCCTGAATATCTCGATGCGATTACCGAAGAGGACGACGAGGATGATATGGGCGGTGGCCCAGCCGGAACGTCGAATCTCGAAGATTCGGATGATCCCTATGATCAGGCTGTTGCGGTGGTGCTTCGGGACAAAAAGGCCTCGACCAGCTATATCCAACGCCGCCTTGGCATCGGCTACAACCGTGCTGCTTCGATTATCGAGCGCATGGAACAGGAGGGGATTGTCGGTCCTGCCAATCATGCGGGCAAGCGCGACATTCTGGTGCCAACACAGGATGATGATTTCTAAGTGTTGTTACGTAACATTTTTGAATGTTCGTCCTGTAACAGGCCCTAACGAATGACTACATAACGGTCTGGGCATTGTTACGTAACCCGCTTGCAGGAGATGCGTGACAAATTTGAGGAACAAGTTGCGGTTTCCCGCCGTTTCTCGGCCATAGTCAGGTCAAACTGACCGGGTACAAAGCAAGAGAATAGCACAGGAGACAATATCACCATGACAACGACAAAAGCTTCGTTCCGCACGATTGGCACCTTTGCCCGGACATGTGCTGCGGCTTCCGTGGTTGGCATGGGGCTGCTTTTCGGTGCAACAGCAATTTCCGCTCAGGCGAACGCTCAGGCTGCGCCCGCCGCAATCAGCGGTGCGCAGCAGATTGCGAACCAGTTTTCCAGCGTCAAGACAATGACCGGTGATTTCGTGCAGTTTGGCCCGCGCGGTGAACAGACCGAAGGCACGTTCTATATCGAACGTCCGGGCAAGATCCGCTTTACCTACAACAAGCCATCGCCAATTCGCGTGATTTCCGATGGCGAATCAGTGGTCATCAACAATCGTAAGCTCGATACATGGGATCTCTATCCCCTGTCCAAGACACCGCTGAAGCTTCTCCTGGCCGATCAGATCAATCTGACCGGCGACCGGGTCAAATCGGTTAAGGAAGACCCGGATATGACAACGATTGTTCTCGGCGACAAATCGGTTTTCGGCAATTCAACCATCACGATGATGTTTGACCCGAAGACCTATGAGCTGCGTCAGTGGACAATCACTGATGCGCAGGGTCTCGACACGACTGTAATGATCACCAATGTCCGCAAGGATGTGAAATTCGCCAAGGACATGTTCACGATTGATTACACGCGCATTGCGATGAAGCGCTAATTCGATTCCCAAAGGCCGCTTTGCACCACCAATCGCGTGTGGACGAGCGGCCTTTCGGTTTTCAATCAATTCAAACATCGTCTAGTCTCGCGCCAGCCTCATCATACCGCGAGCTTGTCCCCCGATGCCTTTTTCCGTTGCCACCTGGAACATCAATTCCGTGCGCCTGCGCCTTGATCTGGTTCTGCAGTTTCTGCGGGACTATCAACCCGATGTGCTGTGCCTGCAGGAAACGAAATGTCCTGATGAACTTTTCCCGCGTGAAGCCTTTCACATGGCTGGCTATGAGCATATCGAGATCAGTGGCCAGAAGGGCTATCATGGTGTTGCAACGATTTCGCGGCGACCGCTAACGGAGCCTGCGCGGGTGGGTTTCTGCAATATTGCCGATTGCCGTCACCTGAGTACAATCGTCACTGCCGGCTCAAAGCGGCTGCGTATTCATAATTTCTATGTGCCGGCGGGCGGTGATGAGCCCGACCCGGCCATCAATCCGAAATTTGCGCATAAGCTTGGCTTTCTCGAAGAAATGAAGGCGATGAATGCCGTCTATGGCGACGGCCATGCGTCGCTGCTCGTGGGCGATCTGAATATCGCGCCGCTTGAGACGGATGTCTGGTCACACAAGCAGTTGCTGAAGGTGGTCAGCCACACGCCGATCGAGACGGAGACCTTTGAGGCGCTGCGCAAGAATGGTGGATGGAGCGATCTGATGCGCCATTATATTCCGCCGCACGAGAAGATTTATACATGGTGGAGTTATCGCGCCGCCGACTGGGCCGCGGCTGACCGCGGCCGCCGTCTTGATCACATCTGGGGATCGCCCGATCTGGAGAGCGATCTGGCCAGCATCACTATCCTGCGGGAAGCGCGTGGCTGGGACCGCCCGTCCGATCACGTTCCGGTCATCGCCCGTTTCAATCTGGATTAAGGGTGGGGTTGGCGATTACCGCTCGCCGAACAGGTGCTCATATTTGCTGATTGCTGCAATCATATCGTTGAGATCGGCGGAAATCTGCGTGTGCAGGGCAGCGGCAATCTCGGGATATTCCTCGAGAATGCGCCGGAACAGGGAGCGGTTGAGACGGATGACCTCGGTTTCCGTATCTGCCATAGCGCTGGTGAGGCGTTTGGTCTGGGCAATAATTGCCATTTCGCCTAAAACTGCACCGGGTCCGACACTCTTAAGCACCACACGCCCGCTCTGGCCCTCCCGAAACAGCGAGATTGCCCCCCGGTCGATGACATAGGCGCAATCGGCCGATTGACCTTCGCGGTAAAGCTCGCGGCCTTCCCTTAAAACGAGACGCTCTGTTCCGAAGGCAAGCAGGCGCAGCTGGTCACGGGTGAATGTCCCGAACAGCCCCACCGTCTCCAGAATGCGAATATCATCTTCAATTGCCATGCAAGAACAGACATATACCTAGATTGACCGCACGCATAACCCCAAAAAATCCCCTGTGGTTTTTGGCAAGGATTGTGCGCAAATCAGAAGTCTTACTGCGCCCTTATGCGCCAAAAAGGCGAAAGGCGCAGTAACCGGCATCAAGGAATGAGTTTGTATCCCCCGCTTTCCGTAACAAGTATGCTCGAATTCGACGGATCGTGCTCGATTTTTTGGCGCAACCGGTAAACATGCGTTTCCAGCGTATGTGTCGTAACGCCTGAGTTGTAGCCCCAGACCTCTTCCAGAAGCACGTCGCGTGTGATGACCTTGCCGCCCGCACGGTAGAGATATTTGATGATGGCGACTTCTTTTTCCGTCAGCCTGATCTTGCCGCCCTTGGCGTCAATCAGCATTTTCTGACCGGGTTTGAAGGTGTAGGGACCGACGACAAAGGTCGCGTCTTCACTCTGCTCGTGCTGGCGCAGCTGTGCGCGAATGCGGGCAAGCAGCACAGCGAAGCGGAATGGCTTGGTGACATAGTCATTTGCGCCTGATTCGAGGCCAAGAATCGTATCCGAATCAGTATCATGCCCGGTCAGCATGATGACGGGAGCCTTGAATCCGCCCTTGCGCAGAAGCTTCACCGCTTCACGCCCGTCCATATCAGGCAGGCCGACATCCATGATCAGGAGATCAACGACACCATTGCGTGCCGATTGGATACCCTTGGTTGCATTATCTTCCTGAATGATCTGGAATTCTTCATAGAGGCTCAACTGCTCAACCAGGATGGCGCGAAGATCAGTATCATCATCGACGATAAGAATGGTGCGTGCTGTCATATGGTTTCCCGCCCAGTGGAAAGAAGTGATTGGAATTTAAGTCGAATTGTTCCGGAAAGAAAGGGTACCGGCTTGATATTGCTTATGCGGCGCATCAGTCTGACACAAAAATGCTTTTTATGAGGCAAGCGTGAGTCGCATGACGTTGAAAATGATTGATGTTCGCCGAAAACCCGGCCACCGCAGCCGCGGGCAGCTGATTGCAGGCCAAATGGTGCTGCACTGTGCTTTGGGCAAAGGTGGCATCTCGGCATTCAAGCGGGAAGGGGACGGGGCGACGCCTTTGGCACGCATGCGTTTGCTTTATGGTTTCAAGCGACCGGACAAGCGGGTGATTGCACCAACAAGCCTTAACCTGCGTGCGCTGCGCCGGAATGACGGCTGGTGTGAGGTGGGTGATGACCGCAATTATAACCGCAAGGTGCGTATCCCCTATGGTGCCAGCCACGAAACCATGTGGCGCAAAGATAATCTTTATGATGTCTGCATTGTCATGGACTGGAATATCAGGCCAAGGCGGCGTTCCGGCGGTAGCGCCATCTTCTTTCATCTGGCACGGCCCGGCTATACCCACACGGAAGGTTGTATAGCCCTGAACCGACGTGACATGGACCGGTTGCTCCCCTTTCTGTCGGCAGAAACGGTCATACGGGTCTTGCGTTAAGCGGTAGGGCTGCTTCGAAACCGCCAGACTGTTGTGCGCTTCACTTCCGAATCTTCGAGAATTCGCGTCACGGGTACTGAGTATACGGCCAGTTCTTCCGTTAAATTTTTCGGGAAGTATGAGCGTCCGGGATCGCCAACCACGACGTTCGCACCGCGTGCTGCTAGCGCCGTAAACCACGGGATCAGGCGGTCTGCCAGCGGCTTTTCATAAAAGACATCGCCTGCCAGAATCACATCCCAACCATGATCTGTGTCGATCAAATCATGAATGAGCGTCTCCACCGCAACATTGTTGGCCTTGGCATTGAGGTTGATGGCTGGGCGGGTAAAGGGGTCGATATCACAGGACGTAACGCGTGCTGCACCTGCAATAGCTGCGGCTATGCCGACAAGACCGGAGCCGGAGGCAAAATCCAGAACAGTTCTGTGCTTCACTACATCAGGATGATCAAGCACATAGCGCGCAATGCCCTGACCACCGGCCCATGCAAATGCCCAGAAGGGCGGCGGCAGACCTATGGTTGCCAGCTCCTCTTCCGTCTTGTGCCAGAGATCGTGGGCTTCATCGGCGAGATGAAGCTTTATTTCTGGCACATGCGGCGGCGACTGCAGCATGGTATTGGCAAGGACAAAGCGGCGGTAGCGTTCACTGTCGGGATCAAGCACCTGCTCATCCATGACAGAAGACTCTGGCACGACAAAAGACTCTGGCATGACAGGCAATCATTGGGGGGCGGGAACAAGCCCGGCCATGCGGCAAACTTCTTCCCACTCATCCGGCATGACCGGCTGCACGGAAAGGCGCATGGATGTCACCAAGGCCATTTTTTCCAGCTTCGGGTTTGCCTTGACGTCCTTGAGTGTTACCGGCTTTGGAATGTCCATGACCGCACGGATGTCGACGCATTCCCAGCGGAGATCATCGGTGGTCGAATCATGATGCACCAAGGCACAGACCTCGACAATGCCAACAACCTCAAGACCTTCATTGGAATGGTAGAAGAAGCCCTTATCGCCAAGCTGCATGGCCCGCATATTGTTGCGGGCGAGATAGTTGCGCACGCCGGTCCATTCGGTGCCCTTTTTGCCCGCTTCTTTCTGCTTATCCCAGGACCATGCGTCGGGTTCAGATTTGAAAAGCCAGAATGCCATGTTTGATCCTATTTATTATCCGGATTCTTGATTGCCCAGTTCCACGGGCGGATGTCGACTGATGCGAACAGGCCTGCTTTGGCATAGGGATCGCCCGCAGCAATGTCCGTTGCACCGGCAAGATCAGCCGCTTCAATGACGACAAGGCTGCCATTTGGCTTGGAATCGTCACCGAGGAAAGGTCCGGCGAATTTCAGGCGATCACCAAGGCCGTTCAGATAATCGAGATGCGCGGCGCGGGTGTCGAGACGTACCTGCAGATGATCGGGCTTATCGTTGCAAAGTAGAGCATAGAGCATGCGGTTTCTCCGGTGCGGACAATCAGATTTCTAATCTTCGTTTTTCAGCGGCCGTGCAAGAAGGGCCTCAACAGCTTCATCGATGGTAATGCTGCGATCCAGAATCCGGACAACGGTTTCGATGATGGGTGCTTCGATATTATGTCTGGCGGCTAGTTCCGCAGCAATCACGGCTGTTGCCACGCCTTCCGCCAGTGGCCTGCCGGTCAGATCTTCGCCCCGGCCGAGTGCAATACCATAGGAATAGTTGCGCGATTGCGCGGTTGAGCAGGAAAGAAGCAGATCGCCGAGACCGGAAAGACCCATGATCGTTTCCGGGCGAGCGCCAAGCGCCTGTCCGATACGGCGCAGTTCGACGAAACCGCGCGTGACGAGAGCGGCCTGCGCACTGGCGCCAAAACCCCTGCCGATAGCGGCACCGGCGGCAATGGCGAGCACGTTTTTCAGCGAACCGCCAATTTCAACACCGACAAGATCATCCGTCGAGTAGCAGCGAAATGTCGGGCCTGAAAGTGCAAGTGCGATACGATCAGCCACAGTCTGGCTTTCGGCGGCAACCGTAACGGCAGTTGGCAGGCCGCGGGCCACGTCGCTGGCAAAACTTGGACCCGACAGGGCCGCCAATACCTGATCCGGGATGATCTTCCTGACCAGACTGGACATGAGAAGTCCGCTTTTTCGATCAATACCTTTGGCGCAGATGATCAGCGGCACAGAAGCGGGGATCAATGGTTTCAATTCTTCGAGAGCGCCCGCCATCGCTTGCGCCGGAATGACACAGAGGATGAAATCGCAGTCGGCAAGCACGTCGCTTGTCTGCGTGCTGGCGATCAAGGATGGTGAGAGATCAATGCCGGGCAAATAGGCTTCATTGCGATGATGGGTGTTGATGGATGCGACGATTGCGGGGTCGCGGGCATAAAGGCGCACACGATGGCCATTTTGTGCCGCCATGGAGCCGAGTGCTGTACCCCACGCGCCGCCGCCAAGCACAGCGATATTGTGCAGGGAATTCATGCCTTGGCTCCACGGCGTCCGGCGCCGATGAGGGGTGCGGATTGCATGTCCAGTGGCCAGCGCGAGCGCGGTGCGATATCGAGCGAATCAGCAGTCATCTGATCCGCCCGTTCCGCACCGGCCCAGGCGATCATTGCCGCATTGTCGGTGCAAAGGGTCATTGGCGGAGCGATGAAGCGGAACCCATTGCCTGTACATAGATCTTGCAGGCAGGCGCGCAACACCTTGTTGGCAGCAACGCCGCCCGCAACGACCAGTGCCGGTTCCTTGACCTCGGGGAAAGTCGCACGAAACCGTGCAAGCGAGCGGGATACGCGATCATTCAGTGTATCGGCCACGGCGTCCTGAAACGCAGCGCAGATATCGTTGACATCCGCTTGTGATAGCGGCTCAAGCGTCGTTGCCAACTGGCGCACGGCTGTCTTGAGGCCGGAAAACGAGAAATCCAGTCTCTCTTCACCCTTGAGCGGCCTTGGCAGTGAGAAGCGGCTGGAATCGCCAAGAAGCGCAGCTTTTTCAACCTCGGGTCCGCCAGGGTAAGGAAGGCCAAGCAGCTTTGCGGTCTTGTCAAAGGCTTCGCCCAAAGCGTCATCAATGGTCGTACCGAGCCGCTCATAGTCACCAAGACCTTTGACCAGAACCATTTGGGTATGGCCACCGGAAACCAGCAAAAGCAGATAGGGAAAATCGATCTGGTCGGTCAAACGCGGTGTCAGTGCGTGGCCTTCGAGATGATTAATGGCGTAAAAGGGTTTTTGCGCGGCCATGGCAATGGCCTTGCCGGTCATCAGGCCGACGATCAATCCGCCAATCAGGCCGGGGCCAGCGGTTGCTGCTACCGCATCCACATCGTCAAGTGTTATCTCGGCTTCGTGCAGGGCTTGTCCGATCAGGCGGTCAAGCACTTCGACATGGGCGCGTGCGGCAATTTCCGGCACCACGCCGCCATAGGGCGCATGGTCGTCAATCTGGCTCAGAACCACATTGGAGAGAATGCGGCCATGACCATCGCTGTTGCGTTCGACAACCGCAGCAGCCGTCTCGTCACAGCTCGTTTCTATACCCAAAACACGCATTGATGACCCTGACATCCTTCGCCGCATTGCCCGTAGCACAAAAGCCCGTTAGTTAGGGCCCGATAATTCAAACTCGCGTAACACGGACTGCGACTAATGCAAACAAAAACGCTCAAGATCGGTACACGTGGGAGTGCATTGGCGCTCGTACAAGCCCGTCAGACGCGTGATCGGCTGGTTAAAGCCCACGGTATGCGCGAAGAGGACATTGAAATCGTCGTGATTTCGACCAGTGGCGACAGGATTCAGGATCGCCCGCTATCGGAAGTCGGTGGCAAGGGACTGTTCACTCTTGAGATCGAGGAACAGCTGACCGATGGCCGCATCGACCTGGCCGTGCATTCCTCCAAGGATATGGCAACCGTTCTGCCTGAAGGATTGCATCTTTCGGTTTTCCTTGAACGGGAAGATCCGCGTGACGCTTTCATTGGCCGCAACGTCAAGACATTGATGGAATTGCCTTTGGGCGCTGTCGTTGGTTCGGCATCGCTCCGGCGTCAGGCTTTGATTTTGCGGGCGAGGCCGGATCTGAAAGTCATAAACTTTCGTGGCAATGTCGATACGCGTTTGCGCAAGCTCGCTGATGGCGAAGTCGACGCGACCTTCCTCGCCTATGCGGGACTACGGCGTCTTGATCTCGGCGATAGAGTGACCGCACTGATGGATGTCACAACGTTTCCGCCTGCGCCGGGTCAGGGGGCCATTGCGCTGGAAACCCGCATTGGCGATGATCGGATCGATGCGCTGGTTGCACCGCTCAATCATTTTGAAACATCAACCGCGCTAGCCTGCGAACGTGCGTTCCTTGGAGCGCTTGATGGTTCCTGCCGCACGCCAATTGCCGGACTTGCGACGGTTTCCGGCGGGCGTCTGAGATTTCACGGTATGATTTTGCTGCCGGATGGGACAGAAGCCCATGAAGTGACAGGCGAAGGTGATGTGGCTGATGCCATTGCCATCGGACAAGATGCAGCGGCGCGCGTTCGGGCAAAGGCCGGGGCGCATTTCTTTACGGATTGGCTCTGATGGAAAAGACGGTTCTGGTCACACGGCCCTTGCCAGCTGCGACCAGAACCGCTGACCGGCTGCGTGCCTTAGGCTATTTGCCCATCATTCTGCCGCTGACTGAAATTGTACCACTGAATCCGGCAGCGCCTGAGGGCGTGTTTGACGCCGTTGTTGCAACGAGTGCCAATGCGTTGCGTCACGCCAGTGGGGAATTGCTCGCTCCACTTTTGCAACTGCCCTGTTTTACCGTTGGGGACGCAACTGCTGATGCCGCCCGAGCGCGCGGGTTTGAGACCGTTACAACAGGGGATGGGGACGGAGAAGCACTGGCAGATACGATTGTTGAAGAACTGCGCTCGGCGGGTTCCCTGCTTTATCTGACAGGCCGCGTGCGGTCTCCGGGATTTGAACGGGCGGTGACGCTTGCGGGTTTTCATTGTGCGCCTTTGGCGATCTACGATACGATTTCAGTCAGTTATACAACTGACTTTTGGATGAAATCGCTTGGTTCAAGAAGTATTGATTACTGCCTGCTCTATTCGCGGATGGGTTCTGCGGTTCTGTCCGTTTCGATTGAGGCGGCAGGATTGGGGCATGTATTTGATAAAACAATATTTTTATGCCTGTCAGAGCGCATTGCCGAGAGCATCTCAGGGTTAAAAGAACCTGACGTCAGGGTTGCGGGCAGACCCGACGAAGATGCATTGTTCGACCTTCTGGCGCGTGTGCAGGACGACCAGTGAATGGCATTCGTCGCTTAGCGACATTTGCGAAGTGGAACTTCCCTGCTAGCTTGGTGTTTCAGTCAACCCAATTGTTCTGAAGAGAGTATCCATGGCCAAATCATCCGTTCCCCGTCATTCCAAGTCAGCCCGGAAGCCTGTGACGATTGAACTGGAGCCATCGGATGTTGTGAAGAACCCCGCTGGGGGAAGCGTGCCGCAACCGGAGCCTGTCGGGTTTGACCCGGATACCAGTGTGAAAGCGCGGGAATCAAAGAGTGAGCCAGTCAAAGCAGCTGCTGTGAGCAGCGAAGACAAGCCCAAAATTGAGACTGCGTCACAGCAGACGTCGTCGTTTGGCAGGTCGCCATCTGCCGAACAACCGAAACCAGCCGCGCCCGCATCCGTACCACCGAAGGCCGGCGATCCGCTCGGGCGTCTGACATCAGGCCTTATCGGCGGTGTGGTTGCTTTGCTTGGTGCAGCCGCTTTGCAATGGGCTGGCGTATTGCCGTCACCCAAATCGGATCTTTCGTCAGTCGAGCAACAGATCGCCGAATTGCGCAACGCTGCTCCCGCCAAGGCCGCGCTTGATGAGGGCTCGCAGGTTGCGCTGAATGGTGCCGTGGAGAATGCCAAACAGGCTTTGGGTCAGGTCTCCGGTCTGGCTGATGAGTTGAAGGCTCTGAAGCAAAGTGTGGCTGAAACGGCGAATGCGGCAGGCACGGGCACAACAGTTGATACAAGTGCTATTGATGCACGTATCGCGACGCTGGAATCGCAGCTAATGGCCAGTCAACAGAAAGTGGAGCAGGCCGCAGGCGCGCTTGCCGGTGAAGCGCAGACCTCTGCCGCCTTGCAGACGCGCCTTGCCGCTCTGGAAACCAAAATTCAGGACAATTCCGGCCAGAACAACATGGCGCTGGCTATTGCTGCTACCGGATTGAAATCCGCCATTGACCGCGGAGGGCCTTTTGCAGCGGAGCTTGATACCTATCTTGCCGTTGCGCCTGCTTCCGCCGATGTGGAAGGATTAAGGACGGCGGCGTCTGCTGGCGTTCCTACGGTAAGCATGCTGGCGAGCCAATTTGGCGATGTGGCCACAAAAATTATCGCGACAACACGAACAGTCGACCCCAATGCGGGTATTCTCGATCGTCTGTGGTCGAGTGCGGAAGGACTGGTAGAGTCGCGTCCGGTGGGCCTCATCGAGGGTGAAGGCGTTGATGCCATTACCGCCCGTATTGAAGCGCACCTTAATGCCGGTGATCTGAATGCCGCCATTGCCGAATGGGACAAGCTTCCAGAATCGGCCAAAGCTGTCTCAACGGATTTTGCCAACACCATGCGCGCGCGTCAGAAGGCCGGGGATGTCGTGTCCAAGGCGCTCTCCAATGCATTGACCGGTATGAAAACACCGGCTGCGGCACAATAAGGAAAGACGATCATGATCAGAGTTCTGTCTTTCCTTCTCGTTGTTCTGGTATTGGGCTTTGGTTTTGCGTGGCTTGCCGACCGCCCCGGCGATCTCGTTATCACCTTTGCCGGAATGCAGCATAAGGTCAGCCTCATGGTGGCTGCATCAGCCATTGTGGCGCTGGTGGCCGGTGTCATGCTCATCTGGTGGATCATTAAAAGTGTTATCACCTCTCCCTATGCCCTGCGGCGCCATTTCCGTGCCCGCAAGCGCGACCGTGGCTATCAATCCCTGTCGACGGGTCTGATTGCTGCGGGTGCAGGGGACGGGCAAACGGCGCGGCGCATGATCAAACAGGCGGAAAAGCTTCTGAATGTTGATCAGGAACCACTGATCAAGCTTCTCGATGCACAGGCTGCCATGCTGGAAGGCCGCACCGACGATGCGCGGGCGAAGTTCCAGGCCATGCTGGATGATCCGGAAACAAAACTTCTGGGTCTGCGCGGACTTTATCTCGAAGCACAGCGGCTTGGTGCGCGCGAGGCATCGAAGCAATATGCGGAGGAGGCGGCGCTTCTGGCACCAAATGTGGAATGGGCAGCAACAGCGGCGCTTGGCCAGAAGACCGCACATGGTGATTGGGATGGTGCTCTGGAACTGCTGGAAAAGCAGAAATCGAGCAAGCAGATTGACAAGGATACGGCCAAGCGCGAACGCGCCGTTCTCCTGACGGCCAAGGCTATCGACACATTCGAGAGTGATCCAGTTACCTCGAAGCCGATCGCTATCGAGGCCAATAAACTGGCGCCAGATCTGGTGCCGGCAGCGATTGTTGCGGCCAAGGTGTTGTTCCAGCAGGGCGACCTGCGCAAGGGATCAAAGATTCTGGAACAGGTCTGGAAGAAAGAGCCGCAACCGGAAGTGGCGGAAACCTATGTGCATGCACGGCTTGGCGATTCTGTCTTTGATCGTCTCAAGCGCGCGCGTCATCTGGCAACGCTTTATCCGCATCATCCGGAATCAAGCCTTGCCATTGCCCATGCGGCTCTGGCAGCTGGAGAGCTGAAGGAGGCGCGTGAGGCAGCCGAGGCCGTTCTGCGGACAGCGCCGCGTGAGAGCGCCTATCTGTTGCTGGCAGACATAGAAGAGGCCCAGACGGGTGATCAGGGCCGCGTGCGCCAATGGCTGTCGCGTGCTGTCAAGGCTCCCCGTGATCCAGCGTGGACTGCTGATGGCTATGTTTCTGAGCGCTGGGCGCCTGCCTCGCCTGTAACGGGCAAGCTGAATGCTTTCGAGTGGAAAGTTCCCGTCGAACAATTGGGAACGGTGATCGATGCGCGTGAGGATTTTGATAGCGCACTGGCGGCCAGACCTGTTCGGACAGCGCCCAAACAGGAGGCGACAGAACCCTTGATCCCGACAAAATCGGTGATTGTGCCTGAGAAGCCGGTTTCACGCGTCATCGAGCCGGATGCGGATATTGCCGATGCAGAAATCGTATCGGCTGAACCGATTTTGAAGCCGGAGCCCGTGAAGACGCCAGAGGGATCGCCTGTTACCAAGCCGGAAGAACCGCAGGCGCACGAGCGGATTGCATCCGTATTGCCGCCGCTGCCGGAAAAGGCCGCAGTGGCAACGGAGCGCGATGAGGAAAAGCTAGTTATTCCGGTACCCGATGATCCCGGCGTGCAGCCCGACGAAGAGGACGAGCGGCCAAACAAGAAGTTCCGTCTCTTCTAACACATTAATTTCAATAGCGGTCTTTGCGGCAAGATGCACAATGGCGGGGCCCCGTCAGCCAAGCTATCAGTTGATTCGGGCCATTGGTAACAACGCTGAAAGATCTGTATTTATGCTGGACCGCCTCGTAACCTTCTTCAAGGCTCTGCCCTCCGGCGAGAGCGGCAAAGGGCGTTTTTCCAAAAATGACCCGCGTCTTGCCGCGGCAGCATTGATGTTTCACGTCATGGATGCGGATGGCGAGCGTCGCAAAGTGGAACGCAAGCGTCTGTCGCAGCTGATTTCCGAAGCCTATGGCCTGAAAGGCGAAGCGCTGAAGCGCCTGCTTGAAGATAGCGAGCAGGCTGATCAGGAGGCCGTGGATCTCTACACCTTTACCAGCGTTCTCAAGCGCAACCTTGACGAAGAGGCACGAATTCATTTCATTGAGCTGATGTGGGACGTGGTTTTCGCCGATGGGTCCGCGCATGAGCTGGAAGAGAATGTCGTCTGGCGCGTGGCGGAACTGATTGGCGTCTCTTCCCGTGATCGCGTGACAATGAAGCAGAAGGCAGCCCTTCGCGCCAAACAGCCGGTGCAAGAGGAATAGGATCGAAAGAATGTTCCAGACGGACTGGGCGGAGAACAGGCAAGTGAAACGCCCGAAAATCCTCACGGTCCTGCATCAGGAACGCTCCAGTCCCGGCCGTGTCGGCCAGCTGCTGCTACAATCCGGCTTTGATCTTGATATTCGCCGTCCGCCGCTTGGTGATGATTTGCCTGAAACGCTGGAAAATCATGCGGGCGCCGTCATTTTTGGTGGCCCGATGAGCGCCAATGATCCGGATGAATTCGTTACAAGAGAAACCGACTGGCTGTCCGTACCGCTTGCGGAAAACAAACCCTTTCTGGGTATTTGCCTTGGCGCTCAGATGCTTGCCAATCATATTGGCGGCACGGTTGGTCCACATCCCGAGGGTTTGGTGGAAATCGGCTGGTATGAACTTGAGGCCACCGAAGCCGGCAAGGCTCTGATGGATTGGCCATCAATGGTCTATCACTTTCATCGCGAGGGTTTTGATCTGCCACGCAGTGCCACGCTTCTGGCAACCGCCAAGGCCTATCACAATCAGGCCTTCCGCTATGGTGAGAATGCCTGGGGCGTGCAGTTCCATGCGGAACTCACCCGCGCCATGATGCAGCGCTGGGTGGTACGTGGTTCCGAGCGCTTCACCATGAGCAATGCCCAGCAGGGACGTGAACATCTGGAAGGCCGTCTTGTCTACGATGCCATGCTCAAGGCGTGGCTTCAGCGGTTCCTTGGCACGATTTTTGGGACGCCTGTTCTGGCTTAAGTTCGGCCTTGCAGATTACGTGCCTTGCGCAATTGCGGGAACCAGTAGGCCCACAGCCCTGCCACAGCGATTGTGCCAATGCCACCGAACACCACGGCAGGAATCGTACCTATCATGGATGCCATAATCCCGGCGCGGAACTCGCCCAGTTCGTTCGACGCGCCGACAAACACCATATTGACGGCATTGACGCGGCCACGGACATGATCAGGCGTCCAGAGTTGGAGCAGCGTTTCTCTGATATAGACACTGATCATGTCAGCAGCGCCCATCAGCGCCAGCAAGGCGATGGACAGCCATGCGAGATGGGACACGCCGAACATGATCGTCAGCAAGCCGAAGAGAGCGACGAACAGGAACATGATCATGCCCGCATGATCGCGGATCGGATGGCCAGCCAGCCAGAGCGCGGTCAGAATAGCGCCTATGCCGGGTGCTGCCCGCAGCATGCCAAGTCCCCATGGGCCCAACTGAAGAATATCACGGGCATAAACGGGCAAAAGCGCCACGGCACCACCCAGAAGCACGGCGAAAAGGTCGAGTGAAATCGCACCAAGCACGACTTTCTCTTTCCAGATGTAATGAAACCCGGCCATCAATGTCTGGAATGACTTCTTTTCTGTCAGCGTGTGCTGGGTCGGCTTGGGAATGGAGAAAATGCATATTGTTGCAGCGGCCAGCAGGAGCGAAGCTATGCCATAGGCGATGGCGGGCGACAGGCCATAGAGCAAGCCACCCGCGACAGGGCCAACGATTGTAGCGATCTGCCAGGCCGAGGAATTCCACGATACGGCGTTGGAAAACACCTCTGTCGGTACAAGATTGACAACGAGGGAAGCGGAAGCCGGTCCAAGAAAGGCGCGTCCCACACCAAAGCCGGCCAGAATGGCAAAGACGGCGAGAGGCGTGAATGTATGGGTAAGCGTCAGCAGCAACAACAGGACGGCGCAGATCACTTCGACACCGAGGGCCAGTCCCATGATGAAGCGGCGGCCAAAACGATCAGCTGCCGCGCCAGTGATGAGAACGAGCAGCAGGGATGGAGCAAACTGCACAAGTCCGACCAGCCCAAGATCGAAGGGATCGCGCGTCAGATCATAAATCTGCCAACCCACAGACACACTGATAATCTGGATCGCAAAGGACCCGAAGAAGCGGGACAGCCAATAGCGGGTGAAGGACGAATGGCGAAAAGCGGCGTAACGATCATGGGCCGCATTCGTTTCAGAGAGGGTCATTCGATGAAAGGCTCCGGAATTTGGAGACCTTTTCTAGAGTAATTTTCAGCAAAAAGGGATAAATAAATATGAAATATTATATCGTTGTGAGAGCGTAAAAATTGGGCCGGAAGAACCGGCCCAAATTATTCGTGAATGGATTGGATGCTCAGTCTTTACCGAGAAGCGCCTTCCAGATGATCGCGCCGACTACGGCACCAACAAGTGGAGCAACCCAGAAGAGCCAGAGCTGGCTGAGTGCTGCCGTTTCGGCAAACAATGCAACGCCGGTAGACCGGGCTGGATTGACAGAGGTATTCGTCACCGGAATTGACACCAGATGGATCAGGGTCAGTCCCAGACCAATCGCAATTGGCGCAAAGCCCGCCGGAACGGATGATGACGTTGCTCCAAGGATGATGATGATGAAGAAGGCTGTGAAGACAACTTCAGCAATCAGGGCGGCGGTCAGTCCAAACCCACCTGGAGAAAGTTCACCGTAACCATTGGAAGCAAAACCTTTGACACCGGCAAAGTCTGCCTTGCCCGAGGCTATCAGATAGAGCACCGCAGCAGCGGCGATAGCGCCGATAACCTGTGCGATCCAGTAAGGAATAAGATCCTTGAAGTCGAAGCGTCCCGCTACGGCAAGGCCAAGCGAGACAGCGGGATTGAAGTGGCCGCCGGAGATGCCGCCGACCGCATAAGCCATGGTTAGAACCGTAAGACCAAACGCAAAGGAAACACCAAGCAAACCGATACCAACGCCTGGAAACGCAGCGGCAAGTACGGCACTGCCGCAACCGCCAAGGACGAGCCAGAATGTACCGAAGAATTCGGCTGACAGTTTATTGAGCATGGAAACCCCCTAGATAAAGTGCTTGCCGGAACTGCCCGACTCACAACTATAAGTTATTCCTGTTTTCAAAATTCAACAATAACGTTCAATTGTACCTCCGGAGATGCTGTTGTTCTCTTGATGAAATACGTTCCGGGCAACGGATACTTGGTTTGGCCATTGCCAGAATGGCGCCCGCTTTGATTCTCGCAAAAGCAGCTGCCTCTTGCCCGAGAGCACGCCAATCGCTACATGTCGCGTGATTATCAGGAGAAACCTATGCTCGCTCTTATCCGCACGATTGATCTGGCCCTCGATATCTACACTTGGATTCTGATTGCCAGTGCGATCTTCTCATGGCTCTACGCATTCAACGTGATCAATTCGAGCAACCGGTTTGTCGCTTCAATTGGCGAATTTCTCTACCGGGTGACGGAGCCTGCCTTGCGCCCTATCCGGCGCTTCCTGCCCGATCTGGGTGGTATCGACATATCCCCGATCATCCTGCTGCTGATTATCTTTTTCCTTCGTCAGTTTCTGTGGACCACAATCGCGCCGCTTCTGGTTTAACCGCAGCGTTGAGCACGGCTTTCTTTCGCAAGGAGCGTGACGGTATCACGCTCTTTGTCAGGCTGACGCCAAAGTCAGCCCGCGACGGAATTGACGGTGTTGAAGAAACGGGTGACGGGCGCGCCCATCTGAAAGCCCGTGTGCGGGCGGTGCCGGAAGATGGAAAAGCCAATGCGGCGCTGGAAAAGCTGCTGGCGAAATCGCTTGGAATAGCGGCGCGTGATGTTTCTATTGGCGCTGGCGCCACGTCACGGCTGAAACAGGTAAAGATATCGGGCGATCCGGAAGCGCTGGCCTTACAGCTCGAAACACTGGGATCGCCCTGATATAATCAGGCCTTCTTGGCGTTGTGACGCTCAATGGCTTCAGTGATCAGTTTGCGGGCCGCATCTTCATCACCCCAGTCACCAATCTTCACCCATTTGCCGGGTTCCAGATCCTTGTAGTGTTCGAAGAAGTGCTGGATCTGCTTCAGTGTGATTTCAGGCAGATCCGTGTAGTTGTGGACCTTCTCATAACGCAGGGTCAGGTGCGGTGAAGGCACGGCGATGATCTTCTCATCCTGTCCCTTATTGTCTTCCATGACGAGAACGCCAATGGGGCGCACGTTGATAACGCTGGTTGGCATCAGGGCGCGGGTGTTGCAGATCAGCACGTCAATCGGATCACCGTCATCCGACAGGGTGTGCGGAACAAAACCGTAATTGCCCGGATAGGTCATCGGGGTGTGCAGGAACCGGTCGACAAACAATGCGCCGGAATCCTTGTCGAGTTCGTACTTGATCGGTTGACCGCCGACTGGAACCTCGATGATTACGTTGACATCTTCAGGGGGATTATTGCCGACCGAAATGGCATCAATGCGCATATTTTCAGAGTCCTTGTTGGTTTGGGAGTGCTGTAAAGATTTTTATGGCGTGACGCAAGAATTGCGTCGCCGCACCCTGTCCCAAAGGGGAAGTGATAGGCCTATTCTGTGGAAATAAGTACATAAAAGTCAAAAATGCGCGGAAGGAGCGTCAGATAGCGCTCCTCAGACTGGTACAAGGACCAGCCGCATCGTTGTGTGATGGACTGCATTAGAGGTAATCAGTTCCAGACGAAGGCGATTTTCTTCAAGGTCTTGCCTTCGAAACACTCGACACCTTCGGCTACATCCTTGCCGCCCGCATTCTGATAGAAATTGATTGCAAGGTCATTGTCCTCAAGCGCCCAGACGACCATGCCCTTGAGGCCTTGATCGACAAGGCTGCGGCGCGAAGCACCCAGCAGGCGCGTCCCGAGGCCCAATCCCTGATATTCAGGGCGGATGTAAAGCTCGTAGACTTCACCTTTTTGCGGCAACTGGCGCGCCCTGTTTGGGCCCAGCGTGGCATAGCCAGCAATCACTCCGCCAATATCGGCGACGAGAATTTGTGTGGAACGGCGAATGGCTCTCGCCCACCAATCTGCGCCGCGACGGTGCAACATGGTGTTGAGCGAACGGTGTGGAATAATGCCCCGATAGGCACCTTGCCAGGCAGCCAGATGCACAGCGGAGATTTCGCCCGCATCGGCCAGTTCAGCTCGTCTGATCTCGGTCACATGGGTGTTCATGGTTTCTTAACCATAGACCCGCGCATCAGGATTTCGCAACTGCCATTCAGAACGATTTTTTGTGTATTGCACCAAAAAGAAAAGCGGCGAAAATCGCCGCTTTTCTGATCATTTAATGGGTGTCGTTGCTTATGCAGCGCCGGCAGTCTTGCTGCTCTTTTCAAAACGCTTGCGCTCGTTAGAGTCGAGATAGAGCTTGCGCAGGCGAATGGACTTCGGCGTGACTTCAACCAGTTCGTCGTCCTGAATCCACGACAGGGCGCGTTCCAGCGTCATACGGATCGGCGGCGTCAGCTTGACGGCTTCATCCTTGCCGGCAGCGCGGATGTTGGTCAGCTTCTTGCCCTTGAGTACGTTGACTTCCAGATCGTTGTCACGGGAATGGATGCCGATGATCATGCCGGCATAGACCTTGACGCCAGCTTCGATAACCATCGGGCCGCGATCTTCAAGGTTCCACATGGCGAAGGCAACAGACTCGCCCTGATCGTTGGAAATCAGAACGCCATTGTTGCGGCCTGCGATTTCGCCCTTGAAAGGCTCGTAAGCGCGGAACAGGCGGTTCATGATGGCGGTACCGCGCGTATCGGTCAGAAGCTCCGACTGATAGCCGATGAGGCCGCGCGTCGGTGCGTAGAAAACCATGCGGACGCGATTGCCGCCGGATGGGCGAAGCTCAACCATTTCAGCCTTGCGCTCGGACATCTTCTGCACAACGGTGCCTGAATATTCCTCGTCAACGTCGATCAGGACTTCTTCGATCGGCTCGAGCATGTCGCCGTTTTCGTCCTTCGTCATGACAACGCGGGGACGCGAAACGCCAAGCTCGAAACCTTCACGGCGCATGTTCTCGATGAGAACGGCAAGCTGCAATTCGCCGCGACCCGATACGAAGAACGAATCCTTGTCGCCCGATTCTTCAACCTTTAGCGCGACATTGCCTTCGGCTTCCTTGAAGAGGCGGTCGCGAATAACGCGGCTGGTAACCTTGTCGCCTTCCGTTCCGGCCAATGGCGAATCATTGACGATGAACGACATGGTGACTGTTGGCGGATCGATTGGCTGCGCATGCAGAGGCTCGGAAACTTCAGTGGCACAGAATGTATCGGCAACAGTGCCCTTCTGCAGACCGGCGATGGCAATGATGTCGCCCGCATGGGCTTCTTCAATTGGCTGGCGCTCAATACCGCGGAAAGCGAGAATTTTTGAGATACGGCCGGTTTCAAGCTGCGTGCCGTCGCCGTGCAGAACCTT
Source organism: Phyllobacterium sp. P30BS-XVII (assembly GCF_014138335.1). Lineage (NCBI taxonomy): Bacteria > Pseudomonadati > Pseudomonadota > Alphaproteobacteria > Hyphomicrobiales > Phyllobacteriaceae > Phyllobacterium > Phyllobacterium sp. P30BS-XVII. The sequence continues at coordinate 795,253 of NZ_JACGXO010000001.1, forward strand.
GACCTGCTGGTTCGACTTGACGGTGCCGGAATGGATGCGGCCGGTGATGATACGGCCGAGGAACGGATCGGCTTCAAGGATCGTGCCGATCATCTTGAACGGGCCTTCGCCGACGGTCGGGGCAGGCACATGGTCGAGAACCATGTCGAACAGGGCGGAAAGACCCTGATCCTGCGGACCTTCCGGGTTGCGCGCCATCCAGCCATTGCGGCCTGAACCGTAAAGGATCGGGAAATCGAGCTGTTCATCGGTTGCGTCGAGAGCGGCAAAGAGGTCGAACACTTCGTTGACGACTTCTTCATGGCGCGCATCAGGACGGTCGATCTTGTTGATCGCAACGATCGGGCGCAAGCCAACCTTAAGAGCCTTGCCGACAACGAATTTGGTCTGCGGCATTGGGCCTTCGGCAGCGTCGACGAGAACGATCGCGCCGTCCACCATGCTCAGGATACGCTCGACTTCACCGCCGAAATCGGCGTGGCCTGGCGTATCGACGATGTTGATGCGTGCATCCTTCCAGACGACGGAAGTGGCCTTGGCGAGAATCGTGATCCCGCGTTCCTTTTCGATGTCGTTCGAATCCATCATGCGTTCGGCAACGCGCTGGTTGTCACGGAAGCTGCCGGACTGTTTCAGAAGTTCGTCGACAAGCGTGGTTTTGCCATGGTCAACGTGTGCGATGATCGCGATGTTGCGCAGTTTCATGAGTTTCTCTTTTGGAGGATTGTGGACGCTCACATGCTGGCGCCGCTTTGCATTTGCGCGCTCCTTACATGTTTTTTCGCAAATGCGAAAGGGGGGATACGCTTTTGGCTGACCCTTGCCTGCATTACAGCTATGCAGGTGTGATGGCTCTCGGACGATATCAAGCGCGGCAAATCCGGGGAGATGCCGCGCTTTTCGTCAGAGAAGAGTGCCCGACAGGAAGACGAGGGCAATCGAGAAATAGATCACCAGCCCTGTCACATCGACCAGCGTCGCCACAAAAGGTGCCGATGCACTGGCAGGATCGAAGCCGATCTTCTGCAGGATAAAGGGCAGCATCGAGCCGACAAGCGAACCAAAGGTTACAATGCCGATCAGGGCAGCACCGACAGTGGCGGCAATCAGCATCCAGTGCGGGCCGTAATCATAAAGACCAACCATCTGCCATGTGGTGATGCGGATGATACCGATGACGCCGAGGAATGAGCCGAGCACCATGCCTGTTGGCAGTTCGCGCAAGGCGACCTTCCACCAATCCTTCAGGCGCAGTTCCTGCAGTGCCAGTGCGCGTATCAGTAGGGATGTAGCCTGCGAGCCGGAATTGCCGCCGGAACTCATGATCAGCGGAATGAAGAGCGTCAGGACAACGGCCTTCTCCAGTTCACCCTCGAAATATTGCATGGCGCTGGCGGTCAGCATCTCGCTGAGAAACAGCACGCCGAGCCAACCGGCCCGCTTGCGCAGCATCTGTACGAAGCCGATCTGCATATAGGGCTTGTTCAAGGCCTCCATACCACCGAACTTCAGCGTGTCTTCGGTCATTTCCTGCGTCATGGCGTCGATCACATCATCGACAGTAACGATACCGATGATGTGATTGTCGTCATTGACCACGGGAACGGCGAGCAGATCGTGCTTGCGGAAGAGCCGGGCAACATCCTCCTGATCGGTTAGCGGGCCGACCGTTACCGGGGCAACGTCGCGGCCAACACTCATGATGGAATCGTCAGGCTCGCTGGTGATCAGGCGGCGCAAGGCGACAGCCCGCAACAGACCTTTGGTCTTTGCGTCGGTCACATAGATCGCATAGATCGTCTCGCGGGACCGCTCCACTTCGCGAATATGCTGCAGTGTTGCCGCCACGTTCCAGTCGCCGGGCACGCTGACGAACTCGGTGGTCATCAAGCTGCCTGCCGTATGGGGTGGGTAATGCAGGAGTTTGCGCAGCGCAGCCTTGGTTTCCTGCCCGAGGCTGGAAGCAAGGCGGATACGGGTTTCATCATCGAACTGCTGAAAGATATCAGTAACGCGGTCGGCTGACATGGCGTCAAGCAGTTCGCGTGCAATGGGTGCTGGAAGCTCGGCAATAATCTCGGCCGATGAATGCAGTTCCGGCTGATCAAGGATCAAAACCGCGTGATCTCTCGGCATTTCAGCGAGAATGCCGACAGCATCCTCGACATCGAGTTCGTTGAGTAGTTCAACAGCATCAGCGGCCTGCATGGCGGCAAGCTGTTCTGCAACATTGGATGCCTGTGCCAATTCGGCATTGACTGCATCCTGATTCAAGCGAAGGTCGTTCATTTTAGCTCGCCTTTCTGTCGATCCGCCGTCACGGCTGATCGGGGCGAGCTGATCTCTTAAGAATCAGGCCACGATCGCCGATGACGGCGCAAACAATCGACTATGACTGTCGTCGTTGGGCATAAGAGATAGACTCCGGTTTGGTGATACGCGGCCGAAATTTCCCGGTCGCGTGCTGCCATTTGGTCCCCTCCACGGGGAAAGTCAACCCCCGGGAAATTATGCCGCAGGGTGCCGAATTGCTGGCGTTTTGACAGACTCAATCAGACAGGCGTTTGCCGCCTCACGCCTTCACTTTTGCGTTTTGCGGATCGTAGAGCGGCTCAACGTGAATCTTGGCGGGGAAGCGCTCATTGGCGACGATCAGCTCATAGGTTCCTTCAGTCAAAAAGCTGTCGCTCACACCATCCGTATGGCGGACATAACCGAAGCCAATGGGCTTGCCGATTGTGTAACCGAAACCACCACTGGTAAGGTAGCCCACTGTCTCGCCGTTGCGCAGAATCGTCTCACGCCCAAGAAGCACCACATCCTCATTGGCAACGGTGAAACCCACAAGGCGTTTCTTGAGAGATGCAGCCTGAATAGTCTGGCTGGCCTTGCGTCCGAGAAATTCTGTTTCCTTGCGCAATTTAACCGCCCAGCCGAGCCCGGCTTCAAAGGGCGAGTCATTGGGCGTGATATCAGAGCCCCAGGCGCGATAACCTTTTTCCAGTCGCAGCGATTCCAGCGCACGATATCCGACGGGCGCGAGGCCAAATTCCTCACCTGCCTGCATCAAGGCATCGAAGACGGTACCTGTGGCGGCAATCGGAATATGCAGTTCCCAGCCAAGCTCGCCGACATAGGTCACGCGCAGGGCGCGAACGGTCGCTCCAGCAATCTTGATCTCTCTGACATGGCCGAAAGGAAAGGCGCTGTTGCTGACATCGGTATCCGTGACGCGCACCAGAATTTCGCGTGCCTTTGGGCCCATGAGCGAAAGCGTGCCGAAATGCTCGGTGATATCGCCGAGGCGTGCATCCAGCCCTTCGCCGATATGTTCCTTGATCCAGGCAAAGTCATGGGTGCGGAAGCCGGTGCCGGTGACGATATAGAATTTGTCTTCGGCAAGTCGCGCCACTGTGAGATCGCATTCAATACCGCCGCGGGTATTGAGAAGCTGCGTATAGGTTAGCCGCCCGACAGGCTTTGCAACATCATTGGCGCAGATGTAATCGAGAGCCTTTTGTGCATCCTTGCCCGTCAATTCATATTTGGTAAAGGAGGACTGGTCGAAAATGCCGGCCTTTTCCCGCACCAGTGCATGTTCTTTGCCAACCTGATCGAACCAGTTCTGCCGGCCCATGGAATAAATATCGACGGGTTCCGTACCCTCAGGTGCAAACCAGTTCGGGCGTTCCCAGCCGAGTTTTGAGCCGAAGACCGCGCCGTGTTTCTTCAGGCGATCATAGAGCGGTGAGACGATGGCTGGCCGTCCGGAGGTATATTCCTCGTGCGGAAAGCCAATCGTGTAGTGTTTGCCATAGGCTTCCAATGTGCGGTCAAGCACCCAGTCACGGTCGCGATGCAGATTGGAAAAGCGCCTGATATCGACAGTCCACAGATCGAGCGGTGCTTCGCCATCGATGACCCATTGGGCTAGCACCCAGCCCGCACCGCCACCGGATGCAATGCCAAAGGCGTTGAAGCCCGCGCCGACAAACATATTGGAGCACTCAGGCGCACGACCGAGAATGAAATTCCCATCCGGTGTAAAACTCTCGGGACCATTGATCATCTGCTTGACGCCGACAGTTTCAAGCGCGGGAACGCGCTCCATCGCCTGCATCATATGCTGTTCAAAATGGTCAAAATCATCGTCAAACAGGCGGAACTGCCAATCATCAGGTACATCGCCCGTCACCCATCCCTGCGGATTGGGTTCGTAGCCACCCATGACCAGACCGCCAACTTCTTCCTTGAAATAGGTGCGTCTGTCAGGATCGCGGATGGTCGGTGCGTCTGAGGACAGTCCGTCAATCTTTTCGGTAATGATATATTGGTGTTTCACAGGTTGCAGCGGCACGTTGATGCCAGCCATTGCACCGACTTGGCGTGCCCACTGGCCCGCGCAGTTGACTACTTTTTCGCAGGCGATGTCACCCTGATCAGTCTTGACCTTGATGATACGCTCGCCATCCATTTCGAACCCGGTGACGCGGATATTTTCAATGAGTTTCGCACCGTTCATACGGGCACCGCGTGCCAGCGACTGCGTGATATCCGATGGGCTTGCCTGTCCGTCGGTCGGAAGCCAGCTTGCGCCAACCAGATCATCAACCCGCATCAAAGGCCACATGGCCTTGACCTCCTGCGGCGAAAGAAGGTGCATATCCATGCCGAAGCTGCCAGCAGTGGTCGCCAGACGCCGGAATTCTGTCCAGCGATCCTGATTGGTGGCAAGACGCAGGCAACCGGTCATTTTCCAGCCCGTTGCCAGACCGGTTTCCTCATCAAGACGCTTGTAGAGATCAACGGAATATTTCAGGACGCGGGTGATGGATGCGGAGGAACGCAGCTGACCAACAAGGCCCGCTGCGTGCCAGGTGGAGCCCGATGTCAATTGTCCCTGCTCAAGCAGAACGACATCCGCCTTGTGATCTTTTGCAAGATGATAGGCCGTCGAACAGCCGATGATGCCACCGCCGATAACGACGATCTGGGCGTGACTGGGCAGGGTCATGATTTGCTTCCATATGTGGTTCGAAACCGGTCAAGCGCCTGTTGCAGACGCTCCAGATTTTCATGGGTGTAGGCGACATAATCGACGCCGGGGGCATTGAGATAAAGCTCTGACACCATGCCCCACATGGCTTCGCGCAACAGCGAAGCGCACTGCATCGCCGCGTGGGCGCGCTTCAGCGCGTGATCGGGTGAGGTCCCGAAATAGGCTGCCAGCAAGACTTCCGATTCTTCATCGTTCAAACCGGAATTGGACGCGATACCGGCAAGATCAAACATCGCGGTGGAAAAACCGGCATATTCAAAGTCGATCAGCCACAGGCGTTCGCCATCATCGAGAATATTGGCGGGCAGAAGATCGTTATGGCCGAAAATGATCGGCAGTGGCTTTTGCACAGCCTCCATCTCGCCCGCAATGGTGAGATAATTGTCCAGTTGGTCACGCATGCGGCTTTTGCCCGCCTTGAGCGTGCGGGCATAGTCCCGGATGACGTGAAACACCCAGAACATGAAGCCGGGACCGGTGATGTGATCGGGCATTGCCGTGTGAAATTGCCGGATCAGGGTGGCGACACCGGCGATATTGTTGCGCACGTCCTGTGCGCCGTAGGTTTTAGCGCCCAGAAATGCCGATACCATTATGCCGTCATCGGCATAAAACAGTTCAGGTGCAAATCCGGCGCTATGCGCGGCCTTTGCGGTCATGGCCTCGCGGACGCGAAAGACGTGGTGAAAGGGATAATCCTTGCCAAACCGCACCACATATTTGCGGTTTTCATCCTCGACCACATAGCTCTCATTGCTGATCCCGCCCTTGAGCAGCGTCACGCTGATATTGCCATGCCAGAGGGGCAAGGCAGCAATTCGGGCTTCACTGGTCTGGGTCTGCGTCATCGGGCAATCCAGAAAATGAGCACCCGCCTTGGGTGCCCTATGCGGCAAATCTCATCCGCATGGCCTGAGTTGTCAATCCACATTTGTGAGTTTTTGTGGTTTTTATGACTGTTTTATAAATTTTTTGTGGTATTGATGTTTGCATGTGCGCAGATGTGCACGATTGATGAGGTGTACGATGGGTTCCAAACGACGTGGCGAGATTACGAAAGTGCTGCAGGATGAGGGCACAATCTCAATCGCGGATCTGGCGAACAGGCTCGGCGTTTCGCTTGAGACGATACGGCGCGATGTAAAACCTTTGACCGATGAAGGGGTTATCGTGCGCACTCATGGTGCCGTTGGTTTGCCGCAGCATCTCGGCGAAGCGCCTTTCGAACGGCGTATGCGCGAGAATGCCGGTGCCAAGCGGGCAATCGCCCGGTATGTCGCAGGCACAATCGGCAATGGCGACTCGATCATGCTGGATACGGGCACGACCACCAGCTTTCTTGCTCGGGAATTGTTGCAGTATCGCAATCTGACCGTTGTCACCAATTCATCCGATATTGCCCGTACTCTGGCGACGGTGAACGGCAACAAGGTGTTCATGGCCGGAGGTGAGTTGCGCAGTGACAATGGTGCAGCATTCGGTGCCTTGGCCATCGATTTTATCAGCCGGTTCAATGTCGCCCATTCGATTATTTCCATCGGCGCCATTGATGCGACACATGGGTTGATGGATTACAATCTTGAGGAAGCGGAGTTCGCGCGCATGGTTCTATCGCGCGGCGAGCGTTCCGTGGTGGTATCGGATGCTTCAAAGTTCGGGCGGCAGGGACTTGTTCAGGTTTGCGATTTTACAGGATTTGACGAGCTGGTGACTGATTCACCGCCGCCCGATGATGTTCTTCAGTCACTCAACCGGGCGGGAGCAAGGGTGAGCATTGCCGGAAACGAGGCCTGACAAGAATCGGGTGGCGGACTGATTCCAGAGAGATAGAATCGCGCGCATGAGTCGGGAGAAGACCATGACAAAGACCTTGCGCTACAGACATATCCAGACACCGATAGGTCCCATGATTGCCATGGCTGGTGATGAAGGGCTCTCGCTGCTTGAATTCTCGGATCGGCCAGCCCTGCCAACGGAATTGACAGAACTTGAGCAGCGCTATGGCTATTCCATTGTGCCGGGTGAGCATCGCTATCTCGACCAGATTGATGAAGAGATAACGGCCTATTTTGCCGGTGAGCTGACGCGATTTGAAACGCCGCTATTTCTGCCAGCCACGCCATTCCAGCGCACCATCTGGTCCATGCTTATCGACATTCCCTATGGTGAAACGCGCACCTATGGCGGGATGGCCCGAGCGTTGGGTAAACCGAACTCGAGCCGCGCAGTTGGCGGCGCAAACGGCCAGAACCGCATCGCCATTGTTGTTCCTTGCCACCGGATTATCGGTGCAGACGGATCGTTAACCGGCTATGGCGGCGGGCAGCCGCGCAAACGTTTTCTGCTTGATCTGGAACATCGGATTACCGCACAGGCTTCGGAAAAGCCGGTGTTTCATCCGATCACGGCACAGGGCAGTTTCCTCTAGACAATAATTCCCGTGGCAAAGCGCGGTTCGTGCAGCAACCGGTCAAGCAGAACGAGGGCCTGTTCCAGCCTGCCTCTATCCGGCGCAGCGCCAAGTGACAGCCTGACAGCTTCGGGGGTTGCAGGGGCTATGCTGAAAGCCGATGCCGGGACAATGCCAATGCCGGAACGGCGGGCAAGTGCGGAAAATTCCGCAGCACTCCACTGAACAGGCACATCAAGCCATAGATGATGACCTGCCGGATGAGCGGAAAAATGCCAATTCTTCAGCACTTTTCTGGCGATGATCTGTCTGGCCTGACTTTCCTCGCGGATAGCATGGGCAATTCCATAGAGACTGCCGTCATTGATCCAGGCCGTGGCAACCGCCATCAATAACGGGGATGCGGTCGGGTTGCTGGCGCGAAGGCTCGACGCGAGCTTCAATACATCCAGCGATGAGGGGCAAACCACATAGGCAACACGCAGCGCAGGCGTTGCACATTTGGATAGGGTAGCGATGTGCCAGGTGATATCGGGCGCAATTGAAGCAATGGCGGGCAGGGATGTGTCGAGAAGTTCCGCATAGGGATCATCCTCGATAATCATGACATCATGGCGTTGAGCGATACTGACGATGATCTGCCGGCGCGAAGCAGGCATTGTCACTGTTGTCGGGTTGTCGATGGATGGGCAAAGATAGATGGCTTTTGGTCTTGATGTTTTGCAGCAGCTTTCAAACGCGTCGGGAACGATACCGTTCCGGTCCATGGCAAGCGCATGAATGGGAATATCAAGCGCTGAACAGACGGATTTCAGCCCCGGATAAGTCAGTGTCCCGGCGCAAATCGAGCCACGGGCAGCAATAAGGCTACAAATGGCAAAGAGTGCGCTCTGGGCACCACCGGCCACGAGGAGCCGATCCGCCGAGGGCGCTTCGCCGAAACGCGGTGCCAGCCATTTTGTCCCGGCGGCGCGTGCGGCCTCTGTGCCTGTGCTTTCCTGATAGCTGAGGAAGTGGCTCGATGCGCCGTTGAGGACGTGGCTTACCCCCTCGATCAAGTGATTGTGGAGGTCGGCTTCCGGCGGCTGCGGGGGGATGATCATGGTCAGGTCCAGATCGGTCAGCAGGGAGGCCATCCCAAGTGCCGGTTGCGTCAACGAGCCTTTGATGGTGGTGCCAGAACCGACTTTCGCTTCGATGAGGTCAAGGCGATGCGCTTCTGTCATCGCCCGTGTGACGGTGGTCAGGTCTATTCCGAGCTGTCTTGCAATCTCGCGCTGGGGTGGGAGGGCATCACCCGGTTTCAGGACGCCTGAATTGATGTCAGCGACCAGCGCATCGACAATGCCTTGGTGCTTGTAGCGGGAACTGGTGGCAATACGGGGCTTCCAAACGCTCATGTCAGGCTCTTTGTATGGTTATATACCATACAATTACCCAGACTTTCTTGCTGGAACAAGGACAAATATGCCATGTGACAAACGGTCATGCTTGCATTAATACATACAATATCTATATTTCCATCAGATAGTATGTTTATTGTATGCTAATATCATAAATTATCCATACAATAAACCCATCTTGGAGAGGCAATAGCCATGTCACAGACAGGCCACTACCACGCAACAGACAATCCGATGAAAACCGGCATCCTCGGGCGCTGTCCGCAATGCCAGCAAGGGCGGCTGTTCCATGGCTTTCTCAAGCTTGCGCCGTTCTGCGAGGTTTGCGGGCTCGATTATTCCTTTGCCGATCCGGCGGATGGCCCGGCGTTCTTCGCCATGACGATCGTCGCGGTTCCGGCCATGTTGTTCGCGTTGTGGTTGCAGACAACCTACGAAGTTTCAATCTGGGTACATGTGTTCACGACGCTGCCGCTGACCCTGTTTGGAAGCCTTATCCTGCTCAGGCCGCTCAAGGGCTGGCTGGTATGCTCGCAATACTTCCACAAGGCCGAGGAAGGCCGTCTGGTACGCAAGGGCGAGCAGTAAGAGAAAAACCCGGCCGGGGATGATACCGCCCGGGTTGAGTTTCAATGGATCAGGCGTTGGCACCGCCATCGATGGTTAGCGAAGCGCCATTGATGAAGCGGCCCTCTTCACCGGCGAGAAAAGCGACAAGACCGGCGATATCCTTTGCCTGTCCAAAGCGTGGAATAGCCATGCGGGCGCGCTGTCCTTCAGCGTGATCGCCATTGGCTGGGTTCATATCCGTGTCCGTAGAGCCGGGATGAACGATATTGGCAGTGATTTCCTTCGGACCCAGATCGCGCGCCAAGGCTTTGGTCAGGCCGATCAGCGCAGCCTTGCTGGTGGAATAGGCGAGAAGGCCGGAGAACGGCACGATTTCAGCCAGATTGCTGCCGATATTGATAATCCGTCCACCCACGGGCATGTGTGCTACGGCAGCTTTTGCAGCGACAAAGCTCGCACGAACATGGATCGACATCACGCGATCAAATTCTTCCAGATCCAGCGCATCGACAGTATCCATCGAATAGACTCCGGCGCTGTTCACAAGAATGTCCAGCCGGCCGAGCTTGGCATGGGCTTCGTTGACGGCGCTCTCCACGGCTTTTGCATCGAGATTATCGGCCTTGATGGCAATGGCGCGGCGGCCGAGCTTTTCGATGGCCTTGACCGTTTCATCCGCCTTGGCCGGGGCGCTGGTGTAGGTAATGGCAATATCTGCACCATCTTCTGCCAGTTTGAGGGCAATGGCTGCTCCGATACCGCGACTGCCGCCGGTGACAAAGGCAACTTTATTGGAGAGACGAGACATCCGTTTTCCTTTATGTAACGATTGATACATAAAGCCTTGCCACCCTTGCGCCACGACGTCAAGTGATTTATGTATTGATTGTTACAAAAAAGGAGATTGCCATGACGCCGAAAGGCCGCCCACGCGCATTTGACAGGGATGCAGCCCTTGTCCGTGCCATGGAACTCTTTTGGGCCAAGGGTTATGAAGGCGCATCGATGGCAATGCTTACCGAGGCGATGGGGATCAATTCTCCCAGCCTTTACGCCTGTTTCGGCAGCAAGGCCCAACTCTTCAAAGAAGCCGTTTCGGTCTATCGCAGCCGCGTCGGTCATGAAATATGGAATGCTCTGTCGGAAGGCAAAACGGCGCGGGAGGGATTTCATAATTTCCTGAAGGAAACCGCCATTTCCTATACCCGGCCCGATCAGCCGCAGGGTTGTCTCATCGTGCTGGGTGCTTTGCATGGTTTAAGCGAAGACGATCCCATCGGGGAACTGCTGCGGGAAAACCGCCGCGAGAATGTCACCAAACTGAAGACGCGGCTGGAGCAGGGCGTAGCCGATGGGGAGCTTGGTGCTGCCACGGATTGTCAGAATATAGCAGAGTTCTACGCGACGGTGCAGCATGGCATGTCGATCACAGCCCGCGACGGTGCGACGCTTGATGGTTTGATGCGAACCGCCGATGCGGCAATGGCCGCATGGGACGGGCTTACCGCCACCTGAAAACAAAAACGGGCGGCAGAGCCACCCGTTTTGCAGTCAATGGATGAAACCGCTTATTAGCTGGCAGCTTCTTCAGTTGGTGCTTCTTCTGCAGGGGCAGCAGCAGCTTCAGCGGCAGCGGCCTTGGCGGCCTCTTCAGCAGCCTTTGCTGCTTCTGCTTCAGCAATAACCTTTGCCTTTGCATCTTCTTCAGCCTGCTTGGCCATAGCAACGCGTTCCTGAGCCTTCTTGCCCGGAAGACCCTTTTCAGGGTTGTTGCGTGTATCACGCTTGGCAATGCCAGCCTGATCGAGGAAGCGCAGAACGCGGTCTGTTGGCTGTGCGCCATGGCCGATCCAATACTGGATACGGTCAGCGTCGAGCTTTACACGGTCGCCGTCCTTGGGAAGCATCGGGTTCCATGCGCCAACGGTTTCGATGAAACGGCCATCACGCGGCGCACGAACGTCAGCGATAACGACGTGGTAGTAAGGGCGCTTCTTGGAGCCGGCACGTGCCAGGCGGATTTTCAGTGACATGGGGTATTCTCCTGTTGTTAGTTCGCGGCGTTTTCTTTGGCCGCAGTTGTTTCGTGATGTCTGATCACTTCCTTGACGATGAAGTTGAGAAACTTCTCGGCAAAATCGGGGTCGAGGTCGGCCGACTGGGCGAGCGAGCGCAGACGTTCAACCTGTCGTTTTTCGCGCGCGGGATCGGCAGCTGCGAGGCCATTCTTGGCCTTGAGCACACCCACGGCTTTCGTGCAGCGGAAACGCTCCGCCAGCATGTGGATCAGCGCTGCATCGATATTGTCGATGGAGGCGCGTAGTTCGAGCAATTCTTTTGGCAGGGAGGAAGACGTCATGATTATCCCTTCTTCTTCGGCAGACCGGGAAGCCCGCCACCAAGGCCGGGCAAACGGGGGAGGCCGCCGCCCATACCACCACCGAGACCGCTGGGCAGGCCAGGCAGGCCGCCGCCCTTGCCAAAGCCTGCGGCTTCCGCCTGCTTCTGCAAGGCCTCAAGCTGCTTCGGGTCCATCTTGGACAGGTCAGGCATACCACCCATACCACCCAGTCCGCCGAGACCCATCTTGGCGCCAATGCCACCCATCATCTGTTTCATGATGCCGCCTTTGCCTTTGCCGCCCATAGCCTTCATCATATCCGCCATCTGGCGGTGCATTTTGAGAAGCTTGTTGATGTCGGCGGCATTGGTGCCGGAGCCCTTGGCAATGCGCTGCTTGCGCGAATGTTTGAGCATATCAGGATTGGTGCGCTCGGCAGCGGTCATCGAAGAAATGATGGCCAGCTGGCGCTTGAATATGGAATCATCAAGACCGGCCGCAGCCATCTGATCCTTCATCTTGCCCATGCCGGGCATCATGCCCATGATACCGCCCATGCCGCCAAGCTTCTGCATCTGGCCGATCTGATCAGCCAGATCGTTGAGATCGAACTTGCCTGATTGCATCTTCTTGGCCATCGCCGCGGCTTTTTCCGCGTCAATGTTTTCAGCAGCTTTTTCAACGAGCGAAACAATATCGCCCATGCCGAGGATGCGGTCAGCGATACGCCGGGGATAGAACTCCTCCAGCGCATCCATCTTTTCACCGGTGGCGATCAGCTTGATTGGCTTGCCGGTAACGGCGCGCATCGAAAGGGCGGCACCGCCGCGACCGTCGCCATCCATACGTGTCAGGACGAGGCCGGTGATACCTACACGCTCATCAAAAGAGCGCGCGAGATTGACGGCGTCCTGGCCGGTCAGAGCATCGGCAACGAGAAGGATTTCATGCGGATTGGCCTTTTTCTTGATGTCGGCCATTTCGACCATCAAGGGCTCATCAATATGTGTGCGGCCTGCAGTATCGAGGATGACAACATCATGGCCGCCGAGCTTGGCAGCCTGTACGGCGCGTGCGGCGATCTCGACGGGTGTCTGACCGGCAATGATTGGCAGGGTGTCGACACCGGTCTGTACGCCAAGCTGGCGCAATTGTTCCTGTGCGGCAGGACGGCGCGTATCGAGCGACGCCATCAGCACTTTCTTCTTCGACCGTTCGGTCAGGCGCTTGCCGATCTTGCCCGTGGTGGTGGTCTTACCCGAACCCTGCAGACCAACCATCATGATGACAACGGGAGCCGGGGCATTCAGATCAATGGTGACGCCTTCGGCGCCGAGCATGTCGACCAGCTCATCATGGACGATCTTGACGACCATCTGGCCGGGCTTGATGCTTTTGAGGACTTCGGCGCCAACGGCCTTGGCCCGCACCTTGTCGGTGAACGAGCGAACCACATCAAGGGCAACGTCAGCTTCGATGAGTGCCCGGCGCACTTCGCGCAAAGCCGCCGCGACGTCGGCATCCGACAACGCGCCACGGCCGGTCAGGCCATTCAAAATCGAACCTAGTCGTTCCTGTAAGCTCTCAAACATCCGTTTTCCTCTATCTTCCGGGGAACTGTTTCCCTGAAAGGTAAGCATCCTCCGCGCCAAAGCCCATACCCAAACGAGGCTCAAAGCAAAAATGCACCCGAGGGCGCATCGCGCTGTCGGGTGTTGACCTCCGGGATCGTCGAACCCTTGCGGGGTCCCGGTCGGCTGCTCGGAGTTTGGAACTCGTCGCGGATTGATGGGCGGCTTAAACAGGAAATATGGTGAAGAGTCAAGGTAGACGCAGTTACGCGCGTTTTTTCAACCCTGCTGCTTTGCGCAGGACATCATCAATACGGCTCTGCCAACCGGGCCCGCTCGAACGGAAATAATCAACCACATCCGGGCTGAGGCGAATGGAGACCGGGGTTTTTGTAATATCCGCAAGTGGTCGACCGGGCTTGCGTCTGCTCAACTCGGTGATGAGGACAGTGTCCGGATCGTCCAAAGCCGCTTTGGTAAGCGCTGCGTCTTCTTCGACGCTAAGAGACTTGGCATAAGCCTTCGCAGCCGCGATGGCTTCCTCGCGGGTTTTTTGCTTATATGCTTTGGGCGATACCACCATTGTTACCAATCCTGTCTGTTGATTGAAAACAATGTCAGTGCCGGACGTATCACGCTTCTGATTTGACATATTCATCCGCTTCCTTCCGAGATGCTCTACGCAGCGAGATAACGCGAATGGATGTTCCTCTCATTGTGTAGATGAGCGCGTAAAGTTTACCCTCGAGAACGCCAATGGCGACGATACGTTCTTCACCATAGATATTTTGGTCTGCGAGCCACTCGATCGCGGTCTCAAACTCAAAATAGCGAACATCTTCAAAGGCCACGCCGTGTTTGCGCAGGTTGTGGTTAGCCTTTTCGTTATTCCATTCGAATTTACGCATGAAAACCGCTGCAGTCAATAATTATTGTATATACAAAAATATAATCAAATTTCAAAAGTTTGGCTTAGTTTACCGGCGAAAACGCAAATGGCTTCTCATCAATAGGTCTAACTGCACCGAATCAAACGCTGAAACGAGCAACTCAGGATTGTATCTTGTGCGTCTGCACAGCGTGGAGGAGAACCGCAGATTGCGTGCGCGAAAGGACAATATTCATCGAGAATGAAGAGAATAAGCCCAGTTTCATCAAGTATTGCTGCATTCTGGCAGATGACAGGATGATGGAAAAATGGCAGATAGCATCAGGGACGATTAAACTTTTAAGGAGATTTCCATGGCATTTGTTGCCAAAGGCAGATTTTTTGCTGGTGTAGCGACCGCGCTTCTCGTGATGGCAGGAGCAGCTCAGGCAGCACCTCAGTGTGGCAACAATTCTGCTGGATTTCCGGCCTGGGTTGAACAGTTCAAACAGGAAGCCAAGTCGCAGGGTATTGGCGGTAGGGGGCTGGGCGCTCTCAACAACCTGACCTATTCAACCAAGACAATAGCGCTGGACCGCAATCAGAAGAGCTTCAAATACTCGCTCGACAAGTTCATGCAGGTGCGTGGTGCGCAGACGATCGTGTCGCGCGGCAAGGCGCTGAAAACCCAGAATGCGGCTCTCTTTGCCAGCATTGAGAAACGCTATGGCGTGCCTGCCGGCCCAATCATTGCGATCTGGGGCATGGAGACGGGTTTTGGTGCCGTCCTGGGCAGCCAGCACACGCTATCTGCGGTAGCAACGCTGGCTTATGATTGCCGTCGCAGCGATTATTTTCGTGAGCAGCTCTATGCGGCATTGAAGCTTGTCGATCACGGTGATCTGGCCCCTGATGCGCGCGGCGCGTTGCATGGGGAAATTGGCCAGACCCAGTTCATGCCCGCCAATGTTCTGAAATATGGTGTCGATGGTGATGGCAGCGGTCATATCGACATGGTCCGTTCCAAGGCTGACGCCTTGGCCTCCACGGCAAATTTCCTTGTCGGGCATGGCTGGCAGCGCGGTGCTGGATACCAGCCTGGGGAGCCCAGCTTCGCAGCAATCCAGGGTTGGAATTCGGCCACTGTCTATCAGCAGGCCATTGCAATCATCGGCGCACAGATCGACGGCAAGTAAGGCTTTTTCCACAATTGCAGTGAATTCAAAGGCCGGTGCTCAGCATCGGCCTTTTGTTTAAAATCCTTCGCAGGTCTCGCTAATGGCCCCCTGTGCGCTGGCGCTGATCTTGCCGTTGCGAAAACTGAATATTTCGCGGGAATAGGTGGTGTTGTCAGGAAACTCGTAACAAACGAACATCGTCAGTTTGCCATTTTCCATCCCGCCAAGCCTGTGCTTGATCGTCGTGCCTTTTACCGCGTGTTCCCATTCGTCGAGGGAGCCGAGGAATTCGCGCTTGGTCTGCTCGATCTCCTGATCTTCAAGCACGATTATCGCGTCATCGGTGAGAAGGTCGGCAAATTCAGATCTGTTTGCCGTATCGAGTGCCTTGTACCAGCGCTCGACAAGAACTTCGGGGGTGTCTTCGGCAAACGAAGGCACCGCAAAGCTGAGAAGCAATGCGAAAACGATAGCCAGTTTCTGCATAGGCTATTGGCCCGGTTGCAGGTCGACCGATTCCGGATCGGGCCGCAAGAAATCCCCGGTTTCAGGGTTCATCACCCAAAGCTCCCCTGTGGAAATATCGAACCATGCGCCGTGTAGGGTAAGACGCCCCTTCTTTTCCAGAATGTCGACGCAGGGGAAGCTGCGCAGGTTCCGGAGGGAATAGCGAATGGAAATGCGCTCCAGTGCAGTCTGGCGCTCAAATGGGGTCATAAGTTCATTGGCGGCGACGGCTTCGGCTGCCGGAGCAACAAGGCTCATCCATTTGCCAATGAAATCACCGGGAGATAATGGTTTGCTCTCCGTATCAAGCGCCGCCTTGATGCCGCCGCAGCGTCCATGGCCCAGAACAACAATGTTTTTCACTTTCAGACTTTGTACCGCAAATTCCAGCGCCGCCGACGTGGAGTGATATTCACCATCAGGCTCAAAGGGTGGCACAAGATTAGCCACATTGCGGATAACGAAAATCTCGCCGGGGCTGGTGTCGAAGATGATTTCCGGGGCGGCACGCGAGTCGCAACAGGCGATAACGAGCGTCTCAGGGGTTTGGCCCTGTTCGGCCAACTGACGGTAGCGCATGGTTTCATTGGCATAACGCTGCGCCATGAAGTTGCGATAACCGGTGAGCAGTTTCTCAGGAAGCATGGTCATGATGGTGCATTAATCCCGATTGAAGGGAAGATCAATTGGTCTTGTGCCAGTTTGCACGGAGCTCAAATGCGAGATTCCAGAATAGGACAGTTTTGCGGCGTGTCACTGAAATTACAGCAAAAGCCCCGTGTCGAAACCGCGCAGGACGATTGCTGCAATCGCTGACAGGATCAGGCACGGATGCCTTTGCTTGGATGAACGAGGTGGCGCATCTGGATCATGGCCATCGGGCTGGAGAGGCTGGATGCATCCGCTTCGAGCATCAATTCATCCGCTCCACGCTTTGCCGAGCGCGCCATGATCTCAAAGACCGATGCGGTGGTTCGCTGCAATATCTGCTCGTGATCAAGGCCCGCCAGCATACGCGCAAGGAAGAGTGCGGAGGTCAGATCGCCAAGTCCGTTGGTTGGACCGTTTACAAGGCGATGCTCGGCAAGCATGGCGAAAGAATGCGTGACCAGAAGATTGCCGGTGCCGCCGGCAAGCATGGGATGGGCTGATGTCACCAGCATTGTTCCGGGGCCCGCATGAAGGGCGGCCTGCATGATTGCCTTGTTGTCAGGCAGATCAGCACCGGCGAGCCAGGCAAGTTCAAAACGGTTTGGCGTTGAAATATCAGCCAGTGGCATAAGCTCATCGCGAATGCCGATTGCTGTTGCTTCGGGAACGTAGAGCCCTTTTGTATCACCTATGACAGGATCGCAGAGGTAGAGCACATCCTTGTTCTGACTTTTGATCTTCTTGATCAGGCGGGCGACCGATGCAGCCTGTGCGGCATTGCCGAGATAACCGGTCATAACGGCCCGCACTTCACCCAGCCACGGCGCCCGCTCCAGATCGGCAATCAGATCATCGAACTGCTGCGGTTCGGGCACAATGCGCTTGGCCGGTCCATGCCCCGGATGCCAGGGCAGGATAACGGTTGGGACGGCCCAGACGGGATGTCCAAGGGTTTCAAGAGCAAATACCGCCGCGCGGTTGCCGACAGAACCACGCACGACATGGCTTGAAATGACGATGACAGCATTGGAGGAAGGAGCAACGGAACCGGTCATGGAAATACTCGTAAAAGAGTTCGGAAAAGCGGGGGATGAATTCGGAGCCTCAGCTTTTGCCGGTGATGGAACTGATCAACCAGATAAACATGGCTATCAATACTAGCAATCCCAGAACGCGACCAATGCGCGTTCCCCATATCTCGATCGGATCGGCAGCATCAGCATCTTCCGCAGTAAAATGCCCCTTGGTCCTGTTCACAGTCCGCTCAACCGCCGACTTTGCGCCGGGATTGGTCTCAAGGCTGATGCGCTCCAGAATCCGCTTCGATTCTGTTACAGTCTGACGCTCTTTGTCATTTGCAGCCATGGCGATTCCGCTTGATCCCTGTTGCAAGGCAGCATAGCGCTTTGCCAGTTCCTTTTGCAGCAAAAAATGGCTACGTTCGGACTGCTTCGTTCCAAAATGACCAGTTGGTCGGGAAAATGAGTAATGAGGAGAGGGTTTATGCAAAAAATGACGTCTTCGACCGGCTTTTTGCCACGCAATGTCTTTTCGGTTCTGGCTCTCGTCGTTCTCGTGCCGCTGCTGTCCGCATGCGGTTTCAATACGATCCCGACCAATGAAGAGCAGGCCAAGGCCGCATGGAGCGAAGTGCTGAACCAGTATCAGCGCCGCGCAGATCTCATTCCCAATCTGGTTGAAACCGTCAAAGGTTATGCGGCTCAGGAAAAAGATGTGCTGACGTCAGTGGTCGAAGCGCGCGCGAAGGCGACCTCGATACAGGTGACGCCCGATACGCTGAAAGACCCCAATGCCTTCAAGGCATTTCAGGACAATCAGGCCAACCTTTCCGGTGCCCTGTCGCGGCTTCTGGCTGTGGTCGAAAACTATCCTGATCTGAAATCCAATCAGAACTTCCTCGCCTTGCAGTCGCAGCTGGAAGGCACTGAAAACCGCATAGCGGTGGCCCGCCGCGACTATATCGAAGCGGTACGCGTCTATAATACATCGCTCCGGACCATGCCGACGATCATCTGGACATGGATCTGGTATACAAACAGCCAGCCCTATCAGACATTCACAGTTGACGATTCCGTCAAGCAGACGCCTCAAGTCAAATTCTAGGCTTTCAGAATGCGCACCAAGCGCCAAAGCGCTGACATAGCCGTACGAGACCCTTGGTTGATGAGGATTTCGTACGGTCTGCTTTTGACTGTAACGCTGCTCGGGCTGTTTCTGGGTCACGCCTTTGCGGCAGACCTTCCAGCGCTCACGGGACGGGTGGTGGATGGCGCCAATGTCATTGACGCCGCGACCCGTGATGCGATCACGCAGAAACTGGCGGCATTCGAGGCGAAATCCTCGGATCAGGTGGTTGTAGTCACTGTGCCAAGTCTTGATGGCGAGGCGATCGAGCCCTATTCCAACCGGCTCTACCGTGCTTGGGCGCTTGGCCAGAAGCAGGAAAACAACGGCGTACTTCTCGTCGTGGCACCCAATGATCGCAAGGTGCGTATTGAAGTCGGCTACGGACTGGAAGGGACGCTGACGGACCTTCTGTCAAAACTTATCATCGAGAATGCTATTATTCCCGGCTTTCGCTCAGGGGATTATTCCGGTGGTATAGCGCGCGGCGTGGACGATATTCTGAAAGTGCTTTCGGGCGATGCAGCCGAACTTGAAGCGCGGGCCAAGCGAAATATCAAGGACGAATCCTCTAATATTGACTGGTTCGGGGTCATTTTCATCTCGATCTGGGTCATTATTTTCTTCGGCGGGTTCGGCATGGCCATCCTGGCCCCTGTCTTCGGCCAGAAAATTGGCCCCGGTCGCTACAGATGGCTTGGCATGGACATTGACACGCGATCATCGGGCTCTGGGGGTGGTTCCGGTGGAGGGTGGTCGTCAGGCGGCGGCGGATGGTCTTCCGGTGGCGGTGGGGGCGGCGGCTTTTCGGGTGGAGGCGGATCATCCGGCGGCGGCGGTGCATCGGGAGGCTGGTAGGAGAGAGCATGTCAGTGATGAATGATGACGATCATGCCCGTATTGCCGCAGCAATCCGCGATGCAGAGAGCCGGACGAGCGGCGAAATCTATGCGGTACTCGCCCGCAGCAGCGACAGCTATTTCTTCGTTGCCGGCTTTGCCGTTACGGTTGGCATTCTTGTTGCAGCCATCATCGTGGCGCTGGCGGCCCATTGGTACTGGTTCACCATCTCATTGCCGCTCTTTGGCCTGGCGATCCTTGCTGCTTTCGCGACTGCCATTCTGCTGCTGCGACTCATACCCGGCCTTAGCCTGCGGTTTGTTCCCAAGCGCATTCTCTACCAGCGCGCGCATCTCAATGCGGTCCAGCAGTTTCTGACGCGCAATGTACACCTCACAGAAAAGCGCACGGGCATCCTGCTGTTTGTATCGCTGGCGGAGCGTTATGCGGAAGTTGTGGCCGATGCCGGTATCAATGCAAAAGTGGCTCAGGAAGAATGGAATGGCATTGTCACAATCCTGACAGATCATGCGGCGCAAGATGACCATGCTTCCGGTTTTCTCAAGGCTATTCAACAGGCGGGGCGGCTGCTGGAAACACATTTTCCGGCAGGTCCCGATAACGTCAACGAACTCGATGACCATCTGGTCGAATTGTAACCTGCAATGTCATGCGAATTTTATGTCTGGCGTGCAGTTTGCGGTCGAAAATGCAATTTCAGTGGCTATGATCAGCCAAAATGCCGATTCAGGGAGAGATTCTGATGGCTTCAACGAAAAAATCGGGCGCAAAAGCCGCTCCGAAGTCAAAAACAGCAAAAGCCACGAAAGAAAAGAAGCAAGCACCCGGCTTGTTTGAGGACCTGCTGTTTGCCCGTGCGCCAGCGGAAGACCTCGCAGATTATGACGCTGGTGCCTTGACGGCTTCTGCCAAGCTTGCCGAGGACGCGCTGCGGCGGTTCAAAACGGGCAGCCCGCTGATCGATCTTTCCGATGGCAATGCTGTTTATCGTGATGGTCGGCCAGTTACCGTTGTCACATTGATCAATGACAATATGCCCTTCCTGCTCGACTCGGTTCTCGGCGAAATCAGTGAACGGGTCAGTTCCGTCTATCTGGTCCTGCATCCGGTGATGGATGTCGACAAGAAAAGCGGTTCGGTTATTGGCGCTGCAGGTCCGGATAAGCCCGGCAAGGACGAAGCGCGCGTCTCGGTGATGCAGATTCATGTACCGGCGCTCGACGCTCCTGCCCGCGAAATCCTCGTTGAGGCTTTGACAACTGTGCTTCGGCATGTGCGTGAGGCTGTCAATGACCGCGCCGCCATGGTCGCTCGTCTTGATGACGCTATCGAAACCTACAGGACTGGCAAGACACCCATGAAGAAAGCGGCTGCGGAAGAAGCGGTCGAGTTTCTGGAATGGCTACGCGACAATAACTTTACCTTCCTCGGCGTTCGCGAGTACGATTATCAGGGGGACAATAGCCAGGGTGAGCTGGAACGTTCGGGTAAAACCGGCCTCGGTATCCTGCGCGATCCGGATGTCCGCGTGCTCAAACGTGGCAATCAGGGCGTGACGACCACGCCGCAGATCATTGCGTTCCTCACGGGTCCCGAGCCGCTGATCGTCACAAAGGCGAATACCAAGTCGCTGGTGCATCGCCGCGGTTATATGGATTATATCGGTGTCAAGACGTATGACGCACAGGGCAAGGTGAGCGGCGAATTGCGGTTCGTTGGTCTGTTTACCTCAGGGGCCTATACGCGCTCCGTGCTGAAAATCCCCTATCTCCGGTCAAAGACGGAAGCGGTCATCAGCCGTCTCGGCTTCAACCGCGAGGATCACTCAGGCAAACAGCTGATCAAGGTCCTTGAGAGCTATCCACGCGATGATCTTTTCCAGATCGACGTCAAGACATTGACCCGCAATGCCGAAATCATTCTGGCACTTGGCGAGCGTCCACGTGTGCGCGTCCTGCCGCGCATTGATCCATTTGGCCGGTTTGCCTCGATTATCGTTTATGTTCCGCGTGAACGGTACGATTCCATCGTGCGTGAGAAAATGGGTTCCTATTTCGCGGCTGTCTATGAGGGGCATGTTTCCGCCTATTACCCGGCGTTTCCCGAGGGCAATCTGGCCCGCGTTCATTTTATCATCGGCCATGCGGATAATGATTTTCCGAAAGTCAAACGGGAGGTTCTCGAAGAGACTGTTCGTTCCATTGTCCGTACCTGGGAAGATGCGGTGGCCGAGGTTGGCGACCGCAGCGGCCTTGCCGAGTTTTCGTCACTTGCCGCAGCGTTTCCGGATTCCTACCGCGAAAACTTTTCGCCGGATGAGGCGCTGGTTGATGCCAGCCGCATTGCCGGACTGTCGCGTACCAATCCGCTGTTCGTTGATTTCTACCGCCACCGGACAGACGGTCCCAATGCCGCATCGCTGAAAATCTATCATTATGGCTCAGCTGTCGCCCTGTCCCAGCGTGTGCCGTTGCTTGAGAATATGGGTTTCCGCGTGATCAGCGAGCAAACCTTTGCCCTTCCCGCTGCGGATGGAAGCCCGCTCTTCGTGCATGATATGGAATTGGTCAGCACATCGGGCTCGCCGATCGATCTCAGGGACAATGGCGATCTGTTCGAAGATGTGTTCCGCAATATCTGGGGCGGTGCTTCCGATAATGACGGCTACAACGCACTTGCGTTAACGGGGCAATTGACGGCACGCCAGATCATCATTCTGCGCGCTTACGGCCGCTATCTGCAACAGGCGGGTATTCCCTATTCGCAGGATTTTATCGCAATAGCGCTTAATCGTTATCCAGAGATTGCCAAGCAATTGTTTGGTCTGTTTGAACAGAGGCTTGATCCGAAAAAGGGTGCAACGGTTCAGTCCGAGCGCAAGCAGGCAACAATCCGCGCTGCTATTGAAGAGGCGCTTCAAGGGGTTCCAAGTCTTGATGATGACCGCATCCTGCGTCGCTTCCTCAACCTGATTGAATCGACCCTGCGCACCAATGCCTTTGCACCGGAGGAAGATGGCAGCGAGCGTGTGACACTGGCCTTCAAGCTTGATCCGCGGGCCCTCGATGATTTGCCGGAGCCACGGCCCTATCGCGAAATCTTTGTCTATGGTCCGGAGGTCGAGGGTGTACACCTGCGCTTTGGCCCTGTTGCCCGTGGCGGGTTGCGCTGGTCTGACCGTGCGCAGGATTACCGCACGGAAGTACTGGGTCTGGTCAAGGCGCAGCAGGTCAAGAACGCTGTTATTGTGCCTGTTGGTGCCAAGGGCGGGTTCTACCCCAAGCGCCTGCCGACCGGTGGCGACCGCAATGTAATCTTTGAAGCGGGCCGTTCTGCCTACATCACGTTCATTGCAACGCTGTTGTCGGTCACGGACAATCTGCACGGTGAAACGGTTGTTCCGCCTGATAATATCCTGCGGCTCGATGGTGACGATCCTTACTTCGTCGTTGCTGCCGACAAGGGCACGGCAACCTTCTCCGACACGGCCAATGCCATCAGCCAGGCACATGATTTCTGGCTGGATGATGCGTTTGCATCGGGTGGTTCTGCGGGCTACGACCACAAGAAGATGGGCATTACCGCCCGTGGTGCATGGGAAGCCGTGAAGCGGCATTTCCGCGAAATCGGTACGGATATCCAGAAAGTGCCATTTGTGGCTGTGGGTGTCGGCGATATGTCCGGCGACGTCTTCGGCAATGGCATGTTGCTTTCGCCGCAGACAAAACTGGTGGCGGCATTCGATCACCGCGATATTTTCATTGATCCCGAGCCAGACGTCAAAGCCAGCCTGAAAGAGCGGCAGCGACTGTTCAATCTGCCGCGCTCCAGCTGGCAGGACTACGACAAGTCGAAGATTTCGGCAGGGGGCGGGGTGTTCTCGCGTTCGCAAAAGTCGATCACGCTGTCGAAAGAAGCTGCCAAGGTCATTGGTCTTGCCAAGACCACGGCAACGCCATTCGAGATCATGACAGCGATCCTGAAAGCGCCTGTTGATCTCCTGTGGTTCGGTGGTATCGGCACCTATATCCGCTCGAGTTTCGAGAATGATGCGGAAGTTGGCGACCGCGCCAATGATGCGATCCGCATTACCGGACTGGATGTGCGGGCTAAAGTCATTGGCGAGGGTGCCAATCTGGGCGTCACCCAAAAGGCGCGTATCGAATTTGGTCTTGCTGGCGGACGCTGCAATTCGGACGCTATCGATAATTCGGCCGGTGTGAACACATCCGACGTCGAGGTCAATATCAAGATTGCGCTGGCGCAGGCCATGCGTTCCGGAAAATTGCAACGCGACAAGCGCGACAAACTTCTGGAGTCGATGACGGAAGAGGTCGGCGATCTTGTTCTGCGGAACAATTACCTGCAAACGCTGGCGCTGTCGCTTGCCCAGCGCCGTGGCCTGGCTGATCTTGCCTATCAGGCGCGATTCATGAGTGACCTCGAAGCCCGCAAGCTGCTCAATCGCAAGGTTGAAACTCTGCCTGACGATAAGGTGCTGGCGGAACGTCAGGCCGATGGTATTGCGCTCAGCCGCGCGGAACTCGGTGTCCTACTCGCCTATGCCAAGATCGTTCTGTTGGATCAGTTGCTGGCGAGCAATCTGCCTGATGATCCTTATCTCGAACGGGAGCTGCTTGATTATTTCCCGCGCCAGATGAAGGAAGGTTTCGGCGAGGAAATCCGCACCCATCGCCTGCGCCGCGAAATCATCGCTACACAGCTGGCCAATGACATTATCAACCGGGGTGGACCAACCTTTGTCAGCCGCCTTTCCGACCTGACGGGGCAATCGGCATCGGATATCGTCCGGGCCTATGTCATCGTTCGTGACGGTTTTGAGGTTGATGCCCTGTTTGCCGACATTGATGCGCTCGACAATGCGCTGCCCGGTGATGTCCAGAATGGTCTCTATGCGAAGGTGGCGCAGATGCTGAACTGGACGACCGCATGGGTTCTGCGCAACAGGACAGGCGGTGTGGGTCTGCAGGCGGCGATTGAGGAAATCAAGGGTGCGCGCAGTGCCTTGCAGCCAAAACTGGAAAAGCTGCTGCCCGTATCCATGAGCAACCAGATCCGCGACGATACGGCAGTCTATGCAACGCAGGGCGCACCTGCACCACTGGCAGCCCAGCTTGCCCGGTTGGAGATTGCGCCGATCATCCCTGATATCGCCGCAGTAGCGCAGCAGGCGGGCATTGATATTGCCAGTGCGGCCAAAGCTTATTTCGATATTTCCGAAGCTTTCCGCATCGGGCGCATCGAAGAGGCGGCACGCGGTGTCTCTGTCGCTGATTATTATGACGGGCTTGCACTTGCGCGTGCCACCGACCTCATATCGCAGGCACGCCGGGGCATTGCTGCTGCGGCGCTCAGCGAATATGGCAAGAAGCCAGACCCAGCCAAGGAGTGGCTCGCCGGGCGGGGTATGCGGGTCGATGAAGTGCGTCAGCGTATGGCAAACATTGTCGAAGGCGGAGACCTGACCGTATCGCGACTTGCTGTTGCCGCTGGATTGCTTTCCGATCTGTCCTAGACAAAACTAGGACACCGGATCAGGGGGAAGGAAACGAAATGGCTGCGTCTAAACGGGGCATCTGGGGATGGATGCTCTTCGACTGGGCGGCGCAGCCATTTTTTACTGTCGTTACAACCTTTATTTTCGGCCCCTATTTCGTCGCGCGGATGGCTGATGATCCCGCCATCGGCCAAGCTGCGTGGGGCTATGGCATTGCCATATCCGGCCTTATCATTGCTGTACTTTCCCCTGTCCTTGGCTCCATTGCCGATCAGTCCGGCGCGCGAAAACCTTGGATCGGCTTCTTTGCCGTCATCCAGATCGTTGCCCTGTCAATGCTGTGGTTTGCAGCGCCGGGTTCAAGCCTGATTGTACCGCTGATCTTCTTTTCATTGGCCTCGATTGCGGCTGAATTCTCCATCGTCTTCAACGATTCCATGATGCCCCGGCTGGTGCCGGAAAAAGATATAGGCCGTATCTCCAACATGGCGTGGGGCCTTGGTTATCTCGGCGGCATGATCGCGCTGATCTTTGTCGTTGCCTTCATGGCTGGTTCGCCCGAGACGGGAAAAACCATGCTGGGATTGAACCCGATCCTTGGCCTCGATCCTGCGACAGGAGAGGGAGATCGCGCAACCGGCCCTCTATCGGCTCTCTGGTATCTGGTTTTCGTACTGCCCATGTTCCTGTTTACACCCGATAGCGCCAAGGGATTGCCTGTCGGCAGGGCGGTGCATATGGGGATCGCCGAACTGAAATCCACCATTGGCGAGGTGCGTCAGCGTCCCGGTATTCTGCGCTTTCTTATTGCGCGAATGATCTATCAGGATGGTGTCAATGCACTGATTGCGCTTGGTGGGGCCTTCGCTGCAACCATGTTCGGCTGGGCGACAGCAGAGATCGGCATTTACGGTATCATCCTCAATGTCATCGCGATTTTTGGCTGCCTTGCTGCGAGCTACCTCGACACCCGGATTGGATCAAAGGTGGTTGTGGTCATTTCACTGGTGCTTTTGACCATCGCGACAATCGGCATCGTCTCGACCGGACCGGGCTACACGCTGTTTGGTCTTCTGCCGCTCAATGGCGCAGATACGGGCGGGTTGTTTGGAACGCCGGCGGAGAAAGCCTTCATCGTCTTCGGGCTTCTCATCGGTGTCGCTTTCGGGCCCGTGCAGGCGTCGTCGCGCTCCTATATGGCGCGCAGCGTCTCGGTCGATGAGGCTGGCCGCTATTTCGGCATCTATGCCCTTTCAGGGCGGGCAACGAGTTTTCTCGCGCCATTTGTGGTTGCAACAGTCACTGCAGTTAGCGGGTCGCCACGCCTTGGCATGGCGATGATCATTGTCTTCCTGCTGGCCGGACTGGCTGTCCTGTTGCGAACACCCTATCCGGCCGCCGTTCCGGTAAAACCTAGTGCCTGAAATGGCGCATCCCTGTGAACACCATGGCAATGCCATGTTCATCGGCTGCTGCAATGACATCCTCATCCCGCATGGAACCACCTGGCTGGATAACGGCGGTGGCACCAGCAGCAACTGCCGATAGCAAACCATCGGCGAAGGGGAAGAATGCATCGGAAGCCACGACCGAACCCTTGGTGAGCGGCGTCGCCAATCCAGCGGCCTCGGCAGCATCTTCGGCCTTACGGGCAGCAATGCGGGCTGAATCAACGCGGCTCATCTGACCGGCGCCGATGCCAACGGCTGCGCCGTCCTTTACATAGACAATGGCATTGGACTTCACATGTTTGGCGATACGGAACGCCAGCTTCAGATCGATCATTTCCTGTTCGGTTGGTGCGCGCTTGGTGACAACCTTCAAATCGAGATCGTCAACCACGCCGCTATCCCGCGACTGGACAAGAATGCCGCCCGCAACGGTTTTGGCAGTGATGCCGGAGGCACGCGGATCAGGCAGGCCGCCGGTAACAAGCAGGCGAAGGTTTTTCTTGGCCGCAACGATTGCCTGTGCTTCCGGCGTTGCATCGGGCGCTATGATGACTTCCGTGAAAGTCTTGACGATTTCCTCGGCAGCGTCTGCATCGAGTGTCTTGTTGAGCGCAACAATGCCACCGAAAGCCGACACGGGATCACAGGCCAAAGCTTTGAGATAGGCTTCCTTCAGCGTTGCACCTTCAGCCACACCGCATGGGTTGGCATGTTTGATAATCGCAACAGCCGATGTGCGTGCGGGATCAAATTCGGCAACGAGTTCGAAAGCGGCATCCGTATCATTGATGTTGTTGTAGGAAAGCTGCTTGCCCTGCAGCTGGGTTGCGGTGGCAACGCCAGGGCGCTTTTCGCCGGTGAGGTAAAAACCTGCTGACTGGTGCGGGTTTTCGCCATAGCGCATGACCGAGTGCAGATGACCGCCGATGGCGCGGCGCGAAGGTGTTTCGGTCATCAGCGCTTCGGCAAACCAGCCCGAGATAGCCGCATCATAGGTGGCGGTGCGGGCATAGGCCTTGGCGGCAAGGCTCTGACGGAAGGAGTAAGGCAGCGATCCTTCGTGCTTGTCGAGCATGGCGATGACCATCTCGTAGTCGCCCGTATCCGTAACCACGCCGACATAGGCATGGTTCTTGGCGGCAGCACGGATCATGGCTGGACCACCAATGTCGATATTCTCGACAATATTGGCATAGTCAGCGCCCGAGTGGCGGACTTCTTCAAAGGGATAGAGATTGATGACGGCAAGGTCGATAGCGCCGATGCCGTGCGCTTTCATTGCGTCGGCGTGTTCAGGATCATCACGCACGGCCAAAAGACCGCCATGCACCTTGGGATGCAGGGTCTTGACGCGGCCATCCATGATCTCAGGAAAATCGGTGATCTCAGAAACATCCGTAACCGGAATGCCTTCAGCTGCGATGGTCTTGGATGTGCCGCCTGTCGAAAGGATTTCAATACCGTGACGGTGCAGCGCATGGGCGAGCGCGGTAAGGCCCGCCTTGTCGGAAACGGAAATGAGCGCGCGCTTGACGGGATGAAGGTTCGGAGCGGGAATGGATTTTGCAGTGACGGCCATGGGAGAATTCGTCCTCAGCGGAAAAGTTTGGGGGATTTGGACAGCCGGTTAGCACAGGCTGTCTCAGAATCCTACTTCTGATCGCAGTTTTGGAGGAATCGCAGCAGTTTTCCCCTAGCCATAGGCTCCAAGGGCCGTCCGGGTGAATTGCCATTCAACTTCAGGCAGCTGCGACGCATTCAGCGAAAGCGTGATCTGACGGGTTTTGACCGGGCCACGGAAACCGGCAAAGAAGAGCGAGTCTTCAATGAAGGGCTGAACCGTAGCGGAGAACATCCAGATATCATCATTGTCCACCTGCAGGATGATCAGGCCGTTATCATCGACGCTGACACTGACCGATGGATGAAGATGAAAACGGATAACCACGTTCTCACGGCCGGTTCCGCGCAGGGGGTTGCGGCCTGCGGCAAAGAAACTGTCAATGCCTTCGATAACGCTGCCATTGTGCGACAGGACAATCTGGCGTTCGTGATAGATGCCGAATGGTCTGATATAGCCATTATGGTTGGCAACAAAGCCGACGGCACCGGGCCGCTCGATCCGTTCCACATTGACCTTTGTCGGCCCGGCAATGATCGGGGTGCCGATCATGGTGGAAAGACCGGAGGTTGCGCTGAAACGGCATGATGAGGTGTCGTTGAGTGTTGCGGTGGAATGGGCGGCCGTGGAGCGCGCAAGCGGGCGAAACTCTTCGGGGCCATAGCGGTCAACACCGGCATTGACCACGTAGCGGTTGCGCCCGGAGGACATTTCGAAAGAAAGACAACCCGCATGGGCATCGCGCGATGCAGTCACCGGCGGTGCAAGTCCTGTATCGGCAATGATGGTGGTTGAATCCATCGACAGCCGCTCATAGCCGGAATGCACCGCGTGCGTCAGCGGCAGGCCGCCAATATCATCGTGGCGCAGAACGGCGATAACACGCTCTGGCATTGTGGCGCCGACACCGTTGAACAGGGCGAGATTGCCGTCGTGATGGCGGAAGAAGCGCAATGCGGGCAGCATGCGTTCGATGGCTTCCAACAGCGCTTTCGGCGGCGCTTCCGTGCCGCTGGCATAGGTCTGGCGGAGCGGAAGAAGGTCAGCCAGAAGTTCAAGCACTGTCAGCGGATTGCGCGAAATATGTCCGCCGTCAGGCAGTATCTGACGGACAAGTTCAAATTCGAGATTGCGGCGGGCGGAGCGGGCGGTATTTGATGAAACAGGCAGGGCCAGCGCGGCAAAGGCGAGCGCAATGCGCGCACGCAGCTTCTCTTCGCCATCATCCATGACGGCAGCCATAGTGCGAAGGTAGCGCACCTGTGTAGCGAGTGAGCGCATGAACTGGCGGTAGGCGCGTAAATCCGCGCCGGCCAGAATAAGGCTGG
Source organism: Phyllobacterium sp. P30BS-XVII (assembly GCF_014138335.1). Taxonomy (NCBI): domain Bacteria; kingdom Pseudomonadati; phylum Pseudomonadota; class Alphaproteobacteria; order Hyphomicrobiales; family Phyllobacteriaceae; genus Phyllobacterium; species Phyllobacterium sp. P30BS-XVII. The sequence goes on from NZ_JACGXO010000001.1 coordinate 824,735, forward strand.
AATGCTGCAGCCAAGCGATAATGCGTTGAGCCGTTACTTCAGGCGTCCATGCCGGTCCACCAATTGAGCGGCCATGGCTGGTGATCCAGTCGCTGAGCAGCGCGCGGGCATTGGCTGTCGCAAGCTCGGTGCCGGAGGCGCGCATATGGCGCAGCCAGCCGAAATTGTGCAGGGCAGCCTGCCATGCGGCATTGGGTGGCTCAACGATGAAGGGAGAACGGCCACCGGTTTCCACCACCCGCCCGGCGAGGGCAAAGCGTCCATGATAAAACTCTTCGGCCAGTTGCGGGTCGGCGGGTCGCAAATCCTGCGGGGCAATCAGCACGCGCTCCGGTGTGAAACCGGTAAAACGCCAGCGAAACAATGGACCCATGCGCAAGCGCCTGCGAAAACGGCGCCACAATTGCGCAGTCGCAAGTCCCCACAGTTGCGGTGTTTCGCTAAACGCGACCATCTCGCGGCATTTCCTCGCTTCGCCGCGTTCCGGCGCACTTCAGTCTGCTTTCGCGAAACACGTCCCGCATGGCGGGATGTTGCTCCAGCACGCTGAAATCATTGCTTTGGTTTCAACCCATCGACGACAAATCGGGACTATGCAACCAAAACAGTTAAAATTTTAGTATTCGATTTTAATCTTTCCGGCGGAACCGTGCAGCGAAGAAGCCATCCATGCCCGAGAGGGCCGGGTCCTCATTGGAAAGGTCGGCGGGCGTGGAGCGCACGTAGCCCTCCGGGGTGATCAGTTCGCCCAGTCCACCCACTTCATCCTTGCTGACAGGCAGCAATTCGATGGAAGAATTCTTTGCCAAAAGATCATGGGCAACCTTTTCGCCTTCAAGTGGATCAAGCGAACAGTTGGAGAAGACCACGACGCCACCGGGGCGGACGAGTGTGACCGCATGGTCAAGCAGCTTGGCCTGAAGGGTTGCAAGCTTCTGGATATCTGCGGGTGATTTTGTCCATGGAACATCCGGATGACGCCGCACGGTGCCCGTTGACGAGCAAGGCGCATCGAGCAGAACCGCATCGAAGAGTTCGGCAGGGGTATAGGCAGCGAGATTGGCTTCCACGGTTTCGGCATCAAGCTGCAGACGTTCGAGGTTGGATCGCAATCGCTTCAACCGGTTGGCGGAAAGGTCGAGCGCCGTGACCTTTGCTCCAGCTTGCGCCAATTGGGCTGTCTTGCCGCCGGGTGCTGCGCAAAGATCAGCCACACGCTGGCCCTTGATGTCGCCGAAGAGTTTGGCAGGCAGGCTTGCAGCCGTATCCTGTACCCACCAGTCGCCCTCGGCAAAACCGGGAAGGCTGGTCAGCGCGCCGTCCACCTGAGCCATGCGTACCGAACCGGTTGGAAGGGCAACGCCGCCAAGGCGTTCCGCCCATTCCTGCGGATCGCCTTTGACCGTGAGATCAATGGGTGGCTCCTTGCTTTGTATGTCGAGGATCGCCTGTGTCTTTTCTTTGCCATACGCGGCTATAAGACTTTCCTCAAACCATGCGGGCACATTGCTTGCAGTGGTAATAAGCATGCCTTTTTCGCGCGACAGGCGGCGCAGAACTGCATTGACCATGGAGGCAAAACGGCGATTGCGCGGATCATTATTGGCGGCGGTTACGGCGAGATCAACTGCCGCGCGGTCAGGCAGATCGAGGTAGAGCATCTGGGCCACCGCCACATGCAGCAGATGGCGCAGGGCAACGGCATTTTCGGGCAAGGGACGGTCGATCAATTGGCCGATGATCGCCTCAATGGTACCGCGATTGCGCAGGGCCGCTCCGAGTATGGCACGAACCAGCGAGCGGTCACGATCATCCAGTGCCATATATTGTGGATGGCCGTTGCTGTTGTCGGTGAGACCATCCAAAGACGTCTGCTTTTCAATCACCGCACCCAGCAATCTGGTTGCACATTGGCGTGCGGCCAGCCCCGGGCGGTCTTCAGCCTCATGATAGTCTGATGCGTTGGCTTTCTTTCCGAATGACCGTTTCCGCTCCTGTCCCACGCTCATGCCCATGGGCCTTTGCGCGAGGAACCGTCGCGGCCCCACGGGTTCGGTGCATCGTCGTCTGGCTCTTCATTTGCCGGTGCAGCAGGTGTTGCCATCGGCTGCTTATCAGCTGGGCGCTGGCGAAATTCGTCAACCATGGCCTCCAAGGCCGCAATACGGTTTTCCGTGCTCGGGTGGGTCGAGAACAAATTATCAGCTCCTTGGCCGCTCAGTGGATTGATGATGAAAAGCGACGCGGAGGCCGGGTTGCGCTCGGCTTCTTCATTGACGATCTGCTTTGCGCCGCGGGCAATCTTGTTCAGCGCCGATGCGAGCCACAGCGGATTGCCGCAAATCTCGGCACCGCGCCGGTCAGCGGAATACTCGCGTGTCCGGCTGATGGCCATCTGCACGATCATGGCGGCAAAGGGTGCAACGATCATGGCAACAAGCGTGCCAATCATGCCAAGAGGATTATTGTTGCGGTTGCCGCCAAAGAACATGGCAAAATTGCCAAGCATGGAGATCGCACCGGCAAGCGTGGCGGTGACAGTCATTGTCAGTGTATCGCGGTGTTCGACGTGAGCAAGCTCATGCGCCATGACCGCCGCGACTTCGTTGGGCGAAAGGCGATGCAGCAGGCCAGTCGATGCTGCAACAGCCGCGTTCTGCGGATTGCGCCCGGTGGCAAAAGCGTTTGGCTGGTCATTTTCGATAAGATAGACGCGCGGCATAGGCAGGCCGGCGCGTGCTGCAAGATCACGAACAATACCGTAATACTCAGGCGCATTGTTCTGGTCCACCTCGACGGCATTGTACATCCGCAGGACCATCTTGTCGGAATTCCAATAGCTGAACAGATTCATGCCTGTTGCAACGACGAGGGCAATCATCATGCCTCCCGTGCCGCCAATGAGAAAGCCGACGCCCATAAACAAGGCGGTCATGAAGGCGAGCAGCATTCCAGTGCGCATGACATTCATGGTTTCAATCTCCGCATTGTGAACATATCAGGTATCAAGATCATTCCTTTTGTTAGACATCTTCCGGTATATGATGGTGTTTCCTACAGCAAGCTTCAATGATGGACAGACCAGAATGACCAGTAACCAGACATCAGCGACGCCGCAGGCCGACAATACTGACGAAACGTCGCGCAAGCCTTTTGATCAATTGCCACCCGCTGCCCAGCGCGCATTGCTGGAAGCCGAAGCGCGGCACAAGGCTGATCAGGAACAAGCCAGCCAGCCCCGGGAAATTGGTGGACGCGGGGGCAAAGACCCAGCCCGTTTCGGCGATTGGGAAATCAAGGGACGGACCATCGATTTTTGATTTAATGGCACTTATTTGCTTAATGCCTGATGATCTCAATGCCCAGTTTTTCCCGGCGCAGCCAGCGGCTCATCAGCAATAGAGCGGCGGCGGCCAAGCCGGAAAGCAGGCCGAGCCAGATCCCCGCACCTTCCATTTTCAGCCAGAAGCCGAAAGCGACCGACAGCGGCAGACCGATGCCCCAATAGGCAATCGCGGCATAGATCATCGGTATGGTTGTATCGTGCAGGCCGCGCAACATACCGCTGGCAACAGCCTGCGCTCCATCAAAAATCTGGAAAAGCGCAGCAAAGGCCAGAAAGGTCACGGCAAGCGAAATAACAGGCGCATTGGCTGGATCATTGATATCAATGAATGCACGGATCAGTTGCAGCGGTACGATGAGCATGAGCAATGCCGTGAGCACCATAAAGCCGGTACCTGCTGCAAATGCCACCCATCCCGCGCGTTTGATACCTTCCTTATCCTGCGCACCATAGGCGCGGCCGATGCGGACCGTTGCTGCCTGACCGAATCCCAATGGCACCATGAAGGCTATCGAGGCGATCTGAATGGCGATGGCATGGGCAGCCAGTGAATCAGGTCCGATCAGGCCCATCAGGAAGGCGGCGGCATTGAAAATGGTCACCTCAAAGCCCATGATCGCGGCGATAGGCAAGCCAAGACGCAGCAGTTCGCCATAGCGGGCCCAGTCTGCACGCCAGAAACGGCCAAACAGGCGGTAGCGGCGGAACTGCCGGTCGCGCGACACGACAATGACGAGACCGATAAACATCAGGGCGGAGGACAGCGTTGTAGCAATGCCCGAACCGACAATGCCGAGCTTCGGGAAGCCGAGATTGCCAAAAATCAGGCACCAGTTGGCGAAGGCGTTGAACAGAACCGCAAGAATGGCAATGACCAGCGCCCACCCCGGACGCTGCAGAGCGGCGATAAACGAGCGAACCACGATATAGCAATAGAATGGCAGTGCCGCCCATTGCAGTGCCCGTACATAGGCACCCGCTTCGGCCGCAAGCGCCGCGTCCTGTCCCATGGCAGTCAGAATAGTCTGGGTGTTCCAGAGCATGAACCAGATGGGAATGGAGATCGTGACGGCAATCCACAGACCCTGACGCACGGTTCTACGGATTTCGCGAACGGTGTATTTATTGCGGCCAAGCTCACGCGACATCATAGGGGATGTCGCGAGCATGAGACCCAGACCGAAGATCATCGGAACATAATAAAGATTGGTGCCCAGCGCTCCAGCGGCAAGCGTGTGCGGGCCCACCCAGCCCATCATCATGACATCCGTTGCCGTCATGGCTGTTTGGGCCAGATTGGTCAGAATCATCGGCCAGCCCAAGGCCAGCATCGCAATAATTTCTTCACGCCATGCACGCTTCGGTGCTGCGTTTGAGGTCGATAGGGCGGACATTATGAGTCTTTCCGAGGGAATTGCCTTTGAGAAAGGCAAAGTGCACCATTTTCAGGCAGAAATCTTGGTATCACCAATTTTGGAAAGAGAAAAGTATTCGCAGATACAATCTGTCGTTGGTTTTGCTTCGATCTTCCGTTGACTACAATTATCGCATATTGACATTTCGTAATTTAAAAAATACAGTTTTAATGCGGATCAAGCAGACTGATACCTATCGGATATGGGAACGAAAACTTAGGGACGATAGTGCGAAGGCAGCGATTGCTGCCCGCTTGTTTCGCTTGGCCAATGGTTTGATCGGTGACGTTTCATCGGTTGGCGCGGGCGTCCACGAATTGCGGGTTCATTATGGTCCCGGTTACCGGATTTATTTCAAACAATGCAGCACGGAGCTTGTGATTTTATTGTGCGGTGGAAACAAGCGTACGCAGCAGCGGGACATAGGCAAAGCGAAGCTGCTGGCTGCGGAATGGAAAAATGACAATGGCAACGAAGCTATATGACTACGATCCCGCTGATGCTTTGAAATCGGATGACGCAATCGAGGTGTTTCTGGCTGATGCATTCGAAACGGGTGATGCCGGTTATATTGCTAAGGCTTTGGGTCTTGTTGCTCGCGCGAAAGGCATGACCAAAATTGCGCGGCAAACGGGTTTGGCGCGTGAGCAACTCTATCGTTCGTTAAGTGAAAACGGAAACCCGACGCTTGAAACAACAATAGCGGTTATGAAGGCAGTGGGATTTCAGATCACCGGAAAACGCGCTGCATAAACGGAAAGGGCCACCCCGAAGGGTGGCCCCGCAATTCCGTCTGGCACAAAGCTGTCGTTTGGCCTTCTTACCCGGCGCTAGCCAGGGCGCTTATTCAACGGAGAGATGATCCCCGATGGAAAGCATCAGACGCCTTGTGGCAGGTTGCGAAATCACGAGACATCAGATCACCTCCTTTTCATTCGTTGAACACAGATTGAGAATGGGGTGTGTTGCGGGAAGTTTCAAGAGAAAATTTTCAGCCGGCATTTTTGACAGCCCGTGAAAGTGCGTTGCCAGCGTGGAGCGAAGCGCATAGTTTCTGCCAAATCTCCGACGCCGGTGTTTCGGAGCATGATTATCTGGAGTTATTGAATGGCGGCACAAGAGAGCGCGGCGCGGATCATCCGCACAGTGATAAACATGATGGAGCCGCAATTTGCCGTCGAATTATGGAATGGCGAACGTATTGGTGAAACGGATGGCCCGGTGCTTGCCATCAATGATCCTATGGCGGTGCGCCGTCTGGCGCTGAAACCCAATATCGGCTCGATTGTCGAACTCTGGATCTCGGGCCAGATCGATGTGAAGAACGGCACATTGTTCGATCTTGTCGAACGTGGTCCCAAAGGCAAATTCAAACAGAAGCTGAAAACCCTGCCGAAATGGCAATTGCTGAAAGATGTCCCCGCATTGCTGCTGGGTGGTCGCGGGGTGGATGCCTCGGGTCTCGACGGCAAGAATCCGTTCGTCAGTGGTTCGAACAAGGAAGCAATTACCCATCATTACGATGTGTCGAATGCATTCTATCAGCTCTTCCTTGATGATCGGATGGTTTATACCTGCGCCTATTTCAAGGACTGGGCCAACAGCATTGATCAGGCGCAAGCCGACAAGCTGGATTTGATCTGCCGCAAGTTACGGTTGCAGCCCGGAGATCGGCTTCTCGATATTGGCTGTGGCTGGGGTGCGATGCTGATCTACGCTGCCAAGCATTACGGTGTAACCGGTACAGGCGTGTCATTGTCTGAGGCACAAACGGCGCTGGCGCGTGAACGCATCAAGGCGGAAGGTCTTGAAGACAAGATCACCATCCAGGTCAAATCCTACGAGCATCTGGAAGGTCAATTCGACAAGATTTCATCCATCGGCATGTTCGAGGCGGTGGGCATCGCCCATTACGACACCTATTTCTCCAGCGTACACCGTCTGCTGCGGCCGGGTGGCCTTTATCTGCACCACGCGATCACGCGCCGCATGAAGCGCAACAAGAAGACGTTTGGCCGCAAGAGCGCCGAGCATCTTGCGCTGGTGAAGTATATTTTCCCGGGCGGTGAGCTTGATCATCTTGGCATGACCGTTGAAAACCTCGAGGGTTACGGTTTCGAGGTTCACGATGTGGAAAACCTGCGCGAGCATTATGGCAGGACCTGCCGTATCTGGGCTGACCGCCTGCATGCGCGGTTTGATGAGGCGATTGCGGAAGTTGGTGCTCCCAAGGCGAGGCTTTGGCTGCTTTACCTGACGGGCTGCGCGCTGGCTTTTGAGCGCGGAACCGTTCAGATCAACCAGACCCTTGCATCAAGGCGCAAGCGTGGGATTTCTGCCGTGCCACAGACAAGGGCCGATCTCTATCGCTAGAGATCAATTGCAATAGCAGTGTGCGCGGTTCGTAGGTTTATTGGGACTGCTGCAGGACCATTTCTGCGCCCTTCGACAGGCTCAGGATGAGGGAGAGAGGGGACTGCAGGGAGCCGGTTCTGCAACATTTCTAATCTGCAATCTTTGCGATTAGCGTTGCATCACCCCTCTCCCTCATGGTGAGCTTGTCGAACCACGAACCACGAACCACGAACCACCCACACTGCCTTTCAGCTTTAATCAGCCCTTTTTGTTCTGGCGGTTGGCGATCAGATCATCGACAACGGTTGGATCAGCAAGTGTTGAGGTATCGCCCAGCGAACCAAAATCATCCTCGGCGATCTTGCGCAGGATGCGGCGCATGATCTTGCCGGAGCGCGTTTTTGGCAGGCCCGGTGCAAACTGGATCTTATCTGGCGAGGCGATGGGTCCGATTTCCTTGCGCACATGAGCAACGAGTTCCTTGCGCAGCTCGTCCGTGCCTTCAAGACCCGCCATCAGCGTGACATAGCAATAAATGCCCTGTCCCTTGAGATCATGCGGATAGCCGACAACGGCTGCTTCTGAAACCGTGTCATGGGAGACGAGGGCCGACTCCACCTCGGCGGTGCCCATGCGATGCCCCGAAACATTGAGCACGTCGTCAACACGGCCGGTGATCCAGTAATAGCCATCCTTGTCGCGCCGGCAGCCGTCACCGGTAAAATACTTGCCCTTATAGGTGGAGAAGTACGCTTCGATGAAGCGCTTATGATCGCCATAGAGCGTGCGCATCTGGCCCGGCCAGGAATCGGTGATGCAGAGATTGCCATCTGCTGCGCCTTCAAGCACATCGCCCTCATTGTCGACCAGCTGCGGCTGAACGCCAAAGAATGGCCGTGTGGCCGAACCCGGCTTGAGTGCAGTCGCGCCGGGCAATGGAGTGATGAGAATACCGCCGGTTTCTGTCTGCCACCAGGTATCAACGATGGGCGAGCGTTTCTCACCGACCACCTGATAATACCATTCCCAGGCTTCCGGATTGATCGGTTCGCCGACCGAACCCAAAATACGCAGGGATTTACGCGAGGTCTTTTTGACCGGCTCATCACCGGCCCCCATCAGGGCACGAAGTGCAGTTGGGGCGGTGTAGAAGATGTTGACCTTGTGTTTGTCGATGACTTCCCAGAACCGCGAATTGGTCGGGTAGTTGGGAACACCTTCGAACATCAGCGTGGTCGCGCCATTGGCGAGCGGGCCGTAGACGATATAGGAATGTCCTGTGACCCAGCCCACATCTGCCGTACACCAGTAAATATCGCCGTCGTGATAATCGAAGACATATTGATGGGTCATCGATGCATAGACGAGATAGCCGCCTGTCGTGTGCAGCACGCCCTTCGGCTTGCCGGTGGAACCAGAGGTGTAAAGGATGAAAAGCGGATCTTCCGCCTTCATTTTTTCCGGTTTGCAATCAGGCTTAACGCTGAGAATTTCCTCATGATACCAGAGGTCGCGACCGGGCGCCCAGCTGGACTTGCCACCGGTGCGCCTGACGACCAGCACGTTTTTCACCATCACATGGTGCTTGGCGGCGATGTCGATGGCCTTGTCGGTATTGTCCTTCAGCGGGATCGGCTTACCGCCACGCATGCCCTCATCGGCGGTGATGACAAAAGTGGATTCGCAATCGACGATGCGGCCCGCAAGAGCATCAGGCGAGAAGCCGCCGAAAACAACGGAATGAACAGCGCCGATACGCGAGCATGCCAGCATCGCATAGGTCGCTTCGACAATCATCGGCATATAGATCGTAACGCGGTCGCCTTTCTTTACGCCGTGCTTTTTCAGCACATTGGCGAGGCGGCAGACCTGTTCGTATAGCTCATTATAGGTGACTTTCTTGTCGAGATAGGGATTGTCACCTTCCCAGATGATAGCGACCTGATCGCCGCGCGTCTTCAGATGGCGGTCGATACAATTGTAGGAGACGTTGGTCTGTCCATCTTCAAACCATTTGATCGAGACCTTGCCGTTGAAGGAAGTGTTCTTGACCTTGGTGTAAGGCTTGAACCAGTCAATGCGCTTACCGTGCTTGCCCCAGAATTTCTCCGGGTCCTTGATGCTCTGCTCGTACCAGCTGAGATAAGTTTCATTGTCGATAAGCGCGTTTTTCTTCGCGCTTGGCAGCACGGGATAGACCTTCTCGGACATCAATTTCCTCCAAACCTGAGCTGACGGGCCTCCACCCGGATGCCTCCCGGAGAGAGAGGCGCATGGCGTTCATTATCACCATGCAAATCACTGCGTAAATACAGCAAATGACCTTGAGGGAACGGCGTTCCGTCGCACACAATAAATGGAGCGTTGTAATATTGCGTTACATTTTGTTATGCGGATTGGTCCATTTTGGACACATTTTGCCTTAGACCGTCACTGCCTTGACCCGGGGAGGATAATTTTGGCGCGCCAGGTGGACGTGGAGCGTGCGCCCTATCAAGGACTGATGAATGATTATGTTACCCTTGCGCAGCGTTGTGTTTCGCGCAAAATCCGCCTCTGTGGCGGTCGCCCTTCTGGGGCTTGGTTCTGCCATTTCCGCAACTGCCGGTACCCTGCCTGAACCTGCCAATCCATGGAAACGCCTTGGCGCGCATCTCTTTGATGAGGAACATGCGCATCTGCTTGGCGATTCCCTGTTCGATAAGATCAATCCGCTGGTTCTCGCCGCCATGCCGCGTGGCAAAGCCTATATCCAATACAAGGCTCCCGCCAATTGCGTGCCGGAGCGGCTGAAGAATGTTCTGAACCGGGTTTCAGCGACCTATGGCCCGATCACGGTGAATTCGACGGTTCGGTCACGCAATGGAAACCGTAAGGCAGGGGGGCGCGACAAGTCCTATCACCTGAGCTGTCAGGCCGTTGATTTCCGCGTGCATGGTCATGCCTCGGGCCTGCTGCAGCATCTGTCGCGGAATAAGGAAGTCGGTGGCTTCAAGCGTTATCCCGCAGGCTACTATCACATTGATACTGGTCCGCGCCGCAGCTGGTAATCTGTGATTGTTAGGTTCGGCTGCCGAAAATAGCCGAGCCTACACGCACGGAGGTTGCGCCGAAGCCGACCGCTACCTCGTAATCACCTGACATGCCCATGGAGAGCTTTTCGACACCGGCCTCGCGTGCGATCTTTTCCAGAAGGGCAAAATGCGGACCGGGATTTTCCTCTGCCGGTGGGATGCACATCAGGCCATCAATGCTCAAGCCATGCACCTCGCGACAGCGTTTGACAAAAGCAACGGCTTCCTTTGGCTCGATTCCGGCTTTTTGCGGCTCGGAGCCGGTATTGACCTGCACATAAAGTTTGGGAAACCGGTTCTGTTTTTTCATTTCGCTGGCAAGCGCTACGGCAATTTTTTCCCGATCCACCGTTTCGATGACATCAAACAGCGCAACCGCGTCATCACTCTTGTTTGATTGCAGCGGCCCGATGAGATGAAGCTCAATACCCTCATAGTCATTGCGCAAACCCGGCCATTTTGACTGCGCTTCCTGAACACGGTTTTCGCCGAAAATCCGCTGTCCTGCATCCAGAACGGGGCGAATCTCGTCTGCTTCGAAGGTTTTTGATACGGCCACAAGCGTCACCGAGCCTTCCGGGCGATTGGCTTCCGCTTCGGCTTTCGCAATGGCTTTGCGAGCGGCAAGGAGGTGTTCAACAGCGGTCGACATGGTAAAGCGTGTCCTTTTTGATGCAGTTTCGGGCAAACCCTCATTGTCAATGGTTGACGGTCTGGTCAATCCATGGTGAAGGTCCGCGCATCACTATCCTTTGCAAGAGAATCCCGTTCATGGCAACCGAACGATATAATCCCCGCGTAGCCGAGAAGCATTGGCAAAAGGTCTGGGACGAAGCCAAGCTCTTCGAAACCAGCAATGACGATCCGCGCGATCCCTATTATGTGCTTGAGATGTTCCCTTATCCATCAGGGCGCATCCATATCGGTCATGTGCGCAACTATGCCATGGGCGATGTGGTTGCCCGCTACAAGCGCGCCAAGGGTTTTAATGTTCTCCATCCGATGGGATGGGATGCATTCGGTATGCCTGCCGAAAACGCGGCGATGCAGAACAAGGTTCATCCGAAGGAATGGACCTATCAGAACATTGCAACCATGCGCAGCCAGCTCAAATCCATGGGGTTGTCGCTCGACTGGTCGCGTGAATTTGCCACCTGCGATGTGGAATATTATCACCGTCAGCAGATGCTGTTCCTGGACTTTGTTGAAAAGGGTCTGGTGACGCGCAAATCCTCCAAGGTCAATTGGGACCCGGAAGATATGACGGTGCTTGCCAATGAGCAGGTCATCGATGGTCGCGGCTGGCGTTCCGGTGCGCTGGTTGAACAGCGTGAGTTGATACAATGGTTCTTCAAGATCACTGATTTCAATGAGGAATTGCTGGGCGCTCTGGACGGTCTCGATCAATGGCCGGATAAGGTGCGGTTGATGCAGCGCAACTGGATTGGCAAGTCCGAGGGCATGCTGATCCGCTGGGCGCTGGATGCCAAATCGCAAACATCAGGTGAAACCGAGATCGAGGTCTATACGACCCGCCCTGATACGATCTTTGGTGCATCCTTTCTGGCCATTTCTGCTGATCATCCGCTCGCCAAAAAAGCAGCTGAAAACAATGCCGCCCTCGCTGAGTTCAACGAGGAATGCCGCCGTGCGGGCACATCGCTGGCTGCGTTGGAAACCGCTGAGAAGCGGGGCTTTGATACGGGCTTGCGCGTCAAGCATCCATTCGATGACAGTTGGACATTGCCTGTTTATGTCGCGAACTTCGTTCTGATGGATTACGGCACGGGTGCGATTTTCGGCTGCCCGTCCGGCGATCAGCGCGATCTGGATTTTGCCAATAAATATGGTCTGCCTGTTGTGGCTGTGGTTATGCCCGAGGGCGATGACGCCGCCACGTTCCAGATCACCGAAACTGCTTATGTCGATGATGGCGTGATGATCAATTCACGCTTCCTCGATGGGCTGTCCCCGGCTGAGGCTTTTGACGAAGTGGCCAAACTGCTGGAGAAGCAGACCGTTGGTGGCCGTCCGCAGGGCGAGCGCAAGGTGAATTTCCGCCTGCGTGACTGGGGTATTTCGCGTCAGCGTTATTGGGGTTGCCCGATCCCGATGATCCATTGCGATGATTGCGGTGTCGTGCCGGTTCCCAAAGCCGATCTGCCCGTCAAGCTGCCTGACGATGTCGAGTTTGACCGTCCGGGCAATCCGCTTGATCGTCATCCGACATGGCGGCATGTCAATTGCCCGCAATGCGGCAAGGCTGCGCGCCGTGAAACCGATACGATGGATACGTTCGTTGATTCGTCCTGGTATTTTGCCCGGTTTACTGCACCGTGGGAAAATGAGCCTGTCGATCCGAAGGCGGCCAATCACTGGCTGCCCGTCGACCAGTATATTGGTGGTATCGAACATGCGATCCTGCATCTGCTCTATTCGCGCTTCTTTACGCGGGCGATGAAAGTGGCGGGCCATCTCGATATCAGCGAGCCCTTCAAAGGTCTGTTCACGCAGGGCATGGTCGTGCATGAGACCTACCGGCTGGGTACTGGTGCCAATGGCAGCTGGGTCACGCCAGCCGAAGTGCGGCTTGACGAAAGCGGCGGCAAGCGCCGCGCATTTCTGATTGCTACCGGCGAAGAAATCGAAATCGGCTCGATCGAAAAAATGTCGAAGTCGAAAAAGAACGTTGTCGATCCTGACGATATTATCGCATCCTATGGTGCTGATACTGCGCGCTGGTTCATGTTGTCGGATTCGCCGCCCGAACGCGATGTCATCTGGACGGAAGCAGGTGCCGAAGGGGCACACCGCTTTGTTCAACGTGTCTGGCGGTTGATTTCCGAAGCTGCTCCGGCGTTGCAGTCGGTGACTGGCGCTCCGGCGCTCGAAGGGGATGCGGCCACGATTTCCAAGACCGCCCACAGGACTGTCAAAGCCGTGGGCGAAGACATCGAAAAGCTGGCCTTCAACAAGGCAATTGCCCGTCTCTATGAACTGGTCAATGTACTGGCCGTTCCATTGCAGAAAATTGCGGCTGGCGACGCTGATGCGGCAACAATATCTGCCTGCCGCGAAGCAACGGATATGCTGATTGCGATGATTGCACCGATGATGCCGCACCTGGCTGAAGAGTGCTGGAAGGCGCTGAATGGTGCCGGTCTTGTCGCTGATCGCGCCTGGCCGCACTACAATGACGCGTTGATTGTCGAGAACACTGTCACAATGCCTGTGCAGATTAACGGCAAGAAGCGTGGTGATTTGACAATTGCCCGCGATGCGGATCAATTGACGGTCGAAAAGGCCGCTCTCGAACTTGATTTTGTCAAAGTGGCGTTGAACGGTAATCCACCGAAGAAAGTCATTGTCGTACCGCAGAGGATCATCAATGTTGTTGCCTGATCGTTTCCAGCCGATTTCCGGCTCCAAGCGTTTGCTGTCCGCGTGCGTTCTCGGTATGGCTCTTATCGCTGGCGGGTGCCAGGTTCGACCGCTTTATTCCAATGCAGGCCCAACAGCTGGCGCAAGTGTTGGCGTGAGTGGAAGTGTACAGTCAAAGCTGGCCACGATCAGTATTCCTGAAGTGGGTTCGCGCGAAGCACAGCAGGTGCGCAACAATCTGATCTTCATGTTCAATCATGGAGCAGGACAACCGGCGAGCGCCGCCTACACATTGCAGCTGAGTGTCTATTATCAGGATTTGTCGCTTGCTCTTATCCAGAACGCAACGAACGATAAATCCGGCCAGCCGACAGCCGGTTCGATGCGCATGACAGGCAGCTATGTCCTGACGCGTATCTCTGACGGTAAGGTCGTGGGCAAGGGTACGCGCCTCATCACGGCTGACTATGATGCTCCCAGACAGCGCTATGCTGTTCTTCGCGCCCAGCGTGATGCGATCAATCGGGCAGCGCGCGAAGTTGCAGAAGCTCTGAATCTCAGCGTCGCGCAGGACGTGTCCAAGCTATAAATCCATGGCGGGTGGTATTCCATGCGTCTGACCTCCCTATCAGCGACCGGTTATCGGTCGCTGCAGTCGATCCGGCTGGATATCCGCCAGCTTGCGCTTTTCATTGGCGAGAACGGCGTTGGCAAATCCAACCTTTACCGTGCCATGCAGATGATAAAGGCGGCGGCTGAAGGCACGCTTTCCTATGAGATTGCCCGCGAAGGCGGCATGCAATCGGCATTGTGGACCGGCAAGCGCAAGCCGGGACCGGTTCGTATGATTTTTAGCGCTTCGTTTGACGATGATGAGGAAGCGATCCGGACCGGCCATGCGGTGCGAACAGGTTTTGCCCCGAGTTACAGCATTGAAATCGGCTTGCGGCCTCCGGTGGCTGCAGGCTTTGCCTTTGAGCCGCAGATCAAGGAAGAGACGCTTACTATTGATTCCGGTCGCAGGCCGGTGGAGATGATGGGTCGCAAAGGTCCCGCTGTGTTTGCGCGTGACGATAGCGGGCGGAGAATCGAACATCCGGTACGGCTGCTTGACTCCGAGACGGCATTTTCGACGCTCGGCAATGCGGGGCGATATCCCGAGATCGGCGATTTGCGCGCAACCATTCTCGGATGGCGGTTCTATCATGGTTTCCGCACGGATCGCGATTCGCCTGTACGCCAGCCTGCATTGGCGATCACAGCGCCCATGCTTGACGAAGACGGCAAGAACCTTGCCGCCGTTTTCGCAACATTGGTTCACATCCGTGAAGATACTGCTGATCTCGACCATTGTATTGCCTCAGCCCTTGGCGGTGCCGTGCTGGATGTGCCGGTTCCGGGTGAAACCGCGACATTCGGCTTGCAACTGCCGGAGTTCCCGCAACGAATTTTCCGGCCGGAAGAACTATCTGACGGTCAGATTCGGTTTCTCGCACTGGCGGGCGCGCTGCTTTCCTATCGTTTGCCGGGCCTCATTGCGCTGAATGAACCAGAAACAAGCCTGCATCCTTCCATGCTTCCCGCCTTGGCAGAGATGATTACGCGAGCGGCGGAACGAACGCAGGTCTGGATCGTCACCCATTCGCGCATTCTCGCCGACGAGATCGAAGCCAGAACCGGTGCGCGGGCTCTTACGGTCGTGCGTGACAATGGGGCGACAACCATCAAAGGAATGCGGGTGTCCGGCAATTATGGGGATGATGACGAGTAAGGGCCGTTGCCCCTCTGTTTCCCTGCAAAAGCACCATCAGAGGAAATAATTTTCTCCTTGCGATGCAAACTTGGCAGATCGTAACTCTACAATCCGGGTAGAGATGACCAAAGTTGGAACGAAATGTTTCAACAGGTCAGGATCATCCATGTTCACCCGCCGTCATTTCCTCGCCGCGACGACTATTCTTGTCAGTCTCGGAACTTTCGCGTCCGCACAGGCGGAAGATCTTAAAATTACCATTGGTTATCAGACAGTGGTCGAGCCTTCAAAAGTGCCGCAGGCGGATGGGGTTTATGAAAAGACGACCTCTGCGAAAATCGACTGGCGGAAATTCGATTCCGGCGCGGATGTGATCGCTGCCGTTGCCTCCGGCTCTGTCGATATTGGTTATGTCGGATCAAGCCCGCTGGCCGCTGCTGCAAGCCGTGAACTTCCCATCCAGACCATTCTCGTTGTCGGGCTTATCGGCGAATCGGAAGCACTGGTCGCGCGCAATGGTTCCAATGTCAGCAAGATTGCGGATCTCAGTGGAAAGAAAGTGGCTGTGCCCTTTGTTTCAACCACCCATTATAGTCTGCTTGCCGCGTTGAAGCATGAGGGCGTCGACGCAAAATCAGTCAATATTCTCAACCTGCGCCCACCGGAAATCGCCGCCGCTTGGGAGCGCGGTGATATCGATGCGGCCTATGTGTGGGACCCGGCACTTGGCCAGATCAGGACCACAGGAAAAATCATTGTCGATTCGTCTAAAGTTGCCGAGTGGGGCGCGCCAACCTTTGATGCGTGGATCGTTCGCACGGAGTTTGCGGAAGCACATCCCGACGCGGTGCGCGACTTCGTCAAAGTAACCGGCGCTGCCTATGCGGATTATCTGGCCAAACCAGATGCGTGGTCAGCAACGTCAGCCCAAGCCGAAAAGATCAGCCACCTGACCGGGGCGAAGGTCGATGAGGTGCCATCGCTGTTGAAGGGGTATGTCTTCCCGCCGTTGGCAGAACAGGCTTCCGCGAAGTTCCTCGGTGGCGACACGGTGAAAGCCATCGCAGCCACGTCACAGTTTCTGAAAGAGCAGGGGAAGATCGATGCGGTTCTTCCTGATTATTCAAAATATGCAACGGTAAAGTTCGTGGAGGCGGCGCTCGCATCGAACTGAGTTCAAAACGTTATAGCGCGGGGGCGTTCGTGCGTCCTTTCCGGTTTTCGCGGGCCCCTCTCCCCCGGATACCGGAAAGGCCACGAACGCCGCCGTTCAACCGGTGAAATTCATGGCACATCTCGTTCTCGATCTTGTTTCGGTCCATTATGACGGTCAGGCCCAACCTGCCGTTACGCAGGCAAGTATTTCCGTCAAATCAGGTGATTTCCTTGTGCTTGTTGGCCGCTCCGGTTGTGGCAAGACCACGCTGCTCAACACGGCTGCCGGGTTGATTTCACCGACCGGCGGTACTGTGACAGTAAATGGGAAAAAAATAACTGCGCCCGGCGCTGATCGGGCTGTGGTGTTTCAGAACGATGCCCTATTTCCCTGGCTGAGTGTCAGGGACAATGTCAGCTTTGCTCTCAAGTTGCGCGGTATACCCGCACAAGAACGAGATGCTGTTGCTTCGCGTCTGCTTGAACTGGTCAAGCTTGATGGCATTGGCGGAAAGGCAATTTGGGAATTGTCCGGCGGTATGCGCCAGAGGGTGGGCTTGGCGCGGGCATTGGCGGCGGAACCGGATTTTCTGCTGATGGATGAGCCGCTGGGCGCGCTCGATGCCTTGACGCGCGAGCGGATGCAGACATTGCTTCTCGATATATGGGCGACCAATAATATCGGTGTTCTGATGGTCACACACGGTATCGATGAAGCGCTGTTGCTGGCAACGCGCATCGTGGTTCTGGCGCCGGGGCCTGGCCGGGTTGTCAGGCAGATTGATGCCGGCTTCGGCCGTCGCTACGTCAGCGGTGAACCCGTCCGGTCGATCAAGGCTGATTCCGCGTTCAATCGGGCGCGAACCGAACTTGAAGACTCAATTTTTGAAGGAGAGGCGGCATGACGCTCTCCGCAGAAACGAGCCGGGATATAGGCGATGTCGCCGCTGTAAGCACAACGAAACAGTCTGAAGTGAAGGCCGTAAAGGCCTCACCGGCAAGGACAGCCCGGATTGCAAGCGCAATCACTATTTTCGGCCTGTTGTTGTTCTGGATTGTCTCGGCGCATTTCAAACTGGTTTCGCCGGTTTTTCTGCCATCACCATCGGCAGTTCTGTGGAAGTTCTACAGCGTTTCAACAAACGGTTTTGTGGACGCCACGCTCTGGCAGCATTTGCTCGCCAGCCTGCTGCGGGTGTTTGCAGCACTGTTACTTGCGCTGGTTGTGGCCGTTCCGGCTGGTATTGCGATTGGTGTCAGCGCTATCGGGCGCGGCATTTTTGATCCGATCATTGAATTCATCAGGCCCATCCCGCCGCTGGCCTATCTGCCACTTGTGATTATCTGGTTTGGTATCGGTGAACCGTCCAAGATTCTTGTGATTGCAATTGCCATGCTGGCGCCCATCGCGATTTCGACAGCCGCTGGTGTCAAAGGTGCTTCACTCGACCGGATCAATGCGGCCCGTGCGCTTGGTGCCACACGAGCACAGGTTGTCCGCCATGTGATCTTGCCGAGCGCGCTACCATCCATCCTGACGGGGCTGCGTATTGCGCTTGGTGCCGGATGGTCGACATTGGTTGCGGCCGAACTGGTGGCGGCGACGCGTGGTCTTGGTTTCATGATCCAGTCAGCGGCGCAGTTTCTGGTAACGGACGTTGTCATCATGGGAATCTTTGTTATCGCTGTTGTCGCATTCATTCTGGAAATTGGCATCAGACGGTTGGAACGTTTTCTGGTGCCTTGGGCAGGGCGGGAATAGATAACTCTCGCCAACAGGAAGGCTTTGCGGAAAACCACACGGCCTTTGCTTTGGCTCGCGCACCTGCAAGAAAACCAATCCGCATGGCCATGATTATACGAAATAATTTTTCTCTATAGAAATAGTCGAGTTTAATAGCATTGAGCCATTCCTGATTACGGGATGGACCATCAGCCAAGGTTCTCCCAAACCAAAGAATTGTGAGAGCCCATGCCCAATCTGACGCGCAGACTATTCGGTGCCCTTATGCTCGCAGCAACAGCTGTGGCGGCAACAGGTTCCTATGCCGCTGAACCGCTGCAGGAATATAAGATCGGTTTCCAGAAAACGAGCCTGCCCGTTATCGCCCAGCAGCAAAAGGTCATCGAAAAGGCTCTGGAGCCGAAGGGCGTCAAGGTCAAATGGGTCGAGTTCTCAGCCGGCCCGCCGCTAGTCGAAGCACTCAATGTTGGCAGCATCAACGTGGGATGGGTTGGCGATGCGCCGCCGATTTTCGGACAATCGGCGGGTTCGGCGATTGTCTATGTCGCGGCGCTGCCATCGAACGGTAAGGGCGAGGCGATCTTCGTCAAACCCAATTCTTCCATCCAGTCGCTTGCCGATCTGAAAGGTAAAAAAGTTGGCGTCGGCAAAGGAACCAGTGCGCAAAATCTGCTTGTCGCAGCGCTGGAGAAAGCCAATATCGGTTACGATGAAATCACTCCAGTTTACCTAAGCCCCGCAGATGCAGCCGCGGCTTTTGCCAGTGACAAGATCGATGCATGGGCTGTGTGGGATCCGTTCTTTGCCATTGCCGAGACACGCTATCAGCCGCGCATTCTGGCGCGCTCCAGCGACGTGCTCAACGTTAACACCTACTTTCTGGCCAATCGCGATTTTGCAGCAGCGCATCCCGATGTCGTAACGACAACCATCGGCGCGCTAAAGGAAGCGGCAAGTTGGGCTGAAGCCAACAAGGACAAGGTGGCGGCTGCGCTTCACGCCGTCACAGGCGTTCCGCTTGATGCGCAGACAATTGCCGCGAACCGTAGTGTGTTCGGCATATTCCCGATCACTCCAGAGATCGTCGCACATCAGCAGGAAACAGCGGACCGGTTCTTCAAGCTGAAGCTGATCCCCAACGCCATCAAGATTTCAGATGCCGTTTGGACGGCACCGGGTAACTGAACGGAATAATTGGAAACACGTCATGACGCAGCCAGCAAACACCTCGCAAGCCCCGCTCGATTTCTTCTGGTTTATTCCCACGCACGGGGATGGAACCTATCTTGGTTCGGAAACCCAGCAGCGACCGCCGGAGTTCGCCTATTTCAAAGAAATTGCGCAGGCGGTGGACCGGTTGGGTTTTCCCGGGGTGCTATTGCCGACCGGGCAGAGCTGCGAAGATTCATGGATTACCGCCACAGGCCTTGCCGCCCATACGGAGCGGTTGAAATTTCTGGTGGCATTGCGTCCGGGCATCGTCTCGCCGGTGTTTGCTGCCCGTCAGACTGCCGCGCTTGATCGGCTCAGCAATGGCCGTCTGCTGCTCAATGTGGTCGTCGGTGGCAACCCGACGGAACTGGCTGGTGATGGCGTTTTCCTGCCACATGACCAGCGGTATGAGCAGGCTGCCGAATTCCTGAAAATCTGGCAGGGGCTGGTCACTGGAGAGACTGTTAATTTCGAAGGAAAGCATTACCGGGTTCAGGGCGGTCGGCTTGATCTGCTGCCTGTTCAGACACCGCCACCACTTTACTTCGGTGGTTCGTCCGATGCCGGTCAGGATTTGGCCGCTGAACAAGTGGATATGTATCTGACCTGGGGCGAGCCTGTCGCTCAGGTCGCCGAGAAGATCGGGCGCGCCCGCAAGAAGGCGGCGCTCAAGGGCCGCAAGTTGCGGTTCGGCATCCGGCTGCATTTCATCGTTCGTGAGACGGAAGACGAGGCATGGGCTGCGGCAGACAGGCTGATCAGCCGTGTGACCGATTCCCAGATCGAGATTGCGCAGCAACGTTTCCTCAAAGAGATGGATTCCGTTGGCCAGCGCCGTATGGCGGAACTGCATGGTGGCCGCCGCGACAAGCTGCTCGTCGGGCCTAACCTGTGGGCCGGTGTCGGACTGGTGCGCGGCGGTGCCGGTACGGCTCTGGTCGGCAGTCCTGACAGTATTGCAGCGCGTATCCGCGAATATCAGGATGTGGGTATCGATACGATCATTGGCTCCGGTTATCCGCATCTCGAAGAGGCCTATCGTGTGGCCGAGCTGCTATTCCCGAAGCTGGAATTGGGTGGCCGGAAAAACACACTGCATCAAAACATTGCCAATGAATTTGCCGTTGGTTTCCACGGGGAAAAACGATTGCAGGCCTCCTCATGAACAGGGCGCTTCAATCCATTGGTCGCAGCGCTATAGGCTGGCTTTTGCCAGCCCTATTGCTGATTGGCTGGGAAATTGCATCCCGCGCCGGTCTTATCGCGGCCAATGTCCTGCCTGCGCCCTCGGCGGTTGGCAGTGCATTCTGGAAACTGCTTCTGTCTGGCGAACTCCTTGAGAATATCCGTATATCGACCCTGCGCGCCCTCAGCGGCTTTGTCGTTGGTGGCGCTATCGGCTTTGGCCTCGGTCTTGCCAATGGTCTTTCAGCGCTCAGCCGGGGGCTGACCGATACCACCATCCAGATGATCCGCAATATTCCGCACCTTGCGCTCATTCCGCTGGTCATTTTGTGGTTTGGTATTGATGAGGAAGCAAAGCTGTTTCTGGTCGCGCTTGGCGTTTTTTTCCCGATCTATATCAATACGCTGCTCGGCATTCAGGGTGTTGATCCGCAATTGGTTGAAATGGGCCGCATATATGGTATGTCGCGCTCCCAGCTCTTTACGCGGGTGATCCTTCCGGGTGCCTTACCCTCAATATTTGTCGGGCTGCGCTATGCGCTCGGGATCATGTGGCTGACGCTGATCGTTGCGGAAACCATCTCCGCTTCATCAGGCCTTGGCTATATGGCGATGCAGGCACGGGAATTCCTGCTGATTGATGTGGTTGTTCTGTCGATCCTGATCTACGCGCTTCTCGGAAAACTCGCCGATGCCTTGGCGCGATATCTTGAGCGGCTTTCCCTGCAATGGCATCCCGCCTTTCAAACCGTGTGAGGAATGACGATGACCGCAGCCACCATTACCGCCCTCCGATCTTTTGCCGATACCACAGCGCGTGTGACTGTGCCGTCACGGGAGCGCAAGCTCGCCTTTTCGTTCCGTAACGTTACCAAACAGTTTGGCGAAAAGACTGTACTACAGGGTATCGACCTTGATGTTTACGACGGTCAGTTCGTTGCCATTATCGGCAAGAGCGGTTGCGGCAAGAGTACATTGCTGCGGCTTCTGGCAGGTCTTGATAAGTCGACATCGGGCGAACTTGTGCATGGCGCGGAAACGAAGGACCAGAAGCGTACCCGCATCATGTTTCAGGAACCAAGGCTGCTGCCATGGGCGCGGGTCGGGGCCAATGTGGATGTCGGGCTGACCGGTATCGCTAGGGGAAGTGAGGTTCGCCGGAAGACCCTCGATATCCTTGCGGAAGTTGGGCTTGCCGATCGCAGCGAGGAATGGCCGTCTGTGCTGTCAGGCGGTCAACGCCAGCGTGTGGCGCTTGCCCGTGCTCTGGTGGGGCATCCCAGCATTCTCGCGCTGGATGAACCGCTCGGCGCGCTTGATGCGTTAACGCGGATCGAGATGCAGCAATTGCTCGAGCGTATCTGGATTGCCAAGAAATTTACGGCGGTTCTGGTCACGCATGATGTGGCGGAAGCGGTTTCCCTGGCGGATCGTGTTGTTGTGATTGACAGTGGCCGCATTGCGCTCGATCTGGCGATACCGGTGGAGCGACCGCGCCGCCATGCATCGCCGGAACTTGCTTTCTTTGAACGTCAGATTTTGGATCAGCTTTACAAGCAAAAAGCGCCTTGAAGTCGAGCGGTTTGCGATAGACAATCCAGCCGCATGCGGAGATCCTGATCATGAGCGCCCTGCCCAAAACCGACAGCCTGCCGACCCTCGATTTCCGCCGTTATCGCGATCCGGCGCAACGGGAAGATTTCTTCGAAGATTTGCGCCATGCCGCGCGAACCTACGGTTTCTTTTATCTGAGCGGTCACGGCGTTTCCGAGCAGTTGCAACGGGATATCGTTGCCATTTCCAAGCGATTCTTTGCCTTGCCCGAAGCGGACAAGATTGCGGTTGAAATGGTCAATTCTCCGCATTTTCGTGGCTATACCCGCGCAGGCTGGGAGCGGACCAAGGGCCAAGCCGACTGGCGGGAACAGTTTGATGTGGGAGCGGAACGGCAGGTTGTCAAACAGGATGCCACAACGCCTCCATGGTCGCGGCTACAGGGTCCCAATCAATGGACTGATGCATTGCCTGATCTGAAATCCATTGTGCTGGAATGGCAGAGCGAATTGACCCGTGTCGCCATCGAACTGCTACAGGCATTTGCCACGGCGCTTGGTCAGGACAAGGATGTGTTCAAGCCCATTTATGAAAAAGCGCCAAATCAGCATCTGAAAATCATCCGCTATCCCGGCCGCGATGCCACAGGCAGCGATCAGGGCGTCGGCGCGCACAAGGATAGTGGTTTTCTGACGTTGCTCCTGCAGGATGTGCAGGGAGGCTTGCAGGTCGAGAAGGATGGTGGCTGGATTGATGCCACGCCGGTTCCCGGCACGTTCGTTATCAATATTGGTGAAATTCTTGAGCTTGCTTCAAACGGTTATCTCAAAGCGACCGTCCACCGGGTTATCACGCCGCCATCGGGTAAGGACCGGTTGTCAGTGGCCTTCTTTTTTGGTGCTGACCTCAACGCCAACGTACCACTGTTGAAGCTGCCTGATGATCTTGCGCAGGAAGCGGGTGGTGCCGATGCGGACCCGGATAATCCGCTGTTCCGGGAAGTCGGGCGCAACTATCTCAAGGGGCGTCTGCGCTCACATCCTGATGTTGCAGAGCGCCACCATTCTGATCTGTTGTAGGTGCCAATCCTCTCCCCGAAACAAAAAGCCCGCCGGTTTTGAACCAGCGGGCGATTTTTTTGAACAGTGTCTGACCTATCAGGCGATCTTCTGACCGGTCTTCGCCCAATCGGCGAGGAAGGTTTCAAGACCCTTGTCCGTCAGCGGATGCTTGACGAGCGACTTCAATGTTGCCGGCGGGATAGTGGCAACGTCAGCGCCGATCAGAGCAGCTTCCTTGACGTGGTTGACCGTGCGGATCGAAGCGGCAAGGATTTCGGTCTTGTAATCATAATTGTCATAGATCGTGCGGATTTCGGCGATCAGGTCCATGCCATTGATGCCCATGTCATCGATACGGCCAATGAATGGCGAGATGAATGTCGCACCAGCCTTGGCAGCAAGCAGCGCCTGTGTGGCCGAGAAGCACAATGTTACGTTGACCATGTGGCCATCTGACGTGAGCGCCTTACAAGCCTTCAAACCGTCGAGGGTCAGTGGAACCTTGATGCAGATGTTCTTGGCGATCTTCGAAAGAACCGCGGCTTCTTTCATCATCTGTTCGTATTCGGTCGCGGCAACTTCAGCTGATACGGGGCCATCAACGATGCTGCAAATCTCTTTGGTGACTTCCAGGATACTGCGGCCGGATTTCAGGATCAGCGACGGGTTGGTGGTTACGCCGTCGAGCAATCCGAGATCATTGAGTTCACGGATATCCTTCACATCGGCAGTATCAACGAAAAATTTCATTGGAGCAGTCCTCCTTAAATGGGGCTAAAGGGATGGTGTCCCGGAAAAGTGGCTTTTCTTTAACTGAAAGCCGCGCCAAGGTCACGAGGTTATGACGCAAGATTCGCCTTCCGTGCAAAAAATAGTTCCAGTGCTCGTGCCTATGCCGGCAGCGAAGCCCTATAGCTATGCCGTGCCTGAAGGAATGGAAGTCCAAGCCGGCTCAATTGTTCGTGTTCCTTTGGGTCCGCGTGAGGTTGCGGGCATTGTGACCGAAGGCTCGACCGACTCGATTGATGCGAAAAAGCTCAGGCCAATTTCCGAGCTTTTCGATTGCCCGCCCGTTGATAATGACATGATGCGCTTCATGCGCTGGGCTGCCGATTATACGATTTCGCCGCCCGGTATGGTGGCGCGGATGATCTTGCGGGTTCCCGCCGCTTTTGATCCGGAACCGCCGGTGCCGGGCTTGCGCTTTTCTGGCCAGCAGCCTGAACGGTTGACAGGTGCGCGCTCACGCGTGCTTGAACTTGCAAGTGACGGCTTTGCATGGACGCGCACTGGTCTTGCCCACGCGGCAGGGGTTTCAGCAACGGTGATTGACGGGCTTTCAGCACAGGGCGTGTTCGAAGAAGTCATGATTCCGGCGCGTCCCGTCGTTGCGCCGCCTGATCCCGATTATGCGCCCGCCGAACTTTCTGGCGATCAGTCCGATGCGGCAAAGCAATTGGTGGATGCGGTTTCGACAGGTGGTTTCTCGGTCTCCCTGCTGGATGGGGTGACGGGTTCCGGCAAGACGGAAGTCTATTTTGAAGCGGTGGCCAAGGCGATTGAACAGGGCAAGCAGGTGCTGATCCTTCTGCCCGAAATCGCGCTGACACAGCAGTTTCTGGAGCGATTCCATGATCGGTTTGGCTCAAAGCCCGCCGAATGGCATTCCGATCTTGCACCGAAGACGCGCGAACGTGTCTGGCGGCAGGTGATGGAAGGTCAGGTGCGCGTCGTTGCGGGAGCCCGCTCGGCGCTTTTCCTGCCGTTTCAGGACCTTGGTCTTATCGTTGTCGATGAAGAGCACGATCCCGCCTACAAGCAGGAAGACCGCGTTTTCTATAATGCACGCGATATGGCCGTGGTTCGCGGGCATATTGGCAGTTTTCCGGTTATTCTGGCCTCGGCAACACCGTCCGTTGAAAGTCAGGTCAATGCACTGCAAGGGCGCTACACCCGCATCCGTCTGACGGGGCGTTATGCGGAAGCGGCAATGCCTGATCTGAAGGCCATCGATATGCGCCGGTCGCCGCCACGTCCCGGCGGGTTCCTGTCCCCTGCACTTGTCGAGGCAATGAACCAGACGCTGCAACGCAAGGAACAGTCGCTGCTGTTTCTCAACCGCCGCGGTTATGCTCCGCTGACACTATGCCGGGTATGCGGGCATCGTTTTCAATGTCCATGCTGTTCAAGCTGGCTGGTCGAGCACCGGTTTCGCGGCCAACTTGTCTGCCATCAATGCGGACATCATGAACCCCGGCCAGAGGCCTGCCCGTCCTGCGGAACGCTGGATCATCTGGTTGCCTGCGGTCCCGGTGTCGAGCGCATAGCCGAGGAGGCTGAAAAGACCTTTCCCGATGCGCGCATCATCGTCCTGTCCTCTGATTTGATGGGGGTAAAACGTCTGCGGCTGGAACTTGATGCGATTGCACGCGGCGAGGCGGATATTGTCATCGGCACGCAGCTTGTCGCCAAAGGGCACAACTTTCCCAATATGACACTGGTTGGCGTTGTCGATGCGGATCTGGGGCTTGCCAATGGCGACCCGCGTGCAGCAGAGCGCACGTTCCAGTTGCTGAGCCAAGTGACGGGCCGTGCCGGTCGTACGGGCAAAAAGAGCCTAGGGTTGTTGCAGACCTATCAGCCCGATCATCCGGTTATGCGGGCGATTATTTCCGGTGATGCGGAAGCGTTCTATGCGCGGGAAATAGAAGAGCGTGAAAGATCTGGCCTGCCACCCTATGGGAGATTGGGGGCGCTTATCATTTCGGCAGGAACACGGGCGGAAGCGGAAACCCATGCGCGGGCATTGCGCCGCGCTGCCCCGCACTCACCTGAAATCAATGTGCTTGGTCCTGCGGAAGCGCCATTGGCTCTCATTCGCGGGCGGCATCGCTTCCGGCTTTTGATTCACGGAACACGCAAGGCCGATATCCAGAACTTTATTCGCGCGATCCTGAGTGCCGGACCAAAAGAGCGTGGATCAGTGCGCGTGCAGATTGATATCGACCCGCAAAGCTTTCTATAAGCAAACAGCGGAAATGGTTAACGCGATGAGGGCGGAAGAATGATGGAATTGTATTGGCCAGCCAGTCAGGGCGAGTGGATTGCCTGGAGTTCTGCCGCCGTTACCGTTGTCTTTGGCCTGATCATGTTTTTTGCGCCGCGCATCGCATTCAAGATTTTGCGCCTGCAAACCGTGCCTGCCCATCCTGAAGCCTTGTCGGAAGCGCGCGCCACCATGGCGGGTTTCTATCTGGGGCTGGGACTTTGCGCACTTGTCTTTGCACAGCCCTTCCTGTGGATCGCGCTTGGCGTGTCCTGGGGCTTCACTGTTTTTGGCCGTCTGATCT
This sequence comes from Phyllobacterium sp. P30BS-XVII, assembly GCF_014138335.1. Taxonomy (NCBI): domain Bacteria; kingdom Pseudomonadati; phylum Pseudomonadota; class Alphaproteobacteria; order Hyphomicrobiales; family Phyllobacteriaceae; genus Phyllobacterium; species Phyllobacterium sp. P30BS-XVII. Next base: position 851,320 of record NZ_JACGXO010000001.1, read on the forward strand.
CGATGATGTCCGATCGGGGCAACACGCTTTACAACTGGATTTCCGTCCTGATTGAACTGGCGCTGGCAGCAGGACCGTTGGCATTCGCCTTCGGCTTTATCGCCTAGTTCTTATGCCTGATAGTTGAGTGGTAAATTCATAAAATAGCTGCTGCGGCAATTCTGACGCCTGTTTTCGCGGATTCGCGTGTTGCGACTCCTGCTTCTCTATGCTAGACGGCATTCAAATCTCGTCGGGGGACAGTTTCAAGGTTGTTTCCGCGGCGATAAAAAATCAATAATGCCAAAGATTTGACCGAAAATTCCTTTTGGTTTCCCGGTTTTTGGCTTCAACGCAGAGAGCTTGTCGTTCGTGGCAGAAACTTCGTCGCTCATATCCGGTGTTGCCCAGCGTTATGCGGGCTCGCTGTTCGACCTCGCGCTGGAAGCAAAATCAGTCGCTGAAGTAGAAAAGAATCTGGGTCAATTCGAGGCGCTCGTCAATGGCAGCGCTGACCTGAAGCGCCTGATCGAGAGTCCGGTTTTTTCGGCGGAAGATCAGGAGAAGGCGATTTCCGCCGTCCTGGCCAAAGCCAAGATCGGTGGCCTCGTTGCCAATTTCCTGCGTGTCGTGGCTCAGAACCGCCGTCTGTTTGCGGTTCCATCCATGATCCAGGCCTTCCGCAACATCGCTGCTGAAAATCGCGGCGAGGTTTCGGCAGATGTTACTTCTGCGCATGCTTTGACTGCCGCGCAGCAAACAGAATTGAAGGCCACGCTGAAAAGCGTCGCCGGCAAGGACGTGACAATCAATGTCACCGTTGATCCGTCGATCCTTGGAGGTCTCATCGTCAAGTTGGGGTCCCGCCAGATCGACACTTCACTTCGCACAAAACTTTCTTCGCTTAAGCTTGTACTGAAAGAGGTCGGCTGATGGACATCCGCGCCGCGGAAATTTCCGCAATCCTGAAAGAGCAAATCAAGAATTTCGGCAAGGAGGCAGAAGTCTCTGAAGTCGGTCAGGTTCTGTCCGTCGGTGACGGTATTGCTCGTGTATATGGTCTGGACAATGTTCAGGCTGGTGAAATGGTCGAGTTCCCGGACGGTACCCGTGGCATGGCCCTGAACCTTGAAAGCGACAACGTCGGTGTTGTTATTTTCGGTTCGGACCGTGACATCAAGGAAGGTGACATCGTCAAGCGCACAGGCGCTATCGTTGACGTTCCAGTCGGCAAGGAATTGCTCGGTCGCGTTGTTGACGCACTCGGCAATCCAATCGACGGCAAGGGTCCGATCAAGGCAAAGCAGCGCTCACGCGTTGACGTCAAGGCACCCGGCATTATCCCCCGCAAGTCGGTGCATGAGCCAATGTCGACGGGCCTCAAGGCTATCGATGCTCTGATCCCGGTTGGTCGCGGCCAGCGCGAGCTGGTCATTGGTGACCGTCAGACCGGTAAGACTGCAATCATTCTCGACACGTTCCTCAATCAGAAGCCGGCTCACGATGCTGGCAATGAGAGCGAGCGTCTCTACTGCGTTTACGTTGCTATCGGCCAGAAGCGTTCGACTGTTGCGCAGTTCGTCAAGATCCTCGAAGAGCGCGGTGCGCTTGAATATTCCATCGTTGTTGCTGCGACGGCTTCCGATCCTGCGCCTATGCAGTATCTGGCACCATTCGCCGGCTGCGCCATGGGTGAATATTTCCGTGACAACGGCATGCATGCGCTGATCGGTTATGATGATCTGTCCAAGCAGGCTGTGGCTTACCGCCAGATGTCGCTGCTGCTGCGTCGTCCGCCGGGCCGCGAAGCTTATCCCGGCGACGTTTTCTATCTGCATTCCCGTCTGCTTGAGCGCTCTGCCAAGCTCAATGATGAGAATGGTGCTGGTTCCCTTACCGCTCTGCCGGTTATCGAAACTCAGGCGAACGACGTTTCGGCTTACATCCCGACCAACGTGATTTCGATCACTGATGGTCAGATCTTCCTCGAAACCAACTTGTTCTATCAGGGTATCCGCCCGGCTGTTAACGTCGGTCTGTCGGTTTCCCGCGTTGGTTCTGCCGCGCAGATCAAGGCGATGAAGCAGGTTGCCGGTTCGATCAAGGGTGAGCTGTCGCAGTACCGCGAAATGGCGGCCTTTGCGCAGTTCGGTTCCGATCTTGATGCTTCCACCCAGCGTCTGCTTAATCGCGGTGCGCGCCTCACTGAACTTCTGAAGCAGCCGCAGTTCTCGCCGCTGAAAACCGAAGAACAGGTTGCGGTCATTTTCGCTGGTGTGAATGGTTATCTCGACAAGCTGGCTGTTAATCAGGTCAGCAAGTTTGAGCAGGGCCTACTCACATGGCTGCGTACCGAGAGCAAGGATGTTCTGGATGCGATTGCCAAGGAAAAGCAGCTGAGCGACGATATCAAGGGCAAGCTTAAAGCTGCCGTTGATGCCTTTGCCAAGTCTTTCGCTTAAACCACTGACGGGATGAACGGATGCCTTCGTTAAAGGATCTGAGAAACCGGATCGCCTCGGTCAAGGCGACGCAGAAAATCACCAAGGCGATGCAAATGGTCGCCGCGGCGAAGCTGCGTCGTGCGCAGGAAGCTGCGGAAGCCGCGCGTCCCTATTCACAGCGCATGGCCGCAGTTCTGGCTAACATCGCCGCCAATGTTGATGGTGACGATGCGCCTATTCTGATGAGCGGAACCGGTAAGGATGACGTGCATTTGCTCATCGTCTGCACGTCGGAGCGCGGTCTTTGCGGCGGTTTCAACTCGCAGATCGTTCGTCTGGCCCGTGAACATGCGCGCCGCCTTCTCGCCGATGGCAAGACGGTCAAGATCATCACTGTTGGCAAGAAGGGTGCAGATATCCTGCGCCGCGATCTTGGCAAGCAGATAATCGAGCATGTTGATCTGCGTGAAGTAAAGCAGGTTGGTTTTGTCAACGCCGATCAGATCGGCCACAAGATCATCGCCCTTTACAATGAAGGTGCATTCGACGTCGCCACTTTGTTCTATTCGGAATTCAAGTCGGTGATTTCGCAGATTCCAACTGCACAGCAGCTGATCCCGGCCAGCGCCATTGGCGATGCCGAACCGGAAACAGCAGGCGATGCGGTTTATGAATATGAGCCAGATCCGGCCGCCATTCTCGGCGATCTGATCCCGCGTAATATTTCCGTCCAGGTTTTCCGCGCTCTCCTTGAAAACGCGGCATCGGAACAGGGTGCGCGCATGTCCGCCATGGACAACGCAACCCGCAATGCCGGTGACATGATCAACAAGTTGACAATGTCGTACAACCGTCAGCGTCAGGCTCAGATCACCAAAGAACTGATTGAAATCATTTCGGGCGCGGAAGCGCTCTAATCGCGAAGGTAAGGATCGATGGCAAAAGCAGCGACCCCGAAAACACCCGCAGCCGCCAAAGCAGCTGCACCCAAGGTAGCGGCTGCAAAAGTAGCTGCACCTAAAGCAGCAACTGCAAAAGCTGCTGCTCCGAAGGCTGAAGCAAAGGTTGCCGCTCCTGCAGCAGCAAAGACCGCCAAGGCATCGGGAACACCAAAGACTGCAGTGAAGACGACTGGTGTCGCCGGGCATATCAGCCAGGTCATCGGCGCCGTTGTCGACGTGCATTTTGAAGGCGGCAACCTGCCCAAAATTCTGAACGCGCTTGAAACCGACAACCTCGGCAACCGGCTTGTTCTGGAAGTTGCACAGCATCTGGGCGAAAACACTGTTCGCACCATCGCCATGGACTCGACCGAAGGTCTGGTTCGCGGCGCGCCAGTATATGACACAGGTTCGGCGATCATGGTTCCGGTTGGCCCGGAAACACTCGGCCGTATCATGAACGTCATCGGCGAGCCGGTTGATGAAGCTGGTCCGATCAAGGCCAAGCTGACCCGCGCTATTCACCAGCCAGCTCCTGAGTATGTCGAGCAGTCGACAGAAGCCCAGATCCTGGTAACGGGCATCAAGGTTATCGATCTGCTCGCACCTTATGCTCGTGGTGGTAAGATCGGCCTCTTCGGCGGTGCTGGCGTTGGCAAGACGGTTCTGATCATGGAATTGATCAACAACGTCGCCAAGGCGCATGGTGGTTACTCGGTATTTGCCGGTGTGGGTGAACGTACCCGTGAGGGCAACGATCTTTACCACGAAATGATCGAATCCGGCGTGAACAAGGAAGGCGGCGGCGAAGGCTCCAAGGCTGCACTGGTTTACGGTCAGATGAACGAGCCACCAGGGGCGCGTGCCCGTGTTGCTCTGTCGGGTCTGACGGTTGCCGAGCATTTCCGTGATGAAGGTCAGGACGTTCTGTTCTTCGTGGACAATATTTTCCGCTTCACGCAGGCTGGTTCCGAATTGTCCGCTCTGCTTGGACGTATTCCATCCGCTGTGGGTTATCAGCCAACGCTGGCAACCGACATGGGCCAGATGCAGGAACGCATCACCACGACGCATAAGGGTTCGATCACATCCGTGCAGGCCATTTACGTGCCCGCCGACGATTTGACCGATCCGGCGCCTGCGACATCCTTCGCGCATCTTGATGCGACGACGAACCTCAACCGTGCGATCTCTGAAAAGGGTATTTATCCGGCTGTGGACCCGCTCGACTCGACATCACGCATGCTCGATCCGCTGATCGTTGGTGAAGAACATTACGCGATTGCCCGTCAGGTGCAGTCGATCCTGCAGCGTTACAAGTCCTTGCAGGATATCATCGCCATTCTCGGCATGGACGAACTGTCGGAAGAAGACAAGATCACGGTCGCCCGCGCCCGCAAGATCGAACGCTTCCTGTCGCAGCCGTTCTTCGTTGCTGAAATCTTCACCGGTTCGCCGGGCAAGCTGGTTGATCTGGCTGACACCATCAAGGGTTTCAAAGGCCTTTGCAATGGTGACTATGATCACCTGCCGGAAGCAGCATTCTACATGGTCGGCTCCATTGACGAGGCGATTGAAAAGGCACAGCGTCTGGCAGCAGAAGCAGCCTGATCTGGAATATAATGGCGGGCTTCGGCCCGCCCTTTCTTGTCAAGGCCATCCCTTCTATCAGGTCAATGACCGCAGGAATTGAGTGAATATCATGGCAGAAGCCTTCCATTTTGAACTTGTGTCACCCGAACGTCTGCTCCTCTCGGAACAAGTCACCGAAGTTGTGGTTCCGGGTACGGAAGGCTATATGACAGTGATGGCTCACCATGCGCCGCTGATGGCGACTGTGAAGCCGGGCGTTGTTACGGTGAAGCTGGCTGACGGCAAGCCCGACAGCTATGTCGTGTTCGGTGGTTTTGTTGATGTGACGCCCGATGGCTGCACGCTTCTTGCTGAGTCGGCGGTACACGTCACTGATATAAAGGCTGATGAACTTCAGAACCGTATCAAAGATGCCCGCGAAGATTTCGAAGATGCGACAACGCGTGAACAGCGCGCAAAAGCAGAGGATCTTCTTGGTCAGTTGACGACCTTGCAGGAAGCCATCAAGACTGCTTGATTGATCATATGCAATCGACAATGATTGAAAGCGGGCCTTGGGTCCGCTTTTTTGTTGTGAGGGTCTTCTATGTCATTATCGACGCCGCGCGGTCCAGTTTCCACTTTCCTCATATCAATCTTGGGAGATCCGGTCGCTGGTTTGTTGTGGATTGGTCGAGGCCGGTTAGCTGTTCTCGCTGCGATCATACTATATGGCGCTGTAATTGCCGTTTGCTATGTGGGTATCCCGCCGTTTTCTCTTAAAGGGCTGCCAAGCCCGATCTTTCTGAATATTATAGTAAAAGTGGCGCTGGCAGTCGGTATTTGTATTCTTGCAATCAAATCCATCCCAAAATGGTATTCAAGAGGCTATAGCCTGATGCCGGTGTATATTGTTTGTTCGCTGCTTGTGGCGTTTGTGGTTCGCAGTTTCATTTTGCAGCCGTTTGATATTCCCAGTAGCAATATGGCGCCTACATTGGTTGTCGGCGATCATTTCCTAGCTTCAAAATCAGCCTATGGGTACAGCCGGTACAGCGTTCCGTTGGAGCTATTACCGATAGAGAGAAGCGTTCTCTCAAAAACTCCGGAGCGCGGTGATATCGTGGTATTCCGCACGAACGATGTTGATTATATTGCGCGGGTTATCGGTTTGCCGGGAGAAACGGTTCAGATGGTTGACGGTGTTCTCCACATCAATGGAAAGCCGGTTAAACTCGAAAAAATGGGTACCTATCCTTACGGCGAAGGCGGAACTAAGCGGCCGGTTCCCCTGGAGCGCGAGACCTTGCCGAATGGAATATCTTACGCAATCCTGAACATGATGGATGGAGGTTTAGGCGACAATACGAAAGTCTATGATATTCCTGCAGGACATTACTTCATGATGGGTGATAACAGGGATAATTCAGCCGATAGCCGTTTTGGACTTGGACCGGTTCCATTTGAGAATATCTTCGCCAAAGCGGTGCGGATTTTCTGGAATTCGGAAGGCATCAGTTATTCGGAACGGCAGTCCCTCGTTCCAGTGAAAGAATAAGTAATTTCGAGTGACGATAAATCTGGCTTTCAAGCCAGATGCTGGAAAACAGCCACAACCTGCTCATAAACCCGGCGCTTGAACGGCACGATGAGATCAGGCAATTGCGCCATCGGTTTCCATGCCCATTCATCAAATTCAGCCGTGTGGCCGCCGGGTGGAGGATTGATTGCGATCTCGCTTTCGTCGCCAGTGAATTGGTAGGCAAACCATTTCTGCGTCTGGCCGCGATATTTGCCTTTCAGCGCTATTCCAACGAGTTCGGGAGGCAAGTCATAATTGATCCAGTCTGCCGCTTCAGCGAGCAGGGAAACGGTTTTCATGCCGGTTTCCTCATAGAGTTCGCGCCGCGCCGCAATCTCGGCATCCTCGCCCTTGTCGATACCGCCCTGTGGCATCTGCCAAAGCTGGGTTGCGCCTTCCATCTCGTCATTGGGTATGACAATGCGATGTCCCGCCCAGACGAGCCTGTCTGCATTGAGGACCATAATGCCAACGCAAGGCCGGTAGGGGAGTGTCTCCGGGTCGACAGACCCATGTTTCTTGCTCATGAGATTACTCCACTGCGGGTGAGATGGTGATGATAGTGCCTAGCCCTTTTCAGGGTCCCGGACAAGGGCGGAAACCGGCACAATCTCGATACCGCGGGTCTTGGCTTCATTGGCCCAGGCAGCGACCGCGTCCACAGTCGCGTCGAAGGCTGAGCCTGTCCCGATGGCCGTACCCTTGGCGCGGGCAATGCGCTCCAGCTCGTCCAGTTTCTTGAGAATATTGCCCCGATCCTGCGAACCGTCGATCAGCACGTCGGCTGCCGCAAAAGGTGTTCCCTGCTGTGCTGCTATTGTATCGGCCTGGCTGCGGGCTGAACTGCCATCATCCAGATAAAGCAGACCGCGCTTCGCCACGTCCTGCATGACGGAGGTCATCGCCTTGGTATCAGCGGTAAAGCGGGCCCCCATATAATTCACAATGCCGGTGTAATTTGTAATACGGCCCATGGTCTTATGCAAATTATCCAGCGTCTCGGCAGCAGGCGCATCGACTGTCAATGTGTTGCGACCGGGATTGACGCGTGGATAGTCAAATGGCTCCAGCGGGACTTGCATCAGCAGTTCGTGGCCGTTCTGGCGTGCTGTCTGCATCCAGCGGGTGAGGCTATTGCCTTCAGGCGCAAAGGCCAGCGTCACTTCTGCGGGCAGCACGCCGATAGCGCGCTGTGTGCCTGTTTGAGACAGGCCAAGCCCGCCGATGACGATTGCCACGCGTGCGCCACGCGCGCCAGACCAGGGCCGGGCATAGATATCAAGCGGCCTTCGACCATCGGGCGCGGTAATCGGCAAGAGGCCTTGGGCTGTTTCCTCAAGCAGATCGCGATCAGGAATATGCGCGGTCAATGGATTCTGCGACCGTCTCGCGGGATCGCCGACCACAATTATTTTCGGGCCGCCGGGACTTGTTGGTATATTTTCCGATCGTGTGGTGGCTGCCGGTGGTTTGGTGGCTGCGGACGCGATCTTTGGTTGTGGCGGTGTTGCCTCGGCGATCTCAGGTTTTTTCGGTTCCGGGGGTGGATTGCGAAAACCGTGATTGCTTGTCAGTGAAATCAGCAATGCCATCGCGCCTATGCCCAGTACGGCAGCGGAAGGCATCAGCCAGCGAGTGCCGATCTTACGACCTGATGTTTCTTTAGGCCGTTTGCTGTTTTGCCCCAGCGGCCTGTTGATATCGGAATTCACGCGCTTTGGCCGATGACGGAGGGAGAAAGAGAGGAAATATCATTGCTGAAAAAAGGGGGCCAGACAAAGTGTCCGGCCCCGTTCTCATATTAGTTTGGCACACCCTTTGTCGGGTCCGCCGGGAAAGCTGCATTGGCCTGTTCGCCGCGCAGAAGCTTCAGGGCTTCGATCAACTGCAGATCATCCTTTGGATCTTGCGGAACATAGGCAATAGAACCTGAACCTTCTGCATCTTCCTGAACGCCCTTGATATGGCCCTTCAGGCTGGACTCGCTCATTGGCTCAGCACGGCCCTTGAGATCATCGGGCAATGGCTGATCGACAGCGATATCAGGGACAATACCCTTACCCTGAATAGATTTTCCAGCAGGCGTATAATAAAGCGCTGTCGTCAGGCGCAGCGCGCCATTTTCACCAAGCGGGATAATCGTCTGCACGGAACCCTTGCCGAACGAACGTGTGCCAAGCACCGTTGCGCGGCGATGATCCTGCAACGCGCCAGCAACAATTTCCGAGGCGCTGGCTGAACCGCCGTTGATCATGACGATCAAAGGCTTGCCATTGGTCAAATCGCCGGGACGGGCATCGAAACGGGTGATGTCCTGCGGATCGCGGCCCCGGGTCGATACGACTTCACCCTTGTCGAGGAAGGCATCGGATACGGCGACCGCCTGATCCAGAAGGCCGCCCGGATTAAGGCGCAGGTCCAGTACAAAGCCCTTGAGCTTGTCCTCAGGCACCTTGCTCTGAATATCCTTGATTGCCTTCTGCAGGTCTTCAAAGGTCTGTTCTGTGAAGGAGATGACGCGGACATAACCAACATCGTTCTCGACGCGATACTTGACGGCCTTTACCTTCACGACGTCACGAACAATCGTCAGTTTGATCGGCTTGTCTGCGCCCTGACGGATAAGTGTCAGTTCAATAGGCGTGTTGACCTCGCCGCGCATCTTGTCGACCGCATCGGTCAGGTTCAGTCCACGAACATCGGTACCATCAATCTGGGAAATATAATCGCCAGCCAGAACACCTGCCTTGGATGCCGGTGTGTCTTCGATGGGTGAAATGACTTTCACGAGTTCATTTTCCATCGTGACTTCAATACCAAGACCGCCAAATTCACCCTTGGTCTGAACGCGCATATCCTGCGCCTGTTCAGCGTTCATGTAAGACGAATGGGGGTCGAGCGATGTCAGCATGCCATTGATGGCGCTTTCAATCAGCTTCTTGTCATCCGGCGGAGTGACGTACTGATTGCGTACGCGCTCAAAGATGTCACCGAAGATCGACAGTTGCTTGTATGTGTCGTTGCCCGCAGCTTCTGCAGCGGTTGTGGGCAGCGAACCCTGCACAACGACCATTGCCGTGGCACCCAAGAGGGCTCCGGCCAAGAGAAGCGTTAACCTACGTATCATTTGTGGTCCTTCCAGCGAGCCTATCCGCCCACCAGGGAGCGGGATTAACAGGTTTTGTATCTTTTCGGAACTCAATGTAAAGCATTGGCGCTCCATTTCCCATCTGAACGGTGCCGGTACTGGCGACAAGTTGCTCGTTCATCACACCAACAGGCTCTCCCGCCAAAACGAATTGATTCTGCGAGACATTGATTCTCTTCATACCCGCCAACACGACATGATAGCCATTGCCGGCATCAAGGATCAAGAGTTGACCATAGGAACGGAATGCGCCGGCATAAAGGACGACAGCATCCGTAGGCGCCGTAATGGTTGCTCCGGCGGATGTTTCCAGCGTGTCGCCCTGCAAAATTCCGCCCAAGCCGTCATCATCGCCAAAATGCCTGATAAGCTTGCCCGCGCCCGGCATGGAAAGATGGCCCTTGAGTGAAGCAAAATTCACCTTGGCGGAAAGGCGCTCCTGATTGGAAGCAAAATTATCGGCACGCTCCTTGCTTGCCGCAAGTTTCTGCTCTTCCTTCTGGTTGGCAGCACTCGCAGCTTTGCGCGCCTCTTCCATATCCTGTTCCATCGAGGCGATGAGATCGCGTAGCGACGTCGCCTTCCTGGCCAATTCTTCCGCCCGTTGTTGTTCCGCCTTACGGGTCTCTTCTGAGGTTGTCTGCAGCTTCTGCTTTTCGGCAAGCAGCAAATCCAGCCGTTTCTTTTCTTCTGCCTGTCCCGACATGGCGGCGGTCAACCGGGTCTGTTCGTCTGAAATCGATGTCTTGATCCGGGTCAATTCCTTAAGGTCTGCAATCAGCACTTCGGTCTGTTCGCGCATTTCAGGAACGACAGCGCCAAGCAGGACAGCACTTCGGACGGAAGCAAGTGCATCATCAGGGCGCACGAGAATAGCGGGCGGGGGATTGAGCCCCATGCGCTGCAGGGCGGCAAGCACTTCGGCAAGAGCACCCCGGCGCTCTCTCAGGGATAATTTTATACCGTCTTCCTGCTCCCGCAGATCGGTCAGCTTGTCGCCAATTCCGGCGATATCTTCAGTCAATTTCTTTTCGGTCTTGGCCGACTGGATAAGCGCGGCTGTTATGGTTGTCTGATCTTTTTTCAGATCAGCAATTTCCTTATCGAGCGAGGCGACACGTTCGGAAGATAGACTGATCTGTCCGGTGACTTCATCCAACTGTTTGACGGTTTCGGCACGTTTTGGATCGACTTGTTCCTGAGCCCTTGCAGGGAAAAAGCAGGCAAACATCAAAAGAAGGAGGCTGGCACGCACGCCCATAGCCTTCCCTGAACCGATTGTTGCTTTTGAAACCAGAAAACGCATATGCGGACCGAAATAAATTATGATTAGAGCCCGACAATAGGAAGACTTCGATTAATGAACTATTAACCATAAGCCGTCCACGCCGGATATTCGCGTAATGCTATCACTTTAGTCTCGAATGGGATGGCGGAATTGCGGCATGAACTTCACTCTTGCGTGAAACTCAGCCAGTTTAGCCGACATCCAAGCACTGGCTTCCTCCATTCTGTGAACACTTGTTTTGCTTTCTCATTTTGAATGCTATGGGAACGGTTACAAAAGATATTTAATCTCCTGACGCATTGCGGTGATGCAATGATTTTCATACCGGACCGGGCATAACCCGAATCTGATCGGAATGCGGCAGGCTCATCATGGTTTCTGGATTTTTGAAATGACCGACCTGACAGTCGTAATCCCTGTCTACAATGAATCGGGAAATATCGGTGCGCTTGTCACTGAAATCAATCAGGCCCTTTCGGGTGTCGCAGCCTATGAAATACTGATTGTTGACGATGGGTCCGCCGATGGTTCAGCCGAGGAAGCTTTGAATGCGGGCCATCACATCAGGGTTTTGCGGCATACGAAGCGGACGGGCAAATCCAGAGCGCTGGTGAGCGGATTTCAGGCAGCAAAAGGAAAATGGGTTGCGACGCTTGATGGCGATGGACAGAACAACCCGTCGGACCTTGCACAACTTTGGTCACGCATTGAAAAATCTCAACCGGTGCTTTTTGCCGGTGTCAGGAAGCGGCGTAATGACGGCGTGGTAAAATTGCTGACATCGAAATCCGCAAATTTCATACGCAAGCGCCTGCTCCGGGATAATTGCCGGGATGCGGGGTGTGGTTTCAAGGTTTTACCAGCCAATATCGCGAAGGGATTGCCCTATTTCGACAATATGCATCGCTTCCTCCCGGCACTCTCAATTCGGGCGGGATTGCCTGTGATCGAGGTCGACGTGGAAGATCGCCCGCGTCTGGCCGGAGTGTCGAAATATGGCTTCTTTGATCGCGCTGCTGTGGCTTTTCTGGATACGGTCGGTGTCTTCTGGCTTATCCGTCGCTATTCTGATCCGGGAGTGGTGAATGAGATGAATAGCGCTGAAAGCTGAAAGTTCTCGTTCGACCGCTGAAGTTCCTCAACGGGCCGACAACCCTTGTGATCGGGCCGACCGCAACAGCATCTACCGGTAATCGCTCAAGCGTATCCTTGTTCGGTGCATCGCCGCCGCGCCAGATGAGAACGATATCGTCTGCACTGCCCTTCGCTGGCGGCCATTTTAACTGGACCGCTACATTGGCTGCGTCGTCCTGTCTGTCTGCCGCAATACGTGCAGGGGCTGAATTCTGCGCGCGAATAGCCCCTGCAACGGCATCAAACGGTGTGGACAGGCGTTCGGCACCAAACAGCATGACAATGGCAAAGGCTATTGGTGCGAGAATGTAAAATCCTGCGGATATGACCAGCAGATTTCGCGCACCGTATTTTTGCGGAAAATAAAGTGCCAGCAGTATAGCGGTTGGCGCCAGAATGGGTGCCATGTAGCGCTCTGCCACCGAATGATAATCGGCAAAAAGGACAATCAGACCAAAAGCCGTCAAACCGATGACAACCGTGCGAAAGAGCACTTTTCTCATATCAACGTCGCCGTCCGGCGCGGGCTTTGGATCGTCCTTGCGCCGTCCGATCAAAAAGATCAGGAGAGCCGGGCCAGACCAGAGAAATGCCGAAATAACGAGGCTGAGAACACCGTCTATCCCAAACCATGGGAGATCGAATGGCTGTAGCATCGGAATCGGATGGTTGAGTTTGGCCATACGTCCCGCCGTTGCAGCCAATGGCGCGTTAAGAGATGCAATGACGATGGGACTCAAGGCGACCACAAAAATGGCGAGGGAAATCCATGCCGGCTTGCGGAAGATCTGACGGCGAATGGTGGGGTTCAGCGCACAAGCGATCAAAAAACTGAAGAGGAATATGAAGAAGTTATATTTTGCCAGTCCGCCGATCGCAGCCCAAACGCCAAGCCAGATATAAGCGGTGTAACCTCGTCCCGAGCGGATCAACGTCAGGGCATGAATGATGCCGATGGACGCGACAATCACCAGAAGCGTATGTGCGGTTGTCTGGATCGACATCCACACGATTTGAGGCAGCAAAGCGGAAGCTGCAAGGGCCAATACTCCTGCGCGATCCCCACCCAGACGGCGTGCTGTATCGAATGAAAGCCAGTGGTAAAGACCAAGCAGGCAAAGACGGACAGTGACGGTTGCGACAACCCAGTTCCAGCCGGTCAGGTCAAGCGCCAGCCGGACAAGCCAGTTGTAAAGCGGTGGGTGTGAGTTGCCGTAAATCCAGGAAAAATCAACCGAACCTACAAACTGCGCTTCATCAATATCGAGAAACGGCGATAGTGCCAGCCTCAAGGCAATCACACCTACTGTGTAGCACACTATGGCAATGGGTATTTGCCGGGCGAGATATGTCCAGTTGATCATTGGGCCGTCCAGTTTCAATGCTGCACTTAAAGGGATGCAACCTGACCGTTATTGTCATTTTATATCTTCCCACTACAACCAAGTGGGGCGACCCGCAATGCTACAAACGTCAGACTAAATTGATACCTGCCGGAAATGCAAAAACCGCCGGTACAACCGGCGGTTTTAAGAAAGTTCACGTTTTGACTAGGCTTTGCGAAGGAGCCCTGCAATCAGGGAAATCACCAGCAGCGCCAAGAATACAAAGAAGATAATCTTTGCAATACCGACAGAAGCGCCAGCAATACCACCAAAGCCCAATACACCTGCCACAAGAGCAATAATCAGAAAAACCACTGCATAATAAAGCATTATTATCTCCCTATCTTGTTGCTTTCAGAACGCTTCCGAAGAGACTTTGTTCCGATGCGGATAGTTTGATGGAATGCTTTGAGCAGTCTTATGCCTTTGCCTTGCTGCTTTCCTTGAAGAACAATGCCTGTGTAATCAATGCCTTGACCATATCAGGATTAAAAGGCTTGGTGACAAGGAAGGTTGGCTCCGGCCGTTCGCCAGTCAGCAGGCGTTCCGGAAATGCGGTGATGAAGATAACAGGAACAGCATCCTGGCTAAGGATATTGTTCACGGCATCGATACCCGAACTACCGTCGGCCAACTGGATGTCTGCAAGGATCATGCTGGGATGGGTCTGTGCATATAGCTTGATCGCCTCATCCCGGGTACGTGCAATCCCGACGACCCGGTGGCCCAGGCTTTCAACCATGTGTTCGATATCCATGGCGATTAACGGCTCATCCTCGATGATCATGATATCGGTGGCAATCTGCTTGGAGATGCCGACAGAGGCTTCATCAAGCAGGCCATAGAGCTCCTGCTCATCAATATCGAGGATATCCAGTGTTTCGGCCTGACTGAACCCTTCAAGGCTGATGAGAAGGAAAGCCTGCCGCGCCCGGGGTGCGATGGCTGTCAGATTCGCTGCAGCATGCTTTTCCCAGCCGAATTCTGATTGCAGTTCGAGGGGCCGCACATTGACCGAGTTGAAATGCTTGATCAGCAGCTTGTAGAGACTGACGCGATCAGATGATGTTTCAGGGAAAAGGGAGACATCGCTGATGAGAATTTCAAGTGTGGCCGCCACATAGGCATCACCGGAGGACTGCGAACCTGTAATGGCACGAGCAAAACGACGAAGGTAGGGCAGATGAGGAGCGATCCGAGTGGACAATGACATTATGATGATTTCCCTGTTCCCCTTGGGGATATTGAAGAAGAATACGAACCAAAACACATTCGAGAAAAAAAAGTTCCCCGGTGACGGAACTTTTCCTCCTCTAAAGTATTATCGAGATTAATGTGCCTGCCAAAAGCTTTTGCGACGAACGACCAGCAAAGATAGTAGAATGAACGCAAACAAAAGTCTCTCCGACGGCCCTGACAAGGGACGCGTCCGCCGCCGCGACGTCAGAAACGCGGAATCAGAAATCGGTTTAAAGCTTCGAGCACTTTATGCCTCTGTTCAGGAGGAGGAAATCCCTGTGCGATTTCTGGACCTTTTGGAAAAGCTCGACGAAGCTGAACGCAACCATGCTCAGTCGTCAAAATAACAGGCGGTCGAATGGTACATGAATCTCCTGATTTCAAGAGAAATCTGATTGCGTCGCTGCCAAAGCTGCGTGCTTTCGCCGTATCGCTGATCGGCAACCCCGATCGCGCCGATGACCTTGTCCAGGACACGATCATGAAGGCGTGGGCCAAACAGGATTCTTTTGAGGCCGGCACCAACATCAAGGCTTGGCTGTTCACAATCCTGCGCAATGAATTTTATAGCCAGATGCGCAAACGCGGGCGTGAAGTGCAGGATTCCGACGGTATTTTCACTGAACAGCTCTCTGTGCATCCGGCGCAATACGGATCACTCGATTTGCAGGATTTTCGCAAGGCTCTGGAAAAACTGCCCGATGATCAGCGCGAGGCAATTATTCTTGTTGGTGCATCCGGCTTTTCCTATGAGGAAGCGGCCGATATTTGCGAATGCGCTGTCGGAACGATCAAGAGCCGGGTGAGCCGTGCGAGAACGCGATTGCAGGAGCTTCTTGATGTGCAGGGCGAGGTGGATTACGGACCCGACTCTATCTCCACGCAGGTTACTTCAAACAAATTTGCCTAAAATATCATCCTCATTTGTCTCTTGAGGCATTGGCGATGGCTTGGAAAATGCGGCTGCTACTGCCTGCAGGATCTGGGTCTTGCCATAGGGTTTCAGAACGACAGGAACATTGGCAAAGCCTGTAATGCCACTCCTTTGCTGGTCATAGGCGGTGGCGAAGACAATAGGGGTGCCCTGTCGTTGCAAAAGCATTGCTGCTTCGAACGATGAAGCGCCTCGGGCCTGAACCTCAAGAATGGCGATGTCGCATGGCTGCCCGCTCTGGACCCAGAAAAGCAGTTCTGCAACGGTTGAAACCACGTGAACAGATTTCGCACCGCACTCTTCGGCGATGCGTTCCAGCTCCAGTCCTATCAGAAATTCATCGTCCAGAACGAGAAGTCGCTTGCCGGTTAATTCCATATTCACTGCTCCTAAAAACAGTGCCTATGCGCCCAATCGCTGGTGGCTGTCATTTAACTATGACATGTCGAATGCGAAGAATTATCGGGCATTTGAACGCCATCGTGCTAGCGTGCCGAGCAACTCTCAATTGAGAAAAACATGAAAACAAGCTCAGCTTCAACGGTGCGGCAATTCCCTTGCGAAAAATGTCCCTTGCAGGATTTTCCGCATTTTCAACCGCATGACAAGGAAGAGGTGACGTTTCTGTCTGGCTTCAAGTCGGGTGAACTTGTAGCCGATGCCGGTACAACGTTTCTGGTTGAGGGCGCCAACAGCGCTCATCTGTTCACGGTTCTGTCAGGGTGGGCGTTCCGCTATAAAACCCTTGAAGATGGCCGCAGGCAGATACTCAACTATGTGCTGCCCGGTGATCTTATTGGACTGCAAGGGTCCCTGATGAAAGAGATGCAGCACTCCATCGAGGCAATGTCGCCAGTCATTCTCTGTGTATTCCAACGCGATAAATTGCCTAATCTTTTTCGCAATTTCCCCAGCCTTGCCTACGACATTACATGGCTGGCATCACGTGAAGAGCAGATGCTGGATGAAATTCTGCTGAGCGTCGGCCGGCGCTCTGCACTGGAGCGCGCGGCATATCTGTTTGCTTTTATTTTCCAGCGGGCCAAATCGGTGGGCATGGTGAAGAACAACAAACTTTTTGTTCCGCTCAGACAACAGCACGTCGCCGATACGCTCGGCCTGTCGATTGTGCATACCAATAAAACACTGAAGAAACTCGCCGCTCGCGGTGCATTGCGCTGGGTTGATCGCGGGTGTGAAGTGCTTGATGAAGCAATGCTTCTGGATATATCGGGGTGGCAGGGTTTGCCGAAGGTTCAGAGACCCTTTATCTAAGTCATCCATGGAGTGCAGGCCGATGTGAACGGCCCGGTTGGAGCAATGCATGTGATGCAATGGCGCAGATTATTGACGGGTTTTTCCGAGAGGCCGGGGCGCGGGCTGGCAATTTTGATCTCGCTCGTCCTGATTGTCACGGCAGCTGTATCAACGATTATTCTGACCCGGGGTTTCAATAACCAGATGGATGACGTCATCGCCACATACCGGGTGCGCGAGCAGGCGGATAGTACTCTGGCGCTTCTGAATGCGGCCCATAGCAACCAGCGTGGTTTTCTTCTAACCCAGAACCCGGCCTTTCTCGATCTGTATCGCACTTCATCGTCGCATCTGGATGAATCGCTCAATACGTTAAACGAGATGACAAGGGGTAATTCTCGCCAGCAGGTCATCGTTAGCCAAATTCAGGGGTTGGCGAAACAGAAACAGCAAAAAGTTGATTCAGCCATTGCGCTGTCGCTGGCCGGAAACAACAGCGATGCTCTTGCTTCACTTGGACCGGATTTCGGCATCGGGCAAATGGATGAAATCAAGAAAACGATCAACGGTTTTCTGGCTGAAGAGGACCGGCGGCTCATCGCGCGCAATATTGCCATGGATGACATGCGTTTCTGGCTTACGATCGCGTCAATTGCGGCTCTGGGTGGCGCTCTCATTCTGGCCTATATCCTCGCCAGCCGTACCAAGCGCTATGTCCGCAAGCTGACCGAGGGCCAATCAACACTCCTTTCTGAAAAATCACAGCTGGAAGAAATGGTGCAACTGCGTACCGCCGAGCTGGAAAAAGCCATGCTGGTGGCCACACGCGAGAGGGCGCGTGTCGAAACGCTTCTTCAGGATTCCGATCATCGCATCGGTAATTCATTGGCGACAGTTTCATCGCTTCTCGGTATCCAGATGCGTGATGTGTCGTCGGAGGAAATCCGGGCGGCTCTCGGTGCCGCGCGTGATCGTATCCAGACGATTTCTTCGGCGCATCGTCGCCTCCGGCTGGGCAAAGATCATGAAACTGTCCGAGCCGATGAATATCTGCCGGAGGTTATCGCTGATCTCAAGGATTCCCATGTTCATGACCGGGATATCCAGATCAGCGCCCATATTGAACCGATTGACCTGAGTTCGCGCGACGCCACAACACTAGGTATCATCATTGGCGAGTTGACCATGAACGCAATCAAGCACGCATTCCCGCATAATCGCACCGGATCGATTGCAATCAGTCTGGCGCATGATGTGAACGGTGTAGTCGCGCTTGATATCGCAGATGACGGCGTTGGTATCCAGAAGAAGCTCCAAAAACGTGCATCCGGTATTGGATCGGTGATTGTTGCGCAGCTGTGTCAACAGTTTGGAGGTGAAGTGAATTACACTGCAAATCCGAGCGGCGGCACATTGGTGACGGTCACTTTTCCTTCGCTCCAGAGCGCTAGGACTCCAGAAGAAAAGAAGGCAGAAAACGAATGAAGGCGCGTCAGAGCGTTGCCGCGCCGGTCTCCGGCATATCAGCTTTTAGCTTTTCAAGGGCAAGCTCGATATCGCGCAGGTTTCGAGTAAAACCATCGTCAGTATCCATTCCGCCTTCGGTTGCCGCGCGTTGCAATCCTCTTGCTTCACTTAAAAGTTCCTGCAGTTTTTCAATTTTCGCGGGTTTGGTCAGACTATTGTCGGATAGAATGTCTTTGACTTCGAGCATAAATTTCTCCCTTGCATTGTTGATCAGAGAGAAACGGCGCTGGCGAATAAATGTTCCGATTGGGGAACAAAGGGTAATTCGTCGCGTTGATATCCGAAGCTGTTTTAATGTTGAGAGTAAGGACGGCTCGACAAGGGGCGTCATGTGAATATGAAGTCAGGCCATATTTCCGAAAACATGTCAGAATCTCTGTCAGCCCCAGCGCGGTTGGACATGCTTTCGGCCGTAAGTCAGCTGGAATTTCAGCAAGACAATGAGCTTTATGATCTGGTGTCTCTGGCGTTGTCATTGTTGGGCAGCGACGTGGCTCAAATTGTACTGGTGGGCGAAAATCAAAACCACATATTGGCGCAAGCAGGAACAATTTCCGACCGCTCGCCTGACCTGTGGGCTTTCGGGGCGAGCGCACTGGCTTTAACAGGGAGTGATTGTCTGGTCGTTCCCGATGCGCGCGCAGACAAGCGCTTTGCCGATAATCACGCCGTGTCCACGGCCCAGGGAGTGCGGTTCGTCGCGGCTGTTCCTGTGCGCGTTGAAGAAGAGCCTGTTGGCGCATTGATGATTGCATCCGTTGAACCCGTTCATGCCATCGCGCCACAGCTTCAATCCCAGCTCAACCGGGTAGCCCGGCTTGCAGGTTCGTTTCTTGGCCTGAAGCGTGATGCGCAAAGCCGCACCGATTCCATTGCAACATTGCACCGAGACGAGTTGCGCAACGATATGGCGCTGGAGGTCGGCAATGTTGGCAGCTGGGTGTGGGACCTGAAAACAGGGAAATTTACAGGCAACAAGATGGCCTATTCCATGCTTGGGCTCAACGATGACAAGCCGATCAATGGGGAAGATGTGTTTCGGGCAATGCATCCGGATGATTTTCCGCTGATGAAATCCGCATTCACGCGGGCGCTCGCCCATAATCAGGATTATGTCGGTGAATTTCGCGCGGCATCGTCAGGTCAATGGCTAATGGGGCGGGGTCGTATTTTCGAGCGTGATGCGGCGGGCAAGCCGCTGGTTGCTGTTGGTGTGAATATCGATATCACCAGCACGCGCAATGCTGCGGAGAAAACGCGGCTGTTGCTGCGCGAATTGAATCACCGGGTCAAAAACACGCTGGCCATGCTGCAGTCTCTGGCGCGGCAGACGCTGAACCGGACATCCGATCCGGCAGAATTCATGGAGGCCTTTTCCGGCCGCCTGAGAGCGATTTCCGAGGCGCATACGCTTTTATCCGATCGGGAATGGAGCGGTATCAGTCTCATTGATCTCATTACAAAACAGGTCGAGCCCTATGCGATCTATGACCCATCACAGGTCGTTCTCGAGGGCGAGGATATGGTTCTGCCACCGGATCATGCGCTGGGTCTTGGCATTGCGTTGCATGAACTCGCTACCAATGCAGCCAAACATGGTGCGCTGTCGTCAGCACATGGCCGGGTGCGTGTTTCGTGGCAGACGGAACCCGGTCTCGATGAATCGCGTGTCGTTATCCATTGGGTGGAAACAGACGGTCCGCGTGTCACGCCTCCGGCAGCCCGCGGTCTGGGTGAGCGATTGATTGAGCGCAGTCTGGATAAGGTTTTGTCGAGCAGTGTCCGGCTGAGTTATCCTGAAACCGGCATGGAAGTTCTGATTTCCATGCCGATAAAAGAAAGCTCAAACATCGTCGTTGGTTGAAGGCTTTTTCTTCGTAAGGAGAGACAGGCCGGCAAAAGCAATGACGGGAACGGCGAGCATCAGCAGTCCGCGGGATTTCAATACGGTCGGTGCTGCTGCCAGCGCAGCGATGGTCAGAAGGGTTGACTTATCAACCTTTGACCGTTCGCGTTGGCGCTTGCGGGCAATCATTTCGGAAATTTTCATAACGATATAGGCCAGCAGTGCAAGAACAAACGCGCCTCCGGCCAGAATCAGGGCGGCATGCAGTTCGCCGAAACGTTCTGCCAGCGCGATGTAGCCTGCCACCAGCAGGAAGATCGCGCCAACTACCGACAGAATGCCAATCAGCGCCAGAAAAATGGCGCGGCGTTTTGCCCGGTTCACCGCAGAACCAAGCTCTCCAGAAACAGCACTGGACAGAAGTGGGGCCAGCAATTTCAGCATGTCAGCGACGGGCTATCAGAGCCAGAAGAAATCCGACACCCGCAGCGACTGCAACCGTCGTCAACGGATTTTCCCGTACAGTCTCCGTCAACTGATCTTCGAGTGCCTTTGCCTGCGAACGGATTTCGTCCAAAGCGTCTTCACCGCGCGCACGGGCGTTTTCAAAGCTTGAGGATGCATTGCTTGTCGCCTCTCTCGCTGAATTCTTGCCAATTTTGGCGAGTGTCGCAGCAATGCTCGCAATATCCTCTTTCAACGCGGCCACCTGTGCCTGAAGATCAGGATTGGTTTCGGTTGCATCATCCACGGCTTTGCGAACTTTTGAAGATACTGACGCCATTAAAGGAACTCCTTGAGAAATATAGGTTTCATGGGTGGAAACGCCCCGCACAGATATTGGTTCCAAACCGGCGCGAAGACCAGCGCCGGTGCCGCAGCCCATTTTTCGTCATGGTAAACAGGTGCTATTCGGCGCTGCCGCGCAGAAGAATTTTCTCGCTGTCTGCCTTGTAAGCATCCTCGGTATAGGCAGGATGCGCTTCAAGCTGCTGTTTGGTGAACGGCGTATAAACAGCGATCTTGCCATCCTTGCCAGCGAGCAGGTCAAGATTCTCAATTGAAATAGCGATTGGTTTCTTTCCCAAACCGAGAAAGCCACCAACATCCACGACAAATGCTTCCACCTGACCATCAGGCGTCATCAGGGCATCTCCCACAGTGCCCAATGTCTCTTCGTCAGAACCGTAAACCGTCGTGCCAATCAGCTTTTCGGCGCTGACAGCAGTTGCCGGTACGGCTTTCAAACCGTCTCGCACGCTTGTTGTTGCTTCCGGCACGGGCTTTGCGGGCTGAAGTGCGGGTTTTGCAAATTCTGCAGAAACGCCTTCGCCAGCCAAAGCAGCCTGGTCAAAGGCGGGTGCTTTTTCAAGCTCTTCCTTGCTGGTGGTGATAACGAGCCAACGGCTGCCGTCCGCGCGGTTTGCCCAGTTCAGGTCATTCAACACAACCGCCACATCTTTCTCGCCGATGCCGAGGAAACCGCCCACACCGACGATGGCAGCCTGCGCCATACCATTGGCATCGAGCACCACATCTTTTACGCCGCCGATTGAGACAGCATCATCCTGAGGGCCGGTATAGACTTTCTGCCCGATTAGTCCTGATGTCAGAATTTGTCCTCGCTCGGCTTTCAGATAGCGTCCGGCTGTTGGCACTGGCTTGGCCGCTTCGTTAAAAATTCCGTGCATTTCCGTTGAGTTGGAATTCTGGCTCTGGGCGAAGCCGGAAGTGGTCACAACTGTTATCAAAGCGGTGGTGATCAAGAGACGTTTCATCATGGGAATATGATTCCTGTGCAATGTGGTGATGAGAAAGAAACGCCGGCCCAGTGGCCGGCGCAAAGGACATGGGTTGAAGTGCTCCTATGAAAGGTAGCCAAGGAACCAGAGAATGAGAATGATCGGTAATGGCAAGCCGATGAGCCAAAGCAAAACTCCACGCAGCATATTCAATAACTCCTTATTGTGATGTCTGATCTGTGGGTCAGGTCAGAATTCAAGCATTTCAATTAGATGCGGCCCAAAAGAAGCAAGATAAGCAGGATAACCAGCACAATTCCAAACAGGCCGGACGGGCCGTAACCCCATGCCCGCGAGTAGGGCCAGCTAGGAAATACGCCGATGAGGACCAGTATCAGAATGACAATCAGAATGGTGGTCACTGGCATGTCTGCCTCTCTCCTTTTGAGCGGTCCGTTATTCTGAAAACTTCCGATATCGTTTTTTGTTCCGGGGCATTGCAGCCTCCATTTCGGACCGTCTGATCGCGAGACGATGATTTTGTCCGCTTTGCAGTGATGTCAGCATGGCTGATGCAACCAAATTCAGCCGGCTTCGTTTCAGTGGCGTGTTTCAAACGGAGAGGGATTGTATGATTTCGGGGGAGTGGGGCAATTATGCCTTCTGAAACTACGCGGAAGACTTCGCCTCGCGCGGTAGAGCGCGTCACGCAAAAATCAGTTTATGCGCCCACCCAGGCTGAGATTGACGGGCGAATGCAATTTCCGCCCGTTATTGTTGCCATTGCCGTGATTGGTGCGCTCTATTTTGCCCGGGATATTTTGGTGCCGCTCGCCTTGGCACTGCTCTTGACCTTTGCCCTGTCGCCTTTGGTCACTTATCTCCATCGCTTCGGAATTCCGAAAGTTCTGTCGGTTATCAGCGTTGTGCTGACTGCCTTTATCGCAATATTCCTGTTTGCCACGATTGTGGTTGGCCAGTTGACGGTGCTGGCGCAGAATTTGCCAAGTTATCAGTATAATATCGAGGCGAAGATCCGGACCATCAAAGATGCTCAGTCGGGCAACGGTGTTTTTGATCGCGGCGTGCGCATGTTCAAACGCCTTGGCGAGGAAATTGGCCGGTCCGATGAAGTGGAGCGGTTTGCTGCCAATAATAATGAGGATCAAAAGGCCCAGCCGCCGCAAAATGTGGCACCGGCGGACCAGCAAAACCGGCCCCCTCTGCGCAAGGACGATCCCGACAAGCCCGTTCCGGTGGAAATTCGCTATCCTGCGCCTGATCCCCTGCAATTGCTGCAAACCGTTGCCGGACCCTTGATTCAGCCATTGGCGACGGTTGGCATTGTCGTCGTGTTTGTCATCTTCATGTTGCTGCGACGCGAGGATTTGCGTGATCGCTTTATAAAGCTCGTAGGAGCCAGCGATATTCATCGCACCACTACAGCCTTGCATGATGCGGGCAAGCGTGTCGGCCAATATCTCCTGATGCAGTTGGTGATCAATATCTGCTTTGGTGTTCCGATCGGGATTGGTCTTTGGCTTATCGGTATTCCCAATCCCATGCTTTGGGGGCTTCTGGCGATTGCGCTGCGCTTTGTGCCCTATATTGGCCCATTCATCGCCGCGTCTTTCCCGCTTATTCTTGCACTGGCGGTCGACCCCGGCTGGATGCTTTTGCTGTGGACCGCTGCTCTGTTCATCGTTCTGGAACTTATCAGCAACAACATTATGGAGCCTGTGCTTTATGGTTCAAGGACCGGGCTCTCGCCGGTTGCCATTCTGCTCGCGGCCATTGTCTGGACCTGGATATGGGGTCCTATCGGACTTCTTCTTTCCACCCCCCTGACCGTCTGCCTCGTCGTGCTTGGCCGCCATGTGCCGCGCTTCGAGTTTCTTGATGTGCTGCTGGGCAATGAGCCTGTACTGCTACCGCCACAACAGCTTTATCAGCGGTTATTATCAGGTGATCCTGATGAAGCCACGGAGAAGGCAGAAGACTATCTCCAGTCGTCAACAATCAGCGATTATTATATATCGGTTGCCGTCCCCGCACTGTTTCTCGCCGAGCACGACCGGGGGCGGGGTGTGCTGGATGCGTCCCGTCGCGGCAGGGTTGTACAGAGCATGATACGCCTCGTTGAAAACCTATCCGATCATGAGGATATGGAAGCGGAAGCAGAGGAAGGTGCCAGGAGTGCCGACCCTGCAAAAGCAAAGAACGATACAACCAAAAAACCGAAGACGATCATCTCGGCGGGCGGGCGTGGCAATCTTGACGATGCAGCGGCAGTAATTGTTGGCGACATTCTGGAGCGGCAGGATTTCGATGTTCGTGACATTACCCACGATGAACTTGAGACCGTTAATATCGATAAACTTGATCTTACCGATGCGAGCGCTGTTTATGTCAGCTATCTCAACACGTCTTCCATAGCGCATGCCCGCTATCTCGTTCGCCGGATACGGCGGCGCAACGCGCGCATTAAAATCATCATCGGGTTCTGGGCGGAAGATTCCGGGAATGTCGAGGGTGAAAAGATCGTTGGGTCGACCAAAAATTGCTATTTTTCCTCGTCTATCAAAGAAGCTGTCGCTTTGATTGCCTAAAGCAATAATTTGATGGGAACCAAGACAATTCTGTGACGTTTCGGATTAGCTGATCACATGGTGGTCGGTACGTTCAGAACCCGGCGCCTGTTCCCCCGTGGGCGCCGGGTTTTCTCATATAAAAAATTCATATTTCACATTATTTTCAATATCTTGAATATTTCTTTGGTCGTTGGAACCTGATGCCATGTGGGCCGTTTAGAATGCGTGAATAAATACACAAGGAGTTCCCCGATGGGTAGCACAAGTGACAAGATTTCCGGACTTGCAAACAAGGCAGCCGGTAACATCAAACAGGCAGCTGGCAAGGCGACAGGTTCGACGAAACTGCAAGCCGAAGGCAAGGCTCAGGAGCTGAAGGGCGATGCCCAGCAGATGAAGGGCAAGGCCAAGGATGCGGTCAAAAAGGTCGTTGACCGGGCGTAATCGCCGATATGGTTTAACGTTCTAACCGGCTCGTCATCGAGCCGGTTGCTTTTTGCCCGATAGTCTGTCGTCCTGAACATCATTCAAAAAATAATAATCCAATATCTTGAGGGGCCTGCTGATGAGACTGAGTGTCGGGTGTGAGTTGAGTTTCGATTTCGCGCAGGAAACACCCCTGATTGCCATTTTGAATGTGCATCATTCGCGGGTGAATGACATTGAAGGCATTGAGACATTTGAGGCGACACGGGGCTCCAGCGTTGATGGTTATCACGACCAGTTCGGCAATTGGTGCAATCGTATCCTTGCCGCGCCCGGTCCATTCACCTGCTCGACCAATGCGGTGATTTACGACAGTGGCATGCCTGATCCAGTTGTTATGGACGCCGTTCAGCACCGGGTACAAGACTTGCCCGCTGAAACTCTGGTCTATCTTCTGGGTAGCCGCTATTGTGAGACGGATGTATTGAGTGAGGACGCATGGCGGCTTTTCGGTTCCACGCACGAAGGCTGGCCGCGGGTTCAGGCCGTTTGCGACTATGTCCATAATCACATTACATTCGGCTATGAGTTTTCCAATCCGACGCGCACCGCTGCATCGGGTTATTGGGAAGGCCGTGGCGTTTGCCGGGATTTTACTCATTTGGCGGTGGCATTTTGCCGGAGCCTCAATATTCCGACCCGCTATTGCACCGGTTATATAACCGATATCGGTGTTCCTCCGCCGCACGCCGCCATGGATTTCTGCGCCTGGATGGAAGTTTATCTTGGCGGACAGTGGCATGCATTCGATCCGCGCAACAACAGGCCCCGTATCGGACGGGTGAAGGTAGCGCATGGGCGGGATGCTGCCGATGTTCCGCTGACCAATGTTTTTGGCCCCAATGTGCTGACCAAGTTCACTGTTTGGGCAAAAGAGGCAGTGTGATATTCTGCTTTTTTCGCAACCTTCTCCGCCGCCGGCAGTTTTGACTGGAGGTATATAGGAGGACAGCATGAGCCAACGTGCGATTGATTTCGTCAATAACTGGATTGAAGCCAATGTCCATGCAACGCGTCCGGCGGATATGGCGCATCATGATCCAAGGCCAAAACAGCTTGTAGCCAGATGCACCGCCGATGCGGAGGCAACCGGTATTTCGAGTGAAGAAATACTTGATGGTATTGGTGATCTGGAGATTTGCATGATCACCGCCATTGATCGTACCGCCTTGGTCAAAGGCCGCAAACAGGCCTAATGAAAATCCCGGGATTTGGGTAGGATGCGCACATTGCGCGGATGGCGCGCTCTTGATTGATCCGGAACCGGATGCACCACTTCGTCGCCCCGAGATACGGGCAAAGATGGTAATTGCTCGGAAAGACGGTAAAGGTCAGCCGTGCGATCAATCAGCTTGCCAGCAACGATATGCGTGACGTTATCGCTGCTTTGCACGACACCCTCAATAAGGATGAGGCGGGAACTCATGACTTCCTTGCGGTAGATGCTCATTATCTTTGACCAGACGATGATATTGGCAATACCGGTTTCATCCTCGATTGTCATAAAGACAACACCCTTGGCACTACCGGGCCTTTGCCGGACAGTGACAACACCGGCAAGTTTGACGCGCTTTTTACTGGTCATCGAAGTTGCCTGTCTGCAGGTCACAATGCCTTCCGCAATAAGAGATTCACGCAAAAACTGCATGGGGTGGCCCTTGAGCGAGAGCCGGATCGATTCATAATCGGCAATGACATGTTCGGCCATTTGCATTTGCGGCAATAGCGTCGCTGGTTCTTGTGCGAGTTCGTTGGTTTCAGCAATCTGAAATAATGGCAGGGTTGTGTTGTCGGGAAACCTGCGAACGGCCCAAAGCGCTTCGCGCCGGTCGATACGAAGCGAGCGAAACGCATCCGCATCGGCAAGCAGGACAAAGGCGCGGCGCTCCAGTTGTGTCATGCGCCGTACTTCTTCAATGTCCAGATAAGGCCGCAACCGTTTTGTGCAAATCTCCTTCGCCCAGTCTTTCGAGAATCCATCGACCTGCCGAAAGCCCATGCGCATGGCCAATTGGTTATGGGCGTCTCTTTCCAGCGTATTGTCCCACTGGCTGAAATTGACATCAACAGGAAGCACTTTGACCCCGTGGTCCCGTGCATCACGAATAATCTGAGCCGGAGCATAAAAACCCATGGGTTGGGAGTTCAGCAGAGCGGCAGCAAAAACCTCCGGATGATGACATTTGATCCACGAGGAAATGTAGACAAGAATGGCAAAACTTGCCGCGTGGCTTTCCGGGAATCCATATTCACCGAAGCCTTTGATCTGGTTGAAGCAATTCTCGGCAAAGGTACGCTCATAGCCCCGGCGCACCATGCCTTCGACCATCTGCTCCTGCATTTTATGAATGGTGCCGCGATTGCGGAATGTGGCCATGGCGCTGCGCAATTTATTGGCCTCATCGGCGGTAAAGCCTGCGGCTTCAATGGCAATACGCATGGCCTGTTCCTGAAACAGCGGAACGCCAAGGGTTTTTACCAGAACGTTCTTCAGCTCGTCCTTGTCACCATGCTCAGGGGATGGGGACGGGTAGTGGACTTTTTCTATACCTTTGCGGCGTCGCAAGTAAGGATGAACCATATCGCCCTGAATAGGTCCCGGACGCACAATGGCAACTTCAATGACCAGATCATAAAACTCCCTCGGGCGCAGGCGCGGCAACATATTCATCTGGGCACGGCTTTCCACCTGAAATACGCCAAGGGAATCGGCTTCGCAGAGCATGTCGTAAACTTTCAAATCCCCTTGCGGGACGGTCGCAAGTTCGTAGCGTTCGCCGCCTTTATGCAGATGAATGAGATCAAAGGCCTTGCGGATGCAGGTGAGCATGCCGAGCGACAACACATCGACTTTCATGATCCGGAGTGTGTCAATGTCGTCCTTGTCCCACTCGATGAAAGAGCGATCTTTCATGGCGGCAGGACCAATGGGAACCGTTTCATCCAGCCTTTGCTGTGTCAGTACAAAACCACCCACATGCTGTGAGAGATGGCGGGGGAAACCCATAAGCTCCGTCGCCAATTTGACGGCGCGGCGGATCATGATGTTATCAGGATCGAGCCCCGCCTGACGCACCTCATGCTGTTCCACGGTTGTACCCCAACTGCCCCACACCGTATTGGCAAGGGCAGCGGTTACGTCTTCCGTCAGTCCCAAAGCTTTGCCGACATCGCGGATGGCGCTGCGCGGGCGATAGCTGATGACAGTGGCAACGATAGCCGCGCGATGCCGACCATAGCGCTCGTAAACCCATTGCATGATTTCTTCGCGCCGCTCGTGTTCGAAGTCGACATCAATGTCGGGGGGCTCTTTACGTTCAGCCGAAAGAAAACGTTCGAAAAGCGCATTGCCGTTGGTGGGGTCAACGGCGGTGATATGCAGGCAATAGCAAACGGCTGAATTGGCGGAGGAACCGCGTCCCTGACACAGGATGTTCAATGACCGCGCATGGGTGACGATATCATGCACTGTCAGGAAATAGGGTGCATATCCAAGCGTTCCGATCAGCGTCAGCTCCTTGTTCAGGAGGTCGCGGACCATATCAGGAATGCCTTCAGGATAACGTTTTACGGCTCCTTTCCACGTCTCGTCGACCAGATGCTGCTGTGGCGTTTTACCGGGTGGCACCGGTTCATCCGGATAGAGATATTGCAACTCACCCATGGAGAAGGTGATCGGTTTGACGAAGCGCGGGACTTCCTCAAGGGCAGAGCGGAAATGCCGGAAAAGATGCTGCATCTCCTCCTGTGATTTCAGATGTCTTTCCGCATTCTGTTCCAGTCTGCGTCCCGCCGTATAAATGGTTACATGCTCGCGAATGCAGGTCAGCACATCCTGCAAGGGACGACGGGAGGGCGTGTGATAGAGCACATTATTGACCGCCAGCAGAGGAACGCCAGCAGCAAGGGCTGTTCGCTCCAGCCGCTCACCATAGCGCCGGTCAGCCCCTTGATAGGGCATGGCGAGCCCAAGCCAGACGCAGCCCGGAGCAACCACAGCAATTTTTTTGAGTAAAGATCCGAGGCCTTTATCGGGGTTTGCCGGAGGCATAACCACCGTCTGGAAATCTTTGGCGCGAAAGAGGAAGTCCTCAAGCACAAGATGGCACAGGCCTTTGATTTTGGCGCGTTCTTTGCCCTCGCTCAAAAGGCGGCAAAGCTGACCGTAGGCTGCGCGGTTGCGCGGGTAGACAATCAGATCGGGTGTGCCGTCGGTAAACATCAGCCGGCAGCCGATATAGAGACTGAGCTTTACCCCTTCTTCCTCCGTCAATTCCTTATGGGCCTTATAGGCGCGTACCACCCCGGCAAGCGTATTGCGATCTGCAATGCCAATGCCTTCAAGCCCCAGCAATGCCGCCGCCTGTACCAGTTCTTCCGGCTGTGATGCGCCTTCGAGAAAGGAGAAATTGCTGGTGACTGCAAGTTCCGTATAGCTCGCCATCACGCAAAAAGCCCATGCAGGTACCAGCGCGGTGTGGTCTGGCCACGCTCATACAGACCTTCACGGAACACCCAGAAACGATGGCCCTGATTGTCCTCAAGCCGATAATAATCCCGTGTCAGGGCACCCGCATGTTCACGCCACCATTCCGGAGCGATGCGTTCCGGCCCTTCAGCCAGAACAATATTGTGCCTGATTTTTCGCCAGACGAATTGTGCCGGAGCGCCATCGGGAACGCCTGCCATGGTTTCGATTCGCTCCGGTGGCTGAAACAGCCGGACGGGGCGCTCGGGTGGTTCACCCGGATGATGATCGGGTGTCCATTCAACAGGTAGATTTGTCGTTGTCTGTGATGCAGGTTCCAGCGAAACGGCACGTTCGGGAATGTGTGTATCGACGGCATGCGGGCGCAAGACCCGGCTCGTGCCGAGACGAATGGAAAGCCGGTCGATCAGGCTGCCGATTTCTTCGGTTTCCTGAATATTATTGTCGAGACTTCTCTGCAGGGCCTGCGTTCGCTCGACCCGTACGGCAGCGAGGCGGATAATATCAAAACCGTAACCGGCATCAAGGGGTTCGGAAAGCGTCGATAACCGTTCCTTCAACAGCCTGAACAGGGTTTTGGTATCAACAAGCGGCTGTCCCGCCTGAATGCTGATACGCCTGACATTTCCGTCGACGCGGAAAAAGGAGGCTTCGATTTCCCGCGTGCCCTCGACGCGCTGTTGCAACTGTCTGAAGAGTTCGTCGCCCAGCCCGTGAAGTACAAGTTCAACAGAGTCCATGACGATCAGCGGCTCGGCCATTCGCCGCTCGACCATGCAGACCGGTACAATACGCCGAGGGGAGATCGGGTGGTTCGCGTAGCCGAAAAGTGCATCCAGACGGTCAATCAATTCGGAGCCGAAACGAGCGGCAAGGGCTGCGCGGGGAAGCACCTCAATATCCCCAACACTGCGCAGTCCGGCCCGTTTCAATCCGGCCAGATGCACGTCTTCGATATCAAGGCTGATGAGACGCAAACGGCGCAATTTCTCGTTGAGTGATGCATCATCAATCACACCACCCGGCGAATGGCGGGCAAAGGCATGGGCAGCCGGGGCATTGCCTGCAATGGCAGAGCGGACAATCATGCCATGCTGGTTCAGGCGCTGGTGGATATCCTCAAGCATAGTCTCTTCGTCACCGAAAAGATGCACGCAGCCTGTGATATCAAGCATGAGCCCATCGGAGCCATCAAGCGCCACCAGCGGCGTATAACGGTCGCACCAGTCGGCCAGTTTTTCCAGCAAAGCGGCATCCTTGCGCGGCGAAGCAAAGGCAATATCCAGCTGTTCAAATTGCGCGCGGGCGTCGGTCAAAGCCATGGTCTTGTATAATCCTGCCTTGGTGGCGCGCTCATCGAGTGCAGTCAGGCGCAGGGCATTGGCCACCTTGTCGACAACGATCAGAAACTGATCGGATTTAGCCCGTTGCGGATTTTCGCGTTTGAGGCGGTCGGTGGGCAGATGCGGAAACCACAGCGCCAGAAACCGGTTCGATCTGTCTGAAAACATGATCATCACTCTCCCATTGCAGTATCCAATGGCCTGTCATGCCCTGCCTGTTGCGGATAAGGGTTGCGTCAAACACTGGCTGACCGGGTGCATTGGCACCACTCGACTGCGAAGGCGCAGAGCGGATCATCCAGCGGGTTACGGCGGAATTGTCGATAGGAACGGCGCCCAGCCGGAGAAGTAAGGCGGGCACATCGGTCTGTTGGGCGGTGAGCAGCAATTTTCGGGTGGCAGTTAGGTCAAGGCACTTTGGATTGCTCCATGGTGCAATGATGACAGCACCCGTTCCCCTGATACCAAGACTGTCCGATGCGGCTTTCAGAACATCCTGTGGTGACGAGCAGCGAACGATCACCAGACGTTCCGGGTCCAGTCCGAGATTTTTCAACCCCGGCGCATAAGGAAAACCATGTTCCTGAGCTGCAAAATCTTCTTCGAGCCAGATAATTGGGCTTTGACCTGAGGAAGAACGCAAGGCGAGAGCGATGACAAATCCGGTTGCTGCTCCTG
Organism: Phyllobacterium sp. P30BS-XVII; assembly: GCF_014138335.1. Taxonomy (NCBI): domain Bacteria; kingdom Pseudomonadati; phylum Pseudomonadota; class Alphaproteobacteria; order Hyphomicrobiales; family Phyllobacteriaceae; genus Phyllobacterium; species Phyllobacterium sp. P30BS-XVII. The sequence goes on from NZ_JACGXO010000001.1 coordinate 882,925, forward strand.
CATCGTTCATTTCAGCTGAAAAGACCTCGTGCAGAGCGCCCCGTTGCAGGCCTTTGCCAAGCAGTTTGTCGATGCTTCTGTCGCCAAAACCAAAGGCGCTGCGCTGCGCATGCGCTTCCAGCGCATCTCGCTCGCTTAAAGACGCGATATCGCGCCGCAACGCCGTAAGGTCGACGGTTGTCACCACGGTTTCCCCTGAATGTTCATGATATGTTCTATTATGGAATCCATTGGGTCAAAGAGTCAAGCGGACTCTACAAGAGGCGGATTCTATAGTTTAGCGGTCGATGCGTGTGGACAGGATAATGGAAGAAATGGTGCGTTCCACACCTTCCAAAGCGCCGATCTGATCCAGTAGGGTATCGAGTTCACTGATGGAGGGGGCTTCGAGGATGACGATCATATCATACTGCCCACTGACCGAATGCAGGGTGCGCACCCAGGCAATCTCGCGCAAGGCTATTTCAACCCGCTTGGCAAATTTGGGCAAAGCCGTCACCAGCACATGAGCTTTGACCAGATCGCGCTCATATTCGGGCGACAGCAGCACGCTGTAGCCGCGAATCATGCCGCGTTTTTCCAGCCGCTCTATCCGGCTTTGCACGGTGGTGCGCGATACACCGAGCCTACGGGCAAGGTCAGCGGTGGAGGCGCGGGCATTTTCGCGTAGCAGGGAAAGCAGGGCGTGGTCGGCATCTGTCAGCATAATGTCAAACTCATACGGCATATTGACCAAAAATAGGGTGGCATATCGTCAGTTTACACGCTTCATTTCGCCGAGCAAGAGTGGAATAATGATGAAAGTTCTGAAATCCTGAGGGGAATCACATGAAAGAGATCGTCATTGTCGGTGCAGGCAAAATCGGCGGAACAATCGCCAACCTGCTCGCAAACACCGGAGATTACCGCGTAACCGTCGTCGACCGGGCCCAGGCACAGCTTGATGCTCTCGAAGTTTCCCCGCTCGTCGTTACGCGTTGTATTGAAATCGGTGAAGAAGGTGCGCTTGAAAAGGTTCTAGCCGGCAAATTCGCCGTGCTCAGCGCCGCTCCTTTCCACCTGACCACACGCATTGCCCAGGCTGCGGCTTCGTCAGGCGTACATTACCTCGATCTGACCGAAGACGTTGCCAGCACCCGTATCGTCAAGCAGCTTGCCACAACGGCAAAGACCGCCTTCATTCCCCAGTGTGGTCTGGCTCCGGGCTTCATCTCGATTGTTGCCAATGATCTGGCCAAGCGCTTCGATACGCTGGAAAGCGTGCGTATGCGTGTTGGCGCGCTGCCGCAGTATCCGTCCAATGCACTCAACTATAACCTTACATGGAGCACGGACGGCGTTATCAACGAATATTGCGAGCCATGCGAAGCCATTGTCGATGGCGAACTGACCGAAGTACCGCCGCTGGAAGAGCGCGAAGAATTCTCGCTTGATGGCGTAACCTATGAGGCCTTCAACACATCGGGTGGTCTTGGCACTTTGTGCGAAACGCTCCTCGGCAAGGTTCGCACCCTGAATTACCGCACCATCCGTTATCCCGGCCATGCGGCCATCATGAAGGCTCTGCTCAACGATCTTGGCCTGCGTGATCGCCGTGACGTTTTCAAGGACATCCTTGAGAATGCGCTGCCTTCGACGATGCAGGACGTTGTGGTTATTTTCGTAACTGTCAGCGGTCGCAAGAAGGGCCGTCTGTTGCAGGAAACCTATGCCAACAAAGTTTATAGCGGTCACATTGGTGAGATGCTCTATAGCGGCATTCAGATTACCACGGCTTCGGCTATCTGTGCTGTTCTCGACATGCTGGCCAATGGCGATCTGCCGCAGCAAGGCTTCCTCAAGCAGGAAGACATTGCGCTTGATGCCTTCCTCGCCAATCGCTTCGGCAAGGCCTATGCCCAGAGCGATACAGCAGGTCGCCTCGTCGCCTGATCGTTTCATCTGACCGCGCAGAATAAAATCACACGCCGGGCCCTGTGTCCGGCGCGTTTTTTGTTGCGGTATTTCGTCCATTTCCTTGCCTTGCGCTTCTGGAATCCGGGTGGTAGCGTTTTGAAAACATGTGAAAACAGGTGGACATCACGCGGATCGTCAAGGCGTTTCGATCGTCTTGTGAGCTGGAAAGTGATGCCGGGAGGAAGAGAATGGAACGGCGTGAATTTCTTGTGGGCGCAGCAGCACTGTCGATGCTGGCTGCGTCAAACACCAGGCTTATGGCTCAGACAGGCGGGGCACTGGAAAAGACCAGTCTGACGCTGGGCGTCGGCGGAAAGCCGCTTCTCTATTATCTGCCGCTGACCATTGCCGAGCGCCGCGGCTTTTTCAAAGATGCTGGCCTTGACGTGACAATCAATGATTTTGGTGGCGGTGCTAAATCCCTGCAGGCACTGGTTGGCGGCTCTGTCGATGTGGTGACGGGCGCCTATGAGCACACCATCCGCATGCAGGCCAAGGGGCAGGATGTCCGGGCCCTGTGTGAACTCGGTCGTTTCCCCGCTATCGTCATTGCCGTGCGTAAGGAACTGGCTGACAAAGTTAAGTCTCCAGCGGATTTTGCCGGTTTGAAACTTGGTGTCACGGCACCGGGTTCCTCGACTGCGCTCACTATCCAGTATGCAATGGTCAAGGCTGGTCTGAAAGCCAGCGATGCACCGCTGATCGGTATTGGCGGCGGTGCCAGTGCTGTTGCTGCAATCAAGCAGGGTCAGGTGGATGTGATCTCGCATCTCGATCCTGTCATTGCCAAGCTTGAAGCCGATGGTGATATCCAGGTGCTTATCGATACACGCACGGAGGAAGGCACGCGCGCGCTGTTTGGCGGCTCCAATCCGGCGGCAGTTCTCTACGTGAAAAAGGATTTTGCGGACGCCAATCCCAACACCTCGAAAGCGCTGGTTGGAGCCTTTGTCAAATCTCTGAAGTGGTTGCATACAGCCTCGCCAGAAGAGATTGCCGATAGTGTTCCTGCCGAATATCAGCTTGGCGATAAGCCGCTCTATCTCAAGGCGATTGCCAATTCGCTGCCCACCTATTCGCTGGATGGGGTTCTTCCCATGGAAGGCATGCAATCCGTTCTCAATACGCTGAAAATCCTCGATCCCGAATTTGCCAATGCAACCATCGATCTTGCCGCGACCTATGATGACCGTTTCATCAAGGGATAGGGCATAAGGACCGATGATCATTGCACATAAGACCACATCAGGGCTGAACGAAGCACAAGACGCCAACGCTGTCGAACTCAATGGTGTCCATATCGCGTTCAGTCTGCCAGATGGCGGCATGTATGAGGCGGTTGGCGAAACCAACCTTGTGGTGAGTGACCGGGAGTTCGTGGCGATTGTCGGGCCAACCGGCTGCGGAAAATCGACATTGCTCAATGCAACGGCAGGTCTTCTCAAGCCTGCGCAGGGACAGGTAAGGACATTCGCCAAGCCCTTGTCAGGCCTGAACAAACATGCGGGCTATCTCTTCCAGCAGGATTCGCTGATGCCATGGAAGACCGCCATCGACAATGTAGCAATCGGGCTGGAGGTGTCAGGTACACCGCGCCGCGAAGCTTTGGAACAGGCACGTATCTGGCTTGGCAAGGTTGGGCTTGCAGCTTTTGCTGATCGCTATCCGCACATGCTGTCGGGCGGGCAGCGCAAGCGCGTTGGACTGGCGCAGGTGCTTATCCGCCATCCGAAAATATTGCTGATGGACGAGCCATTTGGGCCGCTGGATGCCCAGACGCGGCTGATCATGGGCGATCTCCTGCTCAGTCTCTGGTCGGCGGATCGCAAGGCAGTGATGTTCGTCACCCACGATCTTGATGAGGCCATTGGCCTTGCCGACCGTGTGATCATCATGTCAGCTGGTCCGTCCTCCCGTATTATCGGCAATTATACGATCCCGCTGGAACGCCCGCGCAATATGGCTGATATCAAGTCGGAACCGCAATTCCATGAAGTGCATCGCGAGATATGGAATGCACTGAAGGAGGAAGTTCTCAAGGGCTACCGGCAGAGCGAAGAGGTGCAGGCATGAACAGGCTGACGCTCATAAGCCTTCAGGTCCTCGTGGCCGTGGTCACTCTCGTCTTCTGGCATATCGCATCAACAACGACGTTGATCGGTAATCCGAAAACCATCAGTTTCTTCTTTGCCGAGCCTCTTGCGGTGGGCAAACGCATGGTTCAGTGGTTCATGGAAGGGTCGATCTGGTATCACCTTGGCATTACCCTCACCGAAGCAGCGCTGGCCTTCATCATCGGCTCGCTGGGCGGGGTCATCATCGGATTCTGGTTTGCCCGCAAGCCTTTGCTGGCAGCGGTGTTTGATCCCTATGTCAAGGCTGCCAATGCCTTGCCGCGTGTTGTACTTGCGCCGATTTTTGCGCTGTGGCTGGGTCTCGGTATCTGGTCCAAAGTGGCGCTCGGCGTGACGCTGGTTTTCTTCATTGTCTTCTTCAACGTCTATCAGGGCGTCAAGGAAGTCAGCCCGGCCGTTCTTTCCAATGCCCGCATGCTCGGGATGAATGAGCGGCAATTGCTGCGCCACGTCTATATGCCCTCAGCTCTTTCGTGGATGTTTTCATCGTTGCACACGTCGGTGGGCTTTGCCGTGGTTGGTGCGGTGGTGGGCGAATATCTCGGGTCAGCTGCCGGTCTTGGTTATCTCATTCACGAGGCTGAGAGTGTGTTTGATGTTACCGGTGTTTTCGCCGGGATGTTCGTGCTGATGGGGTTTGTCATTCTGGTGGACTGGCTGGTGACGCTGGTCGAAAACAAACTGCTTGTCTGGCGGCCCAAGACCTCGGTTATTACCAATCGATGAGATGACCGCCACCGGCAATGCCGATGGCGGTCCCATATTCAGATGATGGCCGTGAGATCTCTGCCATGGGTTTCCTTCGACAGAAGCACGCAGATGATGCCGGGAATAACCATAACCGCCGCATAGATGATCACCGAATGGGGCGAGCCTGTTGCGCCGAGTAACAGCGTTGCAATGAGCGGCGCGACCGATCCGCCAACCACTGAGGCGACCTGATAGCTGATGGACATGGCGGAATAGCGCACATGGGTCGGAAAGAGTTCGGTAAAGAACGGTGCCATGCTGCCAACGATGATGCCATGGAATGTCAGGGTGAGCAGTGTCGCTTGCAGGACCAGTTGCGGATCAGCGCCATGCGGCAGGCTGAACAGATAGGCACCTGCAGCGAGGCCACCGACAAGCCCCAGCAACATCAGTGGTTTGCGGCCGAAGCGATCCGAAGCATAGGCGGCTGCCATGATCACGACCACTTCAAGGATCGATCCCCAGAACAGTGCCCCTACACCCACTGACCGGGCAAGTCCGAGATACTGGACGGTGAGGACGAGGAAGAACGTTGTAAACAGATAGAACAATGTGTTCTCGGCAGTCTTGACCAGAAACACCTGACCCATGGGCTTGCTGAAATGTTTGAAGGCTTCCGACAGTGGTGCGCCGGGTACGGATTTGCGCTTTTCAACAAGCTCGATGAAGGCGGGCGATTCTTCCACCTTGCGGCGCATCCAGAAGCCCAGAACAACCAGAATAATCGAGAACAGGAAAGGCAGACGCCAAGCCCAATCGATAAAGGCCTGTTCACCGAAGCGCAGGGTGAGAAAACTGATGGTGGCTGCTGCCAGCACGTTTGCGGCTGGTCCGCCAACCATCGGAAAGCTGGTCCAGAAGCCACGCTGTTTGCCCGGCATGGATTCGGCAACGATGAGCAGCGCTCCAGTAGCCTCGCCGCCAACAGCGATGCCCTGAAAAATCCGCAGCAGAACCAGTAGAACCGGTGCAAGAACACCAACCGATGCGTAGGTCGGCAACAGGCCCATGGCAAAGGTCGAACCGCCCATCATGGCAAGGCTGACCACCAGTGCATTCTTGCGGCCAATGCGATCACCAAGCACGCCGAAAATGATACCGCCGAGCGGGCGGGCGATGAAGCCGATGGCAAAGGTGCTTAGCCCCAGCAGAACACCTATTGCCGGGTCGGCGGTCGGAAAGAACGCCTTATCGAAAACCAGCACCGCGCATGTGGCGAAAATAAAGAAATCATACCATTCGATGATGGTCCCAACAGCGCTGGCAAAGAGCAACCGCGCGCGTTTTCCGAATCCGTCCTGAGCCATGAATTTTCCTCCCAAGGTATTATTATCCCCGGGAGGTTTTATCGGCTCATTTTGTAACCATCAACGCATGCGGTTCAAGCTCTTTAGGCCCATTCGCCCTTGCGCATGACGGGTATGGCGCTGCCATCCTTGTTGATGCCGTCCACATCAACCTCGCCCGATCCGATCATCCAGTCGATATGAATGAGGCTCTTATTGCCGCCGCGTGCCGCGACTTCTTCGGGTGAAAGCTTGTCGCCATTGACGAAGCATTTTGAATAGCACTGGCCAAGCGCAATATGGCTTGCTGCGTTCTCGTCAAACAGGGTGTTGAAGAACAAAAGCCCCGATGCGGAGATCGGCGAGGAATGCGGCACCAGTGCCACTTCACCCAGACGCCGCGCTCCTTCATCCGTGTTCAGCACCTTATTGAACACTTCCTCACCGCGCGAAGCCTTGGCTTCGATGATTTTGCCGCCTTCAAAGCGAACCGAAATATTCTCGATCAACGTGCCCTGATGTGACAACGGTTTTGTGCTGGAAACATGGCCGTCAACGCGCAGGGCGTGCGGCGTGGTGAAGACTTCTTCGGTCGGAATGTTCGGATTGCAGGTGACGCCGTTCTTGGCGGTCGAAGCGCCGCCCTGCCATTGATGTTCGTCAGCAAGTCCGACGACGAGGTCCGTTCCCGGTCCCTTGAAGTGCAGTGAAGCAAAGTTAAGGCCGTTCAGCCATTGCCGCCGTTTGGCCAGCACCGCATTGTGTTCCCGCCATGCACTGACCGGATCATCAATATCAACACGCGAAGCGGCAAAGATGGCATCGGCCAGCTTGGCAATGGCTGCGTTCTCGTCAAGATCGGGGAAAACCTGCTTCGCCCAGGATGGATTCGGATACGAAACGATGTTCCAGTTGACGTCAAAACCGGCAATTTTCTCCAATGCTGGCTGGTAAGCCTTAGATGTGGCCCTGTTGGCGCGGGCAACCTTTTCAGGATCTTCCTGTGAGAGCAGCATCGGATTGTCACCGGCGATGGCAAGGCGTGCTGTGTTCGATGAAAAGGCCTTGGCCATTCCCTCATAGAGCCATGTGGCAGCATGGTCGAAGCTCTCCACCGGCGCATGACGATAGCGCATCAAGGTTGCTTCTTCGTCCGCATAAAACGGCGTTACCAGACCGGCGCCCGCCTTATAGGCATGCTCGGTAATACGACGCACCAGTGGCAAGGCAGCCAGCGGTGCCGTGATCAAAAGATCCTGCCCGGCCTGCAGCTGCAGCCCGATCTTGACGGCGACTTCTGCCAGACGGTCGAGCTTGACGGGATCAACGGGATTGATTTTCGCGGATAAGGTCATGACGGTTCCAGAATGTCAGCTGAGGGATAAGAAAACGGGGAAGTCGGATCACTTCCCCGCATGTTTATTTGATCAATCCTCGTGGATGAGGCTGTGATCCCGGCTGTCGCGCATCTTGACGTAGACGATCAGGGACAAGCCGATCATGATGGTCACATACCAGAAGAACCAAGTCTCATGGCCCATTTCCTTGAACTTCAGTGCCACCCATTCAGCGGTGCCGCCAAAGATCGTATTGGCTAAGGCATAGGGCAGCGCGACGCCGAGCGCCCGGATATGTGCCGGGAAAAGCTCGGCCTTCACCACCGCATTGATCGAAGTATAGCCGGTGACGATCAACAGACCTGCCAGTGAAAGGGCAAAGGCAGTATAGGGATTGGTTGTCACTGCCAAAGTCGAAAAGATCAGATAGGTGAAGAGAACACCGAGAATACCGAAACCGACCATCAATGGCTTGCGGCCGATCTTGTCAGACAGAGCACCGGCGATGGGCTGGCATAGCATGAAAATCAAAAGGGCCAGTGCGGTGATCTCAGTGGAGGATTCCTTGCTGAAACCTGAGGTGTTGACGAGGAACTTTTGCAAATAGGTGGTGTAGGCGTAGAAGGCGAGCGTGCCGCCCGATGTCAACGCCAGAACAGTAAATGCTTCTCTCGGATAATGCCGGAACAGGGCAAAGCCACTGGATTTCGGCCCGGTGTCGTTCTTGGCGTTATGAAAGGACTGGGTTTCGGCAAGACCGCGACGGATATAGAACACCGCAATTGCCAGAACGCCGCCAATGGCGAAAGGAATGCGCCAACCCCATGCACCAAGCTGTTCCGGTGTGAGAATGCGCTGCAGGATGAGTAGAACGACGAGGGCAACCAGCTGTCCGGAAATTAGCGTTACATACTGGAAGCTTGAATAGAAGCCGCGGCGATTCTTGCCGGCCATCTCGCTGAGATAGGTGGCGCTGGCGCCATATTCACCGCCGACGCTGAGGCCCTGCAACAGGCGCGCCAGAACCAGAAGTGCCGGTGCCAACAGACCGATCGACGCATAACCCGGCGTGATAGCGATGAGAAGCGAGCCAAGGCACATCAATGTCACCGATAGTGTCAGACCGGCTTTACGGCCCTTGCGGTCAGCATAGATGCCCATGACCCAGGCCCCGATGGGCCGCATCAGGAAGCCGACAGCAAAGACAGCAGCGGCGCTCAAAAGCTCTGCCGTCTGGTTGCCTGATGGGAAGAACACCGGCGCAAAATAGAGGGTGAACGCGGCATAGACATACCAGTCGTACCATTCGACGAGATTACCTGCCGATCCACCAATGATGGATTTCAGTCGGGTTTTGACATCGGGGGCGACGGCGAGTGGCGCGGTTTCAGCAATATCGGTCATGAAATTCCTACCTTTGACTATGACTGACCGTCTGTGCCGCTGAGATTTTCAGCACGACGTTTATCGGGTTTGGAACGGAGACTCCCTGACTCAAGTCTTAAGGTAGCAATAGGCAGAATTCAAACGCTTATCCGATCCAATGGATTCGAAGCGACGCAACTGCACCAAAGCGTGATAAGAAGGAGCAGAAAATTGCCACGATCCGGAACTCCTTCTGAATTGTACCGTTCTTTCAGATCGAGAAAGGCGCGCTCCAAGACAAATTTCGCTCACCTTGCCCTCAACAATCAGGAGAAGAAGATGGATCTCAACAGACGCGATATGCTGGTGCTCTCGGGCGCGGCGGCGGCGACAACGCTCTTTGCTCCAACCATTCAGGCGCATGCGGCGGTTCCCTTCAAGCAACCGGAATTGCCCTATGCGGAAGATGGTCTGGCGCCTGTGATATCCGCGCGCACTGTCGGCCTGCATTACGGCAAGCACCATGCGGGCTATTTCAAGAAGCTCAACACGCTGGTGGAAAAGACGCCCTATGCCGATCTTTCATTGGAAGAGGTGGTTGTACGGGCGAAGAAGGAAGGCAATGCGCCTATTTTCAACAATGCGGCGCAGGCTTGGAACCATAATCTCTACTGGCAACAGTTCAAGGGCGGGCCAACAGCTGCAAAGGGCGCTTTTGCGACAGCAGCGGAAAGCGGCTTTGGCGGAATTGATGGTTTGAAAAAGAAGATTGTTGCCGAGTCGGACAATGTATTTGGAACCGGCTGGGTCTGGCTGGTCAAGGACGGTGATAAGCTTGCCGTCGTGGGCATGAAAGATGCTGGTGATCCTCTTGCGGAAGGCAAGAAGGCCGTGCTTGGCATCGATGTCTGGGAGCACGCCTATTATCTTGATTATGAAAACCGCCGCGCCGACCATGTTGCAGCGGTTCTCGACAAGCTTGTTAACTGGCAGTTCGTTTCCGAACAGTTCGACGCCTGATCAGCTATTCCGCGCGCTTGAGGAAATCGGCAAATTCGTCCTTATACGCCGGATGCCAGCGCGACAAAGGCGGGCGATTTTCTATTATATCGCCCGCTGCCCAAAGGATGCGCCGCTCGTCGGTACGGCGAACCACATCATTATCAGGGCACAGGATGTAGAAATCTCCTGCCGTTACACTCTCAAGCAGGAAGTCGACCGTTTGCTCGGATGTCCATGCACCTGCGGGCTTTTCCGTCCTGCCGCTTGATGTCAGTGCAGTAAAGACAAAACCCGGAATGAACAGATGCGCAGTCACCTGACAGCCTTCGATGTTGCGCAGTTCATGTTGCAGGGCTTCGGTAAAAGTTTTCACGCCTGATTTGGAGACATTATAGGCGGGATCGCCGGGCGGGGTGGTGATACCCTGCTTTGAGCCTGTGTTGATGATGAGACCGGGTTTGCCCCGGGCAATCATATCAGGTCCGAATACCTGTGTTCCACGCACAATGCCGAACAGATTGACCTCGATGATCCTGTCCCACCCGCCGGGTTCAAAAATACTGCTGCCGGGCTGGATGCCGGCATTGTTCATAAGAAGGCTGACAGGACCGAGTTCCGTCTCAACGTGTCGTTTTAGCCGCTGCAGGTCTTCGACCTTCGTTATATCAGCTCCGACAGCAATACTATCGGCCGGATTGCCGTGTTCGCGAACCTTGGCCAACGCTGCATCCAGTTTCTCGCCGGGTAGATCAGCAATGCAGACCTTAAGGCCCAGCGCAGCAAAGCGGATGGCGGCAGCAAGGCCTATGCCCGATGCGCCACCAGTAACCACAGCAATGTTGGACGGCATAAGGACCGGATGTGTCATGGCAATTCTCCTGACTGGATTTCGATTCGGCTTTGCGATGGGGCAGAGCTTAGCCGAAATTCGGCACACGAATATAATGTTCCAGCGGACTGATATGTTCGCGTGCTTCGTCATCGCGATCATTGTCATGTAAATCCTGCGCAAGCGCGGCATCTTTCTGCCTGCGCGCCTCGAGGATTTCATTGTCGGAACTTTCGCCCATGCACAGCGCACCAAGCAGGACCATGCGTGCTTTGTCGGCTAGCCCCGAATGGTTTTCATCGAGGGCAATATCCAGAATAACCCGGCTGAAATCGGTCGGTTCCAGCATTTTTTCCATACTGTATCCGGCCTTTTCGCGGCGCGTATTTTCGGTATCGATCAGGATATAGAGCTTTTCACGCAGATCAGCGCCGACATTCTCATACTGGATTGCCAGACTTGGTGCGGCTGTGGCGAGCTTCTGTTTTTGCCGCTCCCGGTGCCGCTTTTGTCTCTCTGCGTTGGATAATGCCATGGGTATGTCTGTGCCGTAACGAACGCGAATCACTTACATTAACTTGATAAGGGTGCGTTCCCTAACGGGCAACATTATGGTCACGTAACACACAGACTGTTGATAACAGCCGTTACGATTACGTGAGTTACGTAACGGAAACGTTATGAGATTTGGCTCTTGCCGTAACGTCAGGGGGCAATCGTAACGTTGGTCGCAGCCTCTTGATGACAGCAAATAAGACAGTTCTTCTATCGGAACCATCAAGAAGATAGTGGCGTTTGGTGACATGCAAGGCTAGGGATATCGCACGATGTGGTTGTAAGCATGTCGGTCTGGATGAATGGAATCGTGAATGGAAACCAAGGCCAATTATCTTGTGGTCAGTATTTTCACCGTGCTGGTGAGCGTGCTGGCCCTTGGTTTTGTCTACTGGATCGAGCGTTTGGGCGACACCCGCCCGACATCAATGCTTGAAATCCGCATTCCCGGTTCCGTAACGGGGCTGGTCGTCAAGAGCCAGGTTTTGTTCAACGGCCTTAAAGTCGGCGAAGTCACGCGGCTTTTCATTGATGCAAGCAACCCTGATGTGGTTATCGCCCAGACAGAGATCGATTCAACCACGCCGATCACGCGGTCGACTCAGGCGGAATTGGCCTTCGTCATGCTGACCGGACAGGCCTATATCGAGTTGAAGGGCGGCAAGAGCTATGAGCCCAAGCTGCTTGAGGAGGCGGAAAAGGAAGATACGGTCGCGCGTATCGATATTGATCCCTCATCCCTGAAAACACTGGTGCAAACGGTGCAGGACGTTCTTCAGAAGGTGGATCGCGCGATGGACGCCACCGAAAGCTATCTGGACGAAATGAAGGGGCCGGCTCTCGACAGGGCGCATGAGGCAAAGGATTTTACCCAGCAGCTTGCTGATAGCACTGAGATGATCAACCGTTACGGACAGCGGGCACAGGATGTGCAGGCTGTTATCAAGGATGCGCGCGAAACCATGTCGCGGATCAATGAGGCCTCGCTAAAAGTCGATGATGCCCTGACCAAGCTGGACAAGGAGCTTTCCGAGGACAAGGGCGGTACGGTTGCCAACATCCGCGAACAGCTGCAATCCTACCGCGACACGGCTGATGGCCTGCAGGCGCGCCTCGCCCCGATCATGAAAACACTGGGAACCTATACGGGCGAAAAGCTGCGCAATGCGCAGAAGTTTATTTCCGATAGCCGCCGTTCGGTGGAGAGTATCGAACGGGCTATTTCCAATTTCGATAGCAATCCACAGGAACTGCTGTTTGGCGGAGAAAACAAAGTACCTGAATATAACGGGCGGCGCTAACCAACCAAGGTTGCGCTCGACAGGTTTCTTTTCGACGGGTAGCGTTGCGGCACATGATGGGGGATGCGATGCGGTTTGCGGTGATCGGAACGGGATTTGTGATTGCCTTGTTGGCGGGCTGTACGACACCATCCGGTGGCAAGAGCGGTGAAGCCAGTCTGATCGCCGATGTCAAACAGCTGGTGACGACCTCCTATCAATGTCAGAACGCACTTGGCCGCGAGCCGCATTATTCCGCCATTGAAAGCAGCGAAACCATTCTCAAAGCGCTGGGTCGCTCGCCCGAAGATGCCGACAAGACAGTGCGGGGCTGGCTGAAAGGGTTGATTGCTTCGTCCAAACAGCCGGATATGGACCGCAAGGCGTGTAAAGACACATTGCTGAAGCAGGCGGAAAAAGTGCGAATCGAATTTGAGGCACGAAAAGCCAGGGGATGATGCATGGATGAGCCGCAGCCACCGCGTTCAGGGCTCCTCTCGCCAGTGCAATTCGTGCTGGTGCTTGTGTTTGCAGCTGGTGTAAGTTCGATCCTGTTTTATCCGGTGATGTCTCTGCTGGGGCGGATTGTCGGTCTGTTCCGGGCAACAGGATAACGGATGGGAAAAACGCTTGGAACGGAACAGCACAAGGCATTAATCGCCATGCTGATTGCCAAGCGTGAAGCCGCTGGCTTTACGCAAGCTGAACTTGCCGACACATTAGGCGAATACCAGTCTTTTGTTGCCAGGTTGGAAAGCGGTCAACGCCGTGTGGATGTGGTCGAGCTTATCGGGCTTGCACAGGTTCTCGGCTTCGATGCGGCGCAGCTGGTGAAGGCGATTGAAGCTGTCAGATGAAATAGAGAGCACCGTCCCTACACCTAATATGGGGCTGATATAGTTCAGTACAAGACTGTCTGAATTACAGAAATTCGTATAACTAGAGCGCCCTTTCATCCTGTTCGGGGGCGATGATGAACCTTACAAAAACTTTTCGTCGGACAACGACAATGCGTTCGCCTGAAATGCTGCCTTCGTTTAAAACCGACGAGGCTAGAGAACGCTATATGGCTGCTTATGATGTCTTGCTTCAGGACTGGCCGGTTCCCTATGAAGAACTCGATTTTGTGACTAATTTTGGATCAACCCATGTTATCGCCAGTGGCCCTCTGAATGCACCGTCGCTTTTGCTGCTGCCAAGTTTTGCTGGCAGCGCTACGGTCTGGCGCTTGAACATTGCAGGGTTGAGCCGTCACTTCAGAACCTATGCGGTTGATGTTATCGGGCAACCGGGCAAAAGTCTGACGCCAGAACCATTGCGTGACAGGTATGATTATGCGCAGTGGCTTACCGGACTGCTTGATGCCCTGAGCATTGAAAGAACATCAATCGTGGGATGTTCTTTTGGCGGCTTTCTGGCGTTGAATCAGGCATCGCTGATGCCGGAGCGAATCAACCGCGTGGTACTCATCAGCCCGGTTGGTATCTTCGCTTCTCAATTCTGGCGGCTATTCTATGTGTTTCGGATCAAGCGGCCCATTCTGAAATTAAAGCGACTGCTCACGGGCGGTAAACAACCATCCAGTCTTGCGGATTTGGGTGTCTCGCCTCCACGGGACGCGAAGTGGGGTGCTCTGATGGCCGCAACGATGTCCGCTTTTGCCAGAATGAGCGTGATTTCACCGCCCGTGTTCAGCACCCGCGAACTGCGCGCCATCCCGGTACCCGCGTTGTTGTTGATCGGCGATGCGGAACGGAGCTATGATCCGCCTGCAATGTTGAAATCGGCACAAAAACGCATGCCTCTTCTGGAAGGTGCGATTGTACCAGATGCCAATCACATTGCCGCCATGGCGCAACCCGACGATGTCAATGATCGGATTATCCGGTTTCTGCGACCAGAAAAACAATAAATACCGACGCAGATGGCTTCGTTGCCGTGATCACGGGCGCGTTAGCCGTGCTGCCGTACACTCAAGCCGCCGTCGATAGTCAGGCATGTGGCATTCATGAAGGGACACTCGTCAGAGATCATAAACACGGCGGCGAGTGCTATTTCTTCGGGGGACGCGATCCGCCCGCCCGGATGCAGGGCCATTGTTTCAGCTTTGGCAGCATCAGGATCGGGGAACGAATTCCAGTAATCTATGACCTTCTGTGTCGAGACATAGCCGGGCGCCAGTGCGTTTACCCTGATGCCTCTGGCGGCATATTCCAGCCCCAAAGATTTCGTCATGCCGAGCAATGCATGTTTGGCAAGAGGATAGGGGAAGGTATGGGGAATGATGGTGAAGGCATGGGTGGAGGCAATATTCAAAATGGTGCCACCACCGTTCGCGATCATGTCAGGCAGAACCGCTTTGCAGCAATTCCATGCGCCCTTCAGGTTGACATCGAAACAACGTTGCCATTCTTCATCAGTTGTCAAAAGCGGCTCATTGAAGACGTTGATACCTGCATTATTAATCAAGGCATTCAACGGACCGATGGCAGCTTTTGCCCGGATCACCGCTGCCATAATGGCTGGCTCATCGGTGATACTCACCGCACTCGATTCTACCGTCGCACCACTGGTGCGGAGGTCGGCTGCAACCTGCTGCAAGAGCAATTCGTCCGTGTCAATGAGATATAGGCCCGCCCCTTCTCTGGCGGATGCCTGAGCGATGGCAAGCCCTATCCCTTGGGCGGCGCCCGTGATCATGATCCGTTTGTCCGAAAGCCGACCCGCCATCTGTATCAGTCCTTCATTTCGTCGATGCGCAGTGTAATGCCGCCGCTTAATTTATCGTTAGGCTCCAGAATGGTGAGATTGCCCAGATCAGGCAAGTGGTGCCCGTTCGGCAGATGGCTCATCGGCTCGAAGCAAAAGAAGTCTATTCGATCTTTGGGGGCATAAATCATGTATTGAGAAAACAAAGGATCGCTTGATATTGCCGCAGTCATGCGCACTTCCGGCCAGTCGATTTGCGCTGTTCCGTCCCAGCCCGCAAAAGCATTGTTGACCCACCGGTCCGGCAGGTGATTGAAGGCCGCAAAATTTAAATCATCAGGGACCGGTCCTGCCGTATCAGGTAGATGTCCCGTCTTTTCACTCCAGAATAGCTTTGCCGGTGCTCGCAGCCGCGTTTGCGGTGTCCTTGGAAAAAAGGGATGGAATCCCAGTCCGAAAGGCAACGCAACGTCTCCCCGGTTTTCCACACTCAGGTCAAGTTTGAGCGTGGTCCCGCTGATCGCAACTGTCTGATCAGCGCGATAAGAATAGGGAGATTGGTGCGACGCCTGATGTTCATAAACCAAACGAACATGCGTTTGGCTTTCCTCCACCACCCGCCAAGGTGCCAGCCAGCCATCACCATGCAGATAAAGCTGATCGTCTTTCGTATTGGGCCTGAGCACATGTGTCTGGTTGCGGAAGCGAAATTGGTTCCCCGCGACGCGGTTGCCAAAGGGGACCAGTGGAAAGCATCCAACAGGTGCTGGTTTCAGAAAGGGCCTTCCACGGAAAGTGGCTTCCATCAGGCAGCCACCTTGAAGGTTGATTTGAATTTTCAGCTCGCTGTTGCCAAGCCGGACCATCAGCCTTTGCGGCCCACCGCACCAGATCTGAGATTGTCGAGGAGCACCGCCAGAAGCAAAATCAAACCGCGTACAACATATTGATAAAAAGCCTGAATGTTCAAAAGGTTCATAACATTCTCGGCGATACCCATGATCAGAACGCCTACAATGACACCCGCCATAGCAGCACGGCCACCGGCCAGCGAGACACCGCCAAGCACGCAGGCCGAAATTACAGACAGCTCAAGGCCTGTCGCCGCATTTGGCTGTCCCGAGGTAATGCGCGAGGCAAGGAGAATACCCGCAATGGCGCAGACAAAGCCCTGCAGCGCAAATATCCAGACGCGCATGGAAACGACATTGACGCCGGCCAGTCTGGAGGCTTCGGGATTGCCACCGATAGCAAGTGTATTTTTGCCAAAGACCGTGCGGTTGAGAATAAAGCCAAAGGCAATGAAAAGCACAAGCATGACCCAGATGGGCACGGGAATTCCAAGGAATTTTGACAGGGCAAGCTGGTAGAAATTGGGATCGTTGATACCGACAGCTCTGCCATCGGACGAAATGAGCGCGAGGCCGCGAACGATCTGCATGGTCGCAAGCGTCGTGATCAGGGCATTGATACGAAAGCGCGCGATGACCACACCATTGACCAATCCGACGAGCGCGCCACACAGAAGCGCTGCGATCAGGCCGAGCAATATGGAACCGGTGGCGTTTGAAGCCATGACAGCGATCATCCCGCAGAAGGCAACCGTTGAACCGACAGAAAGATCGAAATCCCGTGAGGCGAGGCAAAACATCATTGTGCAGGCGACAATGCCGATTGTCACAACCGACTGCAGCAAGCCGAGCATGTTGCGTTCCGTGAGAAAGTTAGGAACGAACGCGGCTACGACGATAAAGGCCAAAGCAAAGATGACAACGAGACCTTGTTCGCCAAGGAGAAGCTTTTTGAGAGACACGCTCATATCAAACCTTTTTCAAATCAGTTTAGGCCACGGCTGCGGCAGATCTGTCGGGAAGGGCAGCTGCAAGGATTTTTCTCTCGTCGAAAGCGTCCCGATCATATAGGGCGGCGATACGCCCCTGACACATCACGGCAATTCGGTCCGAGATACCCATGACTTCCGGCAGCTCGCTCGAAATCACGATAATAGCCATGCCATTTTCGGCCAGTTCGTAAAGAATGTTGTAAATTTCCGCTTTCGCACCGACGTCTATTCCACGTGTGGGTTCATCAATGACAAGCACCTTGACGCCCTGCTCGGAAAGCCAGCGGCCAAGAATGACTTTCTGCTGATTGCCGCCGGAGAGATTGACGATGTCCTGCTTGCGTGAAGGGGTCCGTATTCGCAATTTTTCGATGAAACGATCCGCGAGCCTTGCCTCTTTACCCGGCTGTAATATGCCCAAAGGTGAAAAATGACGGCGCGATGAAACCGCAATATTCTCCTCGATGGAACGGCCCTGAATAATGCCATCGAATTTGCGGTCTTCCGGGCACAAGACCATACCGGCTTCAATGGAATGCCGGGGATTGTTACCGCCAACCGCCACGCCGTCGATCGTGACGGTGCCGGTATGGCGATGGTCAGCGCCATAGAGCAGCCGTGCCATTTCCGACCGCCCGGCACCGATCAGGCCGAAGAAACCGAAAATCTCGCCCGAGCGAGCGTCAAAGGAAACGGGGCTGGGTAGAAGCCTGCCGCCAAGTTTTTCAACCTTCAGGCGCTCGGTTCCTATTTTGCGGGGGCGCCAGCCCCAGATATTGCTGATCTCACGCCCGACCATCTCCGTAATCACCTGATCGCGCGTCACCTCTGCGAGACTGGCATGATGGGCGGCAAGCTTGCCGTCCCGCAAAACAGTCAGACTATCACAAAGACGAAACACCTCGTCGAGCCTATGGGAAATGTAGAGGATAATCTTGCCTTGCGCTTTCAGTTTGCCAATCAGTGCAAACAGAATTTCGCTCTCACGGGACGACAGGGAGGAAGTCGGTTCATCCAGAGCAATCACGCGTGCATCAAGCATGACCGCCTTGGCAATCTCGACCATCTGGCGCTGGCCGATCGAAAGATTTGCAACCTTGATTCTGGGATCAACATCAATGCCGATCGCTTCAAGCTTTTGCGACACATCCGAGACAAGCTTCTTGAAATCGATCATGCCTGCCTTGGCAGGGAACCGTCCGAGCCAGAGGTTTTCAGCAACCGTCAGTTCGGCGACAAGCTGCAGTTCCTGATGAATGACGATGACGCCAGCGTCAAACGCATCGCGCGTCGATGAATAGTGTTGGATGGAACCATCAAGAGAGATTTCACCAGTGTCAGCGGACTGGTCTCCGGAGAGAATACGGATCAGCGTGGATTTCCCCGCACCATTCTCGCCCATGAGGCCGTGTACAGCGCCCTTTTCCACTGCGAAGGAAATGCCGGATAGCGCCTGTACGCCCGGGTACCCCTTGCTGATGTTTTTGAATTCAAGAAAAGATGCCATGGTCGGCCAAGCCCTCAAGGATTGTACTGCCCGGCAAAATTGCCGGGCGTTTAGTGCCTGTTCCGAGGATTATTCGATGCCGAGTTCCTTGCGCACTTCGGTATAATTATCGCGCAATGCCAGCTGCCCGGCTGTCAGGGTCAGCTTTTCCGGCTGTTTGCCGTTGGCGATCCACTCGTACATGTTGAGGGCAGTTTCGTAGCCGTGACGCTTTGGCGAAATGATCACCGTACCGAAGAAACCGGTTGGAGTTGGCTTCTTGAACTCGTTGATTGCCGATTCCGCACCACCGATTCCGATACCAATGACACCATCAGCGGGAATGCCGACACTTTCAGTAGCACGGACGGCACCCAGCACGGATTCATCGTTCAATCCCACCGCAACCCAATGTTTGATGCCAGCGTTTTTGTTGAGAACAACCGTTGCCGCGTTGAGTGCGGCTTCCGTGTCAGTCTTGGCCTGCGGGGCGTCAAAGATATTGGCTTGCGGGAAGCCGGCTGCTTTGAGCACCGACAAGGCGCCTTCAACGCGATCGACGGCAGTCGGCAACTGGTCATAGGAAACCCGGATTGCACCGACGGTCTTCATATCCCAGCCGCGCTTTTTGATTTCGTCGACCATTGCCTGGCCTACAGCTTCGCCAATCTTGGAGGCGGAAATTCCCATATGCGGAACATCTTCCAATGGTTTGCCGTCCGCACCGACAAGGCGGTCATCGACCGTCATCATCTTGAGTTCATTGGCTGTTGCCTTGGCGACGATGCCATGCCCGAGCTTCACATCGGGTGTGCAGATGATGAAACCCTGCGCACCCTGCGCACCGAGATTATCAATCGCAGACTGAACTTTCTCACCGTCTTCCGCGCCGATCTTCACCAGAGTGAAGCCTTTTTCCTTGGCAGCGACGTCGGCAAATTTCCATTCATCCTGAAACCACGGTTCTTCGGGCTGCTTGACGATGAAACCTATTTTGACATCTGCAGCAAAAGCACTGCCAGCTGCAATTATGGCGACTGTGCCAGCCAATATGGCTGCTTTTATAAAGCGCATATCTCTCTCCCAAAATTTTGGCTGCTCCCAGCAGCACCATAGGAATAAGTTAAATCATCATACCAGTCAATTGCCAATGTATGATGATTGAGATAGTAGAGAGAAGTGCTGTAGAGTGATAGGACGAGGAGCCCATCAACGGTGATGGGTATGGATTATAGCGCCGACTTATATGCGGGATGTCGTGCCGGGGTTTGGAGGACAGGGTGGAGACAGTGATCTTGGGGCAAGCGGAGCAAGACGCCGATGGAGTGCTTCGGCGCCCGCGCGTTCAAAAGAATGTCACAGCGGCCATTGCCATGGAGATTTGTGCCGACCGTTATCCGTCCGGTTCACTCCTTCCGCGCGAAAACGATCTTTGCGCGCAGTACAATGTCAGCCGCACGGTCATTCGCGAATCATTGAAAACACTGGAATCAAAGGGCCTTGTGCGTGGCAAACCACGGGTTGGCACGACGGTCTGTGACAAGGATGACTGGAATATTCTTGACCAGCAGGTGCTGGAGTGGATGGGCCCGAACATAGCCAATTTTGATCTCCTCGGCTGTATTCTTGAAGCACGCCGCACGGTGGAGCCTATGGCTGCCGAATTAGCTGCCGATAGAGCGACGGCACAGGAGATCGCCGATCTTGAAAAGGCTTGGCAAGACATGCGCGACAGTGAAGGCGATATTGGCCGGTTCACCGAAGCCGACGTGAATTTTCACGCGACTCTGCTCAAGGCCAGCCACAATCAGGTTTTCCGGCAATTGTCGGGAATTATCCATGCGGGCCTCAAATACTCGCTGCAGGCCTCCAACGAGGCGGTGGAAACGCGGGATGAAGCGATAGCCGCCCACGGAGAGCTTGTTGAGGCGTTGCGTATGCGTGACAGAACCGCTGCCCGCAGATGTTCCGGGCATCTGCTCGACCTTGCCGCCAGAGATCTGGCGTCAGCGCTCAACGACAGCAAACCGCGATAGATTATCTGAACACTGAAAGTGCAGACACCATGAAGATCACCAAGCTCACCACTTACATTGTCCCGCCCCGTTGGCTGTTTCTCAAAATCGAAACTGACGAAGGTGTTTCCGGATGGGGCGAACCGGTTGTTGAGGGTAGGGCTCTGACGACGGAAGCCGCGGTCCATGAACTGGCGGATTATCTGGTCGGTAAAGACCCATTTCTGATTGAGGATCACTGGAACGTTCTCTATCGCGGTGGTTTCTATCGCGGCGGCGCTATTCACATGAGCGCTCTGGCAGGCATCGATCAAGCTTTATGGGACATCAAAGGCAAGGCACTCGGCCAGCCAGTACACGCTCTGCTTGGCGGTCAATGCCGTGATAAGATCAAGGTTTATTCCTGGGTTGGCGGTGATCGCCCTTCCGATGTGGCCCGCAATGCAACGGAAATGGTTGCGCAGGGTTTCAAGGCCATCAAGCTCAATGGATGCGAGGAAATGCAGATCGTTGACAGCTGGGAGAAAGTCGACAAGGCAGTTGCAACAATTGCGACCATCCGCGAGGCGGTAGGCCCGCATGTCGGTATCGGCGTCGACTTTCACGGGCGCGTTCACAAGCCAATGGCAAAGGTGCTTGCCAAGGAACTCGATCAGTTCAAACTGATGTTCATCGAAGAGCCGGTCCTATCCGAGAATTATGAGGCGTTGAAAGAGATTGCGAACCATTGTTCGACGCCAATTGCGCTTGGAGAACGCCTTTACTCACGCTGGGATTTCAAACGAATCCTTGCGGAGGGTTATGTCGACATTATCCAGCCTGATCTTTCGCATGCAGGGGGCATCACGGAGTGCCGCAAGATCGCAGCAATGGCTGAGGCCTATGATGTCGCTCTCGCGCCCCATTGTCCGCTCGGGCCTATTGCTTTGGCCGCATGTCTGCAGATCGATGCGGTCAGTTACAACGCATTCATTCAGGAACAGAGCCTCGGTATTCATTACAACGAGTCCAACGACATTCTTGATTATATTCGCAACAAGGATGTTTTTCACTATGAAGACGGCTTTGTCAGCATTCCTCAAGGACCGGGATTGGGTATTGACGTTGATGAGGCCTATGTTGCGGAACGTGCCAAAGAGGGGCACCGTTGGCGCAACCCGATCTGGCGTCACGCAGATGGCAGCTTCGCCGAATGGTAAGCGGGTGATGCTGCAATCGCCCTTCGGGCATCCAATGCCAGTAGTGCTTTTGGCTGCCCGATTTTCGCAGAGCATTTGTTCAGTGACGGGGTTTTGTCTCGTAGACCAAGACAATAATCACTGCCAAAGCCAGAAGAAAAGTAAAATCACGCATTTCTTAATCCTCGCATCCATCACCGATGCGCCGCTCCAACCAGAAAGCCTCAACGCTATCGATGAGACGGCTATTTACCGCTACAAAGGACAACACATGGCCAAGCTGCTATCTGCATGTTCACGTTCTTGACTACGCTCAATTCGCGATGTCCTTTGTGCCTGTAAGCAGGAACCTCGCCATTCAATAAGTCAAATAAATATTCTCCTATAGTCGTTCCAATATAAAATTCGGAATTTTGTTTATAAGATTTTTATTTCTTTCCAACTTCGTTGCAATCGAAAAAATATCCCATCGTCGTTAGTGTCCAGACGCCGTTGTTGCTCTGTGGTTATAAACTTTTTCCAAAGAGAAAAACCGCATTTACTCGCGACAGCTGGCATACTCAACAAAAGGACAGAATGCGATGTTTACGCGCTCCGGAATGTATTATTTTGCGCATCACAGACAGAATGAACAACCCGTAAGGTTGCCTCCATCCAGCGCAAATCAGAATGATGTTCACGCCGCACCCGGCCACGAGGAGCTGGGTGTGTTTCTGCGGCTATGGGGCGTCATTCTCACCGGCGTTGCTGTCATTCTGTGCGGCAGCTGGCTGCTCAGATAACGGGCACCCACTCGACGCCATCGATGCAATCCGTAGCGACCGTAACGGCTAAGAGAAGCCCGCATCCTTGTGGTGGTGGAAACGTGTTTGTTGCGCAATCGGAGACAATCATGTCGGAGCAGCAAATGGATAAGCAGCGCCCCAAGATGCCAACGAATGACGTCAAGGCCGACGCTGCGCGGATAAAATCATTGATACCGATTGCGCTCGGTATGCTTGTGTTGATGGTCGCAATTGATGGTCTTCTCAGGTTTTTCGCCACATAGCCGCCGGGCAAATCCTTATAGGAATTTTATATCTTTCCTACGTGTGACGTCTCGAACCTTTATGGCGTTCGGAGTCATACTCCCCACGGTTTGCACCCTATGTACCGCACAAGCAAGCGTAGCATTTATTGGAGCTAAGCTAAGTCTTCAATGCAGTTCTGTCTTGCAATGATACAATCAATAAAAGGAGTTTTCTTCGATGGACCTCATTGTTCTCGCAATAGGCATTTTGTTCTTGGCTCTATCGCTGGCTTATACAAAAGCCTGCGATATCCTTTGATCGGAAAGACTGCCAAATGATTATCGATTACATCCTCAGCGGTGCTGTCACCTTGTTCCTTCTCGCCTATCTCACCTACGCCCTTGTTCGCCCAGAGCGGTTTTGACCGCATCTGGCGCCCGGCTCGGAAAGCTTCACCATGACTCTCAACGGTTGGTTACAGATCCTCGTTTATTGCGGGATCATCATTCTGCTCGTGAAGCCGCTCGGCGGCTACATGACGCGCGTTTTCAACGGCGACCGCACGTTTCTTTCGCCACTTCTCGTTCCTGTTGAACGGGGACTTTATAAAATAGCTGGAACGAATGAGCGCGATGAACAGCATTGGACCACCTACACGGTGGCTTTGTTGCTTTTCAGCCTGGCCGGGTTCCTTGTGCTTTATTTCCTGCAGCGGTTCCAAGGGGCTCTGCCCTTTAATCCTGCGGGGATGACAGCAACAGAGCCAACCCTCGCATTCAACACAGCCATCAGCTTCGTAACAAATACCAACTGGCAGAATTATGGCGGCGAGAGCACGATGTCGTATCTCGTGCAGATGGCTGGCCTCACCGTACAGAACTTTGTCTCTGCAGCGACAGGCATAGCCATCGCCGTTGCGTTGATCCGTGGTTTCGCCAGAGCATCCGGCAATTCCATTGGCAATTTCTGGGTCGATCTGACGAGAGCGACACTCTACATTCTATTGCCCATCTGCATCGTCCTGACGCTTGTTTATGTCTATCTCGGTGTTCCGCAGACCCTTGGGACCTATGTCGAGGCGACGACGCTGGAAGGGGCCAAGCAGACGATCGCGGTTGGCCCGGTCGCTTCGCAGCTCGCTATCAAAATGCTCGGCACGAATGGCGGCGGCTTCTTCAATGTCAATTCCGCTCATCCATTCGAAAATCCCGATGCAATTTCCAATTTCCTCCAGATGGCTTCAATCTTTGTGATTGGTGCAGCATTGACCAACGTGTTTGGGCGTATGGTCGGCAATCAGCGTCAGGGTTGGGCGATCTTCGCTGCCATGGGCATATTGTTCCTGGCGGGTGTGACCATTTGCTATTGGGGTGAAGCCGCCGGCAACCCGCTGGTCCACGCCCTTGGTATTGATGGCGGCAATATGGAAGGCAAAGAGGCGCGTTTCGGCATCGCCCTATCTTCTCTCTTTGCTGTGATTACCACGGCTGCCTCGTGTGGCGCAGTCAATGCCATGCATGACAGCTTCATGGCGATCAGCGGCATGATCCCACTCATCAATATGATGCTGGGCGAAGTGGTTATCGGCGGTGTCGGTGCCGGTCTTTACGGTATCCTGCTTTATGTGATCATCGCAGTCTTCGTGGCTGGCCTGATGGTTGGCCGTACGCCTGAGTATCTTGGCAAGAAGATCGAAGCGAAGGAAGTCAAGATGGCCATGCTGGCTGTCCTGTGCCTGCCCTTGGCAATGTTGGGCTTTACAGCCATTGCCAGTGTACTGCCATCAGCAGTTGCTTCTGTCGCCAATGCTGGTCCTCACGGCTTTTCCGAGATTCTTTATGCCTACACATCTGCCGCAGCCAATAACGGTTCGGCCTTTGGCGGGCTCTCGGGTAACACGCCCTGGTACAACATCACTCTTGGCATCGGCATGTGGATGGGCCGCTTCTTTGTCATCATCCCGGCTCTGGCCATCGCTGGCTCGCTGGTAGCGAAGAAGACTGTTCCGGAATCCGCGGGCACTTTCCCGACCCATGGCGGGCTGTTCGTTGGTTTGCTGGTGGGGGTTATCCTGATTGTTGGCGGCCTCACATTCTTCCCGGCACTCGCTGTCGGACCGATTGTCGAGCATCTCGCCATCGGTCTTGGCCAGACATTCTGATGGAGCGTCCAATGCGTCATGGCTACTTGCAATTCAACGCTCATTCCCGCGCCCGAAAGCTGGCGCGGGGGGCAGCCAAACGTGTGCGGGCTTCCGATATCGTCCTCGGCATGATGCTGGCGACGCTTGTTGTCTGGCTCATCGCATACGCATTCATTCACATGGTTACGCCGGTCTGATCGACCGCTGTTCAGTCACAACTGGAGTCTCAAATGAGCCAGTCCAAATCCGCGAGCCTAATGGACGCTCGCATATTGTTACCAGCCGTCGGAGGCGCTTTCAAAAAGCTTGATCCGCGCACTCTTGCCAGAAATCCGGTGATGTTCGTCGTCGCTGTGGTTTCGGCGCTGACCACGATTTTGTTCATAAAGGACATCATCGCTGGCGGTCATGACCTCAGTTTCTCGTTTCAGATCATAGTGTGGCTATGGTTTACGGTGCTTTTTGCGAATTTTGCCGAAGCGGTCGCGGAAGGCCGTGGTAAGGCACAGGCCGATTCATTGCGCAGGGCCCGTACAGAAACCCAAGCAAAGCTCTTGTCGGGTGAAGGCCGCACCAATTTCAAACTGGTTCCGGGCACGAGCCTGAAGGTCGGAGATATCGTTCTGGTTGACGCTGGCGACATCATCCCATCAGACGGTGAAGTTGTCGAAGGTATCGCATCGGTTAATGAATCAGCAATCACCGGCGAATCTGCACCTGTCATCCGGGAATCCGGTGGTGATCGATCAGCGGTAACGGGTGGCACGCAGGTGCTGTCCGATTGGCTTCGTGTCCGCATCACGGCAGCAGCCGGTTCAACATTCATCGACCGGATGATCGCGCTGGTTGAAGGCGCTGAACGTCAAAAGACACCCAATGAGATTGCACTCAACATTCTCCTTGCCGGAATGACACTGATATTCGTGTTGGCAACGGCGACTATTCCAAGCTTTGCGTCCTATGCGGGCGGCGCAATTCCTGTTGTGGTGCTCGTCGCTTTGTTCGTGACGCTCATTCCGACCACGATCGGTGCATTGCTTTCAGCCATCGGTATTGCCGGTATGGACAGGCTCATCCAGTTCAATGTGCTTGCGATGTCTGGCCGTGCGGTTGAGGCAGCTGGTGATGTGGATACATTGCTGCTTGATAAGACCGGCACCATTACGTTCGGTAACCGTCAAGCCACCGAGTTCAGTCCGGTAAAGGGTGTGAGTGAACAGGAACTTGCCGATGCAGCTCAACTTGCATCGCTCGCTGACGAAACTCCTGAGGGACGCTCCATCGTGGTGCTGGCCAAGGAAAAATACGGAATCCGTGCGCGCGATATGGCGACCTTGCACGCCACATTTGTGCCATTCACAGCACAGAGCCGTATGAGTGGTGTGGATATTGATGGTTCTTCAATCAGAAAAGGCGCGGTTGAGGCTGTCCTTTCATATGTCGACCTCTCGACTGTTGCGACAGGCGCAACACGCGCCAGCAGCGAAACCGTTCGCGAGCTGCAGGCGATTGCCGATCAGATTGCCAAAGCCGGTGGAACGCCGCTCGCAGTTGTCAGGGACGGCAAACTTCTGGGTGTTATCCATCTTAAAGACATTGTGAAGGGCGGCATCCGGGAGCGTTTCGCTGAATTGCGGCGCATGGGTATCCGCACCGTCATGATCACCGGCGACAATCCTTTGACTGCAGCGGCTATCGCTGCCGAAGCTGGCGTTGACGATTTTCTCGCTCAGGCAACACCTGAAAACAAGCTTTCGCTCATCCGCGATGAACAGTCCAAGGGCAAACTGGTCGCCATGTGCGGTGATGGTACAAATGATGCTCCAGCGCTTGCGCAGGCGGATGTCGGCGTTGCCATGAACACCGGTACAGTTGCTGCTCGTGAAGCCGGAAACATGGTCGATCTTGACAGTGACCCGACGAAGTTGATCGAAATCGTTGGTATCGGCAAGCAGTTGCTCATGACGCGTGGTGCCTTGACGACATTTTCCATCGCCAATGATATCGCCAAATACTTTGCGATCATTCCCGCAATGTTCCTGGCGTTCTATCCGCAATTGGCCGCGCTCAATATTATGGGTCTGCAGACACCTCAGAGCGCCATCCTATCGGCCATCATCTTCAACGCGCTTATCATTGTTGCCCTTATCCCCCTGTCACTGAAAGGTGTAAAATACCGGGCAGTGGGTGCCGGGGCGCTTCTAAGCCGCAATCTGCTCATCTACGGCCTTGGCGGCGTTATTGTTCCGTTCGTCGGAATCAAAGCGATCGACGTGGTCATAACAAGCCTTGGGCTTGTGTAAAGGATATCCCGATGCTCAAACAACTTAAGCCCGCGATTGTCATGATAGTCGCACTCACAATTATCACAGGCCTTCTCTACCCATTGGGGATGACCGGATTATCGCAGCTCCTTTTCGCACGCCAGGCAAATGGCAGTCTTGTCGAAAAGGACGGCAAGATAATCGGGTCTGAATTGATCGGTCAGACTTTCACGAGCGACCAGTATTTTCATGGACGGCCATCAGCTGCCGGTGACGGGTACAATGCTTCAGCTTCCAGCGGCTCCAATCTCGGGCCTACTAACCCGAAATTGATTGATCGCATCAAGACGGATGCTGCCTCCCTGAAGGAAAGCAATCCCGGCGCACCGGTTCCTATCGATCTTGTGACCACCTCAGGAAGTGGACTTGATCCGGACATTTCACCTGAAGCGGCTTATTTCCAGATTGGGCGCGTAGCCAAGGCTCGTGGCGCCGATGAAGCGGCCATCCGCAAACTGGTTGACCAGCATGTTGAAGGCCGTGAACTCGGCTTCATGGGTGAACCGGTTGTGAATGTTCTGAAATTGAATCAGGCCCTTGATAGCCTGGGCAAATAATTTTTGAATATGGAGGCCGGAGATTTGCATCAGCATAGCTCCGGCCTTTCGTCATTGGGAGAGGCTTTGTAGATGCCTGACGACAATCGCGACTTGGATCGAAGACCGTCTCCGGATGCGCTTCTCGAAAATGCCGATCGTGAACGTCGCGGCCGACTGAAGATTTTTCTCGGCGCTGCTCCGGGTGTAGGCAAGACCTACGAAATGTTGATGTCGGGCCGGGCGGCAATTGCCGACGGATCAGATGTTGTGATTGGTGTTGTCGAAACCCACGGTCGTAAAGAGACGCAGGCTCTTGTCGAAGGTTTTGATGTCGTACCGCGCAGAAGCGTGGACTATAAAAATCATCAACTTGAAGAGATGGATATTGACGCAATCCTCGCGCGGCGTCCGGCTCTCGTATTGGTTGATGAACTTGCACATACCAATGCACCGGGCAGCCGCCATCCCAAGCGGTATATGGACGTTGAGGAGATTCTGTCTCAGGACATTGATGTCTATTCGACCTTGAATATCCAACATGTCGAGAGCCTGAACGATATTGTTGCCCAGATCACCCGGGTCCGTGTACACGAAACCGTGCCGGATTCGGTGATTGATGAGGCAGATGAAGTTGAAATTATCGATCTCACCCCGGTCGATCTCATCAAACGGTTGCAGGAGGGCAAAGTATATCTGCCTGCAACGGCCAAACGAGCAACAGAGAACTATTTTTCTCCGGGCAATCTGACCGCACTGCGTGAGCTTGCCTTGCGCCGGACCGCCCAGCGCGTTGACGATCAATTGCTTACACATATGCAGGCCAATGCAATATCGGGACCATGGGCCGCCGGGGATCGCGTTTTGGTATGTGTTGACGAGCAGCCGCGCGGTGCCTCGCTCGTCCGTTATGCCCGGCGACTGGCAGACAGGCTCCGTGCTCCATGGGCCGCTGTTCATGTCGAAACGCAGCGGTTTGCTCGCCTCTCAGAGGCAGAACGGGACCGATTGGCATCAACCCTGCGTTTGGCCGACCAATTGGGTGGTGAGACGATCACACTTCCCGGCCGGAATGCCGCAGAAGAAATCGCCCGGCATGCACGGGAGAACAATGTCACTCATATCGTAACAGGCAAGCCGAACAAGCCACGGTGGCGTGAACTGTTTGAGGGTTCGGTATCTCACGATCTGATACGGCATGCCGGAAATATCAGCGTCCACGTTATTTCAGGCAATGATCAGGAGGTGGTCTCCTCGCAACGGCGTTCAGCGAGTGCGCCAAGACCAAGCTTCCAGATCAAACCGTATCTCGTGAGTACCGGGTATGTTGTAGCAGCCCTCGGCTTTGGTCTTCTGCTGTCGCGCTTTCTCGATGTGCGTAACATCGCGCTCGTATTTCTCATGGCAGTGCTGGCATCAGCCGTAACACTGGGTTTATGGCCCGCCTTGTTTGCCTCTGTCGTCAGCGCAGCGGTGCTTAATTTCTTCTTCCTTGATCCGCTTTATACGCTGGTAATAAGTGATCCGGAGAGCGTAATCGCTCTCGGGTTTTTCTTTGTGGTTGCGGTGATTGCCAGCAATCTGACGGCTCGGGTCCAGCGGCAAGCCTCGTCTGCACGTCAGCGGGTTCGGACCACGGAAGACCTCTATTCGTTCAGCAAGAAACTGGCAGGAACGGGTACCCTTGATGACGTGCTTTGGGCGACGGCATTTCAGATTGCATCGATGCTTAAAGTGCGGGTGGTGCTTCTTTTGCCTGATCATGGTTCCATTCAGGTCAAGGCCGGATATCCGCCTGATGATACGCTGGATGAGGCTGATATAGCGGCGGCCCGGTGGGCTTGGGAAAACAACCGTGCGGCAGGCCGGGGCGCTGACACGCTACCGGGGGCAAAGCGGCTCTATTTGCCCTTGCGAACGGGTCGTATGGCGGTTGGTGTCATTGGTCTCGACAATGATAAGCAAGGCCCGCTTCTGTCGCCGGAGCAGCAACGGCTGCTGGATGCACTGGCTGATCAGGCGGCGGTTGCTATTGAACGGACACAGCTTGCCGCTGATGTGGACCGCGCAAAGCTAGCGGCGGAAGCAGATCGCCTGCGCTCGGCACTGCTAACGTCAATTTCACACGATCTCAAAACACCGCTTGCGGCGATTATGGGAGCGGCTGGAACGTTGAAGGAATTTGCGCCCGCACTTGCCGAGGACGCCAAGGCTGACCTGTTGTCGACAGTGCTTGATGAGTCCGAAAGGCTCAATCGGTTTATTTCCAATCTGCTCGATATGACGAAGCTGGAATCCGGGGCAATGGAACCAAACTACGCCTTCCAGTATGTCGGTGATATCGTTGGGACTGCGCTCGATAGGGCCAGGAAAATTATTGGCCGGCATAAGACGGAGATTGATATTCCCGCTGCTTTGCCCGCGTTGAGGCTGGATGCGGTTCTGTTCGAACAGGTTCTGTTCAACCTGCTCGACAATGCCTCAAAATATGCACCTGAAGGATCATGTCTGCGGATACAGGCCTGGAGCGATGATGGCTGGGTGATACTGCAAGTTATGGATGAGGGGCCGGGCATCCCCGAAGAGGATCTGGAGCGCATATTCGATACGTTTTATCGCGTAAGGAAAGGCGATCGGGTAACTGCGGGTACCGGGCTCGGACTTTCGATATCGAGAGGTTTCATTGAAGCCATGGGTGGCACGATCACCGCCGAGCGCAGAACTGACCGCTCTGGCGCGATCTTTACGATCAGAATGCCAATCCCCAAGGACACTCCAACAATAGAAGAACTGACATGACCAACTCAAATGTCAAAATATTGGTTGTCGATGATGAATCGCCGATCCGTAAATTGCTTCGGGTAGGTTTGAGTACCCAAGGATATACCGTTCTTGAAGCAGGAAACGCATGGTCGGCAATAGAGCAGGTACGCCTCACGCGTCCCGACCTGATCATTCTTGATCTGGGCCTTCCTGATTTGTCTGGCCACGAACTGCTGCGCAGATGGCGTGACGAAGGGCTGGAACTCCCGGTCATTATTCTATCAAGCCGGACCGACGAAAAGGGCATCGTGGATGCACTTGAGCTTGGCGCAGATGATTATATCACCAAGCCATTTGGAATGAATGAAATTGTGGCCCGTATCCGCGTTGCTCTGCGCCACCGACTTCAGCAACAGGGCGAAAAGCCGGTGTTCGAAACCGGGAGTCTCTCGGTCGATATCGTCAAACGCATCGTCAAGGTGGATGGCAAGGAGATCAGGCTTTCCCCGAAGGAATACGACATTTTGCGTATTCTTGTTCAGTATGCCGGGAAGGTTCTGACGCATCAGTTCCTGCTTGATCAGGTGTGGGGAGGGTCCACCGATGTGCAATATCTTCGCGTATATGTCCGGCAGCTGCGCCAGAAAATCGAACAGACACCAGATCAACCAAAATACATCACGACAGAAACTGGTGTTGGCTACCGTCTCAGGGAGGTGGATTGAGCATCATTTGAATTGCTTGATCACCAAACTGCGCATCATAAATTGAATGAGTATTGTAATGAAGCTTGCCGACTATATCGCTCTTGAGAGCATTGTTCCTGATCTTGACGTCTCGTCCAAGAGTCAGGCTCTGCAAGCGATTTCAACCAATATATCGCGGATGATTGGCGTATCGGCGGATGTGATCGTTCATTCGTTGCAGAAACGGGAAGAACTTGGTTCCACGGGTATTGGTGGAGGTATCGCAATTCCGCATGCCCGCATTCTCGGCATATCAAAGCCCGTCGCGGCCTTTGCAAAATTAAAGAAGCCTATTGATTTTGAGGCGATAGACGATTTGCCCATCGATATTATTCTTGCGTTGCTGACACCGGATCACGCACCGGCTGAACATTTGAATGTCCTTGCATGCTTTTCCAGAAAGCTCAGGTCGCCGGATGTGCTTAAGAGGATGAGGGCGACCAGAAATGCACAAACATTATTGGATTGTCTGGTGATGGACACCTAGAGCAGGCCCTGAAACAGGCGGCAGCTTCCCGTTCACTCAGAAACTGCATCTGTTGATTTGTTCTGCCTCGCTTTGAAGCATGAATGCGCTCTTCTGGTATCAAGCGCGTTTCCGCTGGCCGCTGGACGTATGTACTAGATCACTCCAGGCATCGGCGAGTATAAATTCGTTGTCATCTGCACAGCAGACGGCTCCCGGTACATGATCGCTTTCAGCAGTAGCAAAATGAATCGCCGCTTCCTTGTCAGCGAACAGGCCGCCGACCAGATGTTTGCGGTCGCATACCATCCAGCATCCGTCCGGATTTTTTCCGACAAGAAAACGGCTGCTCAAGTTTGAATTGGCGTGATTCTGATAAGCATAGGCCATGATTGGTCACTTTCCGCTTGAGTGGGGCTCAAAGCGTTTTCTGTTTTGATGATGTTATAAGGATCGTGGAATTCGGCGTTCCACTCACAGCCGCCAGGCAAGAGGCGCTGAGAGCATTTTGGACAGGCCCTCGATCGCATCTGTTTTCACATTGTCCTGAGGAATTTGCCCGCCAGCTGCAGGACCGCCGAGTTCGTCCAGAGCCAATCGGATCTGGCGGGCCGTTTCCTCTGATACGGGAACCAGAGGCAGGCGGAGTTCGTCGCTCATGCCGCGTCGATGCTTGAGTGCAGACTTGATGGAGCACGGATTCGTATCGAGATCGAGTGCGCTGAGGACCGGCTGCAATCTCTGCTGGATATATCTGGCAGTAGGCCAATCATTTTTCCTGCAGGCATTGTGCATGGCGACGCAGACATGCGGCAAAACATTGGCAATGACTGAAATGGTGCCGTTGCCTCCAGTCAGATTGAACGCATGCGCGGTCGCATCATGTCCTGACAGCAGGATAAAACGGTTCTGGAATGTGTGACGAACTTCGTCGACGCGCCTCATATCCCCGGTCGCATCCTTGATACCAATGATTGAAGGTATCTGTGCAAGCCGGTCAAGGGTCTGTAGCGACAGGTCGGCACCGGTTCTTGACGGAACATTGTAAATGAAGATGGGCAGTTTCACCCGCTGCGCAATCGTTTCAAAGTGATGCGCGATGCCGTTTTGGCTTGGCTTGTTGTAGTAGGGAGTGACTACAAGAGCCGCATCGGCGCCGCATGATTCCGCAGCTGATGTGTAGGCTACCGTAAGCTCGGTGCTGTTCGTACCTGTGCCAGCAATGACAGGAACACGTCCCTTGGATACTCTGACGGTGGTGCGGATGATCTTTAAACGCTCGTCCCAGGAAAGGGTTGGGGCTTCACCTGTGGTTCCGCAGGGCACAAGGCCCTCTATGCCTGACAGAATCTGCCATTGGATATGTTCAGCGAGGGTGTCGTGATCGACAACACCATTTTTGAACGGAGTGACGAGGGCAGTCATTATGCCCGATAATCGCGGGGGGATAGGATTGGTCATGGATTTCCTCTTTTGGACGATCTGGTGGGATCAGCGCAAATCCTGCAATTCAGATGAAGTGATCGATGGCCGCATATATTCTCAAGGCGGCAGCGCCGGATAAAAGAGAAGCAAGTACGAGCAACGCGATCAGCGTCGGGCCGAGCTTCGATATGTGGCGGGTTTCAATGGTCTGATTGTTGACTGGCAACAAACGGTTCGACGTCATCGTCATTTCCTTGCACTCCAATTCTTTGGGTACAGGCAAGAAATACCATGGTGTCGGATAGGAATTCCATTCCGCACCAAGTGCAAAGATATCAAGAAGTTATAAAGGTGGGACCTAAGCCTTCTGGGCGGTGGGAGCTGTTTGCGTGATGTCGTTACAGGTCCGCTTTATGCAAGCCTTGTGATGGCGCCGTACAGAAAGACGAGGTTATCGGCTCGATCTCTACTGTTGTGAACTGCGACCATTGCGTCTGGTGCATAGGTGGAATGAGGGATTGTGACTGTTTTAAATCGATTGAAAGTCGTATGTTCCAGTCATCGAAACGACGCCGGGACCAAGCAAGGTTGCTGACGTCAGACAGCCCTCAGAAAGGGGATCATTATGAACGTAGCACGCTCTTTCAACAACTGGCTCAAGTTCCGTCAGACCGTTACCGAACTTGGCCGCATGTCCAGCCGCGAACTTCAGGATTTGGGCATCGACCGCGCCGATATCCGCAGTGTTGCCCGCGCATCGGTCGCTCGCTGATAGCGATAGACCAACCAGCCAATAACCGCTCGACGCCCGCTTTTGACGCGGGCGTTTTTGCATTGATCTGCCATTTCATGCCGCAGCTGCTGCCCTGGCGGCAAGGCCAATCCGGCCAATCCCACTTTGATCAATGAAGGAAAATACAGGAAACTGAGTTTATATGGCGGAGAGGGAGGGATTTGAACCCCCGATGGAGTTGCCCCCATGCCGCATTTCGAGTGCGGTGCTTTCAACCACTCAGCCACCTCTCCGCGTATAAGTGCCTGCCTTTGACAGACCCTCGATGTGGCCGGGACGATAATCCCTGCCGATGCCGCGATGTCCGTTGGTTTGATCCGTAAGACTTGGCTTGAGCGTGCGACGCGCTAGATAGCGGGCAAAGCGCTAGGATACAAGAGCAATTTTGCGTTAAATTTCTTGACTCTCTTATAATCCTCACCTTATAAGCGCCCAACGACTGGCGTGGGGGATTCTCCGCGCCGTTTGTTTTTGAGTCCGGATGCCCAAATTCGCAAGGATAGAAAGCATCTTTCGATTAATATGTCACGACTGACAAAAAGACGGTTATTGCCTTTAGACCGGCAAAAAACCGAACCGAACGCCGAAAGGGCATAAAATGTTCGCAGTCATCAAAACTGGTGGTAAGCAGTATCGCGTTGCCGCCAATGACCTCCTGAAGGTCGAGAAAGTTGCCGGCAATGCCGGTGATATCGTTCAATTTGCCGAAGTTCTGATGGTTGGTGTCGGTGCAGACGCTACGATCGGTGCTCCGACCGTTGGCGGCGCGCTGGTAACAGCTGAAGTCGTCGAGCAGGGCCGGGCACGCAAGGTCATCGCTTTCAAGAAGCGTCGCCGCCAGAACTCCAAGCGTACACGCGGTCATCGTCAGGAACTGACAACGATCCGTATCGCCGAGATCCTTACGGATGGTGCCAAGCCTTCGAAGACTGCTGCTGAAAAGCCGGTCAACAAGAAGCCTGCTCCGAAAGCGGAAGCTGCCGCTGTAGAAGCAACCGAGACCAAAGCCGCCCCGAAAGCCAAAGCTGCGCCAAAGAAGGCTGCTGCCAAGGCTGAGAAGCCCGCTTCGGGCGAATAAGAACAGGTTTAAAGGAGAAATCCCATGGCACACAAAAAAGCTGGTGGTTCGTCGCGCAACGGTCGTGATTCCGAATCAAAGCGCCTTGGCGTGAAGAAGTTTGGCGGCGAGCGCGTGCTTGCTGGCAACATCCTCGTTCGTCAACGCGGCACCAAATGGCATCCCGGCGTCAATGTTGGCCTCGGTAAGGATCACACACTCTTCGCTCTCGAAGCCGGTGTTGTATCTTTCCGTACCAAAGCCAACGGCCGTAGTTTCGTGTCGATCGTGAACCCGATCGCCGAAGCAGCAGAATAGCTGGTCCTGCTTAAAGCACCGGCGTCCCCATCGGACCCGGTGACTGGCAACCAAGCCAAAAGATCAAAGGGAGATGGGGTTACCACCCATCTCCCTTTTCGCATCTGGAGGATAGCAAAATGGTTGCCGAATTACTGGAAGACGATGAAGACAGACTGGACCTGATAGACTGTCCGGTTTTAGTGACCGAACGCCTGGTCCTGCGCGCGCCGCACACCGAGGACGTTGACGCAATTGCCCGTCTCGCCGACAATCTTCGTGTGGCGGAAATGCTTTCCCGCATGCCCCACCCCTACACACAAGATCACGCGGTGGACTTCGTGCGCCGCGCCAATGCGGGCGAGATCGGCAAATGCGTCTACGCGATTACCCTCGCACAATCCGGTACATTCATTGGTTGCTGCGGTATCAATTACCGGCGCAGCAAGGACCAGCGGATGAATGAGCCACGCAAGGATGAGCTGGAAATCGGCTACTGGCTGGGCGAGCCTTATTGGGGCAAGGGCTATGCGACGGAAACGGCGCACGCGCTGGTTGATCTCGTGTTCCGTGCCACCCAGGTTGAAAAACTGCATGCCTCCTGCCGGGTCTCGAACATGGGTTCGCGGCGGGTGCTCTACAAAAGCGGATTCCAATATGCCAACACAGGCATGATGGATTCGCTTGCGGCCGGAAACGTGCCTGTCGAACGCTATATGCTGGATCGGCGGACATGGATCGGCCTTCGTAGCTGGAATGCGTAATTATGACTGGCCGCCTCAATCTCATGAGACGGCCAGTTTTCTTCTCGTGCATTTTCCTGTAATGCCTCGGGACATCAAAAAGGACTGAACTTCCATGAAATTTCTTGATCAGGCGAAAGTCTATATCCGCTCCGGCGACGGTGGTGCCGGCTCGGTATCGTTCCGCCGTGAAAAATTTCTGGAATTTGGCGGTCCCGATGGTGGTGACGGCGGACGCGGCGGCGATGTCTGGGCCGAGGCCGTGGATGGTCTCAATACGCTGATCGACTACCGCTACCAGCAGCATTTCAAAGCCAAAACGGGCATGCACGGCATGGGCCGTAACATGACCGGCGGTAAGGGCTCTGACGTTGTGCTGAAAGTTCCGGTTGGAACGCAGATCTTCGAAGATGACAATGAAACACTGATTTTTGACTTTACCGCCGTTGGCCAGCGCTATCGTTTGGCCAAGGGTGGCAATGGCGGTTTTGGTAATCTGCACTTCAAGACATCGACCAATCAGGCACCCCGCCGTGCCAATCCCGGACTTGAGGGTGAAGAGCGCAATTTGTGGCTGCGGTTGAAGCTGATCGCCGATGCCGGTCTTCTCGGCAAGCCCAATGCCGGCAAGTCGACTTTCCTTGCCAGTGTGACGGCGGCTAAACCGAAAATCGCTGATTATCCGTTCACGACGTTGCATCCAAACCTTGGTGTTGCCCGCATCGATGCGCGCGAATTTGTCATTGCCGATATTCCGGGCCTCATCGAGGGCGCGCATGAGGGCGTGGGCATTGGCGACCGGTTCCTCGGCCATGTGGAGCGTACGCGGGTTCTCCTGCATCTTGTTTCGGCGCAGGAAGAAAATGTTGCGCAAGCCTACAAAACGGTGCGCACTGAGCTTGAAGCCTATGGTCACGGACTGGCTGACAAGCTGGAAATCGTCGCGCTGAGCCAGATCGACACACTGGATGCGGCTGCGCGCAAAAAGAAGATTGCAGCGCTGAAAAAGGCAGCCGGGCGTGAGCCGATGCTGTTGTCTGCGGTCAGTCGCGAGGGTGTTGAGCAGGTCTTGCGAGCACTATCGGCGATCATTCTGGAATCCCGTCAGTCAGAGGCCCCGGTAGAGGTCGATACCCGCTTCAAATATTGAGTAGCATGATGTTTGCGGAAGAAGTTGTTCTGTCGCCCACCCCTCTCTGCCTTGTCGGGCATCTCCTCCACAAAGGGGGAGATCAGCAGACAATGCCGCTTTTGCGAAACTTGAAAAGTCACCTGTTGTGCAAAGGCGTTTATGCCAATGTGATCTCCCCCGTTGTGGGGGAGATGTCCGACAGGACAGAGGAGGGTATATGAACACCAATACCCCTCTCAAATTGTCCGGCTATCGACGGATCGTGGTCAAGATCGGTTCGGCCTTGCTGGTGGACCGATCCAAGGGATTAAAGCGCGACTGGCTGGAAAGCCTTGGGAGCGATGTAGCGCTGTTGGTGCAGGCGGGTGTCGAGGTGATGATCGTCTCCTCTGGTGCCATTGCGCTGGGGCGAACTGTGCTTGGATTGCCAAAGGGCGCCTTGCGGCTGGAGGAAAGCCAAGCTGCGGCTGCAGCAGGTCAGATCGAGCTTGCCAAGGCCTATGCCGAAGTGCTGGGCCATCATCAATTGCGGGCGGGGCAAATCCTTCTGACGCTGTCCGACACGGAAGAGCGCCGCCGCTATCTCAATGCCCGTGCCACGGTTGGCACATTGTTGCGACTCAAGGCCGTGCCAGTCATCAATGAAAATGACACGGTGGCGACGACTGAAATCCGCTATGGCGACAATGATCGTCTTGCTGCCCGCGTCGCGACGATGATGGGCGCTGATCTTCTGATCCTTTTGTCCGATATTGATGGACTTTACACGGCTCCACCACATCAGAACCCCGATGCGCAGTTTCTGCCCGTGGTTGATGCGATTACGCCTGATATTGAAGCCATGGCGGGCGCTGCCGCCTCGGAATATTCGCGCGGCGGCATGAAAACCAAGCTCGATGCTGGCAAGATTGCCAATGCGGCAGGGACTGCGATGATCATTGCCTCGGGTACACGCATGCATCCCTTGGGCGCTATCGATGCGGGCGAGCGGTCGACACTGTTCAAGCCAAGCTCAAATCCTGTCAATGCGTGGAAGACCTGGATATCAGGCAATCTTGAACCGGCGGGCCGGCTGGTAATCGATGAGGGTGCGCTCGTAGCACTTAAATCTGGCAAATCACTTCTGGCGGCAGGTGTACGTGAGGTGGCCGGACAGTTCACGCGCGGCGATACGGTTGCAGTCGTAGGGCCTGATGGGCGTGAAGCAGCGCGCGGCCTTATTGCTTATGATGCCGGGGATGCCGTAAAGATTGCTGGGCGGAAAACCAATGAGATTGCCGCGATCCTTGGTTATGATGCCCGTTCCGCGATGATCCACCGGGATGATCTGGTTGTGCGCGCAGCAAAACGTGCTGCGAAGGAGTGAAAGATGCTGGGACGAGTCGAGTCGATTGACGACGTTGCTGAACTGATGGCCGAAATTGGCCGCAGAGCCCGTGCCGCTGCCCAGCCCCTGTCGATCGCCTCGCCGGAACAGAAAATGATAGCGTTGATCGCCATGGCGGACGCTGTTGATCGCCATGCCGCAGAGATTTTGCAAGCCAATAGCCGGGATATGGCAAATGGGGAAAAGGCTGGAATGGCCGCCTCGTTACTGGACCGGCTGAAGCTTGACGTCGGCCGCGTTGCGTCGATATCGGAAAGCATTCGCACGATTGCCGCGCTCAAGGACCCGGTTGGCGATATCATTGCGGAATGGGACAGGCCCAACGGCTTGCATATTGAGCGCGTGCGCACGCCGCTTGGGGTTATCGGCGTAATTTATGAAAGCCGCCCGAATGTGACTGCCGATGCGGGCGCACTTTGCCTGAAATCCGGCAATGCCGTCATTCTGCGTGGCGGGTCGGATTCAGCCCACTCATCGCGTGCGATCCATGCGGCACTGATTGAAGGCCTTGAGGCGGCGGGCCTGCCGAAAGATGCCATTCAGCTTGTTCCGGTGACAGACCGCGCTGCGGTTGGTGAAATGCTCAAAGGGCTTGATGGTAATCTCGATGTGATCATTCCGCGTGGTGGCAAGAGCCTTGTCGCTCGCGTGCAGGCGGAAGCACGGGTTCCAGTCTTTGCTCATCTGGAAGGGCTCTGCCACGTCTATGTGGACGCGTCTGCCGATCTTGAAATGGCCCGGCGGATTATCGTCAATGCCAAGATGCGCCGGACCGGGGTTTGCGGTTCCGCGGAAACCCTGCTTCTGGACCGGCTGATTGCGCCAGTGCGCCTTGTGCCATTGCTGGAGGATTTGCATCAGGCGGGTTGCGAAATCCGTGGCGATCAAGCTGTCATCGCGCTTTTTGCCGAAGCGAAACCTGTAAGCGAAGAAGACTGGTCAACGGAATATCTCGATGCCATCATCTCGGTGAAACTGGTTGATGGGATCGGCGATGCTATCAAACATATCAACCGCTACTCATCGCATCACACGGAGGCTGTCATTGCCGAGGATGTGCATGTGGTGGAGCGCTTCTTCAACGAAATCGACTCCGCCATCCTGTTACATAACGCTTCGACGCAATTTGCCGATGGCGGTGAATTTGGCATGGGTGCAGAAATCGGTATTGCCACCGGCAAGATGCATGCGCGTGGTCCCGTGGGTGTTGAGCAATTAACCTCGTTCAAATACCGCGTTCGCGGTAATGGCCAGATTCGCCCGTGACATCCATTGAGGCGTTACGTCACGATTTTCCGGGGGTAAGCGCTGCGCAATTGCGCATGCCCTTCGTTGAAAAGGGGATGACCGTCGGGTTATTTGGCGGATCGTTCAATCCACCCCATGCGGGACATGCGCTGGTGGCGGAAATTTCATTGCGCCGCCTGCAGCTTGATCAACTCTGGTGGATCGTTACGCCGGGTAATCCGCTGAAGGATCAACGCCATCTGGCGCCACTGGCCGAACGGCTCAAGCTGTGCGAACGTCAGGTACACGATCCGCGCATCAAGGTAACGGCGTTC
This sequence comes from Phyllobacterium sp. P30BS-XVII, assembly GCF_014138335.1. Classification (NCBI taxonomy): domain Bacteria; kingdom Pseudomonadati; phylum Pseudomonadota; class Alphaproteobacteria; order Hyphomicrobiales; family Phyllobacteriaceae; genus Phyllobacterium; species Phyllobacterium sp. P30BS-XVII. Next base: position 923,035 of record NZ_JACGXO010000001.1, read on the forward strand.
GAGGCTGCTTATAATGTTCGCTATACGGCTGATACGCTGGCCTTGATCAAGGCGCGCAATCCGGGCGTGAATTTTGTCTGGATCATGGGTGCCGACAATCTTGCGGATTTCCACCGCTGGCAGCGTTGGCAGAAGATCGCCCTGACGTTTCCCATCGCCGTGATCGACCGTCCGGGTTCGACATTGGCGTTCCTGTCGTCGCGCATGGCCAAGACTTTCGACTATGCCCGCTTCGATGAGGAAGACGCGCCGCTGCTGGCGCGGGCACCGGCGCCAGCATGGACTTTCATCCATGGACCACGGTCTTCGCTGTCATCGACGGCGATACGTAACGGGGCGGCAAAACAGCAGGAATGAAATAGTGAACAAAGGTTCGGTCGTCACGTCTTGAAAGTGTCATGCGACTCTGCCTATCTTAATAACGTGCAGCACGATTAAAGGCTGCGGCGCGTTGTTCTTATTGGAAAGGAAATACACTGAGAACAGCAATTCAGAAGAAGGATGCCTTGGCTCCTTCAACGGCGGAGATGAACGGTGAAACTTCCGTTTCTCTTGCCCTCCAGACAGTCCTTGCCAGTCTCGATGACTCCAAGGCTGAAAAAATTGTCCCCATCGATCTTCGTGGAAAATCTGTCATCGGCGACCATATGGTCATCGCATCGGGTCGTTCACACCGTCACGTAACGGCGGTGGCTGATCAGCTCCTGCATGCGCTGAAGGAAAGCGGTCACAGCAATAATGCGAAGGTTGAGGGTCTTGCCAGCGGTGATTGGGTGCTGATCGACACGGGCGATATCATCATCCATATTTTCCGTCCTGAGGTGCGTGAGTTCTACAATCTCGAGAAGATGTGGCTCGCTCCTGAACTCGACGGCGAAACCGTACACTAGAACAGCGTGTGCCGTAACGGCACACGAAACCACTCTGGTGTGAGAAAGTTCTGACGGATTGAAGCGTTCGGGCATCAGGCCATTTGTGGACGCTTTAAACGGCTCACTGGATCTGGACCGGTCATTGACCGGGGCGTTATAGTTTGCGCAGAGTGACGCAAGACTGGAGTGTGCCATGCGTATCACCGTTTTTGCCGTGGGCCGGATGAAATCTGGCCCCGAACGGGAACTGGCAGACCGCTATTTCGACCGGTTGAAAAAGACCGGTTCTCCACTCGGTCTTGAATTCAATACAGTTACGGAAATCACCGAAAGCCGTGCCCAGCAGCCGGAACTGCGCAAGCAGGAAGAATCGGCGAAAGTGCTTGAAGCGCTTGATCAGGGCGGGGTTCTTGTCCTTCTTGACGAGCGCGGCAAAACCATGCCGTCAGAAGACTTCGCCAATGCCATTGCCCGTTTTCGCGATGATGGTAAACGGCAACTGCTTCTGGCGATTGGTGGGCCTGATGGTCACGATGCTTCGCTGCGGGCTCGTGCCGATCTTGTTCTGGCACTCGGGGCCATGACGTGGCCGCATCAGATCGTCCGTATTCTGGTGGCGGAACAACTCTACCGTGCGACGACTATACTTTCAGGCCACCCATATCACAGGGTCTAAAGGAGTTTCGCCACCTCCGGAGGAGATGGCGAAAAACAGGATTGGTGATTTCGATCAATAATCGTCAGGCTGGTAATAACGATCATCGCCATAGTTGCGACGATCGTCGCGGCGTGGATAGCGATCATCCCGCCGAGGACGATCATCCTGGTCACGCCAGCGCGGACGCCCGCCGCTATCGGCAAAAACAGCACCGCAACCCTTGTCTACCCAGATCCTGCCGCGGCTGAAGCCCCAGCTCTGGCCGGGAATGCAAGGCGAACCGGAAAGCTGCCTGATAATACGCGGCCGGCGCATATCAGCATCGCATTCATTGTAGCGGAACTTGCGTGATTCGCACCTTACGGCGCGTTCCTGTGCCTGGGCTTCAGGCACCGTTACGAACTGCATACCCCCCAGGGTTACAGCCAAAGCTAGTAAATATCGGTACATTTTCCCTCTCCGATATGATGACAACACATGTCGAACCTACATGTGTTCAAGGCGCAATTGTGGAGTTTGTTCCACGCCGGTCAATCACATTTCTACCGTTGCTTGTTATGCTTTGTCAGGTGAAGCGTCCAGTCTCACTATTCACCAGATCGGAAATGAAGCTGGAGACGGCTGTAATGCGCCGCAGTGTGCGTACGGATTCGTGGTAGGCGAGCCAATAGGAGCGGTGAATGGTGCGTTCCGGCAGTACCGGCACAAGATCGGAATATTCCCGGGCAATGAATGTATGCAGGATACCGATCCCGGCACCTGCTTTAACAGCCTCGACCTGACCGATAGCGCTGGAAATTTCAAAAGCGGGACGCCAGTCGCGGGTGATTTCCGGCGCATAATTCAGCGAGGGGCTGATGACGAGATCATCGACGTAACCAACCAATCGATGCTTTGCGAGGTCTTCAATGTTTTGCGGTGCTGGGTATTCAGCAAGATAGGCACGGCTGGCATAAAGACAGAGTGTATAATCGACGAGCTTTTTTGCCACGAGACGACCCTGGTCAGGCCGGTCAACGGTTATGGCAATATCCGCCTCGCGCCGCGACAGTGAAAAGGAGCGGGGAACCGGTACGAGCTGGATTTTCAGATCAGGATAGCGGGCTGTGAGGGTGGCAAGGCGTGGCGCAAGAAACGATACACCGAAGCCATCAGGTGCTCCGATGCGCACCGAGCCTGAAATTGACACATCCGCATCACCCAGCGAGGAGCGGATCGCCAGCATTTCCGCTTCCATGCGCTCCGCAGACAGAAGAAATTCCTCTCCCGCATGGGTCAGTTCGCAGCCATTGGTGCGGCGGGTCAGGAGCTTTGTGTTGATGTCATTCTCAAGCGCGGTCAGGCGGCGTGCGACTGTCGCATGATTGACGCCAAGTCGTTTGGCCGCTCCCAGTATTTGCCCCGAGCGTGCCACACTCAGAAAAACCCGTACATCATCCCAGTTCATGAATGAGCCTCCTTATAGAGTGGTACTTCAATTTTTGCACAACGGATACGCTTTTGCTCGGCTTGCAATAAAAATTTTGAAGCGCGATGATAGGGTAACGAAATTCAATCAATCATAGGGAGGTTGCTCGCAATGCGTGAAGTTGGACATTTTATCGGTGGCAAGCATGTCGCCGGAACAAGCGGTCGCACGACCGAGATTTTCCAGCCGATGGACGGCACCGTTCAGGGCCGTGTTGCTCTGGCAACGCCAAATGAAGTGCGTGCTGCCATTGCTAATGCCAAGGCGGCACAACCCGCATGGGCGGCAACCAATCCGCAGCGCCGCGCACGCGTTTTGCGCAAGTTCCTCGATCTCGTCGAAGCGGAATATGATTCCCTTGCAGAGCTTCTGGCGCGCGAGCATGGCAAGACTATTCCTGATGCCAAGGGCGATATTCAGCGCGGTCTGGAAGTGGTCGAGGTTTGCCTCGGTTCAGCCCATATGCTCAAAGGCGAATTCACCGACAATGCGGGCACGGGCATCGATGTTTACTCCATGCGCCAGCCGCTTGGCGTTGTCGCCGGTATCACCCCGTTCAACTTCCCAGCGATGATCCCGCTGTGGAAGGCTGGTCCCGCCATTGCTTCGGGCAATGCCTTCATCCTGAAGCCTTCGGAACGCGATCCGGGTGTTCCGATGCGTCTGGCCGAACTTTTCATTGAGGCCGGTTTGCCAGCGGGCATCTTCAATGTCGTCAATGGCGACAAGGAGGCTGTCGACACCATTCTTGATGATCCTGATATCAAGGCTGTCGGCTTTGTGGGTTCAACGCCGATTGCTCAGTACATTTATTCCCGTGCGACAGCCAACGGCAAGCGCGCCCAGTGCTTTGGCGGTGCCAAAAACCACATGATCATCATGCCTGATGCGGATATGGACCAGACGGTCGATGCGCTGATCGGTGCCGGTTATGGTTCGGCTGGCGAACGCTGCATGGCGATTTCCGTTGCCGTCCCTGTTGGCAAAGACACGGCAGATCGTCTTGTTGAGCGTCTTATTCCGCGCGTCGAAAGCCTGAAAGTTGGTCCATCGACCGATATGACTGCGGATTATGGTCCTGTCGTCACCCAGCAGGCACTTGATCGCATCAAGGGTTATGTGGATCTCGGTATCAAGGAAGGCGCCAAGCTCGTTGTCGACGGTCGTGGCTTCAAGATGCAGGGTTATGAAAACGGCTACTATATGGGTGGCTGCCTGTTCGACCACGTTAGGCCTGATATGCGCATCTATAAGGAAGAAATCTTTGGACCGGTTCTCGGCATTGTCCGCGCCGATACCTATGAAGACGCGATCCGCCTGCCAAACGAACATGAATATGGCAATGGCGTTGCAATCTTTACCCGTGACGGTGACGCCGCCCGTGACTTCGCCTCGCGTGTTCAGGTCGGCATGGTTGGTATCAACGTACCAATCCCGGTTCCGATTGCTTACTACACATTTGGCGGTTGGAAGGGTTCCGGTTTTGGCGATCTGAACCAGCACGGTCCCGATGCATTCCGCTTCTACACCAAGACCAAGACAGTCACCTCGCGTTGGCCGTCAGGTGTCAAGGATGGTGCTGAGTTCGTCATTCCAACAATGAAATAGCATATAGGCGAAACATTTCGTCTAAAGGGCTGCCGCATTGATGCTGCAGCCTTTTTCGTTTCAAAGGTGATGACGCACGACGCATTCCCAGCCTACTTCATAGGCTAAAGTTCCTATTTAAAAATTTCCAATAGTATGGATAATGCTAGTAAGGAATTTAGAAGATGAAAAATGTCATTGCCGCATTCACGGAGAAGCAGGTTGAGCGCTTGACCGGTGTCAGTGTGCATCGGCTGCGTTATTGGGATCGTACGTCTTTTTTTACTCCGTCGTTTGCGCAGATGGATCGTAGTGCTCCGTTTAGCCGGATTTATTCGTTCATCGATGTAGCCGCACTTCGGGTGCTCTCTGCTCTTATCAAGGAGTACAAGGTTCCATTGCAGCATTTGCGTAAGGTTTCACAAAAACTTGGCAAAATGGACAGCGCATCATGGGCTAGAACAACCCTTTATGTATTGAACAAAAAGGTGATCTTTATTGATCCGGCGGATGGCAAGCAACGTGAGGTTGTCAGTGGGCAATACACCATAGGCATACCACTTCAAAAGATACTTGCCGACGCGAATAAGGATGTCCAGGCGCTATCACAGCGAGATGAAAATCGCGTAGGGAAAATCGAGAAACACCGCAATGTCTCGCACAACGTTTCAGTTGTGGCCGGAACACGTATACCTGTTCGTTCAATCAAGAACTTTGCCGAAGATGGCTACTCCATTGAGCAGATACTCGAGGAGTATCCAACCCTCACGGCTGCTGATATTGAGGCTGCTTTGGCGGATGCTGACAAAGACGAGGCTGCGTGAGTTCAAAGAAACCGCGTCTGAAATTTTTTCTCGATGAAAGCGTGCCTGATTCCGTTGGCCGCATTTTAGCTGCAGATGAGCATGACGTTATCTTCCTTCGAGATGCAATTGCCTTGGGGTCGCCGGATCAACTCGTTTGTGCCGTTTCACAGGCAAATGAAGCAATCTTGGTCGCAATTGATGGTGACATGAAGAGGCTCGCTAAAAGACACGGTGTTAGCAACCAACGATATCGCAAATTAAGCCTACTCAAGCTCTCTTGCCGGGAACCCCGCGCTGCTCAAAGAGTGAAAGAAGCTTTGACCCTTATTGAACATGAATGGCATTTCAGCCAAGGCCAATCCGACAGGCGAATATTTGTCGAAATTGGCGACGCATCCATCAGCACGAGACGGTAAATGTTCCGTGCAGATTAAGGAGCCAATGTCCTGAGATAACCAATCAACCGGCTTGCCTCATCGGCAGCCTTATCCGGTTCGCGGGTGATGATTGCGTGGATGAGAGCCGTGTGCGCGCCTGCCGATTGCTCCAGACTTCCAGGTCGCTGCAGGCGGAACCAGAAGCGGCGGCTATGGGTTTGCAGCGGGGAGGCGAGGCGGGCGGCGTAAGGATTTTCCGCAGCCTGTCCCAACACCGTATCGAAAATCTTGTCGGCGTTGAGAAAGCCAATCACATCATTACCGCTTCGAGCTGCCGTCATCGCATCAGCTGCCGCCTTGAGCCGCTCGTAATGCAGGGCTGCGCCATAGAGCGCGGCACCCCGTGCAAGAACCCGCTCCACACCCTCACGGACATCGAGAACCTTGGCGAAATCCTGCGGATTAAGCGCTGAAATGGCGATACCCGAGCGCGGGCGAATTTCCATCAGGCCTTCCCAAGCCAGTTTCTGCACGGCCTCGCGCACGGGCGTGCGACCCATATTGGTCATATCCGTCAGGGTTCGTTCATTGACGATCGCTCCCGGCTCCAGCTTCAACGTCACGATCATCTCCTCAATCTGGCGATAGGCCAGATCGGCAAGACTTTCTCCTGTTGGGGCAATGGAATGGGCGGTGGTTTGATCCATCAGACAAACTTTCTATTCAAGGCAATTGACAGTCACACGCTCTACAGATATATTTCTGATATATCAAGAAGGAGAAGAGACATGTGGTCAGGCGTTTTCCCTGCAGTTACAACCAAATTCACTGACGATGATAAACTCGATCACAAGGAAATGGAACGTTGCTTCTCTCTCCTGATGGATGCGGGTTGCGATGGCCTTATCGTTGCGGGTTCGCTGGGCGAAGGCCCAATGCTGAGCCATGATGAAAAACTCGAAGTGCTGAAGACGGCGCAGAATGTTGCCAAGGGCAAGCCTGTTCTTCTGACCATCAATGAAGCTGCGACACGCGATGGCGCTGCGCTGGCCAAGCGGGCGGCCAAGGCCGGTGCCGATGGGCTGATGTTGGTCCCAAGCCCGATTTATCATACTGACCCGGAAGAAACCGTCACGACCCTCAAGGCTGTTGCAGCCGCCGGTGATCTGCCTGTGATGATCTATTCCAACCGCATTGCTTACCGCGTCGACATTACCAGCGAAATTCTGGCTGAACTCGCGTCAGACAAGCATTTTGTGGCGATCAAGGAATCATCGGATGATGTGCGCCGCACGAGCGATATCATCAACACATTCGGTACGCGTTTTGATCTCTTCACCGGCGTCGACAATCTCGCTTTTGAAGCGCTGACAACCGGTGCCATCGGCTGGGTTGCCGGGCTCGTCACCGCATTCCCGAAGGAGACGGTTGCGATCTATAAGCTCATTGGCGCGGGCCGCTATGCCGAAGCGCTTGAGATTTATCGCTGGTTCCGCCCCTTGCTCGACCTTGATGTCTCCACCTATCTTGTGCAGAACATCAAACTGGCGGAAGTCCATGAAATTGGAACCAATGATCGTGTGCGCCTGCCGCGCCAGCCTCTGCGCGGTGAACGCCGGGCGGCTGTCGACAAGATCGTCAAGGATGCGATCGCATCACGGCCAAAGCTGCCTGTTCTCTGAGATCTGGCAATGAGCGCCCGCTGGGACAAGCAGGATATCGTCATTATCGGTGCCGGCATTGTCGGCATCGCTATCGCGGCTTTTCTGGGTGAGGCCGGACGCAAGGTCCTGGTGATTGACCGTCAGGGCATTTGCGAAGGCACAAGCTCCGGCAATGCCGGGGCGTTGGCTTTTTCCGATATTCTGCCCATGGCCTCGAAAGGGGTCATGGGTAAAGTTCCGGGCTGGCTGATGGACCCGCTCGGGCCTTTCACCATCCGTCCTTCCTATTTGCCGAAGCTTGCGCCGTGGCTCTACCGGTTCTGGCGCGCCAGCCGTCCCGATGTATTGGAGCGAACAACCATAGCCCAGGGCGCAATGATGCGCCTTGCCGAGCCTGAGATGCTTGGGTTAATGCAGCGCGCCGGTATACGGCATATGGTCCGCGAAGATGGTTCGCTTGAACTCTACGAGAGCGAGCACGAACTTAATCTGTCATTGCCCGGCTGGGCTGCGCGCGACAAGGCCGGAATAGCATTCGAACACCTGCGTGGTGACGCACTGGCCGAATGCCAGCCGGGCCTGTCACCGCGCTTTGTTGCGGGAACCTTCGTTCCCGGATGGAAAACCGTCAGCGATCCCCAGCATGTCGGCAAGGGGCTGTGGGCCTATGCGGAAAAGCTTGGCGCGCGGTTCGAACGCGCAGATGTCGTTTCAGTTGCAGTGGATAATGCTGGCGGGGTTGTCAGGCTGGCAGACGGACGAACCATCGATGCGGCCAAGCTCATTATTGCCGCCGGTGCATGGTCACACAAATTAGCAAGCCATCTCGGCGATCATATCCCGCTTGATACGGAACGTGGCTACAACACGACCCTGCCAACGGGTGCAATAGACGTCAAATGCCAGTTGATTTTTTCCGGCCATGGCTTTGTTGTGACGCCGCTCGAAACCGGGGTGCGCGTTGGCGGTGCGGTGGAATTGGGCGGACTGGACCTGCCACCCAACTACAAGCGCTCGGAAGTCATGTTGCAGAAAGCCAAAACCTTCTTACCCGATCTTGATATCTCTGGCGGTCGCCAGTGGATGGGATATCGTCCGTCCATGCCCGATTCCCTGCCGGTGATCGGCTACGCAAAAGGAAGCAAGAATATTCTTTATGCCTTTGGTCACGGGCATCTGGGGTTGACCCAGTCCGCTGCCACGGGCCGACTGATTTGTGATCTGGTCGAGGGCCGCACACCCGCTATCCCGATCGATCCGTTTTACCCGCAACGCTTTTAGGACTTCGAGAATATCATGGCGCGTCATTCTTTCTTTTGTGTCGATGGTCACACCTGCGGCAACCCGGTACGCCTCGTGGCGGGTGGAGGACCCAACCTGACCGGTTCAAACATGATGGAGAAGCGCGCGCATTTCCTGCGTGAATTCGACTGGATTCGCACGGGTCTGATGTTTGAGCCGCGCGGGCATGACATGATGTCCGGCTCAATCCTTTATCCGCCAACGCGCGATGATTGCGATGTGGCGGTGCTGTTCATTGAAACGTCGGGATGTCTGCCCATGTGTGGCCATGGCACCATCGGTACGGTGACGATGGCCATCGAGCACGGGTTGATCAAACCGAAAACCCCCGGCGTCCTGCGGCTCGATACCCCAGCTGGTCTGGTGGTCGCCGAGTATACGCAGGAAGGTGAGTATGTCACCGGCGTGCGCATTACCAACGTTCCTGCGTTTCTTTATGCGGAAGGACTTGAGGTGGAATGCCCCGATCTTGGAACGCTGCATGTGGATGTTGCCTATGGCGGTAATTTCTATGCGATCGTCGATCCGCAGAAAAACTTCCGCGATATGGCCGATTATCGCGCACTTGATCTCATCGGTTGGAGCCCGGTCCTGCGTGAGCGGCTGAACGAACGCTATTCGTTCCAGCACCCGGAAAAGCCGGATATCAACAAGCTCAGTCACATCCTGTGGACCGGTGCGCCGACGAAGCCGGAAGCACATGCGCGCAATGCGGTATTCTATGGTGACAAGGCAATTGACCGTTCACCCTGCGGAACCGGAACGTCAGCCCGTATGGCGCAATTGGCGGCAAAAGGAAAATTGAAGCCCGGTGATGACTTCGTACACGAATCAATCATTGGCTCACTGTTCCACGGCCGTGTCGAGGCAGCGACAAATGTGGGTGAACGGCAGGCAATCATACCGTCGGTTGCAGGCTGGGCACGGATGACCGGTTACAACACGATCTTCATTGATGATCGCGATCCCTTTGCTCACGGATTTGTGGTCAAGTGAGCTTGGCCGAACCCATCAGGATAATAAGGCGAGGATAGGTAATTCCGTTAAATATGAGGCATCTGCCATAAGTTTCGTCAATGATCGATGAAAATTTGGTGAAAAATTTCGCGCAGAGTATGCCAGCAAATGTGAAGCCGCTGTTTGCAGTAAAAAAGCTGTTGCTTTCTTTAACGCAGACGTTACGTGTAAAGAAGTTGGGGTAAATGGGAACCGGATAAAAAAACCGGATAAGAAACTTCCCAATGAAAATGAGGGGTATCGTTGCGATGGAGTACTTCATCCAGCAAGCGATCAACGGTCTGACACTAGGTTCAATCTACGGCCTAATCGCAATCGGCTACACGATGGTCTACGGGATCATCGGCATGATCAACTTCGCCCATGGCGATGTTTTCATGCTTGGCGCGTTTATGGCGATGATCGTTTTTCTTGCTTTAACCACTTTTATTGGCGGCGTGCCCGTTGTGCTTGCACTGCTCCTGATGATGCTTGTCGCCATGCTGCTGACAGGCCTCTGGAGCTGGACAATCGAACGTCTGGCATACCGGCCATTGCGCGGCTCGTTCCGCCTCGCGCCGTTGATCACGGCGATCGGCATGTCGATTGCCCTTTCAAACTTCGTGCAGGTCACGCAGGGTCCGCGCAACAAGCCAATTCCTCCGCTCGTCAATGGCGGCATTACAATCTACGGAACGGGCATCACTATCGCCTATAAGCAGATGGTCATCGTTGTGGTAACTGCAATCCTGCTTGCCGCATTCTGGTATCTGGTCAACCGCACCACGCTGGGGCGGGCACAGCGTTCCTGTGAGCAGGACCGCAAGATGGCTGCGCTGCTCGGCATTGATGTGGACAAGACGATCTCCATGACCTTCGTCATGGGCGCCATGCTCGCAGCTGTCGCCGGAACACTCTACCTCATGTTCTACGGCGTTATCTCCTTCACCGATGGTTTTACACCCGGCGTCAAGGCGTTTACGGCTGCGGTGCTAGGCGGTATCGGCTCATTGCCCGGCGCTGTCGTGGGTGGATTGCTGATCGGATTGATCGAGGCGCTATGGTCCGCTTATTTCTCCATTGATTACAAGGACGTGGCCGCTTTCTCCATCCTTGCAATCGTCCTGATCTTCCTGCCCTCCGGCATTCTTGGTCGGCCCGAAGTCGAAAAGGTTTAAGCTTATGGCTGATATCCAAGCTTCAGGACAGGATTCCGTCTACCTCAAGGCCACCAAAGAGGCGGTTTTCGCCGGGTTGATCGCCTTCGGCCTGTTCTTCCTCATTGTCGGTTTCCGCACCGACCAGAACATCAACAATGAGCTGGTCCTTGTTCAGCGCTGGGGCCTGCTGGCGATCTTCGTGGCGGTGGCTGCGATTGGCCGCTTCATTTTCGCAGCTTTCATCACGCCCTCACGGGAACGGGCAAAGCTGGCGAAATCAAAGGTGTCTGCCGCTGCCAAAGCGGACCGCCGCTCTCTCAAGGCAACTGTCTCACGCTTCGGCTTGGCTTTGCTGTTCATCTATCCGTTTCTGGTGATCCTTATCCTCGCGTTGATCAATTTTGCAGCGACGGGACAATGGGTATTCCAGAGTGGTGTGCAGGGCTCGCTGAAATATGTCGATAATTTCGGCATCCAGATTCTGATCTATGTCATGTTGGCGTGGGGGCTGAATATCGTTGTGGGCCTCGCCGGTCTGCTCGATCTTGGTTATGTCGCCTTCTATGCGGTGGGCGCCTATTCCTATGCTTTGCTCTCCACGCATTTCGGACTGTCCTTCTGGCTGCTATTGCCAATGGCCGGTATTTTTGCCGCCATGTGGGGTATCGTTCTCGGTTTCCCCGTCCTGCGGCTGAGGGGCGACTATCTGGCCATTGTCACGCTGGCTTTCGGCGAAATCATCCGGCTGGTGCTGATCAACTGGACCGTCGTGACCAAGGGCACATTCGGTGTATCCGGCATTGCCAAGGCCACGATGTTCGGCATTCCGTTCACGACAGGCCCGACTGGCTTTGCCGCTACCTTCGGACTGCCGAATTCCGGCGTCTATTATAAGATCTTCCTCTATTACCTCATCCTGTTCCTTGCGCTGCTGACAGCCTGGGTAACAATCCGTCTGCGCCGTATGCCGATCGGCCGTGCGTGGGAAGCATTGCGTGAAGACGAAATTGCCTGCCGGTCGCTCGGCATCAATACGACAACGACGAAGCTCACGGCTTTTGCCACGGGTGCAATGTTTGGTGGTTTCGCCGGATCGTTCTTCGCTGCCCGTCAGGGCTTCGTCAGCCCCGAATCCTTCGTGTTCCTCGAATCGGCGATCATTCTTGCCATCGTGGTGCTCGGCGGTATGGGCTCGCTCATCGGTATTGCCATTGCTGCGGCTGTCATGATCGGCGGCACGGAACTGTTGCGCGAACTGGAATTCCTCAAGCTGATCTTTGGCAATGATTTTACGCCGGAGCTTTATCGTATGCTGTTGTTCGGTCTCGCCATGATTGTCGTCATGGTGTGGAAGCCACGCGGGTTTGTCGGCAATCGAGAACCGAGCGCCTTTCTGCATGAACGTAAGATGATCTCCAGCGAGTTTACGAAAGAAGGGCACGGCTGATGGTTTCGGAAGTGCGTAACAATCCCAATGCCGTGCTGCGCGTTGAGCATCTCTCGATGAAGTTTGGTGGCCTCGTTGCCATCAATGATCTGAACTTTGAAGCCAAACGCGGGGACATTACCGCCCTGATCGGCCCGAACGGTGCGGGGAAGACCACAGTCTTCAATTGCATCACCGGTTTCTACAAGCCGACTGAGGGCATGTTGACCATGACCCGCGACAATGGCGAGACATATCTTCTGGAGCGTATGAGCGATTTCGTCATCACCAAGAAGGCGAAGGTCGCGCGTACATTCCAGAATATCCGGTTGTTCTCGGGTTTGACGGTGCTGGAAAACCTTCTGGTTGCCCAGCACAATCCGCTGATGTTGTCATCGGGTTATACGGTTCTGGGTCTTCTCGGCTTTCCGACCTATAAGAAGGCAGCTGCGGACGCGATCGAAAAGGCTCGCTTCTGGCTGGAAAAGATCAATCTGGTTGACCGCGCCGATGATCCTGCGGGCGATCTGCCCTATGGTGCGCAGCGGCGTCTTGAGATTGCCCGTGCCATGTGTACCGATCCCGAGCTTCTCTGCCTGGATGAGCCTGCAGCGGGCCTCAATGCGCGTGAATCGGCAGAGCTTAATCAGCTCCTGCTGAACATCCGCAAAGAAACCGGAACATCGATCATCCTGATCGAGCATGACATGTCGGTAGTGATGGAAATCTCCGATCACGTCATCGTTCTGGAGTATGGCACCAAGATTTCCGACGGTACGCCCGAAACGGTAAAGAACGATCCGAAGGTTATTGCGGCTTATCTCGGTGTCGAGGACGAAGAGGTTGTCGAACTGATCGAGCATGCCGCGGCAACCGGCAGTGATGACATCACGGCAGCGGTTGATCTGTTGTCGACTGAAGCCATCCACGAAATCGAAGTGACCCATGCGGAACCAGCCGCTGCGCCGCTCATATCCACGCCTGCAACGAAAGCGGCAAAGGCAGCACCAGCCAAACCGGCCACTGCCAAAGCACCTGCGAAAGCAAAGACGGCTGCAAAGCCTGCTGATCCAGCCATCAAGGCGGGAGCAACATCCAATGCACTCGCCGCGCCGCGCGGTGGCAAGCCGGACAGTCTGATTGTGATCAAAGGGATTGGTCCGGTTAACGAGCGTAAGCTCAACGAGCATGGTATTTTCCACTTCGACCAGATTGCCGCGTGGAAGAAGGCCGACGTGATTGCCGCCGAAGCCTATCTTGCCTTTGACGGGCGTATCGCACGCGAAGACTGGATCGGTCAGGCCAAGAAGCTTGCCAAAGAGAGCCAGAATAAACCGGCTGCCAAAAAGACCGGAGGGGCTAAGTAATGTCGCAAACACAACCTCTTCCGAAGAGCGGAGCCCTTCTCAGTATCGAGAATGTTGAAACCTATTACGGCAATATCCGTGCGCTCAGCGGTGTCAGCGTTCATGCGGATGCGGGCGAAATCGTCACGTTGATCGGCGCCAACGGTGCCGGCAAGTCGACGCTGATGATGACCATTTTTGGTATGCCGCGCGCCCGCACCGGCCGTGTGATATTTGACGGCAGGGATATTACGCAAATGCCGACGCATGAGATTGCGCGTCTGCGTATTGCCCAGTCGCCGGAAGGCCGCCGCATTTTCCCGCGCATGACCGTGCAGGAAAATCTGCAAATGGGCGCCAGCCTCGATAATCTGGAATTTTATGACGAGGATGTGCGCAAGGTCTTTGAGCTGTTTCCGCGATTGAAGGAGCGTATCAATCAGCGTGGCGGCACCCTGTCGGGCGGTGAGCAGCAGATGCTGGCCATTGGCCGGGCATTGATGGCGCGCCCGCGTCTGCTCCTGCTGGATGAACCATCGCTTGGCCTTGCACCTTTGATCATCAAGCATATTTTCGAGGCGATCAAGGAACTGAACAGGTCGACGGGTCTCACTGTGTTTCTGGTTGAGCAGAACGCCTTCGGTGCGTTGAAACTGGCGGATCGCGGCTATGTGATGGTCAACGGCATCGTGACGATGAGTGGATCGAGCAAAGACCTTCTCGCCAATCCGGAAGTGCGCGCGGCCTATCTTGAAGGCGGACGTCACTAACAAGAATAGGATCGGCTTTCCAGCGGGTTCTGGGAAGTCCGGTGCTGCAAGGGGAACATTGCCATGCAAGGCATTCTGTACGAAGAATCCTCACTCTGGCTGTTTGTGCTGGTGACCTGCCTCATGGGAGGCTGGGCCGCATGGATGGCGGGACGGGCGTGCGCCAAGACGTGGCGCTCCTATACGATCCTGATTTTCTACATGCTGCTTCTGGGCGTTGCCGTGCGCTTCATTCATTTTGCCCTGTTTGAGGGCACAATGGTGACACTGCACTATTACGTCATCGATACCATCGTGCTGATTATCATCGGCACATTGGGCTATCGCTACACCCGTACAAACCAGATGGTTCAGCAATATCACTGGCTCTATGAAAAAGTTTCTCCCTTCTCATTCAAGGACAGAACAGGGGTCTAATCAATCTCGCTGACGCGAAATGAATCAGCGTGACAACCGCCGGAAAATCGGCAAATGTGGTCTTCAAGCGATGGGAAAATCCTATCGTTAGGGGTTTCGTAAGTACCTAGAAAATGGGAGTTTTCAAATGAAGAAGTCACTGTTCTCGAGTGTTGCCGTTGCAGCAATGCTCGCTTTGGGCGGTCATGCCTATGCTGATCTTCTGGTCGGTATCGGCGCTCCGTTGACCGGCCCTAACGCCGCTTATGGCGCGCAGATTCAGAAGGGCGCGGAAGCCGCTGCAGAAGTCGTAAACGCTGCTGGCGGCGTTAATGGCGAAAAGATCAAATTCGTTCTGGGCGACGACGTTTCGGATGCCAAGCAGGGTGTTTCCGTTGCCAACAAGTTCGCAGCCGATGGTGTCAAGTTCGTTATCGGTCACTTCAACTCCGGTGTTTCCATTCCTGCATCAGAAGTCTATGCGGAAAATGGCATCGTTGAAGTAACGCCTGCTGCAACCAATCCTGTTTTCACCGAACGCGGCCTGTGGAACACGTTCCGCACATGCGGTCGTGACGATCAGCAGGGTGCCATTGCCGGTGCTTATATTGCCGAGCATTTCAAGGACGCGAAGATCGCTGTCATTCACGACAAGACGCCTTATGGTCAGGGCCTTGCCGATGAAACCAAGAAGGCGATTGAAGCAAAGGGCCTGAAGCCAGTCCTTTATGAAGGCGTCAATGTTGGCGATAAGGATTTCTCGGCACTCATCGCCAAGGCGAAACAGGCCGGTGTTAACGTTCTTTATTGGGGCGGCCTGCACACAGAAGCTGGTCTGATTATCCGCCAGCTGGCTGATCAGGGTCTCAAGGTCAAGTTCATCTCGGGCGATGGCATTGTAACCAACGAGCTTGCCGCGATTGCCGGTGACGCCGTTGTCGGTACGCTGAATACGTTCGGTCCCGATCCACGCACCAACGCAGCCAATAAGGAACTGGTTGAGAAGTTCCGTAAGGCTGGTTTCGAGCCTGAAGCCTACACGCTTTATTCCTATGCGGCCCTGCAGTCTATCGTTGGAGCGGCAACCGCTGCAAAGTCGAATGATCCTCAGGCCGTTGCCAAGGCTCTGAAGGAAAAAGGCCCGTTCAAGTCGGTTCTCGGTGATATTTCCTTCGATGAGAAGGGCGATCCGAAGCTTCCAGGCTATGTTATGTACGAATGGAAGAAGGACAAGGACGGCAAGTACACTTACGTTCAGCAGTAAGCCTTTCCGATCCCTATATAGTTGCGAAATGCCCGGCCTTTGTGCCGGGCATTTTGTTTTGGACATTTGAGTTCGCTGTGCGCACTATGTGTCGTGTGCAACGCAATAAATGTTGCGCATTGAAGATTTTGCCTTCTCTTTTGATGTTATTCATTTCCTGGCGCAGGGGGAGCCGTTCCATGAAATCATTGTCACTACAGGGCGTTGCGGTCGCTATTACGCTTATGCTGGGCGGTCAGGCCCATGCGGACATTCTCGTTGGCATCGGCGCACCACTGACGGGTCCTAATGCGGCTTTTGGCGCACAGATGCGCAAGGGTGCCGAGATGGCATTCGAGGAGATCAATGCGGCTGGTGGCATGAATGGCGAAAAGGTCACTCTAACCTTTGGCGATGACGCATCTGATCCCAAGCAGGGCGTTTCCATTGCCAATAAGTTTGCAGCCGATGGCGTCAAATTTGTCATCGGGCACTACAATTCCGGCGTATCCATCCCCGCTTCGGATGTTTATGCCGAGAATGGCATTCTTCAGGTAACGCCTGCTTCGACCAATCCCAATTTCACCGAGCGCGGATTGTGGAATGCTTTCCGCATCTGTGGGCGCGATGATCAGCAGGGCGTGGTGGCAGGTGCCTATATTGCCGAGCATTTCAAGGATGCCAAAGTCGCCATTGTTCATGACAAGACGCCCTATGGCGAAGGACTTGCCAATGAGACGAAGAAAGCCCTCAATGCCCATGGCATGACGGAAGTCCTGTTCGAGGGCGTGCATGCGGGCGACAAGGACTATTCAGCTCTTGTTTCCAAAGCGAAGGAAAATGGCGTTACCCTGCTCTATTGGGGCGGTTTGCACACGGAGGCCGGACTGATTATCCGGCAGCTCGCCGATCAGGGCCTGAAAGTGCAGTTCATGTCGGGCGCTGCAATCGTTTCCAATGAACTGGCAGCAATTGCCGGAGATGCCATTGCGGGAACACTTAACACCTTCGGCCCCGATCCGCGCAACAATCCGGCCAATGATGAACTGGTCAAGAAATTCCGCGCGACAGGCTTCGAACCGGAGGCGTTTACGCTCTACACCTATGGCGCGGCGCAGGCGATTGCAGCAGCCGCTACGGCAGTCAAATCAAACGATCCGGAAACGGTCGCCAAGGCACTGAAAGCCAATGGTCCGTTCAAGACCGTTCTGGGCGATCTCGCCTTTGACGAGAAGGGCGATCCGAAGTTTCCCGGCTATGTAATGTACGAATGGAAAAAGGGGCCGGATGGCAAGTACACCTACTTCCAGCAATGAGTTTTCGTCCTGACACACTCGGTGAAATAGCCGTCCAAATGTGGGGCATTTTGCCGTTGGACATTTCACTATCTTGTGATCAATATGCATTGTTTGCAGTGCAGCAATCACCCCGCCCAGCATGGGTTTCATCGCTCATATTGCGTCTATAAGATTTCGGAGTTTTCGCTTTGCCTATCAAGAAAATCCTCGTCGCCAATCGATCAGAAATTGCTATCCGTGTTTTCCGTGCCGCCAACGAGCTTGGCATGAAAACCGTGGCGATATGGGCAGAGGAAGACAAGCTGGCGCTACACCGCTTCAAGGCGGATGAATCCTATCAGGTTGGGCGTGGACCGCATCTTGCCAAGGATATGGGGCCGATTGAAAGCTACCTGTCGATTGAGGAAATCATCCGCGTGGCAAAGCTATCAGGCGCGGATGCAATTCATCCGGGCTATGGGCTGCTTTCCGAAAGTCCGGAGTTTGCCGAAGCGTGCGGTGAAGCCGGAATCATCTTCATTGGCCCGAAGCCCGAAACCATGCGCCGCCTTGGCAACAAGGTTGCAGCGCGTAATCTGGCTATCGAGATCGGCGTTCCTGTCGTTCCGGCAACGGACCCGCTGCCTGACGATATGGATGAGGTGAAGAAGCTCGCGGAAACGATCGGCTACCCTGTGATGCTGAAAGCGTCGTGGGGTGGCGGTGGTCGCGGCATGCGCGCCATCTTTTCTCCCGAGGATATTGCCCGCGAAGTAACCGAGGGCAAGCGCGAAGCCAAAGCGGCTTTCGGCAAGGATGAAGTCTATCTGGAAAAGCTGGTGCAGCGGGCGCGGCATGTCGAGGTGCAAATCCTCGGTGATACCCATGGCAATGCGGTGCATCTGTTCGAGCGCGACTGCTCGATCCAGCGACGTAACCAGAAAGTTGTCGAGCGCGCTCCTGCGCCTTATCTCAACGAGGCGCAGCGCAAGGAGATCGCGGATTACGGTCTGAAGATCGCCAAGGAAACCAGTTATATCGGTGCGGGTACCATCGAATTCCTGATGGATTCCGACACAAACCAGTTCTATTTCATCGAGGTCAATCCACGCATTCAGGTTGAGCATACGGTCACCGAAGAAGTTACCGGCATCGATATCGTCAAGGCGCAGATCCGTATCCTCGAAGGTGCCACCATTGGCACGCCGGAATCTGGTGTTCCTGCCCAGAAAGACATCAAACTGAACGGCCATGCCTTGCAATGCCGTATCACCACGGAAGACCCAGAGCAGAATTTCATTCCGGATTACGGTCGTATCACCGCCTATCGTGGGGCGACTGGTTTCGGTATCCGGCTTGATGGAGGCACAGCCTATTCCGGCGCGGTCATTACCCGCTACTACGATCCGCTTCTGGAAAAGATTACCGCCTGGTCGCCAACAGCGGATGAAACAATCCAGCGTATGCACCGCGCCCTGCGCGAGTTCCGTATTCGCGGCGTTGCCACCAATCTGACCTTCCTTGAAGCCATCATTACCCATCCGAAATTCGCCGATAATAGCTATACGACGAAGTTCATCGACACGACGCCTGAGCTGTTCGAGCAGGTGAAGCGGCAGGACCGTGCCACCAAGCTTCTGACTTATCTCGCCGATGTGACTGTTAATGGCCATCCTGAGACCAAAGGCCGTGCGACACCACCGGAAGAGGCGGCGCTGCCACGGGTGCCGTTCATCGAAACGCCAATCCCGGATGGTACCAAGCAGCTTCTCGATCAGCTTGGGCCAAAGAAGTTCGGCGAGTGGATGCGCAATGAGAAGCGCGCGCTGTTTACCGATACCACCATGCGCGACGGTCATCAGTCTCTGCTGGCAACGCGCGTGCGCACGTTTGATATTGCCCGGGTGGCGGGCACCTATGCGCGTGCTTTGCCGCAGCTTTTCTCGCTGGAATGCTGGGGTGGCGCGACGTTCGATGTCTCCATGCGCTTCCTGACTGAAGATCCGTGGGAACGGCTTGCTGAAGTGCGGGAAGCTGCGCCGAATATCCTGCTGCAGATGCTTCTGCGCGGTGCCAATGGCGTTGGTTACAAGAGCTATCCTGACAATGTGGTCAGATATTTCGTGCAGCAGGCGGCGCGCAATGGCGTCGATGTGTTCCGCGTTTTCGACAGTCTCAATTGGGTCGAGAATATGCGCGTTACCATGGATGCGGTGCTGGAAGAGAACAAGCTCTGCGAAGCCTCCATCTGTTACACTGGCGATATTCTGAATTCCGCCCGGCCCCAATATGACCTGAAATATTACACCGGTCTGGCACAGGAGGTCGAAAAGGCCGGGGCGCACATTATCGCCATCAAGGATATGGCTGGTCTGCTGAAACCCGGTGCTGCAAAGGTATTGTTCAAGGCGCTGCGCGAGGCTACGGATCTGCCATTGCATTTCCATACCCATGACACATCAGGTATCTCGGCGGCGACAGTGCTTGCCGCCGTGGATGCGGGTGTCGATGTGGTCGACGCTGCGATGGATGCTCTATCAGGCAATACCTCACAGCCATGCCTTGGCTCGATTGTCGAGGCGCTCAAGGGTACGGAGCGCGATCCCGGCCTTGATCCGGAATGGATTCGTCGCATTTCGTTCTATTGGGAAGCGGTGCGCACACAATATGCGGCGTTTGAAAGTGATCTGAAGGGGCCGGCATCGGAAGTCTATCTGCACGAAATGCCGGGAGGCCAGTTCACGAACCTCAAAGAACAGGCACGCTCGCTCGGCCTTGAGACGCGCTGGCACGAGGTGGCGCAGGCCTATGCCGACGTGAACCAGATGTTTGGCGATATCGTCAAGGTCACGCCCTCGTCGAAGGTTGTCGGCGACATGGCGCTGATGATGGTCAGTCAGGACCTGTCGGTTGCGGATGTGAAGAACCCGGATAAGGATATCTCGTTCCCCGACTCCGTCGTATCGATGATGCGCGGCGATCTTGGCCAGCCGCCAAAGGGTTGGCCGAAGGATATCCAGAAGAAGATATTGAAAGACGAGAAGCCGTTCACGGAACGGCCCGGCTCATTGCTGGCACCGGCTGATCTTGTGGCTGAGCGTAAGGAGATTGAGGAGAAGCTGGAACGCAAGGTCAGTGACCAGGAGTTTGCATCTTACCTTATGTATCCAAAAGTCTTTACCGACTTTGCGGTAACGCACGGCACCTATGGCCCGACGAGCGTGTTGCCGACGCATGTCTATTTCTATGGTCTGGCGCAGGAGGAGGAAGTCTTCCTCGATATTGAACGCGGCAAGACGCTGGTTGTGCGTAATCTTGCGGTGGGTGAGCCGGACGAGAAGGGCATGGTTACTGTGTTCTTCGAAATGAACGGCCAGCCGCGCCGCGTGAAGGTGCCTGATCGCACCCGCGCTGGTGGTGTTGGTGTCAGGCGCAAGGCAGAACTTGGCAATGACAAGCATGTCGGCGCGCCCATGCCGGGTATTGTTTCCACGGTGGGTGTCACGGTTGGTCAGAAGGTCAATGCGGGTGATGTTCTGCTTTCCATTGAAGCCATGAAGATGGAAACAGCCTTGCGCGCCGAGCGTGATGGCACGCTGGCCGAAATTCTGGTGCGCGCCGGCGACCAGATCGATGCAAAGGACCTGCTCGCCGTTTACGAGTAAATGTCGGTCCATCCCGTTGCTAATGCCTCGCGCCCTTAAATTAAAACTGAGGGCGCGATGACTTTGTTTAGTGCCGATTGCAGATAACGGTGTTCTGGTTGGTGGTTCGACAAGCTCACCATGAGGGAGAGGGGTGATGTAAGGGAGCCATATTCTGCACCCTTTGCGCTGCAATCTCTCTGATTATCGTTGCATCCACACTCTCCCTCATGGTGAGCTTGTCGAACCACGAACCATAACCACCTCTCATCACCAAACATAACACTCGCGTGCCCATTTGTGCGCATATCGGCATAAACAGGCGTTGAAAAGAAACCATATGTGCAATATGGTGCGTGCAATTAATGTTCTGTGCCGAGCGCAGAACCGCGCTCTTACAGAGTATTGCCATAATGACCAAAGACCTGTCGCCAGACGAGCGGAAGAGCATGATCCTCAAACGGGTCAATGAATCCGGCCGTGTTCTGGCGAATGCCGTTGCGGTGGAATTTGGCGTTTCGGAGGATTCCATCCGCCGGGACTTGCGCGAATTGTCGGAGGCGGGTCTCGTTCAACGCTTCCATGGCGGTGCGGCACGCAGCAGTTCCAGCTTTCGCAGCTTTCAACAGCGCGCCAAGGATGAAACCGCCGGTAAAAAGGCGATTGCCATGGCCGCAGCTGAAAGAATTGCTCCAAATTCGACAATGCTGCTGGACTCCAGCACGACAGTACTCGAATTTGTCCGCGCTCTGCCCGTCAATCTTCAAATGCGCATCATCACCAGCTCGCCTGACATTGCCTCCGCTGCTCTCGACCATCCATTGTGTGAGGTTATTCTCCTCGGTGGGACGCTGAACCGGTTCACCCGCAGCGTTATCGGGCAATCGCCCCTTGCCGAAGTGCAACTCATGCATGTGGATTACTGTGTGCTCGGTGCCTGCGCCATAGACGAAAGTCTGACGTTGCGCGCCGAGAACTATGAAGATGCCCATTTGAAACTGGCAATGAGCAAGGCGAGCAATGAAGTTATTCTCCTTGCGACAGCTGAAAAACTGCTCAAGCAGGCACCCTTTGCCATTGCTCCCATATCAATCATTTCCACGCTCATCACCGATGAAACGGCCGATCCATCGATTGTCGAGAGGATAGGCAGCATGGGTGTTGAAATCGTCATAGCCGACAGCCGCGGTGCGTGATGTCGGCTCTATCAGAAATTCAAGCCGGTGATAAAATTATGGATGCCTCTGTCTATCGCAGGAAAGCTGTTTATGGCCGCTGGGCTGTGGCCTGTGCTTTCTTCTTCAATGGTTTTCTGATCGGCAGCTGGGCGCCGCAGATCCCCGTTTTCATGACGCGGCTGCATATCAGCGAATTCACGCTTGGCCTGATGATCCTGGTCTTTGGCCTCGGCGCTCTGGCCGCCATGCCCTGGTGCGGTTATCTCATTGGCAGATATGGTTCGCGTGCGGTGGTGCAGGGCTTTGCGATCTTCTGCAGCTTTTCCTTGCTGCTGGTGGCGCTGGCCCCGAATCTTTACGTTGCTGCGCCTGCACTGTTTCTCTTCGGCGCTGTCATAGGCGGCATGGATGTGGCGATGAACGCCAATGCCGTGGAAGTGGAGAAGAAACTGGCCCGTGCGGTCATGTCATCCTCGCATGGTTTCTGGAGCCTTGGTGGTTTTGCCGGTGGTGCGCTGGGTGGATTGCTCATTGAAGCCCATGGTCATCTCATTCATGCGGCTGTTGTCACTGCTATTGCCGTTGTTCTGGGCCTTGCAGCGTTCCGTTACATGATCACGGAAGACGCGCCTGTCGTACATGAAAAGAAGGGAAAGCTGGCTTTCCCGACCAATCCACTGATCTATCTCATCGGCATCATGGCGTTGTTCTCAATGATTCCCGAAGGTTCGGTGCTGGACTGGGCTGCCCTCTATCTCAAGCAGGAGCGCGGTGCGGATATTGCCACGGCGGGCTTTGCCTTTGCAGCATTCTCGGGAACCATGTCGGTGATGCGTTTTCTGGGTGACGGTGTCCGCAACCGCTTCGGCGCGGTGAAGACCTTGCGCGTTTCAGCGTTGATTGGTGCATCGGGCATGCTGATTGCAAGCCTTGCACCGACGCCATGGATTGCCATTCTGGCCTTCGCTTTTTCGGGGCTGGGTATTGCCAATATGGTGCCGATTGCTTTTTCGGCGGCAGGCAATCAGAAGGGAACGTCGTCAGGCGTTGCTCTTAGTCTCGTCACGCTGATGGGCTATTCCGGCATTCTCGTCGCACCATCCGCCATTGGATTTGTGGGTGGCCGGACCGGTTTTGGTCCTGTTTATATGGTGCTTGCCTGTTTGCTTGTGGTGGTTTTCCTGATGGCAAATCTTGCATCAAGTGCTGATCGGGATGAAAGTTCGCAGGCTTGATGATTATGGCGGCCAGTTTTTGAACTGGCCGCCATTGTCTATGCCCGGCGCCTTGCTGCGCCAACGGGCTTCTTGCGCTGGAGGAGGAAGTCGGTAACCCGCCGCCCGGTCTTTTTGGCCTTGAGGCCGACATTCATTTCCGGTGACAGTTCATCGGACAAATCCAGCGTGGCGTGTTCGCCGATTGCATCGAAATGCTCTTCCAGCCAGTCATCGGCTGCCGCTTGGCCAAGATCGCGCAGATATTCGAGGAATGCCCATTCCGCATTGATTTTTGACGATGCAGCCAGACCCGCAAGTGCCACATCGGCGTCGATGCGATGCATACGGATATGCTTATATTCGCCGTGCTCGAGCCTGCCGCCGTCGATCAGCGAATTGACAAAAGCAATCGAGCGGAATTCCCGTAGGAGCGCCGCGTTGAATGTGATCTCGTCAATACGATCGGTGATTTCACGGGCGGTCTTTGGGGCGCCGCGTCGCTCGATCGGGTTGATCTGGATGAGCAGTACATCTTCGGCTTTGGTCGAATAGAAGAAGGGATAAAGCGCGGGATTGCCACCATATCCACCATCCCAATAGGGCTCGCCGCCGATCTCCACCGCCTGAAAAATATAGGGCAGGCAAGCGGAAGCCATCACAACGTCGGCGTTCAGTTCCGATTGGGAAAAGACCCGCAGACGGCCGCTTTCCACGTTCGTTGCCGAGATGAAAAGCTTGAGCTGCGAACAGGCTTTCACCCGGTCGAAATCAATCTCGCGCTCGACCACATCCCGCAAGGGGTTGAGGTTGAACGGGTTGAACTCGTAAGGCGAAAACATGCGCGAGAACTGCTCGAACAGATTATAGCCGACGCCGTTTTCTACGGACCAGTTGCCAAAAAAACGGTCCCATGGCGTGCGCTGGACCGGGCTGAATTGCCCGGTGCGGCCAACCGCCCGCCAGAATTCGTGCAGTTTCTCGCGGGCGCCCTCGGCCCCATTGCGGCTCCAGCCATCGGCCAGTGCCACGGCATTCATCGCACCGGCGCTGGTGCCGGAAATGCCTTCAATGGTCAAGCGCCCATCTTCAAGAATCCGGTCGAGAACGCCCCAGGTAAAGGCGCCGTGCGAGCCGCCGCCCTGAAGCGCGATGTTGATGGCTTTGGGTTTGTGATTCATTACTGAGCCGTCCAGCCGCCATCGACGGAGATGGATGTGCCGGTGATCTGTGCAGCTGCATCGCTGGCGAGGAAGACGACCGTCGCGCCGATCTGTTCAACGGTGGCAAATTCCTTGGTTGCCTGCTTATCGAGCATGACTTCGCGGATCACCGTTTCGCGATCCATATTGTGCGCTTTCATCTGATCGGGGATTTGTGCCTCGACAAGCGGCGTCAGAACATAACCGGGGCAAATGGCATTGCTGGTGATGTGCTTTTCGGCAACCTCAAGCGCGACCGTCTTGGTCAGGCCAAGAACGCCATGTTTGGCCGCCACATAGGCGGATTTGAATGGCGAGGCGCGCAGGCCATGGGCCGAGGCAATATTGATGATGCGGCCCCATCCGGCTTTTTTCATATAGGGAAGCGCAGCAGCCGTTGTGTGGAATGCAGAGGTCAGATTGATGGCGATGATCGCATCCCACTTTTCCGTTGGGAATTCATCAACGGGTGCAACAAACTGGATACCGGCATTATTGACGAGTACGTCCACACTGCCGAATGTCGCGGCAGCCTGATCGATCAGAGCGCGGCATTCATCACCCTTGGACATGTCGGCCTTGATATAGGCAACACCGGTGGAATGCTTGGCGGCAATCTCCTTGGCGAGATCGTGATCTTCGGGGCGGTCGGTGAAGGAATTGATCACCACATTGTAACCCGCCGCTGCGAGTGCGTGGGCGGAACCCAGTCCGATGCCGGAGTTGGAACCTGTAACGACTGCGGTCTTCTTGGCCATGAGATACTTCCTTTGGTGTAAATAACCGTCTTAACAACCCGTGTTGAAGGTGGGTGGAATATATTGCATTGCAGCAAAATTACCAGCTTTGGCATGTGAACAGTTTGTCATGTGGTTCACTGTGCCGTGATCGGCCGATGCATTTGCTTTGAATTTGCCGCGTTAATGTCACATGGTGTTGACACAATGCATTCCCTGCGCCACGTGAGGGGAATATCTGGAGTTTGACGATGTCTGACTATTATTCGCAGCCTTTTGCCCGCCGCGCCTCTGTTGGTGTTGACGTGGGCGGAGTCATGGTTGGCGGAGGCGCGCCTGTCGTTGTGCAGTCAATGACCAACACCGATACGGCCGATGTGGATGGTACAGTGGCTCAGGTGGCTGCGCTTTCGCGGGCCGGTTCGCAAATTGTCCGTATCACTGTCGACCGGGACGAATCCGCCGCTGCAGTGCCAAAAATCCGTGAACGGCTGGACCGGCTTGGCCTTGATGTGCCGCTGGTCGGTGATTTCCATTATATCGGCCATAAGCTGCTGGCCGACCACCCGGCTTGCGCCGAAGCTCTGGCCAAATATCGCATCAATCCCGGAAATGTCGGTTTCAAGGACAAGAAGGACGCGCAGTTCGGTGCCATTATCGAAATGGCGATCCGTTATGACAAGCCGGTGCGTATCGGCGTCAACTGGGGCTCGCTGGATCAGGAGTTGCTGACAGCGCTGATGGACCAGAATCATGCCGCCGGTGCGCCATTGACGGCGGAACAGGTCACGCGCGAAGCGATCGTCCAGTCCGCGCTGATTTCCTCGCAACTGGCCGAAGAGATCGGCCTGCCGCGCTCAAAAATCATTCTTTCCGCCAAGGTCAGTCAGGTGCAGGATCTGATTGCCGTTTATGCGGAACTGGCACGGCGTTGTGACCACGCACTGCATCTTGGCCTCACCGAGGCCGGTATGGGTTCCAAAGGCATTGTTGCCTCGTCGGCGGCGCTCGGCATTCTCCTGCAACAGGGCATCGGCGATACGATCCGCATATCGCTGACACCCGAGCCCAATGGCGACCGCACCCGCGAAGTGCAGGTTGCGCAGGAATTGCTGCAGACCATGGGTTTTCGCCAGTTCATTCCCATCGTTGCCGCTTGCCCCGGTTGCGGGCGCACCACATCAACAGTGTTTCAGGAACTGGCGCAGTCAATCCAGAGCGATATTCGCGACAACATGCCGGTCTGGCGGGAAAAATATCCCGGTGTTGAGGCTTTGAACGTCGCCGTCATGGGCTGTATCGTGAATGGACCGGGCGAGTCGAAAATGGCTGATATCGGCATTTCACTGCCCGGAACCGGCGAGACGCCAACAGCCCCGGTTTTTGTCGATGGCAAGAAGGTGGCTACTTTGCGCGGTGCCGGTATTGCCAAGGAATTCCAGAAAATGGTTGCCGATTATATCGAGAACCGTTTTGGCCAGAATGCCGGTTCGCACGCGGCGGAATAGCTTTTAGCTCTGCCGTTCGGCGATGAACCGGGCGGCTTGCTTCAGCAGGGATGCCTGTTCACCAAAAGGCGCAAGAAGTTCTTCTGCTTCTGCTACCAGTCCGCTCAGCTGTTGTTTGGTCCAGTCGATACCATGCATGGAAACCAGCGTGGCTTTGCCAGCGGCGGCATCCTTACCCGTGGCTTTGCCCATATTGGCCGCGTCAGCCGTGACATCAAGCAGATCATCCGCCAGCTGAAAGGCAAGACCAATGGCTGAACCATATTCCGCCAGACGTTCACGATCTTCAGGTGAGGCATTGGCAATGATTGCACCTGCTTCGCAGGCAAAGCGGATCAGTGCGCCGGTTTTCATGGCTTGCAGGCGGATAATGCCGGCTTCATCCGGCTTTACCTTTTCCGCTTCCAGATCAAGCGTCTGACCGCCCGTCATGCCGCCAATGCCGGCGGCCCGTGCCAATGTTGTTACCAGCGCAACTTTTGCTTTCGCATCCAGTTCCGTTTCTTCGGCAGCAACGAGTTCGAAGGCATAGGTAAGGAGGCTGTCGCCCGCAAGGATCGCTGCAGCCTCATCAAACTTGCGATGAACCGTTGGCTGGCCACGGCGCATATCGTCATTGTCCATGGCGGGAAGATCGTCATGGATGAGCGAATAGCAGTGAATGCATTCAAGTGCCGCTGCCACCCGCAGCGCTGCAAGCGTATCTGCACCGAAAAGGGCGGCGCTTTCCATGACAAGGAACGGGCGCAGGCGTTTGCCACCATTGAGCACGCCATGCCGCATGGCCGCCATCAGACGGGGAGGGCGGCTGATCTCGCCGCTCAGCGGGCGATCAGAAAGCAGGTCAGTCAGCAGCGTTTCCACAGAAGCGGCGCGGTGCTGCAACGTTATCTGGAACAGGGAAGAACCTTGATCTGTCATCATGATCTGGCAATGAGCGAAAAATTGTCGGCTGGTCAATGATTAGATGCATTTCTTTTGCATTTTTGCCTTGATGTGCCTGTGAACATAGCTGCAAACACACGGAAATGGTTCCCTTTGGATAGGCATTGCTCTATGTCCATGAAGGGCTTTCAACGCAGGCGGTGGGTGTGGCAAGGGTACTCGTCAGAAACAAAAGAGGTGGAGGTTATCTGGTCAGCCCAGGTGGCTCGCCTTTGGGGCGCATCATGCGTTACCTGATACTGGCGGGAATTATCCTGATGATGATTCCGATCATCTTGCTCAGCCTGTACCGTCTGCCTTTTGTTCATCCGATTTCGACCCTGATGGTGAAAGATCTTGTGACATTTTCCGGGTATGACCGCCGCTGGGTGTCGATGGACGAAATCTCCCCAGTGCTGGTGCATTCCGTCATGATGTCTGAGGATGCACGCTTCTGTTTTCATTCGGGTGTCGACTGGGACGCGATGAATTCAGTTGTTTCCGATGCCATGGATGGCGAGCAGACCCGCGGTGCGTCAACCATCACCATGCAGACTGCCAAGAACCTGTTTCTATGGAACGGTCGGTCCTTTATCCGTAAAGGGCTGGAGTTGCCATTGGCGATGATGACAGATCTTGTTCTTACCAAGCGGCGGGTCATGGAAATTTATCTCAACATTGCCGAATGGGGTCCGGGTATTTACGGTATCGAGGCCGCAGCCCAGCATCATTTCAAGGTAAGCGCGGCAAGGCTGACGCCGCGTCAGGCGGCGTTTCTCGCCGTAAGTCTGCCCAACCCGATTGTGCGTAATCCGGCAAGGCCGGGGCGCGGCTTGCAAACACTGGCAAGGCTCAATGAACGTCGTGCGCGGGGGGCTGGCGCATATATTGGTTGTGTGAAATAAGCACCGGATCGGCCTGAATCCCGGCATATCCACGCTTGCGACAAAAAATATGCGACTCCTGCTGGTCAAAAGCTCTCAAGACGTGTATAGCCCAGCCGAACTTTCCGGAATTTTGTCCATTGTGACAGGCTCGATCGGGCCAGCGCCGGATTTTGACTGATTACTGGAGCAGGAACAATGGCTGTACCTAAAAGAAAAACTTCTCCGTCGAAGCGCGGCATGCGCCGCTCCGCCGACGCGTTGAAGGCCCCGACTTACGTCGAAGACAAGAATTCAGGCGAACTGCGCCGTCCGCACCATGTCGATCTGAAGACCGGCATGTATCGCGGCCGTCAGGTTCTGACGCCGAAAGAAGGCTAATCCCTTCCTGGATTTCGTGATAAGGAGGACCGGCCTTGTGCCGGTCTTTTTTGTTTACGTGGGGAGGCGAATGCCGTGATTTCCAACATTCCTTTGATGATCGTTCCGCTTGTTGTGTTCAATCTGGTTATCGCCGGATTGGCCGGTATTGGCGGGGCGGACCCTTGGGCAACGCAGCTCTATTCCATGCAGATGCTATCAGGCGGTGTCTGGCGGATGACGCTTGGCGACCTGATGATCGTCCTGTCGCTCGCACTGCTGTTCTTCGAGATCATGAAGTCAACACGCACCAGCAATGCGTCCGTGGTTGACCATCTCCTGTCGACATTTGTCTTCGTGGCATTTCTGGTGGAATTCCTGCTGGTACCAGCCGCCTCGCATTCACTGTTCTTCATCCTGATGGCGATGGCCTTCTTCGATATTCTGGCGGGCTTCACCGTTTCGCTGCGCTCCGCGGGCCGCGACGTCAACTTTCGCTAGAGCTAATTTGTCATGCAAAACCCCTGTAGATGCGATCATCTGCCGGGGTTTTGGTTTGTCCGTCGATCAAGCGGCGACGGCTTGTTTATCCGGTATGCGCATGACGACAAAGATTGAGATCGCCGTCACGACTGTAATTTCCGAGAGGATTCGCAGGAGATGGCCGAATGCTTCACCATAACTCTGCAGCACAACCTCGCGGCTGACCGGATCAAGCAGGGACAAAGCTGACGCAAGATTGCCTGTCGCGATTTTCTGGGCTGCCTCTACGGCATTCGGGCCAGTTCCGCCGGGAAGCACCGCACCCAGTTTCCAGCTAAGCAGTGCAGTCAGAAGCGCACTGACAATGGCAAGCGCAATGCCTTCTCCAGCGATACGGGTGGTGCTGAAGATGCCCGTTGCCATGCCGGCCCGTTCCTTCGGCACAACACTGACCGCAAGCCCATCCATCAAACCCCAGGGCAGACTGATGCCAAAACCGATGAGAACCAATGCAGGCAAGGTAAGCTCTACCGGTTGACCGGGCATGCAGCGGCTGAGCCAGAACAGACCAGCGGCGGAGATGAGCAGGCCGACGCTGCATAATATCGCAGGTGAAAACCAGCGTGTGAGCAGAGCGGCAAGAAATGGCACGATCAGCAAAGGTGCGGAGAGCGCGAGCATCATCTGACCGGTCTGAACTTCGCTGAAGCCTTCAACGCCGATATAGCGGATAGGCAGGAGAATGAGCAGGACGACGAAGGAATAGGCTGGAGCTGCTGCCAGAAGCTGGACACCGACAAAGCGTGGATAGCGGAACAGGCTGAGATCGAGCATGGGCCTTGCAGCGCGTTTCTCGATAATCGCGAAAATGCCGAATACGAGTATCGCACCAGCAAGAAGGCTGACGACGAGAGGATGTCCCCAGCCAATATCCGGCGCCTGCAATATGCCTGATGTCAGAAGTGTCAGTGCTGCCGTAAAGCTGATGGCACCGGGCCAATCAATGCCGCGAGCATCGGGATCGCGGGTTTCCCGCAGCCGCGATGCGCCGAGACCAAATGCGATAATCGTAAGCGGCACTGTAACGAGGATTGCCGCCTGCCAGCCGAAATGGCTGATGAGGACGCCCGAGAGAATCGGCCCGAAGGATAGTCCCACACCAAAGGTGATGCCAATCAGGCTGAAGGCGCGCGTGCGCTCATTTCCTTCGAATTCCTGAGCAAGCGCTGCCATGCCACCGGAAAAGGCAAGAGCGCTGGAAAGGCCCTGTGCTGCCCGCAATATATCAAACAGGACAAGGTTGGTGACGAGCGACAAGGTCAGCGAGAACAGACCAAACAGCCCGAGGCCGGTCAGGAAGATGCGCTTGCGGCCGTAATTGTCGGCGAGCGCACCGGATGCCATCAGGCTGCTGCCAAAGGCGAGCATGAAAGCGTTGGTAACCCAGTTGAGTTCGACGGGGCTGCCCCCGAGGGCGCGCGCGATGGAAGGGAGCGCTACAGCGGGTCCGGTAAAGCTGATCGGCATGGCCAGTGCTGCGAGGCAGACAGCAGCCAAAATCATCAGTTTTTCCGCAGTGCTGTGCGGAAGTGTGCGAGCAGTCATTTTTCACCTGCAATATCAAATGTGAGAGGAATTAAGCGAAATTCATGATACACAGGCTTTAATCACTGAGAATTAGCATTGATGTCCGATGATAGAGGATAATAATTCCGTAATAGGACTTGATATGGACAATCTGAATGGCCTCTTCGCTTTTGTGCGTTCAGCTGAAACCTTGAGTTTCGTTGCGGCAGGCCGGTCGCTGGGGGTTTCTGCTTCGGCGGTTGGAAAAACCATCGCCCGGCTGGAGCAAAAGCTGGATGTGCGTCTCTTCCAGCGCAGCACCCGGCGTATCAGCCTGACGGAAGAGGGGCAGCTGTTCTACGAACGCTGCCGGCGCATCATTGATGACCTTGATGATGCGGAATCCATGCTGTCGCGGACCAAGGAAGCGCCGCGTGGACGTTTGCGCGTCAGCCTGCCGACGATTGGTTATCGCTTTCTGCTGCCGCACTTGCCGGAATTCGAGGAACTTTATCCGGAGATCGAGCTTGACCTCGATTTCAACGACCAGATTGTCAATGTGATCGAGGAGGGTTTTGATGCGGTCATCCGCAGTGGTGACTTACCCGATTCATCGCTGATGGCGCGCCGCCTCGGGCCGTTCAGGCAGGTGCTTACGGCATCGTCAGCTTATCTCGACAGACGCGGAACGCCCCGCATATTGGGTGATCTGGAACACCATGCATGTCTGCGTTATCGCTTCCCGACAAGTGGCAAATTGCAGGATTGGGTTATGGGAGGGGCCACGGATGTTGAACTGCGCCTCTCATCGGCGCTGGTCTGCAACAATATGGAAGCGCTTTATGGGGCAACCATTCGCGGCCTTGGCATTGCCTATATGCCGGATTTCCTCGTGGCCGATGCGGTAAAAACCGGTCAGTTACACACGCTGCTTGATGATTGTTTTGTTCAGACCGGGCAGTTCTGGGTGCTTTGGCCTTCGAACCGGCACTTGTCGCCCAAGCTGCGGGTCTTTGTCGATTTCATCGCGCCCCGGTTGTTTTCCGGGACGCGATTGTAAAACAAAGGCCTGTTCAAAAAGAACAGGCCTGAGATCAGCCTTGGCCGCCGTCAGCGACGAAGCCAGCGGCTTCGATACCGGCAATAGCGGCAATTTCATCATTATCAGATGTATCGCCGGTCACACCGACGGCGCCGAGGATTTCGCCCTTGGCATTCTTGATGAGAACACCGCCAGCAACCGGAATGACGCGGCCACCGGATGCTGCAACCAGTCCTTCGACGAAATGCGGGCGGTCCTTGGCAAACTTCTCAACGGTGCGCGATCCCGTACCGATAGTCAGTCCGCCGAAAGCTTTGCCAAAAGCGATTTCAAAACGCAGCATGGAAGCGCCATCCTGCTTCTGGAAAGCCTTGAGATGGCCGCCTGCATCCAGCACTGCAACGGAAAGCGGGCGCATCCCGGCTTCAGTGCCTTTGGCGAGTGCAGTCTTGATAATTGTATTGGCTTTGGAAAGTGATAGCTGAGCCATAATATCCTCTTGGGTCATGCGTTGATTGTAGAATAGGCAAAGCCGATCCGCCGCGAGAGCCGGATGGTCAGTCGAAAACGGTTTTGGCCTTGATTACTTGTCGAGAGAATCGAGCTTGCGCTGCATGGCAGCGATCTGTTCTTTCAGCTCGTCCAGTCCTGTGTCCCTCTTGGCGGTTTCGGCGGCAGGTGCTTCGTCAGCCTCGGCTGCTCCAGCCGTCTTGTTGAGCGGGAAAGGCGTGAACATGCGCATCGCGTGTTGCAGCATTTCCGTGTTGCGGCGGACTTGCTCTTCCACAAGCTTGACCGGCGCGCTGATGTCCATCATGTCAATGGGTGACTTGCCAAACGCGGTAGTCAGTTGCTCGCGCATACGCTCCTGCTCCTTGGCAAACGCGCTCATCGACTGTTCAAGGAATGTTGGCAGTACCACCTGCATCTGGTCGCCATAATAGGCGATGAGCTGGCGCAGGAAGGGGATCGGCAACATGTTCTGCCCATCCTTGTTTTCCAGTTCAAAGATGATCTGGGTCAATACGGGATGGGTAATATCTTCGCCTGTCTTGGCGTCCTGAACGGTGAAATCCTCATTTCGCTTCACCATCTCGGCCAGATCTTCCAACGTCACATAGGTGCTTGTGCCGGTGTTATAGAGGCGCCGGTTGGCATATTTTTTAATGACGATTTCGCCGGTTTTGGCTGCCATCTGAGAACTCCCCAACTCATGTCATCAGACTCGAACGGTCCGAATTTGCGTGCCCGCTAA
The DNA here is from genome assembly GCF_014138335.1 of Phyllobacterium sp. P30BS-XVII. NCBI lineage: Bacteria > Pseudomonadati > Pseudomonadota > Alphaproteobacteria > Hyphomicrobiales > Phyllobacteriaceae > Phyllobacterium > Phyllobacterium sp. P30BS-XVII. Next base: position 956,380 of record NZ_JACGXO010000001.1, read on the forward strand.
CTCATATACATGCGAGGATAGGGGCAAAGTTGCACAATTCAAAGTGATTTGTGCAGCGCATCCATCGCGTAGATCATTCTATCCCCTCTCTACCGGGAGACGTTAAATTTGCCTTCGGGGCGAATGCCCCTTGTCAAACGGTCGCAGGGAGGGAATTCTGTTCAGGAAACCAAGCTGAATAAATTCAGCAGTCCATATGAGGAGACGTCCATGACCCAATCCATCGTTATCGCCAGTGCAGCGCGAACCGCCGTCGGTTCGTTCAATGGCGCTTTTGCCAATGTGCCGGCTCATGAGCTTGGCGCTGCGGTGATCAAGGAAGTGCTGAGCCGCGCCGGTGTCGATGGTGCCGACGTCGATGAAGTGATCATGGGACAAGTGCTGAGCGCTGGCGAGGGGCAGAACCCGGCGCGTCAGGCCGCCATGGAAGCCGGCATTCCGCAGGAAGCCACGGCTTGGGGGCTCAATCAGCTCTGTGGTTCCGGTCTACGTGCAGTAGCGCTCGGTATGCAGCAGATCGCAACGGGCGATGCGGATATCATTGTTGCCGGTGGTCAGGAATCCATGTCCATGGCTCCGCATTGCGCGCATCTGCGCGGCGGCGTGAAGATGGGCGACTTCAAGATGATCGACACGATGATCAAGGATGGCCTGACAGATGCCTTCCATGGTTATCATATGGGCAACACCGCTGAAAACATCGCCCGCAAGTGGCAGTTTACACGCGACGATCAGGACAAGTTTGCCCTTGGGTCCCAGAACAAGGCTGAGGCCGCGCAGAAGGCTGGCAAGTTCAAGGATGAAATCGTTCCCTTCACGGTCAAGACCCGCAAGGGTGACGTGATTGTCGCTGATGATGAATATATCCGCCATGGTGCCACGCTGGATTCCCTCGCAAAATTGAAGCCAGCCTTTGACAAGGAAGGCACAGTGACCGCAGGCAATGCGTCCGGTCTGAACGATGGCGCCGCTGCGGTTGTTCTCATGAGTGAAGAGGAAGCCAAGCGCCGCAATGTAAAGCCATTGGCGCGCATTGTATCCTGGGCAACGGCAGGTGTTGACCCTTCAATCATGGGTACGGGCCCCATTCCCGCATCGCGCAAGGCATTGGAAAAGGCTGGATGGAAGGTGGAGGACCTCGATCTGGTTGAAGCCAATGAGGCATTTGCTGCGCAGGCACTTTCCGTCAACAAGGATCTCGGGCTCAATCCTGATATCGTCAATGTCAATGGTGGTGCCATTGCCATCGGCCATCCAATCGGCGCATCGGGTGCCCGCGTTCTCAATACGCTGCTCTTCGAACTGAAGCGCCGCAACGGCACAAAGGGCCTTGCCACGCTTTGCATTGGCGGCGGCATGGGCGTTGCCCTGTGCATTGAGCGCACAAAAGACTGATCTGTAAAAATAAGCTCCGGTCCGGTGAAAATCGGATCGGTGTCCTGGCAGCACTAAATTTCCGGACAGCTGCTCCGTCTCTTTTTCAACAACACTGACTTTGAAATCCAACATGCATTAGGGAGGGGAAATATGACCAAAACGGCAATCGTTACGGGTGGAACACGTGGTATCGGCGCAGCCATATCCGTGGCTCTGAAAGCGGCAGGTTACAAGGTCGCGGCAAATTACGCTGGCAATGACGATGCGGCGAAGAAATTTACGGAGAAGACCGGCATTGCGACTTATAAGTGGGATGTTTCCAACTATGAGGAATGTGCGGCAGGTATCGCCAAGATCGAAGCGGATCTTGGTCCGGTTTCCGTACTGGTCAATAATGCGGGTATCACCCGTGATGCCATGTTCCACAAGATGACGCCGGGCCAGTGGGGCGAGGTGATCAATACCAATCTCACCGGCCTCTTTAACATGACCCATCCTGTTTGGACGGGTATGCGCGACCGCAAATTCGGCCGGGTGATCAATATTTCCTCGATCAACGGTCAGAAAGGTCAGGCCGGGCAGGCCAATTATTCCGCGGCCAAGGCGGGTGATATTGGCTTCACCAAGGCATTGGCGCAGGAAGGTGCTCGTGCGGGCATCACCGTTAATGCCATCTGCCCCGGCTATATCGGAACAGAAATGGTGCGGGCTATCGACGAGAAGGTTCTCAACGAGCGTATCATTCCACAAATCCCGGTCGGTCGTCTGGGTGAACCGGAAGAAATCGCGCGCTGTGTCGTGTTCCTCGCTTCTGATGATGCGGGTTTCATCACAGGCTCGACACTATCAGCCAATGGCGGGCAGTATTTCAGCTGATCCGAAGTTAAATCGAATGACGCCGCAGGCTGGAGACAGTCTGCGGCGTTTCTATTTTCTGCGCCGGTGATTCCCGTTTCTACGATCAGAGGTTAACGGTTTTGCCTGAATCTTGTCCTATTTCAGTTCACCATCAGAGGCGATTGGTGCGAGTCCCGCTCGAGTCGCACAAGATGTAGCCGTGAACAAAACGGGAAAACGAATAAAGCGCTGATTCGTCGCTGATTCGTTCTGGCTTTGATCATAATGTTAACGGAAAAGGCCATTTGAGCCTTGCGTGGTTTAACTAAGTGTAAGGAAATATTACTGTTTTCTTAATTCGACCAGAGACCGGCGCCATATGGTTGGACTTGCAAAGTCACGAAATTTCAAAGGTTAATACGGGAACGCAGATTCAAGGGATTCTCACGATCATCGATTCAGCATCTTGTACGACTCTCGTCGTAGAAAACTAGATATGGCCGTGAACAAAGCAGGAATCTGGTCCTATAGCTGATTCGTCGCTGATTCGTTCTGCTCGCGTTCTATTTCTTAATGGAACACTCCGTGAATCGGTTCGCAATTGTTTATCTTGAGGTCGCCGCATACTTTCTGTCTGATACCGATAATGCTATCGGATAGTGCATGCCCGGCATGCCTTGCTGGTTTTGGTAAGGCCGTCGTGCCGGTGTTGGATATTTTTGATGAACCTTATGCCTACCCCCGAACTTCCTCTGATCCTGAGCGGTCGTGACGTCACCGCCGTTTTGGGGCCGACGAACACGGGCAAGACTCACCTCGCCATTGAGCGGATGCTGGCGCACCAGACAGGCATGATTGGCCTGCCACTGCGCCTGCTGGCGCGCGAAGTCTATAATCGTGTGGCCGAACGGGTCGGGCTTGCCAATGTTGCGCTGATAACAGGCGAAGAAAAGATTCAGCCACCCGGCGCGCGTTATGCGGTTTGTACTGTCGAGGCGATGCCACGTCAGACTGATGTGGACTTCGTTGCCATTGATGAGGTTCAGCTCGCCAATGATCTTGAACGCGGCCATATCTTTACAGACCGCATCCTGCATCTGCGTGGGCGTCAGGAAACGCTGCTGCTGGGCGCGGCAACCATGCGCGGCATACTGGAAAAGCTGCTGCGCGGCATTTCCGTCGTCACGCGTCCGCGCCTGTCCAATCTCGCTTATGCGGGCTCCAAGAAAATCACACGCCTGCCACCGCGCACGGCCATCGTCGCCTTTGCTGCCGATGAAGTCTATTCCATCGCCGAACTGATCCGCCGCCAGAATGGCGGTGCAGCTGTGGTTATGGGGGCTTTGAGCCCGCGCACCCGCAATGCGCAGGTGGATCTCTATCAATCGGGCGATGTGGATTATCTGGTGGCGACCGATGCGATTGGCATGGGGCTCAATCTCGACGTTGATCATGTCGCTTTCGCACAGGACCGCAAATTTGACGGTTATCAGTTCCGCGATCTGTCGCCGGGCGAAATTGGCCAGATTGCCGGGCGTGCCGGTCGGCATTTGCGCGATGGTACATTTGGCGTCACCGGGCAGGTCTCCGGTTTTTCCGAAGAGCTGGTACAGCGGGTGGAATCGCACAATTTCGATTCGGTCAAGATTTTGCAGTGGCGCACGGCACGGTTTGACTTTTCCAGTATCGATGCATTGAAGCGGTCGATTGATACGCCCGCACCGGTTGAGGGACTGACACGTGCGCTACCTGCGGTGGATCAGCAGGCGCTCGAATATCTGTCAAAAGACCCTGATATTGCCCCGCTGGCCAATACGCCGGAACGGGTGGCATTGCTTTGGGATGTCTGCGCCTTGCCGGACTACCGGAAAATTGCGCCTGCTCAGCACGCCGATATCATCGCATCGATCTATACAGACCTCGTGAAACATGGTCATGTCAACGAAACCTACATGGGCGAACAGGTGCATCGGGCTGATACGACCGATGGCGATATTGATGCTTTGTCGCGAAGGATCGCCCAGATCAGAACCTGGACTTTTGTGTCTCATCGGCCCGGATGGCTGGCAGATCAGGCACATTGGCAAGAAAAGACGCGTGAAATTGAGGACAGATTATCAGATGCACTGCATGAACGGTTGACGAAACGCTTCGTAGACCGCAGGACAAGCGTGCTTATGAGGCGCCTGAGAGAGAATACAATGCTAGAAGCCGAAATTAGCCCTGCCGGGGACGTTGTTGTCGAAGGGCACCATGTTGGACGTTTGGATGGATTCCGTTTTACGACGGACAGCCAGATTGATGGAACCGATGCAAAAGCCGTGAAGGCCGCTGCACAGAAAGCCTTGGCGACAGAGTTCGACAATCGCGCCGAGCGCTTTGCCGCCTCCGCGAATGGCGATTTCGCTCTTGCCTCGGATGGGACGTTGCGCTGGATTGGCGCGCCTGTTGCCTCCGTGGTCTCGGGCGAACAGCCATTGAAGCCCCGCGCGGTGCTTCTGGCCGATGAGCAGTTGACGGGACCGGCACGCGACAAGGTCGCTGCCCGTGTTGACCGCTTCCTTGCCCATCATGTGGATACGGTGCTCAAACCGCTCGTCGATCTTGCCAATGCCGATGCGCTGGTGGGGATCACGCGGGGACTGGCGTTTCAGCTGGTTGAAAACTTTGGCGTGTTGCAGCGCCGGGATGTGGCCGAGGACGTTCGCGGTCTCGATCAGGATTCGCGCGCAGCGCTCCGCCGTCTTGGCGTGCGCTTCGGTGCCTATCATGTTTTCCTGCCTGCCTTGCTCAAGCCTGCGCCCGCGGGTCTTCTGACGCTGCTATGGGCGCTCAAGGAAGATGCCAAGGATCGTCCGGGTTACGGCGATGTCGTGCAGGTGCTTTCCGCAGGTCGCACGTCGGTTGTAACCGATCCTGCTTTCGATCCATCCTTTTACCGCCTTGGCGGGTACAGGCTGCTCGGACGACGCGCAGTGCGCATCGATATTCTCGAGCGTCTGGCTGATCTTATCCGTCCGGCACTGGCGTGGAAGCCGGGTGTGGGAACACGGCCCGATGGCGCTTATGATGGCACCCGTTTTGTCGTTACACCTGCGATGATGTCCATTCTCGGTGCAACTGCCGACGATATGGAAGAAATCCTGAAGAATCTTGGCTATCGCTCGGAAGCAACAGATGCGACCGTGGTATCCGCCAAGGTTGCCGAGCTTGATGCCGTCGCCCAGACAACTGCGCCGCAGGAAACGGCAAAAGCTGCGTCAACCACTCCAGCAGCTGAACCGGTCGGCGATCCGATTGTCAAACCAGTGGTTGAGGCTGTGGAAGCGGTTGCGGTTGCGGTGGCAGAAGAAGCATCCGCGCCTGTTGCTGAAACTGCGGCAGCTCCTGCAGTTGCGGAAGAGGCTCCCAAGCCTGTTCTTCTCTGGCGTCAGGCTCCCCGCTTTGAAGGCCGCCACAACAACAATAATCGCCGTTCGCAGGGTGCGCGTGAGAATCAGCGTGAGCCGCAGGCTCGCAATGGCAACGCACCGGGTGAAGAGCGCCAAGGTCGCCCGAACCGCAATGCCGGTCCGCAGGGCGAGCAGCGCGGCGAGCGCAGGGATTTCCGTGGCAAGGGCAGCAAGCCTGTTGGAGCTGACCGCTTCAAGCAGGATGGCGGCAAGCCATCCGGTAAACCTCAGCAGCACGGTAAGCGGCCGGAACGTGAAGAGCGGCCGGTCAAGATCGACATGGACTCCCCCTTCGCCAAATTGCTGGCGTTGAAGGAGCAGATGAAGAAGTGAGGTTTTGCCTCTAAATGACGGGAACGGACCGGCAGCGCGTCGACAAGTGGCTGTTTTTTGCACGGGTGGTTAAATCCCGTTCCCTGGCGGCAAAACTGGCATCGGGCGGGAATGTCCGGGTCAATAAGGACAAGATCGATCAGCCATCACACGGGGTCAAACCCGGTGATGTGCTGACAATCACCCTGGACAGACGCATCCTCATCTACAAGGTGCTCTCAGGTGGCACACGGCGCGGCCCGTCTGAAGAGGCTCGAACGCTGTATGAGGATATTTCTCCACCACCTCCACCCAAAGATGCGCTGAGCCGCCTTGATACTTTGCCGCGGCGTGATGCAGGCAGTGGCCGCCCTACGAAGCGCGAGCGACGGGAAGTCGACAGGCTGATGCTGGGCCGAAATGAAGAGCCGGAAGATTAGTTTGCGACAAAAAATGTGGGAATATCGAAATTCTCTCCCAATTCGTCGGCGGGGCTAAAATAATATTTCCAGAATACCTATATTAGGAGGCAATGGTTGCTTGTCGGCGGGTCATCGCGATGCGATGAATGGCACTCTGCGGACTTGAACTTTGGCTCATGTCCTGATGTGATGAAGACAATCCTTTGCACGTCGAGATTTTTCGGGCCGCGTTCTGGTGCCGCAGTCCGTTCTTCCCCTCTTGTCAGCCCGGTGCCAAATCGTTACCTCAACCGCTGACACACTGACTATGGTGTCTTCAGGAGCCAGTAAATGACATATGTTGTGACCGACAATTGCATCCGCTGTAAGTATATGGATTGCGTTGAGGTCTGTCCGGTCGATTGTTTTTACGAAGGTGAGAACATGCTCGTCATCCATCCGGATGAGTGCATCGACTGTGGCGTTTGTGAACCGGAATGCCCTGCCGAAGCCATCAAGCCGGACACCGAGCCGGGGCTCGACAGCTGGTTGCAGCTGAATTCGGAATATGCGGAAAAGTGGCCCAATATTTCGGCGAAGAAAGATGCGCCTGACGACGCCAAGGAAATGGACGGTGTAACCGGTAAACTGGAGAAGTATTTCTCACCGGAGCCAGGCGAAGGCGACTAGACCTGTTCAAAGTGCCATGCTTGCCCGCAAGACTGATTTGCCCTGAAAATCAAGACTTGCAATACGTTTAATTTGAGCATGTGCAGCAAAAAGTTGATTCTGATCACTTTTCGTGTTATGGTCTGTCGATATGTTGATCATTGGACGTCAATTTCGTGGCGCTAAAGCATAAATCACCAATCGGCTAGATTTTTTCCGGACTTAACAGTTCAGGTTGAGGTTATTTGGTTGTGACCTGTCCTGCTGTTTGGTCTGGATTGCTTTGCGCGACATTATTGACGGCCGACAAACCGGGTTCCGGTTTCCAGTGATTGGTTTAACCGGTGCGTTTTGCCGGGCGCAGCAGGGAGTAATGAAGCGCATGACAGCAGTTCCGCAGAAAAAGACCGCCCAGCGTATCGGATTCAAAACGGGCGAGTTTATTGTATATCCGGCTCATGGTGTAGGACAGATCGTCAATATTGAAGAACAGGAAGTTGCAGGCCACAAGCTTGAGCTTTTTGTCATTGACTTTCAAAAAGATAAGATGCGCTTGAAAGTACCGGTCGCAAAAGCAACCGCCATTGGTATGCGCAAGCTCTCCGAGACAGATTATGTTGAACGTGCTCTGAAGGTCGTTCAGGGACGTGCCCGTATCAAGCGCACCATGTGGTCCCGCCGCGCGCAGGAATATGATGCGAAGATCAACTCGGGCGACCTGATTTCAATTTCAGAAGTTGTTCGCGATCTTTTCCGTGCCGACAACCAGCCGGAGCAGTCCTATTCCGAACGCCAGCTTTATGAAGCAGCACTCGACCGCATGGCTCGTGAAATTTCCGCCGTCAACAAGATGTCGGAAACCGAAGCTGTCCGTTTGATTGAAGTCAATCTCGCCAAGGGTCCCAAGCGTGGCGCGAAGACTGATGAGGCTGAGGCAGAGGCTGATGCGGACGTTTCCGTGGAAGACGAGCAGGAAGAAGCCGCATAAGAGCGGGTTCATCTATTTCAACAAAAAAGCCCGGTTTTACCGGGCTTTTTTGTTATTCGCTGATGATCTTAACCTTATCGCCGACCGAAACCGTACCGCCCGGTGGCAGGGCATTGATCAGCCGGAAGAGATCCAGCTTACGGTCTGTTCCCATGATCTGGTTGGACAGGCTGGCAAGCGTATCGCCCGATTTGACCGTGATAACCCTGATACGCAGCGGCTTGATATTGGCCTTTTCCTGCGGCGTCAGCAGATGAAAACTCTGCGTGACCGTTTGTGCAGCTGGCATCAATGCAGTGCTGCCCGTTGGTGCTGCTGTCAGGAAGCGATAGATACGATCGCCCGAGTTCACGACAAAAATATCGAATTCCCAGCGATCCGCTTTGGCCTTTGCCGATGCGGCAGGCAAGCCATTAAAGGTCGTTGCCTTGACGCTGGCGTTGTCGAGGCCTGTGACCCAGCCGCTGCGCATATAATCGACCATGGATGTCTTGCCGGATATCTGCGTTCCATCGAAACGGATCGCGACTTCGCCGGGCCCTGTTGCCATGACAGCCGCTGCAGAATTGTCGATGACAAAACCATCTGGAACCGTAAAGCTGACACCAAGCAGCGGATGCACGAAGGTGCGGCCGCGGACATAGCCTTCTTCCGGCGTGTCGCCATAGAGCAGCCCGTCAATGCCTTGCAGGAAGGAGTCGCGGTCTGTCGTACCGACACCCGGCGCACCGATCTTGCGGGCATGGCCGCGCGCAAGCTCAATACGCTGCGGCGCCGAGGGATGGCTGGCAAGGAAGTCGAGGCTGGCATCGGTGGCGCCGGAGACGTTGCGGAAATCCGAATAGGCGGCCATGGATTGCAGGAAGCGCGCGGCGGCAAAGGGATCATAACCGGCTTCACCGATCATCTTGATGCCGATGGCGTCAGCCTGCAGTTCCTGATTGCGCGAGAATTGCGCCATGCGCAGCTTGCCGCGAATAAGCGCTTCACGCCCCGCCTGATCATCCTGCAAAACTTCCGACACAACACGCCCGGCGATAACCGCTTCCGCCTCGCGCTGTTGGCGTTCAACGCCATGATTGGCGATGACGTGGCCCATTTCGTGCGCAATAACAGCGGCGAGTTCCGCGCTGTCATTGGCCAAGGCGAGCAAGCCGCGTGTGACATAGAGATATCCGCCCGGCAGCGCGAAGGCGTTGATATTGGGCGAATTCAGAATGGTGATGCGGTAGGTATGGGTCGGATTATCTGACACGGTGGTCAGATTGCCGACAACCTTGGCGACCATGCGCTCGAGCTTTGCGTCCTTGTACTCGCCGCCATAGGTGGCAAGGATACGCGGATGCTGTTCGGCACTGAGTTTTGCCAGCCGGTCATTCTTCGAGACGTTGTCAACGATGACAGGGCTGGACGATGGTCCAAGCGCATCTTCCTTTGTTACATTCAAAACTTGGCAGCCCGACAGAAAGGCAAGCAGCAGCGTTGCCGAAGCCACTGTCGTGCCTCGCCCTGCCGGAAAGAACCGTCGATTGCCTGTCGGGAGAATGTGCGAGCCCAGAATCATGTCCTCATGTCGTACGGCGCCAGTGCCAACGCTAAAATCAAGTTCTCACTCGTCTTTTGCCTGCGGAATCGGCGTGCTTACTTTCTAGCTAACCCGTTGAGCAGGCGGGAGCAAGAATTTCATTGATTTCTTATGAGACCCATTGAGTACAAAATATGTCAAAGTGATAACTCTTGCGAGCCGAGATATTTTCGCAACAGCGCAGGACCCGTCGCCGATAACAATTCCCGCGCAGGTCCTGACGCTGCAACCCGGCCATTTTCAAGGAAAAACAGGGTTGATGGGAGGCGCAGGGCATCTTCAGGGTGATGTGTGACCATGACAACGGTCATGCGAGTGTCTGTGTGTAATTGCCCGATGAGATCAAGCATTTCATGGCGCAGCGCCGGACCTAGCGAAGCAAAGGCTTCATCCAGCAGCAGCACAGGCCGGTTGCGAACCAGCGCACGCGCAATGGCCACACGCTGACGCTCGCCTCCCGATAATGCCTGTGGTTTGCGCGTCTCTTTGCCGGCAAGACCAACTTTTGCGATGGCATCACGGATCGCGGCATGATCGGCTTCACCGAGCCGAAGATTGGATTTGCGGCCAAGACCGACATTGGCGGCCACATCGAGATGGGCAAACAGATTGTTGTCCTGAAACACCATCGAAACCGGTCGTTGTGAGGGCTCGACCTCGGTCATGTCCTGATCGGCGATGAACACCCGGCCGGAAACCGGCGTTTCAAATCCGGCTATCAGATTGAGAACGGTCGACTTGCCTGCACCGCTTGGTCCAATGATCGCAGCGATGGATGATGGTTCGATGGCAAAGTCGAAATGCATGGCCATGTCGCCATAGTCGAAGCGAACGGCGTCAAGACGGACGGCTGCTCCACCTGCTTCTGTATTTGCCGTTAGATCAATCATCTCTATCACTGTTCTGTCTGGCGAGACTGGCGGCGCCGCGATCTGCCGTGAACATCAACAACAGGCACAGGGCACCCAGGATCAGTGCCAATCCTGCTGCGTCCTGTGTGCGATAACTTCCCATGCGCTGCAAGAGCAGGAAAGGCAGGGTCTGGATTGAATCATTGCCAAAGAGCGCGATGGTTCCAAGATCGCCAAGCGACAGGGCCATGGCAAAGGCAAACGCAACAGCTGTAGGCAGGCGCAAGACGGGCCAGTCGATCAGGCGCAGCCGGTCCCACCCTGATATGCCGAGTTGAAGGCAAAGCCTGTTGTGGCGGCTTGCGGCCGTATCCCATGCCGGGCGCAAGATACGGAAGGCAAAGGGTACCGCCATGGCAGCGTTGACGCAGATGACCATGACGGGAGCAAGGCTGAACGGGTCGATCGCATGGCGGGAGAGAATAAACCAGCCAGCCCCAATGACGATGGGCGGTACGACCATGATCAGGCTCGCGCCGAGATCCAGCGAACGTTCGAAAACGCCAGGTGCCGCTGCCTGCCTTTGGCTTTGCAGATATTCCCGCGCCATGACAAGTGAGAGTGAGATGAGCACAGAAAGGAGGGCGGCTCCAGCGCCAAGTACGATGCTTGTGACAATGGCGCGCCAGACAGCAAATTCCGTCATTAGCCGGGACAGATCGGCACCTAACCCCGAAACAATGGTTCCTGCCATGGGAAGACCGACGAAGAGCAGGCCAAAGATGATTATTGCTGTATTGACGATTTTTGTCGTCCGGTTCGGCTGATCAAACCGCCGGGCAGTCGTTAGAAGACTGAAACCCTCTTCTGCCGGTTTGCCCGTCAGACTAAGCAGGAGCAGAACGGCTATCGTCAAGCTCAACTGCAGCAGTGTAAGCGATACGGCGCGGGCAATATCGAAATCAAAATGCAGGGATTGATAGATCGCAACCTCCAGCGTGGTTGCGCGCGGCCCGCCGCCCAGCGTCAGGACGATGGTGAAAGATGTGATGCAGAGCATGAAAATCAGCCCGGCAATACCGGAAAGATTGCGCCTGATAACAGGCCATTCGATCAGTTTGAACCGGGCCCAACTGCCCATGCCAAGCTGCGAGGATAGTTTCCAATAGTCGGAGGGAATGGAATCTAGGCTGGCAAGTATGAGCCGTGTCGCCAGTGGCAGGTTGAAAAAGACATGGGCTATCAGAATGCCGGTAAGGCCGTAAATATTGGGTCTGGCATCGATTCCAAGCCTGTCAAAACCAAAAGCAAGCAGGCCATTACGGCCATAAATGCTGGTGATGCCAAGGACGGCGACGAGCGCGGGCAGGGCCAATGGCAGGGCAAAGAGGCGTAAGATGAGTGCCCGGCCCGGAAAGGCGGGATGTTCATGCAATGCGCGGGCGAGGGGAATGGCAAAGACAACCGCAAGCAGCATCGATAATAGCGCCTGCATGAGGGTAAAGCGCGCCACACGCCATAAATAGCTGTCGAAAGCCGCAAAGCCTTCGGTGCTTCCTCGCAGCGCTTCCACTGCAAGGCTGAGAAGAGCGCCACCCGCAAGCACTGCCAGAAAGGCAAGGGCGATGGCCCCGGCCCATGGTTTCAGCATGCGGGTGGCAGTCATGCTGCTACAGGCTCATGGCCGCAAGCCATTCATCGATCCAGGCTTTGCGGTTCCTGGCAACCTCTTCAGCTGGGAAGATCAGCGTCTTGACCGGTTTCACAAGGTTCTCGAAGGCTGGATTGAGGGCATCGGTGGTTTTGGCCGCAGGGTACATCCAGTTGTTTTCAGGAATGGCATCCTGAAATGCCGGACTGGTCATGAAGCTTAGAAACTGCGCCGATAGCGGGTTTTTCGCACCGTTGACCGTTTGAGCCGCAACCTCGATCTGCAGGTAGTGCCCTTCGCTGAATGAAATCGCCTTGTAGCGATCCACCCGTTCTGCGATCAGATGATAGGCCGGAGAGGTGGTGTAGGACAGAACGAGCGGTGCTTCGCCCTTGGTGAAGAGGCCATAGGCCTCGGACCAGCCCGGTGTGACGGTCAAAACGCGATTTTTCAGCTTGGCCCAGGCTTCACCGGCCTTATCGCCATAAACAGATTTAACCCAGAGAAGCAGGCCAAGGCCCGGCGTCGAGGTGCGCGGGTCCTCGATGACGATTTTTTGCGTCGAATCGCCTTCCACAAGTTCTTTCAGAGTCTCGGGCGGCGTTTTCAGCTTTTCCGAATCATAAATGACGGCGAAATAGCCGTAGTCATAGGGAACGAAAATATCGTCCTTATAGCCACCGGGGATATTCACCGCGCTGGTATCGATGCCATGGGGAGCAAAAAGATTGGTCTCTTTCGCTTCAAAGGTCAGGTTCGTGTCGAGCCCGAGAACAATATCCGCCTTTGTCGATTCGCCCTCGAGTTTGACGCGGTTGAGCAGCGCGACGCCATCGGCAACGGCTACAAATTCCACCGTGCATGCACATTGCTTCTCGAAAGCCTCCTTGACCTTCGGTCCCGGACCCCATTCGGCGGTGAAGCTTTCATAGGTGTAAACGGTGAGTTTGCCTTCGGCCAGTGCCGCGCCAATTGGCATGAGGCCGACAAATGCGGCCAAAACAGCCGCGGTCTTTACAATAGTCCCAAATGGCCGCATCGGCGCCTCCTATCGTTCATGGTTCAAAAGGATTGGTGCGCCGGCAAATCTGCCGCGTCTAATCCCTCCGCCGGTACAAGCCGGATCAGGTTCCGCGGGTTGGCAGGGTTTCCCCTTAGGCCTCTCAGCCGGTCGATCAGATCCGGCACCCCGTTAGAGCATCGCAAGGATAGAGGTTCGGCCAGAGCGGTGCAAGCGGTCGATACTTATGAAATCCTTATGTTTTGCCCAATCTGCCAAATCGAAAGCTGACATTCCCAGCCCTATCTTCCGCCGCGAAAACATCCCCTCACGGCCTGTTTTCCAAAAGAAAGGTTCAATCATGTTTCGGGGTCACGGCTTTTATCATTCCGGCGTCAGGGTTCAGCAGACGACAGCGTCGAGAAATCCAAGGAATAATTCGATGCGCTTGCGTCTCCGCCATCAAAAATTCTTCACGGCACTCAATCCAAGCCTGTTTTTGGCCGTGGGCGTCGCGATTGCAGGCATTGCGGCAATCGTACTCGGACGGCTCGGGTAGAACCACGTCACGCAAGCTCTGTGCGACCGGCTTTTGCCATGCTATGGCCGGTGCATGAGCAAATTCGTTCTTCTCCTTGGCGGCACGCTTCACGTTACCGATCGTCTTCGGCGTCTCGTGGCGGGAGCGCGCATTCTTGCCGCCGATGGTGGGATAGTTCATGCGGGCGCGCTGGGCCTTGAACCGGAGCTGTGGCTGGGCGATTTCGATTCGACATCGCCTGAGTTGGCAGAACGCTATGCCCACATACCACGTTCGGTATTTCCCGCGGCCAAAGACATGACCGACGGCGAACTGGCGCTCAATGAAGCCTATCGGCTGGGGGCGACGGAAGTGATTCTCTGCGGCGCTTTTGGCGGCGAACGCACAGATCATACGCTGCTGCATCTGACCATGGCGACCCGCTATGCTGCGCAGGGCCGAAAGATCATCCTGTCGAGCGGGACCGAAGAAGCACACCCTCTGGTTGCAGGGGAATATTCGTTCGATTTTGCTGATGGAACTGTGTTCAGCATTGTTGCATTTACGTCCCTGCGTGGATTATTTATCCGTGGTGCGCGATGGCCGCTGGAAAATATGGAACTTTCTTTCGGTTCATCGCTTACAGTGTCGAATGCCGTGTGTGGAAATCTCCACGTATCGCTTCGTTCAGGCAATGCAGTTCTGATTGCGGCGCCGTAAAATTGCCCAACGCTTGTAAAACAAAGCGGAAAATGCAATTCTTGCGGTACAGCATTGGGGACGCAAGCTGGTAGGTTTAGTTTTAAAACGGGAGAGGTCTTCCATGTTGAAAAGTTTGTCGACAGTAGCAGTTGCAGCCGTTCTGGCACTTTCAGTGGCCGGTTGTACAACTGGTGAGCAGCGCGCTGCAGGTTATGGTGTTGGCGGTGCAGCCCTTGGTGCATTGGCCGGTGGTGCAATCGGTGGTGGCCGTGGCGCGCTTGCTGGTGCAGCTATCGGTGGTGTTGGCGGCGTCGCCGTTGGTGCCGCAACAGCCAACAATGATGGCGGTGGCCGTCGTTATTGCACATACGAAAACCGCTATGGCGAGCGTTATCGCGCGCCTTGCCGCGGTTACTAATTCTTCCCCATCAGGGAATACAGGACAGGCCGGGAAACCGGCCTGTTTCTGTTTGTGGGCCCTGAGAGCCTGCCAAGGCCGATCTTTCTTCTGCCGCATTAAGGCTTCAAGGTTTGCCCGCTATATTCATGTTGAGAGGATTTACAATGGGTTTTCGTTTAGCCGCGATTGCGGTTTCAGCGCTTCTGGCCATGTCATTGGCCGGCTGTGAAACGAGCGAACAGAACCAGCGTGCCGGGACGGGCGCGTTGATCGGTGGCGGTGTTGGTGCACTTGCCGGACAGGCACTCGGACATAATACCAAAAGCACTGTGATTGGTGCGGCCGGCGGCGCGCTTCTGGGTGCAGCTGTTGGTACAGCAACAACTCCCAGTGGCAGCGGTAATGGCAATCAAAACCTTTGCCGTTATCAGAGGCCCGATGGCAGCATTTACAATGCTCCATGTGAAGGCAATGGTGGCCGTGGTGCAGCCTATGGCGGTTACAACAATGGCGGTGGCTACAACAACGGCGGCTACTAAGCAGCCAGCCACGTTGCTGAATGAATGCAGACAGGCCGGATTTCCGGCCTGTTCCGTTTTATATGGTAAAGATATTTGACAGCGGCGCCAATCTCGCCGACAAGCGCCCGTCGGCACTGATGTCAGGCAATAGCGCTCATTTTCCAGAACTGAAAAAACTCCATGGCTCCTCCACTTCTTCGTCTTGACCGGATTGCATTGACGTTTGGCGGCACACCGCTTTTGACCGATGCGGCTATTTCCGTCAGCGAGGGCGACCGTATCGCCCTTGTTGGCCGCAACGGCTCGGGCAAGTCAACCTTGCTGAAAATCGCGGCGGGCTTTATTGCGCCAACCGACGGCGAAGTGTTCCGCCACCCCGGCGTGACGGTTCGCTATCTGGCTCAGGCGCCCGATATGGAAGGCTTTGCCAGTGTCCGCGACTATGTTGAAGCAGGTCTTGGACCGGCGGATGATCTCTACCGGGTCAGTTACATCCTCGAACATCTCGGCCTGACTGGAGAAGAAAAGCCTGACAATCTGTCGGGCGGTGAAGCACGCCGTGCGGCATTGGCCAAGGTTCTGGCACCGCAGCCGGATATCCTGCTTCTCGATGAGCCAACCAATCATCTGGATTTGACAACCATTGAATGGCTGGAAGGTGAACTCAGGCAGATCCGCTCCAGTATCGTGGTCATCTCCCACGACCGGCGCTTTCTCGAAAACATCAGCCGCTCCACTGTCTGGCTTGATCGCGGTGTTACGAAACGGCTCGATCAGGGTTTTGGCGCCTTCGAAGAATGGCGCGACAAGGTGCTTGAGGAAGAAGAGCGCGATCTGCACAAGCTTGGCCGCCAGATCGTGCGCGAAGAACATTGGTTACGGTACGGCGTTACGGCACGGCGCAAACGCAACATGCGCCGCCTCGGCGAGTTGCACACGATGCGCGGCGAATTCCGCAATCATCGCCGCGCGCAGGGAACAGCGGTTCTTAAAGCCAGCGACAGCAAGGAATCCGGCAAGCTGGTCATTGAGGCGGAACATCTGGTCAAGGCTTACGGCGAGCGCGTGCTTGTCAAGGATTTCTCCACCCGTATCCAGCGTGGCAACTGTGTCGGCTTTGTTGGTCCCAATGGTGTGGGCAAGACCACGCTTCTCTCCATGCTAACGGGTCTGCTGGCACCCGATAGCGGTTTTATCCGTCTCGGAACCAATCTCGAAATTGCGGTGCTCGATCAGAAGCGCGATAGTCTCAACCTTGAGCAGACGCTTTCCGATTATCTGACCGATGGTCGCGGTGAGAATGTCATCGTCAATGGCGAGCAGCGCCATGTGGCGTCCTATATGAAGGACTTCCTGTTCCAGCCGGAGCAGCTGCGCACGCCGATCCGCGAACTCTCCGGTGGCGAAAGGGCGCGGCTGATGCTGGCGCGTGTATTGGCCCGTCCGGCCAATCTGCTGGTACTCGACGAGCCGACCAACGATCTCGATATGGAAACGCTTGACCTCCTGCAGGAGCTGGTTTCCGGTTTTGCCGGAACGGTGCTGCTGGTCAGCCATGATCGCGATTTCCTTGACCGTACCGTAACGTCAGTGATCGCACCTGAGGGCGATGGCCGCTGGCTTGAATATGCTGGTGGTTATACGGATATGCTGGCACAGCGCAAGGAAGCGCTGGCGACGCGCAAAGACCTCAAGGCAACCAAGCTACAAACGTCTGCCGATGCATCCGGTGAAAAGCCAACGGCGCAGCGCGAGGAAAAGCGCAAGCTTTCCTACAAGCAGAAATTTGCGCTGGAGAATCTGCCGGGCAAGATGGAGGCATTGCACGCCGATATCCACAAGCTTGAGGCGAAGCTGGCTGATCCCAATCTTTTTGCCAAGAACCCGCAGCTTTTCAACAAGACAGTCGAGGAGATCGGCAAAAAACGGCATGACCTCGAACGTTTCGAGGAAGAGTGGCTGGAACTCGAAATGCTGCGCGAGGAAATCGGCGGCTAGAGCAGTTTCCGTTTAAACAGGGCTGCTCCAGCTTCGTTACCTAACGATCTTAATTGGCCTTTGGGGCAATTTTTGCAGCGAGGTTCTCGATACGGGTTGTGACCTCTGAAAGAACACCTGTTATTGCCGTGTCGTTCTTATCTGCTTTTTGCAGGGCCTCGTCACGGCTCTTGCGCAGGGCATCGGCTTCGTTTTCAAGGCCTTTCACGCGCATCTGCAATTCGTGCAATTCATCCGTGATCATAATGCCAGCCATGACAGTCAGGCGCAGATCACCAATTTCACCAAAAGACGATTTGAGATGCGTAACGTAACGGTCGAACCGTTCGGCAAGGCCAGTCAGGTGTTGCTCCTGGCCCTCGTCACAGGCCATCCGGTACGCTTTGCCGTCAATCGTAACTGTTACAGTGGCCATGGTCGTCTCTTTCAACTGATGTCGATACTACCGGTCCAGTACGGTGCGAATGGATTCCATCGCCGTTACGAGACGGCGAGAGACTTCCTTGTTTGCCGCTTCCAGACGTTCTGCACGTCCTTCCGATGCATCCAGCTCCTGTGCCAGCCTTCGCCGGTCCATGTTCATGCGCTGGACTTCTTCCTCAGCTTCGGCAAAATCACCTTCCTGCTCAAGGCGCATATCAACAGCATCCTCAAGATGAGCCAAGGCTTTTGCCAGTCTTTCCAGAACCTGTTTGAGGGTGGCTTCCTCTGCCATTTTCGTGTTTCCCCTGTGTGTCGCTCTTTTACGCGAATCGCAAAAAGAAGAACAACTTATGCGCCGAAGTCTAGAGGGCACATCAACACCGCGTCAATCAATCCACGCTGTCACAGTTCGGTCATGCACTGATAATAGAACAAGAGAGGGCCTATGCGACGAAAGAGCCCGCTTTTCGAACGCTCCATTTTGACTTAGGTTTTATTGACTCCCTGATGACACCTGCTATGTGTCGCGTGCCTTTTGGATTTTGTCTGAACCGGCGTCCAGAAACGGCATTTCCTATCCTCTTCGAAAGACGGTACACATGACCAATTCTGAAAAATCAAACCAAATGGCCAATGCAATCCGCTTTCTGTCGGCGGATGCAGTGGAGAAGGCCAATTCTGGCCACCCCGGCCTTCCCATGGGCGCAGCCGATATTGCGACCGTTCTCTATACCCGTTTCCTCAAGCATGATCCGAAAGCGCCGCATTGGCCTGACCGTGATCGCTTTGTCCTTTCCGCAGGACACGGCTCGATGCTGCTCTATTCGGTGCTCTATCTTTCCGGTTACGAAGACATCAACATCGACCAGATCAAGAATTTCCGCCAGCTTGGCTCGCGCACAGCCGGCCATCCGGAATATGGCCACGCCGCTGGTATCGAAACCACAACAGGCCCGCTCGGTCAGGGTCTGGCCAATTCTGTCGGCATGGCGCTTTCCGAGCGCGTGCTGAACGCTGAGTACGGCGATGATCTGGTAAACCACCATACCTATGTGATCGTGGGTGACGGTTGCCTCATGGAAGGCATCAGCCAGGAAGCCATTGCGCTTGCCGGTCATCTGAAGCTGAACAAGCTCATCGTTTTCTGGGACCACAACAACATTTCCATCGATGGCCCCGTGTCACTCGCTGACAATACGGACCAGTGCGCCCGTGTTGAAGCATCAGGCTGGAATTCCATCAATGTGGACGGCCATGATCAGGATGCAATCGCCGCTGCGATCGAAAAGGCCCATAAATCAGACAAGCCAACGCTGATCGCCTGCAAGACGACAATCGGTTTCGGTGCGCCGACCAAGGCCGGTACCAACAAGGTCCATGGTTCGCCGCTGGGTGCGGAAGAACTCGCCGGTGCCCGCAAGGCGCTGGGCTGGACATCCGAGCCCTTCGTGGTTCCTGCTGATATCCTTGATACATGGCGTCTTTCCGGCCTGCGTTCCGCTGGGGAACATGCGGCATGGGACAAGCGTCTGGCCGCCGCCGATGCGGAAATTCGCGCGGAGTTCGAGCGTCGCATGCGCGGCGATCTGCCCGGTAATTTTGATGCCACCATCATTGCCTACAAGAAGAAGCTTTCGGAAGACAAGCCGAAGGTTGCGACCCGTAAATCATCGGAAATGGCGCTTGAGGTCATCAATGCCGTCGTCCCCGAAACCATTGGCGGCTCTGCGGATCTGACCGGTTCCAACAACACCAAGACCAGCCAGACGCAGAACATCAGCCCTGATGA
The DNA here is from genome assembly GCF_014138335.1 of Phyllobacterium sp. P30BS-XVII. Lineage (NCBI taxonomy): Bacteria > Pseudomonadati > Pseudomonadota > Alphaproteobacteria > Hyphomicrobiales > Phyllobacteriaceae > Phyllobacterium > Phyllobacterium sp. P30BS-XVII. The sequence continues at coordinate 975,856 of NZ_JACGXO010000001.1, forward strand.
TTACGGTCAGCGTTATGTTCATTATGGCATTCGCGAGCACGGCATGGCTGCTGCCATGAACGGTATTGCGTTGCATGGCGGTCTCATTCCCTACTCAGGCACGTTCCTGACATTCTCGGATTACGCGCGCGGTGCGATGCGTCTTTCGAGCCTGATGGGCATCCGGGTCATCTATGTGATGACACATGATTCCATCGGTCTGGGTGAAGATGGTCCGACGCACCAGCCGGTTGAACATCTGGCTGCGCTGCGTGCCATTCCGAACAATTACGTGTTCCGTCCGGCCGATGCCGTTGAAACTGCCGAGTGCTGGCAGTTGGCGCTGGAGTCGCGCAAGACACCGTCGACACTGGCGCTGACACGTCAGAACCTGCCGACAGTCCGCACCGTGCATGTGGACGAGAACAAGTGCGCCTATGGTGCCTATGAACTCGCTGCAGCAAGCGGCAAGGCGGAAGTGACGATTTTTGCGACCGGTTCGGAAGTCGAGATCGCTCTCGCCGCCCGCGCGCAGCTGGAAGCGAACGGCCATCCTGCCCGCGTTGTGTCCGTGCCCTGCTTCGAGCTTTTCGAACAGCAGAGTGAAGACTACAAGCGTGCCCTGCTTGGTGATGCGCCAGTCAAGGTTGCGGTGGAAGCTGCAATTCGCCTCGGTTGGGACCGTTTCATCGGCATTGACGGCATCTTCGTCGGCATGACGGGCTTTGGTGCCAGCGGCCCGATTGAAGAGCTATACAAGCATTTCGGTATTACAGCGGAAGCCATCGTTTCGGCGGCAGAAGGCAAGTTGAAATAATCGGCGGTTTACCGCTTAAGCAAGGGCGCCCAGGGTCTTGACCCTCAACCCCCAAGGAGAAACTAAAAAATGACTGTTCGCGTTGCAATCAACGGGTTTGGCCGCATTGGCCGCAATGTTCTTCGCGCTATTATCGAGTCCGGCCGCACTGACATTAAAGTCGTCGGCATCAATGATCTGGGTCCAGTCGAAACCAATGCGCATCTGATGCGCTATGACTCCGTGCATGGCCGCTTCCCCGGTACTGTTACGGTATCCGGCGACACCATCGATGTTGGTCAGGGTCCGATCAAGGTAACTGCGGTGCGCAACCCGGCAGAATTGCCCTGGAAAGAGCTTGATGTTGATATCGCGCTTGAATGCACCGGTATCTTCACGGCCCGCGACAAGGCTGCGGCTCACCTTGAAGCCGGTGCCAAGCGCGTCATCGTTTCGGCTCCCGCTGACGGTGCTGATCTGACCGTTGTCTTCGGTGTGAACCATCACAAGCTGACCAAGGAGCATCTGGTTATTTCCAATGCATCCTGCACCACCAACTGCCTTGCACCAGTTGCCTTTGTGCTCAACGAAGTTGTAGGCATTGATCATGGTTTCATGACCACGATCCACAGCTACACCGGTGATCAGCCGACGCTCGACACGATGCACAAGGATCTTTATCGCGGCCGCGCTGCTGCTCTGTCGATGATCCCCACCTCAACCGGTGCTGCCAAGGCCGTTGGCCTTGTTCTGCCAGAACTCAATGGCAAGCTTGACGGCAGCTCGATCCGCGTTCCAACCCCGAACGTCTCGGTTGTGGATTTCAAGTTCGTTGCCAAGCGTGCGACAACGGTTGCCGAGATCAATGATGCGATCAAGTCGGCTGCCAATGGCAAGCTGAAGGGTGTTCTTGGTTATACGGATGCGCCGAATGTCTCCATCGACTTCAACCATGATCCGCATTCCTCCATATTCCATCTCGACCAGACCAAGGTGATGGACGGAACTTTTGTGCGTGTGCTGTCGTGGTATGACAATGAATGGGGCTTCTCGAACCGTATGGCCGACACGGCCGTCGCGTTCAGCAAGGTCATTTGAGTGACTGAGGCCTGATATGTTGCAAAATGGCGGGTCGACAACACCCGCCATTTTTGTTTTTGCTTATGATAACGGGAGTGTTCGGTCTGCAAGTGACCGGATAGTCTCCGATCCAGACAGGGATGACGACCATGCCAGCTTTCAAGACTCTCGATGATGCCGATGTTAAGGGAAAGCGCGTTCTTCTGCGTGTTGACCTCAACGTGCCGGTCGCCAATGGCCATATAACGGATGCCACCCGGATCGAGCGTGTTGCTCCCACCATTCTCGAATTGTCCAAGAAGGGCGCCAAGGTCATCCTGCTTGCGCATTTCGGTCGCCCGAAAGATGGTCCAACGCCGGAATTTACCCTGAAGCCCATTTCCCATGCGGTTGCCAAGGTCCTTGGCCAGAATGTGCATTTTGCTGAGGACAGCATTGGCGAAAAGGCTGCGGAAGCCGTCGCCAAACTCAATGACGGCGATATTCTGCTGCTTGAGAACACGCGTTTCCACAAGGGGGAAGAAAAGAACGATACTGTTTACGTCAAGGCGCTGGCCGCCAATGGCGATATTTACGTCAATGACGCGTTTTCAGCAGCACACCGCGCTCACGCCTCGACTGAGGGTCTGGCGCATGTGCTACCGGCTTATGCTGGTCGCACCATGCAGGCGGAACTAGAAGCGCTGGAAAGTGGTCTTGGCAGTCCGAAGCGCCCGGTTGTTGCCGTTGTTGGTGGCGCAAAGGTTTCATCCAAGCTCGATCTCCTCGGCAATCTGGTGCAGAAGGTCGACGCGCTTGTTATCGGCGGCGGCATGGCCAATACATTTCTGGCCGCGCAGGGTGTCAAGGTTGGCAAATCGCTGTGCGAGCATGATCTTGCCGACACCGCCCGCGAAATTATGGCCAAGGCGCAGGCCGCCAACTGCACCATCATTCTGCCTGTAGATGCCGTTGTTGCCTGGCATTTTGAGGCCAATGCGCCGTCCCACGCCTATGGTCTGGATGCAATCCCCGAGGATGGCATGATCCTCGATGTGGGGCCTCAATCGATCGAGCGCATCAAAGGTGCGATTGATGATGCGGCAACACTCGTCTGGAACGGCCCGCTTGGTGCTTTTGAGCTGACACCTTTTGACAAGGCAACCGTTGCCGCGGCCCGGCATGTGGCAGAACGGACAAAATCAGGCCATCTCGTTTCGGTTGCGGGTGGCGGTGACACCGTTGCCGCGCTCAACCATGCGGGCGTTGCCGATGATATGACTTATATTTCGACCGCAGGCGGCGCTTTCCTTGAATGGATGGAAGGCAAGCCGCTTCCGGGCGTTGATGTACTCAAGCGTTAATGGCGCATTCAAGCTAATCCGGGGGCTTTCGTGGTCCCCGGATTAACGAAGAACAGAAAATGTTATCCTGTTAAATCGGTTGAAAAAATTTCAATCGTTTCAAAGGCTTGAACTGCCATTCCGTTTGATATGAGCTTCTGGTATGGGCCAGTCGACTAGAAACGGAGTGCATGATCTATGAGTGAACGCCTGGAAGATATCGCAATTGCAATGGTTGCCAACGGCAAGGGCCTGCTTGCTGCGGATGAAAGTACAGCAACGATCAAGAAGCGGTTCGATACAATCGGGCTTGAATCGACAGCCGATAGCCGCCGCGACTATCGCGAAATGTTGTTCCGCTCTGATGATGCCATGAAGAATTACATCTCCGGCGTCATTCTCTATGACGAAACCCTCCGTCAAAATGCCAAGGATGGCACACCTTTCGTACAGCTCCTGAAAGCTGCCGGTAGCATTCCGGGTATCAAGGTCGATGCGGGTGCCAAGGATCTTGCCGGTTTTGCTGGTGAGACGATCACGGAAGGTCTTGATAGCCTGCGCGACCGCTTGGCCGAATATCACAAGCTTGGTGCGCGCTTTGCCAAATGGCGCGGCGTTATCAATATTTCCGACAATCTGCCGACTTGGGGCGCTGTGAAGCAGAACGCGCAGGCCTTGGCCCGTTATGCCGCCCTTTGCCAGGAAGCTGGTATTGTGCCGATCGTCGAGCCTGAAGTGCTGATGGACGGTAAGCCCGGCACGCATTCGATTGAGCGCTGCTACGATGTGACGGAATGGGTTCTCAAGACCGTTTTCACCGAACTCTATGATGCCCGCGTTGTGCTTGAAGGTATGATCCTCAAGCCAAACATGGTTATCGATGGCAAGAATGCGCGCAAGGCTTCGGTCGAACAGGTTGCTGAGCAGACGGTTCGTCTGTTGAAGTCGACGGTTCCTGCCGCTGTACCCGGCATTGCATTCCTGTCCGGCGGTCAGTCGGATGAAGAAGCAACGGCGCATCTCTCGGCGATGAATGCTGCTCACGACCTGCCATGGAAGCTGACTTTCTCCTATGGACGTGCCCTGCAGGCCGCGGCTCTGAGCGCCTGGAATGGCAAATCGGAAAATGTTGCAGCCGGTCAGCGCGCCTTTGCGCACCGCGCCAAAATGAACAGCCTTGCCGCAACAGGCGGCTGGAAAAAGGACCTGGAAAAGGCCGCTTAAGCGTTTTTTATCTAAAAACGTCTCTCATAGAGCCCGGGCCGGAATCAGGTCCGGGCTTTTTTATGTTTATGAGGCGCGTTTGACCAAACCATCGGCTTTCCATCCCCTTGTCAGCTGGCTGCTGTTTCCCGTCTATGCTTGGCAGGGAATAGCGGTACGCCTGAATACGGAACGCATGGTGCCGCCGGGTGCGTTTCCCGTTGGCGAAATCGCAGGCAAGGAACCGGCAATCCGCCTGCTGGTGCTGGGTGATTCCTCTGCGGCCGGTGTGGGTGTCAGCGATGTCTGGCAAAGCCTTTGCGTGCGGCTCGCCGTCCATTTGCAGGGGAGGACCGGGCGCAAGATCATCTGGCGCGCTGCCGGGTTCAATTCCGCAACATCAGGCCAGTTGCGTGATCATGTGGTGCCCAATATCGAACGGGGCATGTGGACCCATATCGTGCTGACAACCGGCTCAAATGACACCAAGAATTTCCATTCGGTTTCCCGTTTCAAGAAGGAATTCGGCGGGCTGCTCTATGCTTTGAAAGCCAAATGGCCGGAGACTTCTATTGTCTGGTCCCCGGTTATCGATTTTCGCGATGTCCCTGCCATGCCGCCGCTGCTCGGGCGCATTCTGGAAGGGCGCGCAGGTGCGATCAATGCCATGGGCGAACGGCTTTGCCGGGAGCGGATGGCAATACCGGCAACGCGCCTGCCGGTTGAGGGGCCTGAAGGCTTTTCCAGTGATGGTTTTCATGCTTCGGCGCTTGGCTATGATGCCTGGGCAAAACACCTCGTGCCATATGTGCTTAATTTAACGAATGGTGAGAGGGCGGGCTGAGGCTTTGCGTGGTCGACATAACAACCATGAAGGAAAGTGAGGATGCAACGCTAGTCGCGAAGGTTGCAGAACTTGACTCGCTACACCGTCATCCTCGGGCTTGACCCGAGGACCTACCGTTGAGAGCAATGATATCCCCACTTGCAACACGTTCGGACAATCACAACTATCTGGCGCAATCCGAGATTGGATCCTCGGGTCCAGCCCGAGGATGACGGTGGGGTGGGGCTGGAGGAGATGGGAGCCCAGCCTATCCGACTTACAACCCGCTATGACTGGCAATTACGATAATCAGCATGGCAAAAATGGCTCCGGCGGCGATTTTCCAGAAATCCCCGCGCTTTTTCATGCCCGGCCATCCCAGTGGCTTGATGAGATGGAGTGCCATCAGGAGAATCAGCAGCAGGGGCAAAATCTTGAGCATTGTGGTTAAAGAGCCTGCAGCCTGACGGGAATGGATAAAGTGGGATTCGACAAGTGTGCGATCCCCCGCCAATTGTCAAATAGGCCTTTGACTCTGCCGCATACATTGAGGAAGGTGCGGTATCTGGGAGGATATTTATGACATCACGTTACGCGCAGGTCTATCGGGATTGGCAATCCGATCCGGAGGGATTTTGGGCCGGGGCTGCTCAGGCTATTGACTGGATGCGGCCATGGGAACAGGTCTTTGATGCCACACAGGAGCCCTATGGGCGCTGGTATCCGGGTGCTGAATGCAACACCTGCTATAATGCCGTTGACCGCCATGTGGAGCGTGGACGGGCTGATCAGGTCGCCCTGATCTATGACAGCGCGATTACCGGCACAGGGCGCAAGATCACCTATGCGGCGCTGCTCGATGAGGTGAATGCGCTGGCAGCTGTACTGATCGACAGAGGTGTCGGAAAAGGCGACCGCGTTATCATCTACATGGCTATGGTTCCGGAAGCTGTGGTGGCGATGCTTGCCTGCGCGCGTATCGGTGCTGTTCATTCCGTCGTGTTTGGCGGCTTTGCCGCGCATGAGCTGGCAACGCGTATTGATGATGCGAAGCCCGTCATGATTATCGCCACTTCCTGCGGTCTGGAGCCCGGCCGGGTGGTGGCCTACAAGCCGATGCTTGACAAGGCCATTGACGAGGCGGCGCACAAGGTCAGTTCCTGCCTCGTTCTCGTGCGCCCTCAGCAACCGCACGAGCTGGTGCAGGGGCGCGATTTCGACTATGCGCAAGCAGTCAGCGCGGCGAAAGACCGGAAGGTGCCCTGCGCGGCTGTAAAGGCAACCGATCCGCTTTATATCCTCTACACATCGGGCACGACGGGCCAGCCAAAGGGCGTGGTGCGCGATAATGGCGGGCATCTGGTGGCTCTGGCCTGGTCCATGGGTGCGATTTATGACACCTATGCGGGTGAGGTATTCTGGGCTGCTTCCGATATAGGCTGGGCCGTGGGGCACTCATACATAACCTATGCACCGCTCTTCATAGGCGCAACAAGCGTGCTGTTTGAGGGCAAGCCGGTTGGAACACCCGATGCCGGAACATTCTGGCGGGTGATCTCAGATCATAAGGTCAAGGTACTGTTTACGGCGCCAACAGCCTTTCGCGCCATCAAGAAGGAAGATCCGAAGGGCGAGTTTATCGGGAAATATGATCTCTCCTCGCTCAAATACCTGTTTCTGGCGGGCGAGCGGGCGGATACCGACACAATCAAATGGGCCGAGGAAAAACTCGGCGTTCCCGTCATCGACCATTGGTGGCAGACGGAGAGCGGCTGGCCGATGGCCGCCAATCCGGCAGGACTTGGCATGCTTCCCGTCAAATACGGCTCGCCGACAGTGCCGATGCCCGGCTATGACGTGCAGGTGCTTGACGATGCCGGACATCCGGTAAAGCGGGGCGAGCTTGGTAATATCGTCGTCAAGCTGCCACTGCCGCCCGCGTGCCTGCCAACATTATGGAAGGCCGATCAACGGTTTCGCGATGCCTATATGGTGGAATTCCCCGGCTATTACAAAACTGCCGATGCCGGGATCGTCGACGAGGACGGCTATATCTACATCATGAGCCGCACTGACGATATCATCAACGTTGCGGGCCATCGCCTCTCCACGGGCTCGATGGAAGAGGTGTTATCAAGCCATCCGGATGTGGCCGAATGTGCTGTTATCGGCATTGCCGATCATCTCAAAGGGCAGGTACCTTGCGGCTTCATCGTGCTTAAATCCGGCGTTACCCGAGCAGCTGAAGACATTGAGAAGGATTGCGTGGCGCTTATCCGCGACAGGATCGGGCCGGTTGCCGCCTTCAAGATCACGGTTACGGCCAAGCGCCTGCCCAAGACGCGCTCCGGTAAGATTCTGCGTGGCACAATGCAGAAGATCGCCGATCAGGAGCCGTGGAACATGCCGGCGACCATTGATGACCCTGCCATTCTGGATGAGATCAAGGCGGTGCTGAATGCGAGGGGTATTGGCGTTCCCGCCGGTTGACCCCCGGGGCGTGAGAGTTAAGCTTCGATTCCCGATCAGGAGAATCGAATATGGCTTTGGATGGCAAGATCGCAATTGTTACCGGCGGTGCTCAGGGTATCGGCAATGCCATTGCCCGGCGCTTTCTGCAGGATGGCGCGAGCGTGATGATTGCTGACAGCAATGATGAACGCGGGCTTGCGGCGGTCAAGGACCTCAGCGGTTTTGGCAAGGTGCGGTTCACCTCCACGGATGTCAGCAGCAAACTCGATGTGCATAATCTGGTTGCAGCGACCCTTGATGCATTTGGCGATATCGATGTTCTCGTCAACAATGCCGGTATTGTTCACAAAGCCGAATTCCTCGATCTCAAGGAAGAGGATTTCGACCGGGTTCTGCGCATCAACCTGAAAGGCTCGTTCCTGTGTGGGCAGGCGATAGGCCGTCACATGGTGGACAAGGTGCAGAAGGGCGGGTCGCCCGGCGCAATCATCAATCTGTCTTCGATCAATGCCCTGTTTGGCTTGGCCAATCAGGTGCCCTATTCCATCTCCAAGGGCGGGGTGAACCAGTTGACACGGGTTATGGCCGTATCACTCGCCATCCACGGGATCAGGGTCAATGCCATTGGTCCCGGTTCGATCAATACGGATATGCTGGAGGCTGTGAATTCCGATGCCGCTTCGAAGCAGCGCATGCTTTCCCGCACGCCGCTTGGCCGGATTGGGGAACCATCAGAAATTGCTGCGATTGCCGCGTTTCTGGCTTCCGACGATGCCAGCTATATCACCGGCCAGACCATTTATGCCGATGGTGGGCGATTGCCTCTCAATTACACGGTTCCCGTCAAATCATAGGTGTTATTTTTCACCCCCTGCTGACAGGCTCCTGACAGAAGGTTGTCAGTAGGGGTATGCGATAGTGTCTTCATAAGCAAAGGAGACACGGACATGAATATGATTGATTTCGGCATCGTAGATACGGTGAAGCGTCTGTGGACGGGATACACGTACACACGCGAGGAAATGCGGACTGAACGCGCCATCAACAATCTTCCTGACTATCTGCTGAAAGACATTGGCTGGCCCGATGCCTATGCAGAACGTCTTGCGATGCGCAATTCGGTGAAGGACATCGCAGCTGGCAATGACAATGCCAGCGCGATTCGCCGTTCCGATCGCCTGCTGCGCCCAACGCCGCATAGAGGCAGAAAAACAAGCCAAAACGGTCATTTGACGCTAGAATACTAATTATTGAAGCCAAAGGGAGCATCTGCCATGGACCAGAAAAAGACAATCGGCCTCGTATTCATCGATCAGTATGCTGATTGGGAATTCGGCTTGTTGGCTGGCTCGGCTGTCGAATGGTTTGGTGCGCGGATAATTGCCTTGGCTCCGACATCAGGTCCACTGAAATCCATTGGCGGCTTGCATCTTGTGCCGGATCGCGGGCTTGACCCTCAGGATAATACCGATCTGGATGCGGTTGCTGTCATCGGTGCCAACACATGGCCGTCGGAAGACGCTCCTGACATTGCGCCGCTTTTAAAGTCAGTTTTGTCAGGTGGCGGAATTGTAGGCGGCATTTGCGGCGGCACGCTGGCGCTGGCGCGCGCTGGTCTTTTCGAGGGCCGCAAACACACCAGCAATGGGGCTGGCTGGATACAGTCAGTCATGGGCGAATATGCGGGCTCTTCCCTCTATCAGGATGTGCCCTATGCGGTGCGTGACGCGCATATTGTCAGCGCTGCCGGGTCGGCTCCCGGCACATTTGCCACAGAGTTTCTTGAAGCGGTTCTGCCTGAGCAGGCGGGGCAGATTGCTGAAATGCGCAGCTTTATCGCGCGCGAATATCAGGCGGCGGGTTGATCGCCACATTGAGGGAGGAATGACATGAAAAGCTGGGCAGAGAAATTGAATGCGAGCGGCCCCTTCGAGGTCAAACCGGTCCCGGTCAATATTGCCGGTATGAAGGCTGGGGAGATCATGCTGGTTCCGACCCCTCGTCTGGTGGATGATTTTATTCGCACACTCCCGAAGGGCAGGCATATGGATGTGAAAACCTTGCGACAGGCTATGGCCAAACAGCATGGAGCTGAAGTGACTTGTCCTATCACGCTGGGATTCCATTTGCGTACGGTCGCTGAGGCGGCATTCGAAGATTATCAACGGACGGGCGATATCTGCTCGGTGACGCCATTCTGGAGGGTCCTTGATTCCAGTACATCCACCGTTTCCCGATTGTCGTTCGGGGCGGCTTTTGTAACCGAACAGCGCCTGAATGAAGGCCTGAAGGAATAGTGACATGCGACGAGCAGACCGTCTCTTTCAGATTGTGCAGAAACTCCGCGGCGGACGCCTTGTCACCGCGCGCCAGCTGGCGGAAAAGCTCGAAGTGTCCGAGCGTACCATCTATCGCGATATTGCCGACCTGCAATCAACGGGCGTGCCAATCGATGGGGAGGCGGGCGTCGGTTACATCCTGCGCGAGGGATTTGACCTGCCTCCACTGATGTTTACCCGTGATGAGGTGGTGGCGCTGGTTGCCGGAGCCCGGTTGATTACGGCCTGGGGCGGTGCTTCCATGGCGCGCGCTGCCGAGGAAGCCATCATCAAGATCGGCGCTGTCCTGCCCAAGGATGACCGCCCGCGCATCGCCAATACGCATATTCATTCATCCAGCACCAATATCAGCGGCCATGACCGGGCAATGATCGATCTGGCTGAAAACGCTGCAGACCAGTGTCAGGTGCTGTCGATCACCTATAAGGACCTTGATGGGAAGGAAAGCCTGCGCGATATCCGCCCGCTTGGCCTGTGGTTCTGGGGTAAGGTCTGGACTGTTATCAGCTGGTGCGAGCTGCGCAACGATTTCCGCACATTCCGCATCGACCGGATATCCAAGGCGGACAAAGCCCTGCGTATTTTCCGTCAGGAACGCGGCAAGACACTGGCCGATTTCTATCGCCGTGTGGAATTGAGTGAAGCCCCGGATGCGAAGAAAGCGTCTTAAGGCGTCATATCCTCTCGGGTCATCACAAAACGTTTGTATGGAATACCATCCTGCTCGGCTTTGAGCCCGATCTTTTGTGCGACATGGATCGATGCCGCATTGTCAGGATGAATCTCGGCGATGACGCGATCGACACCCACGGTGTTGAATGCGTGAAGAATAAGGGGCTGCGCCGCTTCGGTCGCATAGCCTTGGCCCCAGGCATGGCGATTAAGCCGCCAGCCAATTTCAATATCGGGTCCCACGGCATCATCAGGAATGAGCAGAACCCAGCCAAGAAAAAAGTCTGGCCGTTGCTTGGTAAAAATAGACCAATAGCCCAGACCGGGTCCGAAGTCTGTCTCAATACGAGATGTAACGAAACGACGGTGTTCCTCCGGATCGTGCCAAGGCCCCGGAACATATTTCGTAACCTCCGCATCGCGGTCCATCGCCATGCTGGCATCAAGATCGGCCATGGTGCGCGGGCGCAGGAAAAGGCGTTCCGTTTCAAATGACGGTAGCAAACCGTTCTCTCCAAAAACAAAAAAGCTCCACCAGAGGCGGAGCTTTCCTGATTTCAGAACTGCCCGTCAAGGCAATTGAAGTGCTTATTCTTCTTCGTCTTCGTCCGCATTGCGGCCCTTGAGCGAGGAAAGCTTGGCGAAAACCTTGTCCGCATCAAGCTCTTCATCCTCTTCACGGGCAACTGGCTGGATATCCAGATTTTCCGTGGCGGAGGCTGGCAGCAATGTGTCGCCGCCTTCGCCTGGCTGCACTGGACGGTTGCGTGAGGAACGCTCGACCTCAAGGTCGAGATCGATCTGTGAGCACAGGCCCAGTGTTACCGGGTCCATTGGCTGAAGGTTGTTTGAGTTCCAGTGGGTACGGTTGCGGATCTGTTCGATGGTCGATTTCGTCGTGCCGATGAGGCGTGAAATCTGTGCATCTTTCAGTTCCGGATGGTTGCGTACCAGCCAGAGAATAGCGTTTGGACGATCCTGACGCTTGGACAGCGGTGTATAGCGCGGGCCCTTACGCTTGGCTTCCGGCACACGCACTTTCGGCTCAAGAATCTTCAACTTATGATTGATATCTGCTTCGCCCTTGGCGATTTCCTCGCGCGACAACTGACCTGTGATCAGCGGGTCCAACCCCTTGATGCCCTGCGCCGATTCACCGTCCGCAATAGCTTTCACCTCAAGCGGGTGCAGTTTGCAGAAACCTGCGATCTGGTCAAAAGACAGAGCGGTGTTGTCGACAAGCCAGACGGCCGTTGCCTTTGGCATAAGAAGCTGGGTGGCCATTGAATATAGTCCTCTCGTTCGTCCGCTCCGGTGAGGCGGGACGTGGGTTCAACCACAATTTCCGGGAATTCGAGGCGTTATATAGCCTTAAATTCCTCGTTCGGCAAGAATCGGTTTTCGTTACGCCCCAATGCCGTTGCCGGTTTCATCGAACTGTCACGAAACTGTCATTGCACTGCAATGCAACCGGGTGACTCATCCCTGATAAAAAAGAGGAGATTCAACCCATGTCGCACAAATTCCTTTGCTTCGGACTGTGGACCGCTCTGGCCGCATCCGTTGCCCTGCCCGCCGCCGCTGAACCGGTTTTCAACCGCATCGCCAGCTTTCCCGTTGCAGATAATCTACCAAAAGATGCGGACAAATCGAAGGCAACATCCTCCGAGATCATCACGGCGTCGGAAGACGGCAAGACGCTTATTTATTCCGATAGCCCTTATGGCGCGATCGGCTTTGTCGATATCACAGATGCGGCCAAGCCGAAGGCCGGCGGCCTGATCAAGGTTGAAGGCGAGCCCACATCTGTTGCCGTTGCTGGTGGCAAGGTATTGGCTGCGGTCAATACCTCCAAGGACCATAAGAATCCCTCGGGACGGCTCGATGTGATTGATCTGGCTTCGCGCAAGGTGCAGGCAAGTTGTGATCTTGGCGGCCAGCCGGATTCAGTCGCCGTTTCGCCCGACAAGACATTTGCTGCCATTGCCATTGAAAATGAGCGCGATGAAAAACTGAATGACGGTGAAATCCCGCAGCTTCCCTCGGGCGATCTCAAGATTTTTGCGCTGAAGGATGGCGCCCCTGACTGTGCCAGCATGAAAAGCGTGACGCTGACTGGCCTGTCTGAAATTGCACCTGATGATGCCGAGCCTGAGTTCGTGTCCATCAACAACGAGAACCAGATTGCCGTTACGCTGCAGGAAAACAACCATATCGCCATTATCGATGCGGCAAGCGGCAAGATCACCTCGCATTTCTCGGCGGGTACGGTTGATCTCGACAAGATTGACGTCAAGAACGATGGCGCCTTGAAGTTCGATGGCAGCATGAAGGGCGTGCTGCGTGAGCCGGATACTGTTAAATGGCTCGATAATGACCGGATCGTCATCGCCAATGAAGGTGACTACAAGGGCGGTTCACGCAGCTTCACGATCTTCTCCAAGGACGGCAAGCTTCTCTATGAATCCGGCCCGTCGCTGGAGCACAAGATTGCCGAAGCTGGTCATTATCCCGATAAGCGCAACAAGAAAGGCGTTGAACTCGAGGGTGCTGAAGTCGCCAAATTCGGCGATGTGAACTATCTGTTCGTCGCCAGCGAGCGCGCTTCTGTTGTTGGTGTTTACAAGGATACCGGCAAAGACCCGGAATTTGTACAAATGCTGCCGTCCGGCATTGCTCCGGAAGGCATTCTTGCCATTCCATCGCGCAACCTGTTCGTGACAGCCAATGAAGCCGATCTGGTCGAGGATGGCGGTGCGCGTTCTCACGTCATGGTCTATGAGTTGAAAGATCAGCAGCCGTCCTATCCAAAGATCGTGTCAAAATCGAAGGATGATGGCACGCCGCTCGGCTGGGGTGCCTTGTCGGGTCTGGTTGCTGATCTGAAAGAGCCGGGCAAGCTTTATGCCGTCTCGGACTCGTTCTATTCCGCTGCGCCCACCATCTACACGATCGATGCCAAGCAGACCCCGGCAAAGATCACCAATGCGCTGGTGGTGACACGCGGTGGTCAGCCCGCACAGAAGCTCGATCTTGAAGGCATCACCACTGACGGTGCTGGCGGCTACTGGCTTGCCAATGAAGGCGACCAGTCCAAGCTGGTTCCCCATGCCATTTTCAACGTAAACGAGAAGGGTGAGATCAAGAAGGAAATCGCACTTCCCGAGGAATTGCTCCCGCATCAGACCCGCTTTGGCCTTGAGGGGATCACCCGCGTTGGCGAAGGTGACGCAACGGTGTTGTGGATGGCGGTGCAGCGGGAATGGAAGGATGATGAAAAGGGCTTCGTCAAACTCCTGAGCTACAACATCAAGGACAAGAGCTGGGGCGCTGTTGCCTATCCGCTGGACAAGACCAAGGATGGTTGGGTCGGTCTTTCCGAAATCACCGCCCATGACGGCCAGCTCTTCATCATCGAGCGCGACAATCTTATTGGCGACAAGGCTGCCAACAAGAAGCTCTATCGCGTGGCGCTCGAGGGTTTGAAGCCCGCGAAGATTGGCGAGAAGCTGCCGGTCGTCGAAAAGAAGCTGGCACATGATTTCATCGCCGACCTCAAGAGCACCAATGGTTTTGTGGTCGACAAGCTGGAAGGCTTCACTGTCGATGCCGACGGCAATGGCTACGCGGTCACTGACAATGACGGCGTCGACAACTCATCCGGTGAAACCCTGTTTTTCGGCATCGGCAAGGTCGTTGCCACGAACTGACCGAAGTATCGAGACTAAAAAGGCCGCGCTTTGTGCGCGGCTTTTTGTTTGGGTCAGCCCACATCCAGCATGATCTTGCCGACGTGCTGGCCTTCTTCCATGCGCTCATGCGCGCGCCAGGCTTCATGCAGCGGATAGACCATGTCGATAACAGGCGCGACACGGCGCTCCACCAGTAGCGGCCAGACTTTCAGCTCCAGTTCACGGGCAATTGCCGCCTTGAACTCGATTGGCCTGCTACGCAAAGTTGATCCCGTATGGGTCAGCCGCTTGATCATTATCTTGGAAACATCGGCATTGGCCTTTGCGCCATTGAGATGGGCAATCTGGACGATGCGTCCATCAAGAGCCGCGGCGTCATAATTGCGCTCGACATAATCTCCCCCGACCATATCAAGTGTCAGGTTGACACCCTTGCCGCCGGTGGCTTGCTTCACTGCATCGACAAAATCGTGGGTGCGGTAGTTGACGGCCCTGTCAGCGCCCAGTTTCAGGCAGGCGTCACACTTGTCATCGGAGCCTGCTGTTGTGATGACATAGGCGCCAAAGGCGCTGGCAAGCTGGATTGCCGTGGTGCCGATACCGGATGTGCCGCCATGCACGAGAAATGTCTCGCCGCTCGTGAGGCCGCCACGCTCGAAAACATTGTGCCAGACCGTGAAGAACGTCTCGGGCAATGCCGCTGCTTCAATAAAGCCATACCCTGCTGGGATCGGCAGAGCCGTGGTTTCATGCACCGTGCAATACTGGGCATAGCCTCCGCCCGCCACCAACGCTGTTACGCGGTCGCCAATGCGAAAGCGGGTGACGCTGGCACCCACAGCAACCACTTCGCCCGCAATCTCGAGGCCGGGGATATCCGACGCACCAGGCGGTGGCGGATAATGGCCTTGCCTTTGCAAAACATCTGGCCTGTTGACACCTGCGGCATGTACCTGAACCAGAAGTTCGTTCGGACCTGCCTCCGGAACGCCACGCTTGCCCGGCTTGAGGACCAACGGACCACCCGGCTGGGTAATCTCGATTGCGGTCATCGTCGTCGGAATCTTGCTGGCCATGAAATACTCCTTCAGTTGATTCGCTTGAATGATTTGCAATTCGAAGCGGGGGGACTGTATCCTTTCAGCATAGAGCGACAAGTGGAGGATGTTATGTCACTTTTCGATGAGGAACCGAAACGCAAGATTGCCCATGAAATCGGGCAGGAGCTTTCGCTGCTTTCGGTGGGTGAACTGGACGAGCGTATTGGCATCCTGCGCGCCGAAATCATGCGGCTTGAGGAAGAGCGCGCCCGCAAAGGCGACAGCAAGATGGCGGCCGAAGCACTTTTTCGCTGAAACGGAACGTAAATGATGCGGATGTCATGATGTCTCCGCATTGCTGACTGAGACGAACCTGTATCGGTATTGTTACCGGTTCTGTCAAAGCATAGGGGTATCGCTGTGTTCCGCTCGTTCGTACAGGTCTTTGCCCTTTTATGCGGCACGTCGTTTCTGGTCATGGCGTCAGGCCTGCACGGGCTTCTGCTGCCCTTGCGCGGCGGAGCGGAAGGCTTCTCCACCACATCGCTCGGTCTTCTGGGCACGGCCTGGGCTGGCGGATTTATCACTGCCTGCCTGCTTGCACCGCGTCTGGTGCGCCGGGTCGGGCATGTTCGTGCGTTCAGCGCCTTTGCCTCGATTGCTGCTATTGTTGCCCTCAGCACCGGCATACTTGTTGATCCGACGGCATGGATTGTCCTGCGTGCGCTCACCGGCTTTGCCATGGCGGGCGCTTACATGGTGATCGAAAGCTGGCTGAATGAGCGGGCAACCAATGCCAATCGCGGCCAGATATTCGGTCTCTACATGGTGGTAAACTTTGCCTCCATCACCGCAGGTCAGATGATGATTGGCTTTGGCGATGTGCGCAACGGCACTTTCTTCATGCTATCGGGTATTCTGTTTTGTCTGGCCCTCATTCCGACGGCGATTTCCACTGCCAGCAGTCCGAAACCGCTCACGGAAGTGCAGCTTGATCTGCGAGCGCTTTACCGCAATTCGCCTGTGGCCTTTGTTGGTTGTATCCTGATCGGTGTTGCCAATGGTGCCTTTGGTACGCTCGGTGCCGTCTATGGCGCAGCGACAGGCATTACAACCACCGAGATTGCCCTGATGATGAGCGCCTCGGTCATGGGTGGTGCATTGATGCAGATTCCTGTGGGGCGCATGTCTGACCGTACAGACCGGCGCTACGTGCTGGCCTTCGTTGCCGGTGCTGCCGCCATTGTTGGTATGCTGATTTTCCTGATTGGTTCGCGTCAGGCGACGGTCATCCTGTTCATGACCGCCATCTATGGCGGCTTGGCCTATACGCTTTATCCGGTCGCCGTGGCCCACGCCAATGACTATTCGGACACGCAGAATTTCGTCAAGGTAACTGGCGGTCTGCTGCTTCTTTACGGGTTCGGTACGATGATCGGCCCGATCCTTGGTGCCTGGTCCATGGAATATATTGCGCCGGAGGGCCTGTTTGCGATCACGGCTCTGGCGCATGTATCGATCATGACCCACGCGATTATCCGCTCACGTATGCGCGCGGCCATGCCGATTGCCATGCGAGACAATTTCCAGACCGTTCCGTCGGAACGGGCAACGCCGGAAGGCATCAAGCTTGATCCTCGCGCTGAAGCCCAGCCAGACTAGGTTTTGGTGTCGTTTTTTGTACAAAATACGTTGACATTGATAGCAATTTAAAACGACTATTCGGTATGGTCGAAACAGATGCATTTGCAGCCATTTCTGATCCAAATCGCCGCTACCTGCTGGAAGAGTTGCGGCGCGGACCCAAGACGGTCAACGAGCTTGCGGTTGGTTTGCCTATTTCCCGTCCCGCTGTTTCCCAGCATCTCAAAGCGCTGCTCGATGCAAGGCTGGTCAAGGTTAAATCCGAAGGCACGCGCCGGATCTATGCGGTCGATGGTAGTGGCTTCGTTCACCTGAATTTGTGGCTGGATCAGTTCTGGAGCGAATGAATTCGCTTGCGGACAAATAAAAAACCCGGTCGCTAGACCGGGTTTTGATTTAGTGCCTGCACAGCTGCCTTTCCGGCAACCGGCTGGAATTCTTTTTAACGTCAGCCAAAGGCGGTCAGTGACGTGTGGCGGTCGATCTCAGTTTTTCGATTTGCTCTTTCAGCATGAGCTTACGACGTTTCATATCGGTAATTTTCAGATCATCAGTGGCAGGACTAGCCTGCGCTTCGGAGATTTCCTTCTCGAGCGCACCATGCTTACGTTCAAGCGTTTCAAGATGAGACTCAATGGCCATCCGGCTTCTCCCTTGGTTGGTTTCCTACTCGTTCATGCTCTGCTTGCCAAAAGGCGAGATTATGACAGAGCCGTGACACTCTGCCATCACTTTAAGCAATTGTCGAATTTGTTTCGTAGGATTTTCTTGTCATGTAAAATATGATATGGCCACGTCCTGATCCGGTATTCTCGAACGCCGGACCAGACATTGGATTCTTCTATAACAAAATACCGGGAATCACTGCATGTCCGACCAGGATCAGGCTGACATTCGATTGGCAGTCGCACGATTGAAACAGGAGCATCTGGATTTTGATGCCGCCATACAAGCGATGATCCAGGTTGGTTGCGACCAGCTTCGAGTTCAGAGAATGAAAAAGAAGAAGCTGATCATCAAAGACAAGCTCATCGAGCTTGAAGACAAAATCATTCCCGACATTATCGCCTAATATTCCACAGCTTGGGACAAGCGGACCGTGCATAACTTGCGGCGCCTCCGCTTTTGCTCTAATTCCTGCACACTCCGCTGATCAGAGGATGTTCAATGGCCGATAAACGCGCTGACGTCGCAATCATCATGGGTAGCCAGTCCGATTGGGCGACCATGCGCCACGCCGCCGAGACACTTGATGCACTCGGCATTTCTCACGACGACCGCATTGTTTCCGCCCACCGCACGCCAGATCGGCTTGTCACCTTTGCCAAGGGCGCGCGGGATGCCGGTTTCAGGGTTGTGATTGCCGGTGCAGGTGGCGCTGCCCATCTTCCCGGTATGGCTGCTTCCATGACGCCGCTGCCGGTTTTCGGCGTCCCGGTGGAATCAAAAGCCCTTTCCGGACAGGACTCGCTTCTTTCCATCGTTCAGATGCCGGCAGGCATTCCTGTCGGCACTTTGGCAATTGGCCGGGCAGGCGCAGTCAATGCCGCGCTTTTGGCTGCAGCTGTCCTCGCGCTGAACGACGCCGCACTGGCGAAAAGGCTTGATGACTGGCGCACGGCGCAGAGCGCAAAGGTCGCCGAACGGCCGTCTGACGAGGCATAAGATGATTGCAGCAGGATCGACTATCGGCATTATCGGCGGTGGACAGCTTGGCCGTATGCTCGCCATGGCTGCGGCCCGTCTGGGCTATCGCACGGTTATTCTGGAGCCGCAGGCGGATTGCCCGGCAGCACAGGTTGCCAATGAGCAGATTGTCGCCGCCTATGATGATCCCAACGCACTGGAACGTCTGGCTGATCTGAGTGATGTCATCACCTATGAGTTCGAGAACGTGCCTGTTGATTCGGCTGAAACGCTGAATGAGAGCAAGCCGGTATTTCCACCACCGGAAGCGCTGAAAGTCTCGCAGGATCGTGTAACCGAGAAGCGCTTTCTCAACGCGGCGGGTATCCAGACAGCGCCATGGCGCATTGTCGAGAATGAAGGTGATCTGAAAGCGGCGCTTCTGGCCTTTGAGGGCAAAGGCATCCTCAAGACCCGCCGTTTCGGCTATGACGGCAAGGGGCAGGTCAAATTCTCCGGTGCGAAGGGTGAAAGCGCCAAGAGTGCTTTTGCTGCCGTCGGCAGCGTTCCATCCATTCTGGAAGGTCTTGTCGATTTTACCCGTGAGATTTCAGTCATTGCGGCGCGTGACGAGGCGGGCAATATCCGCATTTATGACATTGCGGAGAATGTGCATAGGGACGGTATTCTGGCGACCTCAACGGTGCCTGTCTCCGTATCCTCAACGATAGCGGGAACCGCTGCCGATTCGGCGCGCAAGCTGCTGGAGGCGCTCAATTATGTCGGCGTTCTCGGCATGGAATTCTTCGTGCTGGCCAATGGAACGCTGCTCGCCAATGAATTTGCGCCGCGTGTGCATAATTCCGGCCACTGGACTGAAGCTGCCTGTGCGGTCTCGCAATTCGAGCAGCATATCCGCGCAGTTGCCGGGTTGCCGCTTGGTGATACGCGGCGTCATTCCGATTGCGTGATGGAAAATCTCATCGGTGATGATGTGGAGAAATTACCGGCGATTCTTGCTGAAAGCGGCGCTGTGGTTCATCTCTATGGCAAGGCTGAAGCGCGTCCGGGCCGCAAGATGGGCCACGTCACACGCATCACAAAGCGGCTGTAACGGCAAATAAATTTGCTCCTGACCCATGAATCGCCATATGAATCATGAGTCGGGAGTTGACAATCGGGGCATTCCTTGGCTATTTCCCCGCAACGTGTTTCCGGCGCGCTTATGAGGCGCGCTTTATTATTGGTGCCCGGTTTCGGGCGTAAAGATACCGGTGCTGAAATGAAGATCAAGAATTCGCTTAAGGCTCTCAAAGGCCGTCATCGTGACAATCAGCTGGTGCGCCGCAAGGGCCGCATCTACATCATCAACAAGACTGCTCCGCGTTTCAAAGCGCGCCAGGGCTGATTTACCGTTTCACGGTTATTTGCATTTGACGTTTCGCTGATACGGATTACGATCCTGATCATGCGGAACGTTTTTGCTATTCTGGTTAGCTCTTTTCTTGTGATGCCGTCAGCGGCTGCGCTGGCGCAGGACAAATCCGGGGCAGATATCCCTGCGGCTTCGCCGCAAACACTCCCCTCTGCGGCAGCGCCACAGGTCGCTTCGCTGCCTGACAAGACCCTGGCAGAAAAACGGGCCGACCGCCTCAATGAGTTGTTTTCCGCCTTGAAGCGCGAACGCAACGAGGTGAAGGCCACCCGCATCGCCGAGCAGATACAGACCCAATGGCAGAACTCCGGCAGTGCAAGCATTGATCTGATGATGCAATGGGCCGCTGGTGCCATGGCCGAAAAGAAATATTCGGTTGCGCTGGATTTCCTCGATCAGGTCACGGTGATGAAGCCGGACTTTGCCGAAGGCTGGAACCGGCGCGCCACGGTCAATTTCCTGATGAATGATTATGGGCGGTCCATGGCCGATATCCAGAAGACGCTGTCGCTGGAGCCGCGCCATTTTGGCGCTCTGGCCGGGCTTGCTGCCATTCTGAAGGATACGGGGAAGAAGGAAGCCGCCTTGCATGCTTTCGAGCAGGTTCTCAGCGTTTACCCCATGATGCGCGAGGCGCAGAAACAGGCGGGCGAACTGGCTGACGATCTGGCGGGTCAGCGCACCTAGTTTTTCTCAGCCGTACAAGCAGGAAATTCGTTTGAAAAATTGTATCGGGCTGGCGGTGGCGACTGCCAGCCCGATACGCAAGTCTTAGATACCGGTCAGACCGTCCGAGCCGATATAGGCGATACGCAGCATATTGGTTGAGCCTGGGGTGCGCAGCGGCACACCGGCTGAAATGATGATGCGGTCGCCCGGATTGCCGAACTCTTCCTGATAAGCGATATGGCAGGCGCGATCGACCATATCGTCAAGATCGGTCGCATCTTCGGTCACAACGCAGTGCAGGCCCCAGACGAGCGAGAGCTTGCGCGCTGTCTCGACAACCGGCGACAGGGCGATAATCGGCAGCAATGGCCTTTCACGCGCTGCACGCAGACCTGTGGTGCCTGACGCCGTGTAGGTGACGATAGCGGACAGGTTGAGCGTTTCAGCGATCTGGCGGGCTGCCAGCGAAATGGCGTCGGCCCCTGTTGCATTCGGCTCGGGGCGCTGGGCGTGAATGATGCCGGGATAGTTGGGGTCGCGCTCAACCTCTTCGGCAATACGCGCCATGGTCGATACAGCTTCCACCGGATAATCGCCCGCTGCGGATTCTGCGGAAAGCATCACGGCATCGGCGCCTTCGAACACAGCAGTTGCCACGTCGGAAACTTCGGCGCGCGTCGGTACCGCTGCAGTAATCATCGATTCCAGCATCTGCGTGGCAACGACAACAGGCTTGCCGGCCCTGCGGCAGGCGCGAATGATCTGCTTCTGAATGCCGGGAACGGATTCAAGCGGCATTTCAACACCGAGATCGCCGCGCGCCACCATCAGCGCATCGGAGAGTTCGATGATTTCCGCAAGGCGGGTCACAGCCTGCGGCTTCTCAATCTTCGAGAGCAGGGCAACGCGGCCGCGCGAGATCTTGCGTACTTCGGCAAGATCCTCCGGCCGCTGAATAAAGGACAGGGCCACCCAGTCGACTTCTTCCTGCAGGACGGCATCAAGATCGCGGCGATCCTTTTCCGTCAGCGCGCTGACGCCGAGCGTTGTATCGGGCAGGCTGACGCCCTTCTTGTCGGAAATCTTGGTGCCTGATACCACGCGGCAGGTGATGGACTTGCCATCGGAGGCTTCCGCGACCAGAGCGAGCTTGCCATCATCAACAAGCAGACGGTGCCCGGCTTCAACAGCTTCCAGAATTTCCGGATGCGGCAGGAACACGCGGGTGTTGTCACCCAGCGCCTCATTGTTGTCGAGCGTGAAAATCTGTCCCGGAACGAGATCAACCTTACCTTCGGCGAATTTGCCGACGCGCAGTTTCGGTCCCTGCAAGTCGGCCAGAATGCCGATTGGCCGACCCACTTCCTTTTCGACGTTGCGCAGGCGGCGGACAAGTTCGCGCATGAGTTCATGGCTGGCATGGCTCATATTGATGCGGAACACGTCGGCACCGGCTTCAAACAGTTTGCGAATCATCGCTTCGTCTGAAGAAGCGGGACCCAGAGTGGCGAGGATTTTGACCTTACGGCGACGTCTCATCGAGGAGGGGTATCCGTTACAATTGGAGCTGAGGGAGGAGTTTCTTCCGTAAGCTGGACCATCCAGCTTGATTGTTCCCCGGTATCATACTCCTGAAATCCCGCGCGCTGGAACCCGCGCGCAAAACAGTCATTGATCCCGGTAATCTTGAACTGGTTTTCCGCCACGCACATGTTCACCTTGCCATCCCAGCGGCCGCCGCTCTGGGCGTCCTCGGCATAGAGATAGTAATAGCGCGACGTCAGCGGGCCGACGACCAGTGTGGTGCAGGAGGACGCATTGACATGCCACCAGCCTTCCGTGATCCAGCCCGTCTTCGCCCGATAACCAAGCGCGACGCCGACGAGATTTTGTGTGGTGTTGCACACGCGAAAATCGGCATGGGCTTTCTCCGGCGCAAAGACACTGCCTGCTACGAAAATGAATAAAAAAGCCGCTAGAAAGCTGCTCAATCGCGTCCGCTGATGCTGGTCAGCGCGGAAAATGATGCCCCTGCGCAATATTGCCTCCGTCCGTCTTAGACTCCTTTTCCGCAGTTTCACGTGCATTGTCAACGCGCTAATCGGCCTAACATGCAGTTCCTTGAGCACTGCGACAAAAGATTGGTGGTTGCATTCGCAATCAGGGCGTGAAACACAAAAAAATCTCCCGAATAATCGCGCAAGAGAACGTTCATATGCCGTTTTCCCCTTTCCATCTTGTCCATGGCAACGAGGCCAGAGGTCTGGTGCTGCTGGCTGACCATGCCCGCCGCGATTTGCCTGAGGAATATGGCTCGCTTGGTCTGCCACCGCAGCAGTTTGAACGGCATATTGCCTATGATATCGGTGTCGAGCATCTGACCCGGAAACTGGCTGTTATGCTGGATGTTCCGGCTGTTCTTGGCGGCTTTTCCCGTTTGCTGATCGATCCAAACCGGGGAGAGGACGATCCAACGCTGATCATGCGCCTGTCCGATGGCGCGATTATTCCGGGAAACAATCCAATGCCGGAAGCCGAACATCAAAAACGCGTGAATGATTTCTATCGCCCCTATCATGAGGCGGTCGCGGATAGGGTCGATGCGGTTGCCAAGGCAAGTGGCAAGGCACCGCTGGTCATTTCCATCCATTCATTCACTGCGTTCTGGAAGACAACGCCACGGCCATGGCATGCGGGTATTCTCTGGGACAGTGATCCGCGCGCGGTTCTGCCGCTCATCAAGGCTTTGGAGGCTGATCCACAACTGGTGGTCGGGGATAACGAGCCCTATGACGGAGCACTGCGCAATGACACGATGTTCAAACATTGTATCGTGCCGGGCCTCGCCCATGCTCTGATCGAGGTGCGGCAGGATCTGATCGCCGATGAGACCGGCATCAGCGAATGGGCCGATCGCTTGGCACCTATCCTTGAAGCCATCAATGCTGATCCCGATATGCATGTTGTCAGGCAATATGGTTCACGAACCGGCCCACTGGAGGAAGTTTGAACATGAACGATCTTACGGAAGAGCAGCGTATTGCCCTCGAGGCGGCGGCGTTCCGGCGTCTGGTGGAGCATCTGCGCGAACGCAGCGATGTTCAGAATATCGACCTGATGAATCTGGCCGGTTTTTGCCGCAACTGCCTGTCCAACTGGTATCGTGAAGCCGCTGACGGGGCGGGTATTGCCATTTCAAAGGATGAATCCCGCGAGATCATCTATGGCGAACCCTATGCCGAATGGCAGGCCAAGCATCAGCGTGAGGCCAGTGATGCACAGAAAGCCGCCTTTGAAGTGAACAAACCTTCCCATTGAGGGTGTGGGTGGTGGTGACGAGTTTGGGGTAGTTGCGTGGTTCGTGGTTCGACAAGCTCACCACACACCCGAGCTTCCAAGGGATGAATCAAACACAACTATCTTGCGATGAAACTCTATGTGTCTTGACTCATCCTAGGCGGGTCGGGCATCGGAACCCCAGAGGCGGCGCTCCCGAGTCGCACAATCAATTTTTACGGAGCAGAATATGAGCATGGATGATGTAGCGCCACAGGGTGGTGTCGAAGGTGTTGCGGCTGCGGAATTGCGGCAGTTCATTGAGCGCATTGAGCGCCTTGAGGAAGAAAAGACCACGCTTCAGGACGACATCAAGGAAGTCATGGCGGAAGCCAAGGGGCGCGGCTATGACACCAAGATCATCCGCACGATCGTTCGCCTGCGCAAGAAAGACGCGAATGAGCGCAAGGAAGAAGAAGCGATCCTCGAGCTTTATATGAACGCGCTCGGCATGGTCTGATCAGCGCTTCCGGATTTGAGGTCTTTGGGCAAGAGAGAACTTTCGGTTCTCTCTTGCCGCTTTAAACGCTGAAGCCTGTCGTGTTTCCCCCAAATGCCATCAAGCATCGGGGCGTTATCGCTCTCGAATTCTAATAGGCATAGGCGCCGGAGTAGGGCACGAGATACGTGCAAGGCGTTGCATACATCCAGAAATTGGCGGCAGGTTGGGTTGGTTGAAGAATATCCAGCACATTGGTTTGCGGGTGACGCAACCGGTCGGCGGCCTGATGAACCAGTTTTGTTTCGCGATCTTCGTCCGGATGCCACTTATATTCATTTTTGCCGGATATGGTGAGTTCCAGCATAGTGGTTCCGTTGCTCTGGCGCTCTCCCATATACACCCAGTCGAGTGGAAATGAGCCAAGGGCCATCCACCAGTCTTTGTTGGTGTAATACTCCTGCTTTACCCAGTAACGGCCTTTTTGCCCCGGCTTCATTGGGGATTTTTTTGCTTCGTTGTTGATTGCATTGATGAAGCCACGAGAAACACCTGAATCTTCATTCAACAATTGGCTGGCCATAAAATATTTGGGCGTTCCGGTCCCGTCCATATAGTGGTTGATGTATTCTTCGGCCCTGCCGCCGCTTTTCATCATGACGATTTTCGCCATTTCGATGAGGGTGCGATCAGTGCGCCATTGCGACTGCATCACTCTCATCGGTCCGGGGCCATTCTTGGCAACGAAGGCCGCAAATTCAACCGCTGATCGGGTCGACATGATCTGTACCTCAAGCAAATGAATGAGTGTTGTTGGCCCAAAGTTACTCCAACTCGGCTTCCCCTGACAAGCGGCACGAAATCTGCGTCTCGCCCAGCGGTGACGGATATCGCTTGAACTGCCTGCGCGCCGGGTATACTCGTCAACGCGCCCACCTATTCTTTCACGATCCACTTCTTTCGAATGATGTGATCTGCCGACATTCGCGTTGGGGCAGCCGCCTCAGCCGTCAGGGAGTAAATTCAATGTCCGTATCCACAGCGCAGCTGTCTATGAAGGCACCTGCCAATTCGCGTTCCCGCGTTATTCTGGCCA
Organism: Phyllobacterium sp. P30BS-XVII; assembly: GCF_014138335.1. Taxonomy (NCBI): domain Bacteria; kingdom Pseudomonadati; phylum Pseudomonadota; class Alphaproteobacteria; order Hyphomicrobiales; family Phyllobacteriaceae; genus Phyllobacterium; species Phyllobacterium sp. P30BS-XVII. The sequence goes on from NZ_JACGXO010000001.1 coordinate 1,001,522, forward strand.
GCCTGATTGGCACCACCATCGAATTCTATGACTTTTATGTCTACGCAACCGCTGCTGTTCTCGTTTTCCCGCATCTGTTTTTCCCTCCCGGCAATGAGACCACGGCGCTTCTGTCCTCCTTTGCCATCTTTGGCGCGGCCATGGTGGCGCGCCCGCTTGGCGCGATTTTCTTCGGCCATCTTGGCGATAAGCGCGGACGCAAGATCACGCTGGTCGGCGCCCTGTTGACCATGGGTATTGCCACATTCCTCATTGGTGTTCTGCCGACCTTTGCCAGTGTTGGCTGGTTCGCACCTGCCATGCTGGTTGTGCTGCGTCTGGCGCAAGGTTTTGCATTGGGTGGTGAATGGAGCGGTGCGGCACTGGTGGCCACGGAGAATGCACCCGCTGGGAAACGCGCCATCTTCGGCACCTTCCCGCAACTTGGTGCTCCCATAGGTTTCATTATCGCCAATGGCCTGTTCCTGCTCATCGCGGCAATCCTGCCATCGGATGATCCATCACGGCCATCCCTCGCGTTTCTCGATTGGGGCTGGCGCATTCCGTTCCTGTTTTCGGCTGTCATGGTGATTGTCGGCCTATGGGTGCGGCTCAATCTGGTTGAAAGCGCAGCCTTCGAGAAAACAGTGAGCAAAGGCGAGATCAAGAAGGTCCCGCTGGTTTCCGTTTTCCAGTCGCACTGGAAGCAGCTTGTTCTTGGCACTTTCTACATGCTTGCCACCTATGTGCTTTTTTATCTGATGACGACGTTCTCGCTCAGCTATGGCCGTGCAGCAACTACAGGACCAATTGCCGGTCTTGGCTATGACTATACGACGTTTGTTCTGATGATGATTGTCGGCGTGGTGTTTTTCGGTATTTTCACCATGGCCTCCGGTCCATGGGCCGACCGCTGGGGTCGCCGTAAAACACTGATCTGGGTCACACTTGCGATTGCCGTATTCGGGCTTTTGTGGGTGCCAATGCTGTCGCTGGGTTCAGCTGGCGTCATGGCTTGGCTGATACTGGGCTTTGCCCTGATGGGAATGACATTTGGCCCGATGGGCGCATTGCTTCCGGAGTTGTTCCCGGTGAGCATGCGCTATACGGGATCGGGTATTTCCTACAATGTCTCGTCCATTCTCGGCGCCGCGGTTGCCCCCTTTATCGCTATTGCCCTTTGGAAGCTTGGTGGCGGTAGCCCGTTCTGGGTCGGCGTCTATCTCTCGGTAATGGCTGTCCTGACGCTGATTGCATTGGTGATTGGCAAGGAAACCAAGGATGTGGATATCGAAGCTTAGTTCGATACTGCTCCGAAATGAAAAAGGCGCGGCAAGCTGTGGAAGCTGCCGCGCCTTTTCTTTTGGGCTTAGTAATTCGGATTATAGATCAGGCGGTCACGGTTTAACGGACGATTATAAACCGGTGCGCGGTTCTGGTTCTGCTTGGCAAGCGATCCGACAATCACGGCACCGAGCGCGAGACCTGCAACACCGGCGATGATTGCGGTATCGCGGTTTTTATGGCGGCGATCAGAACGGTAATCGCGGTCACGATAGTAATCCCGGTCGCGATAATCATCGTCGTAACGATCACGGTAGTAACGATCACCGGACCAGCTGTCATCGTCGTAGGAATAATAGCCGCCTGCCTGGGCCGGAGCCGATGGGAGGCTGATTGCGCTGAACGATACGGCGGCAACCAGCAGAGCAGCGAGAGTCTTTTTCATGATGCGGTCCTCAACATTAAGTGTTGACCACAGATATAAAGCGCCTCGGCTGAACCGGTGATGAATGCCGCCGTTAGCTGCCGTTCACAGGGTGGTTGTGCGGGCATTCACATGCAAGGCGCGCCCTGCGCCCCAGCCGAAAATGGCGACGCCCATCCCCAGCAGAACAAACAGGATAGCCGTTGATGCATAGCTTTCGGTGGCGCTGTGGATCAGGCCAACGAGCAGTGGACCGATGGCAGCCAGCATATAGCCGACGCATTGGGCCATGCCTGAAAGATGCGAGGCGACATGCGAATCCGGCGAGCGCAGCACGATCATCGTCATGGCGATGGCAATGAGGCCACCCTGACCGATGCCTTGAATAATAGCCCATAACCAGACTGTGGAGAGCGGTGCGAACAACAGGCCAAGCAGACCGATAACCGCAATCGTGGCAAGCCCGACATTGATGAGGCGCTGGTCCTTGCAACGCACGGCAAAGGACGGAACGAGCAGGCAGGTGACGACCTGCGCCATAACAGAGACGGAGACGACAACACCGGCGGTTGTTCCATCCAGCCCGCGATCACGCAGGATTGGCGCAAGCCAGCCAAAAACACAGTAGGCGAGCGCGGATTGCAGCCCCATGAACAGGGTAACCTGCCATGCCAGACGGTCACGCCACAGGCCAACCACCTTGAAGCCCGCATGTTTGGTACGCACCTTGCGGGCAAGGGCCTGTGGCAGCCAGATCGCGGCGACAATGAGGACGGGGAGTGCCCAGGCGCTGAGTGCAAGTGACCACGATCCGTCAAGCATCTTCTGAACGGGCAGGGTCAGTCCGGCAGCGCTTGCGGCACCGGCGCAGAGCGCCATGGTGTAAAGGCCGGTCATCATCCCGGTACGGCTGGCGAAGTCGCGCTTGACGAGACCGGGCAGCAGCACATTGCCAATGGCAATACAGGCGCCGGCCAGTGCCGTGCCGATGAACAGCAAGGGCAGGGATTCCAGTCCGCGCAACGCCGTGCCGAGAGCAAGCAGCAGAAGAACACCCAAAAGCGTGCGCTCCGCACCGATCCGCTGGGCAAGGCGCGGGGCCAGCGGGGCGAATACACCAAGACATAAAACCGGCAGCGTGGTGAGAACACCAGCACCAAAGGACGAAAGCCCGGTCTGCGAAATGATCTCGGGCAAAAGCGCTGACGCGCTGGAGAAAACTGGGCGGAGGTTATAGGCGATGAGCACGAGACTGAGGCCGAACAGAACCTGTGCGCCTCGGCTTTTAAAGTCAGGCACGCGCGGCTGGGGAACGCTGTCCACTTCCGCATCGACAAGTTGTTCAGCGGCAATATCGAGATCCGCCGAAAGCCGGGAATGTTCAGTCTTGGAATGCTGGTTCATGATGCAAGCAACCGATCAAGTTCAATAAGGATGGGGGCCATGAAGGTGCGGGTGGTCGAAGCGGCCCTGTCAGGGTCTCCCGAGGCAATCGCATCGATAATGGCTGCATGGGCGGCCATATCGGGTTCGGGGAGTTCGCCGGTTACCGTCGCCCGGATGATTTCCTGAGTGGAAACCGAGAAGAATTCATAGACTTCGATGAGGGCAAAATTGCCCGATGCCGCGACAACCGCCTTGTGAAAAGCGAGGTCCTGTTCGACATATAAATCATGTCTGGAAGCGTTATATTCGCCGCGCTCAGTCAATAGCTGCCGCAACTCGGCAATGACTTCGGGTGTATGGCGCATGGCTGCCAGTCTTGCCGCCTCAACTTCCAGCGCACAGCGCGTCTCGACCTGATCGCGCAGGCCAGTACGCCGGATGCGGAGCAAGCTTTCATCGGGATTGCTGATTGAGCGGACATAGGTGCCCGAACCCTGTTTGGTTTCCAGAAAGCCCTGCGCGACAAGCACCCGCACCGCTTCACGTACCGTGCCGCGGCTGACGCCAAGCATATCGGCCAGTGCTGCCTCATTGGGGATGCGCTCCCCAATCGGCCAGCGATTGGTGATGATTTCCGCGCGGATATTATCAATGGCTGTTTCGGCCAGATTGGTGCGGGCTGCGGGTTGCATTCAGATCAAGTCCCAAAGTCATCGGATGACTTGATAACTATGGGACTTGGGTGAGCCTGTCAAGGGATCGATCTGGGCATAACCGTCAGATGAAACGTTTCATCACATTTCGCACTGGCCTCAACGGTAAATAATGATGGGCCGACGATGCACAATAATCGGTGCCGGGCGCTCGATGATCACGGTTCTGGGACCAAAGGCTTCAAGTGGAAACCAGTAACCGCGATAGAAGCGATAACCAGGGCGGAAATAACCATAGCCGCGATGCCCATTGTAATAATAACCGTCATGCCAGCCATAGAAGCCGCGCCGCCAATAGACAGGTTCGGCCTGGGATTGCAGATGATCGCCCTGCGCGGGCAGGAGTGGCATGGCGCTGGCGCTTTGCGCTCCGGCCAAGGTGTCGACGGCGATAAGGCCAGCGGTGATAATACTTAGGACAGTTCTCATAATATCCTCTTCTGGGGTTGGTTGATGGTTCAGGTGTTGATCAGTCCGTGCAGGGACTGGTCAAAGGGGCGGTTCGGAAAGAGTGTTTTCATGGTGCGCTCCGGGTCGAGGCGGAAGGTTTCAGCGGCAAGAGCCGCAATCAGCGCATCGAGGTCCATGGTGGGTTTCAAATCGCGGTTTTCGTAAAGGGCACTTGCGGCGAGGCCCGGCCAATCGGCGAGAATGCGGCCACCTTGCACCGCTCCGCCCAGAACAAGCGCCGTTGTCGCCGTGCCGTGATCGGTTCCTCCCGTGCCATTGGCAGCGGCGGTGCGGCCAAATTCCGTTGCCACGAGGACGGTGGTCTGCTGCCAGATATCACCGAGGCCGTCGCGCATGGCATCGATCATCGCATCAAGCGCCTTAAGCTGATTGGCGAGCCGGCCGTCCTGCCCGCTATGGGTGTCCCAGCCGCTGGTCTCGATCATGGCAATGCGCGGCCCATCACTGCGAACGAGCGCTTCGGCAGCTGTTCTACCCGCCGCTGCAGGGTTCTGGCGCGTTTCCATGTCCTTGAAAAAGCCGCGTGCTTCCATGGCGGCGCTCCAGACAGGGTGAAACTGCTGATCCTTGTCGTAGAGTTGCGCAACCCGCAGCAACAGGTCATCGGGGGCTTCGGGCAGGCTCGACGGTGCATAGGATGTAACGTCAGCCGAACCGCGCAGGGCGGCAGGTATCGTCGGAGCGAAAGCAATGGCCTTGTCGGCGGATTTCGGCAGGAGGGTCACAAGCCGGTTCAGCCAGCCATCCCGGAGCTGGTAGGGGCTGGTGCCGCCCGTTTCCAGGACATTCTGCCCGTCGAAATGGGAACGTTCGCGATAGGGCGAAGCGACAGCATGGACCAACAGCGCCTGCCTGTTGGTATAGAGCGTTCCCATATTACCAAGCGAAGGATGCAGAGCAAATGTGCCGTCAAGTTTGATGGCATCGGCGACGTCAATGGCAAGCTTGCCACGCAGTTGTGCATAGGCAGGGTCCGCATAGGGAATGACGATGTTGAGGCCATCGGCGGCACCGCGCTGGATGATGAAGACGAAGCGACGATCCGTTGCGACATTGGCAAAGACAATGCGGGGCGCAACGAGCATCGATCCCGCACCGATTGCGGCCAGACGCAGGAAGTCACGGCGGTTGGTCATGCTTATCTCCGTTGAAAATCCGGTGAAACAAGCAGAAGGGCGATGCCCGTCTGGATGGATTCGGCGCGGTTGATTTCCGTTGCCGTCGTGCTGGTCAGGGTGGTTCCAAGAAGATTGCTGGCCAATTCGTCCGGCTTCAGACTGCGGTCTGCCTTCGCGGCCAGCCGCTGCGATACTTCAACCCGCCGAACCAATGCGTCAGGTGCAAGCCAGCTGGCGGCGATGTCGTCATAACCGGCGGGTGAACGCGGCAGCCAGACCGGTTGTCCAAGCTGGTTCAAGAGATTGGAGAAACTGGCTTTGCCAAGATCGGGATAATCCAGACCGCGCATGGCTGAAACCAGCCACTCCCATGGTGTCTTGATCTTGGAGGCCTGTGTTGCCCATGCTTCGGGCGCTTCAACGAGTGCTCTGTAAATCGTTGGCAAATCCCCACCGGAAGTGAGGAATGCCTTGCTGACCCGATCGACGGCCGCCCTTGAGGGCGTATCTGAGATAAAGTGGCGACAGAGTTTTGTGGCAATGTGTCGGGCAGTTGCCGGATCGCTGGCCAGATCTTTCAGAACGGCACCCGCCTGATCCTCGCCAGACGGTCCATAGACCCGGCGGCGTATCAACCGGTCGCCCGGCTGGTGCAGACCGGGACGGTACTGGAAAATACCGGCCTCGCTGGTATCGGCCTTGCCGCCCATCCCTCCGGCAGACCACCCAGTCAGGGCAAGCGCAAATTCTGTCACATCCTTCTGGGTATAGCCGGAACCGACGCCGACCGTGTGCAGCTCCATGATCTCGCGGGCAAGGTTCTCATTGATGCCGGGCAGCCTGTCGGCATTGCGCTTCCTGGCACGATTGGCAAGCGGGCTATCGGGGCCAGCGGAGCGTATCTGATCAAGATAGATCAGCATGGCGGGATGCTGCTCGACGGCAAAGAGCAGGTCAGCAAAGCGCCCTGTTATATGCGGGCGGATTGCCTCGCGCTCAAATGCACCGGCAAGGCTGAGCATCGGGGGATTGTCGGCTGAAACGGCAAAATGGTTTGACCAGAAATGGACGAGCGCTTCCATGAAGGGTGTTGTCGTTTGCAGGGCATTAAGACCGCGCGCGTCGATCTCGCTGCGATAAAGCAACCGCGCCGCTTTGTTCAGCTCCTGCCGCAGCGCAATCTTCGCGTCGCCATCAAGCGTCTGCAGTTTTTCCCGGTCATTGGCGTAATTTGTTGCGATGTCGCGGGTGGCTTGCATTGCCGCAAAGGCTGGCGGCTGGGCCGTGTATTGCCCGATCTGGTCAAGCAGCCAGTGCTGCGGATCGGATGGAAGCGGCTCGCTTGCCCGCTTGCCCAAACCAAAGCGATTGACCGCAATGGCAGCTGTCGCATCTGTTGGCGTGGTACCCATGGTCTTCTCCGTTCGCCGCCTGTCTGGCATCGACAGTCATTGAACGGGGGAGCCAAAAGAATCCGTCGCCGGTGCCTATTCTTTTTTTGCGGGCGTCTGCCTGATGATGATGTTGCGCTTCTTCAGGCCGTCGATCAGCGCCTTGCGATCCTCGGGAGAAAGGCTTTCGGCGAAGGAGACAATTGTCTGTTCAATGCGGGTTCGCAGGGCGAAATCCGCTTCGCGTGCCTTGGTCAGTTCGGCATTGACCGCCGCAGGGTCGATGACATCCTGCGCCAGCAAGCGGGCAATCTCGGTGCGGCTTGCGCGTCCCGCATCGGCCAAAGGTATATTGTCCTTGCGTGCTGCCGACAGGTTCTGGCGCAAGGTCTTCTGCTGTTCCGGCGTCAGATATTCAGCGGCAAAACGGACACCACGTCGATTTTCCGTTGCCCAGGAGTGGCCGAATGTGTGCCAGATATATCCGCCGCCAATCACACCTCCGGCAATGAAGACATTCAGCGCAAGCGAGGCGACGAGGAGTATATTGCGTGATCGTTCGCTCATTTACTCGTCCAGTTCATCAGAGATGTTGAAAGCCGTGACGGCATAGGCCTGATCCTCATATCCGCGGGTTTCCGCCGAGTGGATGACGCCGATCAGAAGCGCGCCGGTGACAGCGCCAGCGAGGCCGATACCCGCAAGGCCCGTGCCTTGCCACCAAAGACGTGCCCGCATCCAGCCCGACCGTGATTTGCCCGATGCGGCGATGATCCGCTCGCGCAGTGCCGCGTCCGGCTGGGCGATCTGATAGCCAGATAACAGACTGTCGAGTTCTGCGGCGGCCTTGAGAGCAGGTTGGGCAAGATCGGGATAGTCCTTGGTAAAGGAGACAGCCGCTGCCTGTTCCGGCGGTGGCCACCGTCTGGTATCTGCACCATAGATCTCGGTCAGTTCGTGAAAACGCTCCGGTGTCATCGGATTTTCTCCTGTTCATCGGCCTCTTGCAGAATCGTCCGCAGATTACGGCGGGCGCGGGCCAGAAGGCTTTCCAGTGCTTCAATGCTTATATCCATGATCTCAGCCGCCTCGATATTGGTGAATTCCTGATAATATTGCAGCACAATCGCCTCCCTTTGCCGGTCTGGCAGGGAGGCTAGGGCTTTTCTGATCCTGTCGCTTTCGTCCTGGGTTGAAAGCGTCTCTTCCGGACCGGGTGCCGGATCGGCACGCTCAGGTGCTTCGGCCACCGGCTGTTCGCGATGGCGGCGCAGCCGGTCGTAGCAGAGGTTGAGCGTCACCCGGTGCAACCACGTATCAAATGTCGCGCGGCCGGACTGCCATTTGCCTGCCTGCCGCCAGAGCCTGACAAAGGCTTCCTGCGTTACATCTTCGGCCTCGTGCCTGTCGCCAAGCATCCGCACGGCCATGGCAAGCAGGCGCGGAAGCTTTCTCGATACCATGGTCCTGATGGCAGCGTCGTCGTGCTGACCGATCTGGACCAGCAGTTCTTCATCCGTCTTGCGATTGTCCAAGGCTTTGCACGCTTGCCGTTACTCCTGCGAACTGTCTGCAGCACCCTTCCTGTGCGGATGGCGTTCTTCCTTCGACAATTGTCCATCGGAATTCTTGTCGAGGCGCTCGAACCGCTTCTTCGATACAGTATCCATTTCTGCGGCATCGATGAAGCCGTCATGATTGGTATCGAGGCGATTGAAGACTGCCGCCGGGTCGCGCTTGGCATTCTTCGGTGCCGGGCGCTTCAGCCATTCCTCAAGCGACAGCTTGCCGTCCCCATCCGTATCAAGCTTGAGCAGCCGTGTCCGCGCCGCCGTCTGGTATTCGGCCAGCGAAATGGTGCCATCACCATTGGTATCAGCTTTTGGAGCCCCCACCGCGAAGGGTGCTGCCAAAGGCAACAACAGAACAGCAAGAAGGGCGGCTGTGCTTTTTGGTTTCATAGGAATTTCCTTTCGGGAGATTGTCATCTGTTTCAGGCTTAAACGGCAGGAGCAGGACAATCCGTCGCTTGCAATCAAGTTTTTTTGAGACCAGTGTCAGGGGACGGCGTTGTCCCCCCACGCAGTCGGGAGGCGCAACCTCTGCGGGTGTCGCAATTGAATGGCATGAACCTACTGGAATCGTTGATCTTCTCTTGAGAGCGCGAAGCTGTGCAAAGTGCATAGACGGTTAACTTGATGGTTTTAGAAGGATTTTTGATTCCGCGCCGGGCGCGGCTCGGGTGCAGACCGCGCTACAGAACTGTAACATTACTGTCATATGACTGTTATATTGGTTCTATAGACGGCAGACGACGTCGGAGGCGTCACACAGTTAATCCAACAGGAGCTGCTCCTATGAACAAGCTTATTTCCACCACTGCTCTGATTGCGATCTCCGTGATTGCCACGACAGTTGGCGCATCCGCTCGTGACCAGATTCAGGTCAGCGGTTCATCCACAGTGCTGCCATATGCCAAGATCGTCGCTGAAGCTTTCGGCGAGACTTTCCCCAAGTTCAAGACCCCGGTTGTTGAATCCGGTGGTTCGGGTGCCGGCATCAAGGAATTCTGCAAGGGCGTCGGCGAAAACACCATCGACATCGCCAATTCCTCGCGTCCGATCAAGGACACAGAGTTGAAGTCTTGCGTTGATGCAGGCGTCAAGGACGTTGAAGAAATCCGCATCGGCTATGATGGCATCGTATTTGCGACCGACATCAAGGGTCCAGATTGGGCTTTGGAGCCTAAGGACGTCTACACAGCACTTGCTGCACAGATCGTTGTTGACGGCAAGCTCGTTGCCAATCCAAACACCAAGTGGAATCAGGTCAACCCTAAGCTGCCAGCTTGGGACATCGCCGCTTACATTCCTGGCGAAAAGCACGGCACCCGTGAAGTCTTCGAAGAAAAGCTGATGACCGGCGGTTGCAAGGCAACTGGCGCTGCTGATGCCATCAAGGCTGCTGGCCTTGACGAAAAGGCTGCCGCTGCTGCCTGTATCGCAATCCGCAAGGACGGCAAGGCAATCGACATCGACGGCGACTATCCTGAAACACTGGCTCGTATCGATGCCAACAAGACAGGTGTTGGCGTATTCGGCCTCGCTTTCTACGAAAACAATGCTGACAAGCTGAAGGTTGCAACCGTCAACGGCATCAAGCCAAGCACGGAAACCATTGCTACAGGCAAGTATCCGGTTTCGCGCCCGCTGTTCTTCTACGTCAAGAAGGCACACCTCGGCGTTATTCCTGGCCTGAAGGAATATGTGGACTTCTTCCTTGCTGACCAGATGGTTGGTCCGGAAAGCCCGCTGGTAGAATATGGTCTGGTTGCTGCACCGGATGCAGAGCGTGAAGCTCAGCGCGCTGCCTTTGCCGCCGGCAAGACAATGGCTGGCAAGTAAGCCCCATAATTGGCGCGGTCGGGAATACCCGTCCGCGCCAGTTCTTCTTCAGGCGGTACGCTTTTGAATCTGGTCTTCTGTTATTCGACCGCATCCATGAGCTTGCGACCTAGTTTACAGGACAGATCGGGGAAGCGTTGATGTCCAGCTTGTTGGTTTTAGTGATTGTCATTGCGATTGGTATTGTCGGGTTTGTTCTCGGACGCCAGCGCGCTGTCCGCAAGGACGACAGAAGCATCAAGGCCCATTCCTTGCCGCATTATCACGGCTGGTGGGTTTTTCTGGTTTCGGTATTGCCAGCGGTTATCTTTATTGCAGTCTGGGCGGTTGCCTCGGGCTTCTATATCGAACATCAGGCGGTTGCCAGTTTGCCTGTTCACAACGACCAGAGCGTCATTGCCAGTCAAAGTCTTGAAATCGGCATGGTCAGCGGTATCGCGCGCGGCCTCAACAAGCTGACCGATCAGGAACGTGCAAATCTGCCAACGACCTTTTCCGAATTGCGTCCGCTTCTGTCCGAAAAGGGCGTTGCCCTTGCGACGGAAGGTCAGGATTTCATGATCCCGATCGCCATTCAATGGAACAAGAGCACGGCCCGCGCCAACAATATCGGTGCGGTTGTCGCCATTGTCCTTGCACTGGCCGGTGCTGTTTTCGGCCTGTCCGGCGTCAATGTTCGCACGCGGGCACGCAACAATGTTGAACGGATCATTCTCTGGGCACTGCTGGCCGCCTCGACAATCGCGATCCTGACAACGGTCGGTATCGTTCTGTCAATGCTGTTCCAGACAATCACCTTCTTCCAATCGGTGACGCCTTCCAGTTTCTTCTTCGGTACCGTATGGGACCCGCGTTTTTCCGCCGCTGGTGGCGATGCGACGCAGGGTCAGTTTGGTCTGATCCCGCTGCTTGCCGGTACGCTTTATATCGCGCTGGTCGCCATGCTCTTTGCGGTTCCGGTTGGTCTGTTTGCCGCAATCTACATGGCTGAATATGCCAGCCGCAGTGTGCGCTCGGTGGTCAAGCCGCTGCTTGAAGTGCTCGCGGGCATCCCGACGATTGTCTATGGCTTCTTTGCTCTTGTCACAGTCGGGCCGTTCCTGCGCGATCTCAGTGCGGCGATCTCGGGCGGTTATCCGTTCATCATGGCCCAGAGCGTACTCACCGCCGGTATCGTCATGGGTGTCATGCTGATCCCGTTTGTCTCGTCACTGTCGGATGACATTATCACCGCTGTGCCACGTTCCCTGCGTGATGGTTCGCTTGGTCTTGGCTCGACAAAGTCGGAAACGGTGCGCCGCGTCGTGCTTCCCGCCGCCTTGCCGGGCATTGTCGGTGCGCTGCTGCTCACTGCCTCGCGTGCTATCGGCGAAACCATGATCGTGGTTCTGGCTGCCGGTGTTGCCGCCAACCTCAATATCAATCCGTTCGATGCCATGACAACGATCACCGTCAAGATCGTCAACCAGCTGACGGGCGATCTGGAATTCAATTCACCGCAGACGCTGGTGGCATTCGCCCTTGGCCTCACCCTTTTCTTTATCACTCTGGCGATGAACATTTTCGCGCTTTACATCGTGCGTAAGTACCGGGAGCAGTACGAATGACCGACACAACTCTCAATCCTGCAACAACTGCTCCAGCCAAAGTGATCAGGCGCGACATTGGTCTCAAGCGCCGCTACGCTGCGGAACGCCGGTTCAAACTTTACGGCATCATAGCCATTGCCATCGGCCTGTTTTTTCTGGTTGCGCTGCTCTATTCGGTTATCTCGAACGGCTATACTGCCTTCTGGCAGACGGAGCTTAATCTTTCGGTCAAGCTCGACGAAAAGATCATTGATCCGACCAACAAACGCGCCACCGATCCGACGGTCTTGCTGACTGCGAACTATCCTGTTCTGGTGCGCAATGCACTGGCGGAAAAGCTCGGTGTCAGCCTTGATGACAAGCCCGGTATCCGTGAGTTGAGCAAGCTTGTATCCGATGGTTCGCGCAGCCAGCTGCGTGAACTGGTTGCCGGAAATCCGGCGCTGATCGGCACGACACAGAATCTGTGGGTCCTGACCGGCGGCGATATCGACTCCGCCTTTAAAGGCCAGATTGATCTGACCGTTGATCAGGCAAACCGCAAGGTTTCGGATCGTCAGGTCGCCTGGATGAACACCCTCAGCAAGGAAGGGGTGATGGCGCAGCGGTTTAACACTGGCCTGTTCACCTTCGGCGCATCGAGCCGTCCGGAAACATCAGGTCTTGGCGTTGCGCTGATCGGCTCGCTTTACATGATGCTGATTGTGCTCTGCCTTTCGCTGCCGATTGGCGTGGCCGCTTCGATCTATCTGGAAGAATATGCCAAGAAGAGCCGCCTGACCGATATTATTGAGGTCAACATCAACAATCTGGCGGCTGTTCCGTCAATCGTCTTTGGTCTTCTCGGGCTTGCCGTCTTCATTAACTTCTTCGGTCTGCCGCGTTCCGCCTCGCTGGTTGGTGGTCTGGTTCTGACCCTGATGACGCTGCCGACAATCATCATCGCGACACGCGCCGCCTTGCGCGCCGTGCCGCCATCCATCCGCTCGGCGGCGCTGGGTGTTGGTGCATCGAAAACGCAGATGGTGTTCCATCACGTGCTGCCGCTCGCTGCACCCGGCATCCTGACCGGGACGATCATCGGCCTCGCCCATGCGCTTGGCGAAACGGCGCCGCTGCTGCTGATCGGCATGGTGGCCTTTGTTGCCAATTATCCGGTCACGCCGCTTGATCCTTCGACTGCGCTGCCGGTGCAGATCTATATGTGGGCCAACGAGGCGGAACGCGCCTTTGTGGAACGCACGTCAGGCGCTATCATCGTGCTGCTTCTGTTTCTCGCAGTCATGAATATTGGAGCCATCATTCTGCGTCGCCGCTTTGAGCGGCGCTGGTAAAACGGGAGCGAACCATGAATCTGATGACAGAACGATCTCTCGAAAAAGCGGTAAACGACAAAATGAATGCACAGGTCAATACGATCAAAATGCAGGGCAAGGATGTCACCGTTCACTATGGTGAAAAGCAGGCCCTGTTTGGTGTCAGCCTCGATGTGCCTGAGAAGATGGTCACAGCGCTGATCGGTCCATCCGGCTGCGGCAAGTCCACCTTCCTGCGCTCGCTGAACCGCATGAATGACACGATTGAAGGCTGCAAGATCGGCGGCAAGATCACGCTCGATGAAGAGGATATCTACAATCCGAAGATCGACGTGGTTGAACTGCGCGCCCGTGTCGGCATGGTCTTCCAGAAGCCCAATCCGTTTCCAAAATCCATCTTCGAAAATGTTGCCTATGGCCCACGCATCCATGGCCTTGCCAAGAACCGGCACGAGCTGGAAGAAATCGTCGAGAAGAGCCTGCGCCGCGCCAGTCTTTTTGACGAGGTGAAGGATCGCCTGCATGAAGCCGGTACAGGTCTTTCCGGCGGTCAGCAGCAGCGCCTGTGCATCGCCCGCGCCATAGCGGTCAGCCCGGAAGTTATCCTGATGGACGAGCCCTGCTCGGCGCTTGATCCGATTGCTACGGCGAAGGTCGAAGAACTCATCGACGAACTGCGCCAGAACTACACCATTGTCATCGTGACCCACTCGATGCAGCAGGCCGCCCGCGTTTCGCAGCGCACGGCCATGTTCCATCTGGGTAATCTGGTCGAGGTGGGTGATACGGAAATGATGTTCACCAATCCGACGGAAAAGCGCACGCAGGACTACATCACCGGACGCTTCGGCTAATCACGGGAAACAGGGATAAAAAAATGACCGAGACGCAACACACCGTCCGTTCCTATGACGACGAACTGAAGTTCCTGACCCACAAGATTGCCGAGATGGGCGGCCATGCGGAACGCATGGTCGAACAGGCCGTCACCGCCATGGTGAATTCCGATAATGCGCTGGCCCAGCGCGTTATTTCCGATGACCTCATTCTTGATGCCGGACAGCGCGAGATTGACGAGAAGGCCATCACCATCATCGGCAAGCGCCAGCCCATGGCAATTGACCTGCGCGAAATCATCGGTGCCATCCGTATTTCGTCCGATCTCGAACGGGTTGGTGATCTGGGCAAGAATATCGCCAAGCGCGTTGTTGCCGTCACCGATACGCGTCAGACGCTCTCCGTCTATCGCGGTCTGCAGACCATCGCCGAACTCGCCCTGACACAGCTCAAGGATGTGCTCGACGCCTATGCGACGCGTTCCGTGCAGCAGGTCAATATTGTCCGCGAGCGTGATGACGAAATCGATGCGCTCTACACATCGTTGTTCCGCGAACTTCTGACTTACATGATGGAAGATCCGCGCAACATTTCTGCCTGCACGCACCTTCTCTTCTGCGCCAAGAATATCGAGCGCATCGGAGACCATGCGACGAATATTGCTGAAACGGTCTACTACATCGTGACGGGTGCGCAGCTTCCAGCCGAACGGCCCAAGGAAGACCAGACCCACAGCATCATCGTTGATGAAGCCAGACAGCCTTAATCAGGAATCCAGCAATGGCGATAGCTCCCAAAATCACAGTTGTCGAAGACGAGGAAGCGCTCAGCGTCCTTCTCCGGTACAATCTTGAAGCCGAAGGCTATGTCGTCGAGACAATCGCACGGGGCGACGAGGCCGAGATCGCGCTGCGTGAAAAAGTGCCTGACCTGCTTATCCTCGACTGGATGCTGCCGGGCCTTTCCGGCATCGAACTCTGCCGCCGCCTGCGGGCGCGGCGCGAGACGGAAATCCTGCCGATCATCATGCTGACAGCGCGTGGCGAAGAAAGCGAACGGGTGCGCGGTCTGGCGACGGGTGCTGATGACTATATGGTCAAGCCGTTCTCGACCCCAGAACTGCTCGCCCGTATCAAGGCCATGCTGCGCCGGGTCAATCCGAGCCTCCTGTCGCATGTGCTGAGTTTTGGCGATCTGAAGCTTGATCGCGAGCAGCACCGGGTGTTCCGCAAGGAACGCGAGTTGAAGCTTGGTCCAACCGAGTTCCGTCTGCTGGAATTTTTGATGCAATCACCAGGCCGGGTTTTCTCACGCGGTCAGTTGCTGGACAATGTCTGGGGCGCTGACATCTATGTGGATGATCGCACGGTTGACGTCCATGTCGGACGGCTGCGCAAGGCTATCAATATTGGCCGTTCGATCGATCCGATCCGCACTGTGCGCGGTGCCGGTTATTCGTTTGGTTGATGGGTTTAAAATAGCTGTACAACGTGTGGTTCGTGGTTCGGCATAACAACCCATGAGGGACAGTGAGGATGCAAGGCTAATCGCAGAGATTGCAGTACATGGCTTCCCTTAACCTCAATCCCTCCGCGTCATCCTCGGGCTTGACCCGAGGACCCACGGCTAAGAAGCTCAAAACGAACTCGGAGCTGGGCGCTATTTAATTATGGGTCCTCGGGTCAAGCCCGAGGATGACGGAGATTGGGAGCTACAGGGAGTCAAGTTCTGCAATCTCTGCGATTAGCTTGCATCCTCACTGTCCCTCATGGTTGTTATGTCGAACCACGAACCACGAACCACGAACCACGAACCACGTCCCCTACCGCTCACAACCTAATCCCTGCGCGAAAGCTCCCGTGTTGCCTGTTCAATACCGGCAAGGGTCATTGGGTACATACGATCAGCGAAAATCTTGCGGACCATTGCGGTTGAGGCGGTGTAGCCCCAATACTGTTCTTTTGATGGGTTGAGCCAGGCGGCATTCTTCCAGTGATCGAGAACGCGGCTAAGCCAGATGGCACCGGCTTCCTCATTCCAGTGTTCGACCGACCCACCCGGATGGGACACTTCATAGGGCGCCATGGCGGCATCGCCGACGAAGATCACCTTGTAGTCAGGTCCATATTTGTGGATCACATCAAGCGTCGGAATCTTTTCCGCATGGCGGCGGCGATTGTCCTTCCACACGCCCTCATAGAGGCAATTGTGGAAATAAAAATACTCCATGTGTTTGAATTCCGAGCGCACGGCGGAGAACAGCTCTTCAGCGATCTTGATGTGCTCATCCATGGAACCGCCGACATCGAAAAACATCAGCAACTTGACGTGATTGCGCCGTTCCGGGCGGGTCTGCACATCGAGATAGCCGTGCTCGGCTGTGGATTTGATGGTGCCCGATAGATCAAGCTCGTCATCCGCGCCCTCACGCACCCAGCGGCGCAGGCGTTTCAGCGCGACCTTGATGTTGCGGGTGCCAAGCTCCACACTGTCATCAAAATTCTTGAATTCGCGCTTGTCCCAGACCTTCACCGCGCGGCCATGGCGGCCCTCATCCTGACCGATCCGCACTCCTTCCGGATTATAGCCATAGGCGCCGAACGGCGAGGTGCCAGCGGTGCCAATCCATTTTGACCCGCCCTGATGCCGGCCCTTTTGCTCTTCCAGCCGCTGGCGCAATGTTTCCATCAGCTTGTCAAAACCGCCAAGTGCCTCAATCAGCTTCTTCTCTTCTTCCGTGAGATGTTTTTCGGCAAGACGCCGTAGCCATTCTTCAGGGAGATTGGCAATGTCGATACCATTCTCGCCGGTCAGGGATTCCAGTCCCTTGAACACATGGCCGAAAACCTGATCGAAGCGGTCCATATGCCGCTCATCTTTTACCAGTGCCGAGCGGGCGAGATAATAGAACCCCTCGACATCGTAGCTCACCAGCCCGGCATCCAGTCCTTCAAGCAATGTCAGATATTCCCGCAGCGATACGGGAATTTTTGCAGCTTTCAGTTCAAGAAAGAAGGGAATGAACATGAGGTGATTATACCATTTTCAGATATTCAATGAATGGGGTCAGTTCACCGATGCGGTCATAAAGTTTGCGGGCCGTTTCGTTGTCATGGGCAGTGGTCCAATAGACGTATTGCGAGCCAACCTTTGTCGCCTCGACATGAACAGCCTCGATCAGCGCGCGGCCAATGCCCTGACCGCGTATGTCAGGGTCGGCGTAAAGGTCCTGCAGATAGCAGGTATCGGCGATGGTCCAGCAGTGGCGATGAAAAAGGTAATGCGCAAGACCAACAGGCTTGCCGTCAAGCTCGGCGAGAAAGCCGCGATATTCGTGTTCGCCGCCGGAAAGCAGCCGCTTGAATGTCGTCTGATAAACGTCTTCGGCTACGGATGTTTCGTAGAACGTCAGATAGGCTGTCCAGAGGCGACGCCATTCGGGTTCATCGGCTTTCTCGATGGGACGGATGATAATAGTCATCTAGCCCTGCCGTCTTGCCATGAAGGCGAGCCGTTCAAACAGATGCACGTCCTGCTCGTTTTTCAGCAAGGCGCCATGCAGTTTGGGCAGCGCGTTCTTGGGATCGGCGCGCAGATCCTCCGGTGCGATGTCGTCGGCAACGAGAAGCCTGATCCAGTCCAGCGCTTCGGAAGTGGAGGGTTTCTTCTTCAGCCCCGCGACGTCGCGGATCTCGTAGAATTGGGTGAGGGCGGCACGAACAAGATTTTGCTTGATGCCGGGATAGTGAACTTCGATGATTCTGGTCAGCGTATCCACGTCGGGGAAGCGGATATAGTGGAAGAAACAGCGGCGCAGGAAAGCGTCGGGCAGTTCTTTTTCATTGTTTGAAGTGATGATGACAATTGGCCGATGGACGGCGCGGATTGTTTCGCCCGTCTCGTAAACATGGAATTCGTTGCGGTCGAGTTCCTGCAGGAGATCATTGGGAAACTCGATATCGGCCTTGTCGATCTCATCGATCAGCAGCACAACCTTTTTGTCGGTCGTAAAGGCATTCCACAACTTGCCCGGTTTGATGTAGTTGGCGATATCGTTGAATTTGGCATCGCCAAGCTGCGAATCGCGCAGACGGCTGACCGCATCATATTCGTAGAGACCTTGCTGGGCCTTGGTGGTGGATTTGACGTTCCACTCGATCAGTTCCAGATCAAGCGCCGCAGCAATCTGCCGGGCAAGCTCGGTCTTGCCGGTGCCGGGTTCACCCTTGACCAGCAGCGGGCGTTCCAGCGCAATCGCCGCATTGACCGCCACCATCAAATCCTTGTCGGCCACATAAGCCGCTGTTCCTTCAAACCGCATCGCATTCCCTTTCATGATGGGCAAAGAGTAGGGATGTGACGCGGCGAGGGCAAGAGAGAGCAATGCAGTCGTTCGGGAGGGGGTACCAATGGGTTGCAAAACGATTGTTGCGCCCTTCGACAAGCTCAGGATGAGGGAGAGTGGTGGGATGCAAAGATAATCGCAAAGGTTGCAGAACTTGACTCCCCCGCAACCCACCCTACCGCAACCCACCCCATTGCCGCCCCACCGTCATCCTCAGTCCTCGGGTTTAACCCGAGGATGACCCGAGGACCCATGTTGATAACTGCTGAGTATCGGTTTCGTTTATTCTCCTTAGCCGTGGGTCCTCGGGTCAAGCCCGAGGATGACAGTGGGGTAGATTGCGGTGGGATGGGTTGCTGGGGAGTCAAGTTCTGCAATGGTGAAGATTAGTTTTGCAACCAAACCACCCCCTCATCCTGAGCTTGTCGAAGGGCGCAACAACGGTTTTGCAAATTTCCCTCTTTACCACGCCCGCTTTTGCGTCTGGCTATTGAGGTGGGAAAGACGGGCGATCCAAAGGGGAACGCGGAAGTCTTGGTATTGGTAGTGCAGTCATGCGTTCCCCGGAGATTTTCCTGTTTCAACCAAGAAAATAACCGGATCACCCGTCCCGATGACTGGTTTTACCCTTGTGAGATAAAACCTTTCCCCTGCGGTTGGTTTCTCCCCGCAGGTGAAATCACCGATCCTTTCCTGACTTCAGAAAGTTTTCCGGAGCATTCCCGCCGGAAAGGACACCATCAGAATAAGCGAGCTGGGATGGTGTTGGATAAGTTGGTGTGATTTTTTTGAAAATAGGTGGTTGCATGATTGTTGTGCGTGGTTCGCCCTTCGACAGGCTCAGGAGGCTCACCATGAGGGAGAGTGGAGATGCACGACAATCGCAAAGGTTGCAGAATAAAGGTTGCAGAATATAGCTCCCGATATCTCAACCCGCTCCGTCATCCTCAGTCCTCGGGTTAAACCCGAGGACTGAGGATGACGGAGAAAGGGTTGCAGGGAGCCAAGTTCTGCAACTATTGCGCTGCACCTTCAACTATTGCGCTGCACCTTTATGTGCTGCAATCTCTGCGATCAGCCTTGCATCCACCCAATCTCCCTCATGGTTGTTATGTCGAACCATGTATCATTATTCTGCCAGGTTTCATCCTCATCACGATGCAGGCACACTCACATAAACAGGCACACCTTCAAAATCCTGTTTGCCCAGTGGAACGCCCGCAATGCGCAGGATGGCGTAGCTGATTGTCAGGTGAAAATAGAAATTGGGCAGCACGTAATCGCGCAGGAAGGGCAGTCCCTGAAAATGCCGCGTGTTGCCGCGCCACGTCACCTCCACCGGCAACTCCTCTGTTCCATTAATCTCTTCGGGGCGGATGGTCTGGAGGTAGTCAACCGTGTCGCGGAGATAGGCAATGAGAGTAGCAAAACTCTGCTCCGACTCGTGAAAGTCCTGATGATAACCACGATTGAACACAGCAAACCGCCAGTCATCGGGCGCCGGCAATTCATGCCGGGCAAGTCGGGCCGTACAGCCCCGGACGCCATCCGCCAGAATTTGCACCTGTATTTTCAGGGGAAACATATCCGGTGCCAGTCTCTGCTCCAGCAGGGGATAGGCATCCGTGTCGCGCGTCAATGCGTAAGCTTCGGCCTTTTGCAGGAACGCCGCGCAATTGCCGAGTAAACGCGTGAAAACCGGCACTGAAGCCTGATACATGGAAATCGTCATGGCGCGTATCCCCCCGCTTACCCGGCTAATCGTAGCGTGCCGAGGCGCCGCCAACAACCGGACAGCTGACAAGTTGTGTCAGCAGTGGAAAATCGCTCTGCGCGCACTGGTGCAATGCATGCATCCATCCTATATTCGGATCGGCGCTCTGCGCTTCTCGACAGGAGAGACATATTCCCCGGGGCCTTAATGATCCCTTAGGGAGCTGTCCCTGAGGAGGCCCGTGGGCTTCTTCACACGGCGCCCACCTACTTTGTAGGTTCCCGGGATCGACTTCTCCATCGGTTGTGTGGACGCCACTTTTGTTTCATCCCGAGCTGGCGGTTGCTGGCGCCTCATGAAATCAAGCCAGTGCAACACCATTCCCCCATCAAAGAGCTGAAGAAGAAACTCCGTCTGGAGGCCCTTGGCCGCCGGGATGCGCTCACACCAGAATTCCGCAGTGAAGCCTCAATGCGGATTGCCGATTTTGGTCTGGCAGTGCTTACCCTTGATGCGGGAACGATTGTGTCGGGTTTCTGGCCAATCCGCTCGGAAGTGGATTTGCGTCCCCTGCTTTTCAGTTTGCGCGAGCGCGGTGCGCGGCTTTGCCTGCCCGCAATTATCGATAAGCAGACGATCCTCTTTCGCGAACTGGTGCGGGATGTGCCGATGATCGATACCGGGTTTGGTACATCAGGACCAGCGGAAGATGCTGCGGTGCTTGATCCATCGGTCATGTTGGTGCCACTCGCCGCCTTTGATATCAGGGGCCATCGCATTGGGTATGGCGCGGGCTATTATGACAGGGCGATTGCCGGTTTACAGGCCAAAGGCGTGAACCCGCGGCTGATTGGCGTGGCATTTGACTGCCAGCAGGTTGAAACCGTTCCCGATGAGCCGCATGATGTGCCGCTCGAGGCAATCCTGACGGAAAGCGGGTTGCGCCGTTTCGGCTAGACGGATAAAGCCAATCGATCATTTCAGGCTGCGGCAGCGACCGGGCCTCTCTTTCAGGATATAGGCGTGAGATTACTCTTTCTTGGTGACATGGTGGGACGGTCGGGCCGGACAGCGGTCTACGAACAATTGCCGGGACTTATCTCCGATCTGAAACTCGATTTTGTCATCGTCAATGGCGAAAATGCCGCCGGTGGTTTTGGCATCACCGAAGAGATTTTCCACGATACGATCAATGCCGGGGCTGATGTGGTCACTACGGGAAACCATGTGTGGGACCAACGGGAAGCTTTGGTCTTTGCGGCGCGCGAGCAGCGGTTCCTGCGCCCGGCCAATTTCCCGCTTGGTACCGCCGGAAAAGGTTCTGGCGTGTTTCTGGCCAAGAATGGTGCGCGCGTGCTGGTGTCCAACATTATGGGCCGCGTCTTCATGCATCCGGATTTGCATGATCCTTTCACCATTGGCGAGGAAATTCTGGCTGCCTGTCCGCTCGGCGAACAGGCGGATGCAGTGGTGTTTGATTTCCATGCGGAAGCCACCAGCGAAAAGCAATGTTTCGGCCATTTTGTCGATGGCCGCGCCAGCCTTGTTGTCGGCACGCATACACATGTGCCAACGGCCGATGCGCAAATCCTCAATGGCGGAACGGCCTATATGTCCGATGCGGGCATGTGCGGCGATTATGATTCATCGCTTGGCATGGACAAGGAAGAGCCGCTGAACCGGTTCCTGTCAAAAGTGCCGAAGGGCCGGTTTGAGGCGGCAAGCGGCAAGGCAACGATCTGCGGTGTTGGCGTGGATATTTCCGACCGCACCGGCCTTGCTGAAAAGATTTCTCCTCTGCGGATCGGTCCGCGGCTGGAGGAAACCATTCCCGCATTCTGGAAATAGATTGATACAACTCACCACAACCTTTTAAATCAAGGCATCGGTTTACACCCATCCGGTCTCTAACAGCTCAGGAACGACCCCATGGAAACCCTTATCTCGCATTTTGATTTCATCTATCAGCCATCAGGCCTCATCGCTCTGGTCACACTCGTGGTCATGGAAGTGGTGCTTGGCATCGACAATCTGATCTTCATCTCCATTCTGACCAATAAACTGCCGAAGGAGCAGCAGGCCCGCGCCCGCCGCATCGGCATCAGCGCAGCGCTTGTCCTGCGCCTCGTGTTGCTGTTCACCATCTCGATCATTGTGCAGCTGACGCAGCCGGTATTCGAGGCTTTCGGCCATGGGTTTTCGTGGCGCGACCTGATCCTGATCGCCGGTGGTCTGTTTCTGGTGTGGAAGGCAACGAAGGAAATTCACCACACGGTTGATCATGAGGATGCCAAGGAAGACGTGATCGGCAAGACTGTTACGCTCACCATGGGCGCAGCGGTTTTCCAGATACTGGTGCTCGATCTGGTGTTTTCGGTGGACTCCATCATTACCGCCGTCGGCATGACCGACGAGATCGCCATCATGGTTATTGCGGTTCTTGCTGCGGTGACGGTGATGCTGCTGGCAGCCGAACCGCTGTCGAAGTTCATTGCCAACAATCCGACCATTGTCATGCTGGCTCTCGGCTTCCTCCTGATGATCGGCATGACGCTGATTGCCGATGGCTTTGGCTTTCATGTACCCAAGGGCTATATTTATGCGGCTATGGGCTTCTCGGCGCTGGTCGAAGCCCTTAATATGCTGGCACGCAAGGCCAAGAAAAAGCGTTGAAACCAATCACGCCCGATTCTGTAACACTCGTTTGAGGATAGAACTTCAATGACCCAGACAACATTTTCCACTGCGTTCGTGCCGCTGAAGCTGGCAGATCGTTCCATTGCCTTCCAGACGCTTGCTGTTCTGATCGGTACTGCATTCCTTGCCGTCAGTTCGTGGATCGAGGTGCCGATGTTCCCGGTTCCCGTCAACATGCAGACATTTGCCGTGACGCTGATTGGCGCACTCTATGGCTGGCGTCTCGGCGGTTTAACGGTTCTCGCCTGGCTCGGTGAAGCGATGATCGGCATGCCAGTCCTTTCAGGCGGTGGTTTCGGCTTCATCCATTTTGTTGGACCGACAGCCGGTTATCTCGCCGCCTTCCCGATTGTTGCGGCAGCTGTCGGCTTTTTGGCCGAGCGTGGCTTGACCCGCAACCCGTTCGTATCAGCGGCAATCATGCTGTTCGGCAATGTGCTTTGCCTCGTTCTCGGTGCATCCTGGCTGGCACATTTGTTCGGTCTTGAAACCGCATGGGCGTCAGGTGTTGCGCCGTTCCTTCTCGGCGCGGTTCTCAAATCAGGTCTGGCTGCTGCTACTATCGAGTTGCTGCGTCGTTCGGGCGTCATGGTGCGCCTGTCTTGACCATAAAACTGCGTGCGCATCATCTTCTGTGCATGCTGACCTATATCGGTAAAGGCTACAGCGTGGCCTTTACCGAGAACTATGACAGGATCATTGCCCGGATTGCAGCGGGTGAGGATATTCTGATTCAGGAGGGGCCTGATGACGTGTGCCAGCCCCTTCTCGGCGACAGTGATCCGCACTGTTTTCGCGATAGTGTCGTCGAGCGTGATGCCAAAGCAGCTGCGGATGTCGGCCTCCTGCTGGGTAAAACCATCCAAGCCGGTGATGTGCTGACGCTCGACGGAGAGACGGTTGCGCGGTTTCGCGGCGCATTCGGGCAGGGCACGACACGCACTGCCTGTGCAGGATGCGAGTGGTTCGATCTCTGTTCGACAATATCCAAAGCCGACTATGCCGATACGCGGCTGCAACTTCCCTCATTGTGATTGTTGAGGTGCTGGACGAGACGCCGGTTTTTACCTATAAGGGCGCCATTCCAGACGCATGTTTCCGCCTGAACGGCCTGCAGACTTGGTTCGCAGGCTTTAGAGGGAAACGGCAGAACCATATCTAAGCACGCAGGGGTGCCATGGCAGGCCATTCACAGTTTAAAAACATTATGCACCGCAAAGGGCGTCAGGACGCCGTGCGGTCGAAGATTTTCTCCAAACTCGGACGCGAAATCACCGTGGCCGCCAAGCAGGGTTTGCCCGATCCGGCCATGAACCCGCGTCTTCGCCTTGCGGTGCAGAATGCGCGCGCCCAGTCCATGCCGAAAGACAATATCGAGCGCGCCATCAAGAAGGCTGCGGGCGGCGATGGCGATAATTACGAAGAAGTACGCTACGAGGGCTATGGTCCGGGCGGTGTCGCTGTTATCGTCGAAGCGCTGACCGATAATCGCAACCGCACGGCCTCCAATGTGCGCGCAGCATTCACCAAATCTGGCGGTGCGCTTGGCGAAACCGGCTCGGTCGGTTTCATGTTCAACCGCGTTGGCGAAATCACCTACAAGCCTGAAGCCGGCAGTGCCGACAAGATCATGGATGCAGCGATTGAAGCTGGAGCCGAAGATGCGCAGACCGACGAAGACGGTCATGTCATCCTCTGCGCCTTTGAAGATATTGGCGATGTCTCCAAGGCGCTGGAAAGCGCTCTGGGCGAAGCTGAATCCATCAAGGCCATCTGGAAGCCCCAGACCACCGCACCGGTGGATGAAGAAAAAGCACAATCCGTGCTGCGCCTGATCGCAACGCTTGATGATGACGATGACGTGCAGAACGTTTACGCCAACTTCGAAGTCAGCGACGAAGTTCTGGCCAAGCTCAGCGCCGCCTGATCCATTTGGTTATGTCGATAAAAAAGCCCGCCATTGGCGGGCTTTTTGTTTGTTTGGACTGAGTGTTGCAGAACCATTGTTCCGCCCTTCGACAGGCTCAGGATGAGGGGGTGGGAGGATTGCAAGGGGCCAAGTTCTGCAACATTGGCGATCTGCAATCTCTGCGATTATCGTTGCATCCTCACTCTCCCTCATGGTGAGCCTGTCGAACCACGAACCCCCTCATAACCCCATGCCTCAGTTTACCGGGCCATCACCACCGAGCGCCTCCATGTCCGGTTCATCAGGTGTAACGCCGGTAGCGCGGTTGACCAGAACGGTGATCACCCAGAGCACGACACCAACGCCGATGAGAACACCGGCGATCTTGTACTGAACCGGATCGCGGCCAGTCCAGGGACCAGCGAAAAAGGCGCAGGAGATGCAACCAAGCACCGGCAGGATTGTCGGAGTGCGGAAATGTTCGTGGTCAACTTTTTCGCGTCGCAGGATCAGCACGGCGATATTGACGATGGTGAAGACGAACAGCAGCAGAAGCGCCGTTGTGCCGCCGAGTGCCGGAACCTCGCCGACAAAGGTGATGAGGGCAAAGGCCAGCAACGTGGTAAAGCCAATGGCGATATAGGGCGTGCGGCGACCCGCATGTACCTTGCCGAGCAGTGGCGGCAACACATGTTCACGGCTCATGCCATAGACGAGGCGGCTGGCCATCAGCATGTTGATGAGGGCGCTGTTGGCCACGGCAAACATGGTGATGAAGCCGAATATCCAGAGCGGGAAGTTGGGCGCACCCGCCTGTACGACCTTCAGAAGCGGCGTTTCGCCTTCCCCCAATTCCGCGGGCGATACGAGCGTGATCGCTGAAATGGAAACGAGAATATAAATCGCCCCCGTGATGAAAAGGCCGATCAGCAGAACCTTCGGAAAGATTTTCGATGGTTCCTTGCACTCCTCGGCCATGTTGACTGAGTCTTCGAAGCCAACCATGGCAAAAAAGGCAAGGGTGGTCGCTGCCATGACAGACCAGAAGACGCTGCTATCCGGTGCAGTAGTGAACTGCATGACGCGTGATACATCGCCCTGTCCGCCGACAATGGCCCAAAGGCCGATGAAGATGATGATCAGAAGGCCGGTCAGTTCAACGAGCGTCAGCACCACATTGGCCTTGACGCTTTCGCCGACGCCGCGAAAATTGACGATTGCCACAATCGCCATGAAGGCGAGCGCCACAAGCGTGATGCCGATGCCGGTTTCCAGATTGAGCTGAAATGCTCCGGACAGATTGGCGGCGAAGGCCCGTGAGGCGGTTGAGGCCGATGTGATGCCGGAGCACATCACGGTAAAGGCAACGATGAAGGTGATGAAATGGATGCCGAATGCCTTGTGGGTATAAAGGGCGGCCCCCGCAGCCTTCGGATATTTTGTCACCAGTTCCAGATAACTCATGGCGGTGACGACAGCGACGATGAACGCCACCAGAAAGGGCAACCAGACAACACCGCCGACCTGCTTTGCTACCTGACCTGTCAGGGCATAAATGCCAGTGCCGAGAATATCACCCACGATGAAGAGAAGCAGAAGCCAGGGGCCCATAACCCGGTGGAGACTTGGTTCTATTGGCGCTGATACAGCGGGGTTGCTACCTGTGGTCACGTCAGTCATTGGGTGTCCCTCCCTTACACGCAGATAAGCTTTTGAAAAGCTATGGACGTTGTTCAAGCTTGTCAAACCAGCCACGGTTTTACTTGTCCTCCCTAGGGCAACTGACAGAGGCGGGGTTTTGTTGCAACAGACGTGCGAAATTTCATCCCGCCCTTCAATTCAGCGGGCTTTTCGCGCTATGAATTAGGCCTGCGACAGCGCGAGGATCGAACATGAGAAAACTGTTGGTATCTGCAGCCTTTACCGGTCTTCTGGTTCCGGTCCTGCCCATGATGGCGGCGGAGCAGGCGGCGCAAGACCGGATCGAGCAAACAACCTATCAGTGTGAACGCGGTGTGATTGTTGATGCGACCTATATCAACACCAAGGACGGTTCCTCGTTTGCTGTGATCAATGTGGAGAACAAGCAGGTGCCGATGCGGACATCGCAAAGCGGCTCCGGTGCGCTTTATATCGCGGTTGATCAGGATGACAGCTATCGCTGGCACACCAAGGGTGATGCGGCGATCCTGTCCTATCTCGATGCGGCGCCCGGCGCGCCGGAAAAGACACTGCTTTCCGAATGCAAGGTGAGCGACGCGGAAGAGTAAGTCAGGCTTGGGATAAAGGCTTACTCATGTAAACCGCGACGCCGCCCATGAATGCTTCCTCGCGGTCAATATTGTAGCCTGTCTTGAGATAGAGCTGCACATTCTCGGCGAACATTTTATTGGTGAAGAGTCGCACCTGGGTGAAGCCCATGGAGGTAGCGAGTTCTTCCGCATGGGTGAGAAGCTGCCTGCCATAACCGCGGCCCTGAAACGTAGGTGAGACGGCGACGTTTTCGATCAGGAGATGATCGGGTTTCGCAACCGTCTCGATGAGGCCAGCCAGTTCACCCTCCACGTAGAGGAGATCGACAAGATGATGTTCGACTGCTCGATCATAATCGGCTGTCATTGGCTTGGGCTCGCGGCCAATCACGGGAATCCATTTGGCATAGGATGAGCGAACGAGATTGCGAACCGCCGTCGCATCGCCGGTTTTTGCCCGTATCAGTTTCTCAAGCCCGCTACCCATGATCTTCTCCACCACATGGTGAAAGCAGGAAACACGAGTTGGAAAATTGTTGCAACAATCTAATGCGGCCTGTGCTGCCTGACGGCTTCGAACCCATCATCGTTGCAGAACAGGGTTGAGGGCGGCTACGAGCCACAAAGCAAAACGGCCCCGAATGAACGGAGCCGTTTTGAAATTCCATATGCCGAAGGGATTAAATACCCAGATTGGCGAAACGGCTCTTGAACTTGGAAACGCGGCCGCCGCGGTCTGTCAGCTGCTGCGAACCGCCAGTCCATGCTGGATGCGTGCTAGGATCGATATCGAGGTTCATCGTATCGCCTTCCTTGCCCCATGTGGAACGGGTCGTGTATTCGGTGCCGTCGGTCATCACAACCTTGATGTTGTGGTAGTCTGGATGAATATTGGCTCTCATCTGTCTTAATCCTGAACTTAAGGGGCACAAAACCAGACCCGTACAAGAGACGGAAGGCCGGTTCGGAGCCGATTGGTAGAGATGAAGCCAAACGTCACACAAACGTGGGCTTCCAAAACTGTTGGCGAGCCTATACATCAGCCTTAAAACAATAACAAGGCCATCTGGCCGCAAAGTCGCAATGCGATGCAGGATACAGGAAGACTCTTGGTATGGCCGACACGGCTTTTGCAGAAGCAGAAAAGAAACGGCGCTCATTGAAGCCCTTGCAGCGTATCTTCCCGTATATGTCCCGCTACCGGGGTATGGTGATCGGCGCGCTGATCTCGCTCTCAATTGCCGCCGTGACGACGCTGATACTTCCGCTGGCGGTGCGCCGGATGATCGATCATGGGTTCACCGGGTCAAATGGCGCTTTCATCGATAATTATTTCGGTATGCTGATTGTTCTTGCCGCAGCCTTGGCCGTCGCCTCCGCTGGCCGGTACTATTTCGTCATCACGCTTGGAGAACGCATCGTCTCGGATCTGCGCCACGATGTCTTCGCGCATTTGACCAGATTATCACCTGCATTTTTCGACAGCACCCAGTCCGGCGAGATTGTTTCGCGCCTGACCGCTGATACGACGCAGATCAAGTCAGCGGTCGGTGCCACGGCCTCCATTGCCCTGCGCAATCTCATTCTGGCCTTTGGCGCTATCGTCATGATGGTCATCACCAGTGCGAAGCTTTCCGGGCTGGTGATTGCGGCTATCCCGCTTATCATCATTCCGCTGGTGGCTTTTGGCCGTTCAGTGCGCCGCCGTTCACGCAATGCGCAGGACACTTTGGCCAATGCCACTGCCTATGCCAGCGAATCCATCATATCTGTGCGCACCCTGCAGGCATTTACCAATGAAGCGCTGGCCACGGGGCGGTTTGGCGCTGCCGTCGAGGACGCTTTTACCGCTGCCCGCTCATCGGTCAAAGCACGGGCGGTCCTGACAGCCTTCGCGATTTTCATGATCTTCTCCAGTGTTGTGGCCGTGTTGTGGTTCGGCTCGCGCGATGTGCTGGCAGGTACGATTTCGCCCGGCACTCTCGGGCAGTTCCTGCTTTATGCGGTCTTTGCCGCGGGTGCCCTTGGCGCTCTTTCCGAGGTTTGGGGTGAGTTGTCGCAGGCATCAGGTGCGGCGGAACGCCTGATGGAAATCATGGCGGAAGAGCCTGCTATTGCCGCGCCGCTCAAGCCTGTCGCGCTGCCGGAACCGGCTGTGGGCTCGGTCACATTCAAGGATGTGCGTTTCAACTACCCGACACGCCCCGATGCACCGGCGCTGCGCGGTCTCGACTTCGATGTGAAGCCGGGGGAAACGGTTGCCATTGTCGGACCCTCCGGCGCGGGCAAAAGCACGGTGTTTTCATTGCTCCTGCGCTATTACGATCCGGTGTCAGGCAGTATTCGCGTCGATGGGGTTGATCTGCGCGAAGCTGATCCTGCCGCTATCCGCTCGCGCATTGCTATCGTGCCGCAGGATACAACCATCTTTGCCGCGACGGCGCGTGACAATATCGGGTTTGGCCGTCCGGGTGCCAGCACCGCCGATATTGAGGCTGCAGCCAAGGCGGCGCTTGCTCATGATTTCATCGAGGCGCTTGATCATGGTTATGATACGCAGGTCGGCGAACGGGGTGTGACGCTATCCGGTGGCCAGCGCCAGCGTATCGCCATTGCCCGGGCGATCCTGCGCGATGCGCCGATCCTGCTTCTGGATGAAGCAACCTCAGCGCTGGATGCGGAAAGCGAAATTCTCGTGCAGAAAGGTCTTGAACACCTGATGCAGGGCCGCACAACGCTGGTTATCGCGCACCGGCTTGCGACAGTGCTCAAGGCGGACCGCATCCTTGTCATGGAGGATGGCAGGATTGTCGAGGAAGGCACGCATCAGAGCCTCGTCAAGAAGAACGGGATCTATGCGAACCTTGCCAAGCTGCAATTTGAAGCCGGTGCGGATGCTTTCAAAGGCGCGGCTGAATAGCCGCTATCCTCTGCCTGCTGCCGCACGTCCCGCCGCTCTGCCTGAAAAGATGCAGCCGCCCAGAAATGTGCCCTCAAGCGCATTGTAGCCGTGATAGCCGCCACCGCCGAAGCCAGCGGCTTCCCCCGCCGCATAGAGGCCCGGCACGGGGCTACCGGTTGCATCCAGCACCTGCGACTTCAAATTGGTGTGCAGGCCGCCCAGCGTCTTGCGTGTGAGGATATTGAGCCGTACGGCGATGAGCGGCCCGGCCTTTGGATCGAGAATGCGGTGCGGCTTGGCAATGCGGGTCAGGCGGTCGCCGATATAGTTCTGCGCGCCGCGCATGGCGATGACCTGCGCATCCTTGGAATATTTGTTATTGATCTCGCGGTCACGCGCCTCGATCTGTTGTTTAAGATGATCATGGTCGATCAGATTATCGCCGGTCAGCGTATTCATCGCCTTCACCAGTTCCTGCAGATTGTCGCGGACGATAAAATCCTCGCCATGCTGCTTGAAGGCCTCCACCGGGGGCGGTGCGCCCTTGCCAAGGCGGTTTTTCAGAAGAAGCTTCCAGTCCTTGCCTGTAATATCAGGATTTTGCTCCGACCCGGAAAGCGAGAATTCCTTCTTGATGATTTTTTGGGTCAGCACGAACCAGGAATAATCATATCCGGTCGAAAGGATATGCTTGAGCGTACCCAGCGAATCAAAACCCGGCAGAAAAGGTGCGGGGAAACGATTGCCCTTGGCGTCGAACCACAGGGAGGAGGGGCCGGGAAGAATACGGATACCGTGGTTAGGCCAGATCGGATTCCAGTTCTTCAGGCCTTCGGTGTAGTGCCACATGCGATCAGTGTTGATCACGCTGCCGCCCGCCTTGACCGTAATGTCGATCATACGGCCATCGACATGATGGGGCACGCCAATAACCGGGTTCTCGGGTGGATTGCCAAGCCTGTCGCGCGGCCAGTTGCGCTTGACGAGTTCCGGATTACCGCCAATGCCGCCTGATGTGACGATCACACTGGCCGCTGATAGTTCGAAACTGCCGGAGACATCGCGGGCTGATTGTTGACCGCGGTCAACTTTCGATGGTTCCAATATGTCACCGCTCACGCCTGTGACAGCGCCGTTGGTGGTGGTCAGTGCATTGACGCGGTGGCGGCATTTGAGCGTGATCAGGCCCTTGGCGATGGCCTCGCGCACCAGTTTTTCAAAAGGCGCGACAACGCCGGGGCCAGTGCCCCAGGTCAAATGAAAGCGCGGCACGGAATTGCCATGGCCGCTCGCCAATGCGCCGCCGCGCTCAGCCCAGCCGACAACCGGAAACCAGCGCATGCCAAGCGAATGCAGCCAGCTGCGTTTTTCACCGGCGGCAAATTGCAGGTAAGCATCGGCCCATTGCTTGGGCCAGTGGTCCTCGGCGCGGTCAAACTGTGCCGATCCGAGCCAATCCTGCTTGGCGAGTTCGAAGGAATCCTTGATACCGAGCCGCCGCTGTTCCGGGCTGTCGATGAAGAACAGGCCGCCAAGCGACCAGAAGGCTTGTCCGCCAACGGAATTTTCGCCTTCCTGTTCGAGCAGGATGACTTTCTTGCCCGCCTGTGCCAGCTCATTTGCGGCAACAAGCCCTGACAACCCGGCTCCAACGATGATTGCATCGGCATCCATTGCCATTCACACCTCCCAGTGGTTACGTGCGGCATGATTGCGCGGCTAAGGTTGGCACGCAAGAGTGGAATGGTGCCGTTAAGGGGTGAAAAGGGGACAGGGATGGTTGCAAATATTCTGATAGGGCTGGTCGCCCTGCTGCATGTCTATTTCATGTATCTGGAAATGGTGGTGTGGGATAAGCCGCTTGGCTTGAAAACATTCCGGCTGACGCAGGAATTTGCCTCAGCTTCCAAGGGGCTTGCGCTTAATCAGGGCCTTTACAACGGTTTTCTTGTTGCGGGTCTCGTCTGGGGGCTTTGGCTTGGCGAGGCAGGCTTTGCCATCAAGGTCTTTTTTCTTGGCTGTGTGATTGTGGCGGGGATTGTCGGCGGCCTCAGTGTCAACCGGCGGATTTTCATCGTGCAGGGTGTGCCAGCAATTCTCGCGCTGGCTGCCCTTACCCTGCTTTAGCGTTCGGTGAGCTTAAGCTCGATACGGCGGTTGCGCGAACGCACTTCCGGCGTATCACCGGGCTCAAGCGGCTGATATTCGCCAAAGCCTGCTGCCACCAGACGATTGGCCGAAACGCCATTGGCGATGAGGAATTTCACCACAGAAATGGCGCGGGCGGCGGAAAGCTCCCAATTATCCTTGAACTGGCCGGTGCCTGACAGCGCCACATTGTCTGTATGGCCATCAACGCGCAGAACCCAGTTGATATCGTCAGGGATTTCCTTCTGCAGATCAATCAGCGCGAGTGCGAGCTTCTTCATTTCGCCAGTGCCCGCTTCGTTCAGGACAGCTTGCCCTGACGGGAACAGCACTTCGGACTGAAAGACAAAACGGTCGCCGACAATGCGGATGTTTTCGCGGTCAGACAGGATTTCGCGCAGGCGGCCGAAGAAGTCGGACCGATAGCGATTGAGTTCCTGCACACGCTGGGCAAGGGCAACATTCAGGCGCTTGCCAAGATCGGCGATCTTGGCATTGGATTCCTTGTCGCGGGACTCCGACGCGTTAAGGGCTTCTTCCAGTGCGCCAATCTGCTTGCGCAGTGCCAATATCTGCTGGTTGAGAATTTCCACCTGCGAAAGGGCGCGCGCGCTCAACTGCTTTTCGTTTTCAAGGCCAGCGGTGAGTTCGCTGATTTTGCCATCCGCCACAGCACCGGCTCCGGCACCCTGTGACAGAACCGCCTGCAGGCGTGATTGCTCGTTCTGTGCTTTGGTTAGCGAAGCCTGCAGGTTGGCAATGGTGTCTTCCAGATCCTGCTTGTTGCCCTGTTCGAGCGACAGCATCTGGGTCAGTTCGTTGATCTGCGAATTCAGCCGGTTGAGTACGGCATCCTTGCCGGTGATTTCCTGACTGAGCAGAAACTGCGCCAGCACGAAAACCGACAGGAGGAACATGATTGCCAAGAGCAATGTCGACAGGGCGTCGACAAAGCCCGGCCAATAATCCACATGCCGGATAGCGCGGCGGTTGCGACCGAGCGCCATTCTCAGTTGTCCTTGCTGCGGGTGACGGACTCGCTGAGTTTCGCCAGCGTCTCGCGCATGGATTTCTGCTCTTCAGCCTGTTTTTCCACCCAGTCGCGCATCATCTGCTGTTCGGAGCGCATATTCTTGACGAGACCCTGAATGCCCTCCGCCAAGCTTGCCAATGCGGCTGTCGTGCGCTGGCTGGAGCCGCCGGTTTCCTGAATATTCTGGAGGCGTTCGGAAAGCGAGCGCAATTCGTCGGTCGTGCCGCTATTGGCGCCATCAAGCGCATGCAGGTCCGATCCAAGATCAGTCACACTCGACAGCCAGTTTTCCAGTTCCGTGTAAAAGCGGTTCTGCGCACGTCCGGCCTGCAGATCAAGGAAGCCGAGTACGAGAGAACCGGAAAGGCCAAAAAGCGAGGATGAGAAGGCCGTGCCCATGCCCCGGAGCGGCGATTGCAGACCCGCCTTCAATGCATCGAGAACGCCGTTTGCGTCGCCTGTGCGTGGATCAAGCGACTGGATGGTTGTTCCTATCGATTGAATGGTTTCGAGCAGACCCCAGAACGTACCAAGCAGACCGAGGAACACCAGAAGACCGATAAGGTAACGCGAGACGTCGCGGGTTTCATCGAGGCGGGTGGCGATGGAATCAAGCATGGAACGCATGGCATTGGTTGAAAGTGCCATGGACTGACGCCGCCCGATCAAAGCGCGCATGGGCGCAAGCATCACCGGCTTGGAGTTCGGATCGGAATTGCCTTCGCGGAAGGAGTTAACCCAGCGCACCTCGGGGAAAAGCCTGATGACCTGACCAAAAGCCAGAAGGATGCCGACGATCAGCACACCGATGATGAGGCCGTTGAGGCCGGGATTGGTGGTGAAGAACCCACTGATCTGGCGGGAGAGAATGGCGGCGATAAAAGCAACAATGGCCAGAAAGATGGCCATCGACAAAAGCACAAGCCGCGGGCTGGAAAGCCTGTAAGGATCATAGTCGTCACCGTCCATGACCCGGCGGGTTGTACTGAAATCAGCCATTACATCGTCTCCGCATTCGCCACACGCCAAGCAACCTCGCTCGTGTCACTGGACGAGCGGAAATCGCACAAACCCAAATCGGTTTATGCGACCCTAACCGAAATTATGGTTAAAATGGAAGGTGGAATGCGGTGACAGCTGAATTTGTTCTGATTTTAAGCAAATTCAGCTGCAGAGAGGCAAAATGCTCAGATTGGCTTCTTCAGTGTCTTGAGCAGGGCGCGCTGGATGGCTTCATTGCCAGCAACAATGAACTTGCTTTCAACGACATCCTGACTGCCTTCGAGATCGGTGACAAAGCCACCGGCTTCGCGCACCATGATGATGCCCGCACCCGTATCCCAAGGGGAAAGGCCATCTTCCCAGAAACCGTCAAAGCGGCCCGCTGCAACCGCCGCCAGATCAAGCGCCGCAGCGCCCATGCGGCGGATGCCGGAGACTTCGCCCATGACATTGCGCAACTGCACAAGATAATCGCCATGATGGCCACGGCCCAGATGCGGAACGCCGGTACCGATAACGGAATCAACCAGCTTGATGCGGCCCGAAACACGCAGACGGCGATCATTAAGGAACGCTCCGCCGCCACGCTCTGCCGTGTAGAGTTCGTCCATCGCCGGGTTGAAGATCACGCCCGCAACGATCTGGCCCTGACGTTCCAACGCGATTGAAACAGCAAACATCGGAATGCCGTGCAGGAAGTTGGTGGTGCCGTCGAGCGGATCAACCAGCCAGCGGTGCTGGCTGTCACTGCCTTCGATCACACCTGACTCTTCCATCAGGAAGCTGTAATCAGGACGGGCCCGGCTCAGTTCGGCATGGATGATTTCTTCGGCCTTGCGGTCGGCCTGGCTGACATAGTCGCCGGGGCCCTTGAGCGAAACCTGCAGATTCTGCACTTCGCCGAAATCGCGCGCCAGGGAACGGCCAGCCTTCATCGCTGCCTGAACCATTACATTGAGGATCGCTGAACGCGCCATTTAAGGTCATTCTCCGTCAGAATTTGTTGATCAGGGCGCCGAAAATCCCGGCGCCCGACACCGGCTTAGTCAGCGCGGCGGACGTAGGTCAGTTCGTTGGTGTCGACGATGATGCGTTCACCCGAAGAAATGAATGGTGGAACGAGAACGCGAATGCCGTTTTCAAGCACAGCCGGCTTGTAGGACGACGCTGCGGTCTGGCCCTTGACGACGGGATCTGCCTCGGTGATGGCAAGCGTAACGTAGTCAGGCAGGGAAATGCCGATTGGACGTTCGTCATAGAGTTCGACAGTGACCATCATGCCGTCCTGCAGGAACGCAGCGCGGTCGCCGACGAAATCCTTCTGCAGTTCCAGCTGTTCATAGCTGGCAGTGTCCATGAAAATGAGCGCTTCGCCCTGTTCGTAGAGGAAGGAGAAATCCTTCTGCTCAAGGCGGACCTTTTCAACGGTTTCAGCGGCGCGGAAGCGCTCATTGAGCTTGGTGCCGTTGAGGAGGTTCTTCAGTTCAACCTGATTATACGCGCCGCCCTTGCCGGGCTTGACTGCGTTCGTCTTGACGGCGACCCAAAGGCTGCCATCATGTTCGATCACATTGCCAGGACGGATTTCATTACCGTTGATTTTCATTTGTTTATCCGGATTGCTGTTGAGGACCGGGCGCCGACATGGCGGCGGCAGCCGATATTGGCGCCTCCAAGACCACAAAATCGCGCGATAGGCAAGAGAAAGCGCAAAAAGAGCCTGTTAAGACCCTTTTCGCGGCTAAGCCCGAAACGTCAAGCAGCCAGTGCAGTTTCCGCCACGGAAACCCAATAGCTGATGCCATAGGGAATGGCATCGTCATTGAAATCATAGGCTGAATTGTGCAGGGCAGCCGTGTCGCCATTGCCAAGGAAAATGAAAGCGCCGGGGCGCTTTTCCAGCATGTAGGAAAAATCTTCCGCGCCCATAACCGGCGGCATATTGGTATTGACGGCACTGTCACCGGCAATCATTTGGGCGACACCCGTGGCGAAATCCGTCTCGCGATCATGGTTGAATGTGACGGGATAGCCCTGATCATACTTGACCTCGGCCTTAGCCCCAAAAATAGCCGCCGTGGCCTCGGCGACTTCTGTCACACGCTTGCGGGCGAATTCACGAATTTCCGGTGCAAGGGTGCGAACCGTACCTGACAGCGTTACGACATTCGGGATGACATTGGTTGCATCGCCGCCGTGAATCATTGCCACGGAAATAACGAGGGATTTGAGCGGATCAAGTTCGCGCGATACGAGCGATTGCAGGGCAAGCACCGTATGAGCCGATACAACCACGGGATCAACAGTTGTATGCGGTTTGGCGGCATGGCCGCCACGACCGATCACCTTGATCTCGAATTCGTCCGTTGCCGCCATGATGGAGCCCTTGCGTAATGCAAACTGGCCAACGGGCAGACCGGGTGCATTGTGCATGCCATAGACTTCCTTGATCGCGAAGCGGTCCATCAGGCCGTCATTGATCATTGCCAGTGCGCCAGCGCCGCCTTCTTCTGCGGGCTGGAAGATCACGGCTACCGAGCCGCGGAAATTGCGGGTTTCAGCAAGATATTGTGCTGCGCCGAGCAACATGGCGGTGTGGCCATCATGGCCGCAGGCATGCATCTTGCCCGCTGTCTTCGAAGCCCAAGGCTTGCCGCTGGCTTCAACGATGGGCAAGGCGTCCATATCGGCGCGCAAGCCAATGGCCGGACCATCGCCATGACGGCCATGGATAATGCCGACGACGCCGGTCTGGCCGATGCCTGTTTCAACGCTGTCGCAACCGAAAGAGCGCAGTTTTTCCGCGACGAATTTGGAAGTTTCATGCACGTCATAAAGGATTTCCGGGTTCTCATGCAGATGCCGGCGCCATTCGGCGACACTCGGTTGCATTTCATGGGCTCGGTTAATCAACGGCATGTTCAGCTTCCCATTTCTGTTCGGTCATTGCGGTGTTAACGCAGCTTGTTGGCTTCAGTCAGTGCGGCCTTCATCTGGTCATCGTCGAGGCCGTCCATGAAAGAATCAAGCTCGGGGTCGGTCAATCCCGCGCGTCTGGCAACCATGTACCAGGCGGCGGCCTTGACGGAATCACCTTCGACCCCAAGGCCCTGATAGTAAAGCTTGGCGAGCTGTGCCTGTGCTGCGACATTACCGCCTACGGCAGCGCGCAGTGTCCAGCCAAACCCCGATCCATAGTCGCGAGGGCCGCCGCGCCCTTCAACAAACCACCGGCCAAGGTCAAGTTGGGCCGTGTCATAACCGCGTTTTGCCGCCTTGATGAGATATTCGCGGGCTTTCGCATCGTCGCGCGGAACCGCCAGTGTCCCATTGGCAAGAATCTGGCTAACGGCATATTCCCCATCGGGAAGCCCCTGCGTGGCAGCTTTCAGAAACCATGGATAAGCATTCTCAATACCCAGCGCGCCTGGGTGTTCCTGCATCATTATCTGGCCATAGTTGAATTGCGCCATGGCATTACCACCATCGGCAGCAGCCTTCATCAGGGTCTTGGCCTTGGCGGGGTCCTTCGGCGCATATTTTCCCTGAAGCAGAATGGTGCCATAGCGGAACTGCGCTTCCGGATTGCCCTGTTCAGATGCCTTGCCGTACCATTTTGCCGATTCAGCCAGATTGACAGGTATGCCGAGGCCACGCGCCAGCATATCGGCAATCAGCACCTGTGCTGCACCGTCGCCGCTCTCGGCGCGGGGTAGAGCGAGATTATAGGCGGTCTTGTAAAGGCCGCGCTGATAAGCGCCAAAAGCCTCGTCGATGGCGCCCTTGCCGAAGCGTGTCGGATTGACAATGTCGACCGTGGGATCACTGGCCAGTTTCGGCTTGTCCTGCTTCGGGGTCGTTTGCGGTGTTTCAAGCGGCTGTGGTGCGTCGGTGGGTGCCGACGTTAATGATGGAGCATGATTGACGGCAGGAGCAGGCGTGTCTGGTGCAGCAGGTGCAGGAGCAGCTGGTGTTTCCGTGGCTGTTGGAGCGGGCGCTGTCTGGGCTGCAGCCGCGTGCATGAAAACCGGTGATATCGCCAGCACTGCCGCGATGGCGCAAACGAGGTTTCCGGATTTTACTCCCATGGGCCTAGTCCTCAAATCGCGGCGCGTGCTCATCAAGCAGCCGGTTCGCTTCCTTGATGGCGTCTGCCGGTTTGTCATGGCCGAAAACGGCTGCGCCGAGCGCTATAAATTCTGCGCCGGTTGCCGCTGCGTCAGTGATGCTTTCCAACGTATTGCCCGCCTGAACGATGCAGGGAATCTCGATCATTGACGCCCACCAGTCGGCAAGCTCAACATTGCGCGGATGGGCTTCAGGCGTGGTATCAGCGCCAATCTTGCCGAAAAGTACATAATCGGGCTGGGCTTCGCCAATTTCGAGAGCAGTGTGGCGATTCTTGATATTACCGGTGCCGACGATCAGCTTGGGCGAGAATTTTTCGACATTTGCAGCAAGGTCACTGGCCGGGCCTTCAAGATGCAGACCATCTGCTTTAACGCGGCCGGCAATCTGTGTGTTGCCGACGATGATGGCGGCAGCACCGGCACTCTGGATGATCGGGACAACGGTCTCCGCCATGGTCTGAAAAAGTGTTTCGTCCGTCTCATAGGCTGAGAGCAACACGGAAGCGACATCGCCGCCAGACAGCGCGTCGGTCAGTTTTTTTGCCAGTTCGTCGGCGCTCGCAACCGGGGGCGCGATCAGAACGATACGGCAGCGTTGGGGTGTCTGGTCATTGTTCATTGGCTGCAACCTTACAATCGTTCTCTATAGAATGGGCAATCGTGATGGAATTCGGGCATAGAGGATGACCGTTCATTTGAACAGTCTTTTCGATGCCTCATGTCCCACACGTCTGTTGCATATTAGTCTTACGACGTAATTACTTAGTAGCAAACAGGTGCTTGCCGCAAAAAGCATTTTTCAATTGCCGATGTGATCAGTTAAGGATGAAAGACCCTCCTTACCGGATTTCCATCATGCATGATCTCCTGTTGAACCCATGGTTCTATGCCGCTGCCGTTCCGGCCACGATCCTGATCGGGTTGTCGAAAGGCGGCCTTGGCGGCGCCATGGGGCAGGTCGGTGTGCCGTTGATGGCGCTGGTCATGCCGCCAGTGCAGGCGGCGGCGATCATGCTGCCAATCCTTATCATCATGGATGTGGCGAGCCTGTGGAGCTGGCGGGGCTATCGCGACAACAAGACCCTGAAGCTGATGTTGCCGGGCGCTTTGCTTGGTATCGGCATCGGCTGGCTGACCGCATCTGTTGTGACCGATGACATGGTGAAACTCATTGTCGGTGCCGTCGCGATCATCTTTTTTGCGCGCTATATTTTCACCAGCGCGGCCAAACGTGCCGCGGCGCAACCGCACAATGCAGCGGCTGCAACCTTCTGGTCGACCATTGCCGGGTTCACAAGTTTTGTTGCCCATGCGGGCGGTCCGCCCTATCAGGTTTATGCCCTGCCGCTGCGGCAGGACCCAAAGATCTACAACGGCACGAGCGTTATCTTTTTCGCGATTGTTAATGCGATAAAAGTCATCCCATATTTTGCGCTGGGCCAGTTTGACGCCGAGAATCTCAAGGCCGCAGCGGTTCTGATGCCCATAGCGCCGCTTGCAACTTTTGCGGGTGCATGGATTGTAAAACGCATGCGCCCTGAGGTGTTTTATCCCTTCATGTATATCA
This sequence comes from Phyllobacterium sp. P30BS-XVII, assembly GCF_014138335.1. Classification (NCBI taxonomy): domain Bacteria; kingdom Pseudomonadati; phylum Pseudomonadota; class Alphaproteobacteria; order Hyphomicrobiales; family Phyllobacteriaceae; genus Phyllobacterium; species Phyllobacterium sp. P30BS-XVII. Next base: position 1,041,133 of record NZ_JACGXO010000001.1, read on the forward strand.
TGATCCTATTGATGGGATTGAAGCTTTCCTACGATGGATTGGCCGCTTTGTTATAATTATGAACTAAAGTTGATCGGCCGAATCGCAACTTTCGGACTATGTAAACATTATCAATCACGACCGTCGAAGAACCGCTCCCCTACGAGGCCGGGAGTGCTGTGGTTGAATCTTGCATGACAGGAATTGGTGAATGCTATGACACAGACACAGCTCCAACAGCGGGATACCCGCATTGATGTTTTCCGGGCTCTGGCACTGCTGACCATCTTCATCAACCATGTGCCGGGAACCGTTTATGAGCATCTGACCCATAAAAATCTGGGCTTTTCGGACTCTGCCGAAGCATTCGTGCTGATCTCCGGTATTGCGGTCGGTCTTGCCTATGGCTCGAAGTTCGAGGCGGGCAACCGCTTTCTTATCACGTTGAAAGCCTGGCGCCGCGCGGCGACGCTTTATAGCGCGCATATCCTGACGACAGTGGCAACGCTGGCGATTTTTTGTGCCGCCGGACTTTATCTCAATCGTCCGGAATTCATGTCCTTCATCAATATCGGACCATTGATGGATCAACCGGCTGAGGCGCTGATTGGTCTTGCCACGATGGGGCACCAGCTCGGCTATAATAATATCCTGTCGATGTATGGCGTGCTGCTTCTTATGCTGCCGCTGTTCCTGTTCCTCGGCAATATCAGCCTGTCAGCCATGGTTGGCTTTTCCGGCCTGCTGTGGCTGGTATCGGGTGTTTACCAGATTGCCCCACCCAATTACCCGACTCCTGGCGTGTGGTTCCTGAACCCGCTGTCTTGGCAGTTTCTGTTCGTCATCGGCATCGCCGGTGTGATGCATGTGCGCCGGGGCGGCCAGATCCCGTTCAACAAATATCTGTTCGGATTTTCCGTCGGCTACATTCTGCTTGCGCTGCTTTGGGTACGGGTGCCGTTCTGGGGTATTGATACGTCGATGGGTCTGCCCATGGTGGTGACAGGTTTTGACAAGACATTCCTGTCATTGACCCGTCTCGTCCATGTGCTGGCACTGGCCTATGTGATCGTCTCGGTCCCGGCCATTTCCAATCTGGCACGCACGCCAGAAGATCATCCGCTGGCTATTCTCGGCAAGCATTCGCTGCCGGTGTTTATCGCCGGGACAATCCTTGCCATGGTTGCGCAGATCGTCAAGGAGATGAACCCGGGCGATGTGCTTGATGATACGCTGCTGATTGCAAGTGGAATCATGGCGCAGTTTGCGCTCGCCCATTATCTTGAATGGTTGCCGAGTATTGGCTGGGGCAAGCGTCCCGTTCCGCAGGCTCACGTAGCAAAAGCAAAGCTGGTTGTCGCTGGCAGGCCTGTTCATAGCGCGGCGAGGAGTTCGGGAATGAAATCCGTAACAGCGAAGACCGCTATCTCCTGATTGCTCTTCCCGGTTTCGACTATTGGCCCGTCCTGATTTTCAGGGCGGGTTTTGTTGGGTGGTCAGGAAAAACCGTTAGCCATCATTTGTTTCCATGGTCTAAGCTTCTCATGCAAAGCGTTGGGAGGCGTATATGGGTGGTGGAATTTTTGATCGTGATCTTGAGCGCAATGCGGCCAATTACCAGCCGCTGACGCCGCTGACCTATCTGGAACGGGCAGCGCGGGTTTACCCGTCGAGAACGGCGATCATTCACGGCTCTCAACGTTATGACTATGGCACGTTCTATCGCCGTACCCGCCAGTTGGCGTCGGCGCTGTCCCGTCGCGGGATCGGCAAGGGCGATACTGTTACAGTAATGCTTTCGAATACGCCGCCGATGCTGGAAGCGCATTTCGGTGTGCCCATGACCAAGGCCGTGCTGCATTCGGTCAATACGCGGCTCGATGCGGCGGTGATCGCCTTCCAGCTTGACCATGCGGAAACCAAGATCGCCATTGTCGACACGGAATTCTCTGCGGTTTTCCGCGAGGCTCTCGCACTCGCCAAAGTCAAACCACTGGTCATTCATTTCGTCGATACGGAATATCCAGATGATGCGCCCTATCCGCAGGGTGAGCCGTTCGGTGAGATCGATTACGAGGCTTTCGTTGCGAGCGGCGACCCTGACTATGCATGGTCAATGCCCGATGATGAATGGGATTCCATCACGCTCAACTATACGTCGGGCACGACAGGCGATCCAAAGGGCGTGGTCTATCATCATCGCGGCGCGGCGCTGATGGGCTATGGCAATGTGGTGGCATCCGGCATGGGGCGTTATCCCGTCTATCTGTGGACCCTGCCGATGTTCCACTGCAATGGCTGGTGCTTTCCATGGACGCTCGCCTTGCAATTCGGCACCCATGTCTGCCTGCGCTGGGTCCGGGCAAAGCCGATTTATGATGCGATTGCCGATCTTGGCGTAACACATCTCTGTGGTGCGCCCATCGTCATGTCTGTGCTGATCAACGCGGCTGAAAAGGACAAGCGCGAATTCCCGCAAACAGTAACCTTCAATACAGCCGCAGCACCGCCGCCGGAATCCATTCTGGCCGGTATGGCTGATGCAGGGTTTGCGGTCACGCATCTCTATGGCCTGACGGAAACCTATGGTCCTGCGGTCGTCAATGAATGGCAGGATGAGTGGGATGCGCTGGAAGCCTCCTCCCGTACCGCCAAGAAGGCACGTCAAGGTGTGCGTTATGCCTCGCTTGAGGACCTCGCTGTGCTTGATCCTGAAACCATGCAGCCGGTGCCTGCCGATGGCGAGACGATCGGCGAGGTCATGTTCCGTGGCAATATTGTCATGAAGGGATATCTGAAAAACCGGCAAGCCAGCGATGCAGCTTTTTCCGGTGGATGGTTTCATTCCGGCGATCTCGGCGTCATGTATCCTGATGGCTATATCCAGCTGAAGGATCGCTCCAAGGATATTATCATTTCCGGCGGCGAGAACATTTCCTCCATCGAAGTCGAAGATGCCCTTTACAAGTTTCCTGCTGTGGGTGCCTGCGCCGTCGTGGCGCGGCCGGATGATAAATGGGGCGAGACACCGCTTGCCTTCGTGGAACTCAAGCCGGGGCAGGTGGCGACAGAGGAAGAATTGATCGCCCATTGCCGGACATTGCTTGCCCGTTTCAAGGTGCCAAGGCATGTGCTTTTCGAGGCAATACCGAAGACATCGACCGGAAAAATCCAAAAGTTTGAACTGCGAAAGCGGGCAAAACTGATGGGAAGCTGATTGCTTGATGCAACCTTTTGGATGCGGATGGTTTCAACTTCAATGTCGGCATTAACCGCTTGTTAAGCATTACAAGCTATAAATTGATCATCCAGTTTTCTGGATTCTTACCAAGTGGTTTGGCCACTTTGTTTGACGCCTCCCTGTTAGACTCCTGAGAGCCGCCACGTTTTGCGGCTCTTTTTTTTATGTTCATATCTATCCGGCGGCCCTGACGTTAACCCTTTATTAAGGATAAACTTGCGCTCATGTGTGCATGCGGGCAGGTTGCTGGGGAATACCGCCCGTTGACCGTTGTGGTGCCCCGCTTGCTGTCCCAGTAAGAGAGCGCTGCTTTGAGAATCAGCGGATTTTTAATGACAGGGCATGAAATGGCTGAACGGGAATATTACGCTGACAATACAATCCGGCTGGCCGATCGCATGGTCCGCTCGGAAACGTTCAATCATATCTATGATGAAGGCATGAGCCTTGTTGAGGAAGCTGCTGCCTATCTCGACGGGGAAGGCCGCGCCGAAGCCAAACGCTTGAGCCGTATTGCGGCAACGCTTTATGCCGCCGAATCAATGCGTCTGACCACACGTCTGATGCAGGTTGCCTCATGGCTATTGCTGCAACGGGCCTCGCGCAGCGGAGAAATGACGCAGGAACAGGTTCTGTCGGAGAAGGCGAAAGTCCGCCTCGATACGGAATCAGCACCGGAAGATGTGGAAGGTTGGGATGAAATCCCCTTCGACTATTGCGATCTCGTCCATCGTTCACTGCGCTTGCAGGCCCGTGTCAGGCAGATGGATGACGAAATTTATAATGAGGGCGCCAGCACCGGCCCAAGGCGGGCGCTGACGACCAATCCTGTTTCCGACCAGATCAGCCTGCTCGCCACAGCTTTCGCCCATCGCTAATCCCTTTCCGCAGAGCAATTCTGTTTAGGCTGGAAGGGCTCTGGCATATGATAATCGTGTACAACATATAGATTTGTTTCTCTTTTGTTCACCTTTCTGCTGTCAAGTTCCCTGACAGCTCGATAAGGTCTCGACATGAAAGAAGCGATTCGCATCATTGGAATTGATCCCGGCCTGCGGCGTACCGGATGGGGTATCATTGAAACGCTCGGTAATTCCCTGCGTTTCGTGGCAGCCGGCACAGTCCTTTCCGATGCAAAACTTGATCTTGCATCGCGGCTTTGCCAGTTGCATGACGGACTTGTCGGGATCATTCACGGCCAGATGCCGCATGAGGCAGCCGTTGAACATACATTCGTCAACAAGGATGCCACCGCGACACTGAAACTCGGTCAGGCACGCGGTATTGCCCTGCTTGTTCCTGCACTGGCTGGATTGCCGGTTGCCGAATATGCGCCCAACGCGGTCAAGAAAGCGGTGATCGGTGTCGGGCATGGAGAAAAGCAGCAGATTCACATGATGGTGAAGGTGCTGATGCCCAAGGCGACATTCGATACGGATGATGCGGCGGATGCGCTGGCGGTTGCTATCTGTCATGCGCATCACAGACAGAGCGCCATTGGCCGGATTGCCATCGAACAGAAACTGGCGGCACAGCTATGATTGGAAAACTGAAGGGCACTGTTGATGAGATTGCCGAGGATCATGTGATCCTTGACGTGCATGGGGTGGGCTATGTCGCCTATTGCTCGGCGCGAACGCTGTCGAACATGCCCGCGCCCGGCGAAGCAGCAGTGCTTCTGATTGAAACCTATGTGCGGGAAGATCTGATCCGCCTGTTCGGGTTCGGTACTGCGCTGGAGCGCGAATGGTTCCGCCTGTTGCAGAGCGTGCAGGGTATCGGTGCCAAGGTGGCCTTGAGCGTTCTCGGGACCTTGACGCCCTCCGATCTCGCCAATGCCATTGCGCTGCGCGATATTGCGATGGTGAGCCGCGCACCGGGTGTCGGCAAGAAAGTGGCCGAGCGCATTGTCATAGAGCTGAAAAACAAGGCGCCTGCCTTTGCCGGTGAAGCTATGGGCACAATTGGTCTCAAGCAGGAGCTGGGTGAGGGCGTTGCCCCCGCCCCGGTTGCCGATGCGGTTTCGGCGTTGACCAATCTTGGCTATTCCCGCGATCAGGCTGCCAATGCGATTGCTGCAGCGCTCCGGGATGCGGGCGAAGATGCTGATTCCGCCAAGCTGATCCGTTTGGGTTTGAAGGAACTTTCCCGGTGATACGGTTGCCTGATCAAGCGCGCTATGCGAGGACATCCGCATGAGTGATGTCAGCCGATTGATAACCCCCGACAAACGCGGCGAAGATGCCGATACGTCGCTGCGCCCGCAAACACTGAATGATTTTGTCGGGCAGGCGGCAGCGCGGGCCAATCTGAAAGTTTTTATCGAAGCTGCCAAGTCACGCGGTGAGGCGCTGGATCACGTATTGTTTGTCGGGCCGCCCGGTCTTGGCAAGACGACGCTGGCGCAGATCATGGCCAAGGAGCTTGGCGTCAATTTCCGCTCGACATCCGGACCGGTGATTGCCAAAGCGGGCGATCTGGCGGCGCTTTTGACCAACCTTGAAGAGAATGACGTTCTCTTCATCGATGAAATCCATCGTCTTAATCCGGCAGTGGAAGAAATTCTCTACCCAGCCATGGAAGATTATCAGCTCGATCTGATCATCGGTGAAGGTCCTGCCGCGCGTTCGGTCAAGATTGATCTGGCCAAATTCACGCTGGTCGCGGCGACGACGCGTCTCGGGCTTTTGACAACACCCTTGCGCGATCGCTTCGGCATTCCTGTCCGGCTCAATTTCTATACGGTTGAGGAATTGGAGCATATCGTCCGGCGCGGTGCCCGCATCATGGGTATCGGCATGACCGATGATGGCGCGCTGGAAGTTGCGCGCCGGGCTCGCGGTACGCCGCGCATTGCCGGACGGCTTTTACGCCGGGTGCGGGATTTCGCCATTGTGGACGGCAAGGATTCCATTGACCGCCAGACCGCCGATTCCGCGCTGTTGCGGCTTGAAGTGGATGCATTGGGACTTGACCAACTTGACCGGCGTTATCTCTCAATGATTGCCCATAATTTCGGTGGCGGACCTGTTGGTATTGAAACCATTGCGGCGGGGCTTTCCGAGCCGCGTGATGCCATCGAGGATATTATCGAGCCCTATCTCATCCAGCAGGGCTTTATCCAGCGCACCCCGCGCGGACGCGTGCTGACCGCCAATGCGTGGAAGCATCTGGGCCTGAATGCACCTGCGGAGATCATCCAGCAGCAGATCAGCATGTTTCAGGAAGATGAGGATTAGGGCTGGATTTGTTCGTTTGGTCGATGGTGGCTGTATAATGATGGTTCGTGGTTCGACAAGCTCACCATGAGGGAGAGGGGTGATGAAAGGGAGCTAAATTCTGCTCCCTTTTTGATCTGCAATGTTTGTGATCTGAAATATCGGCGATTATCGTTGCAACACTTTCCCTCATGGTGAGCTTGTCGAACCACGAACCACGGGAACATCCATCACCGTCCCCTCAATCCCAACCCCTTCAAAATAACTGGATCAAGCTGGCGCTTGTCATCATCAAGGGTGATGCCGAAAGCACCGCCCCATGACCAGACCGACCACGGAAAGCCGCGTTGTTGTGCTGCCTGTGTCATATCCCTGAGATAGGCGGCGCGCCAGGCAGACGGCATGTGGAACTCCTTCTGGTATTCCTGCCGGATCATGCCGAACTCGCCGAGCAGTATGCGCTCCGGCGCAATCTTGTGCGCCTTGCCCCAGCTTTCGGCCTTTTTGAAAGGCTCATCCAGCTTCGATTGTGTCTGTGCCGCGTTCATGACGCCGCCCGCCATGCTGTCGAGCCCTTGAAGCAATTCAGGCCTTTGTGCTTCGGGCGCTTTCTCCGTGATCTTCTTGCGAATGGCTGTCAGTCGTTCGGCAAGAGCTTTCGGCCCCATCAAATCGGGCGGATAGGGCAGGTGCTCGACATAACTCATCACATCGCCGGTCCAGCTGGCACCCTGATGCGTCAGGAAATAGGGCTCGTAACTGTGGAATGTCCAGATGATGTTGTCGTCGTTAAACTCAGCCGGATCAATCTTGTCGAGACCCCAGGCGCTGGACCAGCAGCCACCTGACAGCACCAATGTATGAACAGGGGCGCCTTTGCGTGCGGCTGCATAAAGCCGTTTCAGCATGGGTGGCCATTTAGGCGCTACAGTGGGATCGCAATCGATCACCGGTTCGTTCAGCGCTTCAAAAGCCGTTGTGACGGGATCGGTGACAGAGAGGGCTTTGCCAAACCGTTCGACCATAGCCAGATAGCGGTTAAACAGGGCTTCGTCCGCAATCACCTGCTTTGTGCCTATTTTGCGGGAGTCGCTCGGGATCAGGTGAAAATCAACAATCACCTTCAATCCGGCTTTGTGCAATTGATCGACGGCGGCAAGTGTTTCCCGCATCAGCCTTGTTATGCGTGCTTCCGATGCATCCTCCAGAAAGATCGCGGGATCGACAGGCATGCGCACAAAGTCAAAACCCGCTTTGCGTATATCGGCAAGATTGCGGTCTGTTACGCCTTTGCGCCATTCTGGGAAATTGGCCAAAACCTCCTCGTCATCCCAGTGCTCCGGGCCGGGCCATGTGGTCCAGATATCGAGATTGAGGCCGCGCTGCATGGTGAACGTGGCTGCCAAAGCGCCCGAGGTAAAGACCAGAAGCCATGCGAGGCAGAGAAGGGCGCGGAATGCGGGCAAGGTCAGTTTCCTTCACAACCTCTGGTAATGGCTCTGGACAAAATGCCTGTCGTGCCTGCAAAAGGGAAGGATCATGAGTGAAAACAATCTTTCCGTTCCGCCCATTGGCGGCCTTGCTGGCGAACTAACACCGTTCGGGCACCGTCTTCTGGCACGGGTTTATTATGCCGATACCGATTTCTCGGGGATCGTCTATCACGGACGCTATCTGGAATTTCTGGAGCGCGGGCGCACCGACTACCTGCGGCTGCTTGGCGTGCATCATTCAGAGCTTGCCGATGGCAAGCACGGCGAGAGCATTGTCTGGGTTGTCAGGCGTATGGAGATTGATTTCAAGGGTGCAGCCCGTATTGACGATGTGCTGACGGTTGAAACCCGCACTGCCGAAATTTCAGGTGCGCGGGTCAAGATGGCGCAAGCGATAAAGCGGGGCGATGATCTCTTGATTTCAGCCACTGTTGAAGCGGCGCTGATCAATAATGCCGGACGTCCGCGCCGGTTTCCTGCCGAATGGATCAAGCTTTTTCAGCCTGAGGCATAAATTTATTCAGCCCGGGCATAAAAATATTCAGCCTGTAACCTGAATTCAGCGCGTTTAAATGCCGCTTGGGTGCAGAATCATAACTGATCCTTAACCATAACAAACCATGAATAAGGCTATGAAACGGGGTGTTTCGCGTTAACGCCTTCGTTTTACCAAAATTAACCGTGAGAAGCCGCGGTATGAATACTGGAAAAAGTCCGGTCTCAGAACGTGGCTCTCGGAATTTAGTCAGCAAGTATGGATGCCGGTCCGGCGTTCGGCCGAGTTCCAAAGAAATAAATTGGCGCGTGGCCGTATTGCCGAACCTTTTATACTTCGGTGGACCATGCACGGGTACAAGAGACGATTGCAGCCCGGTTGAAATACCGGGTTTTCGGATTCGAGGGTAGTGGATATGGAAAATTTAGCGGTTGCTGTTCAGACATCGGATGTTTCCCTATGGGGACTGTTCTGGCAGGCCGGATTTATCGTCAAGCTCGTCATGGTCGGCCTTCTCGGGGCCTCCATCTGGACCTGGGCGATCATCATCGACAAGGTGCTCGGCTATGGCCGCGCCAAGCGCGCCTTTGACCGTTTCGAGCAGGTCTTCTGGTCCGGCCAGTCCCTCGAAGAGCTTTACCGCAATCTCGGCGAAAAGCGCACCACCGGCATGGGCTCGATCTTTATTGCCGCGATGCGCGAATGGAAAAAGTCGTTTGAGAAGGGCGCACGTTCTCCCATCGCCCTGCAGATGCGTATCGATAAGGCCATGGACGTCGCTCTGTCACGTGAAAGTGATATTCTCGCGGCGCGTCTCGGATTTCTGGCAACCATTGGTTCCGCCGGACCCTTCATTGGTTTGTTCGGCACGGTCATCGGTATCATGACCTCGTTCATGGGCATTGCCGGTTCCAAATCGACAAGCCTCGCGGTTGTCGCGCCCGGTATCGCCGAAGCGCTGCTGGCGACGGCTATCGGTCTGGTTGCGGCTATTCCTGCGGTTATTGCCTACAACAAACTGTCAAGCGATGCGGGCAAACTGACCGCTCGCATGGAGGGCTTTGCGGACGAATTCTCCGCCATACTCTCGCGGCAAATCGATGAGAAGCTGGCGCCGCGTTCTTAAGCAATTGGTTTTACAAGTGCAGGATTAATTGCCATGGGCATGTCTGTTGGTAACAAAGGTTCAGGTGGACGCGGCCGGCGCGGGCGCGCCAGCAAGGCGTTGATGAGTGAAATCAATGTGACGCCGCTCGTCGACGTCATGCTCGTGCTCCTGATCATTTTCATGGTGACCGCACCGATGATGACGGTGGGCGTGCCTATCGATATGCCTGAGACACAGGCCAAGGCGCTGAACAGCGAAACCAACCCTATTTACGTGACGATCAATCAAAAAGGTCAGGTATTCCTGCAGGAAACCGAGATTCCGATTGAAGAAATCGTCCCCAAACTTCAGGCCATCGCCAAGACCGGCTATGAAGAACGCATTTTTGTCAAAGGCGACAAGTCTGCCGATTACGGCACGATCATGAAGGTCATGGCGCGTATCTCCGGCTCAGGATTCAAGAATATCGGTCTCGTCAGTCTCCCGGAAGGCAGCTGATCGACCATGAGGACAAGCGTTACAACCTCCGCCATTATCCATGCCGTTTTACTCGGCTGGGGGCTGTTGACCTTTTCTGCGCCAACGCCGATGGACTTGGCCAATTCTGAATCGCTGCCCATCGAGATCATTTCCGATACGACCCAGCTACAGAAGGGCGATACCAAAGCGCCGAAGGCTGAGAAATCTGCGCCAAAGCCGACGGAAAAGCCGCAGACAAAACCTGACGCCCAGAATATTGGCGACAGCGAAAATGACGTTGAATCAAAACCTATTCCGACGACGAAGCCAAAGGTTGTAGAGTCAGCGGAGGCTCCGAAGCCATCGGAAGTGCCTGTCACCAAACCTGATCCTAAGCCCGTCGTGCAGCCGGAAACAAAGCCCGTTCCCGTTCCAGCGACGGAAATAGCGCCTGAGGCAAAGCCGAAACAGGAGGTTGCGCCGGACCCGATTACATCAGCGATCAACGATTCCAAGCCAGCGCCAACTCCTGACGCACCGAAGGCAGAGCCAACCCCGCAGGCGGAAAAGCCAGCCGAGGAAGCATTCAAGCTGCCGGAAAACGTGGCCAAGCCTGAGGACAAGCCAAAGCCTGCCCCTGCGCAGACTGCGACAACGCCTGAACGCAAGGAAAACAAGGATACGCCGAAGCCAACGAAGACCGCGCCAACGCCGTCCAAGGAGAAGAACGGTATTGCTGATCAGGTTGCAGATTTGTTGAATCGTGAGAAGCCATCTGGTGGTGGTGCCAAGCGGTCGACCGACCAGGCCTCGCTTGGTGCCACAAAATCCACGGGTGGCAATAAGCTGAGCCAAAATGAAATGGATGCATTGCGCGGAATCATCTCGAAGAACTGGAACAAGCCTGTCGGAGCCCCTGACTATCCAGACATGATTGTGGTGGTCAAATTCCGGCTTACTAAAACCGGTGAAGTTGACGGTACTCCTACGGTTACCGGCAGCGGTGGTGATGCGACGGTCTTGAATGCGGCAAAGAGTGGGGCCTTGCGGGCGGTAATGCGCTCTGCGCCCTACACTTTACCACAAGATAAATATGAAGGTGGCTGGGACGTTGTCGAACTGACATTCCACCCTGCCGCAGATGACTAATAGGCCAGCCAAAAGAGGGCCCTGAACTTATGCTGAAAATTACCCGGATTATTCTCCCAATTTTTGTAACGTTCGTTGCGACATTGGCAATTACCATACTGCCAGCGCGGGCAGAGCTCAAACTCGACATTACCAAAGGTGTCGTTGAGCCGATGCCCATAGCAATCACGGATTTCCTTTCCGGTGATCAGCTTGGTGCCAACATTACCAGCGTCATAGCGGCGGATCTGGAACGATCCGGTCTTTTTGCGCCGATCGACAAGGGTGCCTTTATCGAAAAGATTTCCAACCCGGATGCGGCCCCGCGTTTTGAGGACTGGAAAGTCATCAATGCGCAGGCACTGGTGACCGGACGCGTTACCAAGCAGCCGGATGGCAGGCTCAAGGCTGAGTTCCGGCTTTGGGATAGTTTTGCCGGTCAGCAGCTTGATGGGCAGCAGTTCTTTACCTCTCCTGACAGCTGGCGCCGTGTTGCCCATATCATCGCTGACGCTATTTATCAGAAGCTGACAGGTGAAAAGGGCTATTTCGATACGCGCGTTGTGTTTGTTGATGAATCCGGCACGCGGGAGAAGCGGGTCAAGCGTCTGGCGATCATGGATCAGGACGGTGCCAATGTGCGCTATCTGACCAATGGCAAGGATCTCGTTCTGACACCCCGCTTTTCGCCAAGCCGTCAGGAAATCACCTACATGTCCTTCGAAGGCAACAAGCCGCAGGTCTATCTGTTGCAGCTCGAAACCGGACAGCGCGAACTTGTCGGCAATTTCCCCGGCATGACGATTGCGCCGCGCTTTTCTTCCGATGGCCAGAAAGTTGTCATGAGCCTGCTGCAGGATGATGGCAGTGCGAACATCTACACCATGGACGTGCGTAGCCGCACGACAACACGTTTGACGAGTACGAGCGCTATTGATACCGGTGCATCCTATTCGCCGGATGGTAGTCAGGTTGTGTTTGAATCCGACCGTGGCGGCCGCCCGCAAGTCTACAAGATGGGGGCAGATGGCTCCAACCCGCAGCGCATTTCCTTTGGCGATGGTTCCTATTCCACGCCGGTCTGGTCACCGCGCGGCGATCTTGTTGCCTTTACCAAGCAGTCTGGCGGCCAGTTCTCCATTGGCGTCATGAAAACAGATGGTTCCGGTGAGCGTATCCTGACCAGCGGATACCATGATGAAGGTCCGACCTGGGCACCCAATGGCCGCGTTCTGATGTTCTACCGGTTCCCTCCCGGCTCAAACAGCCCGCATCTGTTCACGATCGATCTGACCGGGCGTAACCTGCGCCAGATCCAGACGCCGAACCTCGCTTCCGATCCGGCCTGGTCACCGCTGCTTGAGTGATCGAATCTTGATTTACTGCTGATTTATGCCCATTCGCGGCGGTGTTGTGCCAACACCGCCGCGAATGTCGTTTTTCCGCCGCATTGTTTGCATTAAGGATGCAGAACATTCATATATTTCGCCGTTAATCCTGGTGTTAAGAGTGGATTAACCCTGTTTCTTGAATTGGCCTTAACCTCGATATGGTTACTGCTTGTTCACCGAAACAATTCAATTCCTAAGGAGTCCAGGCTATGCGCCGCTTCGAAATGATCGCCCGCAGTCCAGTTGTCGTCGCCCTTTTCATGGCTCTCGCTATTGCGGGCTGTGCGAAGAAACCTATCAATAGTGCCGGTGATCTTGGCCTCAACGGTGCCGGTAGCGCGCGGCCGGGCTCCACACAGGATTTCACGGTAAACGTTGGCGATCGCATTTTCTTCGATGTTGATTCCTCCGTTATCCGTGCCGATGCCCAGCAGACCCTTTCCAAGCAGGCTCAGTGGCTGCAGCGTTATCCTAACTACGCAATCACCGTTGAAGGCCATGCGGACGAACGCGGAACACGCGAATACAATCTGGCTCTTGGCCAGCGCCGTGCCGCTGCTGCGCGCAACTTCCTTGCTTCGCGCGGCCTTCCAGCTTCCCGCATCAAGACAATTTCCTACGGCAATGAGCGCCCGGTTGCAGTTTGCGATGCGGACTCCTGCTGGTCGCAGAACCGCCGTGCCGTTACCGTTCTCGGCGGCGCAGGCAGCTAAGCCTTTCCAACGGATATGGACTTGAGAAAAGCGGCCCTCGGGCCGCTTTTTTTGTCTCACCCGTGATCACAACAAAATTTGGCCGAAGTCGCGTTGCTCGTGTTAGATAGGCTCGCCGTAAATCGTTGCGGTGGTTAAAATTCCCATATCAGGGGCGGTAAAGGAATGAACAAACGACTGAAAAGAATGGTTGTGGCTATGGCGGTGCTGCCTTTTCTGGCGGCCGGCGCAGCCCATGCCTCGAACTTTGATGGCAACTTTTTCCCGTCGGCGCCAAAGGCAAATGTCGGAACGAGTAATGCGCCAATCCAGATGGCACAGGCGGGCGATCCGCGTGTCAGCCAGCTCGAGGAGCAGATCAGGCAACTGACAGGCAAGATCGAAGACCTCAATTTCCAGTTGCTGCAAATGCAGGAGCAGATGCGCAAGGTGCAGGAAGATAACGAGTTCCGTTTTCAGGAACTGGAAAAGAAGGGTGGCGGCGGCAAGAAAACGGACGCCGGTGGCAAGGGCGATCGTACGATCGCCGATGCTGCGCCTTCACGGACAACAGGGGAGGCATCGCCAGATGCCTCCGCTTATCCCGCGGCCCCGTCACGGACGTCGCCGTCAGACAGCACCGATTCCGCTGCTATTGATCCTCAGGCCAATGCTCCCGCTACCGCGCAGCCAGGCGAACCGCCGCGCGAGCTTGGGCAGATCGAGTTTGATGCCAATGGCAACGTAATCGGTGGTTTGAAGAACGATACGCCTGCTTCTGGGGCCAATCCGAACCTTGCTTCGCTGCCGCAGACCGATGATCCCAATGCACTGTACAGGCAGGCCTATCAATTGTTTCTGTCCGGAGACTATCGCAATGCCGAGGCGGCCTTCCGCAGCCATATCGAGCGATTCCCGAAGGACCCTTCCGACCCTGATGCCCGCTACTGGCTTGGCGAATCGCTCTACGGTCAGGAGCGCTATCAGGATGCGGCTTCTGTTTTCATTGACAATCACAAGCAATTTCCTGACGCCAAGAAGAGCCCAGAAAATCTTCTCAAGCTGGGCATGACTCTGGCGAAGATGCAGGATCACGATGTCGCCTGCGCTACCTTTGCCACTGTGAGCACGCGTTACCCCAGTCTCTCAGCCGCGCTCAAAGAGCGCGTGAAGAATGAACGTGCCGCCAACAAATGCTGATAATCGCCCTGATCCGGAAGCGATTTTCGGTGCGATTGACTTTGACAGGCTGACAACGGTCGTCGTGGCCGTTTCCGGCGGCAGTGATTCCCTCGCATTGCTTTTCCTTCTTGACGATCTGCGCAAGGCAAGGGCGTCCTTTCCCCGTATTCTGGCTGTGACTATTGATCATGAGTTGCGACCGGAATCGGCTGAAGAGGCATTGTATGTGGCCGGGCTGTGCAAGGCAGCTGGTCTTTCGCACCGGGTCCTGAACTGGACTGGTCCAAAACCCGCTTCGGGCATTTCCGCCAAGGCCCGGGATATTCGCTATGCGCTTCTGTGCAAGGCTGCCGGCGAGGCCGGGACCGATATGGTTTTGACCGGTCACACACTCGACGATCAGAACGAGACCTTCATGATGCGCTCTGCGCGTGGCGGCGAAAGAGGTCTTGCCGGCATGGCGCCTGCTACCCTGCTGGAACGGGAAATCTGGCTCATCAGGCCACTGCTCGGCATCACACGCGAACGGCTTCGCCGGTATCTGCGGGATAGGGGTATTGAATGGCGGGACGACCCTTCCAACACAAACCCCATATATGAGCGGGTGCGCGTCAGGGATGCGCTGCAAAAGCATGATCGTGACGGCATTCAGCCGCTGATTGCGGAAAAAGCCTTGAAGCGGCAGACGCTCAACAGCGAGGCGGCGGCGCTTTTGCAAAATTGCGTTACCGTCGTCAACGGTATTCGCGCTGAAGTGAAGCTGGAGTGTTTTTGCAGCCGTCCGGATGAGGCACAATATCTTGCCGTAGGGGTGCTGTTGTCGGTGCTGGGCGGTCAGCCATTCCTCCCATCGGCAGAAGAATGCGCCAAGGTGGTGCGCCATCTTTGCGAGACGGATATTTCCGGTCGCATGAGCCTTGGCCGTTGCATCATTCAGCGCGGCAAGACAATTGCCACCATTTACCGGGAGATGCGATCAATCCCGGATATCGTGGCTGAGCCTGACAGTTCGCTTATCTGGGATGGTCGTTACCGCATATCGAACGGTACACAAGAACCGATACGGATCATGGCTGGTGGTGACACAGGATTGGCTTTTTTAAAGGATAGCGGGATCGGGGAGGTCCATCGGGCTTCGGTTAAATCCAGCCCCATGCTGCTGTCCAATGGCCGGATTATGGCTGCCCCGGCGTTGAAGGATCACGGGAATGTGCCCGCCGGTGTTGTGGTGGTCAGGCATGTTGCCCTGTTCGATCATATCCTTTCAGGCTATGATGAAATACTTGCTGCCAGCGTGGCAAAATTGTTTGGTTTGCAGGATTACAGGCGATTTTCTGTAAACCAGATTGATAAGAAATGATTTGAGTTTGATTGTCAGCCTTGGCAAGGCCATGCTTCGAACCTATGTTACGTGTAAATTCCGCGTCCTTGCGGTTGTGATTGATGGGACCCGATAATGAATCCTAACTACCGGAACTTCGCACTGTGGGCGATTATCGCTTTGCTTCTGATTGCGTTGTTCAATCTTTTTCAAAGCCCTTCTCAACGTTCGGCATCCAGCGATGTGGCTTATTCAAAGTTCATCAGCGATGTGAATGATGGCAAGGTTAAAAGTGTAGTGATTGCTGGCAACCGTATTACCGGCGCCTATATTGACGGCACTACAACGTTCCAGACCTATTCTCCCGGCGATACCGGTCTTGTTGCGCGTCTTGAGAGCAAGAATGTGCAGATCGCCGCGCGTCCGGAAAATGATGGCTCGACATCCATTGTCAGCATGTTGATCAACTGGCTGCCGATGATCCTGATCGTTGGCGTGTGGATTTTCTTTATGCGCCAGATGCAGGGCGGCTCGCGCGGTGCCATGGGCTTTGGTAAGTCGAAAGCCAAGCTTTTGACCGAGGCGCATGGCCGCGTGACATTTCAGGATGTTGCTGGCGTTGATGAAGCCAAGGAAGATCTGGAAGAAATTGTCGAGTTTCTGCGCGATGCGCAGAAGTTCCAGCGGCTTGGCGGACGCATTCCGCGTGGTGTGCTGCTTGTAGGCCCTCCCGGTACCGGTAAGACGCTTCTGGCGCGCGCCATTGCTGGTGAAGCCAATGTGCCGTTCTTCACCATATCCGGTTCCGACTTTGTTGAAATGTTCGTGGGTGTCGGCGCATCACGTGTCCGTGACATGTTCGAACAGGCAAAGAAGAATGCGCCTTGCATTATCTTCATCGACGAAATCGATGCGGTTGGCCGTCATCGCGGCGCCGGTCTTGGCGGCGGTAACGATGAACGCGAGCAGACGCTGAACCAGTTGCTGGTCGAGATGGACGGCTTTGAAGCCAATGAGGGCGTCATTCTGATTGCTGCGACCAACCGTCCTGACGTTCTGGACCCTGCATTGCTGCGTCCGGGCCGTTTCGACCGTCAGGTTGTCGTGCCTAATCCGGATGTGTCTGGCCGTGAGAAGATTCTGAAAGTTCACGCCCGCAATGTTCCGCTGGCACCAAATGTCGATCTGAAAGTGTTGGCACGCGGTACGCCCGGCTTCTCCGGTGCTGATCTGATGAACCTTGTCAACGAAGCCGCCCTGATGGCAGCGCGCCGCAACAAGCGCCTTGTCACCATGCTCGAATTCGAAGATGCCAAGGACAAGATCATGATGGGTGCCGAGCGCCGCTCGACAGCCATGACCCAGGCGGAAAAAGAACTGACTGCTTATCACGAAGCCGGCCACGCCATTGTGGCTCTGAATGTTGCTGTTGCAGATCCTCTGCACAAGGCAACAATCATTCCGCGCGGCCGCGCACTTGGTATGGTCATGCAGTTGCCGGAAGGTGATCGCTATTCGATGAGCTATAAGTGGATGATCTCGCGTCTGGCCATCATGATGGGCGGCCGTATTGCCGAAGAGTTGAAGTTCGGCAAGGAGAACATCACGTCTGGTGCATCATCCGATATCGAACAGGCAACGAAACTTGCCCGCGCGATGGTCACTCGCTGGGGCTTCTCCGACAAGCTCGGTCAGGTGGCATATGGCGAGAATCAGGAAGAAGTGTTCCTTGGTCACTCGGTTGCCCGCACGCAGAATGTGTCTGAAGAAACGGCACAGCTGATTGATGCGGAAGTGCGTAAGCTGATCGAAGATGCCTATACGCAGGCGCGCACCATTCTGACGAAGAAGAAGAAGGAATGGATCGCGATTGCCGAAGGCTTGCTCGAATATGAGACGCTGACCGGCGAAGAGATCAAGGCACTGATGATCGGCAATAAACCGGCCCGTGATCTCGGCGACGATACACCTCCGTCGCGTGGTTCGGCTGTTCCGAAAGCCGGTTCCGCCAAGAAGCCGCGCAAGGGCGACGAGCCTGACAAGGGTCTTGAACCACAGCCGCAGTCCTGATTCAGACCCGCAATAGTCATCAACGGCCGGTATCTACCGGCCGTTTTTGCACCAATTGTTCATGGGTTGAATGATAGTATAATCGCCACATAATTTGTGAGATGCGCATGTAGTGGTCTTCTGCAATAAGCGTGAAGATCAAGCATAAGCAAAATAGGGCTGATCTCTGGCACTGCCAGATGAGTGACAGCCCGTAGAGTTTGGATAGACAATATGGCTCGAAAATATTTCGGCACCGATGGTATTCGTGGACTGGCGAATGCCTATCCCATGACCCCCGATATTGCGATGAAGGTTGGCATGGCTGTCGGGCTCGCCTTTAAACGTGGCAATCACCGTAATCGGGTGGTGATTGGCAAGGATACACGTCTTTCGGGCTATATGATCGAGAACGCCCTGGTGGCGGGTTTTACCTCAACGGGTATGGATGTGTTCCTGCTTGGACCCATTCCGACACCTGCTGTAGCCATGCTTTGCCGCTCGTTGCGCGCTGATATCGGCGTGATGATCTCCGCATCGCACAATCCTTACCATGACAATGGCATCAAGCTTTTTGGCCCGGATGGTTTCAAGCTTTCCGATGAGATCGAACTTGAGATTGAGCGTCTGATGGATGAGGATCTCTCAAGTCGCCTGTCCAGCTTTGACGCATTGGGGCGGGCAAAGCGTGTTGATGGTGATATTTATCGCTATATCGAATTTGCCAAGCGGACCATGCCAAAAAACATCTCGCTGGATGGCCTGCGGATCGTCGTGGATTGCGCCAATGGCGCTGCTTACAAGGTTGCTCCTGCCGCGCTGTGGGAACTTGGCGCCGATGTCATTACGATCAATGACAAGCCAAACGGCACGAACATTAACGAAGATTGCGGTTCCACCCATCCTTTGAGCTTGATCAAGAAAGTACATGAAGTCAGGGCAGATATAGGCATTGCGCTTGATGGCGATGCGGACCGGGTTCTTATCGTTGATGAAAAAGGTTCGATCATCGATGGCGATCAGCTGATGGCGGTGATTGCCCAGTCATGGCAGGAATCCGACCGGCTTATCGGCGGCGGCGTCGTCGCAACGGTCATGTCCAATCTTGGCTTTGAGCGATTTCTGGGGGATCGCGGCCTGACATTGGCCCGCACCAATGTCGGCGACCGCTATGTGGTTGAACATATGCGCAATCACGGTTTCAATATTGGCGGCGAACAATCTGGCCATATTGTTATCTCTGATTTCTCGACAACCGGCGACGGTCTTGTCTCTGCCCTGCAGATTCTGGCGGTTGTTCAGGAAGAGGGAAAGCCTGTGAGCGAGGTTTGCCGCAAGTTCGAACCGGTGCCTCAGGTTCTCAAGAACATTCGCACGGCGGGTGGCAAGCCGCTTGACGACAAGAAGGTCAAGACTGCGATTGACGATGCACGTGATCGGCTTGGCAAATCAGGGCGTCTTGTTATTCGTCCGTCAGGCACGGAGCCTCTTATCCGCGTTATGGCGGAAGGGGATGACAGCCAGCTCGTAGATACGGTTGTCAACGACATCATCTCGGTGATTTCATCGGTCAAATCAGCAGCCTGATTTCCGGGAGTGTGATTGATTTGAATGGGCCCCAAGCGGGCCCATTTGCATCTATGTAGCCGCGCAGTGCCGTTCGGTTTTCATTAACGTTAATGAGTATGGTGAATAAACACGGTTAAGCGGGATTTAACTTTTTCCCTTCATATTGCCGTCTAGAACTTTGGTAGCAGTCGCTACATCTAGATTTTGGGCCGGATAAGGGAAATGAAAATGGGCATTCTCAACAAATATGCTGCGATTGGTGCAGCTCTACTGTGCCTCGGGGCAATCCCGGCCCACGCTGCGGATCTCGTGGAAGCGCCAGTTGTGGAAGTTCAGCAGTTTGGTGGCTGGTATCTGCGCGGCGATATCGGCATGAGCAATCAGCGACTTGATAAGCTGGATTATTTCGACTTTGCCAATGCGGAGCAGCATGGTTTTCTGGATAAGGGAGATTTTGACTCAGGCATCACGGGCCAGATCGGTATCGGTTATCAGTTCAACGATTGGCTTCGCGCTGACGTAACAGGTCAGTATCGTGGCAAGACAGAGTTCAGCGCTCTTGATTTTTATTCGAACCCATCACTGGGGCAGTACGGGACGAATCAATACCACGCGAAGAAATCCGAATGGCTGTTCCTCGCCAACGCCTATGCTGATCTTGGTACATTCAGTGGCATTACGCCCTATCTTGGTGCTGGTATCGGTGCATCTCGTAACACGATCTCCAATTTCACGGATGATAACATCCTCAATGCCGGGGGCGGATATGCCAGCGATGGTTCCAAATGGAACCTTGCCTGGGCACTGCATGCCGGTGTGGGAATCAAGGCGACCGACCGTATGACCATTGATCTTGGATATAGTTATGTTGATCTGGGTGACGCCAAGACCGGCACGTTCTACAATTTGAATGGCTCAACCCGCAATCAGGCTGTTACCTTCAAAGACATCACGTCGCATGACTTCAAGGTGGGCGTACGCTACGCTTTCTAATTGAAACAACATGATTTTTCGAGCGGCAGGAGGCTTTCTCCTGCCGTTTTTGTTTGTGCTTCATTCCGCCGGATGGGATAAATTTAATGTCGCGCACAAACATATTTCTTGACTGTGAACGACATTTCTCCTAGTTCCCGGAGTGGGCCACCTCTCCCCAACGAGAGGCGTGCTATCTGTAAGGATAGGAGAAAACATGACGACGCTTCTAAAGCCGGCGCAGCGCCCGGCTAACCCTAATTTTTCATCAGGTCCCTGTGCAAAACGCCCCGGATGGTCGCTTCAAGCGCTTTCCGACGCATCGCTTGGCCGCTCGCATCGCGCGAAGGTTGGCAAGACGAAGCTGAAACAGGCGATCGATCTTACCCGCGAAATCCTGCAGGTTCCGGCTGATTACCGCATCGGCATTGTTCCGGCATCCGATACCGGTGCTGTGGAGATGGCTCTATGGTCGCTGCTTGGCGAACGCGGTGTTGATATGGTTGCTTGGGAAAGCTTTGGCGCAGGCTGGATCACCGATGTGGTCAAGCAGCTCAAGCTCACCGATGCCCGCAGCATTGAAGCCGGTTATGGCGAACTGCCTGATCTTTCCAAAGTCGATTTTGACCGCGACGTTGTTTTCACCTGGAATGGTACGACTTCGGGCGTGCGCGTTCCCAATGGCGATTTCATTCCTGCTGATCGCAAGGGTCTGACCATCTGCGACGCTACGTCGGCAGCTTTCGCGCAGCGGCTTGATTTCGACAAGCTCGATGTCGTCACCTTCTCCTGGCAGAAAGTACTCGGCGGCGAGGGCGCACACGGCATGCTGATCCTCAGCCCGCGCGCTGTCGAGCGGCTTGAAACCTACAAGCCCGCATGGCCTTTGCCGAAGATTTTCCGTCTCACATCGGGCGGCAAGCTCATTGAAGGCATTTTTGCCGGTGAGACCATCAACACACCGTCGATGCTTTGCGTTGAGGACTATCTTGATGCGCTGAACTGGGCAAAGTCGCTTGGCGGTCTTGATGGACTTGTCGGACGTGCGGACAGGAATTTTGCTGCTCTAGATACTTTCGTTGAACGCACGCCATGGATTGCCAATCTGGCAAAGGTTCCGGCCACACGGTCCAACACCTCCGTTTGCCTGACAATTGTCGATCCAGAGATCACGGCGCTCGACAAGGATGCACAGGCCAATTTCGCCAAGAACCTCGTTGCGGTTCTGGAGAAAGAGGGCGTTGCCTATGATATCGGCGCCTATCGCGATGCTCCATCAGGTCTTCGCATCTGGGCCGGTGCAACGGTTGAAACGGCTGATCTTGAAGCGCTGACGCTGTGGCTCGACTGGGCATTCCAGTCGCAAAAGGCCGCGCTGAAACAGGCCGCCTGATTTCATCGGCATGATGTGACCGCATTCGGGTGCGGTCACTCCCCAATCATTTCATTCCTGATTCAACGATGGAGGCCATGATGGCACCGCGCGTACTCGTATCTGATAAGCTTTCCCCAACCGCCGTACAGATCTTCAAGGATCGCGGTGTTGGAGTCGATTATCTGCCTGACCTTGGCAAGGACAAGGACAAACTGGCCGAAGTGATCAGCCAATATGATGGTCTTGCCATCCGTTCGGCCACCAAGGTCACGGAAAAGCTGATCGCTGCCGCGACCAATCTGAAAGTCATTGGCCGCGCTGGTATCGGCGTCGACAATGTCGATATTCCTGCTGCCTCGCGTCGCGGTATCATCGTGATGAACACGCCTTTCGGCAATTCCATCACCACTGCCGAACATGCCGTAGCGCTGATGTTTGCCGTGGCGCGCGAACTGCCTGAGGCTGATGCTTCTACCCGTGCGGGCAAGTGGGAAAAGAACCGCTTCATGGGTGTTGAGATCACCGGCAAGACGCTGGGTGTTATTGGCTGCGGCAATATCGGCTCGATTGTTGCCACGCGCGGCGTCGGCCTCAAGATGCATGTCATCGCGTTCGACCCCTTCCTGTCGGAAGGCCGAGCCGAGGAATTGGGTGTTGAGAAGGTCGAACTTGACGAATTGCTCGCCCGGGCGGATTTCATCAGCCTGCACACACCGATGACCGACAAGACACGCGGCATTATCAATGCTGAATCCATTGCCAAGATGAAAGATGGTGTTCGTATCATCAATTGCGCTCGCGGCGGTCTGATTGTTGAGAAAGATCTGGTTGCAGCACTGAAAGCAGGCAAGGTCGCCGGTGCCGGTATCGACGTGTTCGAGGTGGAGCCTGCCACAGAGAACGAGCTGTTCAACCTGCCAAACGTTGTCTGCACCCCGCATCTCGGCGCATCGACAAGCGAAGCACAGGAAAATGTCGCGTTGCAGGTTGCCGAGCAGATGTCGGATTATCTGATCAAGGGTGCCGTTTCCAACGCGATTAACATGCCATCGATTACGGCAGAGGAAGCGCCGCGCCTGAAGCCTTTCGTCAAGCTGGCGGAAGTGCTGGGGGCTTTCGTTGGTCAGGTCACTGACGAGCCGATCCAGGAAGTGGAAGTGCTGTTTGACGGCTCCACCGCTGGAATGAACACGCGGGCACTGGTCAGTGCCGCCTTAGCCGGTTTGATCCGCCCGCAGGTGGCCGATGTGAACATGGTTTCGGCGCCTGTTATGGTGAAGGAAAGGGGTATCATCCTTTCCGAAGTGCGCCGTGACAAATCAGGTGTGTTTGACGGTTACATCAAGCTGACGGTCAAATCCGCATCGCTAACCCGCTCCATTGCCGGTACATGCTTCTCCGATGGCAAGCCACGTTTCATCCAGATCAAGGGTATCAATCTTGATGCCGAAGTTGGTCAGCACATGCTCTATACGACCAACAACGACACGCCGGGTATGATTGGCATGCTGGGAACGATCTGCGGCAAGAATGGTGTCAACATTGCCAACTTCTCGCTTGGCCGTGACAATCCGGGCGGAAATGCCATCGCCATGCTCTATCTTGATGAGCGGATTCCGGATCATGTTCTGGAAGAACTGCGTGTTAATAAGGCCATTGTTTCGGCCAAGCCGCTGGAATTTGACATCGGCTGATTGTAGAGACGTTGCATGGCAGCATCTTCAACACATGCACTGAACTGGCGTTTGATGGAAGCGGGAGATCTCGCTTCTGTCATCGCCATGGCGGCCGTCATCCACACGGATTTTTATGAGGATGATGCGGTTTATCTGGAGCGTATGCGTCTTTATGGTAAAGGCTGCTTTGTGCTGGAAGGGCACAACGGCGAATTGTTTGGCTATGCGATTACCCATCCATGGCAGCTTTACACAACGCCTGCGCTCAATAGCCTGCTTGGGCAGATACCCGATCATCCAACAACCTATTATCTGCATGATATTGCGCTGATGCCCGCATCACGCGGTAGTGGCGCTGCGCCGCGCATTGTTTCGATCTTAGCCGATCAGGCAAAGGCGGAAGGGCTTGAAACCATGTCGCTGGTCTCGGTCAACAACTCGGTCGGCTTCTGGCAGAAGCAGGGATTTGAGGTGGTGAGCCGCCCGGAACTCGACGCAAAGCTCAAATCCTATTCTGATGATGCCTGTTTCATGGTGCGAAAGCTCATCTGATCACGCAGCTGCGTGCTTGCGCCCGCTGATTTCGGCAATGCCAATTCCGCCGAGAACCAGCACCAGAGCGATGGCATGGTACAGATGAAATGCCTCGCCCAGCAGGATGACCGCCAGAAATGTGCCAAAGATGGGTACGGCATTGATGAACAGGCCTGCACGGTTGGCACCGATATATTCAACGCCCTTGATGAACAGTACCTGCGCGGCAAGCGAGGGCAGAATAGCCGTATAAAGCACAATCATGATACCGGTGAAATCAGGGGCGATCATTGCGCCGTCCCGCCATTCCCAGATTGTGAAGGGGATGGCGGTGATAAAGGCAAAGAATGTCATGACTGTCATCAGGCTTTGCCAGTGAATGGCCGGGCGAAAGCGCAAAGCCACCGTGTAGCCACTGTAAAGCAGCACGGCGAGAAGCATCAGCGCGTCGCCCTCATTGACCTCTAGTTCGGCAAGTTTGAGAAAACTGCCATGGCCCGCAGTTATAGCCACGCCGATAAGCGACAGGCTGAAGCCCACTATCTGGCCGGGTCGCACAGCCATGCCAAAGAGCAGGAAATTGGCGACAAAAATCACCATGGGCACGCCTGCCTGCTCGATGGTGACATTGATCGCTGAAGTATAGTTCAGTGCGCTGTAGAGAGCCATGTTGAAGAAGGTGAAGCCAAAAGCCCCCAAAGCCGCGAGAAGGGGGAGGTTCGCACGCAGCACTTTCCAGTCGTTGCGGATTTGCCTGGTGCTGATTGCAGCGATGAACAGAAATGCCAGCATCCAGCGCAGCAGTGTCAAAAGCATCGGCGATATGTGTCCGACCGCAAGTTTACCCGCCACGGCATTGCCGCCCCACAGAAGAGCAGTCATTAGCAAAAAGATGTATGCGGTACGGTTCATGGTGCGTTGCTGCTTATACTGGCGGAGGAAGTGTTGCTTCACTGCAAGAACAATAGGTTTATTCGTTTGATAATGGCAAATTCACCACGCTTCAGCCGAAAGAATTGTCGCGCTTTTATGAACCAGCCTGTATAGAAGCACCGCATTTGGCAAAAAATGCATGACGAGGTTGTGACTCGAGGAGTTTTGAATGGCTAATGTTGTGGTGATCGGCTCCCAGTGGGGTGATGAGGGCAAGGGCAAGATTGTCGATTGGCTTTCCGAACGGGCCGATATCATTGTCCGCTTTCAGGGCGGGCACAATGCCGGTCATACGCTGGTTGTTGATGGTGTCACCTACAAATTGTCGTTGTTGCCATCGGGCGTGGTGCGCAAGGGCAAGCTCTCGATCATCGGAAACGGCGTGGTTTTCGACCCGCATGCATTCATTGCCGAAAAGAAGAAACTCGAAGCGCAGGGCGTGGTTATCACCCCTGAAACGCTGAAGATTGCCGAAAATACGACGCTGATCCTCTCCCTCCATGGTGAGCTTGATCGCCGTCGTGAAGCCTCCAATTCCGGCACCAAGATCGGTACAACGGGTCGCGGCATCGGCCCGGCTTATGAAGACAAGGTTGGCCGCCGTGCCATTCATGTGCTTGATCTTGCCGATCCCGATACGCTGCCTGCGAAGATCGAGCGGCTGCTGGCCCATCACAATCCACTGCGTCGCGGTCTTGGCATTGAAGAAGTCGATGGTTCCAAGATTTTAGCTGAACTGCTTGACGCTGCTCCACACATCATCCCGTTCATGGATCGCGTCTGGTACGTGCTTGACCAGAAGAAGCGGGCAGGCGAGCGCATTCTGTTTGAAGGCGCGCAGGGCACGCTGCTTGATATCGACCATGGCACTTATCCTTTTGTCACTTCGTCCAACACTGTGGCCGGTCAGGCTTCTGCCGGTTCCGGTATCGGACCGGGCTCACTGCATTATGTGCTTGGTATCACCAAGGCCTATACGACCCGCGTGGGTGAAGGTCCTTTCCCGACGGAACAGCAGAACGAAGTTGGCGAGTTCCTTGGCCAGCGTGGCCACGAGTTTGGTGTTGTCACCGGCCGTAAGCGCCGCTGTGGCTGGTTCGATGCGGTTCTCGTGCGTCAGGCCGTTGCCAATAATGGCATCAGCGGTATTGCCTTGACCAAACTCGATGTTCTTGACGGTCTGGATGAAATCAAGGTTTGCACCAGCTATGAACTGGATGGCGAGATCATTGACTACCTGCCAGCCAGCCAGGGCGCTCAGGCGCGCGTGAAGCCGATTTACGAGACACTTGAGGGCTGGAAAGAGACCACAGCCGGTGCGCGCAGCTGGAGCGAACTGCCCGCACAGGCGGTAAAATATGCGCGTTATCTGGAAGAACTGATCGGTGCGCCGATTGCGTTGCTTTCGACCAGCCCGGAACGTGACGATACAATACTTGTTACCGACCCGTTTCATGATTAGAGTCGCAAACAGGTTTCGAGGTTAATCTCACAACAAAACCATAGGTTTGGGTGAATGGCAGATTTCGTTGCAGTATTGAGAAAGACAATTGACGGGCTCGCGGACCCAACTCCGGAGCTTCGCCAACGTGTGTATGCAAAGGCTCGCGCAACGATTGAGCAGAAGCTTGCGACGCTGAATGCGCCGGAGGCTGTGGCCGTCCGTCAGAAGCAATCACTGGAAGATGCGATCATTGAGGTCGAGTCCGGTTTTGCAGTTGCTCTGGAAGATCCAAAGCCTGTCATCGAACCCATTCCTGTTGCGCCGCCGGTTCCTGCTCCGGCGCCGCCTGTTGTGGCAGCACCCATTGTCGCAAAACCAGAACCGGCCCCGGAAGCACCAAAGCCTGCGCCTGTTGCTGCGCCGCCAGTGGTTCCTGCGCCGTCCTTTACCAAGCCGCTTGCTCAATCCGATGCGCTTGAAGATTTTCTGACGACCCATGGTTCGACAGGTGCCAAGCCGATCGAGCCCAAGGAAGAGAGTTTCCGCGATGAACGTCCGCTTGCCGGATCGTTCTCGGGGGGCGATCTGAAAGCTGGTCGCGGTCCGGAAGAAGAGTTTGATAATGAGCCTGAGCTTGATTCAACCGATCGTGGCCCCAGTGATTATGGCGTTTACACACGCGGTCCGCTGAAGCAGCCAAAGCCGAAGCGTTCGCTGGTGCCGCTGCTGAGCCTGCTTGGCCTGCTGGTTATTATCGCAGGCGGAGCCTATGCGGGCTGGACTTACAAAGACCAGATTTCAGCACGGGCCGCGTCGGTAAAGACCTATCTTGCCAGCCTCACCAGCGGGGGCGACAAAACGCCTGCGAAGCCAGCCGAGACAGCCGCTAACCAGCCTGCGACACCACCTGTAAAGACGGAACAGCCTGCACAACCGGCGGCCCAGCCGACACCGGCAACGCCTACGGCACCGGGCGCATCGGATGCGAAGCCCGAACCGAAACTGACGCAGCGTCTGTTGCCGGATGGTCAGGAAATCAACCCGGGCCCGGCCAATGATACACCATCACTGGGTGAGGGCACATCGGTTGCCGCTTCTACGCCGGATCAGCAGCCTGCCCAGCCGCCAGCGGCACAGGGACAGACACAGCAACCTACAGCACCCGCTGGCCAGACACAGCCTCCGGCTGCCTTGCCGATTGGTCAGAAGGCGTTCTTCTATGAGGAGCGCTCCGGTCAAGATGCCGGTACTGCGGATGCGGGCGGGGTTGTCTGGTCTGTGGTGCAGGAATCACCCGGCAATGATCTGCCACCGGAACCGGCAATTCGCGCTGAAGTGACGATTCCGGATCGCGGTATCAAGCTGCGTATGGTCATCCGCCGCAATGGTGACAAGACGCTGCCAGCAAGCCATCTCGTTGAAATGATCTTCACGGTTCCTGATGGCTTCCCCGGTGGTTCAATCGACACCGTGTCACGCATGACGCTGAAGGATACGGAACAGGCTCCGGGCAGCCCGCTTGTCGGCATCCCGGCCAAGATTGCCGATAATTTCTTCATCATTGCAATGAATGACGCCAAGACTGCTGTTGACACAAACATGTCCCTGCTGCGCCGTCAGTCGTGGATCGATATCCCGATTGCCTACAAGACGGGACGCCGCGCGCTCCTGACCCTTGAAAAGGGTCTGCCCGGTGAGAAGGCTTTCGACGATGTCCTGAAATCCTGGGCAGCAAAAGCTGGCGGTTAATATATCGCTGTCACCTGATGACAATAAAGGCTCCGGAAACGGAGCCTTTATTGTCAGAGTTGTTTTTCCATCGGCTGTGTGTTGATCTGCCGGTGTTTCTGTGCCGGACCACTATCCCTGTAACCACAGGCTTTATAAAAGCCATGGGCGGTGCTTGTGCTTGTCAGTTTGCTCAAGTTGTTTCCCTGCTCTCGCAGGTAATTTTCAAGCTCACCCAATATGGCCTTGCTGACACCGCGAAAGCGCGCATCCGGCGAGACATAATTGAGGGTGATTTCGCCGGATGCGTTGGCCGAGCCAATACCGAGTATTGTTGTGCCGTCGACAGCAACCAGCATGCGTGCAGTTGGATCGTTCATCCATGCCAGCACATTTTCAGGGGTTTTGTTGAAGAGCCATGGATCAAGCCGGGTAGGATCACCGGCATGATCGGCAGTGCATAGCTCTGCGATCGAACGACGGAGCACGTTGCAAATCTGGTCCTTTTCGGCAGGAATTGCGGCCCTGATCTTCATGCGATGGCATCCGTTTGCCGAATGGGTGCCGTCTTCGGCTGGCGTTCGTAATAAACGTCCCACTCGTCCTCGCCCGTCTGTTTGAAGCCATGCCGTGCATAAAAGCGCCCAGCTTCACTTTGCTGGAGGACGCTCAAACGAATGGGTAGTCTGGCGGTGTCAGCTTCGCCAAGCAATTGGTGCAGAACGGCGCTGCCTAAACCTTTGCCCTGCTGTTCGGGCTCGACATAGAAATGCTCAAGCAGCAAATGTCCATCAACCGGACCCATGGCTACACATCCGGCCATGCGCCCATTCGGCGTCATAATCAGGCGGGTATAATGCGGTCGATAGGAGTTGCGAAAACGGTCATAGGCACGCCATTCATCGAAGCGGCCAATGCGTTCCAGACTTTCGCGCATACAACGAAGGCGTAATTGCAGGAGCCGGTCAAAATCCTCTACAGTCGCGGGTATAAGGGTGAACATGGAAAACTGCCTGTGGTGACTCGTTTGCCGTCAGGCTGATTCTACTCGGTATTTTTGTCAATATTATCTACGCTTTTACTGCGTCGATATCTGCGTGACATCGCCGAATCGGTAAGTATTGAAACAAAAAAGCCCCGGAAATCCGGAGCCTTTATGTTCGTCGTGGGGCAGCGTTTAGCGGGCGTCGGAACCTGTCGAGACGAGCGCCTTCTGCTGTTTGATGGCAGCGGCTTTCACCGCGTCCTGCACCTTTTCAAAGGCACGTACTTCGATCTGGCGCACACGTTCCCGGCTGATGCCGAATTCGGTCGACAAATCTTCGAGCGTTATCGGATCATCAGCCAGACGGCGGGCCTGGAAAATGCGCCGTTCACGATCATTGAGCGATGACATGGCTCCGGTGAGCATTTCGCGCCGGTTCTCCAGTTCATCCTGTTCAATCAGCATTTCCTCGGCGCTGTCGTGGTCATCAACAAGCCAATCCTGCCAGTCGCCGCCAGCTTCGCCGTCGGCGGAGCGGATTGGAGCATTGAGCGACGCATCGCCGGAAAGCCGGCGGTTCATCGATACGACCTCGTCCTCGGATACGCTGAGGCGTGTTGCGATTTCCTTGACCTGTTCAGGGTTAAGGTCGCCATCATCAAGCGCCTGAATCTTGCTCTTCACCTTGCGCAGGTTGAAGAACAGGCGCTTCTGGTTGGCTGTCGTGCCCATTTTCACAAGGCTCCACGACCGCAGGACATATTCCTGAATCGAGGCCTTGATCCACCACATGGCATAGGTTGCCAAACGGAAGCCGCGTTCCGGCTCAAAGCGTTTGACCGCCTGCATCAGGCCGACATTGCCTTCGGAAATAACTTCGCCAATCGGCAGGCCGTAACCGCGATAACCCATGGCAATCTTGGCGACGAGCCGTAGATGGCTGGTCACTAGTCTATGAGCCGCTTTCGGATCGGCATGCTCCAGATACCGCTTGGCGAGCATGTACTCTTCCTGCGGTTCGAGCATGGGAAAACGGCGAATCTCTTCGAGGTAACGGGTCAAACCACCGTCACCAGCTACAATACTTGGAAGATTTTGGGCCACTGAGCACCCCTCCTCATTGTGAAATGAACCCCCATTACCGGCGGGTTCGCAGCAACCGGCCGCCCGCATTGCGCGGCACGACCGGATTAATGCTATCCATATATAGGTAGCATTTTGTCAAAAACACGATGCATTAAGAACCGAAACATTTTGTCACATAAATGTGAACAATAGAGTCAGGATTTCCGCCTGCGTTCTATAACGTACGGTATGAAATAAAGTTTCGCAAGTCTTTTTGATTTTTTCTGTGTGCGCTGGCCTAGAGGGGAGTGGTGCGGAATGCCTCGAGCAATTCAGCCATATCATCAGGGGCGCCGACTTCAAATCGCATGATTTCGCCGGTGGATGGATGTTCGAAAGCCAAAACCTGCGCATGCAGCGCCTGCCTTGAAAAACCCTTGACGACGCTTTGCAGCGGTTCTGCCAGCTTGTTGGCCTTGGTCTTATAGGCACCGCCATATTCCACATCGCCAAGCAGGGGGTGGCCGATATGCGCCATATGCACGCGAATCTGGTGGGTGCGGCCCGTCTCCAGACGGCATTCAATGAGGGAGGCAACTGCCGTCGAATCCTCTTTGGCGCCAAAGCGTTCCTGCACGTCGAAATGCGTGACCGCGTGGCGCGCATCATCGCGCTCTTCATGCACGACGGCCTGTTTGGTGCGGTCGCGATGCGAACGGCCGAGCGGCGCGTCAATGGTGCCGGTCTTGCGGTCCGGTGTGCCCCAGACAAGTGCCAGATAGGCCCGCTCCAGATCGCCGGTGCGGCCGTGATCGGCAAACTGGGCGCTCAGATGGCGGTGGGCAAGGTCATTCTTGGCCACGACCATGACGCCGCTGGTTTCCTTATCAAGGCGATGAACGATGCCGGGCCGCTTCACGCCGCCAACGCCGGAAAGCGTATCACCGCAATGATAGATCAGCGCGTTGACGAGGGTGCCGGTCCAGTTGCCGTTGCCGGGGTGAACCACAAGACCTGCTGGCTTGTTTATGACGATGAGGTCCGCATCTTCATAGAGAATATCAAGCGCGATATCTTCGCCCGCGGGCGTTGCGTCTTCCGGTTCGGGTATCTCAACGGTGATGGTAATACCTTCGCGCAGCTTGTGTTTTGTCTCGCGCACAACCTTGCCATCGACCGTCACCTGACCATCGGCAATGAGCACCTGAATGCGGTTGCGGGACAAATCCGGTGCGAGTTGCGCTGAAAGCCAAGCGTCAAGACGCTTGCCCGTTGCCTCACTATCGGTAATTAGCTCTTTCAAAGACCGCGTCCCTTCGTTACAGAGGCTTGGTTTCGAAACCTCGGAGAATGCCATACATGGCCAATATCAATGCTGATACAGAAACGGAAGAGCAGCCGCTCGATCCTGCAATGGAACGGGTGCGCCGCAAGATGATCCGGCTTCTGGCTGTTTCCATCGGCATTATGGTGATTGGTCTTATGGCGGTGCTTGCAGCCATTGTCTACAAGATTAACCAGCCGGTGGGTGGAACAGCCAAGCAAACGGCTATCGCCGCTCCTGCGCCGGGGCAGCCGATTGGCGATGCGCTGGTGGGGGAAGCTATCACGCTAGATCCGGGCACTCGGGTTCTGTCGCATAATCTTTCGGGGTCTATGCTGTCGCTGGAAACAAGGCTGGCCAACGGTACACGGCAGATTCTCGTCTATGATGTGGCCACCAAGCGCGTGGTTGCGCGCATTTCGGAAGCCGCCAATTAAGGCATCGATGAAGGTGCGATGATCAATCTCTATCAATTGGTCATTGCGCTTTTTGATTTGCTTGATTATACCCGCCCAATCGACTGCGCGCCCATCGTCTAGCGGTCAGGACGGCGCCCTCTCACGGCGCAAACAGGGGTTCGATTCCCCTTGGGCGTACCAATCAATTCACTAGTGAATATTTTTCGTTTCGTATTGATCGCTAACCACGCAAGATCGGGTGTCGTTTGAACCCAGCTCGCGAGGAAATCATGCCCAATGTTGGTTCGCCGATCAAAGGTGCGATACACGATTATTCGACGGTGGAACGCGCGCAGATTCGTTTAACTGGCTTTGCCATTAGCTCATCAGTTCTGACGGACACGCACAAAACAGCGCTGGATCAAAAAATCGTCCCGATTTTGAAAGCCGGTGGCAGCGTTTCAATCGCGGGACTGGCAAGCCGAAGCGGGGGAACTGATTTCAATTCCAAGCTTTCGACCGATAGAGCCTACGCAACCTATGACTATTTGAAAGCTGCAACAAAGGGAGTTGTTCGTGCGCGCGTCGGGGAGGCTGTGTACGGCCAGGGCGAATCTGTAGCCGCGGCATCCGGCGTGGCGGACGGTACTGAAGATGCGTTTTATCGGGCAGTAGAAGTCTCTGCATGGACAAAAATTACGCCGCCACCTCTTGCCAAACCATCTGCGAATGCTGCACCCGCGATGATACGGCGTGTTGTTTACGCACGAGCCGGCAATCCTTCTGTTGAGGAGAAAGGGTTCGAACTGCAAGGAAGTAAATGGGCTGATCTTGCTGACGCCATCATGGACCATAAGCTTCCCGTACAGAAGAAGTATGCGATGGTCCCAAAGGATTGGGTCCTCATCGAGATCCACGAAACCAGTTACAATAATCGCGAGCCTTACGGAAACGTAACCCTCGTTACCGACGTAACCGAACATGATTATATCTGGGGTCCGAAGACGCCGCAGGTGCTTTATACCCACAAGTCGCTTTACATGTTCAATGGAAAACGGCTTGAAGACCGGAGCATGTGGAAGAAAAGAACCTGGCACGTTGATCCGCCCAAATTTGTCCCGCGTGACAAACTTGTTCCAATTACCAAGAAAATGGAATGACGATCGACCGGAAACGGCCGAAACACCAGTAGGTGAATCATAATTTCAAATGGTCAGGCGAACATAAAATCAAGCAATTGGGTGGGGAGCCGCGCCCCGAACCGACAACGGGTTCGGGGCATGGCTTGTCTGATCAAGCGCGCTTTTTCTTTGCTGCGGCCACGCGAGGCTTGGTTTCAAGGCCGCTCTTGTAGAGATTATTGCGGTCGAGATTCTTGACGTCACGCTCGCCGCACAGCGCCATGGTAACATCCAGCTCCTTGCGGATAATCTCCAGCGCCTGCGTGACGCCCTGTTTGCCGCCGGCACCAAGCCCATAAAGGAATGCGCGGCCGATAAAGGTGCCCTTGGCGCCGATGGCAAGTGCTTTGAGCACATCCTGTCCCGAACGGATGCCGCCATCAAACAGCACTTCGATCTTGTCGCCAACCGCATCGACAATATCGGCGAGAACGGAGATTGAGGAGGGCGCGCCATCCAGCTGGCGGCCGCCATGGTTGGACACGATGATTGCATCTGCACCGGTTGAAACCGCCATGCGGGCGTCTTCAACGTCAAGAATACCCTTGAGGATCAGCTTGCCGCCCCAACGCTCCTTGATCCAGGCGACATCGTTCCAGGACAAGCGCGGGTCAAATTGTTCGTCCGTCCATGTGCCGAGCGAGGACAGGTCGCCAACACCCTTGGCGTGGCCGACAATGTTCCGGAATGTACGGCGCTCGGTTTTGAGCATGCCAAGGCACCATTGCGGGCGTGTTGCCATTTGCCAGATGTGTCTGGCGGTGAATTTGGGTGGAGCGGACAGACCATTGCGCACATCCTTGTGGCGCTGGCCAAGAATTTGCAGATCAAGGGTCAGCACAAGGGCCGAGCATTTTGCAGCCTTGGCGCGGTCGATGAGATTATAGATGAAATCCCGGTCGCGCATCACATAGAGCTGGAACCAGAAAGGCTTCTTCGTCACCGAGGCGACATCCTCAATCGAGCAGATACTCATGGTGGACAGGGTGAAGGGAACGCCGAATTCTTCGGCTGCCTGTGCCGCCAGCATTTCGCCATCCGCATGCTGCATGCCCGTCAGACCTGTCGGAGCGAGAGCAACAGGCATGGAGACGGTCTGTCCGGCCATGGTGCTTTGCAGCGTCCGGTCGGTCATATCCACGGCGACGCGCTGGCGCAGCTGGATCTTACGGAAATCCTCCTCATTGGCGCGGTAGGTACTCTCCGTCCAGGCACCTGAATCCGCGTAATCGAAGAACATTTTTGGTACGCGGCGCTGGGCGAGCCTTTTCAGATCGGCAATTTCAATAGGATTGGTCATCGGTTCCGTCCGGAGGTTTCTGTTCTTGTTTTTAACAATAGCAATGATCGAGCGACAATCACTAGAATTGTATGAATGTGCATCAAAAGTCATATACGATTATTTATTTTACAGGTAAATTTAAATCGAACATTTGGCATAAGCCCGGCAGTCTGATTATGATCGGGTTCCTACCCGTGTCATTTCCAAAGGATACCCATTCATGACCAAACAACCGGTTCTCGTGCTCGGCCGTCTCATGCCCTATTTGCTGGCTGAACTGGAGAAAAGATATGCGGTCGAAAAACTCTATGAGGAAAAGGACGCGTTACGGTTTCTTCAGGAGAATGCCGGTCGTTTCCGCGCTGCGGTGACAAGCACTTTTACCGGCATTACGGCTGATATGATTGATCTCCTGCCTGCGGTCGAAATCATTTCGTCCTTTGGCGTCGGTACGGATTCGCTCGATGTGGCCTATGCCAACACGAAGGGTATCAAGGTAGCCAATACACCTGACGTCCTGAACGAAGACACGGCAAATATGGCACTGTTGCTGCTTCTGGCCTCAACGCGTGATCTGGTGAAAAATGACCGCTTTGTACGCGAAGGACGCTGGGCGAAGGGCGAGAACGCACCATTGGCTCTGGGTATTGAAGGCAAGCGCGTTGGGCTTGTCGGGCTGGGACGTATCGGCAGCGTGATCGCTGAAAAGCTTTTGGCTTTTGGCTGCGATGTTGCCTACCACACACGCAACAAAAAGCCCGATGCGCCTTATACCTATTATGGCAATCTTGTTGATCTTGCGCGGGACAGTGCGGCGCTGGTCGCCATTCTGCCGGGTGGTGATGCAACGCAAGGGGTCATTTCGCGCGAGGTACTGACGGCGCTCGGACCTGACGGAACATTCATCAATGTGGCGCGGGGTACGGTGGTGGATGAGGTGGCGCTGGTGGAGCTGCTGCAATCGGGTGAACTTGGCCGTGCCGGGCTCGATGTATTCGCCGATGAGCCCAATGTGCCGGAAGCCCTGTTCACGCTCGACAATGTGATATTGCAACCGCATATGGGCAGCGCCACGGAAGAAACACGCCGGGCCATGGCGGACCGTGTTGTCACCAATCTGGAAACGTATTTCGCAGAAAAACCCTAAAGGGCAGCTGGGCTTGTCGAGAAGATTCGGCAAGCCCGATTTGGGATTTAGCCGAACACCACCGTCTTATGGCCATTGAGCATGACACGGGATTCAAGATGTTTCTTGACCGCCCGTGCCAGCACCCGGCTTTCAATATCGCGGCCGGTGGCAACAAAGTCCTCGGCGCTCATGGCGTGGCTGACCCGCTCGGTCTCCTGCTCGATGATCGGACCTTCATCCAGATCAGGGGTGACATAGTGTGCCGTCGCACCGATCAGCTTCACGCCGCGCTCGAAGGCCTGATGATAGGGCTTGGCTCCCTTGAAGCTTGGCAGGAAGGAGTGGTGGATGTTGATCACCTTGCCAAAGAGGCGCTTGGAGATGTTGTCTGACAGCACCTGCATATAGCGGGCAAGAATGACCAGATCAGCGCCGGTGTCCTTGACGATCTTCAGAAGCGCTTCTTCCTGCTCCTTCTTGTTGTCCTTGGAAACGGGCAGGACATGGTAGGGGATACCCTCATGCTCGGCAAAGCGGCGGCTGTCCTCATGGTTGGAGACGATGGCGGCCACTTCCGCATCAAGCCAGCCAACCTTGATCTGGTAAATCAGGTGCAGCAGTGCATGGTCGAATTTTGATACCATAATGATGATCTTTGGCTTCTTGGCCTGATCAACAAGGGTTGTCTTCATGCCGAAACGCTCGACGGCAGGTTTCAGCGCCCGCTCGACATCATCCTTGGAGGTGGCTTCTGAAGCAGCAAAGGCAATGCGCATGAAGAAGCGGTTGGTCTGGCGATCCCAGAACTGGTTGCTCTCGGCAATATTGGCATCAAGTGCCGCAAGCTCCGTTGTCACCGATGCCACAATCCCCGGCTTGTCTTCGCATGAGAGGGTGAGGACGTAGTTCTTGTTTGGCATGTGAGGCTCCCGGGATGCGAATAATTGGCGGGGATCATAATGACGACTGCTTGAGCGCGTCGATACAAATGCGAAGCGCTCAGTCCTTTTTCCGGCATTCTCCTGTCCGGTCAAATGATCTTTCGTCACAGAATGATGAGATTTCACCTAGTGAGCTGGCTTTGTGCCGTACCAGCGTGGTGTGTAGACCCATTTGCCGCCATCTGTGCGATCAAAGCTCTGGGTCAGCGATGAGCCGACGAGGATGACCGTGCGCATATCAACCTGTTCGGCGGTCAGGTCATCAAGTGTGATGACACGCAACGTTTCCGCCGGGCGGCCAATATCCCGGCCAAGTACGATGGGTGTTTCCGGTCCGCGGTGCTGGCGCAATATTTCGATGGCGCGGGGCAATTGCCACGGACGGGGTTTGGAAATCGGATTGTAAAAGGCCATGGCAAAATCCGCCTCGGCAGCCAGCGCAATACGCTTTTCGATAATATCCCATGGTTTCAGATTGTCTGATAGCGACAGGATACAGAAATCATGGCCGAGCGGTGCGCCGCTGCGGCTGGCGGCGGCGAGTGCTGCGGAAACACCGGGAAGAATCTGCAGATCAACGCCGTGCCATGCGGGATTATCCGATTCATGCAGTGCTTCGACCACAGCGGCGGCCATGGCAAACACGCCGGGGTCGCCGGAGGAAATCATCACCACAGACCGGCCAGAAGCGGCAAGTTCGAAGGCATGACGGGCGCGCTGCATTTCCTCGCGATTATCGGTCATATGGATGATCTGATCTGATCGGAACGTTCCGGCCATGCGCACATAGGTTTCGTAGCCAAGGATGTCTTCGGCGCGTTGCAGTTCCTGTTTGACCGCCGGTATCATGAAATCCGGATCACCCGGCCCAAGACCGATAACCGCAAGACGGCCACGGCGATGCCCGGCCAGTGTCACATCCGCAGGGGTAGCTGCGATGGCGATAGCCAGGTTTCCATTGCCGCTCAGGCTGACGGGCTCTTTGATGAAGGCCGATACGATATCAGTGGCATCGTTTTCTTTTGCCGCAAGGATACGCAGTGGCAGATCAAGCTCTGCTGCTGTCAGGTGGAACGACGCCTTTGCACTGTCCTCTTCAGAAATGGCAAGACACACGACCGAGGCAAGAGCAATGCCAGCTCTAGCAAGAGCAGCCTTGAGATCATCGGCGCTGGTATTTCCGGCCACACCAATGACAGCGACCTTCGGATGAAAGACCAACTCGCTTTTCTGCGGCAGAACATCAAAGGGCGTGACGCGGATATGCATCGCGCCATTTTCATCAACCGGCAGGCGTGCCTCTTCCAGCCACGGCGCTGGCCCATCAATGCGCACTGTCTTGCCAGCAAGCAGATCAGCAATGAAACGCTTGCCATCCTCAGGGTTTTTCAGATGAAATTCCGCAGGTGGGTTAAGCAGGCAGGTGCCGAACCGCAATTCCCCTGATGTGGTGATGGCAGGAGAGACGTCAAGAATTGTCGATAGCTGCCGCGCCAATACATTGACGCCGGTTGTCCCGCCCAGAAGCGGCACGACGGCACTGCCATCATCGGCGATCGCAAGCACAGGCGGCTCTGCGCCCTTGTTTTCAAGAATTGGTGCCAATGCCCGGATGGTAATCCCGGCAGAACACAGAGCGGCAATCGCATGGCCATTGCGATAATGTTCGCGCAGCGTTTCACCAAAGTTGCTGTAAATCTGATCCGCGCCGTTAACGCGGCCTTCAAGCCCGTAAATGGCAGCACCGGGATAGGCAGCCTTGATCCGCAAGGCCGTTTCCATGCCCTGTGCGCTCAGGACCATCAGCACAAGCTGTGTCATTCGCCGCCGCCCTGCCATCTCTCGCCGGGCACCAGAATCAGCGAGAAATAGGGTGAGGTATCTGGGTCGACATCACGAAGGGGAACAATGCGCTGCGCGTCCATGGTGGCGCGCTCGACATAAAGGGCGCGGTCCATCAGACCGAGTTCGGCAATGACATCGCGCACCTTGGCGAGGTTTTTACCGAGCTTCATGATGGCAGCCGCTTCCGTTGCGGCAAGCCGCGTTTTCAGCTCATTGGCAGGAAGCACGCCGGAAAGAACTGTCAGCGTCTGATTGCGATAAACCAGCGGAGCGCCAAGCACAGCTGCACCGCCAAGGATCGAACACACGCCCGGGACCACTTCCGTTTCATAATCCTCGGCCAGCCGATCATGAATATACATGAAGGAGCCGTAGAAGAACGGATCACCCTCGGCGATGACAGCGACGTCTTTGCCCGCATCCAGATAG
Organism: Phyllobacterium sp. P30BS-XVII; assembly: GCF_014138335.1. NCBI lineage: Bacteria > Pseudomonadati > Pseudomonadota > Alphaproteobacteria > Hyphomicrobiales > Phyllobacteriaceae > Phyllobacterium > Phyllobacterium sp. P30BS-XVII. The sequence goes on from NZ_JACGXO010000001.1 coordinate 1,079,700, forward strand.
CCTCGCAGCACGCCGGTGATCTCGCCGTAGAAATCGCTGACAATGGCTTCGTAATTCATATGGGCGGGCAGCTTTTCCGTCGTCACCGGATAGATAAGCGGAACAAGCAACTGGTTTTCGTTGAGATAGGTCTCAACAATGGTCAATGCATTGCCCTTCTTACCCTTGGCTGCATGATAGGCAACGACTGGCGCGGCCTGTAACAGGCGCAGTGCCTTGAGGGTGATGAGTTCGGGATCGCCGGGACCAACGCCCAGTCCAAAGAGCCGGCCTGGCTGCGGCATTATTCTTTCTCCGAAGCGAGTGCATTGATTGCAGCGGCGGCCATTGCGCTGCCGCCCCGCCTGCCATGCACAACCACGAAGGGAACACCGTGACTGTTTTCAGCAAGCGCCGCTTTTGATTCCATGGCGCCGACAAATCCCACCGGGAAGCCGAGGATCAATGCCGGTTTTGGAGCGCCTTCATCCAGCATTTCGAGAAGGCGAAACAGGGCAGTCGGTGCATTGCCAAAAGCGACAACAGCTCCGGCAAGATGTGGACGCCATAATTCCAGTGCTGCGGCCGAGCGGGTATTACCCATCTCGCGGGCCAAGCCAACGACCGAGGGATCGGAGAGGGTGCATATGACATCATTATTGGCAGGTAGCCGGGCGCGCGTAACACCTTCGAGCACCATGCGCGCATCGCAGAGAATTGGTGCGCCTTTTGCCAGTGCGGCTACTCCTGCCGTTCCGGCACCAGCGGAAAAAGCCAGATCTTCGATCACATCCACCATGCCGCAGGCATGGGCGACACGCACGGCGAGTTTTTCCAGATCGGCGGGAATGCGGGTGAGGTCAGCCTCGGAGCGGATAATGGCGAAGGAGCGATCATAGATCGCCTGACCGTCGCGGATATAATCAAACATGCGTTGGCCCCCCAGAGCCGGAATTGGGCGGAAGATTGCCGATACAGTCGGCAGCTTCCTCGATAGTTACATGTGCAGCCAATAGCTTGCCAAAACGCGACGGTCCATTGGTCGCACGCAGAAATATGTCGTAATACCCCGGTTCGGTTGCAACGAGCGTGACAGGTTTGGCCGAAGGCGAGGCGCAGGATTTGGTGCAGCCGGTCAGATGCACCGCGAGATTTGCCGCTTTGCCCTGCAACAAAGTGCCGAGCTTCAAACCATCAGATTGGGTTGCCGCCAGCGCCGATCCACAGCCCGCCGAACCTGAACAGCTGATCATGGTTGCGCGCGGATTGTCGGGTTGTGTGGCGAAATCAAGCGCTTCAAGCTCTCGCAAACTATGTGCGGTTGCGGCTTCGGGTATGTCGAGCAGAAGTACGCTTTGCCAAGGCGTTACCCGCAGCTTGCCTTTGCTGGCTTTTTCAGCCAGCCGCGCCAAGGCATCCAGTTTGTCCGGGGAAAGCCGACCCAATGGCGGCATAGCCCCGATAAGACGGAAAGCATCGCTTCGTTCCGGCAAAAGGCCGAGATGACCATACGAGCGGGGTAAGGTTCTGCGCCATTTGCCGGCATTGTCATTGCGAACCGGGAAATTCACGCGCTTTTCCAGATCGGTGACAAATGCATCGGTTCCAATGGCAGCAATCATATGGCGCAGGCGCGACGCTGCCGGGTTTATCGCATTCCACTGGATAAAGAGATCGAGCATTGCCGTGACGAGATCGAAGGCCTGCGATGAACCAACAATACCAAGGGCGGCGATATCATCCATTTGCGTTGGCGGCGTGCCCGCCACCCCAAAGGCAAAACGTGGATTGTCGCTATTTGCGTCCAGTGCGCTCAGCCAGATGTCATGCGGATGTTCCACCATGGCGACGCTTTCGCCGCCATCGACAAAAATAGAAAATTTCGGCGACAGGGTTTGATAAGCAGGGCTGGTCTGCAGGGTTTCAAGCAATTGCGATGCGAGGGGCCTGACATCGACCTTGCGGGGTAGAACACCTGCAATCGGGCTGATCATGACATTGCGGACATCATCGCCCCGGTCAGTCAGCGGTCCAAGCCCTGCGGCAAGCAGGGCTGCAATCAACGGGTTTTCCGTATCCGGTCGCACGCCGCGAATTTGCAGATTGGCACGGTTGGTGATTTCGATAACACCATTGCCGAACTGACGCGATGCATCGGCAATGCGGTGCGCCTGTTCGGCGCTCAAGTTACCAAAAGTCAGTTTAATTCGGCATATCGAACCGTCGAGCGCTTTGGCCATGCGAAACAATCCGGGGCAGGCGGATCGCCGGTCCTCGATCCCGCTTGTTGCAGCGATTATGGTGCTTAACTGGCTCATTGCATCAGGGTTTTACAGGATGGGCGGTGGTGAGGGAAGAAATATGATCTGAAATTGCAACTTGCCACTCCTGCCAGCTTCGTTGACCCGTCAGATGCTTTCGGGCATGCATAGCCCAGCAAGCAATGGGATTCAAAATGACGCCTTGGCTGACAATTATCGGGATTGGTGAGGATGGCTATAGCGGGCTTGGTGCCAATGCCCGTGATGCGCTGGGTCAAGCGGCAACAATCTTCGGCGGCAAGCGGCACCTTGAATTCCTGCCTGGTACGGTGACGGCCAAGCAGATTGCATGGCCAACGCCATTCTCGGATGTTTATCCGACCCTCAAAGCATTGCGCGGCACAAATGTCGTGGTGCTGGCCAGCGGCGATCCGATGCATTTTGGCATGGGCGCAACCCTGACCCGGTTCTTTGATCGGGGCGAGATGCGAATATTGCCTGCGCCGGCATCCTTCTCGCTTGCTGCCGCTGCTATGGGCTGGCCAATACAGCATGTGCATCTGCTCAGCGTGCATGGGCGTCCGGTGGAAACGCTGTTCAAATCCTTCACGCCGGGGGCAAGACTGCTGATCCTCAGCAATGATGGCGGCACGCCTGTTCAGGTAGCACGGATGCTGATGGAGAGCGGCTTCGGTTCGGCTCGGCTTACGGTACTGGAACATCTGGGCGGCGAGGCGGAACATCGCGTCGACGGGCTGGCCGCGGATTGGAGCCATCCCCGGAGCGCCGATCTCAACATCATTGCGGTGGATTGCGGACCAGCGGCCGTCGAGGCGCGAGCCTATTCCACACTTTCGGGCCTGCCCGATGAAGCCTTCGAGAATGATGGCCAATTGACCAAGCGGGATATCAGGGCGGTGACATTGGCGCGGCTCGGACCGCTTCCGGGTGAATTGCTCTGGGATGTGGGCGCCGGATGCGGTTCCATCGGAATCGAATGGATGCGGGCTCATCCTTCCTGCCGTACAATTGCGGTGGAGGCCAATGCGAAGCGGCAGGAGATCATCGAGCGCAATGCCCGGGCGCTCGGTGTTCCAGACTTGAAGCTCATCCGGGGGGAGGCGCCGTCGGCACTCAACGACCTCGAAAGTCCAGATGCCATTTTCATTGGCGGCGGTGTGACCAATGACGGCGTTATGGAAGCCTGCTGGAACGCACTGAAACCGGGCGGACGGCTTGTGGCCAATGCCGTGACCATACAAAGCGAAATGGCTTTGCTTGACTGGCGCGACAGGTTTGGCGGAGACCTGACAAAGATTGCCGTTGCGCAGGCGCAGCCGCTTGGTTCATTCGACGCATGGCGCTCTGCTTTGCCGGTTGTGATCTATTCCACCCGCAAACCCGCCGTTTGATAGTCCAATCCGCAGCACGACAGGATAGAGACAGGATTATACAGTCTAAGGGTTGTGGGTGATTGCTATTGGGCGGGAATTCCTATTCAAACGGTACATCGTTTTGTTCGTAAAGCCGTTTTGATTTCCCGCGCTGACAGCAATCTGGGAGACTCTAGCAGGAATTAAGTATGGCAACTTATCGATATTTTACTTGGCCGTTTCTCTTTACTGTGGCCGGACTGGCACTCGGTGCATGGATAGGTTTTATCTATTCGGGCACGATCGAGGGAATGCTATCAGTCCTCTTTATCTGTGCGGTTCTGGGTATTCTTGAAATTTCGCTGTCTTTCGACAATGCGATTGTGAACGCCAAGATCCTTCGCGATATGACGCCGGTCTGGCAGCGCCGCTTTTTGACATGGGGCATTATTGTTGCCGTTTTCGGCATGCGGATCATCTTTCCGCTGGCCATCGTGGCCATTGCCGCATGGATTGATCCCATTTCTGCATTGAAGCTTGCGATCTCGAATCCGGAAGAATATGCGCGGATCATGCAGGACGCCCATGTCGGCATTTCTGCTTTTGGCGGCACGTTCCTTTTGATGGTTGGTCTCAAATTCTTCTTTGATCACGAGAAGGATGTACACTGGATTCGCATCATCGAAAGCCGCGCTTCGCGCTTTGCCTCGATTCAAGGCATTGAAGTCGGCGTGGTTCTGGCGCTGATTATCTTCTTTTCCAGACAGCTTGAGGGTGCCGAGTCCGTAACATTTCTGACATCGGCAATTTATGGTCTGCTGACATTCCTTCTGGTTGAAGGGCTTGGTGCGGTTCTCGACGCAACGCAGGAGCAGATGGACACTGTCCACAAGGGCGGCCTTGGCGCATTCCTTTATCTGGAAGTGCTCGATGCAAGCTTTTCATTCGATGGCGTCATCGGTGCATTCGCGCTTTCGACCAATCTGTTTGTGATTGCAATTGGTCTTGGTATCGGTGCGTTTTATGTCCGTGCTCTCACCATCATGCTGGTGGAAAAGGAAACACTGGGACAATATCGCTATCTCGAACACGGAGCGTTTTACGCAATCCTCGTTCTGGCGGTGATCATGTATTGCCAGACACTGTTCCATATCCCGGAGGTCATTACCGGCCTTATCGGCGCTGCCCTGATCATCTTCTCGCTCTGGTCATCGATCCGCTACCGGCGACGGAACCCGGAGGAACTGGGACACGCCTGATCCCTTCCAGCAATGCAGCAAAAAGCCATCCTGTTTCAGGATGGCTTTTTTGTTGGCAGGAATTGGCCAGCCGAATCAGAGTTTAGCGGCCAAAGCGGCAAGCTGATCGGTGCAAATGCCCCAGCCTTCGTGGAAGCCCATCTTTTCGTGGGCTTCGCGGTCAGCCACGGTCCAATGGCGGACAAGAGCCGTATATTTTGTTTTGCCGCCGCCGAGATCTTCCAGTGTAATGATGCCGGTCATGAACGGCTTTTCTGTCGGCACCCAGCCTTTCGTATAGGCATCGGTAAAGACGATCTTCTCGTTCTTGACGACTTCAAGATAGATGCCATGGTTCGGAAATTCGGTGCCGTCGGGACCCCGCATGACAACGACACTGGCGCCGCCCGCGCGCACGTCAAGCTCGGCATGTGGCGTGGTGTATGGCAGCGGTGCAAACCATTGCTTCAGAAGATCAACCTCGGTCCATGCCCGGAAAATGTTCTTGCGCGGAGCATCGATGATGCGGGTCAAAACGAGGTCGCGGTCTGTAATCTGGCTTGTTTCGGTGACGGAAGTCATGATGTTCTCCAGTGTTGGTGTTTCCTGATCCAAGGACGAACGGCAACCGACGAATCCGACATTGCATCGAATTTTTGTGTTTTTTGATTCAGTTCTGGCTCAGACGGTCAAGGTGCATGCGAATGTGAGCGGCTTCGGCGGGTGTATTGGCAAGAGCTATCGCCCGGTCGAAAGCCACCCGCGCTTCCTGCTTGCGGCCAAGCTGCATCAGCAGTCCACCCTTGACGCCGAAGAAGTGAAAATATCCGGAAAGGCGGTCTTCCAGAGGCTCGATGAGAATAAGTGCCTCTTCGGGACCGCGCACTTTTGCCACCGCGATGGAGCGGTTAAGCGTGATGACAGGCGAAGGCGTAATCTGCTCAAGCGCGGCGTAGAGCAGGTCGATCTCCAGCCAATCCGTATCCTCAGGACGCTTTGCCCGCGCATGAAGCGCCGCAATTGCCGCCTGAATGAGATAGGGACCGGGTTGGCGGTGGCGCATGGCCTTGTCGATCAGGGCAAGCCCTTCGGCAATCATTGTCTGGTTCCACAGCTTGCGGTCCTGATTATCCAGAAGAACGACCGCGCCTTGCCCATCAAAACGGGCTTTTGCACGGGCATGTTGCAACAGGAGCAATGCCGTCAGGCCCATGATTTCAGGCTCGGTTGGGAAAATGCGCAGGAGCAGCCGTGCCAGCCCTATGGCCTCGTCGCAGAGTGGAAAGCGTGCCTCCACTTCGCTACTGCCGGCGGAATAACCCTCGTTGAAGATCAGATAGACCATGGCACCGACGGCTGCGAGCCGCTCAGCTCGCTCAAATGCGTCAGGTGTTTCGAACGGAATCTCGCCGGATGAAACGCGGCCCTTGGCACGGGTGATGCGTTGCTCCATGGCGCTTTCTCCGACGAGAAACGCCCGGGCGATCTGCTTGACTGAAAGACCCGAAACAATCCGCAATGCCAATGCGATTTGCTGGGTAGCCGGAAGATCAGGATGGCAGCAAATGAACAGCAGGCGCAGAATATCGTCACGATAATCAGCACTGTCGATCTTTTCGACGATCGTTGATTCGGCATCTTCAAGATCGGACAGCACTTCTTCAGGTGGTAGCGGCTGCTGTTTGGTCTGGCGGCGAACCGTGTCGATTGCACTGTTGCGACCGACAAAGATCAACCAGGCTGTGGGATCACGCGGCGGACCATTTTTTGGCCAGTTCTTGAGCGCGCGCAAGCACGCCTCCTGAAACGCTTCTTCCGCTACATCAAGATTGCGAAAATAGCGGAGCAGTGCGCCCACCGCTTGCGGGCGCGCTGCCGTTAGTGCCGCGTCTATCCACGATGGGTCTGTCATTGGAAATTCGATCCGGGTCTGAATATCCCGATTGGCCGTATTTCATAAGAACCCTGACCGGGATTGGCCTCGGAAAGATCGCGCGTAATATCGAGCACTTCATCAAGCGAGGCGCAATCAACCACGTAGAAGCCGAGAAACTGTTCCTTGGTTTCAGCAAAAGGCCCATCGATGACAAGGGGCTCGCTGCCGGATTTTCGCAGCGTTGTCGCAGCAGTGGTTGGCAGCAGGCGGGCGACGGGGCCGAGTTTGCCCAATTTTGCCAGCTTCTCCTGCACGGCACCAAGCCGTTCCATGACAAGATCGTCTTCTTCCTTTGTCCAGGAACCGACGACGTCCTCCATATTGTAGCAAAGTATGGCGTAAAGCATGCGGGTACACTCCTTCTCCCTAAAGACGAACCACTATGGTCAATCCCGACACGCGGTCTAGAAAAATTTCTTGGCAATGCAGCGCTATAGGGTTGGTGGGCCTGCCAGCGTGTCGTGCCACGCCCTTGCCGCAATCGGTCAACACCTTGGAAAGGATTGGTGTGTGAGGATGTCACAGCCAGGATACATGCGATGCCCGCATCCCGATTGGATGTGAGCCATAAAGCAGGTGACGAATGGAACATAGTATCCGCAACACGGCCATGTACGTGGCCGGAATTGTTTTTCTGGGTCTCGCATGGGCGAAAAACAAGCTGCGCGGCTACACCACGCCCAATAAGGTTGATCGCTCCGACACGGAAGGCCGTATCGAATATGTCTACGATACGGTTGCCTCGTGGAGACGCTATTTTCCGTCCGGCTTTGATGTGAGAGACAAGGACGTGCTTGAGCTTTGCCCAGGCTCATCCCTTGGTACCGGTGCCATTCTTTTGGGGTATGGCGCAAAATCCTATCGTGCCGTCGATGTGTTTGAACTCGCCGGTACGGAATCAGGCGCTTATTTTTCGGCGCTGCTCGATCATTTTCCGGAAGATGAGAAAGACCGGGCAAGCATAATCAGGGCAAAACAGCTGACTGGTAATCTGGATTCGGATTCGTTCAGCTATCGTGTCGGGCGCAATTTCGACATTCCCGAACTGGCCGGTCACAAGAAATATGACCTTATCCTGAGTTGCGCCGCGTTCGAACACTATGACGATATTGAAGAAACCATCGCCAATATGTCCAAGGTTGCGCGCAGCGGATGCATTGCGGAGCACATCGTCGATTATCAGACGCATTCGCGCTGGATTCGCGAAGCTGATCCCAACAATATCTATCGTTATTCCGAAGGGCTCTACCGGCTATTCTCGTTTCCGGGGCAGCCGAACAGGCGGCGGCCTGTGGATTATGTCAGGGCATTCGAAGCCAATGGCTGGAAAAATGTTCGTGTCATCAACGCCCGTGCGATAGCGCCTGAGCATTTGGCGCGCTCTGTTGCGGGAATGGCGTCGCCATTTGATCGGCCCGAAATGCAGATGGATATGCTGTCAGGCGTGGTTATCGCCGAGTGGCCATGACCGCGTGCCACAACTCTATGCCGGAGATTTCAGCCGTTTGAGCGCGCCGCGAACGGCATAACGCGCGCGGCCGAGCGTGTTGCTGCGCAGTCGGCGCAACTTCCAGTAAAGGCCGGTCTCGGTTTTGATACTCTTTGAATTGAGGCTCATCTTCATCGCTGATTCATCCCGCGCCGTTTTTACGGGATCAGCATAGAACGCGCGGATTTTCGCTGCGGGCATGCCAGGGCTTTCAAACCAGCGTGGAATATAGGTATTGCACAGGCGGTCGACATCGGTGAGCGCCTTGTCGATCCCTGTGCCTGTTATGGGGCAGACAACGCAAAAGGCATCGCCAATGAGGACCATGCCGTCACGTTCGTGGTTATGGACCTTCACAAGATCGATGGGCCGCGCGATAACCGGGCCCGTCACCTTGATTTCGCCGAACATACTCTCAAGGTCAGGCATCAATTCACGCATGCTCTGTTCGGGATGATCGCGAAACGACCGCGTCCATTCTTCGGAGGAGTTCCGGTAGACGAAGAAGTTGGCACGAATCTTATCCTCAATCGGAAACAGGGTCAGATAGGATACGCGATCATTGAAACGTTCGCCGTTCCAGACCAAGGAGGGAAACGGAAAATCTCCGCGTGGTTTCTCAAGGTCAAAACCACAGCAAAGTGAATGCTGCGGGCTGATGATTTCCCGCTCGACGCCCAGTTTTTTGCGGACGGCATCGCCAAGGCCCGTTGCCACAACAAGCAGGCGTGCATTGAATGTTCGCCCGTCAGAAAGCACTGCAATCTGCCTGTCGGCACTGGTCTCCATGGTTTCAACCCTGCCTATGACAGAGCGCACCTCCGGGGGAAGCGCGCGGCGAAGCGCATTGACGAGATCGGAATAGTCGCTGCCATATTCGCGTTTGGTGCCGCGCTCGATTATGCGGCCAAAGCGATGCAACCAAACACCGTCGAATGCGGTCATCTGGGCATGGACCGCATCCCCCAGACCAAGGCGTTCAAACAGGATCATCTGGTCTTCGCCAATCTTCTCGGCGCGAAAATCAGGGGGATGGCGGTCATGGGTGCTGACCAGCGTTACATCATAGCCTTTGCGGGAGAGGGCGGTTGCCGCGCAGACACCGGCCAGACCACCACCGATGATAAGCACATCAGTTTCCTGAACTGGCGTCTGTAGTTCCCTTGCTGGCAGCTCGGTTTCGGCCATTCCTGTGTCGCTTACTTTCCTGATTTCAGTCTTTTTTGCGCCACTGGCGCAACGTCCGCAAAACAGTCCATTTCAACGGGCGTAGTTTCTGCCACGCTCCGGTGGAGCGAAGATGTTCCATCATTTGCAAACGTCGCATGAACATGCGGCCTTTCCAGCTGATGATACTGGTCATTTTGGAAAGTGGAACAGTTGTGTCGCAATGTTCAAGCTTCCATGGTTCATTGCCGATGCCAAGGTCCATGTATTCAAAGCCGTTTTTGTGCAGCCATTCAAGTGTTCTGTAGTATATAATTCGTCCAACCGAATATTTTGCCCAATCATCACCTTCAAAACCGATCATAATGGCGTAATAGGTCTTTGCTTGAACAAGACCCCACAAGGTTGCGACAATCTCGTCGCCAACTTTCAGGGCTGTCAGATGCAGCATCCCAGCTTTGGCAAACTGTTCCGTCCCATCGTGAAAGAATGCATATTTTTCCGGTTCGGCGTCGAAACCCGGCACCTGCGTGTCTTCGAAACGGCGCTGTTTCTGCTTGAGCAGCTGATCGACAATGATTGCCTGCTCGCTCTTGTCTGTTGCGATGATATATTGGGTGGGTGCCAGCCGCTCGAGGCCGCGCATTTTCTTGAGCAGCGTCTTGCGGTATGGCTGCGCCTTGTCGATCTCTTCCCAGGGCCGTTGCAGATTATTGCCATGGCAGAAAACGTCGTTGGGACCGTCTGCAAGCAGATCAAGCGGATTCACCAAACCGCCGATCCGGGCTGGCATCTTGTCCAGCATGATCACGTCGAAATCGGGAAGCGCGGCGGTTATTTTTTCCCAAAGGTCGACGGCCGTATCGTAGGTCCAATCCGGCGATCGCGGAAACAGAATCGGCGCGTTATAATCGGCGGCATCAGCGTCGATAAACCCGAGTATTTTTGCGCCCTTGCGAGTGGTAATGCATAGCGGGATGAAGATGAGCGGATTGTTTGCCTCATCACGCACTTCAACGAAACAGGCGCGGATGTCGCCCACCTGACCGAATGTCGACCACCACACCTCGAGAAATGTGCGGGATTGAAAAACGTGATAATGCAGATTGGCTACAGGCGCGGGTGATCCGGTTGGCCATTCTGCCGACAGATTGTCGAGACTGTCATGTACGTGGATGGTGAAATTCATGTTCACGACGATAAGTTGACCTTGTGGCCTTTTTCAGAAATGTGCGCAGAGAATTTGACCAATCGACCTGTTCGCCCTGACTGATGGAGGTAACGGCTTGTATATCGCATATCTTATAAAAAAATGCTTTCTTTATAGTGTAAGTCTAACAACTTAAGCTGCTCTTCCATTCTACAGGATACGATTGATGACCGTTTCGATTATCATGAAAACGCTCAATGAAGAAAAGCGCATTGCAGCGGCTATCGAAAGCGCATTGCGGGCTTTGCCAGATGGCAAGGTTGAAATCATTGTCGCCGATAGTGGATCGACTGACCGTACCGTTGAAATCGCAATGCAGTATCCGGTTATCGTTGCGCAGATCGTGAACCCGGCGCAACCCAGCTGCGGGATCGGGCCGCAACTGGGTTTTCAATATAGCCATCATGATCTCATCTGCCTGATGGATGGGGACATGCTGCTCGATAAGGATTTCCTCACTGAAGCCATAGCCTTTCTGGAAGCAAACCCCAAAGTTGCGGGTGTCACCGGGCATGTGGCGGAAATGAATGTCGATAATCTCGAGTTTACCCGCCGCGTGCGCCGGGCATCGCCAGAAAACCGGATCGGATCAATCGACCGGATGAATGGCGGTGGTCTCTACAGGCGCAAGGCGATTGAGCAGGCGGGTTACTTCTCGGATCGCAACCTGCATGGCTATGAGGAGTTTGACCTCGGCGTAAGGTTGCGGGCGTTGGGATGGGAACTCTACCGGTTGGACCGGCGGTTCGTTGAGCATTTCGGCCATTCGATCAATGCATATAAATTGCTGGTGCGGCGCTGGCAGTCGAAATATTTGCGCGGCGTGGGCGAATTGCTTCGCGCTGCACTCGGTCGCCCGCACTGGAGCAAGCTGGTGCAGGAATTGCCGGAATTGCGCCTGTGGGCAGGCGTGTATGTCTGGCTGCTGCTGATGATCGCCCTGCTGATTTTCCTGCCGGACAAGAAGCTGGCCCTTTTGATTGATGTGGCACTGATCGTGCTTGTTGTTGCCGCGATGAGCCTGAAGCAGCGTAGTCTTTCCCTCGGCTTTTATGCGGTTGTGGCATGGTTCTTTCATGCTGCGGCGCTGCCGCTCGGATTTTTTCACCCGAGGCGTCAGCCCGATGACTGGATCGAAAGTCAGGTTATTTCAAAGGACCCGTGAGGCAGGCACGTCATGATGGGCCAGCGCTTTCTGTCGAAACGGATATTGGCGGTATTTGCATCATGCTTTCTGCTGTTTGCAGGTTCGGCTGCCGCGCAAGATGTGTGGTCGCCGGTCCGGGAGATATCGCTCGAACTTCAAAGCGGCAGCCCGCTTGATTTTTCGGTCCTGCTTCCCAATCCCTCAATTGGCGAGGAGAACCGCATTGTCATCAACAAAGACGGGCGATTGGCGCATGCCGATGCATCGGAAAAGCCGGTGCGCTTTTTGTGTGCGTCGCTGGGCTGGAGCCCGGCCTCGGGTGGCTTTCCGGATCATGATGGGGCGGATCGTTATGCACGCCAACTGAAAATGCATGGCTACAATATTGCCCGCTTTCATTTCGTCGATGCGGCGCTGATGTTCGGGCGCAGTGCGGATTTCGATTTCGACCCGGAGGTGCTTGATCGCATCCACTATCTGATGGCCGCTTTGAAACGAAATGGCATCTACTGGATCATGGATGGCTTGAGTTCATCCCGCGGTGCCTATGGCGGGTTTGATGACCGCTGGGATCTGGCGGGCGAATTGAAAATCGAAGTTCAGATCGACGAGAAATCATTTCAACATTGGTTGCGGTTCCAGAAGGAAGTGCTTGGAAGGGTCAATCCCTATACGGGTATCGCGCCAATCCGCGACCCGGCGCTGGTTGTTATTGTCCCGTTCAATGAAAATGGCATCGAATTTGACAGCATCGTACATCAACGGGATGGGCAGCCACATTACTCAAAGCTATTGGCGCCCGCGTTCAATATCTGGCTGCAAGCACGCTATGGATCGACAAAAGCGCTTGCTGATGCCTGGGGATGGGTGAAGGCGGGTGAAAGTCTGGAAGATGGGTCTATCAGTCTTCCCGCCAATCGCTACGAAAAGACGCCGCGAATGCGTGATCTGCAAGCTTTCTTTGTCGATGTGGAAACGCGCTCAGCCGAACGCATGACGGCGGCGCTGCGTGATCTCGGCTATAAAGGGGTGATCGCGCCCTATAATAACTGGCCGAGTGTACAAACGAGCCTGTCCCGTTCGGGTCAACAGGCTATTGCGATGAATACCTATCAGGATTGGGTCGGCTCCTACGAGCCTGGCAGCACGATGGGGCAGAAAAGCTCAATCGCCGATGGGGCGTTCTATGTGCGTGCGATTGCCGCTGCCCGCTGGCTCAATCGCCCCTTTATCGTCACCGAATATGACCATCTTTTCTGGAGCAAGTATCGCTATGAGGCCGGTATTGTGATGCCAGCTTATGCAGCTCTGCAGAACTGGGATGTGCTGTGCCGTCACGGTCATGGACCTATCGTGCTCGCCTATGGCGAAGATGTGCCGCACAAGCGTCAGATGCTGCCCTATGCGATTGCCCTTGATCCGGTTGCCCGCGCTGGTGAAACGCTGGCGGCATTGCTGTTCCGGCGTGGTGATGTGGCAGGATCACCCGTCTCGATCCCGTTCGTGGTCAAAGGCGTTGAGGAACTGACGCAGAGTGCGCAGGAGCGGGAGCCCGATGCATTGACCGGGCTTGCTCTGCTGGGTGCAATCGGGTTGCAAAAGGACGTATCTGCGTCATCGGCCGATCTGGCAGTTCCGTCACCCCGCCAGAGTGCCTCTGCCGAAAAAATCATGTCGGCGTTGCATGGCGCCAGGCTGCTTGATCCGGCCAATATCACCAGTGCCAATAAGGGGATTTTCGAGAGCGATACCGACCAGATTGTTCTTGATCAGAACAGGCTGCGCATCACCGTAAAGACCGAGCGTACGGAAGCAATCGCTTTTGCCGATCTTGCGGACACGATCACACTCGGCAATCTGACCGTAGGCAACGCCACGGGTAAAGGTTTGTTTGCCGTGTCGGCTCTCGATGATCAACCTATCAAAAGCAGTCACCGCCTGCTGGTTATTTATGCGACGGATGCGCAGAACAGCGATATGCGCTTTTCAGACAGACAGGAGCGTGTCATTGCCGATTTTGGTCATTTGCCGGTGCGTATCAAACTTGGCAGTATCGATTTTTCTCTGCCGGGTACAGGGCGCTGGACTGCCTCGCCCGTGGGTCTGGATGGCAAGGTGAAGACCACTGTGGCGCAAGGGGACGGGATGGTTTCAATGCGCCTTGCAAATGATGGGCCGGATGGCCCAACGACCTATTTCCTGATTGAGCGGCAACCTTAGAAAAAGTCGGTTACAAGGCGGCTCCAGGATTCTCCGGCAAGCCCGCCAATAAATATATCGTTGCGCTGGATGGCGTCCGTGACGCTCTTGTGACGCGTTGAGACGCACACATGGGCGCGGTGCCGGTAAAACATTGCCCGGTGACGGGAAAACACATCCAGTTGCGCGGGTTGAACGCGGCCTTGCGCTGCGACAAATCCCGATTGATCCAGATGATACATCATCTGGTTGATAACGGCGTGTTCCTTGCCTTTTTTCGCGAAGATGTTCAGCACCTGCGCAATGGAACCCGCACGGCCAAAATACACAAAACAACCGGTAAGTTCAGCGTTGTAATCCCAGACTGAGCGTATGTGCAGAGAGCCATCTCCCGTGTTGAGTCTGGCTACTTCAAGAATCCAGTTGAGTTCCGGTTTCGACCAGACAGGCCGCACCTTATAGTCAGGCAGGAAATCCTGAACACTTGTGACAAACAGGTCTTGGGACATCTCTTCATCATGCATGACAGGATCGCCCTCAATATGAAGGGCAGGCATCACGCGTCTGGTCAGATAATCAAGCGGGCGGGCCAGCGGCAGGCGAGCGCCGTATCGAGCGAGAGAGGATCGCTTGGCGGCAGACTGCGCAAGGTAAGCGGCGGGCTGAAACACACGGCACCATTCCAGACCGTGCAACGGCAGGATTGCGCCGCTCACAGCCCTGAAATGATTGGCACTGACAGGTGATGCGCTGTCAGTGAAGCACAGATCCTGATGACGGGGCCGCATGGTCAATGCCAGTTCGGCAGCGCCAAGGCACGATACGTCAGGGTCTGTCATGAAAGCACACAGAAGCCGTGCCGTTATGATCTCGCCTTCGACCATATATTGCATTGGAATGGCGGATACGGCGCTGCTTATGGTTCCGCTCGCCGTCTCGTGAACAAAACTGCCATATTGCGGATCGTATATCGGGCTGCCGAAGAACAGCTTCTCGAAGTAATCATTGAATGTATCGGGCGAATTGACTGCCTTCTTGCGGAATATTTTGTAAAACAGCCGTCCGACCTGCGGAATATCTTCCACAATCATGGGACGTATCTGCCTTCTTCCGCCCATCATCGCTCCCGTGCAAATTATCTGTCCGGACTATGTGTCAGGATTTCCCGATTGCCGGTATGGACACTTAATGCAATCGAATCGCTGTGATTTTATAGTTGTTATTGGTAGAATATCTACTTGGTAAGTACGCGATCCTGTGCCGCCGCGCGACTGTTTCGTGCCAATCTGAGAAGTACAAGCCAGGCAGCAATCATAATGCCGATCTCAATCAGATAGATTGAAATGAACGTACCTTGCGGCGGCGCTATCCAGGTTGCCCATGCGATCAGCCCGGCACCCAATGCGTTGCCGGTGTTGAGAATGGCGGCGCGGGGACCGTGATAACCTGCAGCCCCCAATGCATCGATTGCCACCGACCAAACGGCAAGGAAGATAACGGTTCCGCTCAGAATGCGGCAGAATGAAACGAGCGATACGTATTCGTTGCCAAAGAGCAGCGGGAGGAACGGCGCGGCGATATAGATGATCAGGGCCGAACCAAAGCCGATGCCAAGAGCTGCCAGCAATATCTTCTTGGTGCGCCCGATCGCGTTGTGAATGCCATCAGTGCTCAAGCGGGCAAGACCGGGATAAACAAGGCGGTTCATCGCATCGATCGAGAGATAGCTGCTGTCGATGATACGCCGGACAACACCGTAACTGCCCACAACCTCGGGATTGGCCATGATGCCGAGCATGAGAAGGTCGACATTCTGGCGAATGGCACGGAAGATAAAGGGTGTGGCAAACAGGATGCCAAGGCGAATTTCCTCGCGCACGATACGGTATTGCGGTCGTCCGAGCTTGCGCAACGACCACATGTAGAAAACCAGCACCAGCACATGGGCGGCAAATTGCCAGATTGCCCAGTCAACCAGACTGGTCACGCCGAATACCAGACAGGCAAGCGCTGCTGCAGCTGTACGCGCAAAGGCAAAGCCAACCACCGAACGGTTCGCCTCGGAAAATTTCGAATGGCCAATGAAGATTTGCTCGGTCAAAAGGATGATGCGAACCAGAATGATGTTGGTGATGAGAATAAGCAGGATCGCGATGATGTTTTCGACAGGATCAGCTGAAAGCTTCATCCAGAATGGCAGAATGATGATGCCGAGAATGACGAGCAGGACGCCGCTTGTCAGCGTGAGAATGAGATTGTGACCCAGCATGACAGGATACATGGAGTGATCCTGCGCAACCCGCCTTACCAGACATTCCGAAGCGCCAAGGCCGCAGAGGTGAACGGCAATACTGGTCACAGCCGTCACAGAAACGAAAACACCAAATTCCACCGCGCCAAACGAGCGGGCAAGAATAGCGAACGTCACCAGCTGTGCGACATTGGCCGTCAGCAGGCTGCCGCTTGACGCGGCATAGGACAGGACCATGGGAAACAGACGTGGCAAACGGCTGATGATCTCGGCAACACTCAGTTTCATCGGGCTCTGCGATCTGATCGAAAGACTGGAATTTGCATCTGTTCGCTATACGACTTGGTGGGAGATAGCCATTTATTAACCAAACTTTGAAATCTATGGTTTAGATATACATTACTGGCAAACCGTTACGGTTTGATTGATGCTTATAGAGTATTGCTGAATGTACAAACTACGCGACGCGTCAGGCAAAGCGCAACCGGTGGCTCCAATAAAGGAACCAGTGGTTGAAAGTCGCGTGCGTAGCGAGCCGCCACGCAAGCCATCCTACGCATTTTCATTGCCGCAGATCGATGTAAGCAGCCTGATTTCCTGGCTTCTTGCCCGTTGGCACTGGATTTTGATCGCCGCAGTCATTGGTGCGCTGGTCGGTATTGGTTACGGAATGAGCGCCAAGCCTCGCTATACTGTTTATACGGATCTTCTGGTCCCGCCAGCCAATCTGCAAGTGCTGCCGAATGATGTTTACTTGCAGAATCAGCAAAGTGATAGCCAGCTGCTCGATGTGGAAAGCAAATTGCTTGTGCTGACATCGGGCAATGTGCTGCGGCGCGTTGTGAATGAACTCGGACTTGCCAATGATCCGGAATTTGTTGGCACCGGGGCATCGGGCTTCAGTCTTGGCTCGCTATTCTCAAGCAAGCCTGCGGTCGCCGACAACACCCTTGCTGCCATGCGCAGCCTGTCCGAGCGGATTTCGGCGCGGCGTCAGGAGCGGTCATATATGATCACAATATCGGCCTGGGCGAACAACCCGGATACGGCTGTGAAAGTTGCAGACACTCTGGCCAAGGCATTTGAAGAGGAAGTAGCGCAGGCCGAAGCCGATGGCGCTGGCCGTGCAGCGGCTGCTCTAACCGAACGTCTGGCGGAATTGAAGAAGAGTGCATCCGAAGCTGAGGCAAAGGTTGCAGAGTTCAAACGCGACAATGGGCTTCAGACAACATCAGGCGAATTGATCAGTTCGCAGTCCATGGCACAGATCAACATGAAGCTGGTGGATGCCAATGCGCGGCTTGTGGAGGCCCAGTCGCGTTATAATGAATTGACCGCGTCGAAGCCAAATCAGTCGAACCCGTCAGGCACATTGCAGTCACCGACTTTGACAGGTCTGCGCTCACAATATGCAGCGGTCAAGCAAACGGTTGATTCCATGTCGATGACCTATGGCGCGCGCTATCCCGGATTGATCCGGGCGAGATCCCAGCTCAGCGGTCTGGAACAGCAGATTTCGCAGGAGACCGGCCGTATCCTGCGGGCCGCGCAGGTAGACCTTGAACAGGCAAAATCCGTTGTCGATGCGCTTAAACAGCAGGCTGCCAGTGCGCGGTCGTCGGTTTCCATGGACAATGACGCACAAGTGCGATTGAGTGATCTGGAGCGGGATATGGCGGCGAAGATTGCTATCTACCAGACGTTCCTGACACGCGCTGGCGAAACAACCGAACGCCAACAGTTAAACAGTACCAATATTCGTGTCATCTCGTCAGCCGTCCCACCCATGCGCCGTAGCTGGCCACCGCGCACGGCGCTGCTTGCAGCCGGCGGCACATTTGCCGGACTGGGTATTGGCGCATTCCTCGCGATAGGCGTGGGTTTGCTGGGTGCGATGCGCAACGACCGGAAGACACAGAAGGCGTAAGGCTAGTCCTTTATGGATAGAATTGAAAACAGCGCACAACGGGACAACGCCTCGGCGGGTGGCCTTGGCGCGCTTCTGTTTCTGGCGATCTTCATGTTCTTCTGGATCACCACGACACCGTTTGTCGATCTGACCGGCGCAGCCGCTGTTGATCCCAGTGCCGGAAATTCCAATCTGGTCAACCAGCTTGTGACGCTTGTCCTATCGGGCAGCCTGCTTGCCTTTGGTCTTAGCAGTCCCATGCGCAGCGCCATCCTGCAGCCGCGCGGCCTGCTGATATCGTTGTTCATCTGGTACATTCTTGTGTCGGCCCTGTCGGCTCATCCGGACCTTGCGCTCAAGCGTGTTGTGCTGGCCATCATGGTTTGCGTCAATGCGAGCGTGTTTCTGCTTCTGCCAAAATCCGACGCGCATTTTGGCAAATTGCTGGCTCTGGCAACGCTGATCATGCTGGGCTTTGCTTATTTCGGTGTGATTTTTCTGCCGCTGCGCGCAATTCATCAGGCGTCGGAACTGCGCGAGCCGATGAATGCCGGTTTCTGGCGCGGGCAATATGCCCATAAGAACGAAGCCGCCGCCGTCATGGTGGCTGCAGTCTTCTTTGGCCTGTTTGTCTATAGCGTCGGGCAGAAACTGGCGGGTGCAGCCATTATCGTTCTGTCGACAGTGTTTCTGCTGCATACGGGCGGCAAAACCTCGACCGCGGCCTTGCCGGGCATTCTGATCCTTGCGTGGATTTTCCAGCACTGGAAATGGACACGCTTTCCGATCGCCATTGGCGGGATCGTCGCGTTCAATGTGCTCGCCATTGGATCGGCGGTCTTTGAACCGATCCGTTCACTGATCAATGCCGTCGGTATCGATGCCACTTTTACCAATAGAACCGATATCTGGCGTTTTGCCTTCTCCGCCATCGCCCAAAAGCCGATTACCGGCTACGGATTTCAATCCTTCTGGCAGACGGAAGAACTTGTTTATAGTGGCGGCAATGTCGAGACATGGGCTGTTGCGGCTTATAATGGGCATAATGGCTATCTCGATACGCTTCTGACAACCGGTATTCCCGGCTTGATTCTTACGGTCATATGGTTGCTTTTCCTGCCCTTGCGTGACATTGGCAGGGCAGACGCAACGGGCAATAATCCGGCACTTACGACGCTCTTCGTTCGTATCTGGCTCTATGGAATTTATACGGCCTGCGTCGAAAGCATGTTCTTCCAGAATGGCAGCCCATTGTGGTTTGCCCTCCTGTTTGCGGTGTTCGGCCTGCGTCTGCAGGCGCGTGCAAGTGTTGTGAGCGCAGCGCCTTCACAGGCCAAATTGACGGTAGCCCATGCCTGAAATCCTGAACAAACTGGACTATTGGTCAGACCGGATTACCGACAGGCTGATGCGCCGGTTGCCGGGGCCTCGCATCCATATCCCTATATCGCGGCCAATGGTGTCTTTTACCTTCGATGACGTGCCGGATACGGCGCTGACCAATGGCGCCCATATACTGGAAAGCCATGGGGTGCGCGGAACATTCTACATTGCTGGGTCGCTGGAAGGGCAGGTGGAACCCAAGCGGACGCTGATTTCACGTGACGGATGCCGGGCACTGGCGCAGCAGGGCCATGAAATTGGTTGCCATACGTTTTCTCATACGAAAGTTTCCCATATGGGCAGGCAGCGGCTTTCCGCCGATCTGCAGCAGAACAAGGATTACCTCGACGCGATTGATCCGCGCGATGACAGGCGCAATTTCGCCTATCCCTACAATGCTGGCTCGCTATGGGGACGTGGTATCTTCCAAAAAAACTTCCAGACCTGCCGCTCGGGCGGCGAGCGGATCAATCGCGGTTCGGTCAATCCCGTCTTTCTGTCCGGGGTCGAGATCAGGCAGCCGGAGAGCCATGCGCTCGGCCTCACAGGCTGGATCGATACTCTGATTTCAGAGCCCGGCTGGCTGATTTTTTTCACCCACGATATCGCGGCACAGCCAACGGATTTCGGTTGCACACCGGAGACCTTCGAAAGGCTCGTTGCCTATACGCTGGAGCGCGGATGCATGGTGCTGCCTGTCAAGGATGCGCTGGATCAATTCAGCGCAGGGAGGCCACTATCCTGAAAACCCCGATACCGCAGAAACGTCTGCTTGCAATCAATAATTACTTTTATAAGCGCGGTGGTGCGGAAGCGATCTTTCTCGAACATATGCAGCTGTTTTCGGAAATTGGCTGGGATGTTGTTCCATTTGCCATGCAGCACCCTGACAATAACGATTCACCGTGGTCGGAATATTTTGTCTCTGAAATCGAATATGGCCGCCAAAGCAGCGCGCTGACCAAGGTGGCGCAGGCTGGAAAGATCATTTACTCCTTCGAAGCGCAGCGCAGCATCGAGGCTTTGATTGAACAGGCCCGGCCTGATATCGCCCATGCCCATAATGTCTACCACCACCTTTCGCCATCGATTTTTGCCACGCTGAAAAAAGCTGGCATACCGACTGTGATGACGGTGCATGATCTGAAGCTTGCCTGTCCCGCTTATAAAATGCTGGTGAACGGGCATGTATGCGAAGAGTGCAAAGGCGGCAGGATTTACAATGTCGTCCGGCATCGCTGTATCTACGGTTCACTGGTGCTGAGCAGTCTCGTCTTTCTGGAAACGATTGTGCATCGCGGCCTTGGTCTTTACCGGAACAAGGTCGACAAATTCGTTGTTCCCAGCAAATTCTATCGCGAAAAGCTGATGGAATGGGGCTGGCCGGGCGAGCAACTCGTCTATATCCCGAATTTCGTCGATACGCAGGCATTTGCGACGGGCTGGGACGAAGGCGATTACTTCGTTTTTGCCGGGCGACTAGCGCCCGAAAAGGGCCTGGTGACGCTGATCCACGCTGCGGCCAAGGCGAAGCAGCGTCTGGTCATAGCTGGCACCGGTCCCGATGAGGCTATGCTCAAAGCACTGGTGCAGGAGTTGAATGCGGATGTGACATTTGCCGGCTACGTATCGGGTGAAAACCTGACGCGGCTGATCGGCCAATCCAAAGCTTTGATCCTGCCTTCCGAATGGTACGAGAATGCGCCTGTCAGCATTCTGGAAGCCTATGCGCTGGGCAGGCCTGTTATCGGTGCAGCCATTGGCGGTATTCCGGAAATGATCCGCGAAGGTGAAACGGGCATGACTGCGGTTGCCGGTGACGCAGATGATCTGGGGCGCGTCATATCGGCCATGGCCGATCTGACACCTGCTGCCCGCGCCCGCATGGGTATGAATGGCCGGGACTGGATTGCCCGGGACTTTTCCGCCGATGCCTACCGCAATCGCATGATCGATCTCTATGCAACGCTGGGGGTGTCGTGATGGCGGATGGAAGCGGTTCCGGAAGACAACCAAGGGTGATGATGCTGGGTTTGCGTGGCATTCCCGATGTGCAGGGCGGCGTGGAAAAACACGTTGAAGAGCTTAGCCAGCAGTTTGTCGATAAAGGCTGGGATGTCTCGGTTCTCGGCCGCAGGCGCTACCTGCTGACGCCGGACCCCTATGTCTGGAAGCGGGTGAAGGTTTTCCCGCTTTGGTCACCCGCCTCCATGAAATTCGAGGCGGTTGCGCATACGGCGCTTGGTGTACTTTTCGCGGCGTATCATCGTCCCGATATTCTGCATATTCATGCCGTCGGACCGGCACTGCTGACGCCTCTGGCGCGTCTCATGGGCCTGAAAGTCGTCGTGACTCATCATGGCTATGATTATGACAGGCAAAAATGGGGCGGTTTTGCCAAGCGCATCCTGAAGCTGGGTGAGCAGGCGGGAATGCGCTTTGCCAATGCACGCATTGCCGTATCCAATGATATCGCCCGGACTATGGAAACACGCTATGGCGTGCCCGTCCAAGCGGTGCCCAATGGCGTGACGGTTCGCCGGAGCGTGACGGATACGGGCATTCTGCAAAAGCTGGGACTGACGCCGCGCCGTTACATCATCATGGTTGCACGCATCGTTCCGGAAAAGCGCCAGCATGATCTCATAACAGCTTTTGCCAAACTCGCTGACCCCTCGGTCAAGCTGGTTCTGGTGGGGTCGGCCGAATTTATGGCTGCCTATTCGCAGGAGGTCGAGAAGCTGGCGGGAAACGTGCCGGGTGTTGTCCTCGCCGGCATGCAGACAGGTGATGATCTTGCCATTCTTTACGAGAATGCCCGTTTGTTTGTCCTGCCATCCAGCCATGAAGGCATGCCGATTGCCTTGCTGGAGGCTATGGGCGTGGGGCTGCCGGTTCTTGCCAGCGATATCACCGCCAACCTCGAAATAGGCTTGCCGCCCGAAGATTACTTCCCGCTTGGTGATGTCGAACAGCTGGCTGATGCCATGCGTTCAAAACTCGCCACGCCGTTCAATACGGATAAGGCGGCGGAACAGGGCAGTGTGGTCGAAAGGGAATATGGCTGGCTCAGCATCTCCGACCAAACACTTGGCGTCTACAATGCCGTCCTGAAGCGCAAGGCACTTTGATCATTCACAGATGAGGTGGTGATCCCGACTGGATTCGAACCAGTGGCCTACAGATTAGGAATCTGTCGCTCTATCCTACTGAGCTACGGGACCATGCGGCCAGACATACTGTTTTTCAGCGGCAACGCCAAGTCTCAAGATGCAGGAAATACGCACATCTCCTGGAACAGTTTCTGCGTGGGTTCAGGCAGAAACTGCTTGATGGATAATCAGGATGCCGCGGGCAGCGCGCTTTCGGCAAGCTGTACCCAATAGCTGATGCCGTGCGGAATGACGTCATCATTGAAGTCGTAGGCCGGATTGTGCAACGAGGCACTCTCGCCATTGCCGATGAACATAAAGGCGCCGGGGCGTGCTTCAAGCATATAGGAGAAATCCTCCCCAGCCATCATCGGTGCAACGTCCTGATTGACAGCATTGTTGCCAGCCACGCTCTGTGCCGTGCGGGCGGCAAACTCCGTCTCCTGATCATGATTGAATGTCACGGGGTAGTTGCGGTCATATTCCAGCTTGGCAACCGCACCGAGCGCCACTGCCACACCTTCGGCCACTTCGCGCAGGCGTTTTTCAGCAAAGTCGCGCATTTCCGGGCGCAATGTGCGTACAGTGCCCGCAAGCTCCGCCTTCTGCGGAATGATGTTGTGCGCATCACCCGCGTGGAATTTGGTCACTGATAATACAACGGAATCAAGCGGGTCGGTGCCGCGCGAAACGATGGTTTGCAGCGCGTTGACCAACTGCGCACCGATAACAACCGGGTCGATTGTGCGGTGCGGCTGGGCCGCATGGCCGCCACGGCCTTCGATGGTGATGGTGAATTCATCGGTTGCGGCCATGATCGGGCCTTTGCGAATGGCAAACTGGCCAATGGGAAGGCCCGGAATATTGTGCATGCCATAGACTTCGGAGATGGAAAAGCGCTCCATCATGCCTTCCTTGACCATCTCGCGGCCACCACCGCCGCCTTCTTCGGCGGGCTGGAAAATCACGGCCACCGAACCTTTGAAATTGCGGGTTTCAGCCAGATATTGCGCCGCGCCGAGCAGCATGGCGGTGTGGCCGTCATGGCCGCAGGCATGCATCTTGCCGGGGTTCTTCGACGCATAGGGCTTGCCAGTGATTTCATTGAGCGGCAGTGCATCCATGTCGGAACGCAGACCAACCGTCTGGCCTTCGCCGTGGCGGCCATGAATGATGCCGACCACGCCTGTCTGGCCGATGCCGGTTACGACCTCGTCGACACCGAATGCATGCAGCTTGTCAGCCACAAATTTCGCGGTCTCGTGAACATCGAACATCAGTTCCGGGTTCTCATGCAAATGGCGGCGCCACTGTGAAACCTCTTCCTGCATTTCGATGGCGCGATTGAGCAAAGGCATTCTGGTACAACTCCAAGACGTGCGGACTCTGACAATTCAGTGAACAGTTCAAAGGTGTTTTGCCTTTTGACTGCCACATAGGATAGATAAGGCCATTGCGACCCGGCGGGAAGCCCGGCAATGAAATCACAAGGCCATTTCCCTGGTTCTTTATACAGACAGGCTGGATATCTGGAATGCGTAAAACTGTAACACTCTTTCTTTCAGCTTGCATGGTGTCAACCATTGCGGGCCTGTCGACAGCAGCGCTTGCGGGCCCGAACATCACTGTTGATGTGGGTACAGGCGAGATTTTGTCGCAGGAAGATGCGTTCCAGCGCTGGTATCCGGCGTCGCTTACCAAGCTGATGACGGCCTATGTGGCGTTTCGCATGATCGAATCAGGCCAGATCACACTGGACACGCCGATCAAGATGACAGCGCGCGCAGCAAAAGAGCCGCCGAGCAAAATGGGCTATAAGGCGGGCTCAGAGCTGACGCTCGACAATGCGCTCAAGATTCTGATGGTCAAATCCGCCAATGACGTGGCCATGGCTGTCGGCGAGACGCTGGGTGGCTCGTCGGAAAAGTTTGCCGTGCTGATGAATGCGGAAGCCAAGCGCCTTGGCATGTATGGCTCGCATTTCGTCAACCCCAATGGCCTGCATTCCGATGATCATTATACGACTGCCCGTGATCTGGCTGTCCTGACCGTGCAGATGCGCCGTGAATTTCCGCAATATATGCATTACTTCGATATTGAAGCGATTGATTCCGGCAACAAGATTCAGGCCAACTTCAATGCGCTGATTGGCCGGTTTCAGGGTGCGGACGGCATGAAGACCGGTTTTGTCTGCCCGTCCGGTTTTAATCTGGTCGGTTCAGCAACGCGCGATGGCCGTAATGTCATTACTGTTGTTCTGGGTGAACTGAAGCAACCGGATCGCGCCACCAAGGCGGCGGAATTGCTGGCCAAAGGTTTTGAGACACGCGGCACCGGCAATACGCTGGAAGCTTTGCAGCCCTATGGTCCGGCAACGCGCGATGTCGCGGTGAATATGCGCCCGACCGTCTGCTCCAAGGAGGCTGCGGCTTCCGATAGCTGGGATGGAAAGGACGCGGAAGGTCATATCATTCAGGGCTCGCCCTATATGTACCGGATGGATCACCAGCCACAGGCGGAACTCGTTGCGCTGCTGCCTTCGAAGATTGCTCCCAAAGGCAAGGATATGAGCCGCATTCCCATACCAATCCCGCGTCCTGATCGTGCATCGGTAACGGATGCGGCGGATACTGCAAAAACAGTGAACTGAACAATTCAAGCTTAGGATGACATCATGAGTGGTCTGCCTCTTCCCATTCCGGTTTCTGTGCTCACGGGATTTTTGGGGTCGGGGAAGACCACCTTGCTCAACCGCTTGTTGAAAGATCCTGCTCTTGCCGACACGGCCGTGATTATCAACGAGTTTGGCGATGTCGGGATTGATCATCTTCTGGTGGAAACGGCGAGCGAGGGTGTTATCGAGCTTTCCGATGGCTGCCTGTGCTGCACGGTCCGGGGCGAACTGGTTGATACGCTTGCCGATCTCATCGACCGTCTGCAGACGGGACAATTGAAAAAGCTCAAGCGGGTCATCATTGAAACAACGGGTCTTGCCGATCCTGCGCCAGTCCTGCATGCGATCATGGGCCATCCGGTGCTGTTGCAGGCTTTTCGCGTTGACGGGGTTATTACCACTGTGGATGCGGTCAACGGCATGGCCACGCTCAATGCGCATGAGGAAGCCGTCAAACAGGCGGCGGTTGCCGACCGTATTGTGGTGACAAAAACCGACATGCCGGAAGCTGCGGAGGGTCTGGCTGCATTGCATGCCCGGCTTGCTGCGCTTAATCCCGGTGCGGATATTATCGATGTTGGCGACGCGCGCACGGGCTATGCGGCGCTGTTTGAATGCGGTGTCTATAATCCGCAAACAAAAACCATCGATGTGCAGCGCTGGCTGAAAGCCGAAGCTTTTCGTGACCGGGAGCATGAACGCGAGGAAGCTGAGCATCACGCCCATCACGATCATGATCACCATCATGATCATGACCATGTGCATCATCATGATCACGATGGGCATCATCATCACGACGTCAATCGCCATGATGCGGCGATCCGGTCATTCTCGTTGACGCATGATAAGCCGGTGCCACGCGCTGGTTTCGAGATGTTTCTTGATCTTCTGCGTTCAGCCCATGGTGAGAAGCTGCTACGCGTCAAAGGCATCGTGCAACTGGCCGATGACCCGGAGCGCCCGATGGTCATTCATGGCGTGCAGCAGATTTTCCACCCGCCAGTTCGCCTTTTGGCTTGGCCTGACTGCAAACACGAAACCCGTCTGGTGATGATCGTGAAAGATTTGCCTGAGAGTTATATCACGCAGCTTTTCAGTGCATTCCTCAATGAGCCAAACATCGATACGCCGGATCGGGCCGGGCTGTTTGAAAATCCCTTGGCCATACCGGGCATGAAAATTTAGGCTTACGCTGGTAGCCGAGATGTGCCCACTTATCGTGATTGGCATATCTATTGTTCGTGGTTCGACATAACAACCATGAGGGAGAGTATGGGCTGCAGGGAGCCAAGTTCTGCAACGTTGGCGATTATCGTTGCAGCTACCCATCTCCCTCATGGTTGTTATGTCGAACCACGAACCACTGGACCATGGACATGCCAATCACCATGCGGATAGAAAATTAGCGATCTAACCACGCTCGATATGAAAGCGGTGGCCACCATCAATAGTCACCGTTTCAATCAGCCTGTGACCATCGGTCATGCAGAAATTGGGCATGTCGATCACGGCAAGGGGATCGCTGGTTTCAACCCACAGCCGCGTGCCCTCGGGCATGGTTTCCAGACGCTTGCGGGTTTTGAGCACCGGCAAAGGGCAATTCAAGCCGCGCAGGTCGTAGATATCAGCGCTCATGCCGAATGCTCCGGATGGCTCACTTAGTTACCAATGATTTTCCACCAGGCCTTCTTGGCAGGCTGTTCAGCAACAGTCGCTGAAACGTCCTGCACCTGAGCTGGAACAACGGATGGCACGGGTGCTACTGTCTGGGCAACAACCGGTGCTGATGCATTGGTTGCAACTTGATTGGCAGTTGAAGCCGGTATGGCGGCAACGGTCATACGGTGCCGCTTGCCTGCTTCTTTTTCGTCGCGCGCCTTGTCGGCGGCCACGGCAGAGGCAAGGCGGACCATCACCTGCGGTTTCAGCGCTGCGTCCTTGTCCTGCGGCGACAGGGATGGCGGCTCCTGCGTGACGCGTTCACCACGGGCGCGGCGAGCGCTCCAGTCAGCAATGATCTTGGCTTCGCTCAGTCCCTGAATCGAACGGCTTGGCGGCGTGATGCTGCCTTTGCCTGCCATGGTGGAGAAGGCGGCTTCATAATTGTTCTGATAGCTCTGATAGGCCATCTTCAGCGTTTCAGGCTGCTGCATGGGCGGGCAGATAGCCGTCGCTGCAATCGGTGCATTCGGGTCAGTTGTGTGATTGAAGACATATTTCTTCTCGCACACATCCACCTTTGGCGGCACCTTGGTGATCTCGAAGTGGTCGTAACCTTCCTTCAGGTTCTTCCAGAAAGCATAGTTCGGATCGTCCTTGTAGCGCGCCATATTGGCTGCGGTCATACGGAACGGAAAGGCCTGCAGCTGGATCGATTCCTGACCGCCTTTGAAAGCGTCGCGGGCGAAAGCATAGATTTCCTGAACCTGCGCGTCGGTCATCGAATAGCAACCGGATGACGAACATGCGCCATGCACCATCAGATTGGCGCCGGTGCGGCCAAGGGCCTGATCAAGCGCATTGGGGAAACCTGTGTTGAAGGACAGGTAATAGCTGGATTTCGGATTCATCTGGCCCGGGCGCACGGCATAAAAACCTTCCGGTGCCTGCCGGTCGCCTTCGATGAATTTCGGGCCAAGCTTGCCCGACCATTTGCAAATCTTATAGCTCGTGACGATATCGTAACGGCCATTGTCCTTGCGCTTCCACACTTCAAGAACGTTCTCTTCCTTGAAGATACGAACCATGACCGGCGCGGTCATGCTCATGCCCTTGGTCTTCATCAGCTTGACCATTTTCTCGGACAATTGCTGTTCAGACTTTGGTGCAAGATCAGAAACGGATGCGCCCTGACAACCCGCAAGAAACAGGGTCAGCATCAACGGTGCAAGGATATGTGTCGGTATTTTCATCTTCGCAGCTGTTACCAGTTCGCTTCGTCGAAATTGTGTGGATTGCTATCCACAACCCCCTATTTGCATCCGTTATAGTTGATAAAGCCTTACCGCAATGAGTCAAATTGCTCAATCACACAATCGTCACCTGCAATGAAGACAGGGCGGTTTTATGGCGAAATGCACTGTTTTCCCAGTATGATCCGCATTTTGTTGCCAGTATATCTTCCAGAATGCGCCCATTGACAGGAAGCAACGGCGCTCATCAATTGTTGTTTACCGACCTGTTACGGCACCCGCCGTGTGCATCTTTCGTCAGCCTTCCCGGGAGGAACAGAATGGCAATTGCACCTTCATTGACGCTCAAACGCCATCTGAAAGCACCGCCGCGACTGGTCTGGGCTGCCTGGACCGACCCTGCCATGATTGTACATTGGTGGGGCCCGACCGGTGCCAAAACCCTGAAAGCCGAAGCTGATCCGCGTGTGGGCGGCACGTTTCGCGTTATTTTTCTCACGCCTGACGGGGAAGAGCACAATGTCAGCGGCGTCTATTGCGAAGTGCTGATCGAAAAACGTCTGGCTTTCACATGGGTCTGGATCACTCTGCCTGACCGGGAATCGCTGGTAACGCTGGTGCTTGAACCAGTGGACGGCGGCACGTTGTTCACTTTGATCCACGAGCGGTTTTTCGATGAAGCGGCGCGTGATCGCCATCACGAGGGCTGGAGCGGGGCACTCGACAGTCTTGAAAAGTTTGTCGAACAACAGGCGGTTGCTCTCGCAGCCGGGGGTAGCCGAACATGACTGAGAACCCTGCAATCAGCTTCCGCCCGGCCTCGCTGTCCTATCTGCCTTTGATGGCAAAATGGCTGATGACGCCGCATGTGCGCGCGTTTTATCAACCTGATCCTATCACGCCACGGGAAGTGGCGGAGGAGTATGGCCCGATGTTCACGGGCGAGACGCCCGATATTTGCCATATCGCCTATTATGGCGAACAGCCCTTCGGTTATCTGCAATGCTACAGCAATGCGGATTACGAGGAGTGGGTTGAGTCAACGGGAGCAGACGCCGGTATCAGCCTTGATCTTTTCATCGGCGAAGCTGGTTATCTTGGAAGAGGGTTTGAGCATCTCATGCTAAAGGAATATCTGTCCCGGATCGCATTCCCGCATTTCGCCGATGAGCGCTTTGCCTATGTCTCCTATGAGGCGGAGAATCTCGAGGCGATTGGAGCGGCGGAAACTGCCGGGTTCACGCGCATTGATGAGTTTGATGAAGGCGGCGACCACATCATCGTTCTCAGGTTCGAACGGGATTAAGACCAGCCAGAAAATGAAAAAGGCGGCGCCTGAGCACCGCCTTTTTAAGAAATCAGCACCAACGGGGATTAGCCGTTAAGGGCATCCTTCAGAGCCTTTGCAGGCTGGAAGGCAACCTTCTTGGAGGCTGCGATCTTGATCGTTGCGCCAGTTGCAGGGTTACGGCCTTCGCGAGCGGCGCGCGACTGTACCTTGAACTTGCCGAAGCCTGGCAGCGAAACTTCGTCGCCTGCGACGACGGCATCGGTGATGCCCTTAAGAACGCTATCTACAATCGCCTTGGACTGAACCTTTGTAAGACCCTGATCAGCGACGAGCTTCTCGATAAGATCGGACGTATTCATGTTGGCGGTTTCCTCAGTATATTCGTTGATCGAAGGCGTCTGTATGGCACGCGTTGCCGCCTCTGTCATCAGGAATAGAACGCATTTTCGGGGTTTATACCCAGTGTTTACAGGGTTTTTTGCAAATCCGGCTATGAATTTTCGGATGAGGGCCGGATCGGGCCTGCAAATTGCCCCAGGTGATTCGCTCTCTGATTCTGTTCATTCAGGGCTGACCAGTCCGCAGAGCGTCGGGCATTTGCCATATTGGCGGCTCCCCAATATGGCGCGCAAGGTGATCGATAAAGGCCCTGACCTTGGCCGATACATGCCGTGTCGGTGGGTAGACCGCATGGATACGGTAGGGCAGCGGCTTGGCTTGCGGCAGGACTGAGATGAGCGTTCCATTGCGCAAGGCGTCGGCCGCTATGAACATGGGCAGCAGCACCAGTCCCAGTCCGGCAATGGCCATGTCGCGCATGGCCTCACCATTATTGGCGACGATGCGCCCATGCATGGCGACGGAAACCGGTTCGCTTGACGATACAGGATTCTCAAATTGCCAGAGCTGGCTGGTATTCACGTTCGAATAATCGATACAGGCGAACGAGCCAAGTTCATCTAAGGTTTTGGGCAACCCGTTGGCCGCTGCAAAAGCCGGACTGCAACAAATGACGCGTGCGTCCGTGCAGAGTTTGCGGGCAATCAGACTTGAATCCTTGAGAATACCGATGCGAACGCCAACGTCGAAACCGCCACGCACAAGATCGACCATGCGGTCATCAAGCTCGACGGCGATTTCAAGATCCGGATATTGCCGGGCAAAATCTGCAATCATGCGGCTGAGATAGAAAGTACCGAAGGTCATGGGCGCGGTAATGCGCAAATTGCCGCGAATGGCGCTGTAGCGTTCACCTGCCGTATCAGCCGCCTCCATAATGTCGCGCACCAGCGGGCGGACGCGTTCGACAAAGGCATGAGCGTTATCCGTGGCGAGCAGCTTGCGCGGCGAGCGCTGGAACAGTTCCGTACCCAGTGCCGCCTCAAGATCGGTGATGCGTTTGCTGACAACCGATTTTGACAGGTTAAGCCGCGCGGCACTCAAGGTGATGCTGCCGGTCTCCATGACATCAAGAAAAGTCAGTAAATCGTCGAAGCGCCATTTCATGGTTCTTCCATAACGGACTAATGGCGAATTTTAAAGCCTGTATGCATGATGTCGTTCTGTTTTATCGAACATGAGTTGCATGGAAGCAGTCTTTATATGCCGGTCGACAGCGCAGATATTCACCCCAACGGCGAATGAGCGCCAAGCAAACCAATTCAGGAGGCTTTCATGTCCTTACAATTGACCGGCATCCATCATCTGACTGCCATTACGGCGAATGCTCCGGAGAACCTGCGTTTCTACACGAAGACCCTCGGCCTGCGGCTTGTCAAAAAGACAGTCAATCAGGATGATACAAGTGCCTACCATCTGTTCTATGCGGATGGTGAAGCAACGCCCGGCACCGATTTGACCTTTTTCGACTGGCCTGTCGGCCCGGAACAGCGCGGCACGCATAGTATCTCACGCACAGGTTTGCGCGTTGGCAGCAAAGCCAGCCTCGACTGGTGGAAGGCACGCTTTATCGAGCTTGGCGTCAAATCAGGTGAAGTCACCGAAATCGGTGGCTATGACTCGCTGGATTTCGAGGATGGCGAAGGCCAGCGGTTCCGCCTGATCAATGATGGTGGCGCAGCCCCTTCGCATCCATGGGAGAAAAGCCCGGTTCCTGCTGAACACCAGATTCGCGGCCTTGGTCCAATCACCATCAGCGTGCCCGATATCACCAATACGGAAGCCATCCTTCTGCATGTGATGAACATGCGCCAGACCAGTAGCTATCCGTCCCCCGATGGTGCCGGTCATGTGCATGTGTTTTCTATGGGCGAGGGCGGTCCTGCTGCCGAACTGCATGTGGCGGTGCAGCCCGGTCTTCCGGTGGCGCGGCAGGGTGCGGGCGCTGTGCATCACGTGGCATTCCGCGCGCCGGATGTGCAGCAATTGCATGAATGGACTGAAAGGCTGAAGAGTTTCCGTATGCCGTCGAGCGGTGAAGTCGAGCGCTACTACTTCCGCTCGCTCTATTTCCGCGAGCCCAATGGCATTCTGTTCGAGATTGCCACGGATGGTCCGGGCTTCACCGTCGATGAGCCTTTGGAAACACTGGGCGAAGGATTGTCGCTGCCGCCATTCCTTGAGGGAAAGCGGGCTTCCATCGAAGCGAACCTGAAGCCTCTGGTCTAATCTGGATAAACAGCCCGGCGTGAAAATGCCGGGCTTTTTCTATTTAGAAGGTGGCTTCAATCCACTGATGTACGGCGTCAATATCGTGCTGGCCGGTTTCGTGCCCGGCATAAACGCGTTTCACCGTGAGGTCTGCTCCGGCTTCGCGCAACAGTGCTTCAAGGTCCGGGGTCTTGGCGCCGAACAGGTCGTGCTCTCCATTGACCATTAGAATATGCGTATCGCTCAGATCAAGCTGCGGTGTTTCTTCCAGTACATTCATTGCCCGCAGGAGAACCGCATTTCTGATAAGACCCGGATGCAGCAGCATGGTCGCAACAAGCATGTTGGCACCATTGGAATAGCCGAGGAATACGGTCCGTTGCAGATCAAGGTGATAGGCCTCAACCGCGCCTTCGATGAAACCAGCTAGTGCTTCGGCTTCCGAACGGATATCGTTCTGGTCAAAGCTCAAAGGACCAAAACGCCGGAACCAGCGACCAATACCTTCCTCATTGCTGCGTCCGCGCAAGCCAAAGAGCGTTGCCTGTGGTGCAGCATTGGCGCCAAGCGGTAGTAATGTTGTCTCATTGCCGTCGGAGCCATGCAGAAGCATAAGGGTCAGGCCACCCGCATGTTCAGGCGTATAGACACGATGCACGAAGGGCAGCTCGCGGTAGATAAACCGTTCTTCACCGGGCAGACCAAACTGCGGCAGCATGATTTTGAGGTTTTCGGTTTCTTGGGCAAAATGCGGCGGAATGAACAATTTGCTTCCAAGTGTTTCCAGTGTCTCATCCAGAAGCATGCCGGGGCCGTCGGTTGCCATTTCAAACAGGGTACCGCCTGGTTCCCGCACATAGATTGAATGGAAATATTTGCGGTCGTGCATGGCCGTTGCGTCCGAACCGTCCTTGATCAGCCTGTCATAGATGGTCTGGACATGGGCAATGTCGGGCGCACGAAAGGCGATGTGATCGATCGTTCCGGTGCCGGGTGCTGCGCTCCAGAACCCGGTTGCGTCCCGTACATCGACACAATCACCGGAGGCCGAGACCATCCGCGTGATGGTGTCGATTTGCTCACCGGCGGTGAAGCCGAAATAGGTTTCGAGAAATGTGCAGGTGGCAAGCGGCTGCTCGGTCAAAACAGTGGCACCGCGAATCCGCAATATGGCGTCTGCTTCAGATATGCCATTACCGGTCCAGATATCAGACGCCTTTACCTCGGATGTGCCGACAAGCTTGACGATAACCCCGTCAGGGTCTTTCAGGCGCAGCACTGTTTCGCCGAATTCCTGCGAGGGGCCTGTCGTTGCAATATTGTGCTGAAGGGCGCGGGTCAGCCAGAAGCCAATGGCATCGGGGGCAATGGCAAGCGCGATTTCGCTGGGCTGGCCATAGCCGACACGCCCGAGCGATCCATCTTCCCAGACCAGAAAGGTAATCAGCGAACCCGGCGTTGCCGATGTGTCGCCGTAGAAGAGGTGAAGCTGGGTTGCGTCTTCATAACCGCCGGTGCGTTTGACAAGACGAAGGCCAAGAAAGCCGACATAGAAATCCACATTCGCCTGAACGTTACGGGTGATCAGGGTGATGTGATGAATGCCGCTTGTCATGAAATTCCTCCGCCGGTGAGTCGGTTCGACTGATACGGGGAAAGGAGGCGGGGTGCAATATTGGGGAAAATTGTGTTGCGATCAGGCAGTGCCTGAAAAAACAACACCCACCGCGGGAGGAGGTGCGGTGGGTGCTATTTGTAAAGGCCGACTGGGAGGAGGAGTGCCGGCCTTTGAACGTTCGGGACCTGGGAGGAGGTAATCCCGAACGTTAACTCTAAGAATGCTATTAGCGCGCTGCTGCGGCCTTCTTGGCAACGAAGGCGATATCGCCACGGGAGATGCCGAGGTCGTTCAGTTCACGTGCGGACAGGCGGTTCAACTCTGTGACAGTGTCACGGTAACGGCGCCAGTTATTGTAAGAGCGGATCAGGTTCATTTCACTCACCTTGGTAACTTATTGTTTGTTGGATCATTTCTTGATCGTGAGCTGCATATAGTCGATGCCCTGCAAAACTTGCAGTGACAAGAATGCATAGCTGCTTTGCAGGAAGTGAGGAGTGGATGGCTAAATTGCGGCGGGCGGAATCACGTCAATTGTGACAGTCTTGAACAGCTGTTCATTTCTTGTTTCGGGCGGCGAGTTCCCTGTCGGCTTTGCGCGCTGCAGCTTCACACCGGTTGCGGAATTCTTCCACTTCTTCCTCGGTCAGATGCTCGATGCCGATAAAGACGTTTTCACCCTTCGACACCCGGACCAGTTCATCGAGTTTGGCCTGAATGGCGACACCGTCGCGATTCTGCGTGTTCTGGATGAGAAAGACCATCAGAAAAGTGATGATTGTGGTGCCGGTATTGATCACAAGCTGCCACGTATCGGAAAAGCCGAACAGGGGGCCGCTCACCGCCCAGACGACGACAATCAGACAACAGAGGATAAAGGTCAGCGGCTTGCCGGCATATATGGCAACCCTATTGGCGACTTGGGTAAACAGTTTTCGCATCGTGCCACTCCTCTCACGTCGAGAAGAGAACTATTGGCTCGCCTATTCGTTCCAGAAACGGCGTTACAGAGAAACGCCCAGAGTATGAACCCAACTCAGCCCGTCATCGGTTGCAGCGCGCGGCTTGTACTCGCAACCGACCCAGCCGCTATATCCAAGCCGGTCCAGTTCCGCCAGAACGGCGGTATAGGCAATTTCGCCCTCATCGGGTTCTGCCCGGCTCGGGACAGCGGCAATCTGGACATGGCCGATCAGCGGCAGATATTTTTCCAGCCGTTTGAAAATGTCACCCTGACTGACGCCGACATGGTAGACGTCGAACATAACAGTCAAATTGGGCGCACCGATTTCCTCGATCAGCGAGACGGCTTCCTCAATCGTCGAATAGAAGTAGCCAGGCTTGTCGCGCTGATTGATGGGTTCGAGCAGCAGGGTGAAATCCGCTGCCTTGCGTGCCGCGAGCGCCAGATTTCTGGCAAACACGGCTCTTGCCTGCGGCTTTTGCTCCGGTGCAACAACACCAGCCATGATATGGATCGCGGATGCACCTGCGATACGGGCGTAATCGATTGCCTTATCGAGCGATGTCTCGAAATCTGCCTCTCTACCCTGCAATACGCCAAGGCCGAACTCACCCTTCGCCGCATCGCCGGTTGGGGTATTCAAGCCGAGTAGAGCAAGGTTATGGGCAGCGCAGATATTGCGCACTTCAATTGCCGGAATGTCATAGGGCCAGTGCAGTTCCACGGCTTTGAAACCGGCGCGTGCGGCGGCTGATATGCGGTCGAGTAGCGGGAGATCGGGCCAGAGAAAGCCGAGATTTGCGGAGAATTTTGGCATGGCTCACTTCAATTCAATATGTGTTTTCAATGTATTATACTGTTCCCACCTGGAGAAGTGCTTTGGCGAAAAAGTCTTCGGCGCCGAAATTGCCGCTCTTCAGCGCAAGGCCGATGGGTTGTTTGCCATCAGCCACCAATGCTGGAACGCCCGGATCGATTTCCTTGCCGATATGCAGGCTTTGCAGATTAAGCGCCTCGACCACCGCGCCCGATGTTTCACCGCCGCCCACAACGATGCGCCGTGTGCCCTGACTGACGAGACGTTGCGCCAGTTCGCCAAAAAACCGTTCTATTTTTACCGCAACCGCTTCACGGCCGAATTCTTTTTGGGCGCCGGAAACAGTTTCCGGATTGGCAGTCGAATAGACAATGGGTGTGCTGCCGTTTTGCTGGCGAACCCAATCAAGGGTGTTTTCCACGGTCATTTTCCCGGCCATCAGTGCGGCCGGATCAATGGCAAGGCCGGGATGCGCTTGCAGATAATTTGCAACCTGTGCCTGTGACGTGGTTGAACATGAGCCGCAAAGCGCGATACCGGGGCCGCTGGCGAGGGGCAGGGAGCGGGGACTGTCCGAAAGCTTGCCTTGGCCGCGAAAATTCTGCGGCAGGCCAATGGCGATGCCTGAGCCGCCGGTAATGAGCTTATGATCG
This sequence comes from Phyllobacterium sp. P30BS-XVII, assembly GCF_014138335.1. Taxonomy (NCBI): domain Bacteria; kingdom Pseudomonadati; phylum Pseudomonadota; class Alphaproteobacteria; order Hyphomicrobiales; family Phyllobacteriaceae; genus Phyllobacterium; species Phyllobacterium sp. P30BS-XVII. Next base: position 1,115,933 of record NZ_JACGXO010000001.1, read on the forward strand.
GCAGCTGCGGTGCCGATTACGCGCAAATCATCATCGGTTACTGCATCCGTCACGACAAGCCGCCGCCCGGCACTGGATTCCGCTGCGAAGGCTTCGGTCAAGGCGGAAATGCCTTTGCGAACCGTATCGAGCAGGATACTACCCACTTCGCCATCGGTCTGGCGGCGCAGCCAGCGCCGAATGTCTGGATCGGTCATGGGTGTGAGCGGGTGATTTTGCATGCCGGATTCGCTCAGCAGCTGGTCCCCCACAAACAGGTGCCCCATAAAAAGACGTCGTCCCGTTGCCGGAAAGGCCGGGCAAACAATGGCGATGTCAGCGCCGAGAAGATCAAGCAGTGCTTCGGCCACCGGTCCGATATTGCCATGGGGCGTTGAGTCAAATGTCGAGCAATATTTGAAGATGATCTGCTCACAGCCCTGATCGAGCAGCCACCGTGCGGCTTCAACCGACTGGTGTACCGCCACATCGGCAGGTACTGACCTTGTTTTGAGGGCAACGACACCCGCTTCGCAATCAGGCACGGCGGCATGGCCTGTCCCGACGAACTGCACTGTCGACATGCCGCCCTTGGCAAGAGTGTTGGCCAGATCGCTCGCGCCGGTGAAATCGTCGGCAATGGCTCCAAGCAGCATGTCAGGCTCCCGATAGTGTCAGTCTCATATCGGTGCAGGATAATGAACCCGCGCCTGCACACAACTCCCGTGTTGTTGTTTATTTGTCTGAGGATATATCCGCTATGGAGGACAGACTTTTCACTTGCGACGCCGACTCGGCAAATCGGAATTCCCCATTGGCCGTGGAATGAGCATGGGCTTGCTGTCTGTTTATGGCTGTCCCCGTCAGGATAAAGCTCCTGAAGTCCACGAGAGTACGGCGCCTTGCACGAAGAATATGAAGACAAGCAATATTTCCATTACACGACACCCGTCTGGGTCCATTTGCTGGCATTCGGTGTTGTCGTTGGTATTGCCGTGCTGATTTGTGAAGTCTGCCATTCTATTGGCTGATAGCGCTGCCTTAACCAAACTGGCTGATAATCAATCGCTTTTTTGAGCATGTTGTCTGATCGTTAATATCTGTCCTCAGAATGGAAATGCGTACTTTTTTTCCCGCATTTTTTAATAGGAAGTATTTTATGTTTCAGAAATTAGACCCAGCTCAAATTCCCGCGCCTCAAACCCAATATTCCCCCGGTCCAGCACCAATACTGAATTGGATATCAACGGAGAAATTCGTCGTTGATCATACATATCAGCGGGAAGTTAGTCGGCGCGGGCGTCAAAATGTTCAACATATTGCGGAACATTTTGACTGGTCAAAATTTGCTCCTGTTATTGTAGCTCCTGTCGAAGGTGGCATGTTTGCTATTGTCGACGGTCAACATCGTACAACGGCGGCCATCTTGCGTGGTATTGAACAGGTTCCGTGTCAGGTGGTTCAAGCTGATCGAGCCCAACAGGCAGCAGCATATGCCGCTGTGAACGGGAACGTTACAAAAACGACGGCCCAGCAACTTTTCTATGCAAAACTTGCAGCGGGCGATGCGGATGCCGAGGCTCTCGCAGATGTTTGCGCTGCCGCAGGTGTCGAGATTTGCAGGCGAAATCTCATTTTGGCAAAAATGCGTGTCGGTCAGACACAGGCTGTCGGTGCTCTCAACCGTTGTCTTCGGCAGTATGGCCGCGAAACGCTGATTACGGCGCTTCAATGCATTACCGAAACTGCAGATGGCAATGCAGGATTTGTTCGCGCTACCATCATTGAAGCGCTGTGCGAGGTGCTGAGCGCTAGTATCTGGCGTGATGCGGGTGAAACCCTTCTACGTGCAATGGACGGCTTCTCGTTTCCAGACGCCTGGGGAGAGATAACTGACGGGCGCGATCAGATTTTCCCCGCTACCGTTCGCTGTCTGTTTGTAGAGAAGGTCTCCCGTCATCTGGCTGCGCGCTTGTCACAACAAGCTGCCTGATTTCTTGGAGAATGAGGTTCGCCAAATTGCGAGCCTCTTTCTAATGCAGGGAAGAAATGGCGCGCCCGAAAGGATTCGAACCTCTGACCCCCAGATTCGTAGTCTGGTGCTCTATCCAGCTGAGCTACGGGCGCGTGCCACAAATGCGCGTTCGTCTGCGCAGGCCGGTTCGTAATCGGTTGGGCTGTGAATTGCAAGCAGCTTTGGCAAAAAAACCGCAACAATTTTTTGCCAGACTGTCGCGCCCCGAATTATTCGGCGGCTTAACTCAACAAATCCGGGTTTTTGCGCTGCTATCAGGTGCGTTACCGGCTGGAAAACAAAAGGCCCGGAGAATGTCCGGGCCTTTTGTTACTCTTAAAGGTTGCGTCCGATGGCGAGGAATTTGTCGCGCCGGTCTTTTCTGAGCGCTTCGCGGTCCATGGATGCCATGGATTTCAGCGCAACATTGATGATGTTGCCGGTTGCCTCGATCACAGCATCCTTGCCGCGATGGGCGCCGCCCGTGGGTTCGGGGATGATGCCATCGATAATCTTCAGCTCGTACAGGTCCTGCGCCGTGATGCGCATGTTTGTGGCGGCATCCTTGGCGCGGGTGGAATCGTGCCAGAGAATCGATGCGGCGCCTTCAGGCGAAATCACCGAGTAAATCGCATGTTCGAGCATGTAGACGCGATTCGCGGTTGCAATCGCGATGGCGCCGCCCGAGCCGCCTTCGCCGATGATGACCGAAACCATCGGCACTTTCAGGTTGAGCGATGCCGCTGTGGAACGGGCGATGGCTTCCGCCTGACCGCGCTCTTCCGCGGCAATGCCCGGAAAGGCACCGGCTGTATCGACAAGCGTGATGACAGGAAGGTTGAAGCGATCAGCCAGATCCATGATACGCACGGCCTTGCGATAACCCTCGGGCATGGCCATGCCAAAATTGTGCTTGAGGCGGGACTTTGTGTCGTTGCCCTTTTCCTGACCGATCACCGCGACGGCCTGACCATTGAAACGGGCAAGACCGGCCTGAATGGCTTCGTCTTCGGCAAAATTGCGATCACCGGCCAGTGGTGTGAAGTCGGTGAAGAGCCGGGCAATATAGTCGACGCAGTGCGGACGATCCGGATGGCGGGCAATCTGTGCCTTCTGCCATGGCGTCAGCTTGCGATACAGATCGCGCAAAGCTTCTGCCGAGCGCTTTTCCAGACGGGTGATCTCGTCATTGGTGTCGAGGGCACCGCCTTCTTCAGCGAGCTTCTTCAGTTCGATGATCTTGCCATCGAGATCAGCAACCGGCTTTTCGAAATCGAGATAGTTGTACATGGACGAGGTGTCTGCCTGCAAAACGGTGGATTTTTCACGACCTAACTGGCTGTTGCGGACGCGCATGTCAAGGAAGCAAGGCTTACAAGGCACGTTCGCGGGGTCAGTTATAGAGATAATTCCGGCGAAGGTGTGGTGGAATCCCGTGGATAAGGGTGGCGATCAGGCTCTTGCGCGGCATTATGCGCCCGGCTTTTTGGGTGATCTTGGACGTTTGACCGGCGCTGTTTTCGGTTTTGCGGCTGGCTTCTTTGCCGTGCGCACGTGCTTGGTGGGTTTGGTCCGCTGCCAGCCGACCCACTGGCCCTCGCCAGCATAATAATGAAAGCCGCCTGCTGCGTTGTGGAGGCCCTTGCGCAGTTCGTCGCGATCAAGATCGGGTATATTCTGCAAAAGGGCAGGCGGAAGATTGTCGATATTCAGCCAGTCCGCATCAAAATAGATGTGTTCAGGGCCATTTTCATTTTCAACGATGATGAACCATTCGCTTTCCATGTAATCGCCAAACCACGGGTCGGGAAACATGGCCTGTTTGAACGAAAAGCCGAAACCGTCGATCTCGTCCCAGTTCCAGTGCTCCCGCCAGCCCATGTCGCGGATCAACTGGCTGGACCGCGTGAACCCCGTTTCGTCAAAGCGGATCACTTCGCTGTCAGTCGTGACAGTCGATGGTTCCGGTCCAGAAAACAGCTTTTTCAACAGCCGCCACATAGAGTTTCCCGCCAAGGTCTATGGTCCCGCCTGTCTCGCGGGTAGATGGGTTAGTCTGCCAGAGGGTGGTGCTCCGTGACAAGGCGGTGCAGCCGCTCCTCCATGACATGGGTATAAATCTGGGTCGTCGAGATGTCCGAATGACCCAGCAATTGTTGTACCGCACGCAGGTCCGCGCCATTCTGCAGGAGATGGCTGGCGAAAGCATGCCGTAACACGTGGGGTGAAATTGCCGAAGTAACAAGTCCGGCACGAGCGGCCAACCCCTTCAATTCGCGGGCAAAAACCTGCCGGGCGAGGAAACCGCTTTCGGAAATTGCCGGGAAAAGCCAGGGATTATCGTCAAGGTTAGGCAGGGCATCGCGCACGGCAAGATATTTGCTCATCGCCTCGCGCGCTTTGCCCGAAAGGGGCACCATGCGGTCTTTCGAGCCCTTGCCGCGCACCATCAGAAACCGATGGTCGGAACGCGCCACTGTCACAGGCAGACCGACCAGTTCCGAAACGCGCAACCCCGTCGCATAGAGAATTTCCAGCAGCGCGTGCAGACGCAGAGCCCGCAGATGATCACTTGCCGGTGCTGTTGCATCGAGGGTTTCCAGTTCAGCGCGCCCGAGCAGTTTCTCGACATCGGTCTCGCTCATGATTTTGGGTAGTGAGCGGTCCTTCTTTGGCGCATCGAGCGTGCCTGTCGGGTCGTCGGTGCGGATATTCTCCGTATAGAGAAAGCGGAAGAACTGGCGCAGGGCGGATAGACGCCGGGCCTGTGAGGTAGCTGCATAGCCACGCCCGGCAATATCATCGAGATAGGCGCGGATTGTTCCCGGTTCCGCCAGGGTCAGCTGTATGCCGGTCGCGCTGGCAAAGGCAGCGGCATCATCCAGATCGCGGCGATAGGAATCGAGCGTGTTTTGCGCCGCACCGCGTTCGGCGCTCATCATCTCAAGAAACGTCTCTATGGCTGCTGCTGCGCGCATGGGTTTACTTTGGATTGCCAGGTTTAGGATTGAGCTTTTCGGTGGGAATGCGAATGGTCAGTTCGGTCTGTGTGGGATGTACAAAGGTGACGAGCGCCAGCATACCGGCGTAAACGAGCCCGGCGAGAACCGCGAGGGTTAGGATCAGTCGGGTCAGTGTCGGCATCAAATCGTCTTTGCAGGCTTGCTTCAGGTGTTCCATAATCTTGCAATGGAAACTCTTATGAATTGATGAAGGTCCGGCAGACCGAGAAACCCGCGCTTTGCCCATAGTTTGCTTGACGAAAGCCCGGTTTTCCTGTCGAAACGCATTTATGAACAGCATTGACGATATTCTTGGCACAGCACAGGTTCCGGAGTTGGCACGATCCATCCGCGAACGGCTGGGCCATAGGTCTATTGTGCTCGTCGGATTGATGGGTGCAGGCAAATCCACCGTAGGTAAGAAACTGGCTTCGCTGGTCGAATTGCCATTTTTTGACGCCGATAATGAGATTGAAAAAGTCTCGACCATGACCATTCCTGAGCTGTTCGAGGCCTATGGCGAAGCGGAGTTCCGTGATCTGGAGCGCCGGGTTATTGCGCGTATGCTCGAAGATGGGCCGATTGTTCTGGCGACGGGCGGCGGCGCCTATATGAACGAGCAGACTCGCGGTACAATCGCTGCGGAAGGCATATCGATCTGGCTCAATGCGGAACTCGACGTGCTGATGAACCGTGTGGTGCGCAAGCAGAACCGGCCGCTTCTCAAAAATGACAATCCGCGCGCGGTCATGGAAAGGCTGATGAGCGAGCGCTACCCAATATATGCGCAGGCGGATCTCACCATTCATTCGCGTGAGGAAAAGAAGGAAATCATTGCCTTTGAGGCAATGCAGGCCGTTGCACAGCATCTGGACGACAAGGAATCGCTGATATGAGCGCGCAGACGACAGTTCCCGTAAAACTGGGAGACCGCTCTTACGATATCCTCATCGGCTCGGGCCTGATCGAACGGGCAGGGCTGGAAATTGCCGCGCGCACCGGTGCGAGCCGTGTTGCCATTGTCAGCGACGACAATGTTGCAGCCCTGCATCTGCAGCGCCTGACCGAAAGCCTCAAAACTAGCGGGATTGATTCAACGCCGATCCTCGTAACGCCGGGTGAAAAGTCGAAAGGCTTTGCCACACTGGAAACCGTTACCAATGCGATCCTCTCCGCACGGCTGGAGCGCGGTGACATCGTAATTGCCTTTGGTGGCGGTGTGATCGGCGATCTTGCCGGTTTTGCCGCAAGCATTGCACGGCGCGGTATGGGCTTTGTGCAGATACCGACATCACTTCTGGCACAGGTGGATTCGTCCGTTGGCGGCAAAACGGGCATCAACACGGCGCACGGCAAGAACCTGGTCGGCGCGTTCTACCAGCCACAACTGGTACTTGCAGATACAGATGTGCTGGATACGCTGAGCCCGCGCGAGTTTCGTGCGGGTTATGCGGAAGTTGCCAAATATGGCCTGATCGACAGGCCGGATTTCTTTGAATGGCTGGAGAAGAACTGGCAGGGCATTTTTGAGGGCGGTCCGCAGCGAACCCACGCTATTGCTGTGTCATGCCAGTCAAAAGCCGATGTGGTGGCGCGCGATGAGCGTGAAACCGGCGACCGGGCGCTGCTCAATCTCGGCCATACTTTTGGTCATGCACTGGAAACCGCGACGCATTATGATTCCACCCGCCTCGTGCATGGTGAAGGTGTTTCCATCGGCATGGTCCTTGCGCATCAGTTTTCGGTCAAGATGAACCTTGCGAGCGCTGATGATGCCAAGCGGGTCGAGGCGCATTTGCGTCATGTGGGCCTGCCTGTGGCCATCGGCGACATTCCGGGTGAATTGCCCACGGCGGAAAAGCTCATGGACTATATTGCGCAGGATAAAAAAGTAGCGCGCGGTGCGCTGACCTTTATCCTGACGCGCGGCATCGGGCAGTCCTTCATTGCCAAGGACGTGCCGCCATCAGCAGTGCTCAGCTTTTTGCAGGAGAAGCACCCAAAATGAACCTTGAACTCTGGATCTTTTGCGGAATCATCTTCCTTCTGATCCTGATGTCTGGTCTTTTTTCAGGATCTGAAACAGCGCTGACCGCCGTGTCGCGTGCCCGGATGCACCGGCTTTCCAAGCGCGGTGATGACCGGGCGACGGTGGTCGAAGGTCTTATCGAGAAGCGCGACCGGCTGATCGGCGTCATGCTGATCGGCAACAATCTGATCAATATTCTCGCATCGTCCCTGACAACGAGCATGCTGCTCAACCTGTTCGGGCAGGCGGGTGTTGCCTATGCGACTGCGATCATGACCGTACTTCTGGTGATTTTTGCCGAAGTCCTGCCGAAATCCTGGGCAATCTCCAGCCCTGATCGTAATGCGCTGGCGCTGGTGCGGTTTGCGCAACTTGCGGTGTTCATTTTTGGCCCGTTATCCGATCTCATCAACTGGATCGTGCGGCTTATCCTGCGCTTGTTTGGCATTGATCTCGGTTCGGTCAAATCAATGCTTTCGGCGCAGGAGGAACTGCGCGGCGCCGTCGATCTTCTGCACCGGGACGGCTCGGTGGTGAAACGCGACCGTGACCAGATTGGCGGTCTGCTCGATCTGCGTGAGCTTGAAGTCTATGACGTCATGATCCACCGCACGGATATGGATTCAATCAATGCTGACGATCCGATCGAGGATATCGTCAACCAGATTCTTGCCAGCCATCACACGCGTATTCCCGTCTGGCGCGGTGACAATGACAATATTGTCGGTGTTGTTCACGCCAAGGATCTGGTGCGCGCCATTCGCGATGCCAATCGGGACTTTTCCAAGATCAACATCATGAAGGTGGCAACCAAGCCGTGGTTTGTGCCCGATACAACCACTTTGCAGGACCAGCTCAATGCCTTCCTGCGCCGCAAGGCCCATATTGCCATCGTCGTTGATGAATATGGCGATGTGCAGGGTCTGATCACGCTCGAAGATATTCTTGAGGAGATTGTCGGTGATATCGCCGACGAGCACGATATCGATGTGCAAGGCGTTCGTCCGCAGCCCGATGGGTCGGTACTGGTCGATGGTTCCGTGCCGATCCGCGATCTTAACCGCGCTCTGGATTGGCATTTGCCGGATGCGGAGGCCACAACCATCGCCGGTCTTGTCATTCACGAGACCCAGAGCATTCCGACCGAGAAGCAGGCCTTCACTTTCCATGGCAAGCGATTCACCGTGCTGAAGCGGGAGAAAAACCGCATTACGCGGCTTCGCATTCGACCTTTGGAGGATGACGAGAAAGCCAAACCGAATTAATCTCGATCTCTGATCGAGGCTGTTACAGACCGAATTCCCAGCAAATGTATCGAGGGTTGCATGCATATTATTATTGCGGTTCTAGGTGCAGCCGCGTTGATTTTTTACTGGATACTGAGAGCGCAATCAGCCGCCCGCGCGGTGCGTGAACTGGATCGGGATACACGGGGTCTGAGGAGCAAGGCAAAATACAGGTTTGAAGGCTTGATTGGCTCTCGCTACCGGCGAATCCGGGATCCGCGGCTGGCGGCAACGGTTCTGATGATCCAGCTGGTGCGCACCGGCACCCCACTCACCATGGACGAAAAGCTGAAAATCATAGAATTGATCAGTGGCCCGCTGCAGATCGACGACCCCGATGCAATGTTCAAGAGGGCCTGGCAATATACAAAGCAACGGGGTTTCTTTTCGCCTATGGCCGATGAAATGGTGCCGATGCTGCGCGACCGCCTGACAATGGACGAGCGCTTTCAACTGATAGACATGTTGCGGCAAACGGCGTCTGCCTATGGCGAAGCGAGCGAATTGCAAACGGGAATGATTTCGCGTCTCAAGCGCCAGCTGGTGCAGGTTTAGCGGCGTGTCGCTTCGCCCGGCGCTGTTGGTTCCAGCGCCAGAGCATGGACGCTGCCAGCCAGTTCGTCCTTGAGAACGTCGTTGATTGCCCGGTGGCGTGCCACGCGTGACAGGCCGGAAAAAGCTTCTGCGACAATGCGCACGCGAAAATGCGTTTCACCGGAACCGTCGAATGTGCCATGATGCCCGCTGTCTTCATGGTGGTGGCCGGCGTGCAGATGACTTTCGTTGATGACGGTCAGTGAAACAGGATGAAAAGCCTGCGTCAGTTTGTTTTCGATCGCTGACTGAGTGGACATTTCGTTCTCCTGCGCCCATATGGTAGTTTCATTTGGCAAATCCGTACATGATCACAAATTTACCGCCATTTCAGGCGTTAGGTTGATCCATGGGCAATTGTCAATTCTTGTCTTGTAAACCAATCCGTTGATAATCGTACGCAATGACCTCAAATTCGAAATATTTTGACAGCATCCGTATCCGCCCGAAAAAGGCGGAGGAGGAGAAATCGCGCATTCCCGTGTGCCAGTGGGATGGCTGTGACAAGCCTGGTCCACACCGTGCGCCGGTTGGACGCATGAAAGAAGGCGAGTTCTTCCATTTCTGTATCGATCATGTTCGCGAATATAACAAAGGCTATAATTATTTTTCCGGCCTGTCCGATGTCGAAGTTGCACGCTACCAGAAGGAAGCGCTGACAGGCGACCGTCCCACCTGGACCGTTGCAGGTTTGCCGGGAAGCGGCGCTGGTGCCAGTGCGGCAGCCGCCGCAGCGGGCGGCGCGAAGACATCGCCTGATTTTTCCAAACTGCGTTCAGGCCGTGCGGCCTACCAGAATCGCTTCCGTGACCCGAACAGCGTGTTCGGCGATGCAAGGCCGGCTGCGCGCCTGCGCAAAGCCAAGCCTTTGGAGGCAAAAGCGCTGGATACGCTGGGTCTTGATGTAAAAGCCACTGGCGAAGACATCAAGTCGCGCTATAAGGAGTTGGTGAAGCGCCATCATCCCGATGCAAACGGCGGTGATCGGGCTTCCGAGGATCGTTTCCGCGACGTTATCCAGGCTTATCAATTGCTCAAACAGGCTGGTTTTTGCTAGGACCGTGTTTGGCTGAATTCGAAGCCTCCCATTTGAGGCTTCATGGGTGTGACTATCTTATTGCGTCTGCGCGTGCAGTCGCGCTGGAGGCATGATGAATAAGGTTGATCGCGATATTGCGAATTTGCCGGATACAACGGTTTCTGCCGCAAAGCTTTTCGGATTTGATACCGACATGATGGTTCCTGCCTATAAGGCAGGCGATGCATATGTGCCGGAGACCGATCCGGATTATCTGTTCGACAAGCAGACCACGCTCGCCATTCTGGCCGGGTTTGCCTTTAACCGACGCGTCATGGTGTCCGGTTATCACGGCACAGGTAAATCAACCCACATCGAACAGGTCGCCGCCCGCCTCAACTGGCCATGCGTGCGCGTCAATCTCGACAGCCACGTCAGCCGTATCGATCTCGTCGGCAAGGACGCGATCGTCGTCAAGGAAGGCATGCAGATCACGGAATTCCGTGATGGCATCCTGCCATGGGCCTATCAGCACAATGTTGCGCTGGTGTTTGACGAATATGATGCCGGACGCCCCGACGTTATGTTTGTTATCCAGCGCGTTCTTGAATCCTCCGGCCGCCTGACCCTGCTCGACCAGAGCCGTGTTATCCGTCCGCACCCGGCTTTCCGCCTGTTCTCGACGGCAAACACCGTTGGTCTTGGCGATACGACAGGTCTTTATCACGGCACGCAGCAGATCAATCAGGCGCAGATGGATCGCTGGTCCATCGTGACGACGCTCAACTATCTGCCGCATGACAATGAGGCAGCCATTGTTCTGGCAAAGGCCAAGCACTATCAGAATAAGGAAGGCAAGGAGATCGTCTCGAAGATGGTCCGTGTTGCCGACATGACCCGTGCGGCCTTTATCAATGGTGATCTGTCGACGGTGATGAGCCCGCGTACGGTTATTACCTGGGCCGAGAATGCCGATATCTTCAAGGATGTCGGTTTCGCGTTCCGCCTGACCTTCCTCAACAAGTGCGATGAACTGGAGCGTCCAATCGTTGCCGAGTTCTATCAGCGCGCGTTCGGCAAGGAACTGCCTGAGTCAACGGCCAACGTGGTCATAGGCTGAGCGTCATCAGAGCATGGCGGGCCCCGGAGACAATTCACGCACAAACCCGAAAGGTCCGGTTGATTCCGAGCCTTTCAAGCGCGCGGTTACGGCCTGCATGCGGGCCATTGCCGGCGACCATGAGATGGAAGTCGGGTTTGGCAATGATCGTCCGGCGCTGACAGGGCACCGGGCGCGCTTGCCTGATCTGCCCAAGCGTCCAACGGCGAACGATATTGCAGTCACCCGTGGCATCGGCGATTCCATGGCACTGCGCAAGGCGTGCCATAATGACCGTATCCATGCGACGCTGGCGCCTGAGGGCAAGCAGGCGCGGGCGATTTTCGATGCGGTCGAACAGGCGCGTGTTGAAGCTATCGGTGCCTTGCGCATGGATGGCATGGCTGAGAATCTGACCTCCATGCTGTCAGACAAATATTCACGGGCCAATTTCCCCGCCATCACTGACAAGGCCGAAGCGCCGCTGGAAGAAGCGGTTGCGCTCATGGTGCGCGAGAAGCTGACGGGCCGCAAAGCGCCCGAGTCGGCTGGTAATGTCGTAAACCTCTGGCGCGACTGGATTGAGGAAAAAGCTTCAGCTGATCTTGAACACCTCGGTGCCAAGATCAACGATCAGAACGCCTTTGCCCGGGTTGTGCGTGAAATGCTGGCTTCCATGGAGATGGCGGAAGAGCTGTCACAGGAAAGCGAGCAGGACGACGAGCAGGAAAACAACGACGACGCGCCTGAACCCGAAGAGAACAATGAGGGCGGCTCCGACGAAGATGAGGGCAGCGATGCCTCCGAGGATGATGATTCGGAAAGCGCCAGCGATGACAGCCAGTCGGGTGAAACCGAGGCGGCGGATGCGTCGTCTGACGATATAGATGATGACGCGGATACGGATGCGGAAATGCCCGGTGAGGCGCGCCGTCCGAATCAGCCTTTCTCCAATCTTGGCAGTGAGAGCGGCTATAAGGTTTTCACGCAGGAGTTCGACGAAACCACCGATGCGGAAGAACTATGCGACGATGCGGAACTGGAGCGCCTGCGCGCATTCCTTGATAAGCAGCTCGCCAATCTTTCCGGTGTCGTCGGGCGTCTGGCAAACCGTTTGCAGCGCCGCCTGATGGCGCAGCAGAATCGCTCGTGGGATTTCGATCTGGAAGAGGGTTATCTCGATCCGGCCCGTCTCGTGCGCGTTGTCATTGATCCCACCCAGCCGCTTTCCTACAAGCAGGAACGCGATACGGATTTCCGCGATACAATCGTCACGCTGCTGATTGATAATTCCGGCTCCATGCGTGGCCGTCCGATCACCGTTGCAGCGACCTGTGCCGATATTCTGGCGCGCACGCTGGAACGCTGCGGTGTGAAGGTCGAGATTCTCGGCTTCACCACCAAGGCGTGGAAGGGCGGTCAGGCCCGCGAAGCATGGCTGGAGCGCGGCAAACCCGCCAATCCCGGCCGTCTCAATGATCTGCGCCATATCGTCTACAAGCGTGCAGACGCCCCGTGGCGCCGCTCACGGCGCAATCTCGGATTGATGATGCGCGAAGGCCTCTTGAAGGAAAACATCGATGGCGAAGCCCTGATCTGGGCGCACCAGCGTTTGCTGGGACGGCCTGAACAGCGCAAGATTCTGATGATGATTTCTGACGGCGCGCCTGTTGATGATTCCACCCTGTCGGTTAACCCCGGCAATTATCTTGAGCGGCATCTGCGCGCGGTCATTGAAGAGATCGAAACACGCTCGCCGGTCGAGCTGATCGCCATTGGTATCGGCCATGATGTGACGCGGTATTATCGCCGTGCCGTGACTATCGTTGACGCGGAAGAATTGGCTGGCGCAATGACCGAGCAATTGGCTTCGCTGTTTGAAGAGCAGGAACAACGCCGCGGTGCGGGTAGATCATCTGCGCGGAAACGTTAGCATGAACCGTATTGCGCTGAACTTGCGGCGCATACGGTTCTTACCCGTTCTTGCGGTTCTGTGTGCGTTGCCATCCCTCGCGCAAACAAATGCCGTTGCAACGGCAGTGGTCACGGCTCGGCCTGTTGCCTATTTCCGCATTGGTTCGACTGAAACCCGCTTCGGCGATCTCGAATTTGTCGGCGGTCTGGAACTGCGATCCAGCAATGGCAATTTTGGCGGCATGTCGGCGTTCCGCTATCTCGATCAGGGCAAATCCTTTCTCGGCATCACCGACACAGGATTCTGGTATGCGGGCGACATGCAGCGGGATGCAAAGGGTGTTCCAATCTCCGTCAGTGATTTTCGTCTGGCTCCGATCCAGGATGCCAAAGGCAATGCCGTTGAAGGCAAACGCAATGCGGATGCGGAAGGCATGGCCGTTTCAGGCAAAACGGTTACGGTCTCGTTCGAGCGTATCCACCGCATTGCCGAGTTTGATCTTGATCTGAAGGATTTCGCCTCACGGCCGAAAGATCTGCCGCTTCCTGTTCCGAAAACCGAACTGCGCAACAATCGCGGTTTTGAAACGGTCGCCTACGCGCCGGCGGCAAGCCCGTTGAAGGGCGCGCGGATCACAGTTACAGAAAAGAGCATCAACAAGGCGGGTGATATCTATGCCGCAGTGCTGGAAGGGCCCGGCAAGGGCATCTTCTTCGTCAAGCGGCTGGATAGTTTCGATATCAGCGACGGGGATTTCCTGCCCAATGGCGACCTGCTGCTGCTGGAGCGCCGGTTCAATCTTGCCAGCGGCGTCATGCTGCGCATCCGCCGCATTGCCGCTGCCGATATCAAGCCGGGTGCGACTGTCGATGGTCTGTTCATCCTTGAGGCGGATATGCGTGATCAGATCGACAATATGGAAGGTCTGGCTGTCTGGCGGGCCGGGGATGGCTCGACCCGCATCTCAATGATCTCCGACGACAACACGTCGATCCTGCAGAGAAATCTCTATTTGGAATTTCGGTTGGCCGAATAGATCGCCGGGGCGAAAATGGCAAGGATCGCGCCATAGGGCACCAGCATCACCACAGCCATGACAATCTTGACCATCAGATCACCGAAACCGAGCGATGCCCACAGGGGAATCTGGCCGCCAAAAAAGGGCACGAGCGTTGCCAGCGACGAATCGGCGTGTCCCGTGGCCGTATCGATCCATGCAAATTGCGCGGCAAAGGCGATGGAGAAGAACAAGAGCGTATCAAGCAGCGAGCCGAAGACGGCCGATGCAAATGGTGCTTTCCACCATGTCAGTCGACGGAGCTTGCTGAACACCGTGATGTCGAGCAACTGAGCGCAAAGAAATGCCGTGCCCGATGCGATTGCAATGCGCGGCGTTGCCAGCCAGATCGACAGAATCACCGCGATGAAGAAACCGGCATAGACGACCTTGCGGGCGAATTCCGGCCCAAAGCGGCGGTTCGACAGATCATTGACAAGGAAGGCGATGGGATAGGTAAAGGCCCCGTAGGTCAGGATTTCGCCCAATCCGAAATGCTGGAACGGATACTGCACCAATATATTGGATGCAGCCACGACGGCGCACATGGCGAGAACAGGGAAAATGAAATCCGAAACGGTATAGGCGCGCGAAAGCGGCATTTTTTTATCCTGGGTAATGGAACCAGCAACAATAAGGCCAGCATAGGCTGGCCTCAAGCGATTATAATTTTAGAGCCGTGTTGCCCGATCAGGCAGCAACAGGCACTTCAGCCGACTTCTTGGCAATCTGGCGCTTCAGGAGGCGGGCACGCTGTGACAACTCCTTCTCGTCAGCCTTGTTCAAGAATGCATCCAGACCACCGCGATGTTCAACGGTGCGCAGGGCATGGGCCGAAACACGCAGACGGAAGCTCTGACCGAGAGCTTCCGAGATCAGCGTAACGTGGCACAGGTTTGGCAGGAAGCGGCGGCGCGTTCTGTTGTTCGCGTGGCTCACATTGTTGCCGTACTGTACCGATTTAGCGGTCAATTCACATGTGCGGGACATTTGGGTCTCACCTTCAAAATTCATTACCTATAGCCCGAATGTTCTTTTTACCATCACACGTCGCCGTGCAGCGGCGCGCTTATCGGACAGGCGGCCTATTGGGAAGTCGCGTTTCTATAGTGATATGAGCCGCGCGCGTCAAGTGTGCTTGTGCTCTGGTTTTGTGTATTTAACCGACCTCGCGTAATGTTTAACACAACTTTGCCTGCTTTGTACGGTCTCACCACAGGCAATTCTTACATATACGACTTAGGAGCAGGACATGACTGGTCCCATTCAGCGGCCCGGCTACGGGAAGACAGTGTTGGCTGCGGCGTCATTATTGGCGATTCTCTGTGCAGCACCCGCCAGCGCAGAGGAAAGCTACAAATCCGACTACCGGGTTTCCCTGCTTGGCCTGACAATCGCCAAGTCGTACTTCACGACCCGCGTTGCGGACGGTGCCTATGAAGTCTCGGGCAGTTTGCGCAGTTCAGGACTGGTTACGGTGTTTGACGACACCAAAGGTACGATCGACGTCAAAGGTCAATTTACCAAAACCGGAGCAGTGCCGAACTCCTATGTGGTCAAATACAGGCATGGCAAGAAAGACAAGAGCACTTCGATTGCCTTCGCGAAAGGCAATGTGACCGAGACCACCAATGTTCCGCCCGTTCAAAAGAAAGACAAATGGGTGGAGCTTGCGCCTGAGTCCCTGCTGGGCGCCGCAGACCCGATTTCGGGCGTCATGGTCGCAGCCGATAGTATCGGTCAGGTCTGCACCCAGACTTTGCATCTTTATGACGGGCAGACGCGGGTCGACCTTAAGCTTTCTCCCGTGGGCGCTCCACAACCGTTCTCTACCAAAGGTTTCAAGGGTGATGCTGTCACCTGCTCGGTCAAATTCATTCCCATCGGCGGCTACCGGCAGGGTCGCGATGCGATCGAATATCTGAAAAACAAGAGCAAGATCAGTCTCACCTTTGCATCGCTCGGCAAGTCCGGTATCTATTCGCCCGTGCAGGCAAAGATCAGCACGCAGATTGGAACGGTTACCGTTTACGCGACCCGTTTTGAAAAGATGCAATAGAAGCGGCAGGGGCGCCGCTCTTTCCTAATGGGGGCGGCGCGTGGCTACGTTTGTCGGGTTTCTTGCGGTAATCATGTGGGCGATGCTCGCACTTTTCACCGATATGTCGGGCAAGGTGCCGCCGTTTCAGCTGACAGCCATGACATTTGCCATTGGTGCCAGCCTCGGGCTGATTTCATGGCTCTGGCGGCCGGGCGCCGCAAAGCATCTGCGCCAACCGGCAAAAGTCTGGTTGCTCGGCGTTGTCGGCCTGTTCGGCTATCATTTCCTTTACTTTACTGCCCTGCGCAATGCGCCTGCGGTTGATGCAAGCCTCATTGCCTATCTCTGGCCGCTGTTCATCGTGGTCGGCTCGGCGCTGATGCCGGGCGAGCGCCTACGCTGGTTTCATGTGGCGGGAACATTGCTCGGCCTTGCCGGTACGGTGCTGATCATCACCAAGGGCGGCAATGTCGGCTTTGAAGCCAAATCTGCCTTTGGTTACGCGATGGCCGGGCTCTGCGCGATCACATGGGCTGCCTATTCGCTGCTGTCGCGGCGCTTTGCCAGCGTGCCCACCGATGCGGTGACAGGATTCTGCCTGGTAACGTCTGTTTTGTCGCTGATTGCGCATTTGCGGCTTGAAGAGACCGTATGGCCCCAATCGCCAACGCAATGGCTGGCGGTGCTTGGGCTTGGGCTTTTCCCCGTCGGCGCGGCGTTTTACTGCTGGGACTTTGGTGTCAAGCGCGGCAATATTCAGGTTCTGGGCGCGTTGAGCTATGCATCGCCGCTTTTGTCGACGCTGGTGCTGATTATAGCAGGCGCGGCAGAGCCAACGGTTCGAGTTCCCGTCGCCTGTCTGCTTATCACCCTTGGCGCGGTGCTTGCCGCCAAGGAGATGATCTTGCGCAAACCGAAGCCCTAGGGCTGCCAGCCCGGTTCGGCCAGTTCGAACTGGGCAAACTCAAAGCCCGGCGCAACCGTGCAGCCGACAAGCGTCCAGTCGCCAAGCGATTTGGCCGTCTGCCACTGCCCGGCGGGAACCACGGCTTGCGGGCGTTCCCCGGCGAGGAGATCAAGCCCGAGCCTGTGGGTTTCGTGCGGGCCGCCTTCCTCGGCAATGGTGAGCGCCAGCGGTGCGCCGCCATACCAGTGCCAGACCTCCGCCGCATCCTTTACCCGGTGCCAGGCAGACACCTCGGCCTTTTCCAGAAGAAAATATATGGCTGTGGAATGCCCGCGCCCGCCAACCGGCCAGTCGCCCTGATTGTCGCGAAATGTCTGGATATAGGCTCCGCCTTCCGGATGCCGTTCCAGCCCGAGCGCGTTGCGGATTTGATCTGCGGTCAATGTCATCAAAAATTATCCTTCCGCTTGCGGATTTCAGTGAAAACAGCCTCGTCACTGGCATTTTCCAGTTTCAGGTTTCGACGGATTGCCGGATCGTGCCAGCGCAGGAATGGATTGGTGGCCATTTCCCGCAGGATGGTGGTGGGCAGGGTCGGCAAGCCCGCTTCACGCAGGGCGTATACCTCCTTTACCCGCTCCTTCAGCGCCGAATTATCCGGATCGATGGTTACGGCGAACCGTGCATTGCTTTCCGTATATTCATGGCCGCAATAGATCTGGGTATCGACCGGCAGCTTGACCAGATGGTTCAAGGATTTGAACATGGTCGCCGGGGTTCCCTCGAACAGGCGCCCGCAACCGAGTGAAAACAGCGTATCGCCGGTGAAGACGACCTTCGCATCGGGGATATAGTAAGAAATCTCGCCCGCCGTATGGCCGGGTGTCGAAATGACCTCGACGTCAAAATTGCCGAAGCGGAAATGATCGCCGTGTTTCAGCGTCCGGTCAATGCCCGGTATATTGGCCTTCTCCGCATCAGGACCGAGAATTTCCAGCTTGAAACGGTTTTTCAGCGCCAGATTGGCACCGACATGATCATTGTGGTGATGGGTCGAGAAAATATGCGTGAGTTTCCAGCCCCGGCGTTTCAGGGCTTCCAATACGGGCTTTTCCTCCGGCGCGTCGATGGATGCCGTAAGATCGGTTTCAGGATCGTGGATCAACACGCCGAAATTATCGCTGAGCGCGGTGAATTGTTCTATCTGGAGATTCGACATGGGAGGGCCTGTGCGGTTTGAACTTTGCCGTCAGGATAGCCAGCTGTCTCCAAGGTGCAACCCATCTTCAAGCCATTTTCTTGATGTTATGATTTGCCATCTGGAACAACGGATAGTCAGATGGTTCCATTTGAATATCCGTTGTTCTAGGCTGATCCCATGCATCTCGACATTATCGATCTTCGCGCCTTCTATGCTTCCACTCTTGGTCATCTGACCGAGCGGGCGATTTCCATGGCTCTTGTGCCGATCTGGCCGAAATTGCCGGGGGAGCGCCTCGTTGGTCTTGGCTATGTCGTGCCCTATCTCGACCGGTTTCGCGGCGACACCGAGCGAACCTTTGCCTTCATGCCTGCCGGGCAGGGCGCCATCAGCTGGCCGCCAGCCGAAGCCTCATCCACGGCACTGGTGTTTGAAGAAGATTTACCGCTGCCTGACTCTGCCGTGGACCGTATTTTGATGGTGCATGCGCTTGAACATGCGGAAGACCCGCGCGAAACCCTGAAAGAAATGTGGCGGGCGCTCGCGCCCAATGGCAGGCTTGTCATTGTCGTGCCGAACCGGCGCGGGCTCTGGGCGCGTTTCGAACATACGCCGTTTGGCAGCGGGCGGCCCTATAGCCGCGGGCAGCTGATCCGTATTTTGCGGGAAACCAATTTCACGCCGGGGCCATGGGCCGAGGCCCTGTTTTTTCCGCCATCATCAAAGCGCTGGATAATGCGTCCTTCCGGATTGTTCGAGCGGATCGGACGGCGTTTTTGGCCTGTTTTTTCGGGTGTGCTTATCGTGGAAGCACAAAAGCGAATTTATCAGGGCTTGCCGGTGGCCAAGCGTTCGTCACGCCGCGTTTTCGTGCCAGTGTTGTCGCCACAGGGCACCGCGATGCATCATAAGCTTCATGATGAGGGTTGAACAGTTTGCGTGAACTGAAGTGTGGTTCGTGGTTCGACAAGCTCACCATGAGGGAGTGAGGTGCTGTAACGCTAATCACCAGCCTTGCAGAACTTGGCTCCCTTTCATCACCCATCTCCCTCATGGTGAGCTTGTCGAACCACGCACCACGGACCACCCAAGCAGCGGCAGCGCTCAACGTCTCAGCAAAAACACCGCTTGTTGGCCAAAGAGGTTCCAGAAACCCCAGGGCATATTGAAACCAAGTCTCTGGCCCAATGCATTCAGGGCCACAGCTGTTTCCACCTGCGCGCCGACTTCCTTTGTCATGTCGACAAAATCATTGATGGTGCAGAAATGGATGTTGGGCGTGTCGTACCAGCTATAGGGCAGTTCTTCCGTCACCGGCATGCGGCCATTGACCAGCAGCGAAGCGCGCATGCGCCAATGGCCGAAATTCGGGAAGGATACGATAGCCTTTTCGCCGATACGCAGAAGTTCGCTTAAAACATTCTTCGGATTGCGGGTGGCCTGCAATGTCTGCGACAGGATCACATAGTCAAAGCCATCATCGGGATAATATTTCAGATCGCTATCCGCATCGCCCTGAATGACCGAAAGGCCGCGCGCCACGCATTCATTGACACCCTTCTGCGACAGTTCGACACCGCGCCCGTCGACATTCTTGGTATTCTGCAACAGTTCGAGCAATTGGCCATCATCGCAGCCGACATCAAGCACCCGTGCGCCGGGTTTAACCAGTGATGCGATGACATCAAAGTCGACGCGGGTTGTGGTGTTGATGCTCATGGTTGCAAAAGCCCCTTGGCGCGCGCTGCGGAGCGGATGAAACCATTAATGGCCGAAAACATCTCCGGCTCATCCAGCAGGAAAGCGTCATGGCCACGATCCGTCTCGATTTCGACGAACGATACGGACACACCGGCGGCATTCAGCGCATGGGCAACGGTGCGGCTTTCGCTGGTTGGAAACAGCCAGTCGCTGGTGAAGGAAACAATGCAGAAACGCGTCTTTGATCCGGCAAAGGCCTCGGCCAGCCGCCCCTGATGCTCCGCCGCCAGATCGAAATAATCCATGGCGCGGGTCATATAGAGGTAGGAATTGGGATCGAAACGATCAACGAACGACATGCCCTGATGGCGCAGATAGCTCTCGATCTGGAAATCCGCATCAAAACCAAAAGTCACATTCTGCCGGTCCTGCAGGTTGCGTCCGAATTTGCGGTGCAGGGCCGTTTCCGACAGATAGGTGATATGCGCCGCCATGCGGGCCACGGAGAGGCCTTTGCGTGGGATGGTGCCTTGTTCCAGATAGCGGCCTTCCTTCCACTCAGGGTCCGCCATGACGGCCTGACGGCCCACTTCATGGAACGCAATGTTCTGCGAGGAGTGGCGAGCACCGGTGGCAATGGCAACGGCGGAAAAAACCCGGTCGGAATGGCTGGAAGCCCATTCGAGCACCTGCATGCCGCCCATGGAACCGCCAACGACAGCAAACAACTGCTTGATGCCGAAATGGTCGACCAGCATGGCCTGTGCCCGCACCATATCGGCAATGGTGATGATCGACAGGTCAAGCGCATAGGGCGTGCCCGTGGCGGGGTTGATTGAGGCTGGGCCTGTGGAGCCAAGACAGCCGCCAAGCACATTGGAACAGATAACGAAGAAACGGTCCGTATCCACAGGCTTGCCGGGTCCAACAAGCGTCTCCCACCAGCCATTCTTGCCGGTTACAGGGTGGACATTTGCCACATGCTGGTCGCCTGTTAGCGCATGGCAGATGAGGATGGCATTCGACTTGTCTGAATTGAGCGTACCATAGCTCTGATACGCGATGCGAAATGGCGAAAGCACAACACCGCTATCGAGACGCAACGGCTTGTCGGCGCCAAAATCCACCACAGGACTATGGGGATTTGTCGCTTCCTGACTTCTCTGGTCGTTACCGGCGGGCGCTTTGCTTGGCTTGGTCATGTTCACATGGTTATATCTTTATGGGTGGTTAGCTATGGTCGCGCTACCCGCAAAGTCAATGGTTTCTTTGATTTTCGAGGTCGCGTGTCGCAAGTTGGGCTCGACATCGGGCCTATTGGCGGTTATGCCCCGTGACTTGAGCCTTTCCTGTTTGAACAGAAAAGGCTCGCCTGCAATGACCATCGATTTCAACGATGCTACGGATCTTGAGAATCATGACAACCACATTGAAAGACACGCGTCCTACTCCGAAGCCCGGCATTCTCGATATTGCCGCCTATACGCCCGGCAAGGAATCGGCTCCCGGTGTTGCCAAGGTCTATAAGCTCTCTTCCAATGAAACCCCTCTGGGCGCGAGCAAGCACGCGACCGAGGCCTATCATGCTGCCTCTGAACGCCTTGAAATCTATCCGGATGGTCAGGCTGCGCTGCTCAAGAAGGCAATTGCCGATGTTCATGGCCTGAACGCCGATAATATTCTGTGCGGCAATGGCTCGGACGAACTGCTTGGCCTGTTGTGCCAGACCTATCTCGCACCGGGCGATGAAGCCATTTACACCGAGCACGGTTTCATGGTGTACAAGATTTACGTCATGGCCGCTGGCGCAACGCCGGTTATTGCCAAGGAAAAGAATGAGCAGGCGGAAGTCGACGCCATTCTTGCTGCGGTGACACCGCAGACCAAGATCGTGTTCCTTGCCAATCCGAATAACCCGACCGGCACCTATATTCCGTTCGGAGAGGTGCGGCGTCTGCATGCGGGCTTGCCAAAGAATGTGCTGCTCGTGGTTGATGCGGCCTATGCGGAATATGTGCGCCGAAATGATTACGAAGCCGGTGTTGAACTTGTCTCATCGTTCGAAAACGTCGTGATGACCCGCACTTTCTCGAAAATCCACGGCCTTGCCGCGTTGCGCATTGGCTGGATGTTCGCGCCTGCGCATGTCATTGATGCGGTCAACCGTATCCGTGGTCCGTTCAACCTGAATTCCGCTGCCATCGCTGCGGGTGCTGCGGCTATCCGCGACCGCGCGCATGTGGATAAGGCTATCGCCTTCAACGAAAAGTGGCTGCCATGGTTGACGTATGAACTCTCGGCACTGGGCCTGCGGGTAACACCGTCGGTTGGCAATTTCCTGCTCGTCCACTTTCCTGATGATGCGGCGAAGTCGGCGGAAAAGGCCGATGCCTATCTCACCAGTCGAGGCTATATTTTGCGCCGCGTTACGGGCTACGGATTCCCGAACGCGCTGCGCCTTACCATTGGGTCCGAGGAAGCCAATCGCGGCGTAGTCGCTGCACTCTCCGAATTCATGAAGTAGCAAATGTCTAAAATTCATTTCGATACAATTGCACTGATCGGCATTGGTCTGATCGGTTCGTCGCTGGCGCGCGTCATCAAACGCGAAGGTCTGGCCGATCACATCGTCATCTCAACCCGCAGCGAAAGCACGCTGAAACGCGCAGAGGCGCTTGGCCTTGGTGACAGCTACGTCCTCGACAGCGCCGAGGCGGTCAGGAATGCCGATCTCGTCATCATTTCCGTGCCCGTTGGTTCATCCGGTGCTGTTGCCAAACATATTGCCGGATCGCTGAAACCGGGTGCAATCGTCACCGATGTCGGTTCGACCAAGGGCTCGGTCATCGCGCAGATGCAGCCGGAACTGCCCGCAGACGTCCATTTCATTCCAGGCCACCCGCTGGCGGGTACGGAATATTCAGGCCCCGATGCGGGCTTTGCCGAACTCTTCTCCAATCGCTGGTGCATTCTGACCCCGCTTGAGGGGACTGATCCTGTCGCGCTCGACCGGCTGACCAAATTCTGGGAAGCCTGCGGTTCGCGTCTGGATACGATGGACCCCACGCACCATGACCGGGTGCTGGCCATTGTTTCGCATTTGCCGCATATCATTGCCTACAACATTGTCGGTACGGCGAGTGATCTGGAAGAAGTGACCAATTCGGAAGTGATCAAATATTCCGCTTCCGGCTTTCGCGACTTCACCCGCCTTGCGGCTTCGGACCCGACCATGTGGCGCGATGTGTGCCTGCATAACAAGGATGCAATTCTTGAAATGCTGGCGCGGTTTTCCGAAGACCTTGCCTCGCTGCAGCGGTCGATCCGCTGGGGTGATGGCGATGCGTTGTTCGATCTCTTCACCCGCACCCGTGCCGTCAGACGCGGGATTATCGATGCGGGTCAGGAAGTGGATGCGCCCGATTTCGGCCGGCAGAAGGCCAGCGCTTCAAGTTCTTGATGTCGTGTGGCGCGGGCAAGCTCAGGAAGCTCACCGGGTTGAAACAACGGGTGCTTTACCAGCGCTCCGGCGTTGATTTGAGGTGAAGTATCGCAGCCAACCCGGCAGCCAACCTTTATACCCTCATAATGACGGCAAGCGCCCGATACTAATGAAGCCCACCGACATCTTCCCGTTTTTCACAGTGACGGGAAGGGTGGGGGCGCCGCTGGCATCCTTCGGCACAAAGGCCATGGCCTGCACCACGGATGAAATGATCTTGTCCTGACCGGGGAGCACATTTTTCATGGTGCTGGCGACGCTTTCAGGATTGCGCATGGTTATCTTGAAGTCACCGCTGATACGGCCATCATCCGCCACGGAAAACGGCCCTGAAATAGCAATGCCACTACCATCGGGCAAAGCGAGATCAACACGGCGCAGCATGCCGGACTGTCCGCGCAAGACCGACAGATCGCGCTCCGGCTTGCCAATCAGGGCAAAACCATTTGCCAGCTGGATATCGGCTGCGCCAGTCAGTTCCGGCAAGGGCTTGTCGTAAACGGTGTTGTCGGCAATTTTCAGACTGCTGAAGGACAGTGCAATGTCCATAACAGGCTCGATGGCGCGGAAATGCAGCTGGCCATCCTTCAGCGTTGCCAATGGTGTACCGGCACCATCTGGATTGTGCTGGTTGATCACGACATTGCGCCCCTCAACCGAGAGACGACGGGGAATAGGTTTATCAAGCCGAACGCTCGATTTGAGATTATCCCAGTTCAGATCAAGCGGTGCCATACCCGGCACGCTGACCGAGGCAGGGCTGTCAACCTCGCTGACGATGTGGAATGGCGCATAGATCTGCGCGGCCGAGCGGAAAGCACCCGTATGAACCGAAACATTCTTGGCCTGATCAACCCATGAAACGCTGGAGCAGTTGAGACCGAGGCGGAAGGGATAGCCACTGGCCCCGGCATTTTCGCAGGCGGCGTTGATGCCCTTGGCTTGCAGACCGGCAATATTGGTGGCAACGCGCGTTTCCAGCATATTGGCGAGATAATACCATCCGCCCGTATAGAGCAGGCCGACAATGACGATACCTGCGGCAAGGAAACGGATGCGCCTTCCGGCATTGTAGCTTTTGTCTGGAGTCCTTGACGTCATGGTCCGTGTCTCGCTATCGGTCAGTAAAGAAGCTTCGCATCGAAGCACAGCTATCAGGACGGATATGGGCGATTTTTGGGTCTTTGGCTATGGGTCTCTCATGTGGAAGCCCGGCTTTGCACATGTTGAAACGATGCATGCGCGTCTTCATGGCTACCGCCGGGCGCTTTGCGTGCATTCCTATGTGCATCGCGGCACGCCGGAGCGTCCTGGACTGGTGCTTGGGCTTGATCACGGCGGTTCATGTCTCGGCCTCGCCTTCC
The DNA here is from genome assembly GCF_014138335.1 of Phyllobacterium sp. P30BS-XVII. Taxonomy (NCBI): domain Bacteria; kingdom Pseudomonadati; phylum Pseudomonadota; class Alphaproteobacteria; order Hyphomicrobiales; family Phyllobacteriaceae; genus Phyllobacterium; species Phyllobacterium sp. P30BS-XVII. The sequence goes on from NZ_JACGXO010000001.1 coordinate 1,140,642, forward strand.
GGGTTCCCGGCGATCTCCAGGAGGAAGTTGTGTCCTATCTGCGCGAGCGGGAACTGGTAACGAATGTTTATCTGGAAAAGCGGCTGGCGGTGCGTCTCAAGGACGGACGCAAGGTCGAAGCGCTGACCTATGTGGTCGACCGCAAACATGTGCAATATGCCGGTGCGCTGACTGTGGAGCAAGCCGCTGCTGCTGTGCGCGGTTCGGTTGGCCAGTCAGGCCGCAACGAGGACTATGTTCACAGCACGCTGGAGCACATGCGCAAGATGAATATTCGCGACCACTGGTTTGAAACGCTGGTGGCTGCAATTGATAGCAAGCAGGGATAGGTGCAATTTAGGGTGCGTGGTGGGGTGTGGTTCGTGGTTCGACATAACAACCATGAGGGAGAGTGAGGATGCAACGATAATCGCCAGCGTTGCAGAATGTCACCTATGTTGCAGAATTTAACTCCTCACAAACTCACCCCACTGTCATCCTCGGGCTTGACCCGAGGACCCATGAATTGAGTTCGAACGAACCTGAATGCCCGGCGCTTTTAAAGTGTGGGTCCTCGGGTCAAGCCCGAGGATGACGGAGATAGGTGGATTGCAGGGTGCCTTATTCTGCAGCGTTGGCGACTATCGATCACCCATCTCCCTCATGGTGAGCCTAACGAACCACGCACACTATTCATGCAAGGAGGCCTGAAGCTTCAGATCGTCACCCCAAGTTCCTTCAACCGCTGCACTGCTGTTGGCGGCATGGGTGGTGGATTGTCTGATCTGGCTGCTTCAATCAACAGTTCGTCACAGGCGGCTTCCGTCACCTCCTGCAGCTTTCGCAGGAAAGCCTCCGCATCCAGACCCGGCCGGATTGGTGGCAGGATGCGGCAGCGTATTGTGCCGGGAAAGCGCCGGAATTTGCGGCGCGGCCAGTACAGGCCGGCGACATGGGCAATGGGCAAAACAGGCACACCAAGTTCGCTGTAGATATGCGCCACGCCATATTTATAGGCTGGCGGTGCGCCGGGGGCCGTGCGTGTGCCTTCCGGATAGATCATCAGCTGGCGCCCTTGCGAAACCGCGTCCCGCGCGCCCCGGACAGCCGCCTTCATGGCAACGGAGCGCTTGCCGCGGTCAATCGGCACCATCTTCATCTTGAGAATGTACCAACCGAACAGCGGTATCCACATCAACTCGCGTTTGAGGATGTAAACCGGATCGGCAATCTGCGGCAGGAACGCGTAGGCATCCCAGAAGGACTGGTGCTTTGGCGCGCAAATATAGGGACCGTCAGGGATATTCTCGAGGCCCTCGATGACGTGATCGGTGCCCGCCAGTACCTTCTGCAACCAATGGTTGGACTTCGCCCAGTTCTTCGGCACGCTCCACGCATTTTTGCGCGGGCTGAGGAAATAATAAGGGGTGAAGATAATCATCTGAACGATCAGATTGATATAAAAGGCGATGTTGAAAACAATTGATCGGATGATCGTCATGGGGGTCCCGGTCATGGCGGTTGGATAGGTCTTCGTTACAGCAAGTTGACCTCGCCGTGAACCACTATCAGACGTCTTTGACCCAACGGACGAGGGTTTGTGTGACAGCCGATAGATTATCCGGCAGAGCCGACCGAATGACAGCACCAAGATATTTTACATATTCCACCACAAGCACGCGCACGACCTGCCCACGGGCCAGCCAGTCGCCGTTGCGCAGATCGCTGTTGACGATGGGGTAGGGGATGAATTCGATATCCTGCGAGGCGCGTCTGAGTTCAACCAGAGTGCGGGGCATGTGGTAATTATTGGTGACCACGATGACGCGGCTATAGTGATTGGCCTTGGCCCATTTGATGCTTTCGGATGCATTGCCGATTGTATCCATGGCGGAGCGATCGATATCGACACAACATTCAAACAAGGTGGCATCGCCGCGCGTCACCCGCTGCAATTCGCCGCGTTTGGTGGAAGGATGCACGCCGCTGATGAAAAGCCGCTCGCCGCGTTTGTTCTTGAGGAGATCGAGAGCGCCTTCAATGCGCGAATAGCCGCCGGTCAGAACGACGATACCATCCGCCGGTTCCACCAGATCCGGTGTCTGCATGGTGCTGACATGATCGCTGAAAACAATGAAGCCGCCAAGGAACAGGCCGAGCGCCAGAACCCCGAGCAAAAAGAACGGCCGGGCAATCCGCTTGCGCAGCGCAGACACGATCCCACCGGTGCGGCCTTCTGGGCCTGCGGGTGGTTGATTGCTGCTGTCGTTCGCGCCGTCCATTTTCGGGTCACGCATTGCCTTGTTCGTGGGTCATGTTACCGGGAGCTTATAGGCCTTGCCGGCAAACCTCCCCTAAATTTTTGTCATCAAATTGAATCGAATCGGCGGGGTTCAGTTATCGTGACTTTCGCCAGCCCTTCCATCAACCTGCCGCAAATGCGCTATGACTGTCATTCGTGTTGTAATCATGGTCAAAACACTGACTGCAAGTATGATCAGGACGACGCCGGTATAGCCGCCCGAACCGATGGAAAAGTTGCCAAACAGAGCTGTGGCCTGATCGGCTTCCGGGGTTGCCAGATTACGTGACGACCACCAGCCGATGATCAGGAAGATCAAAATGGCCAGCGCCCCGCCGCATAAAGCGCCTTTCAGGGCAGTCCAGAAAAAATGCCGCTCGAATTGCCGCGCGACGAATTTCTGTTCCGCGCCGATAAAATGCAGCACTTCGATGATGTGACCATTACCGGCCATGGCGCCGCGCGTGGCAAAAATAACCGTCAGAACCGTCGCCGCGACCACCAGTCCAAGCACTGCCATGCCGATCAGCACCGTGGAGCGGGCCATGGAGACAAGCCGATCGACCCAGTTGCGGTGATCATCGAAACTGGCGCCGGGAACGTTCTTCACAAGCTCGCTGCGCAGCGTGGCAAAATCCGGCGGCGAGGCTTCATCGAGGCTCACAACCACGAGCCGGGGAACCGGCAGGTCATCAATGTTAAGCCCGGTGCCAAGCCATGGCTCCAGCAGCCGGGCCGTTGCCGCGCGGTCAATCACACGGGTGGATTTAACCCCGGCAAAACCTTCCGCCAGCTTGCTGGCCTGGACCAGCAGCTTTTCCATATCCTGTCCTTCGACGGGACGGATCTGGATGGTGGCTTCGGTCGATATCTGACTTTGCCATGTGGCAGCTGTTGACTGGACAAGGCTGACCGCGCCAATGGTCAGGCAGGCGAGGAACGTCATGATGGCGATGACGATCATCAGCGCATGGCCGACGACGTTACCCGCAGGCACAATCGGCGCTTGACCCGTCTTGCCACGCACAAACTCTATCGCCCGGTCCATGAGACCGAGGGCGAGTACCCGGAGGCGGGCGACATCAATCATAAATATCGAGCCTCCCCTGATCCAGAATCATGCGCCGGGCATTGACCTGATCCATAAGGGTGAGATCGTGAGTGGCGATGACAACGGCGGTCCCGGAACGGTTAAGCTCGCCGAACAGGCGAAGCAGGCGGCGGGCCAGCGGCGGATCAACATTGCCTGTTGGCTCGTCAGCAAGCAGGATTTCCGGCTGGTCGATGAGCGCGCGGGCGATGGCGGCGCGCTGCTTCTCGCCGCCCGACAGAACCGGCGGCAGAACATGCATCCGCTCACCCAGGCCGACCCAGTGCAGCAGCTCTTCGACTTCGGCGCGATAGGTCGCCTCTTCTTTGCCGCGCACCCGCAGTGGCAGGGCGACATTCTGATAGGTCGTCATATGATCGAGCAGACGGAAGTCCTGAAACACCACACCGATCCTGCGGCGCAGCATCGGCATTTCTTTCGATGAAATGGTGGCAATATCCTTGCCGAAAACCGTGATAAGGCCGCGTGTGGGCTTGAGGGTCATGAACAGCAGACGCAATAGCGAGGTCTTGCCCGCGCCCGAAGGGCCGGTCAGAAACTGGAACGAGCGGGGTGAAATGTGGAGGCTGACATCACGCAGAACCTCCGGGCCCATCCCGTATCGCAAACCGACATTCTCAAAACGAATCAAGCGAGACTTTCCAAGTTTTTCATCCAAGCGTGTTTTATTCAGCGCGGACGGATTTGACCACCCATCAATCGCCGCATCGGTTCGTCGAAACATTAATTATTGAGCGGTAGATTTGGGCCATGATTCGGAGGAACATGACTGCAACATGGCAGAGCGACCGGAAAATGCATGATTGCACGATTTAAAACGACCAGCGGCGATTGTGCCTCGCATATCGGACCCTCCCTCCACTTCGACAAAGGGGGAGCGGAAGATGCGATGTATGAGTCACTGTCGCCCCAGATTTTACAAGGCATGCCATTAGCAGGATCACCCGCAAACAATCGTATGGCAATTCTACAAAAGTCGCAGCAGGCGGATGCGCGCATGCCCGGCTTTGCCTACTGGCTGCTGGTACTGCTGGTTGCGGCGTCAACTTTCTGGATTTGCGGCGGATATGTATTGTTCAGCCCGCCATATACCGCCAAGCCGCATGTATCAGGGTCAACGGCGCTTGCTCCGTCGCAGCAACGTTATTCCACCACCGGGCATTGATTTCCTTTCTGACAGCCGTTCAGCTTTTGCTTTTCTGGCTGATATCGGGCTATAGGGAGCCTCACTTGTCGGAAAATCAGGAAAAGTTGCATGCCGAAGGTTGGCGAGAAAGATATCGATGTTCTGTTCAGCGCCGAGACGATTGCCGCGCGCAATCTTGAGCTTGCCAAGGATATCGTCGCAAAACATTTCGACAATCTGCTTGTCATCTCGATCCTCAAGGGGTCGTTTATTTTCGCCGCCGATCTGATCCGCGCCATGCATGATGCCGGTGCCGAGCCCGATGTGGAGTTCATCACCGTCTCCAGCTATGGCAAGGGCACGGAGAGCAAGGAAGTGCGGCTCTTGCGCGATATTGACAGCGATGTGCATGGCCGCGACGTACTTCTGATCGACGATATTCTGGAATCAGGCAAAACGCTGAAGTTTACGCGCGAATTGATGCTGGAACGCGGCGCGCGCAGCGTTTCCATTGCCGTTCTGCTCGATAAGAGCGTGAAGCGCAAAACCGATATTGAAGCGGATTTCAAAGGCTTTGAATGCCCTGATTATTTTGTTGTCGGTTATGGCATGGATGTCGGGCATTCGTTCCGGCAACTGCCCTATGTGGGTGTCGTGCGCGACTGATCCCGGTCAATCGAATTTCAGCAGACGTTCCAGATAGTCCTTTTCCATCTGCGGACTGAGCGCATTGCCGAGCCTTTGGCGGATTGCATCAAGGATCTGCTTGGCGCGCTGGATATCGGCTTCGCCGGGGAGCATGGGCCTGTCGACATCGGAATAGGAACTGGTGCCGTCCTTGCCCTGCGGGCGTCCGAGGGGATCGAGCCCGCCTTGCTCGCCTTTGCCCTTGCCCGTCTGTCCCATGGCCTGCATCTGCTTCATCATGTCCTGACCGCCCTTGCGCAGGGAATCAAGCGCGTTGCTCTGCTGGTCAAGTGCCTGTCCACTGTCCGCATCGCCGAGGGATTTTTTGGCCTCGCCCATGGATTTCCCGGCCTCGCCGAAATCCTTGTTGGGCGTAATGCCCTGACCATTCAGGTCATCCATCAGCTGCTGAAGGTCCGACTGAAGCTTGCCCTGACCTTCCTGCAAGCCCTTGAGTGCCTTGGCTATCTCTTCCTCGGACATCTGGCCCTGCTGGCCATCCTGCCCCATCTGGCCATTGTCCTGCATCATGCCGTTCTGGCGCTGCTGTTCCAGCCGGTGCGTCTCATTCATTGTTTGCTGCTGGCGTCGCATCAGGTCGCCGAGCTTGTTCATCTGCTGCTTCATTGAATCGCCCTGGCCATCTTTGCCCTGAGCCTGACGCATCTGCAGATTGTTCAGCATGTCATTGAGCTGCTCCAGCAATTGCTGGGCCTGCTCCTTTGATCCCTGTTTGGCCAGTTCCTCGATCTGCTTGAGGATGCGGTCAATATCCTCCTGCCGCAATTCGCGCGCATTGGGATCGGCCTGCGCCATCTTCGGGTTACGCTGCGCCTGCTGGGCAAGCTCGCGCATATATTTGTTCATGGCCTTGCGCAGATCGGCCATGCGCTTTTCGATTTCCTCGGGGCTGGCATTCTGTTCGATCGCCTGCCGCAATGCTTCCTGAGCCTCGCGCAGACTGCGTTCCGCTTCGGAGAGCGCTCCATCTTCAATACCGCGCGCCACCTGCCACATATAGGCAACGACATCGCGCAACTGATCATCGCTGCGGGCAATGTTCAAACGCGAGCGGATGCTGCGCAGGGCCAGATAATGGGTCGGGTTCTTGATGGTTTCCTCAGGCCAGAGGGTGATGGCATCCAGCATGTTGAGCACATCAGTCCTGGTATTGGCATTGAGGGCAAGAACACGCCGTTGTTCGACAACCGCGCGGGCCAGCGGATTGGAGAATGGCCGCTCCGGCATGACCCAGTTTCTGGTTTCGCTTCTGGCTTCCTGCTTGGCATCATCAACTGCAAGAAGGGTTATACGGATTTCCGATCCGGCCCAGACATGCTCGGTGAGGTCCTTGGTGGTCTTGGTGTCGCCGCCTTGCGCGCCGCGTTTTGGAAGGCTGAGCGGTATTTCAGGGGCGGCATAAAGCGGCCGCGCATCCTTGGCGGGTGGCGCGATCTGTTCGACCTTCGCCTGCGCACTGGCAGCGCCGTAATCGTCCTTGATCTCGTATGTCAGCTCCATCGTGCCATTGACAGCGCTTGATGGTTCCTTGGTAAAGTGGATCGTTGGCGGCTGATCCGGCAGAACTGTAAATGCCCATTCGGAATCGACATTGCTGCTGTCAGTCAGCTTGATGGCGGTGTTCGTCTCAAGTGCCACTTCGAAATTGCGCGGCTGATCCTTGGCAGCTGTGGCCTCTTCCGGCTTTGCCGCGTCCTTGATGGCGACCTCGGTGGGCTTGCCATCAGGCAGGGTCTTCGTGACTTTCTCCGAGCCGGTGCCGCCGATAATACGAATAACCAGCGTGCTGTTCTGCGGAACAGTGAACTGCTTTTCCTGATTGTTGGCAGCCGAGGTGAGAAAAACCGGCGGGCGGCCCGTATAGCGCGGCGGTGTAACCCAGGCATCAATGCGAGGCGGCAGGGCGTTGCTGGCGCTGTGGCTTTTGAATGCATCGCTAAGGCGTCCACCGAGCGGACCACCGGAAAAAGCGAAGGCGATAACGAGGAGCAATCCGACGACAGCCCGCAGGCCCCAAGGGTCGATTTCCGGAATATTCGTGCGTGGCAGGCCGCTTCTCAGACCCTTGATGCGCTCCGCCATACGCTTGCGGTGCTCGTCCCACAAGGCTTGCGCGAACGGATCATCCTTGCTCGTGGCTATCGTTTCCGACTGGACGGCAATGGGCTGGTGATCAAGTGTGTTGACGTCTTCGAGATGACGGCTGACTTCCGCATGATCAGGCAGGCGGAATTTCAGCAGGATATAGAGGCAGACCGGCAATGAGAGCACGAACAGCGCCAGCAATCCAAGCCGCGCCAGATCGGGCAGGCTGCGGAAAATGCCGAACCAGGCAAAGATCACGAACAATGCGATGACGAGCAGTGTCGGCAGCACCAGCGGCCAGAGCCGTTCAAAGGCGATGGTCAGCCACGCGGACAAGCGAAGGCGATCGATATTCTTGAAAATATCGAACCTGACCCTTTCAGCGTCCCGTTGGTCCGGGTGTTGACCGGTCATCCTCACTCCATCTCGTCAACTGCATGAATCTTTATGACGCGTCGACTTAACCTTGAGAATACCACTCATCGTGGCAAAGGCGAGGCCTTGGCGCAAAAAGCTGTTCACCGTTGTGTGTATGCCGATGCTCTAAAGCCAGTCGGGTATCGAATCGAGGCCGATCAGTTCTTCGTAGCTCGTGCGCGGGCGCACAACATGGAACTGATCGCCGTTCACAAGCACTTCGGGAACGAGCAGGCGGGTATTGTACGTGCCTGCCTGAACCGCGCCATAGGCTCCAGCCGTGCCGATGGCGATCAAGTCGCCCGGCGCTGGACGCGGAAGGTCGCGGTCAAGCCCGATATAATCGCCAGTCTCGCAAACGGGGCCGACCACATCACCGCGAATGCGTGGATGGCTTGGCGTCGCTTCCTTGACCGGGCGGATCGTGTGGAATGCGTCATAGAGTGTTGGCCGGATAAGGTCGTTCATCGCCGCATCGACAATGATGAAATTACGCGCGTCGCCCTCTTTGACGAAAATGACTTCGCTGACCAGAATACCCGCATTGCCGACGATCAGGCGTCCCGGTTCAAAAATAGTCTTCAGCCCCAGCGGCTTGATGTGCTTGGTAACGATGGCCGCATAGGCATCGGGCAGGGGTGGCGGGTTGTTGTCGAAGTGGTAGGGAATGCCGAGGCCGCCGCCGAGATCGACATGGTTGATATCGTGGCCGTCGGCTTTGAGATCGCCCACCAGCTGTGCGAGCAGGGCAAAGGCATCGTCAAACGGTTCCAGATCGGTGATCTGGCTGCCGATATGCATATCAACGCCCCGGACCTTGAGACCGGGCAGCTTTGCCGCATGGGCATAGACGGAACGCGCTTTGGCCAAGGGAATGCCGAACTTATTCTCGGACTTACCCGTCGAAATCTTCTTGTGCGTCTTGGCGTCCACATCGGGATTGATGCGCAGCGACACCGGCGCGATCTTTCCAGCCGCGACGGCCCGGCTGGAAAGGAGTTCCAGCTCCGGTTCGGATTCCACATTGAAACAGTGAATCCCGGCGCTGAGCGCAAAGTCCATTTCGCCTGGCTTCTTGCCAACGCCCGAGAAGACGATCTTGCTGGCTGGAATGCCCGCTGCCAGCGCGCGGCGCATTTCGCCTTCCGACACCACATCGGCACCGGAGCCGAGACGCGCAAGGGTTTTCAGCACGGCCTGATTGGAATTGGCTTTCAGCGCATAGCAGACCAGCGAATCCATTTCGGCAAAGGCTGCTGCGAACACCTTGTAGTGCCGCTCGATGGTTGCCGTCGAATAGCAATAGAAGGGAGTGCCGACCGCCTTGGCGATATCGGGAATGCTGACGTTCTCGGCATGGAGAACGCCGTCCTTATAATCGAAATGGTTCACGAAAAATCAGCCTAGATTATCGAGTCGAGGAAAAAGCGCTTGTCTTCAACAGGTGGTTTGGCAGGTTTGGGCTCGCCCGGTGCCGGTGCAGTCACCGATGCTGGCGGCAGTTCAAGCGGGCCCTTGCGGCCACAGGCCGATACCGCGCTTACGATTGCAACCGCCATCAGAATTGTCGTGAGGTAAGAACGGCTTCTCATAGATTTTGATCCTGTCGTCCGGAAATATGTTGTCCTGTCTAACGTATGGGAACGCTATTTGCATCCCCCATCATCAGACTTACGATTTCGTGATGCGTTTTTGCCAGAACTTGATCTGTTTGCGAACCTGTTCCGGAGCCGTGCCACCATAGGATTTGCGGCTGCGCACGGATTTGTCCACGGTCAGATAGCCAAACACTGCATCGGTGATCCCAGGGTGAATGCCCTTCAAGTCATCAAGCGTCAATTTGCCTAGCTCGGCATTCTTCTGTTCGGCAAGTGCCACGGCACGGCCAGTCACATGATGCGCTTCGCGGAAGGGCAGGCCAAGCTCGCGCACCAGCCAGTCGGCAAGATCGGTCGCCGTTGAATAACCGGAGCCTGCAGCCTTCTTCATGGCCGCGGTGTTGATGGTCATATCGCCGACCATGCCGGTCATGGCGGCCAGCGCCAGTTCAAGCGTTTCGGCGGCGTCGAAAACGGCTTCCTTGTCTTCCTGCATGTCCTTGGAATAGGTCAGCGGCAGACCCTTCATGACGGTGAGCAACCCGACCAGCGAGCCGGTGATACGGCCTGTTTTGGCGCGCACCAGTTCGGCGGCATCAGGGTTTTTCTTCTGCGGCATAATGGATGAGCCGGTGGAGAAGGAATCCGACAAGCGCACAAAGCCAAATTGCGGCGTTGACCAGATGACGATTTCTTCGGCCAGACGCGAAAGATGGGTGGCGGCAATCGCCGCCAGCGACAGGAATTCCAGCGCATAGTCGCGGTCGGATACGCTGTCGAGCGAGTTGCGGGTCGGCTCGCGAAAGCCAAGTTCCTTTGCCGTCATATGGCGGTCGATGGGAAAGCCTGTACCGGCGAGCGCGGCAGCGCCGAGCGGCGACTCGTCCATACGCTCAATGGCGTCCTTCACCCGGCTCAAATCACGGCCGAACATTTCCACATAGGCCATGCAGTGATGGCCGAAGGTAACGGGCTGCGCGGTCTGCAAGTGGGTAAAGCCGGGCATGAGTGTTGCTGCGTGTTCTTCGGCGCGCTTCAGGAAGGCTTCGATGAGTTTTTTCAGTGCGGCCGCTGTCCGCTGCAATTCTTCCTTGACCCAGAGGCGGAAATCCACGGCAACCTGATCATTGCGTGAACGGGCCGTGTGCAGGCGGCCAGCCGGTGCGCCGATGAGTTCGGCAAGGCGCGACTCGACATTCATGTGAATGTCTTCAAGTTTGCGTGAGAAAACGAACTTTCCGCTCTCGATTTCTGACAATATCGTGTTCAGGCCCTTTGCGATCTTGTCGTGATCATCAGCTGCGATTATGCCGGTTTTTGCAAGCATGGCGGCATGAGCAAGAGAACCGGCGATATCCTGGGCATAGAGTTTCTGGTCAAAACCGATGGAAGCATTGATTTCTTCCATAATGGCAGCTGGACCCGAGGCAAAACGGCCTCCCCACATTTCATTGCTGTTTTTCTTGTCGGACATTGTAAACCTTGGGTGAGCCTTTGGTGACCGGGGTGGATAGACGGAAAGTGTAAAATATGAGCGACGGCAACGAACCACAGAAAACCACGTCAGGCGGCAACAGGAAAATCATTCTTCTTGCTGCGCTCGCAGGCATAGTTGCCGGTGCGGTTGGGGTATACGTGATGGAGCGGCCCTCTGGCAATATTGTTGCCGGAACAAACACCACCGATCAATGCACTGCAAAGACCGATACAGCCCGGAAAATCGATGCGGCAGCCACTGGCGCCGTTGCCGCCATGCGCGGCGCCGAGAAGCCGCAATCCATGTCGGCGCTTTCGTTTACCGGTCCCGATGGCAAGCCGATGCGGCTTGCCGACTTCAAGGGCAAGACAATCCTCGTCAATCTCTGGGCCACCTGGTGCGCGCCCTGCCGTGAGGAAATGCCTGCGCTTGATGCGCTGCAAACCAAAAAGGGCGGCGATAATTTTCAGGTCGTGACGATCAATATTGATACGGGCGACGATCAGAAGCCCAAGGGCTTTTTGAGCGATATCGGTGTGAAGTCCCTGACGCTCTACCGCGATCCAACCATGGGCGTATTCAATGAGTTGAAGCGCAAGAATCTGGCGTTTGGCTTGCCGGTGACGATGATCGTCGACAAGGAAGGCTGCCAGATCGCCGCGATGAATGGCCCTGCACCATGGGAAAGTGACGATGCTGCCAAACTGATCGATGCGGCGATATCGGCGCAGTAGTTCTGTAGAAGCACGAAAGATGGTGGCAGTTGCAGAACATACCTTCCCCATTACCACGCCCGCTTTTGCGTCTGGCTATTGAAAGGTGGGAAAGACGGGCGATCCAAAGGGGAACGCGGAAATCCTGGTATTGGTAGTGTAGTCATGCGTTCCCCGGAGATTTTCCTGTTTCAACCAAGAAAATAACCGGATCACCCGTCCCGATGACTGGTTTTACCCTTGTGAGACAAAACCTTTCCCCTGCGGCTGGGTTCTCCCCGCACACGAAATCACCGGTCCTTTCCTGACTTCAGAAAGTTTCCGGAGCATTCCCGCCGGAAAGGACCCCATCAGAATAAGCGAGGTGGGATGGTGTTGGATAAGTTGGTGTGATTTTTTTGAAAATAGGTGATTGCAGAACCTTTGTCGCGCCCTTCGACAAGCTCAGGATGAGGGAGAGGGAGGGCTGCAAAGATAATCGCCAATGTTGCACAATAGAGCTCCATGCAATCCACCTAACCTCCGTCATCCTCGGGCTTGACCCGAGGACCCACGGCTAAGGAAGCCAGATAAAACCATCTATTCAGCACTTTTGAATTATGGGTCCTCGGGTCAAGCCCGAGGATGACGGGTGGTGGGGAGAGTTGTAGGAAATCAAACTCTCAATCTCTGCGTTTAGCGTTGCATCCTCACTCTCCCTAAGCTTGTCGAACCCCGAACCACAGCGGCCTTCACCCCCGGTAGTCCGACAGGACAGAGGGGGGTGATCACATGTTGCCGTTGCGGACCGCAGTTCCTGTTGTATCGATATGGTCAGCGTGTCGAACCACGCAAAATCTTCATGCAAAACAAAACCCGCCGGGATTTTCATCCACGGCGGGTTTGTATTCATCACATCTGGGCGGCTGATTATTCAGCCTGACCGGCAGCAGCCTTGCGGGCTTTTTTGGCTTTGTATTTGTCAAAGCCGGAGGGTTCGCCGGGCTTGCGTTCCTTTGGGGCCTTCTTGACCTTTTCAGGCTTTTCCGTGGTCCAGCCTTCCGGCTTGGCTTTGGCTGGCTTGGCAGCCCAATCGGCTTTTGGCTTGTCGTCATAGGAACGGGGACGATCATCGCGGGCGCGGGGCGGCTTGCGGTCGTCCCATTCACGCTTCTCGGCAAAGTTCTTCTTCGGCTTGAAATCGCTGCGTGGGGAGGATGATCCTGCGCCCTCGCTGCGGGTGATGTTCACGCCCTTTTCGCCGGTGCCATACTGCTTGATCCGGGCCAGAAATGCATCGGCCTTGCTGGCGGTGATTTCGAAGCGGGTTTCGGTTTCGAGAATCTTGATCGAGCCGACATCAGTCTTGGTGATATCACCAGCCTTGCAGATCAGTGGCAGCAGCCAACGCGGCTCGGCACGCTGTTTGCGGCCTACGCTGAGCGAGAACCAGGCGCCGCTTTCAAACTGTTCAAAACGGTCCGAACGGGGAGCACGGTCGCTGCGATCATTGCGATCACCGCGGCCCGGACGGTCGTCATAGCTTCCCTTGCGGATCGGCTCGAGGACATGGGCTGGTGTGTTCGACAGTTCTTCCGGCGCAGGCCGTGCAGCCATTTGCTGACGCATATAGGCGGCGGCGATCTGTTCTGGCGAATGCAGCGCGAGCAATTCGCGGACATGATCGCCTTCCTCTTCGGTCATGATTTCGGTCAGTGACGCGTCGTTGAGGATACGATCATAATTGCGCTTGTTGATGGCGGCAGCGTCCGGCGGCGGCACCATGGTGGTGCTGAGCTTGGCCATCTGCAGCAGGCGTTCGGCGGAACGGCGGCGCGATGCAGGCACGATCAAAACGCAGATACCTTTGCGGCCCGCGCGTCCCGTGCGGCCACTGCGGTGCAGCAGTGTATCGGGGTTGGTTGGCAGGTCGGCATGGATAACGAGGTCGAGATTGGGCAGATCGATACCGCGGGCGGCAACGTCGGTGGCAACGCAAACGCGGGCACGACCATCGCGCATGGCCTGCAGCGCATTGGTGCGCTCGGCCTGGCTGAGTTCGCCTGAGAGCGAAACAACGGAGAAACCGCGATTGGACAGGCGGCTGGTCAGATGCTTGACCGCTTCACGGGTCGAGCCGAACACGATGGTGTTCTGTGCATCATAGAAAAGCAACGCATTGATGATCGCATTTTCGCGTTCGCGCGGGGCGACCGGCATGATGTGATATTCAATATCGCTGTGCTGGGACTTTTCGCTTGTGGCTGTGATGCGCAATGCATCGTTCTGGAACTGTTTTGCCAACTGGGCAATGGGTTTGGGGACCGTTGCCGAGAACATCAGCGTGCGGCGATCTTTTGGTGCTTCGCCGAGGATGAATTCGAGATCCTCACGGAAACCAAGGTCGAGCATCTCGTCGGCTTCGTCGAGAACGACGGCGCGCAGTTCGGTCATATCGAGCGAACCGCGAGTGATATGGTCGCGCAAACGGCCCGGCGTGCCGACGACGATGTGGGCGCCGCCCTGCAATGCACGGCGTTCCTTGGTCATGTCCATGCCACCGACGCAGGAGGCAATGCGCGCGCCTGTCTTTTCGTAGAGCCATTCCAGCTCGCGGCGTACCTGCAAAGCAAGCTCGCGGGTCGGGGCAATGACCAGCGCATAGGGTGCGCCGATAGAGGTAAAGCGGTCTTCGCCTTCAAGCAGCGTCGGTGCAATGGCGATACCAAATGCCACTGTCTTGCCTGAGCCTGTCTGGGCGGAAACGAGAAGGTCGGCACCATCTGCTTCCGGAGCAAGCACAGCGGTCTGCACGGGCGTCAGGGTCTCGTAACCACGGGCCGCCAATGCACCGGACAGCGCCGGGGCGATAGAATCGAAAATAGTCATTAATGAACTTTCAAGTACGTGTTTGGGCTGGTGTTTTCGGCTCGGCATATGTTGAGGCACGAGCGGCACGCATATAGCTTTGTTGCGCTCTCGTAGAGGTTGCGGGGCATTTCGTCAATGGCAGCGACGCATAGCTCGGTTGCAATTGAGCGGGAACGGGGGTGTTGCGGGGGCGATTATTGGAGTTATTTAGTGGGTAGGTGGGTGGCTCGTGGTTCGTGGTTCGACAGGCTCACCATGAGGGAGAGGGATGATGCAATCGCTAATGGCCAACTTTGCAGGTCACAAAGGTTGCAGGTCACAGAGGGCAGAACTTGGCTCCTTACAACCCACCCCACCGTCATCCTCGGGTCAAGCCCGAGGATGACGGGGAGAGGTATCTTCGTCGTGGTTGTTTTGAACCACGAACCACGCACAGTACCTAAACAACAAATCCCGCGCGTTTCAGGCGGACGATGGCAAGATCAAGCGCGGAAAGAAAAGCGGATCGATCCTTTGGCGAAAAGGGACGTGGGCCTCCGGTGATCTGTCCGGCGGAGCGCAGTTCGTCCATCAGGTTGCGGGTGGCCAATGTGTTGCCGATGGATGCCTCGGTGAAGGCGCGGCCCGTGGGGGAAATGGCATCGGCCCCCGCCTTTACGCAGCGGCTGGCGAGCGGAATGTCTGCCGTGACCACCACATCGCCGCGCGAGACACGTTCGGCAATCCAGTCATCAGCGGCATCAAAGCCATCGCTGACGATAACGCGCTCGATCATCGGATCGCGCGGGATGGTCATGAAGGAATTGGAGACGACGAAGACCTTGACGCCATAGCGCTCGGCAACGCGGTAAATCTCCGCTTTAACAGGGCAGGCATCGGCGTCGACATAGATGGTGATGGATTTCTGATCGTTCATGCTCAACCGAATATATGAAGGGCGGCGATGCCGACGGATGCGGCAAAGCCAATGGCAAATCCGACCGCCAGTGCAGCGACAAGCAGGCCTGTGCCAAGCCATACGCCATCCTGTTCGCCTAGGCCAATACTGAGCAGCACAATGCTGAGCGCCGGCAACTGGTTGACGAGCGGAACAGGCAGAACAACGAGGAAAGACAGCAGAAGAACGATGATACTGATGATCCGTTCCATGATTGCCTGCGGCAGCGGCCAATAGCGCGGCTGTGCGAGCCGTTCAAAGCGGGCAAGCAGTGGTTCGAGTTTGCGGACGATACGCCTGTAGGTTTCGATGCTGACGGATTTGCGGCGCAGGAAGGCCGGAAACCATGGGTTTTCCATGCCAATCAGCAATTGGGTCGACAGGAGGATGAGGGGAATGCCGAAGATCGTCGATGTTCCCGGCGGCAGCGGGATCAGATTAAGCGCTGCGAAGAGAATGAACAGGGCGCCAAAGCTGCGCTCGGAAAGCGCGGACAGGATGTCGTCAAATGAAATCCTGTCCGCGTCTGTTTCACCAAGCTCGACCAGAACGCTGGACAGGCGCCGTTCAGCGGGGTTTCCCGAAGGGTCCCAATCAAACGGTTTTCCGCCAGCGTTCATACGTGTTTCTCCATTGATAGGATTAAGCTTTTCTCTCTACCTCGGCGATGGAAAGTGCCGAAGCCTGTTCTGCATCTATCGTTAATTCAGACTCTGGCACATCGTTGCGGGTTTTCCAGAGCGAACTCAGGATACCGGCAGCAAGAATGCCAAGGGTGATCGACAGTGACCACATGGGCGGTATCTTGGCCAGTCCCAAAGCGTCAGCCACGAATATCTTTCCGCCAATGAAAACAAGCACCAGAGACAGGGCATATTTAAGATAGACGAAGCGATGGATCAGGCTTGCGAGGGCAAAATACAGCGCACGCAGACCAAGGATCGCAAAGATGTTCGAGGTGAAGACGATATAGGGATCGGTGGTGATGGCAAAAATGGCGGGGATGGAATCCACCGCGAAGATGACATCGGCGAGTTCCACCATGACCAGTGCCAGCAATAGCGGGGTAATCCAGGTCTTGGATTTGCCCGTATGCGGGTCGGTACGGCGGATCATGAATTTCTGCCCGTGCAATTCGCTCGTCACACGAAAGCGCTTGTTCATGAACTTGAAGACAGGATTGGCAGAAACGTCGTATTCCTCGTCTCCGGCCATCAGCATGCGAATACCTGTGATGATCAGGAACGCCGCGAACAGATAGAGGACCCACTCATATTGTTCGACAATCGCAGCACCCGCCGCGATCATGATGCCGCGAAGGATGACAACACCGAGAATGCCGTAGACAAGCACGCGGTGCTGGAATTGCTTGGGAATGGCGAAATAGCCAAAAATCATGGCGATGACGAAAATATTGTCCATCGCGAGGCTTTTCTCGACCACAAAGCCGGTCAGGTATTGCATCCCGGCCTCGCTGCCGAGTTCCCACCAGATGAAGCCGCCAAAGGCGACACCAAGGCTGATGTAGAACGCCGAAAGCCAAAGGCTCCGGGTCATGCCTATATCGTGATTTTTTCGATTGAGAACGCCCAGATCGAGGACGAGAAGAACAAGGACTAGGGCAAAAAAGCCAAGCCACATCCATAGGGGCTTGCCCATGGCATCAACAAACAGAATCTCCATGTGAAAAATGATCCGCCGGCATCGGTTCCAGGGAAGGGCCAGAAACGACTAATATGGTCGAAATGGTATGAGGCCATTTGTTTGGATACTAGGAGCAAAGACGATGGGAATGTTTTTCCATTCTCGAGCCTTTGCGACGACGTAGCCGGGCAAATGGACCATATCCTCCGGACGCCGAAACGGCTGCACGCTGCGTTGTCGAACTGCTCAGCCGGGGGAAGACCCCGTCCCTCGCACTTCTCCTAGCATCATTTTGCCGTTTCAGGCGCCATTGTCGACCATATTAGCCGATTCTGGCCCTGCAGCTCCGACATCACGAAAGAGCCGGTCACTTCCGCCAGAGGGGCCCGGTGCTGCAATTCTGTTTCAGTTGGGGAGACGCAGAGACCAATGCAAGGGTTTGATTGAAATAAATAATTCAGCCGAACAGAATGCCGCGCAACGCGCAGTTATCAGCGGGTTGGAACAGGGTTTTCGCCGCGATAATCGTAGAAACCGCGCCCGGCCTTGCGTCCAAGCCAGCCGGCTTCGACGTATTTGACCAGAAGCGGGCAGGGCCGGTATTTCGAATCCGCCAGACCATCATGCAGCACCTGCATGATCGACAGGCAGGTATCGAGGCCGATGAAGTCGGCAAGCTGCAACGGGCCCATCGGATGATTGGCGCCAAGCTTCATGGCCGTATCGATGGCTTCAACCGAGCCGACGCCTTCATACAGCACATAGATCGCTTCATTGATCATCGGCAGGAGAATGCGGTTGACGATGAAAGCCGGGAAATCCTCGGAGACAGTCAATGTCTTGTCGAGGCTGGTAACGAACTGGCGTGCCGATTCGAAGGTGACATTTTCCGTGGCGATACCGCGGATCAGTTCAACCAGTTTCATCACCGGAACCGGGTTCATGAAGTGAATGCCGATAAAGCGTTCGGGACGATCCGTGGTGGCGGCAAGCCGGGTGATCGAAATCGATGAGGTATTGGTGGCGAGAATCGCCTCGGGGTTAAGGTTGGGGCAAAGCTGGGCAAAAATCTTGCGCTTGACGGTTTCGTCTTCCGTGGCGGCTTCAATGGCAAGATCAACGCCCGCAAGGTCTTCCATGCGCGGGGCAGGGCGGATGCGCGACATGCCCTTCACACGCTCTGCTTCCTCAAGCTTGCCGTGGGAAACCTGCCGCGCCATGTTGCCATTGACGGTGGCAATGGCCTTTTCCAGCTGTTCGGCGGATTGGTCGTGGATCAAAACATCATATCCGGCCAGCGCGCAAACGTGAGCGATTCCTCCGCCCATTTGTCCTGCACCGATAATGCCTACAGTTTTGATCGAGCCAGCCATGTTTCCATCCGTCTATTTATTGTAGCACCAAACCAGGGTCAAAACTCATTAATCTGGTCGAAAAGCCTCATGCTATTTCGACCAGATTAATGAGTTTTGACCCTAAATGGCCGGGGTAGCATTCGTCTACCCCGGCCATGCAGATTCATTTCAATCTTGCGATTAAAATCAGAGAGCTTTTTCAAGCTCCGGCAGAATAACGAAGAGATCGCCTACCAGACCGTAATCGGCAACCTGGAAAATCGGCGCTTCCTCGTCCTTGTTGATGGCAACAATGACCTTGGAGTCCTTCATGCCTGCCAGATGCTGAATTGCTCCGGAGATACCCACAGCGATGTAGAGATCAGGCGCAACAACCTTGCCCGTCTGACCAACCTGCCAGTCATTTGGAGCATAACCGGCATCCACCGCAGCGCGCGATGCGCCGACGGCCGCACCGAGCTTGTCGGCAACGGGAAGGATGACTTCCTTGAACTTCTCGTTGGAACCAAGCGCACGGCCACCGGAAATGATGATCTTCGCGGAGGTCAGCTCAGGACGGTCACCGCCCGAAAGCTTGGCTTCGACGAATTTCGACAGGCCGGGATTGGCGGCAGCCGACACATTTTCAACGGAAGCCGAGCCGCCTTCGCCAGCCGCCGCAAAGGTCGCGGTGCGCACCGTGATGACACGCGTTGCATCGGTCGCCTGAACGGTCTGCAGGGCGTTACCCGCATAGATCGGACGCTTGAATGTATCGGGTGCTATGACCTCGATAATATCGGAGACCTGCATGACATCAAGCAGCGCTGCAACGCGCGGCAGGATGTTCTTGCCGTTGGTGGTGGCTGCGGCAATGATGGTGTCATAATTGCCAGCGATCGAAACGATCAGGGCAGCGGTGGCTTCTGCCAAACGGTTGGCCAGATCATCGCTGTCTGCGAGCAGGACTTTCTTGACGCCAGCAAGCTTGGCAGCCTGATCGGCAACGCCCTTGGCGCCCTTGCCAGCCACCAGAACATGCACATCGGAACCGATGGCGAGCGCTGCGGTCAATGCCTTGGCGGTCTGGTCGGAAAGGGTCTCGTTATCGTGTTCGGCAAAAAGAAGAATAGCCATGGTGAATTCCTTTCCTGATCTTAGAGAACGCCGGCTTCGTTCTTCAGCTTGCTGACGAGTTCGGCAACGTCCTTGACCTTGACGCCTGCCTTGCGGCCGCCCGGCTCTTCGGTCTTGAGAACCTTGAGGCGTGGCTTGGTGTCAACGCCGTAATCGGCTGCAGTCTTTTCATCCAGCGGCTTCTTCTTTGCCTTCATGATATTCGGCAGGGAAGCATAGCGCGGCTGGTTGAGGCGAAGGTCAGTGGTGACAATGGCCGGAAGCTTGATTTCGATGGTCTGCAGACCGCCGTCAACTTCGCGGGTAACGTTGGCAGTATCGCCGCCAAGTTCAACCTTCGAAGCAAATGTGCCCTGGCTCCAGCCGAGCAATGCCGAAAGCATCTGGCCTGTCTGGTTGGCATCGTCGTCAATGGCCTGCTTGCCGAGAATGACCAGCTTTGGCTGTTCTGCGTCAACAACACCCTTCAAAATCTTGGCAACGGCCAGCGGCTCGACGAGATCGTCAACCTTGACCAGAATGCCGCGATCAGCGCCCATGGCGAGGGCGGTGCGGATGGTTTCCTGAGCCTGTGCAGGCCCAATGGAGACAACGATCACTTCCTCAACCTTGCCAGCCTCTTTCAGGCGCAGGGCTTCCTCGACCGCGATTTCGTCGAACGGGTTCATCGACATCTTCACATTGGCAAGCTCAACGCCCGAACCGTCGCCCTTAACCCTGATCTTCACATTGTAATCGACTACCCGCTTTACCGGTACGAGGACTTTCATGGGGACTCCCTCTCATAAAAACTGCAAGCTGATTTAACTGCCGGGCAATGGCACCCGCTTGCCGGATGCCGACATTGAGGTGAAAAAAACGACACGCTGGCGTGTCAGGATCGTGCGGGACCGTAAATATGACTAACGTAAAGGTCAATCGCGGAGTTTGCGCTTATCCGACCTTAAACGATTGAAAGTTGCTCGCTCTAGCGACCCCAGCGGGTTGACGGCGGTTCAGGCGGCGTCGGCTCCGGTTGCTTGTCGACCACTACGGCGCGCGGTGAAATGATGGCGCGGTCGAAAAGCGGCACGCTTCGGCGTTTGAACGGGATCAACAGCAGGGCACCGGCAATAATGCCGCCAACATGGCCGGACCAGGATATGCGGTCCTCGCCATGGGTGATCACCATGACGAATTGAATGCCGACCCATAGCAGCAGGGGATAGAGCGCGGGGATGCGCAGGGGAATACGGCCAAAGGCCAGCACCCAGACCCGGACACGGGGATGCAGCAACAGATAGGCCATGATCACCCCGGCAATAGCGGCCGATGCGCCAATGAGCGGCCCTTCCGACATCGGATCAAGCGTGCCATGCAGGAAAGCACCGGCGGCGGCGCAAAGCAGATAGAAGATCAGGAATTTGATGTGCCCCATTGCGTCTTCGACATTGTCGCCAAACACCCACAGGAACAGCATGTTGCCGCCCAGATGCCAAATATTGGCATGCAGGAATGCATAGGTGACATAGGTAAAGGCGGGTGGCACGAAATCAAACTCGGGCGGAAGCACTGCCGTGTGGTGCGTCACAGCCGGAATGTAGCCAAAGCCGATAGCGGCAGCGTTGGAGGCGGTATCGGAGAGGCTCGTAAGGCAGAAAATTAGGACATTCAGGGCAATCAGCGTCAGGGTGACATATTGAAGCTTGATGTATTTGAGGCTGTTGGCGTCGTAGAGTGGTATGAACATCGGCGCCGTTCCCCCGTTCAGCGGTTCTTACCGGGCACCCATAACACGTCCCTTGCGCCATTGTCATTGACGGCACGCGCGGCGACGAAGAGAAAATCCGAAACACGGTTGATGTATTTGAGCGCCGCTGGCGTGACGATCTCATCGGGCTTTTGCGCCAGCTCGACCATGTGCCTCTCCGCGCGTCTTGCGACCGTGCGGGCAAGGTGCAGGGCGGCAGAAGCCGCCGATCCGCCGGGTAGAACAAACGAGCGCAGCGGCGCAAGCTTTTCATTCAACAGGTCAATATCCGCCTCGACCCGCGCCGTCTGGCTGTCGACAATACGCAAAGGCTCATATTCAAGCTTTTCGCCTGTTTCAGGGGTGGCAAGATCAGCGCCAAGATCAAAAAGATCATTCTGGATGCGTGCAAGCATGGCATCGATCTCGGGAAAATCCTTCTCCGTATGCAGCCGCGCCAGACCGACACAGGAATTGGCCTCATCAACAGTGCCATAGGCTTCGACACGAAGATCATGCTTCAGACGGCGCGCACCGCTGCCAAGGCCCGTCGTCCCGTCATCGCCGGTTTTCGTGTAGATCTTGTTGAGCTTGACCATGGCGTTTCCGGATCAGCTGGCAGCGCGGTGGAAATAGATCGCGCCGACGATCAGGATAATCGCCACCAGTTGCAGGAAAATGCGCAGCTGCATCATCTTGTTGGAGAAGTTGGCGTCGCCGCCTTTCATCATGTTACGCAGACCGA
This sequence comes from Phyllobacterium sp. P30BS-XVII, assembly GCF_014138335.1. NCBI lineage: Bacteria > Pseudomonadati > Pseudomonadota > Alphaproteobacteria > Hyphomicrobiales > Phyllobacteriaceae > Phyllobacterium > Phyllobacterium sp. P30BS-XVII. The sequence goes on from NZ_JACGXO010000001.1 coordinate 1,162,534, forward strand.
TCAGCAGCACAATTGCGACAGCGGCGATGGCGATGAGCGCCAGAAACTTGAAGATGATATCCATTGTTCTTTCCTTTTCAGGCCGATTCCTTTTTCAAGACTGGCCGGCAAGCATGCGGTATAGCGCACGCGACGACAGAAATCTGCGGACAAAAACAGCAAATTTCGCAGGCCGTGTGACGAGATAATGGGGTTTCGGGCGCGGATTTTCCAATGCATGTTTCAGTACGGAATAGACGGCATCCGGGCCAAGTTTGGCGCGCGACTTCGTGCCACCCTGCGAAAGGCGGGCAATCTGCTTCTGATAATCCGCACGATGCACGGAACCCTCAACGTCGATATATTTTTCGATCTGCTTCAGCGCATTGTAGGTGAAACGCGACTCAATCGGGCCCGGCTCTATCAGGGATACGTGGATGCCAGAGCCTTCAAGCTCCATGCGCTGAACCAGCATCAGGCCTTCGAGCGCAAATTTGGACGAGACATAGGCACCGCGCCATTTCATCGGCACAAGCCCGAGAATGGATGAGCAATGGACGATCCGTCCATGACCCTGACGGCGCATGACCGGGACGATATGCCGGGTCAGTTCATGCCAGCCGAAGAAATTGGCGTCGAATTGTTCCCGCAAACCTTCTATCGGCAAATCCTCAACGGCACCGGGCAGTGCATAGGCACCATTATTGTAAAGCGCATCGAGCGTTCCGCCGGTCTTGGCGAGCACAGTTTCAACCAGCGCTTTGATGGAATCCGGTTCGCGATAATCAAGATAATGGGCGGAAAGACCATCGGCTTTCAGTGCTGCTATATCTTCATCGCGCCGCGCCGTTGCAAAAACCTGCCAGCCATCCGCCTGCAGCGCACGGGCACAATAGGCGCCGATGCCGCTGGAACAACCTGTGATCAAAACCGTTCTGGAACTGGTCATTCTTTTCCGATTGCTGCAAACCAAGCCACGAAATCAAAAAAAGACTTCACATATTCGCCTGTGCCTTGCAATGTCACGCCAAAGGGACGAACCATTTTCGATGCGTAGAGTATATGTTTTTCTCCGGCGGGTGGCCTTCGATACATTGAGGCATTTCAGCACGGATGACGGTTGGGCTCTGGCGAGCCACGTTGCGCTATCGGGTATTCTGGCCCTGTTTCCCTTTCTGATTTTCGCCACGTCACTTGCCAGCTTTCTCGGAGCGAGCGCCTTTACCGATACGGCTGTCCATGTGGTATTCGACACCTGGCCCGAGGTGATTGCCCAGCCCATTGCGCAGGAAGTGCGCAACGTTCTCAACGTGCAGCGCGGCGGGCTTTTGACGATCAGCGTGATCGCCGCCGCCTATTTTGCCTCCAACGGCATTGAAGCGCTGCGCATTGCGCTCAACCGCGCCTATCGTGTGGTTGATACGCGCTCGATTATCTATTGTCGGTTGCAGAGTCTTGGCTATGTGATCGTGGCAACCATCGGGATTATGGCCATCAGCTTTCTGCTGGTGCTTGCACCGCTTGTCTTGCGCATTGCGACGAAATGGGTGCCTGAGCTTGATCTTCTTTCCGGCACCATCGGTTTCTGGCGCTATTGCATCGCATCAGCAGTGTTGATTGTCGGGCTGCTCGTCGTGCATTTATGGCTCCCCGCCGGTCGGCGCAGACTTGTTGATATCCTGCCGGGAATCCTTCTGACGCTGCTCGCATGGACCATCGGCGCAACGATTTTTGCCAGCTATCTCGAAACCTTTGCGTCCTATGTGACCACCTATGCGGGTCTTGCCTCGATCATGGTTGCGATCGTCTTCCTCTATATTATCGCCGCGATTTTCATTATCGGGGCAGAGGTCAATGCGGCGATCATCCATTACCGCGAGGGCAGGGTCGCCAAACGTCTCTGACCGGTCGAAAGCGCCACACCCAGCGTTGCCACCACCATGCCGCATAGCTGAAACAGTGTCAGTGTCTCCCCGAAAAGCACATAGGCCATCAGGGCGGTCACGCCGGGCACGAGATAGAACAGTGATGCCACCTTGGAGACGGCACCCTGATTGATCAGGATCATCAGCAGAAGCACCGCGCCGATCGACAGGACGACAACCAGCCAGAACAGGGCAAAGCCCAGCGGCGCAGCCCAGATCACCACATGGGTTTCGAACAGCAGCGAGAAAATGCCTGTCAGAACAGCCGCGCCGAGATATTGCAGGGTGGTGCCTGCTTTCAGGTCAATTGTACCGACAAAACGTTTCTGCCAGACAGTTCCGGTGCTGATTGCCAGCACCGACAGGATGGAGGCGCTGACCGTTGCCGGGGTAATTCCATCGGCAGAGACGGACAGTTTCGGCCAGAGCACCATGGCAACGCCGATGAAACCGACGGCCAGCCCAGCCCAATGGCGCGGCAGGATTTTCTCGCGCAGAACTGCCCCGGCAATCAGTGCCGTGATCAGTGGTTGCAGTCCGACCACCAGAGCCGACATGCCCGCAGGCAGCCCCCGGTGAATAGCCCAGAACACAGCGCCGAGGTAGACGCCGTGGATCAGACAACCCGCAATAATCGCATGCATCGCTCCGCGCCCGCTTGGCCAATTATTACCCGCCAACACAACCCAGGTGCCAAGAATTGCGCCCGCGATGATAAACCGGATGGTGAGGAACAGGAACGGTTCCATATAGGGCATGGCATAACGGGCCCCGATGAAACCGGTGGCCCACAACAGCACAAACAGGGCGGGGAAATAGCGAACGGACATGATTGAAGACCGGGTGATGGGATAAGTGTGGTGCAGGTTTATACGAACAACCTTTCAACAACCAGCCATTCGTTGAGCAGCGGTGTGTGTGGTTCGTGGTTCGACAAGCTCACCATGAGGGAGAGGGGTGATGTAAGGGAGCCATATTCTGCAACCTTTTTGATCTGCAATGTTTATGATCTGAAATGTCGGCGATTATCGTTGCATCCCCACTCTTCCTCATGGTGAGCCTGTCGAACCACGCTCTACACCCCAACCAACGCTCGAATCTGCTCCGGCGTCACACCCTCCAAACGCAAAGACCTTAGCGATGTATCCCTGCGGCTTTTGGAGAGTTTCTGGCCATCACGATCAAGGATCAGATCGTGGTGGTGATAAGCAGGTGGCTCCAGCCCGAGAATATGCTGCAACAGCCGGTGGATGCTGGTGGCGTGGTAAAGATCCTTGCCGCGCACCACGTTCGTAATGCCCTGCAGGGCGTCGTCGATAGTCACGGAAAGGTGGTAACTCGTCGGCATGTCCTTGCGGGCGATGATAACGTCGCCCCAATCCTGCGGGCGCGCTTCGATATTGGAATCAACCGTGGTCTCGTGCCAGAACAGTGGTTCCCCCACATGTTCAAGCGCGCGGTTCATATGCAGGCGCCATGAAAAGGGATGCCCGTCATTCATGCGCTGCTGGCGTTCGCGCATGGAAAGTGCGCGGTCAGCGGCCGGATAAAGCGCCGCACCATCAGGATCATGCGGCCAGACGATGCCTTTTTCCGTTGCGCTTTGCATCTCGTGTTTGATGTCGCTGCGGCTCAAAAATGCCGGATAAACCAGTTCCATACGAATTAGCCGGTCAAGCGATTGCCGGTAGACTTCGAAATGCTCTGACTGGCGGCGCACCGGTGTTTCCCAGTCGAAGCCGAGCCAGTGCAGATCATCCTGCATCGCGGCTTCGAGTTCGGGTGTGCAGCGTTTGCGGTCAATATCTTCCATGCGCAGGAGAAGCCGTCCACCGGCTGCCCGCGCCATCTGCTGGTTCAGCAGGGCGGAATAGGCATGGCCAAGATGCAGATGGCCATTGGGACTGGGAGCAAAGCGAAATACCGGGACAGTCATGAACTCGGATTGTTGCGTGAAGACCTCATCGATTGATACGGTGTTTGTCTTGAGTTGAAAAGTGAGCGGTTGCGATGCGTAAGATAGATACTCTTGACGATGTTGCCGAAGGGCTTGCTGCCTTGCTCGTGGCGCACCCGGAGCTTGCCGCCATTGCCGAGCGTGCGGGGCCCTTGCCATTGCGCCGCCGGGAACCGGGCTTTGAAAGTCTTGCCTCGGTGATCGTCTCGCAGCAGGTCTCGAAGGCCAGTGCCGATTCGATCTGGAAGCGGCTTGTTCAATATGTCGATCCGCTGACGCCGGAAAACTATATCCGAGCTGGCGAGGAGGCTTGGCGTCTGGCCGGATTGTCACGTGCCAAGCAGGCAACGCTTGCGCGGATCAGCGAGGCGATCATTGCCGGGGAGCTTGATCTGTTCGACCTGTGCAACAGGCCCATCGAAGAAGCGATGACCGTCATGACCAATGTGAAGGGGATCGGGCCGTGGACGGCGGAAGTCTATCTGCTGTTCTCAGCCGGTCATGCGGATGTTTTCCCCTCGGGAGACGTCGCCCTGCAGCACGCCTACGCCCATGCCTATGCCGAATCAGTCAAGCCCGATGCCAAGGCTTTGCGACTTTTGGCGGAGCGTTGGACGCCCTGGAGGGGTGTCGCAGCCCGACTTTTCTGGGCTTATTACGCCGCAACCCGTGGCCGGGATGGCACACCGGTCGGATGAAGTTGAAATAACGGGGTTTTTTGCGTGCTGCGATGCAATGTCGCTTCACATTCCTGTCACCTCAAGCTTACAATAATGGGGCCTGATGGTTGGACTAGGAGGTGATTCCTTGACAATAGCCGTCTCGCCGGACGGGTTACCGGCCCTGGTACTCAATGCGGACTATCGTCCGCTCAGCTACTATCCCTTGTCGCTGTGGTCCTGGCAGGACGCGATCAAGGCGGTCTTTCTTGACCGTGTGAATATCGTTGCTGAATACGAGCATGAGGTTTCCTCGCCCTCGTTCGCAATGCGGGTACCGAGCGTCGTTTCCCTCAAAACCTACATAAAGCCGTCGCGCACGCCGGCCTTTACGCGATTCAATGTTTTCCTGCGCGACCGGTTTGAATGCCAGTATTGCGGGTCAGAGGAAGATCTGACCTTCGATCATGTCACGCCGCGTTGCGCCGGTGGTGCCACTGTCTGGGAAAATGTCGTCGCAGCCTGTTCCCCGTGCAATCTGCGCAAGGGCGGGTTGATGCCTGACCGGGCCAAGATGTGGCCACGGCAAAAGCCCTATGCGCCGACGGTGCATGATCTGCACAATAATGGCCGGTTGTTCCCGCCGAACCATTTGCACGAAAGCTGGATGGATTATCTCTATTGGGATGTCGAACTGGAGCCGTAAGAGCCTGTTCGCAAATTCTACCCTGCCGGTCATCTTGCGCAGTTTTCTCCGCTTCCGGTGCTCACGTACCTATGTACGCTGTGCTCCGCTTCTCGAAAACCACGCCATATGTCCCGGCAGGGCGAATTATCAAACAGTCTCTTGGGGGCTTACCCACGTCTTTGCAAAGGCGGCCTCAGGCCGCCTTTTTTGCGCCGCGAAAAGCGATGACGGCGAGGATCAGGCTGGCAATCGCGTTCCATCCGGCAAAGGACAGGCCAAGTACCCGCAGGGCAGCCGTGTCACATGCGGGCGGATGGATCGCATTCATGTCATTGAGCAGATTGCCCGCATTGGTGGTGATCGACATGCTGACCGCCGTACAATCGGTTGGTCCCGCCCAGAATTTCCACTCGACGCCCGAATGGAACACGGCGAGGCCAAGGCCGATCAGCATCAAAATGCCGCCAAGCGCCAGAAGCGTGCGGGTGAGGGCAGCGGGCCAGTGGAATGCCGATGCGAGAACAGCAAGCGCCATCAACGGGATACCGGCATAATAGGGAAAGCGCTGCTCAAGGCAGAGTTTGCAGGGCAGGTAGCCGCCAATATACTGGAAGCCCAGCGCCGAGCCGACAGTGACAATCATGGCCAGGAGCAGGAAAACCGCCGTTTTCAGGTGCGGTGAAGTGCGGGTCGTCGTCATGATGGTTCCCGTGTTCTGGTTGGGTCGTTCAGGAGGCGTAATAGTGCAGTATGGCATAAAGGAGGATCAGCACACCGGCGGCGGCGGCAGCAATCAGGCCCAGACGCTTTTCGATAAAATGGCGGATCGGTTCGCCGTAACGGCGCAGGAGCCAGGCGAGGAAGAAGAACCGCGCACCGCGCGTTACCACGGCAGAAACGATGAACAGCCAGATATTGATGTTTGCGGCGCCGGAGAGGATCGTGACGATCTTCATGGGCGGCAGGTGGGCAAGGCCCGAGGTGATCAGCAATAGCAGGATCGCATCAGCGCTGGTTGAACCGCGCATTTGCTCGAAAGCATCCAGCTTGCCGTAGAATTCGAGAACCGGCTTTGCCAGCGCCTCATAGGCATAGTGGCCGAGAAACCATCCGGCGATACCGCCGAGCACCGAGAAAATTGTCGCAACGAGTGCATAGCGATAGGCGCGTTCAGGCCGGGCCAGCGCCATTGGCAGATAGAGCACATCGGCGGGAACGACAAAGACGGAACTTTCGACAAAGGCAATGAAAGCAAGCCAGACTTCGGCTGATTTGCGCGCGGCAAGTGACATTGTCCAATCGTAAAGTCTGCGCAGCATAGGGTGTTTCCTGTTGGTCTTTGTTCAGTAAGGCTCGCGATCCTTAACCCATGCCGGGGCAAAACGGAATCGCTTGCGTAGAATTTGTCAGTTATCGGTGGATCACAGGCGGGATAATTGGACCTTTCCGGTTGCAAAGCCGCTCTACCGGCCCTCTTTCGCCTTCGCAACACACAGTGATGTTATCCGGAATGTTAATCCCGGCAGAAAACGTCTGAATGGTGTTGACCGAAGTGGGGTCTGCCTGTATTTGGCTTTTACGGCTGTGGTTTGCCCATGGCTGGCGCACATTGCGGCCCCCTTGGCGGAATTGGTAGACGCGCCTGACTCAAAATCAGGTTCCGAGAGGAGTGCTGGTTCGATTCCGGCAGGGGGCACCATCACAAAAATCAATGCTAAAAAACTGCACCTATGACGCTGTCTGGCTGGTCATATGGGTGTGTTTACAGGGCAAAATGCTTTGCTAAGCCAGCAACTGCCAGGACCGCTATGACGAATCCAAGAAGCTGGAGTGTTGTAGGGAGGCCATCTACCTTTCCCTTCAACTCCTTTACGTCTGCTGAGGACGCAACGGATTCGAGGTTCTCCTCGATGCGAGCGAGAAATACCTTGATATCTATGAGATTTGACTCGAGTTTGGATATACGAGTTTCCATGCCATCAAATGTGCCACCTCCATCGCCTGACTTTAATGGGCCATCCGCAGAGCGGACAAATTGAATTTGTTTGCCATTGCCGTCTGCCAAATAAATACAAAGTGAAGCGTCACAGAATTGTTGTGCCGATAGGAATATGGTTCTCTCTGCGGGCCGCAAACTGAGATTGTATTCCAGATTTGCGCGCAATTTTTGATTGCTTTTCAGCCAAGGGAGAAAACCAGATGTCACAGACTCCGACGATTATTCTCGTGCATGGATTTTGGGGTGGGGCGGCTCACTGGAGCAAAGTTATCGTTGAATTGAAACGGCTCGGCCATACGTCGCTCAAAGCGGTGGAACTGCCTTTGACGTCGCTTGCGGATGATGCTGAGCGCACGCGCAAAATGATTGCACAGGAGAGCGGTCCTGTTCTGCTGGTTGGCCATTCCTATGGCGGTGCAGTCATTACCGAGGCGGGTAATCATCCGAATGTGGCTGGTCTGGTTTATATTGCAGCCTTTGCACCGGATGCTGGCGAAAGCCCCGGCGGTATCACGCAAAAGAACCCACCGGCTGGTGCTGCCAATCTTGCGCCAGACAGCGATGGCTATCTCTGGGTGAAACAGGACAAGTTCCACGAAAGTTTCTGTCAGGATCTGACTGCCGATGAAGGGCTTGTAATGGGTGTGACGCAGAAGGCGCCGCTTGCCAGCACTTTTGGTAATGAGATCAGCAATCCGGCGTGGAAGTCCAAAAACAGTTGGTATCAGATTTCCAGTGACGACCACATGATCCATCCGGCCAATCAGGAATTCATGTCTGGCCGCCTCGGCGCCAAGAAGATTATCACGCTGAAAGCCAGCCATGCTTCGCTGGCTTCAAAGCCGGTTGAAGTTGCAGCATTCATCGATGAGGCTGCAAAATATCAGTGATAGGTTCCTGATGTTTTCAGGCCCTCGCGTTCTTAAGGGTGCGGGGGCATTTTACGTTCTATGCATGCCGTCTTTGACCCCTTATAATTGGAGGGGTGATAAACCACATATGCTTTGACGTTTCGATCTGGCAGCCTTGCCATGGTATCTTCATTCCAGATCGTGTGCAGACGTGATCAGGACGGGGTGATGCAATGCAATCTTTGTTGGAAGTGAACAAGAGTTCGCCTCGCGCGAGCGACGGTGTCTGGCCTATGCAAAGGAGCGCGCTGCTTGACTGGCTGATGATTGAAACGCGTGAGCAACGGTTCATCGACAATATTCTCGTGGAGATGTGCGAAAAGCTTGAAGCTGCGGGGATACCTGTTGCCCGCGCATCGCTGCATTTCCGCATTCAGCATCCGCAATGGCGCGGTGCGCGGCTTCTGTGGCGCAAAGGTCTTACGGAGACGGAAATCCGCACATTCGAATATGGTTCCGAACAGACCGCCGAATATCTCAACAGCCCCATCAACGATATTGTTAGCGGGGCAAATGAGGTTCGCCAACGGCTTGAAGTGATTGACGCCAATGCGCCCAAATACCAGCTTTATGACCAGTTGCGCGCGGAAGGATTGACAGATTATGTCGCCTGGCCGCTCGATCACACTCTGGGCAAGCGGCATGTGGTAACTTTTTCCACCGACCGGCGCGGCGGCTTTGACGACGGGCATATCGCTGCCTTGTCTGACCTGATGCCAGCCCTTGCGCTGGTCAGCGAGATCAGGCTGAAGAACCGTTTTGCCCGCACGCTTCTTGAAACCTATGTCGGTCCGCATGCCAGCGAGCAGATTCTCGCCGGTGCCACGACCCGTGGTAGCGGCGTCACTGTCGGTGCGGCAATCCTGATCTGCGATCTACGCGATTTCACGGGTATCTCGGATGCATGGCCGCGCGATAATGTCATTGAGCTGCTGAACGATTATTTCGATGCGATGTCGGAACCAATCGAGAAATATGGCGGCGAAATTCTCAAATTCATGGGTGATGGTCTTCTTGCCATTTTCCCGTTGAGCAATCCGACCGCCTGCTCCGATCTGCTGCATGCTATCAGCGAAGCGCAGCTTGCGATGACGGCGCTCAACGCAGAACATGAGCGGGAAGGGCGCAAACCGCTTGGCTATGGCATTGGCGTTCACGTCGGGGATGTCATGTATGGCAATATAGGCTCGCGCAAGCGTCTCGACTTTACGGTTATCGGTCCGGCTGTGAATATTGCCTCGCGTCTGGAAACGCTGACCAAACAGGTTCATCGTCCTGTTCTGCTGTCAAAGGCCTTTGTCGATCTTGCCGGGGTTGAGTGCGAACTGGAAAATCTTGGGTCTCATTTGCTCCGGGGCCTTGATGAACCCATTGATGTCTTTGCGTTCTCTGGCGATTGTCTTAACGTGGGTCAGATTCCGGCCTGACGCACTGGCTTGAAGTAACGAGGAGCATATGCATGGCACATTCACCGCGCCGACCTGTTAATCCGATGGATGCCGCCGAAGCGCTGTTCAAGCCGGTTGCCAAAAAGCTTGTTGTGCCGGTGCGTGAAGCGCCTGTTGTGCCCCATGCGAAAGAGCTTGTCTCACTCCGGATTGATCGCGCGGTTCTGGAGCATTTTCAAGAGGGTGGTCCCGGCTGGCAAGACCGTATCAATGACGTCTTGCGGCAGGCCGTTTTGGGGAAAGCCTGAGCCCAGGCGTGACACGTTTGCCTGATATGCCGGAGTATGACGGATGAATGATTTTCACATCGGCCAGAAGGTCGTTTGCATTGATGATAAGTTCAAGAATGTCAGCATCGATCAGTTGATCCGCAAGGGTCAGATTTATACTGTTCGCTGGGTTGGCATGTATAAACACTATGTCGATGGCGAGTTTGTTGGCATCAAGGTGGAGGAAATCCATCGCGGCAATGATGATGGCCCTGAAGGCTATGGCGCTGCTGATATGCCCTACCGGGCAACGCGGTTCCGCCCGCTTGTCAAAGACAAGATTGGTTCCTTGCGCAAGCTGCTGGCGCCCAAACCCGATGCCCCTGTTGAGCCTGAGAAAACGGGTCTGGTGAAAAAGAAAGAGAAAGTGTGAGCCCTCTACGGGTTCACATCATGTCCGGCCAGTGAATGCACGCAAGCGTTCGCGGATGATGCGGGCAAAGTTCTGGGTACGGCGGTAGAGATGGATTTGTGCCGCAGCCCGGCGGGTTGCCCGATCGGAAGCCGGGGTCAGACCGATAACCAGTGTGCCCACGGATTCGCGCTCCTGAAACAGGCGGGACGCGACCGGATGATCAGGAACGGCACAGGAATCCGTGCGCAGGATATTCGGATCATCAAGATGGTTCTTGAGCATCTCGATCATCAGAAGCACACCGGGTGAATAGGCCGCGAGACTTTCGTCATAGGCCGTCTTCCACGTCCAAGCCTGACCGGCTTCGACAAAGACCACGAGAACGGCAATCGTCTTGCCGTCGAGTTCAAGCGTGTGAATGCGGGCAAGATCGCGGCCAGCGAGATTGTTGACGGCTTCGCGGGCAAAGGCGGCGCGGAAACGATCAACCGCCATGGCTGAACCGCGATGACCCTTCCATCCACTGGCCTCAACCGCCAGAAAATCCTCAAGACGAGCCCGGATATCTTCCTCGGTGCGGCTGACCGTATAGGTCAGCTTGCCCTTTTCCGACAGGCGCCGCCATAAACGGCGATATTCCTTGGCGTGGCGTGTGCCAAGTGCCTCGCGCAGATATTCTTCACCCTCTTTGGTGCTTTCAAGAAACGGCCGTTCGACCGTGCCAATTGTGGTGACGGGCAGGTTTCGGTCGAGGGCGACAGCGCGGAAAAGCTGGGCGACCGGACGGTTCAGCAACAGGTCGGGCAGAACCAGCACTTCCGGGAATTTCAGGTGCTTGCGCGCCAGCATGTCGAACAGATCGTTAAGAACGCCGACCGGATCATCGCGGTCAATCAGCGGGGTGCCTTGCGGGCCGAAAGGTGTCGCCCAGGCGCGCAGGATCGACGAGGAAAAAGTGAAGCCGGGACGCTCAATCGTATAGGGCATCAGAAACCGCAGGCGGCTCTTCACCTCATTTTCATCGCGCACCACCATGAACCGCACCTGCCGATCATCAAGCCGGGGCATTGCGGGCGCAAGAAAGCGCGGATTGAAGAAGACGTTTGGTTCGATGGTCCGGTAGCTCAGATATTCAAGTTCTTCGGTAAGGTCGAACCCGGCGGAAGCGGAATAGACGGAGAGTTTGCGGGGGATGCCGCGCGTGCCCAGCGTCTCCTCGATCTGCTTGGCCGCATCACGCGACTCAAAGCCGGCCAGCTGCGAAATGATCTGCGAGGAAGGGCCACCGGCCAGTTCTTCGAGAAGCGGTATTGCAGCCATCAGATTTCTTCCTTGGCGGATTTTGTGCCCGGTCCACCGGCGAAAACAAACATTGTTATGTTGAGACGGTTGTAAACGGTCAACGCCAGAACAAGCGCTTCAAACACCATCGAGGCTGCCGTCGCACATGCGGCGCCTGCAAGGCCGTATAGTGGTATCATAACAATGCTGAGACAAATATTAACGGCCAAAGTAACCGCATAGACAATCGCGCAAATCTTCTGTTTGCCCGCCATGTTGAGCAGGCTTTCCGCCGGGCCGACCGAGGCGCGAGCCACCACGCCGATCACCATGATGAACAAAAGCGGATAGCCTTCGGTGAACTGTGCGCCGAAAAGCCATAGCAGCGGCTTGCCCAGAACGAGCAGCACGATGGCCATTGCCAATGAGGGCCAGAATGTCCAGCGCGCCGTATCGCGGGCAAATCCCTCAAGCTGGGCGTGGTCGTAATTCTGCATCAGCTCGGCATAGCGCTGGGCAGCGCCCGCCTTCACCGAGAAATAGACGAAATGCACCAGAGCGAGAAGTTTGACAGTGGCGTAATAGGTGGCGACCTTATCAGGCTCCATATAGCGCCCGACCATCAACACGTCGGCATTGGTCAAAAGGAAGAAAAAGCCTTCCACCAGAAAAATCGGCAGGGATACCGCGAACCAATCCTTGAAATAAATGGCTCTGGGGCCCGGTGGCACCACGGCCTTGAAGCGATCACAAACGACATAGAGCTGGAACAGCGATGTGAGATAGGTCGCGATAATGGCCGAGCCGATGGCGGTCATGGCCGTGGGGGCGAACCCGCCGAAATGGGAAAGGCTCATGACGGCGAGCGTCAGGATCGGGCGGATGATATAGGTCGGGGTAAGGGCGACCAGCACCCAGGAGCGCGAGCGCGCCGTGCCGTCAAGCGTATCACCCAGCGCGATCATGGGAAGGCAGATCAATCCGACAAGGAATGGGGCGATGTAGTAAACCTCGATCTTGTCGCGCAATGCATAGATGACGGCGGCGCCAACCAATGCGATGCATGTCGTTATGCTGACCGCAAAAGCCTTGCTGGTGAAAAGGATGCCGCGCAGATGGTCAAACTGCTTGCGCTCAAGATATTCAGGGACAAAACGGATAACTGTGGTCTGAAAGCCAAGGCAGGACAGATTGCCGAGGATGACGACCGTTACCCATACGAGGACAAAAATGCCGTATTCGAATGGGCCCATCCAGCGGGCAAAGATGACCTGAGAAACGAGGGCTATGCCGGCGCTGACAACGCGGACAAGGAACGCAATCAGGGAAACACGCTGGGCGACGGCGTGTTCGTTCGACCCGTCAAGCAACTGATCCAGTCGTGACAACCAGGGACCAAGACGCTGTGACAGTTTTTCTGGCAAAAATCGGTCTGCAGCTTTTACCGCAGAAAATCGCACTCGCAGCCCCCACTCATTCACAACCTACTGATGTATATTCCGTAAAGAACGGCTCGGCCATATCGAGAGTTGCATAGTCTATCGAAAAAGCAAAAGGCCGCGTCTGATAACGCGGCCTTTTGATTTTTTTGGTTTTGGAATCAGGCAAACGAGCCGTGACAATGCTTGTATTTTTTGCCCGATCCGCAGGGGCAGGTCTCGTTGCGGCCAATCTTGCCCCAGGTGCTGGGATTGTTCGGATCACGCTCGGACGGGTCTACAACGCGTTGATCTTCCAGCACGGCTGCGTCACCAAAGTCATCCTGACCGGTCAGGCCATCAAAGTGATGACCTTCCATCTGTGGCAATTCTGGTGCCGGTGCTTCAGCCGCTTCGCGAACGATTTCGACACGCATCAACTGCGTGGTCACGTTCTGGCGAAGATTGGTCAGCATGGCCTGGAATAGCTCAAAGCCTTCGGTCTTGTATTCGTTGAGTGGATCGCGCTGCGCATAACCACGGAAACCGACGACCGAACGCAGATGGTCGAGATTGACCAGATGCTCACGCCACAGGGCATCAAGCGTCTGAAGAATGACCGATTTCTCGACATAGGCCATGATTTCAGGGCCGAAACGCTCGGCACGATCAGCAGCAGCCTTTTCAACCGCTTCGAACAGGCGTTCGCGGATATCATCAGGCGCGATATTGTCTTCATTGGCCCACTCAATGATCGGCAGATCGAGATTGAGAATGTTGCGAACATCCTCGTTCAGCTGCTGCACGGTCCACTGTTCGGCGTAAGCGCCTTCAGGGGTATGACGGGCGATCAGATCATCCACGACGTCTTCGCGCATTTCGGCGGTGGTCTGGCTCAGATCCGTGCCATCCATCAGTTCAATGCGCTGTTCAAAGATCACCTTACGCTGATCATTCATCACGTCATCATATTTCAGGAGGTTCTTGCGGATGTCGAAGTTGCGCGCTTCGACCTTCTTCTGTGCCTTTTCCAGCGCCTTGTTGATCCAGGGATGGACAATGGCCTCGTCTTCTTTCAGGCCAAGCTTCTGCAACATGCCGTCCATGCGCTCGGAACCGAAAATACGCATGAGATCGTCCTGCAGCGACAGGAAGAATTTCGAGCGGCCCGGATCACCCTGACGACCGGAACGGCCGCGCAACTGGTTATCAATGCGGCGGCTTTCATGGCGTTCGGTTGCCAGAACGTAGAGGCCGCCCGCTGCAAGTGCCTTTTCCTTCAGCTGGGCAATATCGTCGCGAATGGCAGCTTCCTTGGACTTGCGCTCTTCGCCCTCGGGCATATCGGCAAGCTCGTGCTTCACACGCATTTCGAGATTGCCGCCAAGCTGAATGTCCGTACCGCGACCGGCCATGTTGGTTGCAATGGTGATTGCACCGGGAACACCGGCCTGTGCCACGATATAGGCTTCCTGCTCGTGGTAACGGGCGTTAAGAACCTGAAAGTCCTTGAAGCCTTCCTTGCGCAGACGTTCAGCCAGCTGTTCCGATTTTTCAATCGATGTCGTGCCGACCAGAACCGGCTGGCCCTTGGCGCGTGCCTCGTGAATATCGCGAACGATGGCCTTGTATTTTTCCTCGACGGTCCGGTAAACCTCATCATCCTCGTCAATGCGCTTGACAGGGTTGTTGGTCGGAATTTCCGTGACCTCAAGACCGTAAATATTGCCGAATTCTTCGGCTTCGGTCGATGCCGTGCCGGTCATACCGGCCAGCTTCTTGTACATGCGGAAATAGTTCTGGAAGGTGATCGAAGCCAGCGTCTGGTTTTCAGGCTGGATTGTCACATGTTCCTTGGCTTCCAGTGCCTGATGCAGCCCCTCGGAGAAGCGGCGACCCGGCATCATGCGTCCGGTGAACTCGTCGATAATGACGATCTCGTCATTGCGGACGATGTAGTCCTTGTCGCGCTGGAAGAGCTTGTGAGCACGCAGGGCATTGTTGACGTGGTGAACGACAGCAACGTTTTCGATGTCGTAAAGACCTTCGCCCTTGAGATGGCCGGCAGCTTTCAGCAGGTTTTCGAGCTTCTCGGTGCCTTCTTCGGTGAAGATTGCGGTTTTCTGCTTTTCATCGATTTCATAATCAACCGGTTCAAGCGGCAGGATGAACGTGTCGATGAGGTTGTAGAAATCGGACCGGTCATCGAGCGGGCCGGAAATAATCAGCGGCGTGCGCGCTTCATCGACAAGGATCGAATCCACTTCGTCGACAATCGCGTAATTGTGCCCGCGCTGCACCATCTGGGCGCGCTCATATTTCATATTGTCGCGCAGATAGTCGAAGCCAAGCTCGTTGTTGGTGGCGTAGGTAATATCGGCGGCATAGGCGGCGGCGCGTTCTTCGTCGTCAAGACCATGAACGATAATGCCGTAGCTGAGGCCGAGGAAATTGTAGACCTGGCCCATCCACTGGGCGTCACGGCTGGCAAGGTAGTCGTTTACGGTAACGACGTGAACGCCCTTGCCCTCAAGCGCATTGAGATAGACAGGCAATGTTGCAACCAGCGTCTTGCCTTCACCGGTGCGCATTTCAGAGATGCCGCCACCGTTCAGAACCATGCCGCCAATCAGCTGAACATCAAAGGGACGCATGCCGAGAACACGCTTGGACGCTTCGCGTACAACGGCAAAAGCCGGTACCAGCAGGTCATCAAGCTTGGTTCCACTGGCAAGGCTTGCGCGGAATTCCGCGGTCTTTGCCTTCAATTGTTCGTCAGTAAGAGACGAAATTTCAGCCTCAAGTGCATTGATTTCATCAACGCGCGGCTTGAAGCCTTTGACACGACGCTCATTGGAAGAGCCGAAAATCTTGCGGGCAAGGCCGCCGAAACTGACCATCCCTGGTCCTCTCTTGTTCGTTTCGCCAGGAGAACCTGGCATTTTAATGATCCGATACTTAACACTGGGAAGCCTGATACAATATGGGTATTAAGCCAAATGTATAAGCCTATCTCTTGCCAAGCTATCTGGACGCAAAGCCGATGGACAGATAAGAGGGGGCTCGAATGATGTCAATGTTGAAGCAGCAAACCGTTGATCGCTTCGTTTAGGCAAAATTCTGCCGTAATCATAGCCCGTACCGGTCCTCCCAAGGAGAAATAGACCTATGAACCAATTGCGTAAAACCCTTTCATTCATGACTGTTGCTGTATTGTTATCAGGTGTTTCCTCAGTGGCCATGGCCCAGGACGCCGGAAAAACGGAAGCTCCAAAGGCGGAAGCCCCTAAGGCAGATGCCGTCAAGGTCGACCCCAAGAAGGTCCTTGCGACCATCAATGGCGACAAAATCACCTCCGGTGATGTTGACCAGATTTCTCAGGACCTTGATCCACAATTTGCCCGTCTGCCTGATGACCAGCGTCGTTTGGCCGCTCTGAATGCAATCATCGACATCAAGGCACTTTCTGCCAAGGCAGAAGCTGCAAAGCTTGATGCCACACCGGAATTCAAGGCGCGTATGCAGTTCCTGAAGGATCGTGCCCTGCACAATGATTTCTTCAAGCAGCAGGTTGTCGACAAGATCACCGATGCTGATGTGCGTGCCCGTTATGACAAGGAAATGGCAGCGATGCCGCCGCAGAACGAAGTTCGCGCCCGTCATATTCTGGTAAAGACAAAGGAAGAAGCTGAAGAGATCATCAAGCAGCTTGATGGCGGCGCATCCTTCGAAGACGTTGCTAAGGCAAAGTCGACCGACGGTTCGGCAGCGCAGGGCGGCGATCTCGGCTACTTCTCCGCTGGCCAGATGGTTCCTGAATTCGAAAAGGCAGCAATGGCTCTCGACGTCGGCAAATACACCAAAGAACCAGTGCAGACGCAGTTCGGCTTCCACGTCATCAAGCTGGAAGACAAGCGCGTGCAGCAGCCACCGGCATTCGATCAGGTCAAGGATCAGGTCAAGTCGATCCTCATCCGCGAGCGTTATATTGATCTGGTCAAGAAAGAACGCGCTGACCTGAAGATTCAGTACACTGATCCGGAAACGGAAAAGGCGATCAACGCCGCAACCCAATCGCAGGATCAGTAAAATTTTGGCCCGGGGGTTCGCTCCCGGGCCTTGATCCCCTTAGACCCGCGCCTATACCAAACCTTGTCAAACACCTTTTCGAGGTAATCGATGTCCACGTCTGTCTCTCCCCTTGCTCCCAAACATGTACCGGCCATGCCGGAAATCCACGGTGCGCGGATCGCAACCGCTGAAGCCGGTATCAAATACAAGGGTCGCACAGACGTTGTTATGATCGTATTCGACAAGCCGGTGGCTGTCGCAGGCGTGTTTACCCGTTCGAAATGCCCATCAGCGGCGGTGGATTTTTGCCGGGACAGTTTGACCGGCGGCAAAGCCCGCGCGGTGGTCGTCAATTCAGGCAATGCCAATGCCTTTACCGGCAAGAAGGGACGCGAGTCGACCAAGCTGACAGCGGCTGCCGCTGCCAAAGCAGTTGGTTGCAAGCCGAGTGAAATCTTTCTTGCCTCGACAGGTGTCATTGGCGAACCGCTGGATGCGGGCAAGTTCAGCCATCTGCTCGCAGATATGGCCAAGAGCGCTACGGCGGAACGCTGGCAGGATGCAGCCAGCGCCATCATGACAACCGATACGTTCCCTAAAGTTGCAACTGAAACCGTCATGCTTGGTAGCGTACCTGTCACCATCAATGGCATCGCCAAGGGTGCGGGCATGATCGCGCCTGACATGGCGACGATGCTGTCCTTTGTGGCGACCGATGCGCCAATTGCCTCGGATGTCCTGCAAAAGCTTCTGTCCAAATCTGTTGGCAAGAGCTTCAATTCCGTCACCGTCGATAGCGATACGTCCACATCAGACACATTGCTGCTTTTCGCGACCGGCTCTGCCGCTGAACGCGGCGCAGCGCCGGTGACGAAGGAAAAAGACAAACGTCTGAAAGCCTTCAGCAAGGCGCTGGACCGCGTTCTGAAGAACCTCGCTCTGCAAGTCGTGCGTGACGGTGAGGGTGCCCGCAAGATGCTTGAGATTACCGTAACAGGCGCAACGTCGTCGCGTTCAGCCAAGCGCATTGCGCTATCAATTGCCAATTCACCGCTGGTGAAGACTGCTGCTGCGGGCGAAGACGCCAATTGGGGCCGCATTGTCATGGCTGTCGGTAAGGCGGGAGAGCCTGCGGACCGTGATCGTCTTGCCATCTGGTTCGGTGACATTCGCGTTGCGCGGCACGGCGAGCGCGATCCGGATTATTCGGAAGCAGCAACATCCGATTACATGAAGAACGAGGATATCGCCGTCAAGGTCGATATCGGGCTCGGCAAGGGCAAGGCCACGGTCTGGACCTGTGACCTGACCAAGGAATATGTAGCGATCAACGGCGATTATCGCAGCTGATGCGTTCCATGCAGCTGGCGCAGATCAGGCAGATCGAGGCTGTCGGGTTCAGAGCCTGGCCCGCCTCATCGGTGCATTATGACGGCAGCTGGGCGATCCGTTTAACGGCTAACCATCCCTCCAAGCGGCTGAATTCGGTCAACCCGCTTGATCCGGGTGATACCGACAATATGGAGGAGCGGGTGGCGCACGCCATCCAGCGCTTCAAGGCGCATGGCAGGCCGCCAGTGTTTCGTCTGTCGCCGCTCGCGCCCAAAGAACTGGATGCTTATCTGGAAGGGCTTGGCTGGCCCCGATTTGATGAGTCTTTCATCATGGTGGCCGACCTTGAGAAGATCGACGTCTCCGATGCGATTGATCAGCTTCCATTGCAAGATATTGACCGGTTCATCGATGCGGCCATTGAGGTTCATCAGGACGATCCTGCGTTGAAGCCCGGCCTGTTTGAAGTCATCAATGCCATTGTCCCGGCAAGGGGGCTGTTTGTCATCGAGGAAGGTAGTGAGCCGGTATCAACTGCCATCTGTGTGCAGGATGGGGCGCTGGCTGGCCTGTTCAATATCGGCACTCTGGCCGACCGTCGCCGGAAAGGGCATGGCCGGATGATCGTCAAAACCGCAATCAAATGGGCCGTGCAGCACGGGGCGAAACGAGGCTGGCTGCAGGTGGAAGCTGATAATGCGGGTGCCATCGCGCTCTATGAAAAGCTCGGTTTTGCCGAGGCATACCGATATGCTTACCGGCGGGCACCAGACGCATGAGTGAGAAACATCCCATTTTGCTGGTAACGGCCTGCGCTCTTGTCGATGCGGATGGGCGAGTTCTGCTGACCCAGCGGCCTGAGGGTAAATCGCTTGCCGGACTCTGGGAATTTCCCGGTGGTAAGGTTGAGCCGGGCGAAACGCCTGAGGAAAGCCTGATCCGTGAATTGCAGGAAGAGCTGGGTATTACAGTCAAGCCTGCCTGCCTTGCGCCGCTGACTTTTGCCAGTTTCACCTATGAGACATTCCATCTGCTGATGCCGTTATTTATCTGTCGGCGCTATGAAGGCATTCCGCGCTCCATGGAAGGTCAGGCACTGAAATGGGTACGTCCGAAAGACATGCGCGACTACCCCATGCCGCCAGCGGATATCCCGCTTATTCCCTTTCTTATTGACCTGCTTTGACTGGGAAACGTGGTTAAGATTTCATCACCGCGAAATTAACCCAAATCATTAATCGATCCTTCATGCGAATGGGCGACTTTTAGTCAATTCCGGATCAATTTTTCCAGGTGGGGCATGGGTTATAAATTCGACAATCTCGACGAAGCTTCGGCGCAGACCAGAACATTTCTGGGTGCCGGAACCGGCGTTCTGCGCTTGACCCTGCTGTTCGGGTCCGCTGCAATCGCACTCGCTTTGGTTGTTGCTCCACTTGCCGATCGCAAGTCAAAATCCGTGGTGGATTATGCATCCAGCAAATCCATCGACCAGATGTCGACAGGCTCCATCAAAAAAGCCGCTCCATCAGAATATACCATTCGTCGCAGCGTCCTGCAGAGTTCGCCCAACTCCGTCTGCATTTTGCATAGCGATGGCAGCAAAAGCGGCGATTGCTGAAAACTACTTCTTTTCCAGCGCTTCGACATCTTTCAGAAAATCGGCCAGAGACGCCTTGGCGGAACCCGGCTTCAACGGCTTCTGCTGGGATTCATGTGCCGCCCAGCCGGACATCCAGATAAATGAGAACGTCGCCCTGATCCGGCCATCCGGATCGCTAAAGCGTTCCGCATAGATTTCGGCTGCCCGCATGAAGAAATGGCGGGTCAGCGGTTTGCGCGACCGGCCGAACAGAACGTTCTGCATGCCCATGGCGCGCAAATCCCGCATCAGCGCGAAGAGTGAATCATAACGCACCGTATAAGTTTCGATATCCGTGACGGGTAGGGTGAAACCGGCCCGTTGCAACAGGCCGCCCACATCGCGCACATCGGCAAAAGGAGCCACGCGGGGCGACACTCCGCCACTGATTTCACTCTCGGCAGCCAGCAGGACTTCGCGCAGTTCCGACAGAGTGGCCTCGCCAGCCATGGCACCCAGAAACAATCCATCTGGCTTTAACGCTCGCCTGATCTGCAGAAGGGTTCCGGGGGTGTCGTTGGTCAGGTGCAGGGAAAGCAGGGAGACGATCAACCCGGCACTACCCGGTTTGAGCGGCAGAGTTTCCTCATCGGCCACGACAGACGGAAAGTCCGTATCGAGAAAACGCGCATCCTGCTCAATCCGGATAATTGTCTCGGCCTTGCGGGAGCGTTCGATGGCTTTCGCTGCCAAGCTTGTATGGCTTGCCAGATCAATAGCGACATCGAAAGTACGCTCTACCGCCGAAAGCCGTTCTTCCAGATCGTCAGCGGCGCGAGCGAGCAGAAAGTCGCCCGTCATGCCATGCTGGTGCAGCGCGCGCAGACGCCTTTGCCGAAGCAAATTTCGATCGAAGATCCTGTGCTGATCCATTCCGAATTTCTCTGATCAATGTATAGTTCTATCCGCTAAATGCGTCGCTCTGGAATGAATTGCAATGGAAACTGCCCGCACTTTTGCGCGCATCGTGACAAATCGCCTGTTTATGCTGCTGTTCCCGCCGACTTGCGCGGAATGCCAGAGCCTTGTCTGCGAACCGGGAAGCCTGTGCGCAGCGTGCTGGTCAAAGGTTCGCTTTATCGAAAAGCCCTATTGTCCGGTGCTCGGCATTCCTTTCAGCCATGATCTGGGTGCGGAAATCCTGTCGGCGGAGGCAATTGCCGACCCGCCGCCATTTCGCCGGGCGCGTTCCGTTGCGGTCTATGAGGGGGCGATCAGTACGATGGTGCATCGGCTGAAATATAGCGACCGGACTGATCTTGGCCCGTGGATGGCACGATGGATGGCCCGTGCGGGCGGCGAACTGCTTGATGAATGTGATGTCATTGTGCCGGTGCCCCTGCATGCGCGGCGATTCTGGTTTCGCCGGTTCAATCAGTCGGCGGAGCTTGCGCGCAATCTCGGCAAGATTAGCGGCAAGCCATTTGAGCCGGGCGCCCTAAAGCGCATCAAACCAACGCAGCAACAGGTCGGGCTTGGCGCCAATGAGCGTGTGGTCAATGTGCGGGGTGCATTCAAAGTACCGGACACGCAGGATATCAAGGTGCGAGGCCGTAATGTTCTTTTGATCGATGATGTCTATACGACAGGCGCAACCGTGAAAGCGGCGGCTCGCGCCTTGCTGCGCGGCGGGGCTTCCAGTGTCGATGTACTGACCTTCGGGCGGGTTCTTTCGAAAGAATTATCTGTCTAAGTGCTATTTTGAGGAAAAAACGGGTCTTTGCGCTTTGACTACGGGCGCTTATATAAACGCTATAGTTGGAGTACGATAATGGTTGATGTCACAATCTATACACGCGATGGCTGCGGCTATTGCTCGGCTGCCAAGAGCCTTCTTGACAAGAAGGGTGTAGCCTTTGTCGAGCACAATGCGACGGTTGAGCCGGACGCACGGCAGGCCATGCTGGCGCGTGCCAATGGGCGCTCGACCTTCCCGCAGATTTTCATTGGCGCGGTTCATGTCGGTGGTTGTGACGACCTTTATGCACTTGAACAGCAGGGACGTCTTGATCCGCTGTTGAAAACAGGCGCACTGGCGTAAGGACCTGACAATGAGCTTATTTCGCGCAGCCGCCATCCAGATGCGCTCAGGCGTTGATCCGCAGCGCAATGCCGCCGATCTTGCCGGTTATGTCGCCGATGCCGTCGGCAAGGGTGCGGTTTATGTCCAGACACCGGAGATGACCGGTGCCTTGCAGCGTGACCGTAAGGCATTGGCGAGCATTCTGCGCGCCGAAGATGACGATATTATCGTACGCGCGGCTTCGGAACTTGCGGCACAGCACGGGATTCATCTGCATATCGGTTCGACGGCCATTGCGCGCGAAGATGGCAAGGTTGCCAACCGCGCCTTCCTGTTCGGACCCGATGGCAAGATTATTACCCGCTATGACAAGATCCATATGTTTGATGTCGATCTCGACAATGGCGAAAGCTGGCGGGAATCGGCTGTCTATGCGCCGGGCTCGGATTCTGTCGTGGCCACACTTCCTTTTGCGCGGCTTGGCCTTGCCATCTGTTACGATGTGCGTTTCCCTCAACTGTTCCGCGCGCAGGCTGTTGCGGGCGCTTCGGTGTTGACGGCTCCAGCCGCATTCACGCGCCAGACCGGTGAAGCGCATTGGCATATTCTCCAGCGTGCCCGCGCTATCGAGAACGGCGCTTTTGTCGTTTCGGCGGCACAGGGCGGCGTGCACGAGGATGGCCGCGAAACATTTGGTCATTCGATCATTGTTGCGCCCTGGGGCGAGATTCTGGCAGAAGCCAATCATGCGGACCCGGCAGTGATCGTGGCGGATATTGATCCCACATTAAGCGCTGCGGCTCGCTCGAAAGTGCCCAACCTTAAAAATGCCCGTCCCTTTGGTCTGGTCATCCAATCGGATGACGGCCAAAGCGAGAGACAATCGGCTGCGTCATGATCCGTTTTTCCCTTCACTGCGAGCAGGACCACGAATTTGAAGGGTGGTTCCGCAGC
Source organism: Phyllobacterium sp. P30BS-XVII (assembly GCF_014138335.1). Classification (NCBI taxonomy): domain Bacteria; kingdom Pseudomonadati; phylum Pseudomonadota; class Alphaproteobacteria; order Hyphomicrobiales; family Phyllobacteriaceae; genus Phyllobacterium; species Phyllobacterium sp. P30BS-XVII. The sequence goes on from NZ_JACGXO010000001.1 coordinate 1,185,445, forward strand.
AATGATGATTTTGACAGCCAATCGAAGAAACATCTGGTCACTTGCCCGGTGTGCGGTTCGCACAAGGTGGAAAAGGCGCTGATGGCGCCGTCGGTGACGACGGGACGGCAAAAGGAAAAGATCGCCGTTACCATGAGCAAGATGGTCAATGAGTTGAAGGAAGTTGCCCGCAAAGTGCGCGAGAATGCCGATTATGTCGGGGCTGATTTTGCTGAAGAGGCGCGCAAAATCCATTTTGGCGAAGCGGACCAACGCGGAATTTACGGCGAAGCATCCGGCGATGAAGTGAAATCCTTGCTCGACGATGGCATCGATATCATGCCGCTGCCAACCTTTCCTGAGGACCATAATTGATCTTGCGCGTTTGATACGAAGGTCTAAGCTGCCGTGGTCGTAATCTTCCTGCCGGATAATTCCTCATGCCATTTCTGAATTCCGCTCCTGCGCTGCTCATCCTGACCGGCGCTTTTCTCGGATTGACTCTGCCCTTCGGTAAATTGGCTTTCGGTGCCGGGGTAACTCCGGCAGTCTGGGCATTTGTGATTTCAACCGGTGCGGGGACTGTGCTTCTGGCGGCCTTTTTGGCGATGGGCAAGCGACCATTGCTCAATGGGCGCATGGCCCGGTATTATCTGATTACCGCGCTGATCTCCTATGCGGTACCCAATCTGATGACGCTTTCGGCCATCCCGCATCTGGGGTCCGGCTTTACCGGCATCATGTATACGCTCTCGCCAGTCTTTACGCTGTTGTTGTCGATGCTCTTCGGCATCAAACGGCCCAATATGTTGGGGCTCTTGGGTATTCTTGTAGGGTTTGCCGGGGCTGTGCTTGTGGGCTTCACCCGTGGTCAGGTGGGGCAGCCAGCTGAACCATTCTGGATTGTCATTGGTCTGCTCATTCCCGTTCTGCTTGCACTCGGCAATGTCTATCGCACCATCGACTGGCCTGAAGGGGCTGATCCGACCGAGCTTGCAGCGGGCAGCCATCTGACGACCGCTATATTGCTGATCCCGGTTATTTTCTACGTGAGCGGTAGTTTTGCCGTCGAACCGCTTGGCAATGTGCCGTGGCTGGTGGTCGCGCAGATATTGGCCTCAACCTGCATGTTTGCGCTGTACTTTCGGTTGCAGGCGGTTGGTGGCCCCGTTTATCTGAGCCAAATTGGCTATGTTGGCGCCGCAGTGGCGCTAATCGCGGGAACATTGTTTCTGGGCGAAGTTTATCAACTTGCGACATGGGTGGGGGCGGTTATCATCACCATCGGCGTGTTGATGACGACAAAGGCACAGCGCATGGCGGCAAAAGCGACGGCCACAGCCTGATTTCTAACGCGGACGGACCGCCAGTACCATGTAATTGACGTTGGTGTCGCTTGAGCGATTCCAGCTGTCGGCGAGCGGATTATAGGTCACGCCCACGGTCTCGGTGATTTCGAGCCCGGCCTGTGTCAGTGGCCCCTCCAATTCTTCCGGGCGCACCAGCTTTTCATATTGGTGAGTGCCACGCGGCAACCAGCGCAGGACATATTCCGCACCGAAAATGGCAAGGCCGAGCGCCTTCAAAGTCCGGTTGATGGTGGCGACGAAGGTCACACCACCCGGTTTGACCATTTGTGCACAGGCGGTGAGATAAAGCTCCACATCGGCCACATGCTCAACCACTTCCATGTTGAGAACGATATCAAATTTCTCGCCTGCTTCCGCCAGCGCTTCGGCTGTTGTGGCCCGATAATCAATATCGAGCCCGCTTTGGGCTGCATGAATTTTTGCAACTTCAATATTGGTTTCGCCCGCATCGGCGCCGACAACCGAAGCACCCAGCCGCGCCATGGGTTCGCACAACAGGCCGCCACCGCAGCCAATATCCAGCAAACGCAGCCCCGTAAACGGCTTCGGGCTGTTCGGATCAAGACCGTAATGGGCGCAGACTTTTTCCTTGATATAGGCAAGACGGGTTGGATTGAATTTGTGCAGAGGACGGAACTTGCCTTGCGGGTTCCACCATTCGGCGGCCATGCGCGAAAAACGATCTACTTCGGCGGCATCGATTGTGCTGCGTTGGGCTTCGGTCATGGCAACGTCCTTTTTACTGCCTCTGGAGAGGCCCCTTCCGGCAAAAAATGTCAAGATGCAAATTCGGCTTCGCGCCGATCGTATTATCTATTAGTATCTATTGTTATCAAATGATCGACCAATTGGGGTCGTCAGGACTTGAGGAATAGATGCGATGACAAGCATTGCACTCGGCGACCATTACGAACGGTTCATCAAAAAACAGCTCGAATCCGGTCGCTATAACAATGCCAGTGAGGTCGTGCGGGCGGGGTTGCGTATGTTGGAAGATTTCGAAGAAGCGCGGGAAAACTGGTTGCGGAAAGAAATACCAAACCGTCTCGCCGAATTTCAGGAAAATCCCGGTATCGGTACTCCAGCCGAGCAGGTATTTGCGAACCTCGAGGCACGCGCTCGGATGATGAAGGCGAAGTAATGGATGGATTATAAAGTCGTCTTCATCATCCGAGCGCCGAACAGGAACTGGTTGAGCTTTACGACTATATCGAAATTAATGTCAGTGCTGAGCGCGCGCAGACATTCCTGTTTAATATTCGCGATTATTGCCTTGGGTTTTCAACTTCCCCAAACGTGGAACTGTCCGCGACGACATAATGAGCGGTGTGCGTGTCATTGGTTACAGACGCAGCATTAGCATCGCTTTTGCCGTCACGGCGGACACCGTAGTAATCTTGGGTGTTTTCTACGCCGGGCGCAATGTCACGGCGGATTTGTTAGATGGGCGTGGTTGACACAATTTGGACTTTGAGAAACGCACACCCCCACAAACATTGCCCGTCTGATCACGCGTTCTTGCAGTTGCGTCATAATTTCGTTATGGGAAACCGCGTTCCGCTTTCGACAGGGCGGGTCGTTTTAAATCTCATTTTCAAGCCTTTCCAGAACGGTATTCCCCATGGCACGCATTGTGATGAAATTCGGTGGCACTTCGGTGGCCGATATCGACCGCATCCGTAATGTGGCCCGGCATGTCAAACGTGAAGTTGATGCTGGGCACGAAGTCGCAGTCGTCGTTTCCGCAATGGCAGGGAAAACCAACGAACTCGTCGCCTGGACCCGTCAGACCTCGCCGATGCATGATGCACGCGAATATGATGCCATTGTCGCCTCTGGCGAGCAGGTGACAGCGGGATTGCTGGCTGTGGCCTTGCAGGGCATGGGTGTACATGCGCGTTCCTGGCAGGGCTGGCAGATCCCGATCAAAACCGACAATGCCCATGGTGCTGCGCGCATTATCGATATTGACGGCTCGTTCCTGATCGAACGGTTCAAGGAAGGCCAGGTTGCCGTGATCGCCGGGTTCCAGGGTATTGGCCCGGATAACCGCATTTCGACACTTGGCCGTGGTGGTTCGGATACGAGCGCCGTGGCGATTGCTGCATCTGTTAAGGCTGACCGTTGCGATATCTATACGGATGTCGACGGTGTCTACACCACCGATCCGCGCGTTGAGCCAAAGGCCCGCAGGCTGTCGCGCATTTCTTTCGAAGAAATGCTCGAAATGGCTTCGCTTGGTGCCAAAGTTCTGCAGGTGCGGTCCGTCGAGCTTGCGATGGTCCACAAAGTGCGCACATTTGTGCGATCCAGTTTTGAAGATCCCGATGCGCCGGGCATGGGTGATCTGATCAATCCGCCCGGCACACTTATTTGCGACGAGGAAGAAATCGTGGAACAGCAGGTTGTAACAGGAATTGCCTACGCCAAGGACGAAGCTCAAATCTCCTTGCGCCGTGTTGCAGACCGCCCGGGTATCTCTGCCGGTATTTTTGGCCCGCTGGCCGAAGCCCATATTAACGTCGACATGATCGTTCAGAATATTTCCGAGGATGGATCAAAGACCGATATGACTTTCACGGTGCCCTCGGGTGATCTCGACAAGGCGCTGGTCGTTCTGGAGAAGGTTAAGGCCGATATCGGTTTCGACGTAATCCAGTCGGAAGCCGGTATGGTCAAGGTTTCGGTGATCGGTATCGGTATGCGCAGCCACGCGGGCGTTGCCGCAACGGCATTCCGCGCGTTGGCTGACAAGGGCATCAACATCCGCGCCATCACCACGTCGGAAATCAAGATTTCCATTCTGATTGACGGTCCCTATGCGGAACTTGCGGTTCGGACTTTGCATTCTGTCTACGGTCTGGATAAGCATTAATTTACTGTCTAAGACTGAGATTCTGTTTGTCGGTGAACGTCTCGGCTGACATGATGAATCAATGAGTTGATTGGCGAGACCATTCCGGTCTTGCCGATATTGTTATGGAGCAGATGGGTGCCCACGCGCGAGCAGATTACAGGTCCTCGTGTCATGCTGAAGCGCCTCCGCGAATTGATGGCGGAGGCTCTTGAGCCGCAGGAGAGGCTTGACCGTATCGTTCGCGAAATCGCGCAGAACATGGTCGCCGAAGTGTGCTCATTTTATGTGCTGCGTTCTGATGGCGTCCTCGAACTCTATGCAACCGAAGGTTTGAACCCATCGGCCGTTCACTTGGCGCAGTTGCGCCTCGGTCAAGGTCTTGTCGGTACGATTGCCTCAAGCGCCCGCCCGCTTAACCTGACGGATGCCCAGACCCATCCCGCCTTCGCCTACCTCCCGGAGACGGGCGAAGAAATCTACAATTCCTTCCTTGGTGTACCGATTCTGCGGGCAGGGCGCACACTCGGCGTTCTCGTCGTGCAGAACCGGACCAAGCGCGTTTACCGCGAAGATGAAGTGGAAGCGCTCGAAACCACGGCGATGGTTCTGGCTGAAATGGTTGCCGCAGGCAGTCTTACGCGGCTGGCACGGCCGGGTGTTGAGCTTGATCTCGGCAAGCCCATGAGTTTTTCCGGCAGTGCCTTCAATGATGGCGTTGGTCTTGGCCATGTGGTGCTGCATGAGCCACGCATTGTTGTCACCAATCTTTTCAACGAAAACATCGATACGGAAATCGATCGGCTTGAAACCTCCTTGGGTTCGCTGCGCATTTCCATTGACGACATGCTGTCGCGCCGCGACGTGGCATTTGAAGGCGAGCACCGTGAGGTGCTGGAAGCTTATCGGATGTTTGCCCATGATACGGGCTGGGTGCGCCGTCTTGAAGAGGCAATCCGCAATGGTCTGACTGCGGAAGCTGCCGTTGAGAAAGTCCAGAGCGATACCCGCGCGCGGATGATGCATCTGAGCGATCCCTATATGCGCGAGCGCCTCAGCGATTTCGACGATCTTGCCAACCGGCTTTTACGCCAGTTGATGGGCCGTGATGTGAAAACCATGGCCGGTTCGCTGGCCAAGGACGCCATTATCATTGCCCGGTCGATGGGCGCTGCCGAACTTCTCGACTATCCGCGCGAGCGTTTGCGCGGGCTGGTTCTGGAAGATGGCGCGGCGACAAGCCATGTGGTGATCGTGGCCCGCGCGATGGGTATTCCCGTTGCGGGGCAGGTCAAGGGCGTCGTGTCCATGGCCGAAAACAATGATGCTGTTATCATCGATGGTGATGATGGCCGCGTGCATTTGCGCCCGCAGGCCGATGTCGAAGCTGCCTATTCGGAAAAGGTCAAGTTCCGCGCCAAGCGTCAGGCTCTCTATCGCGAGTTGCGCGACAAGCCGTCGGTTACCAAGGATGGTGTGCCGATCTCCCTGTTGATGAATGCGGGGCTGCTGGTTGATCTGCCGCAACTGACGGAAGCGGGCGCAGCCGGCATTGGCCTGTTCCGCACCGAACTGCAATTCATGGTGGCTTCGACTTTCCCACGCGCGGAACAGCAGGAGCGGCTTTACCGTTCGGTGCTGGATGCCGCTGGTGAAAGACCGGTCACATTCCGCACGCTCGATATTGGCGGCGATAAGGTTCTTCCCTATTTCCGCAGCAATACGAATGAAGAAAATCCGGCAATGGGCTGGCGGGCTATCCGCCTGACGCTCGACCGTCCGGGTCTGCTGCGCACGCAGGTTCGCGCCTTGCTGAAAGCAGCGGGTGGGCGCGAATTACGCCTGATGCTCCCGATGGTCACTGAAGTGGCTGAGGTTCGCAAGGCGAGCGAACTGATCAACCGCGAAGTGCAGCACCTGTCACGCTTTGCCTATAATCTGCCGACACGGGTCAAGATCGGCGCGATGGTTGAAGTGCCGTCCCTGCTTTGGCAGCTTGATGAACTGATGTCCGTTGTCGACTTTGTTTCCGTCGGCTCCAATGATCTGTTCCAGTTTGTCATGGCTGTGGATCGCGGCAACTCGATTATCACCAACCGTTTTGACAATCTTTCTGTGCCGTTCCTGCGGGTGCTGCGCCAGATTGCGCAGGCGGGCGTGCGTAACAACACGGATGTGACGTTGTGCGGTGAAATGGCAGGCAAACCACTTTCAGCCATGGCCCTGATTGGCCTCGGCTTCCGCTCCATTTCGATGGCACCGGCCTCCATTGGCCCTGTTAAGGCAATGCTGGGCACACTTCATGTCGGCGAGTTGCATGCGCAATTGACCGATGTGATCGACAATCACGGCGATACGGGTTCCCTGCGGCATGTCCTGAACAAATTCGCAGAGCGAACGGGCGTTCCGCTGTGAAATTTACTGAGGTAATAAACTAAAATGATGTCCATTCCGCAGGATCGTATGGATCAGCTGCTGAAGCGGTTTTCCATGATTGAATCGCAGATGGCGAGCAATCCGGATTCCGACACCTATGTGAAGCTGGCCTCGGAATATTCCGAGCTTGAGACTGTCGTTGCCAAGATTCGCGATCTGATCGCATCGCGCAGCGAGGCCGATGATCTGAAGAGCATGCTCAACGATGCGTCGACAGACAAGGATATGCGCGAACTGGCCGAGGCGGAGTTGCCCGAGATCAATGACCGCATCGAATCTCTTGAGCAGGAGATTCAGGTCCTGCTTCTGCCAAAGGATGTTGCTGACGAGCGCAATGCGATTCTTGAAATCCGCGCCGGAACAGGTGGTTCGGAAGCCGCGCTGTTCGGTGGTGATCTGTTCCGCATGTATGAGCGTTATGCGGCTGCCAATGGCTGGCGGGTCGAGCTGATCTCCGGCAGCGATGGCGAAGCTGGCGGCTATAAGGAAGTCATAGCCATGGTTTCCGGCAAGGGCGTTTTTGCCAAGCTTAAATTCGAGTCGGGCGTTCACCGGGTTCAGCGCGTGCCGGATACGGAAGCCAGCGGACGCATTCATACATCTGCGGCAACGGTTGCTGTGCTCCCCGAAGCCGAGGAAATCGACATCGATATCCGCCCTGAAGATATTCGCATTGATACGATGCGCGCATCAGGTTCGGGCGGACAGCACGTCAATACGACGGACTCGGCGGTGCGCATTACCCATATTCCATCGGGCATTGTCGTCGTGCAGGCGGAAAAATCCCAGCATCAGAACCGCGCGCGCGCCATGCAGGTGTTGCGGTCACGGCTCTTTGACATGCAGCGGCAAAAGGCTGACAGCGAGCGTTCGGAAGCGCGGCGCAGTCAGGTTGGCTCGGGCGACCGGTCGGAGCGCATCCGCACCTATAATTTCCCGCAAGGCCGCGTGACTGATCATCGCATCAACCTGACGCTCTACAAGCTCGACCGCATCATGGAAGGCGATCTTGACGAACTGATCGGGGCGCTCATCTCGGACTATCAGACCGCGCTTCTCGCCCAGATGAATGACGGATACTGAAAGCATGGCTGAGGCTCGCCTTGCTGACGTCCATATTCAGGCGCGCTCGGCACTGACCAAAGCTGGAATTGACGGAGCCGACCTTGATGCACGGCTTCTGGTGGAATGGCTAACCGGTTTCGACAGGCTCGAAACGATCCGTAATCCGCATAACATCGTGACGAAAGATGTGCTGGCCAGGCTCGATGCCGTGCTTATCCGGCGAATCAACGGCGAATCAGTGCATCGGATCATCGGTAAACGCGAATTTTTCGGGTTGGAATTCTTACTTTCTGTGGACACGCTGGAGCCGCGACCGGATACCGAAGCGCTTGTCGAACTTGCGCTGCCGTTCCTGCGTGAGCGTGTTACCGAGAATGGAATTGCTGACCTTGTTGATCTTGGAACCGGGACCGGAGCAATCGCGATAGCATTGCTCAGTCAGGTGCCGAACCTGCGGGCAATCGGCGTTGATATGGCGCTAGGCGCTCTTGCCACCGCACGTAGCAATGCCTGTCTGAACGATGTATCCAGCCGCTTTGCCGCTCTGCGCTCCAACTGGTTTGCCGAGGTAACTGGCGGATTTGACATGATTATTTCCAATCCACCCTATATCCGCTCCGGCGATATTGCGGCCCTTCAACCTGAAGTCGCAGTGCATGATCCCCTTCTGGCGCTTGATGGAGGACCTGACGGCCTCGAACCCTATCGTATTATCGCGGAACAGGCGGAGGCCCATCTTCGCACTGATGGGGCAGTAGCGGTGGAGATTGGCTTTGATCAACGGACAGATGTCGAAGCTATTTTTGCAAGAACGGGCTTCGCTCTGAAAGGTCTGCAGAAGGATATCGGGGGGCATGAAAGAGCAATGTTGTTCATGAAGTCATAAAATTATTGAAAAAAGGCTTGGAATTTGTCGCGAAGGCGGCTAGTTTCCAATCACCGCTCTAAACCGAACAAGTCTGGTTTTGCCTATCAAGAGATTGATACGGAATTTTCCGGGTGTTTGATTTCTCATCGGAATTGTTCTTGGGGAAATGGTTTTTGCGGAAGCACAAAAGTTTTATGAAACTTTAGATGCGATTGAAGCGCGGGGCGCGCTTCAGGTCGGCACTTGAGAAGCGAAGCTTTTTGACTCAAATGGTGAGCAAATTAGCGCCCCTGATTTTCTGAAAAGAGATAAGTATGAGGCCAGTACAGCAGAATAGGCGCATGCGCGGACGCGGTAATAATAACCGCAAAGGTCCCAACCCACTTTCCCGTAATTATGAGAGCAACGGCCCTGATGTTAAAATCCGGGGAAATGCTCAGCACGTCGCCGAAAAATACACCACTCTTGCGCGTGATGCGCAGAGCAGTGGTGATCGCGTGATGGCAGAAAACTATCTTCAGCACGCCGAACATTACAATCGAATCATTCTTGCTGCCCAGGCTCAAGCGCCTGTCCAATATCAGCGCGATGACCGCGATGATCAGGACGATGATGGCGTTTACGATGATGATGGCAATGAACAGCAGCAGGACCGCCCGGTTCAGCACCAGCAGATCAATGGCAGCGGACCGCAGCCGGTGATTGAAGGCACGCCCGCTGAAGTTGCCTATGGCGAGGAGCCGGTCAGCCAGCGCCAGCCGCACCATCAGCAGCGCAGGCAGTATGATCAGAACACCTCCAATGATCAGAATGCATCCAATGCATCATCCAATAATGATGACGATGATGCTGGGTCTGAAACCGAGGAAGTGGCCGAGGCAAAGCCGGCTCGCCGTGCGCCGCGTGGCCGCAGGCCAGCCCGTCCACGTGAACCGCGGGTAACCGAGGAAAGCGCTGCTCCAGTCGCCGCAGCCGATACGTCAAACGATCTTTCTCCGGCAGGCATTGTTGCCGAAGTCAAGAAGCGCCGGGCAGCGGTTGAACCATCTGACGTCTGATCTGTTGATACATCGTGGTTTTGAAAACGGCGCGGAATGATTTCCGCGCCGTTTTCTTTTTTAAGTCTGTGGCTTTGGGAGTATCTTGCGGGGGCAGGAAAGCATTCCCATATGAGCCCAGAAGCGTATGGATCTGCCTCTTGCAGGGGGTCCGTCACCAGAGGACTCCAGAGTGCCGATTGAGGGCTCCGGAGAAAAGGAGACACAGAATGAATGTTGAAAAATATACGGAGCGCGTTCGCGGCTTCATCCAGTCCGCGCAGACGTTTGCGCTCTCTTCCAGCCATCAGCAGTTTGCACCGGAGCATTTGCTCAAGGTTCTCGTTGATGATGAGGAAGGTCTTGCCGCATCGTTGATCGAACGGGCGGGCGGTCGAATTGCCGATGTGCGGCTTGGATTGCAGACAGCGCTCAATGCCCTGCCGAAAGTAACCGGCGGCAATGAGCAGCTTTATCTCGCGCAGCCATTGGCGAAGGTTTTTGCCACAGCCGAAGAAATTGCCAAAAAGGCTGGCGACAGTTTCGTTACGGTCGAACGGCTGTTGACGGCGCTTGCTGTTGAAAAATCGGCGAAGACCTCGGAGATATTGAGCCGCGCCGGTGTGACCGCTGCGGGCCTCAATGCGGTTATCAATGATATCCGCAAAGGCCGGACAGCCGACTCGGCGTCCGCCGAGAACACCTATGATGCCTTGAAAAAGTATGCGCGGGATCTGACTGCCGATGCGCGATCGGGCAAGCTTGATCCGGTTATCGGACGCGATGACGAAATCCGCCGGACCATCCAGGTCCTGTCACGCCGCACGAAGAACAATCCTGTTCTGATCGGCGAGCCCGGTGTGGGCAAGACGGCGATTGCCGAAGGCCTGGCCTTGCGTATCGTCAATGGTGACGTGCCGGAGTCTCTCAAAGACAAGCAGTTGATGGCACTCGATATGGGCGCACTCATTGCCGGTGCGAAATATCGCGGTGAATTCGAAGAGCGTCTGAAAGGTGTGCTTTCCGAAGTGCAGTCGGCCAATGGAGACATCATCCTTTTTATTGACGAAATGCACACGCTGGTTGGTGCAGGCAAAGGCGAAGGATCGATGGATGCATCGAACCTCTTGAAGCCCGCGCTTGCACGCGGTGAGCTGCATTGTGTTGGTGCAACGACGCTGGACGAATATCGCAAGCATGTGGAAAAAGACCCCGCATTGGCGCGGCGCTTCCAGCCGGTGTTCGTTGATGAGCCAACGGTTGAGGATACGATCTCGATCCTGCGCGGGTTGAAGGAAAAATACGAACAGCATCACAAGGTTCGTATTTCCGACTCGGCTCTGGTTGCTGCTGCAACCCTGTCGAACCGCTACATCACTGACCGGTTCCTGCCTGACAAGGCTATCGACCTGATTGACGAAGGCGCAGCGCGCCTGCGCATGCAGGTGGATTCAAAGCCGGAAGAGCTTGATGAAATCGACCGCCGCATCATGCAGCTGAAGATCGAGCGCGAAGCATTGAAGGTCGAGAAAGACGATGCATCGAAGGATCGTCTGGAAAGACTGGAAAAGGAACTGGTCGAACTTGAGGAACAGTCAACCAGCCTGACCAATACGTGGCAGGCGGAGAAGCAGAAGCTTGGTCATGCGGCCGACCTCAAAGGTCAGCTTGATGACGCGCGCAATGCTTTGGCTTCTGCCCAGCGTAATGGTGAGTTCCAGAAGGCGGGCGAGCTTGCCTATGGCACAATTCCGCAGCTGGAAAAGCAGCTTGCACAGGCCGAACAGCAGGATGGATCGACCTCGATGGTCGAGGAAATCGTCACGCCTGATCATATTGCGCAGGTAGTGTCCCGCTGGACTGGTATTCCGGTTGACCGGATGCTGGAAGGTGAGCGCGAAAAGCTGTTGCGGATGGAAGACGAGCTGGCCAAGCGGGTCATCGGGCAGGGTGAAGCGGTTCAGGCCGTTTCCAAGGCCGTCCGCCGGGCCCGTGCCGGACTGCAAGATCCGAACCGGCCGATTGGCTCGTTCATCTTCCTTGGACCAACCGGCGTTGGCAAAACGGAACTGACCAAGGCCTTGGCCTCGTTCCTGTTCAGTGACGAGACGGCGATGGTTCGCCTCGACATGTCCGAATATATGGAGAAGCATTCGGTGGCTCGTCTGATCGGCGCACCTCCAGGTTATGTCGGGTATGAGGAAGGTGGCGCACTGACCGAAGCGGTTCGCCGCAGACCCTATCAGGTTGTGCTTTTCGATGAGATTGAAAAGGCGCATCCGGATGTGTTCAACGTTCTGCTGCAGGTGCTTGATGATGGACGTCTGACCGATGGTCAGGGGCGTACAGTGGATTTCCGCAATACGCTGATCATCATGACATCCAATCTTGGGTCGGAATATCTGACCGCGCTTGGGGAAGATCAGGATGTGGAAAGCGCCCGCGAGGACGTGATGAATGTGGTCAAGGCCTCGTTCAGACCGGAATTCCTCAACCGCGTCGACGAGATCATTCTGTTCCATCGTCTGAAGCGGAACGAAATGGGTGCCATTGTGGCTATTCAGATGCAGCGTCTGCAATCCTTGCTGACTGATCGCAAGATCACCATCAAGATTGACGAGGATGCAACCAACTGGCTTGCCGAGAAGGGTTATGACCCCGCCTATGGCGCACGTCCACTGAAGCGGGTGATCCAGAAGCAGGTGCAGGACCCGCTGGCGGAGAAAATCCTGCTTGGCGAGATTCTGGATGGCTCCACGGTCAAGATCACGGCAGGTTCAGACCGGCTCAATTTCCGGTCAGTGAAGTCTGCCCCGGACCGGGAAAAGAGCGAAGCTGCATAACAGCACCTGATATAATGGGGTATGGAAGCAAAATGGCCGCCGTCTGGCGGCCATTTTCATGTCCGGTTCATCCTGTAGATGCGATGACAGAGCCGTCGTTTGAAATCGAACCGGTTTTATTCAGCAGAAAAGGCTCGAAAAAACCGCATTAACCATAAAGACAGGAAAATCGGTCATTTATGCTTAAGGACAGGTTAGCGGAAACCGGAAGTTGGAAAATATGGCGCTTCGTCATTTGATTGTGTTTGCATCGATTTTTACCACTGCTTTGGCGGTGCTTGTGCCTGTCGCGCCTGCGCAGGCTGCAGGTTTGCCTGCGCGTGAAAGCGCGAATCAGGCACCATATATGGTCGCGCAAGTGTTCGAATCAGACCGGCGGGCACGGCGTGATGAGTATCGCGTTTATTTCGACGAGTATGGTCGGCGCGTGACGCTGGATCGTCGGGGACGGGTGGTTTCGGTCGAGGAGCCGCGCAATGATATCAATAATGGCCGGGGCGCTGATTATTTTCCCGATGCGCCGCAGGATTCCTTTGATACGGGCTCTATCCCCGAAGACCCTTACGCGAATCGCCCAAGAGATTCCTATCAGAGGCAGCAGCCATCCGAACGCGACTATCGCACGGTTGAACGCGCACCGCTGCCGCCCGCAAACGGCGAATCGGACATTCCTCCCGCCAATCCCGGTCTGATTGATCCAGAAATGCCCGGCGAGAATCTGGCGACACCGCCATCCCAGGAATCAATTCCGGCGCACCCTAATCCCGCGCCAACTGTACAATTGCCAAAGGGGCAGGGCGCCAAAGCCAAGATTGCCGCGATTCAGGTTCTGCTTGATCGTATTGGTGTATCACCGGGTGTGATTGACGGTCGCAAGGGCGGCAATGTCGACAAGGCCGTGGCAGCTTTCGAGGAAATGACCGGTCAGAAATTTGATCCGCTCAATGATGCGGGAATCCAAGCATCGCTGGAACAAACCGGCGGCCCTGCCTTTGTTTCCTATACGATCAGCTCGGAAGATGCAGCCTATCCGTTCGTTGCGTCTATCCCTGAGGATTACAGCCATAAGGCACAGCTCGAGCGGATGGCCTTTACATCAGTCACCGAAATGCTGGCCGAACGCTTTCACATGGATGAAGGGTATTTGAAAGAGATCAACCCCGGCGTTGATTTCAATCAGCCCGGCGTGGCTATTCAGGTTGCCAGTACCGGCCAGAATGTCGGTGGCTCGGTGACGAAAATCATCGCTGACAAGGGACGCAAGCAGGTGCGCGGCTATAATGCCGAGGGGCGGCTGGTTGTTGCCTATCCCGCCACCATCGGTTCAACCGATACGCCATCACCGTCGGGTATCGTTCAGGTGGAGCGCATCGCCCTCAACCCAAACTACACCTATAATCCGAAGCTGAACTTCAAGCAGGGTGAAAACGATAAGGTGTTGACCATTCCGCCGGGACCAAACGGGCCTGTAGGGACTGTCTGGATTGCATTGTCGAAGCCGACCTACGGCATCCATGGTACGCCGGAACCCTCAAAGATCGGCAAGACGAACAGTCATGGCTGCGTGCGACTGACGAATTGGGATGCAACCGAGCTGTCAAAGCTGGTGCAAAAGGGCGTGACGGTTGAATTTCAGGAATAAGTGGTGGATTGGACTCAACCGCTGGCTGCCATCTTCGGCGCGGTGTTGTTGTCCTCCTTCAGGAGCTGATCGATACGCTCGCGTTCGCGCTTGAAGGCAACAAGATCATCGCCATCAAGCGCCCTGCCGCCCGGCAGACGGATACGCATCGGGTCGACCTTGGACCCGTTGACGATAACTTCATAGTGCAGGTGCGGACCGGTTGAGAGGCCGGTTGAACCAAGATAGCCGATTACCTGGCCCTGCCGGACACGGGCACCGGGTGTTACGCCGGACGCAATGGCGTTCTGGTGCGAGTAGCTGCTTTCATAACCATTGGAATGGCGAAGGACTGTCTGGTTGCCATAGCCATTGGTCCAACCGGCTCGTTCCACGGTGCCATTGCCCGCAGCAATAATCGGGGTGCCACGCGGTGCCGACCAGTCAACACCCGTGTGCATGCGCGAATAGCCGAGAATCGGATGACGCCGCATGCCGAAGGGCGAGCGGAACACACCGTTCGGTACGGGATTGCGCAGCAGGAACTGTTTCGAGCTTTTGCCGTTCTCATCATAATAATCGGTCGAGCCATCCCCGGAATGGAACCGGTAGAATTTACGCAGGTTCCCACCAAAATTGGCAGCGACATAGAGAATTTCCGATTCGTCACCGGCCTTTTCCGAATCGGCAGGCAGGGAAAAGAAAGCTTCCAACTGGTCTGTCGGTAAAAGCTGCGCCTGGAAATCCACATCCGATGCCAGCATGCGGACCAATTGCTGGATCATCGTATCGGTCATGCCATAGGCTATGCCCGCGCGATAAATGCCATCATAGACCGTTGGAAGATCGCCGGGCTGACGTGATGAAGGTGGATTGTCATCAAAAGCCACCTGCAGGCCCGGCGTCATTTCCGGCTCGTCCGCAGGCACGTACTGGTCTTTATCGTTAAGGGCGATGGTCAGTATATGCGTTGTACCATTATAGACACTGGCGCGCATGATGCGGTCGACATTGTCGCGCGATTCAATGCCGAGCCGCAAAACGCTACCGCCTTTCAGGCGTGGAGAATTCAGGAGCTTTGAAATTGCCTCGGACATGCCGATGGCATCATCATTCTCGTAGCCGGCGTCACTGAAAGCGCTAAGGATTTCCTTGTCATTGCGGAACGGTATGAGTTCCTCGGAGTAACCGTGGCTTTCCACATCTTCGTTGGCCCGCGGCGTGACGCTGACATTTTCCTGAATGATCTTGACCGCGAGCGGATTGCGCAGATTGAAAGGATCTTCATCAGCGCCAAAGCGCAGCGGATCAACATAATGCAGCGAAGCCACCTGCACCGCGCCATCGGTCAGCAAAGCGCCGGTGTTGCGGACAACTTCTTCCACCTCATCAGCGCTCAGATCGTCGGATGGATCAAACTGCGCCGTGGCCAGAGGAAAATCCACCGTGCGCAGGCTGACTTCGCTTTCAACCTTGGCGCCATAGATCAAACCTGTTTTGGGCGTGGGGTCAGTTCCTTCATTGGCTTCGGCAAACACATCCAGCGGATTGAATCCGGGATATTTGCGGTTGCTGTTATGAACAGAGGCCAGTGCTATGCGGACATATTCAAAAGGCGTGGAGCGGATGACGTCCCGTTCGCCCTCTTTAAACACGGTTGATACATCGAGGCGGCGGCGATCACGGTTGCGCCGAATCGGTGTGGTTGCGGCAACGCGGGCGCCTTTGGTTACATCGCTGCTGCCCTTGGCCGATGGCATTGTATTGCGGGCCATCAGTTCGGGCGGGGTCGCCAATTGCTCCCGGCCATCAAGCGCCGCAAACAAGGCAACACCCATCAACATGCTCGAGGTGATACCCGTCAGAAAAGTACCAGCCAGCCATCGCGCCGAAATTTCCCGGCGATCGGGCGGGCCGCGACGCCCGTCCGTAATCAACGGCGGTTCGTTGCCCGGATCGATTGATGAGTGCCCCTCGTACTCTTTCATTATACTAAGTGTCGATCCTGATACTAAGTGTAGATCCTGTCGCCGTTATTGATGCAGGCTTACCTTGATTTTCCGGCGCGTGCCGACCAGCCATTTACTGGTACGAAGTCAACGAGGCCGCAGTTTTGCCCTCGCAGCTTCCATCTGTCAACGCGCCGAACCCGAACTGTGCCTATATCTATAGAGGCACGCTATAATACATTGGCCCTAATACGTTGGAATGAGCCCCACGCATGGCAGCCAGCGCTAGGGTTTGAATTGGGCTTGTTTGTGGCCACGGTGATCACAATTCACTTCGGCGGCTTATTTGCCAGCGTTGTCTCCAGCAAATACGGGGCTGTGGATAATTCATGTCACATTTTTGATAAAAACTTTGAAATCGTTGTTGACAGTTTTGGGATGTGGGGTCTATATACCGACACAACGAGGGCGGGGCGCCGCTGGCGGTTGCTGAATGCGCCCTAAAGGAAGCTCTCTG